>NZ_BAAHBO010000001.1:0-1629521 GCF_054776635.1 Spirosoma lituiforme
TTAGGGACACGGCTGGACAGCTGAAAACAAGTGATTTGCTTTTCAAGATATTCTTTTCTGCCTTGCATACCTCAAGATACAGAAAAGGCCACTTAAATCCCTAGGTAGAGTTGTGCAACAGCCACGCCTGTTTTAAGAGACGGACGACGAATTTAAACCGAGTGACCTAAATTATTTCTCTACTTAATCTCAAATTGCTATCTTATAAATCAACGCATCATTTACCGAGATAGGTGGGGGTTTGCGAGACGGATATTTGCTAGAAGACGAATTGTCGGGGTGGCCCGTGCCGTACTTTTCTATAGAACAACCTTATATGAAGCAGTCGTTGCGTGTCGCTGATCTTACCTTTCATGGATGAGTCTTTTGTTTCTATTTACAGAGGGAAGAATACATGCAGACACAACCTTGCTGGAAACCAGATCATTTTTTTTGTGTAGACTCTCGTCAAGGTTAAACGTCATACCACTAACCCCGGACCAATGTATCTGAAACAATCCAGTTCGACCAGCCTATCAACGTTCTTGTCCTCGGCAAAGAGGTTTATGAAATAAAGGAAAACTTCTGTTTTTTTGATGAGAAAGAAGAATTAGTATCGCTCTGATAAGCAACAAAAAAGCCGCTCCGATGTTCGGAGCGGCTTTTTTGTTGCTTATTTTTTTAATCGACCGAAATCATTGATACGGCTTTCGCTTCAAGCCGGGTTTCACCCATCAGGTAGCAATCGGCGGCACGGGCGGCTTCGCGGCCTTCCGAGATAGCCCATACAACCAGCGATTGACCCCGACGCATATCGCCCGCAACGAACACGTTTGGGTTAGTCGTCGATTGGTAGTTCGTAGTTTTGACATTGCCCCGCTCGTCGTATTCCAGTCCCAGGTTGTCCAGCAGCCCATTGTGCTGCGGGTGAAGGAAGCCTGCCGCCAGGAGGGCCAGTTCGCAGGGAACTTCGCGCTCCGAGCCGGGTAACTCGACCATTTGCATCCGCCCGTTTTCGTTTTTCCAGGTCAGATCGACAATACGCAGGGCCTGCAGGTTCCCCTGCTCATCACCGATAAATTCTTTTGTATTAATCGACCAGTGACGATCGCAGCCCTCCTCGTGCGAGGTACTGGTGCGGAGCATCATTGGCCAGTTGGGCCAGGGAGTGTTTTCTGCCCGATCTTTAGGAGGCATTGGCATCAACTCGATCTGCGTTACACTGGTCGCGCCGTGCCGGTTGGATGTACCAACGCAATCCGACCCTGTATCGCCACCACCGATAACAACAACGTTTTTGCCCGTCGCCAGTAATTCGCCATCGCTGTATTTCTGACCCTGGTGATCGACCTCAACCGGCAGGTTCGCATTGCGCTTGTTCTGCTGACTGAGAAATTCCATAGCCGGGTAGATTCCTTTCAGATCGCGGCCGGGAATTGGCAGGTCGCGGGGTACGGTTGAACCACCTGTCAGCATGATCAAATCGAACTGATCCAATAAGTCATTGGCTTTCAGATGAACCCCAACATTAACGCCGGTTTTGAACGTAACGCCCTCCGCTTCCATAACCGCCAACCGACGATCAATGGTCCATTTCTCCAGTTTGAAATCAGGAATACCGTAACGCAGCAAGCCACCAAGCTGGTCGGCCCGTTCAAAAACGGTTACCGTATGACCGGCCTTGTTCAACTGAGAGGCAGCCGCCAGACCGGCTGGTCCGGAACCCACTACCGCGATCTGTTTGCCCGTCCGCTCTTTGGGGGGCTTGGGTGTAACGTAGCCGCGTTCGAAAGCTATCTCGGCAATCGATTTCTCAATAAATTCGATGGCAACGGGTGGCTTATTGATCCCCAATACGCACGATGATTCGCAGGGAGCCGGACAAATACGGCCCGTAAACTCCGGAAAGTTGTTGGTCGTTGCCAGGATCTCGTACGCGTAAGCCCAGTTTTGTTCGTATACGGCGTCGTTGAACTCAGGAATGATATTGCCTAGCGGGCAACCACTGTGACAGAAAGGAGTACCGCAGTCCATACAACGCGCGGCCTGACGCTGCGAGTCCTGTTCCGAAAACTGAACCTCAATTTCCTTATAGTCATGAATCCGCTGCTGCGGGTCGCGCTTTTTTGGTAGTTCGCGCGTAAATTCTAAAAATCCGGTAGGTTTTCCCATAGTACTACTTCGCCGTTACCCGTGCGTCACATCAACTGTTATGTCCTGATAAACAATGTTTTTGTCGCGAATCTGATCGGCCAGCGAGATGCCTCGTCCAGCCAGTGCCTTGCTGAAATCGCCGGGCATTACTTTCACGAACCGATGAATCTGCTCGTTCCAGTTCTCAAGCAGGGTGAGTGCAACATTGCTGGTTGTATACTGGAAATGCTTCTCGACGTATTCGCGGATGATGCCTTGGTCTTCGTCCGTAAGCGACTCCAGATTCACCATTTCGGGGTTAACCTTGGATGCGAATGTGCCATTCTGATCGTAAACGTAGGCCACACCACCCGACATGCCAGCGGCAAAGTTGCCACCTGTTTGACCCAGAATGATAGCCAGGCCACCCGTCATGTACTCGAGACCGTGGTCGCCCACGCCTTCCACAACAACCTTGGCACCGGAGTTCCGCACGCAGAACCGTTCCCCCGCCATCCCCCGGATGAATGCTTCACCCGATGTGGCTCCGTAGAACGTAACGTTGCCAACAATACTGTTTTCTTCCGGCTTAAACTGGGCTGCCCGATCGGGGTAGACAATCAGTTGGGCACCACAAAGGCCCTTGCCGAAATAGTCATTGGCGTCGCCTTCCAACTCCAGTTTAATACCTGCCGTTGCAAAAGCACCAAAACTTTGTCCAGCGGTTCCGCGCAGTTTAATGTGTATCGTGCTGTCGGGTAAGCCAGGGCCACCGTATACTTTCGAGATTTCGTTGGACAACATCGTGCCAATGCTCCGGTCGATGTTTTGTACCGTGAACTCACCATAAACTGATTCGGCCGAGGCCAGCGCCGGTTGGGCCACCTCAATCAGTTTCCGGTCGAGGACGTCGTCCAGATAGTGGTTCTGTTCTTCCTGCTTGTAAAGCGCTACATCGAGGTTAGTCGGTTCTTTATACAGTAGCGCATTGAGGTTTACTTTTTTGTATTTCCAGTGCGGCAGGTTTTCGCGCGTCTCAAGCATCTGTGCCTGGCCCACCATTTCGTTGATGGTGCGGAAGCCGAGTTCGGCCATGATCTCGCGCAGTTCCATCGCCAGGAAGGTGAACATATTAACCACGTGCTCGGGCTTGCCCGTGAAGAGCGCGCGCAGTTCCTTGTTCTGCGTTGCTACCCCCACCGGACAGGTGTTCAGGTGACATTTGCGCATCATGATGCAACCCGTTGCGACCAGGGCAGCCGTGGCCACGCCAAATTCTTCGGCTCCGAGCAGAGCCGCAATCGCCAGGTCACGGCCCGTGCGCATCTGCCCATCGGCCTGCACTGTAACACGACCGCGTAGTTTGTTCCGAACCAATGTCTGGTGTGCTTCGGCCAGACCCAGTTCCCAGGGTAGACCCGCGTGACGGATCGACGATAGGGGAGAAGCTCCCGTTCCGCCATCATGACCCGAGATCAGGATGTGGTCGGCATGGGCTTTGGCAACCCCGGCGGCAATGGTACCAACGCCTGCTTCTGATACCAGTTTGACACTGATGCGGGCGGCCCGGTTGGCATTTTTAAGATCGGAAATAAGCTGCGCTAAATCCTCAATCGAATAAATGTCGTGGTGAGGAGGGGGCGAAATCAAGCCAACACCGGGTGTGGAGTGGCGGGTCCGGCCGATCCAGTCATCGACCTTAAAGCCGGGCAACTGCCCTCCTTCGCCGGGCTTGGCTCCCTGCGCCATTTTAATCTGCAACTCACGCGCGTTGGTCAGGTAATAACTCGTTACGCCAAACCGTCCCGAAGCAATCTGCTTGATGCCCGAATTCATGCTGTCGCCATTAGCCAGGGGCGTATAGCGTAGTTCATCTTCGCCACCCTCACCCGAATTGCTCTTGCCCCCAATGCGGTTCATGGCAATGGCCAGGGTTGTGTGCGCTTCCCACGAAATAGATCCAAAGGACATAGCACCCGTGGCAAAGCGTTTGAAGATGTTCTCGATGGACTCCACTTCCTCCAGAGGAACGGAGGCACCCTTCTTGAACTTCAGCAGACCGCGCAGTGTGATTGCTTTCTGCGACTGATCATCAATCAGTTTAGAGTATTTTTTGAACAGCGAATAGTCGTTCTTCTGCGTAGACTGCTGAAGCAGGTGGATGGTGTCCGGGTTGAAAATGTGCTTTTCGCCCCGTTGTTTCCACTGATAAATACCCCCTACTTCCAGACGGGGTGCTGACACCGGCATATCCGGGAAAGCCACACCATGACGAACCAGAATTTCGCGGGCAATTTCATCCAGACCCATCCCGCCGATGCGCGATACCGTACCCGTAAAGTACCGGCTAACAACGTCTTCGTTTAACCCGAGGCACTCAAAAATCATGGCGCCCTGGTACGATTGCAGCGTGGAGATCCCCATCTTCGAGAAGATCTTGAGTAGTTCGCCGTTCACTGCTTTAATGTAATTCTTGTAGAGCTTGTCGAGATCGTAATCGATTTGTAACAGCCCTTTTTCTTTCATATTGGCAATCGTTTCGAAGGCCATGTACGGGTTCACGCCCGATGCCCCATAGCCAATAAGCGTGGCCACATGGTGGGTTTCCCAAACATCGCCCGCTTCAACGACGATACCAACTTTACCCCGTAATCCCTGACGGATGAGGTAGTGGTGAATCGCTGACGTAGACAATAGCGACGGAATCGGCGCATGACTGGAGTCGATCGCCCGGTCTGATAGGACCAGAATCGAGTACCCGTCCTGGATGGCATCTTCGGCGTACCGGCAAATGCGGTCCAGCGCCCGTTCCAGCGATTTGCCGTCACCATCCGCCGTAAACAGGCAGTTAATGGTTTTGGCCTGGAAATTAGGTTTATCAATAAAGCGAAGTTTGTCAAACTCTTTCGTTGTCAGTACGGGTTGATCCAGCTCGACCTGACGACAATGCTTGGGCGACTCGCTCAAAAGGTTATACGTGGCCCCAACAAACGAAATCAATGACATAATCGACCGCTCGCGGATGGAGTCGATTGGCGGGTTGGTCACCTGGGCGAACAACTGCTTGAAGTAATGGCTCATGTGCTGGCTCTGTTCCGATAATACCGCCAGCGGTACATCGGTGCCCATAGAACCCAGCGCTTCTTTGCCTGTCTCGACCATCGGCGCCAGAATCATCCGCAGGTCTTCTGACGTAAACCCAAAAGCCTGTTGCATCCGCAATAGCTTGGCCGGATCGTAATTACTGTACGTCCGTATGGGTGACTCCAGATCCTGAATCCGGACTTTATTGTCGTCCAGCCACGACTGGTAGGGCTTACGGGACGATATTTCCTCTTTTATTTCTTCGTCTGATACAATTCGCCCCTGCTCCATATCAACCAGGAACATTTTGCCGGGTTGCAGACGACCTTTCGATACCACCTTGGCCGGGTCGATATCCAAGACACCCACTTCAGAGGCCATAATAACGATGTCGTCATTCGTTACCCAGAAGCGTGATGGACGAAGGCCATTCCGGTCGAGGGTTGCGCCAACGATACGGCCATCCGTGAAGGAAATCGACGCCGGACCATCCCAGGGCTCAATGAGCGCTGCGTGGAATTCGTAGAACGCTTTCCGAACGGGATCCATGTGGTCGTTGCCATCCCAGGCCTCGGGAACGAGCATCATCATCACGTGCGGCAATGACCGTCCGCTCATGACAAGAAGCTCGATCGCATTGTCGAGGTTGGCCGAGTCGGACTGACGCTGGTCGCAAATGGGCAACAGCATGTCCATCTCGTCCTTGGTAAACTTGGCCGATTCGAGAAGACCTTCAGCGGCTTTCATCCAGTTCACGTTACCACGTACGGTGTTAATTTCACCATTGTGGGCGATATACCGGAATGGCTGCGCCAGCTTCCAGGATGGGAACGTGTTGGTCGAAAAGCGCGAGTGGACAACGCCCAGTGCCGAAACAACCTCTTCATTCTGAAGATCCGGGAAATAGGGCTCCAGTTGGAGTGTCGTTAGCTGACCTTTATACGTAATGGTGCGGCACGAAAGCGACGAGAAGTAGAACGTATCGACACCCGCAATCGTCTCATTGATAATGCGGGTACTGTAGTTGCGAAGAATATACAGCTTACGCTCGAAATCTTCGGCATTGGTAATGTCGGCCGGGCGTTTAATAAACACCTGTTCCATCTGTGGTTCTGCCGAACGGGACCCGTTCCCCAGATCACTGTTGTTGACGGGCACGATCCGGTAGCAAAGAAGCTCCAGACCAAGCATTTTCATTTTCCGGTTCAGCACAGCCCGGCATTCCTCGCGGAGCCAGACGTCTTTCGGGAAATAGACCATACCCACGCCATATTCAAGGGCGGGCGGCAGGTGGACGCCCAGCTTGCGGGTTTCGTCGATGAAAAACTCGTGCGGAATTTGAATCAGCAGGCCAGCGCCGTCGCCAGAATTCGGCTCGGAACCAACAGCACCTCTGTGCTCCATACGCCGAAGCATCTGAAGGGCATCCGACACAATTTTGTGAGACTTGCGGCCTTTGATGTGGGCTACAAAGCCGATACCGCAATTGTCGTGTTCAAACTCGGGGCGGTAGAGTCCCGCCGTTTGGTCAACCTGATCAGACATGGTCGTAACAGTGTTGGGTAAGGTCACTATTCTCCGTTCTGATTGACAGAATCGTAAAAAACAGGGACGATTATTAAGAAATTCTAAATTAAAGAGTAGCCCGACGGGTAAGTTAAATCAGAGGATGTTAGCCGGGCTGACGGGCGTTTGTGACAAAGTCATGCAATATACTACTAAAAAAATTTGGCAAAAATCGCTTTTGCCGGAATTTAATAGTAAACGGTCTTAATTATGAATTTGATCATAATTGTTCTTGAAATATATCAATTGTTGCAAACATAATTTCAAGTTTGTTAAGGCTAAGGGGCAACAACTACTTTATTAGGTTACTCGCTTTGACGCAATCTTTACCGCACATATGCCAGAAAAAGACAGCATAATGGCTTGATCGCATGGCTATTTTTACCTTAACAACTCACACGACGTCTGCAGTACCGTTTTTAAGTAGCACGGATATCGTGTTTGGATTACTCCGGGTCGGCCGCATCGGGTAGCCGGGCCAGTGATGAATGACAATAAACAAAAAAACAGGCAGAAAGCCTAACCGGGAGGGCATAAAAAAAGCCGCTCGGTTGAGCGGCTTTCGTCTTTGTGATCCGGCTGGGATTCGAACCCAGGACCCATACATTAAAAGTGTATTGCTCTACCAGCTGAGCTACCAAATCGTTTTTCCCGGTCAACAAACCAGCTGTTCGTCGTTTGGGAATGCAAAAGTAGAACTTTGCTTTTATTAATGCAAGCAAATGTTAAAAAAAAGTTAATCGCTGCGTGAGTTTTACTGCTTCGACTGCTTCCCGAACATCGTGAACCCGCAGTATTGAGGCTCCTTTCAGTAGGGCTACTGTGTTCAGCACAGTCGTGCCATTCAGCGCGTCTTCAGGCTTGATTGCCAAGGTTTTCCAGATCGTCGTTTTGCGTGAAATTCCCACCAGTATCGGCTCATCAAATAGACTGAAATCGTCCAGATGATGCAGGAGTTCAAAATTTTGATCGGGCGTCTTGGCAAACCCAAATCCTGGGTCCAGAATTATGTCCTTATGGCCCAGCGATCGGAGTTCGGCAAGGCGAAGGGCCAATTCGTCGATGACTTCGGTCGTTACATTGTCGTACGTGGCCATCGCCTGCATGGTTTGGGGCGTGCCGCGCGTGTGCATCAGTATATAAGGAATGCCCAATTCGGCCACCGTGCCAAACATGGCGGGGTCCAGTGTGCCGCCTGCAATGTCGTTTACCAGAGCCGCCCCCGCTGCAACCGCCTGCCGCGCTACCGACGCTCTGAACGTGTCGATCGAAAGCAGTGCGTTGGGAAAAGCGTCCAGAATGGCGGTAACGACTGGTAATACCCGATCGGCTTCCTCCGACGGGCTGACTTCTGCCGCGCCGGGCCGGGTCGAGTAACCGCCAATATCCAGAAACGTGGCCCCATCCTGTAGCATCCGTTCTGCCGTGGCAACCGTACTGTCGAGTGATACGCGGCTATCCGCAAAGAACGAATCGGGAGTAATGTTGAGGATTCCCATGACCGCGGGCTGGGCCAAATCGACTAGTCGCCCCCGGCAGTTCAGCGTTTTTTTCGTAACTTTCGGCATAAAGTGAGTAGTCAGTTTACCGTTTTCGATTCATGGTAAACGAATCCATAAACGAAGGTAAACCGAATACTGTAAACCGAAAACCGTGCAAACTACCGAATCCGACTATCGGCAGGTTATCCAACGCTGCAAAGAGTTATTTTTGAAAAAAAACCAGGACTACGGTACCGCCTGGCGAATTCTGCGCCTGCCGAGTATTACCGATCAGATCTTTATCAAAGCGCAACGCATCCGAACCTTGCAGGAAACGGGCATCAGCCGGGTTGGCGAGGGTATTGAGCCTGAGTTTGTGGGGATCATCAATTATTGCGTGATGGCCCTGATTCAGATTCAACTGGCGAACAACACATCCACGCCGGTTGGAAACGACATTCCCACTCCTCAACTCGAAACGCTGTACGATGCTGAAATAGGTCGGGTTATTGATTTGTTGTTTGCCAAGAATCATGATTATGGCGAAGCCTGGCGCGATATGCGGGTAAGCTCAATGACTGACATTATCCTGATGAAACTTCTGCGTACTAAGCAGATCGAAGATAATCAGGGTAACACCCTAGTGTCGGAAGGCGTTGAGGCCAACTATATGGATATGATCAATTACGCCGTTTTCTGTCTGATTAAACTGAACAACAAATAGACAGGATTAAACAGGATTTTTTGCGTACTCACCCTGTTTAATCCAAACGCTGGCCCGGCTGTAATCCTGTCAAAAAAATATGAACCCAACAACAGCGCAACCTAAAGTCAAGACCGGCACACCACCCATGCTGATTGCCGCCCGTATCGCCCGGATTCTGGTCGGTATCGTGTTTATTTTTTCCGGGCTTATCAAACTCAATGACCCCGTAGGCACACAGATTAAGTTTGAAGAATACTTCGAAGTGTTCGCGCAGGATTTGCCGTTTATGCACGACTTCTTCATGGCACTGGTGCCCTTCACGCTGGCGATGTCGGTGCTGTTTTGCGCGGCCGAAATCATTCTGGGGGTGGCCCTGCTGGCCTCTTATAAGCCCAAAGTGACAGTTTGGCTTCTGTTTTTCCTGATTACGTTCTTCACGTTCCTGACGTTCTATTCTGCCTACTTTGACCGGGTGACTGACTGCGGGTGTTTTGGCGATGCCATTAAGCTCAAGCCCTGGACGTCGTTCGGGAAAGACATTGTCCTGATGGTGTTGATTCTGTTTATCATTGGTCACCGAAACCGTCTTCGTTCCCGAAATACGGGTTGGCTGGTTGGCCTGACGATTGTTCTTACGCTGGGGCTGGGTATCTATGCCGTTCAGTTTTTGCCGCCTATCGACATGTTGCCTTATGCTGTCGGCAAGAACATTCCGGCTCAGATGAAGCCATCGGAACCGTTACGCTATAAGTACCTGATGGAAAAAGGTGGGAAAACAACGGAGTTCGAACAGTACCCGTCCGATCAGAGCTATACCTTCAAGGAAATGGTTTTAGTTAATCCCGGAGCCAAACCCAAGATAACCGATTACCGTATCTGGAACGACGAGGGCGATTTCACGCAGGAGACGTTTGCTGGTAATAAACTTTTCATCATCGTCAAAAACATCAAGGATATTGATGCCGGTAGCTTACCCGCCATTCGCTCCCTGGTAGAGGGGCTGCAAGGCTCGTCGGTAAAACCTTTCATTCTGACATCGACCAGCGACGACGAAATCAAGGCATTCCGAAAAGAGTTTCAGCTGGAAAACGTGCCGTACTACAAAGCTGACGCCACTGTTTTGAAGACGATTATGCGCTCGAATCCCGGTACCTGGTTGCTGAGTAACGGCACTGTACGGGGAAAATGGCACTTTAACTCAACGCCGAACGCGGCCGAAGTACTGGAAATAGTAAAATGAGCGAAAGAGTGAACGAGTGAACGAGTGAAGAACCGATGTAGGCTGTTTTCGCTCATTCACTCGTTCACTCGTTCACTTTTTCATCATGAAAAACATCTTCCTGATTGGGATGCCATCGTCTGGCAAGAGTACACTAGGTAAGCGAATCGCCGATGCCCTGCACTACCGCTTTGTCGACACCGATAAACTTATTATCCGAGAGGAGGGAAGATCAATTGCCCAGATTTTTGCTGAATCAGGGGAAGAGTATTTCCGGGAGGCCGAACGGCGGGTATTGCGCACTATTAAGCCGGGTGGTAGTCTGGTTGTGTCAACGGGTGGCGGTATGCCCTGCTTTCATGACAACATGGCCTATATAAATTCCACAGGTATATCCGTATTTCTGGACGTACCTGTGGAAATTCTGGTAAAGCGAATGGTGGTACACGCGCAGGAAGATCGACCGCTTCATAGCCCGACTGACCCCGAGTTGCTGGCTAATCTGAGACAACGCCACACAATCCGATTCCCTATTTATAATCGGGCAACGGTAGTTGTGTCTGGCGAAACAACCGGGGATGATATTCTGCAACGAATAGGCAAGTTGTTATAAAAGCAAAAATGCGGTACTCAGTACCGCATTTTTGTTAGAAAAAGGTCCCCAGAGAAAGGGTAAAATTCATGTTATTGTTTGTCAGGAGAGCCGAAGCGTAATCGGTTGAATTGTTAAGATAGTAGGGTGTATACGAGGTCTTTGTCGTGTAGAAGACACCGCTCAGATCGGCAAAGAAACGGTCATTGCGAACCCCTAGACCTGCCGAGTATAGTAATGTATTCCGGTCTCCGTTGCGAGCCAGCTCATCGAAGCTGGATTTGTAAGCACTTGGCAGATAGGCTCCACCCACTCGTGCCCGGAAGATACCGCTTCTGAACTCGCCACCAACCCGGAAGTTTACCGTATTTTGGTAAATGCCCTGTACGTAGCTTGTCTGGTCCTTTTTGAACGCCTGATTATCGGCACCTTCTGTGTAATAGTTTGTGCCGACCCGCATACCACTATAATTAACGTATTCAGCTGTAGCAGTCAGGAAACCGCTTTTCCCAACGAAATACGTAACACCCCCAGATAACCGCAACGGCGTCGTGACTCTAAAGTCGAAATCGTTTGGCGCTACTGTAATGGTTTTATTGTTGGGTACAAAGGTTACGGGTCTTCCACTGTTATCAAGCTGAGGAATACCAATGGGATCAATGGTCTGCGATTGATTCGTGGTTTCTTTGTATGAACTCGTAGACCAGGTGGGGGTAACGATATTAGCTCCCAGTTGAAGGTTCTGGTCTATTCGATAGATGGCACCCAAAGACAGATTTAGTCCGTTGCCCGTTACCGAATAGTCCGTGTTTTCCCGCATGCCATTGAATACTCTACCACCGATGTACTGCTCCTGAATAATACTTGTGAAATTGTACTTCGAGTGCGAGAGGGCAAGTGTTCCCCCGATATAAAACTTGTCGCTAAAGTTACTGGCCACCGATAGACCCCACTGGGATACCGCTCCAGAAGCGGAGAAACTGACGCGCTGACTAACAGGCACGCCACTATCGTAGCGAAAATACTGAGTTGAATCCGTCGATGAGTCGTTGATCAAATAATTTTGGTAAGCAGCCGCCGTTAGACCCGTCACTGTATAGCCATCGGAGTACGTGTTCGGATAGGCCGTAAAATTTTGTGCATCATATTGCCGATTCAAATTGGATGGCCTGGTTCCATTTGCATTCTCGATGTAAGAATTGACGACTGAACTGCGATTATTCTGGCCTTGTGCTACGAATTCATTCCCTAAGCTAGCTTGCCGTGAATAGCTAATACCCCAGACAGTTCGCCGGGGTCCCCGGCTACGGGAATCAGACGGCATACCAGCAAAAATAACCGATGCCGAACCAATGAATGGGTTAGATTTCGAACTGCTCGTTGTTTGACCAAGGTAATTGGCACTATTATTTAACAAGCGTAAAGATGGGCTGATGCTTAATTCTGACCGGTTGTAAAAAGCCAGTCCGGCGGCATTGCCCCATGCGTTGCTGGCGTCTCCTCCGATGGATGCGTGATTGCCACCTAAACCTTGAAAGCGGGCCGTACCCGAAATGGGCTGTTCTGAATAACGGAATGCGTCACCTGAGTAGTCCTGTCCGTAAGAAACTGAAGCCATAAGTAGAAAACCAGTGGTTATCTGTATGTACTTGATCATTGTGTGAAAGTGGTAAAAGGTGCGTTTTGTCTGTAAGACAAAATCAATTAGCAGATGTTTAATATCCAGTATCAGTAAAACGAAAAATCCCACCAATTGGCTAATTGGTGGGATTTTATTTTTACAAAACTTTGGTTTTATCTCGGACCACGTCCACCGCCACCACCGCCGGAGCGGCCGCCACCACCGGAGGAAACTCCTCCTCCGCCACCACCAAAACTTGGTGCGCTGTAGCTCCGGCTTGGTGCGCTGTAGCTAGGCTGTTGATAGCTAGGCTGTGATTGCTGATAGCTGCTTCGGCTTTGGCTCTGGTACGATGGCTGCTGATAGCTAGGCTGTGATTGCTGATAGCCACTACGACTGCCGCTGTTGCTGTACCCGTTGCTTGGGGCTGTGTAGCTGCCCTGGTTATTCTGCCGGGGACGAGCGTAATAATCATTACCTGAGCCGTTGCTACTGTTGTAGGAAGGCGCTGCCGCCGTTGAATTCCCATTTGTACGTCCGCCCGAGCTGTTGCCATTGTCATAATAATAGGTGCCCCGATTATTTGACCGTGGGTTGGCGTAATAGCTATTGTTGCTCCCGTTGTTGTTGTTTGCGGATGCACTACCCGATGACGAGTAACCTCCCGAACGGCCACCATTGTTAGTAGCTGCCCGTGGCGTATTAACAAAAGAGCCATTGTAGCCACCCGAAGCCGATGTACCGTTGCTGAAACGTGGACCTGATGTCCGATTGTTCCGATATGGATCTGCACCCGCTACATATACATTGTTTACGTAGACCGGACTGCCATAGTACCCGCTGTAGCCTCCATAACCAAAGGGAGAATAAAATGGACTGCCGAAGCCACCAAATCCGCCGTAGGAACTGTAGAACGGATCGTAGCCACCGTAGCCGAAGGGCGAGTAACCAAATGGCGAGTAGGCAAACGAGTTGCCATAAAACGGCGAGTAGAACGGACTACCGAAGCCCATCCCGAAACTGTTGTACCCGCCATAGCCACCAAACGCACCCATGCCTAAACCAAGACCCAGTCCACTGTAAAAGCCAGTGTTGTTGAATCCCCAGCGGTTCCAGCTGTAAGCCGAGGTGGTAGCAGAATTGTAGCCGTTTACAAAACCGGAATTATAGGCATTCGTACCCGTATCATTCCAGCCCGGATCGGGAGAAAGACCACGATTTAGTTTGCGGGCACTCAGGTCAGCATAATACTCGTCCGTATTGCTGCTTCCGTTCGAATTGTATTGCTGATCGTCAACGTAATCCGGATTGGTATTACGGGATAACCGTTGTTGCCGACGCGATTGCTGTGGTGCTACCGCCGAATAGTCAGATGAGTTGCTGGCATACACGGCAGCGTTGCCGGAATTGCCGTACAGATCATCCGTTTCGCCTGCATTTTGGGCCGTTTGCTGGGTGGAGCTACAACTCCAGATGCCCATCAGCGCGGCCAGCGATAGGTAGCGATATAAGGGTTGCGTTTTCATTTGGCCAGGGAACTGATGTAGTAAAAGCTCATATAGAGAACTCTTTCAATATATAACACAGGATTGACCTGTTTGATTACAAAAATAGACTAAAAACCTATCTTTGCAAGTTCTTGTACGTTAGATTCCATTTTGTTACCAAAGGTTTAAATCTATTTCAAATAAAAGGTAGAACGAGCCATCACCCTGACTCGCTCTGACCCGTTCACGCATGGCAAAAGCGCTTCCGTCCCGTAGTGAAAACTACTCCGAGTGGTATAACGAATTAATTAAAAAAGCCGACCTGGCCGAGAATTCGGCGGTGCGGGGATGCATGGTCATCAAACCCTACGGGTTTGCGATCTGGGAAAAAATGCAGCGGGCTCTCGACGATATGTTTAAAGAGACCGGTCACCAGAATGCTTATTTTCCGCTGTTTATTCCCAAATCCTTTTTGAGCAAAGAAGCGTCGCACGTAGAAGGGTTTGCTAAAGAATGCGCAGTGGTTACGCATTACCGGCTCAAAAATGCCGAGGATGGTTCGGGGGTGATTGTTGACCCGGAGGCCAAACTCGAAGAAGAACTCATTGTTCGGCCAACGTCGGAAACGGTGATCTGGAGCACGTATAAAAACTGGATTCAGTCCTACCGCGACCTGCCGCTGTTGATCAACCAGTGGGCCAACGTCGTGCGCTGGGAAATGCGTACCCGGATTTTCCTGCGTACCACCGAGTTTTTATGGCAGGAAGGCCACACGGCCCACGCTACCTCGGAGGAAGCTCAGTTCGAAACCCGGCAAATGCTCGACATCTACGCCCAGTTCGCGGAAGAGTGGATGGCCCTGCCAGTTATTAAAGGGACTAAAACCGCCAACGAACGGTTTGCCGGAGCCGATGATACCCTGTGTATTGAAGCCATGATGCAGGACGGCAAGGCCCTCCAGGCAGGAACGTCTCACTTCCTGGGGCAGAACTTTGCTAAGGCATTCGAGGTGCAATTCCTGAACAAGCAGAACCAGCTAGACTATGTTTGGGGAACCTCCTGGGGGGTATCAACGCGGCTGATGGGGGCGCTGATCATGGCGCACTCCGACGATGATGGCCTGGTATTGCCGCCAAAGCTGGCCCCCATTCAGGTGGTTATCGTACCGATTTATCGAAGCGAAGAGCAGCTGGACGCCATTTCAGCCAAAATTAAACCGTTGGTGCAGGCGCTGAAAAAGGTTGGTATTTCGGTTAAATACGACGACTCCGATGCGAACAAGCCCGGCTGGAAATTTGCCGAATACGAACTTCGGGGGGTTCCGGTCCGGTTGGCTATGGGCGGACGTGATCTGGAAAACGGGACCGTTGAGATTGCCCGTCGTGATCTGAAAACGAAAGAAACGGTCCCCTTTGATGGGTTAGTTGAGCACATACAAAACCTGCTCGATTCGATTCAGGAAACCATCTATGCCAAAGCGAAAGCATTCCGTCAGGAAAACACGTTTACCGTAGACACATTCGACCAGTTTCAGGAGCAACTGGAAAAGGGCGGTTTTATCATGGCGCACTGGGACGGTACCAGTGAAACCGAAGAAGCCATAAAAGAAGCCACTAAAGCCACTATACGTTGCATACCATTCGATCAGGAACCCGAAGAAGGAATCGATGTTTTTTCGGGTAAACCGTCGAAGGGGCGTGTGGTATTTGCCCGGGCCTACTAAAGCTTACAGGTAGTCATCGCTGAGGTTGTGCCAACGAGCCTGGCCCGTTAGCACAACCTCAGCGATGACTGATTGACATTCTTTTCGTACACATTTACTGTAGTTGTCTGTGCATCAGTACTTGCTGTTGTCGGCGCGTGCCTTGCAGATACCAGCTAACGGTAGCAAATGTGACCCCACTCAGCCCAACCAGCCAGACAACTCCGCCCAGGCTCATATACGACCATGAATGCCGACTGATACCATCCATCATGGCCATCAGCATCATAAACAGGCCCAGCGCCATGATAAACGCGTTGCGCAGCGTTGTCGGATAAGCACGGCGCAAGTCGTACGCGCCGTATGCTTTGTTACGAAATTCGAAGACAATATCGTCCAGACTGGCCTGCTTCAACTGATCGTCGGTCATGGCCAGTTCAATCTGGTACGTTTCGCGTAGGTGCTGCACTGCTTTTACACTGGCCTGCTCCAGCACCGCGTCCAGCGCCTTATCGAAGGGAAGTCCTATCCAGATATACTGCTCCACTTCGCAGGCAAGGTGATCGAGTAGTTCCTCGGCCAGCGCATCGGAGGAACCGCTGTGGATCAGGTGACGATGTAAAATCGCCAGTTGTTGAGGGCTGAGTTTTTTCATGGTGTTATCTCAGTTTATACGCAGTAAAGAAGCTATTCAATGGCTTGTGGCTAAGTTGACCGGTAATTGTAGCAATGTGCGCATTGTGTCCATAAATCGTTCGAAATCAGATACTTTTTGTGCCGCAGCCTGCGTACCCTGTGGCGTTAAGGCGTAGTATTTTCGTAGGCGACCATCCACTTCCTCCGTTTCTGTTGTCAGTAACCCCTCCTGCTCCAGCTTGTGAAGCACGGGGTACAGCGCCCCGAATGTCAGGGTTATCTCGCCATGCGTCCGCTCTTTTACCGCCTGCGTAATCTCGTACCCATACATGCGGCCCTGCCGGGAAGTAGAGCGACCAGACGAGCCGGGCTGGGTATCGGAAAGCAGTTTCAAAACAATTGTTTTAAGGGTTCCCCTGAGGAACTCATTACCCGATGATTCCATACTGGAAAAAGACCGTTTTGTGTACTATCTACTGTAAATATATATAAGTTTCTAATATATAAAAATTTGTCCTCATTTTTTTGCGATAAGGTGATCTATACGGCTCGAAGCTTAATCTTTTACGAAGAAATCCAGGAAGCACAAATCTCGTCAGCAGGCACAATACGCGCTGATTACAGAGAAAAAAAGAGTATAGGAATGTAGATCACAGGCCAGCTAATGAGCCATAAGGTTTTCGGTTAATTCACGATTTCAGACGCTGGGACCAACAATGCTGCATTGAAAAGTTTGAACTTTTGGCCTTAGTCGGTAGTTCGTCAAAAGTTAGCGTACAGCCCAACCCCAGCCGGAAGTTCCGGTATTTTTACGGCGACGTTTCTTACCACAAACAACATAACAATATGGCACAAGCAAAATCTGGCGATACCGTTCAAGTTCACTACACCGGAACCCTGAGCGACGGAACCGTATTCGATTCATCAGAAGGCCGATCGCCCCTGGAGTTCACTGTTGGCAGTGGTCAGGTTATCAAAGGGTTCGACGACGGTGTGACGGGTATGAACCAGGGTGAAAAGAAAACCATCAATATCCCGGTGGAAGATGCATACGGCCCCGCCAATGAAGATATGATTTTTACACTGGAGCGGTCTGATATTCCGGCCGATATTCCGCTTGAAGTGGGCACGACGCTCAATATGCACGAAGACGGTAACCCACGCCCGATTCCGGTTATTATTCGGACGCTGACGGACACGAACGTTACGCTCGATGCCAATCATCCGCTGGCCGGACAGGACCTGACATTCGACATTGAACTGGTTGGCGTAAAATCGCCTTCAGGACTGATCTTGTAAGTGCGTAAGGTACTTGATAAAACCAGTGAAATACATAAGCTATGTGTTTCACTGGTTTTTTTTGCTCCTGCTGGCCTACTGCCTGATCAGGTTTTCCAGTTCACGCAACGCTATATCGATACCACGGGTATTGGCGCGGGCTGCATAGGCGACAAGAGCCACGGTAATGGCCCCGACATTTAGCGCAACCGGCAAATCGTCAAGTTGTTGCAGACTTATTCGGGCTTTGTGAGTCCCTTCCAGGATTCGGCTGGTCGTCTGGTTGGCATTCGTAAATGCGGGGCGGGTTGTTCGCATCCGAATCGCCTGCGCGCGGTCTAGTAAACTGGTTTGGTACGCATTCAGGTCCAGCTGCTGCTCATGCGTCAATTGGGCCCAATGAATCACCTGAAACTCATTTAACGAACGAGCCATATTGCTATAAGCCGATGCAAGATCATTGATCTGTTCAGGGGTAAGATCTTCCATATGTTTTCTGACCTGGATCAGCTTTTTGGAAAGGGCATGTGCCCCGTCCGCTGAAGATAAGTCACATCCGGCTTTTTTTCGTCTGATTCACCGACTTTTGAACTAACGGTAAAAAGCCAAAACCGGACTATTGGAATTTACGTTAAGCCTGGATGGAAGAATTACCAATGAATGCTGGGTACGCCTGCATTAACCTGAGTCTCCAGGCTGACAAAATCACCAGTAATCGGGGAATGATCAAGAAGACGTTTACCGAAAGAGGACTGACGTACGCTTCGGAGCTGGCGTTAAAGAATGTTCAGGATTTATTGACAATCGTTGATTGGAACATAGAAAACGGGTTTCGTCTATTCCGCATTTCGTCCGATATATTTCCCTGGTCGTCGGAGTACCGGTTTACGGAACTACCTGACTATACGGACATTCGGGAAACGCTGCAGGAAATTGGAAGCCGACCGATTCGGTTGACGGCTCATCCGGGTCCGTTCAATCAGCTGGCGGGGCAGGGGAAAGTGCTGGAAAATACAATCAAAGATCTCGAAGCCCAGTCGGAAGTTTTTGATCTGATGGGACTCACACCATCGCACTGGAATAAAATCAACTTTCACGTGGGGGGCACTTACGGGGACAAAAGCCTGACACTAGCGCGGTTTGCCCGCAATTTTAATTTACTCTCCGAGAACCTGCGCGCCCGGCTCACCGTAGAAAACGATGACCGGGTAAGCCTGTATACAGTGCAGGACCTGGTTTATCTGCACGAGATCATTGGTATTCCCATTGTGTTCGATTACTTCCACCATGCACTCAATCCGGGTCAACTCACGGAAGAGGAAGCGTTCGTCCTGGCGTATAATACCTGGGATGTCAGGCCGGCTTTTCACTTCTCCAATTCCCGCCGGGACTACGAAGACCCAATGGCCCGCCGGGAAGCCCATGCCGACTGGATCTATACACCGGTAAACACGTATGGCAGGGAAGTGGACATCGTTTTTGAGTGCAAGATGAAAGAACTGGCGATTTTACGAATGAGAGGGAACGGAACAGTTCTATAACCCATCGGTTTGTCTATCATTCTGGGCATTCGTACGAACACCCCGCCAGCTAACAGGGTGTTCGTACGAATCATATTATTGTATTGACTCTAACGATTGTTCTAAACTGGCTTCAGCGGACTGTCTGCTTGCCGATGTGCGAATCCGACGCCCGCGTGTTTGCTCGTCCGTTTTTGTCGAACCCGCTTTTCCGAGCTTTTTCAGGGGGGGGCCTTCTCCCCGAAGCAGGTACTCGGCAGAAATTCTGGGTTCTGCCTGGCAAATCCGTTCCAATATTTCCAGACCTGGCTTTGTTCTCCCCCCAACTATGTTATAGATAGTCATTCGATTGAACTGATGGTCAATCAGGAATTTGTGGGGGGTGGTCTTCAGCGCAATAAATATTGCTTTAAGTTTTTCATTTATGGGAACCATGGGTGCACTGTTTATAGATTTTGCCAAATATACATCTCTCCGTGATCTAGGGAAAAGTTTGGCCAAAAAAAAAGTGCATATTATTACGATAAGTGTATATATAGAGTCGTTGCGCGCTGTTTAATTAGGCATATGTACATTGTGTAAATATGTATTGGCACAAAGAGTGTATTAAGTAACTGAAACTGGGCAAGCCCGCTGAAATCAGTCAATTAGTAGACTAAGAGAGCTGGCAAACGGACAATAAATAAGACAATCGGGTAGTAATAAAGCAAAAAGCCCGCTGCGTTTCGCGAGAAAGCAGCGGGCCGGAATTTGGTGGTGGCCAGCTTGTCCGAAAAGCGTAGCCACGCGTAAGTTGAGAAAGTGTATTGAAGGGCCGGGGGCGAATGACGCCACACGATAAATCGCCTAGTGCTGGATCGCTACGCGAGAAATGAACTTCTTCTCGGATGGACCAACAACAAACGTATAAGCACCATCAGGAAGGCCTGACAAATCGAAGCGACGAACCGAACCTTTGAAGGTGTCGGTCTGTACCAGAACATTCTGAGCGTCGTAGATGGCTACGTTTGCTTCGTTAATGTTCTTGGCAGGCAGAACTACTTCAATCTTGTTCTTTTCGTAAGCCGTCAGCGTTGGCTCGGTCATTTGTTGCAGGCTGCGTTCGTCAACATTGAGCGCATTGGCTTTGATCGTCAACGCCTGCGACATCCACCAGTTGTTGCTGCTGGCCGTCAGAAAATACTGACCATCCGGCAAATTATTCAGGTTGAACGAAGTAGCCCGTTTGGCATTTTTAGAAATCAATCCCCGGTAGAGAACGTTGCCGTCGGCGTCAACTAAGGCCACGTCAACCGATGCTCCCGGCTGTGTATAAATGCGTACTTTCTTTTGCTCGGACTTCTCAACTTTCACACCATTCATTCCTGATCCTGTGTCAGCTTTGGCATCTCCCATGCCTGCCAGACTCATTGCTGATAAAAGAACAGCTACTGCTAAACGGAATTTTTTCATTGGTTTGAAATTTTTGTTTTACCGGGACAAAGGTGTGGGGTGAACCCTGTTTAATGCAAGAGGGCTATTGCTGAGAACCAGTGTTTTACGAAATATTCATTTTAAAATTATATTCCTTCTGAGCAAATTAGGGCGTTTGTTGGAAAAGTACAACAAGTCCATATTTTTTACTTATGAATTGTATTTTTCTAATAATTCTAATTTTTAGGACTCTGGTTTAACTTGGGTCTAGTTTGTAGCCTTATAATCCAATTTCCCGAAAATAGTACAAAAACGGCAGCAGCGACGAGGCTGAGTTTTTACGCCTTCTGGGGGATTAACAGTTGATTAATTTGTTGGATGACCACCTGCCACGGTGTAGGTTTGACCCGTAAAGCCCGTCGAGATTCCTTGCCGACTAACCCTAACAAAAGGAGGGGAAAGGCGCTTATAGAGTAAAACCTCATAAGAAATTCATGGAGCAGGTATTAAAAGGACAGATTGCCATCATCACCGGCGCAAGTAGTGGTATCGGGGCAGGGGTCGCCAAATCACTGGCCCTTGCGGGGGCTACCGTAGTGGTAAATTACCCCGGCGAAAGCAGTAAAGGCGCTGCCGATGCTGTGCTAAAAGACATAACGGATGCGGGCGGTGCGGGGATCGTTGCCCAATGCGATGTTACCAGTGAGGAGCAGGTAACCAAGTTTTTCGCCGATGTTGTCGCTCAGTACGGAACAATCGATATTCTGGTCAACAACGCGGGCTTGCAGCGCGATGCTAAATTCGACGAAATGACGCTAGAGCAGTGGAATACGGTTATCAATGTCAACCTGACTGGCCAGTTCCTGTGTGCCCGGGCCGCCATTCGCGAATTCCTGCGTCGTGGACCACGCCCCGACGTGTCGGCGGCAACCGGAAAAATCATCTGCATGAGTTCAGTACACGAAGCCATTCCCTGGGGCGGGCACATAAACTACGCGGCCTCGAAAGGGGGCGTTAAACTGCTGATGCAATCGCTGGCGCAGGAATACGGCGACCGCCACATTCGGGTCAACAGCATTTGCCCGGGTGCCATTCAAACCCCCATCAACAAATCGGCCTGGGAAACGTCCCAGGCGCTGAACAGCCTGATGACCCTGATTCCATACAACCGAATCGGGCAGCCTTCCGATATCGGTAATCTGGCGGTTTTTCTGGCTTCCGACCAGTCCGACTACATTACGGGTGCTAGTATCTTCATCGACGGCGGCATGACTGTTCTGGAGAGCTTCGCTGACAATGGATAGGGGTGGAGATGTATGATGTAGGATATAGGATTACTGGAGTTCATGTATCATATAGTTTACCGCATACATCCCACAATATACACCATACATCGTAAACCCTCATCATTTCCTTGACCACCGAACACCAACGTTTAGAAGACCCAGCCTGGCGGCAGTGGGGTCCCTATGTGTCTGATCGCCAGTGGGGAACCGTACGCGAGGACTACAGCGCAAACGGAGACGCCTGGAACTACACGACGCACGATATGGCCCGCAGCTACACCTTTCGGTGGGGCGAGGAGGGAATTGCCGGTATCTCCGACGACAGGCAGCAGCTTTGTCTGGCCCTGTCGCTCTGGAATGGGAAAGATCCTATTCTGAAAGAGCGGTATTTCGGACTAACCAACGCCGAGGGCAACCATGGGGAAGACGTTAAAGAGCTTTATTATTACCTGGATAACACCCCGTCGCATTCGTACCAGCGTATGCTTTACAAGTACCCGCAGGCGGCCTATCCGTATGAGCAGCTTCTGCGCGAAAATCGACGCCGGGGTCGGTTAGATCCTGAATATGAATTGCTTGATACGGGGCTGTTTGATACGGATCGCTATTTCGATGTTTTTGTCGAATACGCTAAGGCGGGGCCGCAGGATATCCTGATGACGGTAACCGTGCAGAACCGTGGTCCGGAAGCCGCGGCTATACACCTGCTGCCAACGATCTGGTTCCGGAACACCTGGGTGTTTGGCGATGACTCCGACGGGGTGCCTAACTACCGGCCTTCGCTTGTACTACAGCCCGACAAAACCGTGTCTGTCGAAGACTCGGCCCTAGGCCGATACATCGTACATGCCGACGGTGATCCTGACTGGCTTTTTTGTGAAAACGAAACGAACAGGGCCCGCCTGTACAATTCGCATACGGGTTCCCGTTATCCAAAAGATGGTATTCACGATCACGTACTGTACGGGGCCGATACGGTGAATCCGGCACATACGGGCACTAAAGCAGCGGCCCATTACAAGCTAACCGTTGCGCCCGGCGGCTCGGTCGTTGTTCGATTGCGGCTCGAAGCGCCCGGTCAACCGGGTACGGGAATGGCATACCCTTTCGAGGATTTTGATCAGGTAGTTGCCCAGCGAAAAGAAGAAGCAGACCAGTTTTACGCCGACGTGCAACCCGGCGAGGCCACGCCCGATGAGCGGCTGGTGCAGCGGCAGGCGTTTGCCGGTATGCTCTGGAGCAAGCAGTATTACTACTATGACGTGTCGCGCTGGCTTGCCGGCGACGAGAACAGTCCACCTCCGCCCCCCGAGCGGATCCACGGCCGCAACCACACCTGGCTTCAGCTAATCAACGCAGGCGTTATATCCATGCCCGATAAGTGGGAGTACCCCTGGTACGCGGCCTGGGACTGGGCTTTTCATTGTGTAACCTTCTCCCTGATCGACCCCGGTTTTGCCAAGCAGCAATTGATGATGCTCACCAATGAGTGGTTCATGCACCCCAACGGTCAACTGCCTGCTTATGAGTGGAACTTCTCCGACGTGAACCCACCCGTGCAGGCCTGGGCCGCCTGGCGTATTTATCATCTTGAGCTGGAACGAAAACCGGCCCGGCCTGGCGAGGCCCGGCCTGGATTGGCGGGCGAGGAAGACCTGACGTTTCTGCGCGGTATTTTCCACAAGCTGATGCTCAACTTCACCTGGTGGGTGAATCGGAAAGATGAATCCGGAAACAACATTTTCGAAGGCGGCTTTCTGGGGCTGGATAACATCGGTGTTTTCGATCGGAACACGATCTTTCCCGGCGACAGCCATCTGGAGCAGGCCGACGGAACCAGCTGGATGGCTATGTACGCCCTCAACATGATGCGGATCGCGCTTGAGCTGGCCCGCCACGACTCGGTGTATGACGAGATGGCAACCAAGTTTTTCGACCATTTCCTGTACATCGCCGGGGCCATCACCAACATCGGCCATAGCAACATCGGGTTGTGGGACGAAGAGGATGCGTTCTTCTACGACCAGTTGCGCATGGACGATGGCACTGTGCAGCGGTTGCGGGTTCGCACCTTGGTTGGCCTGATCCCGATGTTTGCGGTTGAGGTACTGGACGATGAGCTGTTGCAGGCAAATCCGTCCTTTGCCAGCCGAATGGCTTGGTTTCAGGGGCACCGTCCCGATTTATACAACCAGGTATCGCGCTACACGGAAAAAGGTGTCGACCAGAAACGATTACTGAGCCTGCTGCGCGGATTTCGTCTGAAAGCCCTCCTGTCGAAGGTATTGGACGAGCAGGAGTTTTTGAGTCCCCACGGTATTCGGGCCGTATCGAAGGTATACAAAGACCATCCGTACGAGTTCACGCTCGACGGCACGACTTTCCGGCTCACCTACACCCCCGCCGAAAGCGATAGCGGTATGTTTGGGGGGAACAGCAACTGGCGTGGGCCAGTCTGGATGCCGGTCAATTACCTGCTGGTCGAAAGCCTGGACCGGTTCTACCATTATTTTGGCGATAGCTTCACCGTCGAATACCCGATTGGATCGGGTCGGCAGATCACGCTCAAAACGGCAGCACACGAACTAACTGACCGACTGATCAGTCTATTTACGCAGGACGCCGAGGGCAATCGCCCAGTGTTCGGTCAGCATGCCAAATACAAGGACCCTCACTTCCGGGACTATGTGCTGTTCTACGAATACTTCGATGGCGATAATGGCCGTGGGGTAGGAGCCAGTCACCAAACGGGCTGGACGGGTCTGGTCGCCGAATTGATTGATCGGAAGTACCGAAAATAAGCGTGCCACGGTCTCGTCAGGAAACCGTGGCACGTTTGTCGACGCAAGAAGAGCCTTCTGACACCGGTTACGACTCTACCGGTGTGCTGGCCGAAGCACCATAAACCGCTGCTGAAGCAGGTAGTAGCTTCCGAACAGGAGACCATTAAAGAACAGATCGCCAACCAGACCATTCAGAAAAAAGTTGGTGCCGTTGTAGAACGCCAGTCCGGCTACGTAGCAGCCCATCAGGCCAGCGGCCGTTTGCTGGTAAAAGGTGCTGCCGTACCAGACTGAAAAGTTGGTAATCAGAAAAAACAGAACAGACGAGGCTATGGAAGCCACCGCAATACGGCCGGCCGATGGCCGTTGCTGCGCTGTTTTCCGGACGGCCCACAGGCCCAGTGCCCAGGTCAGGGCAAAGCTGCCGTATACTGCGCCCATGGTTCCATGAAAACCAATAAGCGCGTCGCTCAGCAGCATAGCCGCCATAGGAACCGCCAGCCCCAGCCATTTCCGCTCAAACGTGGCCGCGCCAAACAGAGCCAGCGCTGCAATGGGCGTAAAATTCGGCCAGTGAGGCATCAGACGAAACAGCGCCGTTGCCAGAACAAGGACGGTGAGTGTAACCAGGCGGATTTGAAGTGGCTTCATGATAAAATCAGCAGTTAGGGGGTGGGTAAGTTAAGCACACAGCCCGAAATATGGTTTGGAAACGTTGGGCAAAAATCAGGCAGGTTGCTGTATGGTCAACAAAGGTAACTCCATAAAAAGACGCAGCAAAGCCAGGCCATGAACTACCTTTGCGAGGCAAACCGGGCGCATGGGTCCCGGATTGATTTCCTGTTTTCCCGATGACACATTTCGCCATTTCCGTCATTTCCCTGCTAGCCGTCTGTCTGAATGCACTCGCGCAAACGGAAGAACCAATGCAGTACCGCATTACCGTCCCCGCCGGAACCGAACTAACACTCGACGGCACGCTGACCCTGCCCGGCAACCGTAAAAAAAACGTGCCGGTGGTATTGCTCATTGCCGGCTCCGGCCCGACAGACCGTGATGGCAACAGTGCCTACGGAATGAAAACAAACGCACTTAAGATGCTGGCCGACAGCCTGGCCGCCAAAGGAATTGCCGTAGCCCGTTACGACAAGCGGGGATCCGGTACCAACCTGAAAGCCGCCCAAATGGTCATTAAGCCCGAGGAGTTCGTCTTCAGTCATTATGTATCGGATGCGGCCGGGATCATTCGCCAGCTACAGGCCGACAAACGGTTTTCGAAAGTCATTGTCGCCGGTCATTCAGAGGGGTCTCTGGTGGGCATGCTCGCGGCCGAAGAAACGAAGGCCGATGGATTTGTGTCCATTGCCGGGGCGGGGCGCAACATTGCCGACATCCTGAAAGAGCAGGGCCGTTCGGGGGGTAACCCCAAGGAACTTCAGGCAGAGATTGATGGCGCGCTGGATTCGTTGCGGAAAGGTCTGACAGTGCATCCCGTAAAACCGATCCTGAAGGCCCAGCTTTCGCCAAGAGCCCAGCCGGGGCTGATCTCGTGGATGAAGTACGACCCTGCCGTTGTGATCAAAGCGGTCAAAGGAGCCGTCCTTATCATTCAGGGCAAACAGGATTTGCAGGTAGCTGTTGCCGATGCTGAACGACTTAAAGCGGCCCGGCCCGATGCGACGCTGCTGCTGTTCGATCAGATGAACCATATCCTTAAAAACGTGGAAGGAACCGACAAGACGGAAAATTACAAAACGTATAACAGGCCTGAATTACCGATTACCCCCGGCCTCAGCGCGGCCATTGCGCAGTTCGTGACGAAGGGGCGTCACTAAAGGGCTCCCGCCTAATTAGCCGAATAATGGTGAAGAAAAGCGACGAGCCGTTCAAAGCGAACCTGCTCGTAGGGATTCTGCGTCTGCTGCACAAACACGTGCCGATACGTGTTGACCAGTTCGTCGAAATGCTCGTTGTGCGTCAGACTGGCCGTAATAAGTCCTTTGTAGCAGCGGTGCATCTGGTTGTACACATACGGACAGGGCTGGTCCGGCTGCCCGTTCAACAGGCGATCGACGGTGGCCAGGGAACAGGACGTTGCCAGAAAATCGAAGCCGAAGGAAATCAGAAATTGCTCGATCTGATGACAAACCAACAGCAGTTCCTGCTCTGACTGAATGCTGAATTGAACGGATGAAAAGCCGTTTACCTGAGCGATAGACGCCGTGAGGGTATTGGCGTCGGGGCTGCTGATGGCCTGGCTGGCCTGAAACTGCTGGGCAATTTGTTCGACCTGGTCATTGCGGCAACCCAGCTGAACATCCAGCAGTGTTTTGTTATCGTAAAAAGTAGGGTAGAAGGCGATGCTCTGAAACCCGGTATCGGTTGTTTTGCGGTACTGTCGTTTTTCGGGCAGCAACAAAAACTGATGACGTTGGAAGAAGGGCGTCAGGTACTGATACAGGAGAGAATCAAACGAGATGGACGTCATGAACGTATCGCCATAACGGCATTTTGTTGCACGTGCTGACTGTATAACTATTTGATAATGGATAAGTTTGACCGAATGATTAAAAAAACAGGCGATTCCGGAACCCGATCGGCGAACCAAAGCACCCTCAAACAAGTTAGATCAATGCAGAACGCGAAAGCGCTTCAGTTTTGGGGACGACCGGAATTGACAGCTTGCTGAGGTCGCGTGTAAGCATGCCGGGAGTTGACGGTATTTCCCGCCCAAACAAATCGTCAAAACAATAACTGGCGAATATAACTACGCCATGGCTGCCTAATCCGGAGGATTAAGCAATAGCCATTGTCTCCCCGGCCTACGTGCTGCTGGCTGGATCAGGAGGCATCGACTCGCAGCGCTGGCTCGGTTTATGGTGTTAACGGCCGAGTAAGACACAAGCACCTACGGATGAAGCTTGGTTTGGTACACACCGGGCCGATTCCCGACAATCCTAAGTGTACCTAAGCATGTAGAAGGCACGACGGGTTCCTTGACTGGACGAGAGTTCGAATCTCTCCGTCTCCACAAAATCCGCAAAAACCCCGAAATTGAGTCAATTTCGGGGTTTTTTTTTAGTGGCATCTTAAAATCACTTTTAAATTTAGTGACCATAAAGATATGAGATGGATAACTAGCACTGATTTGAAAAATTGGTCATCTACGCGTGACTGTCAAGAGAATCTACCTTTACTGATACGCAAACTGATCAGAGCAACTTCCTCTAACATAAATAATATACTTTTCCCATCGGGCGATAATGTGTTGTACGGTGGTTGGGACGGGGTGTTAAATTCATCAATTAAAACAGAATATATTCCACTTGGAACTTCACTTTGGGAGTTTGGAACCGAAAAAACAGTAGAAAAAAAGATAAACAAAGATTATGATAAGAGAAAAAATAATCCCCTAGGATATAATCCTGAGGAAGCAACCTTCGTATTTGTCACTCCCCATATATGGACTAATAAGGATAAATGGATAAAGTTGCGTAAGAGGGAAAATTACTGGAAAGATATTATAGTTTATGATAACGAATATCTTGAAGAGTGGATAGAACAAGCGCCAGCAGTTGGTGCATGGCTATCTAAGTATTTAGAAATATATCCAGATGGTGTAGAAGCCCTAGAGGATTTTTGGAATCAATGGATTAGCAATCCTAAACATAAAATTTCCCCTGGCCTAGTTACAGCAGGTCGAACTGAACAAGTGCAAAAAATAGCAGATTGGTTAGATGAAACACCTAACCTTTTACAAATTAAATCTACATCTAAAGAAGAGTCATTAGCGTTTTTATGCGCTGCAATAGAGTCCTTTCCACAAAAGAAAGAATATATTTATTCTAAATCATTAATAGTAGAAAATGAAAAGAATTTTAAGGCTATTGCCAAAACAAAGACAAACCTTATTGTTATCCCTTATTTTGAAGAAACTGTAGCTTTAAATCAAGCATTAGAGAATAGCAATCACGTCTATAATTCGCTTAGTTTAGAGTCAACAACAAATTCAGACGCTATAACTTTGCCTAGAATTGCCCGAGATGGTTTTTTGTCCGCGTTAGAACAAATGGGTTTTTCAGAAAGTGATTCACAAAAACTTTCAAAAAAATCTGCAAGGGTGTTATCTGTATTTAGAAGAATATTGCAGTACGACTATAATCAACCTAAATGGGCAAAAAGAGAAACATCCAAATATTTGATACCAATCTTGTTGGCAGGTAAATGGGATGGAAAATATTTAGGTGATGTTGAATTGATGAACGTTTTAACGGGAACCAATTATGACGATTTTATTTCGACTGCAAAAGCTTGGACAATTGAGTCTGATCCACCTCTTCTAACAATAGGAGATAAGTGGAGACTAACTTCACCAATTGATGCATGGTCAGCGTTGTCTCCATTTTTAACAAAATCAGATATAATAAAATTTGAAAAATTAGTTTTAGGCGCTATCGTTGAGAAAGAAGTATTGATAAAAAATGATGAAGGAATATTTGGAATAGGAGAATATTACAGAGGTCAAACTAAATATTCTAATTGGCTTAAAGAAGGGATATGTCAATCGCTTATTATGATTGCAGTTTTTGGAGAATCTTATCAACTTGATAGTATAGAGGATAAGCAAGATTGGGTCGATAAAATTATTAGTAAAGTTATGCATCAAATCGATGCTGAAACTATTTTTTCAATCAATCCCATATTAATGTTGTTAGCTGAAGCATCTCCAAAAGTTTTTTTATCATCATTGGGGAGTTCTTTAATGTCTAAATCGAATAAATTCACCTCATTATTCAAAAAAGGGAATGACCTATTTGCAACCCACCAGCATACTTGGTTGTTGTTTGCTCTAGAAATGTTGGCATGGGACCCCTTGTTATTAAACCAAGTTGTATCAATTCTAATTGAGCTTATAAAATTAGATCCAGGTATAACGATTGCTAATAAACCATCATTAAGCTTATATCATATATTTTTACCGTGGTGTCCACAAACGAATGCAGACTTAGATCAGAGAAATTTACTTTTAGAATCAATAATTAATAGAGAGCCAAAAATTGGATGGCAACTCCTGATCTCTTTATTACCAGGAGGCTCCAACTCTGGCTGGTTCACGACAAAATATCAATGGCGTCAAATCTCCCAATATGAAACAGAGGTTGTTACTTACAGTGACTTATACAAATCCTATGATACAGTCTTGACAGTTCTTTTATCTAAGATAGATGGTGATTTAGATAAGCTTTCAGACCTTTTTGATAAAATAACTCATTTGTACTACCCTGAAAGAGAAAAGCTTATTCAGTTTGCTTTAAGCCACAGTAATGAATTTATAGGCCCTAAATACAGAATAAATTTAAGTTTGAGAGATGCTATAATGCGTAGTCGTGCATTCATGGATACAAACTGGGCTTTGTCAATTGAGCATATAGAAAAACTTGAAACTTTATATAGTAGTCTATCTGATCCAAACGATCCGAGCAGATATACTTGGCTATTTGAAAGTTCTTGGCCAACAACAATAGAATACTATCACAGGAGTGAATCTTATAATGATAGAGAATATTTTGATTTATTAAAGCAGGAAAGAGTACAAGCGCTTAAAGTTATTTACACTAAGATGGGGATAAATGGTGTTTGGCAATTTGTGGATATTGTAAAGTTGCCAGAGTATGCTGGAGAAGCTTTTGCTAATATATTAGATTCGCAACCTATTGAAAATTGTATTTTATTATTACTTGATAGTGCTAATAAGTCACTTGTTGATTTTTCAAAAGGTTTTGTCAAGGAAATGTCTAAGTTGCTTAATGATGACTGGATAAAAAAATCTATAATTCAATTAAAGAGTCAAGACAACCAGGAAGAAAAAATTGCAATTTTTATTCTGTCTATTTCTCGAAAAGAGGGGGAAGTGATAAGTCTTATAAATTCTTTGTCGGAGAATATTCAAACTAAGTTTTGGCAGAACCATAACCCACATTTCTTCGGTGCATCTGACGAAGATATTGTATTTTGTGTTAAAAAATTAATAGAGTACAATAGATATGCCACTGCACTGACGATAAGTAACAGATTGAAAGAAGTTATGCCAAGCCAATTGATAGTAGATATTTTGCAGAAATTGGCTTTTGAAGGGTTGTCAGAATCGGAAAGTAAAAAAATTAGTACGTATGATATAGAAGAAGCAGTTAGCATAGTACATGAAAGAACTGATTTAGATGACACGGTTAAAGGAGGTATAGAGTGGCTGTATGTAAGGACATTGGAACATAATGATCCTGAAAAGAACTTAGTAATACTTCTCCGCGAAATAGAAAGATCCCCTTCTTTCTTTAGAGATTTAGTTGCATATAAATATAAACCTGAGGAGCCGTATCAAGAACTTGAAGAGTCAATTAGAGAAGATGTTAAAAATAATAGAGCTATAACAGCAATAACCCTATTATATGCCTGGCGTAAAGTGCCAGGTACTGATAGCCAAAATATAATTGACGATGGTATTCTGACAGCGTGGGTTCAAGAAGTTAGAGAACTGTGCTTGTCAGTAGGTAGATTAGGAAGTTGTGATCATGAGTTAGGTTCGATTTTTGGCCGATCTCCTTTATATGGTGCCTATTGGCCTCAAGAGCCTGTTTGTAAAATTATTGAGGAGATTGGTAATGAAAAGATACTAAGTGGTTTTCATACTGCAATTATCAATAAGAGGGGTGTGTACAGCAAATCAATTTATGAGGGTGGAACTCAAGAAAAAGCTTTAGCCGAACGGTACAAATTATACGCTAAAAGTATAATGAATAGATACCCGAAAGTAGCAAATGAACTCCTCAATGTCGCTAAAGCTTATGAACAACAAGCTCGGGGTGAAGATTATGAAGCAATTGAGAATGACTTAGAAAATTGACAGTTGATATGTCAGCCCTAAATCATTCTCTTTTTTTACTCATCACTTTTTCATTCTAGTGAACCGTATAAATGATCCCGATTTCGACCGCCACTAATGATCTCTCCTCTGTACTTCAAACTTGCTTTTTTCTGTGTTTCAAACCACTCTCGCTCATCTTTACTCATTGACTCACCTTTTTCGTCACGATCTAATAAGTGTTTGAATAAAGCTATACCGGTTAATTCTGGTTTGTCCTCCATGTTGAATCATTGATAGGTTTTGGTGGAAATTAAATTAATTTAAACTCTGATTCGACCGTAGCGTAGACGAAGAAAGGCTAACAGGGCCGCTTGCGTACCAGTCATTTTTTCGCCGTTTTGTTCCATTCGCGTCAGGGCAATATAATCGGGTGGATAAGTGCGAGCTTCGTCCTGCGTATCTGTGGTCGCTGGCGTTTGGCTAACAGCAGGTTGTGCTGTCTGTCCACTCTTAGTTTCGATGTGTTGTACCAGGTCAACAAAGTAGTTATAGCCGGTAATGTCGATAATACCCGTACCCGGATTGCCGTTGATCTCCGTCACATAGAAGGTGGGGGCTTTGCCATATTCCCGAATTATGTCCACCCCGGCAAACTCGAGACCGACTGCTTTGGCCGCCTGTATGCATCGTTGTTGTTCGGTCACTGATAAAGCGACCGCTCGACCGCTACCACCCTTATATAGATTATCCCTAAAATCGCCCTGGCTGGCCGGTCGCTCTATTGCTGATACGACTTGGTCACCTACTACAATCGCTTTTAAATCAGTTAGCTTAGCATTGATGCTGTTGTTGGCTTTGCCTAAATTACTTGTTTATACTATGTTGGAAATCTTACTTGTTTGAAGGGATAAGCGTTATATAAATTATATTTTGTATTACCTATTTGTTACTTTTTAAGATTATAGATATACTATTGTGGTTTTAGCTGTTACCTTTACGGATATTCATCAATACGTAATCTATGGGAAAAATCTTCTACTACATGCAGTATGTATATTCATCCGTATACCATTTGCTGTTTGCACCGGTGCAGGAACTGGATGAGTTTCTGGAGGATGCTTAACCGGCTTTTCCTGAAGGACTTAAGCAGTAATCCGTGAATTCTGTAAGCATTCAACCTGCCGATTGTCGGTTTAATAACCAAGGGTCAGTTGTTCAGACCTGTCGATTTTCTCGTGTGTCAGGAAACCCCGTCCGTTTGGGTATGCGCGGACTACTGCAAGCTATCAATCGTCTGCAACAAGCGCTGACGGGAAATGCGAGCCATGTCGAGCTGACTCTGGAAGAAAATCAGTGTACGCTGATGCCTCCTTTCCAGCACTTGCTTGCGGACAAGGGGTAGGTCACTTTTCCGGGACTCGACCAGCAGGGATTCGATACTGCTCAGTAGTAGACTATTCTGAACAATCTTATCTTCGCAGGCCACCAGTCGCTGCGTGGTCAGGGTCAACAGGTCCGTCCGATGGTTTTTGACAGCAGGTGAGGATTGGGCCAGGATGGATTTCCACTCGTATTCCAACGCCCGAATCGGTTCCAGCACAGAGCCACCATCAAAGGCGTCAATGGGTAGTGCCATACTGTCCCCATCATCAACGAGCCGGGCCCACACCAGTTTATCTCCTTTAGCTACGATTTTAGTCAGTATATCGAAACCCAGTTCAAGCCGATCAACGTTGCAGGAGAATTCATGAACAGTACTTTGCTGATCAACAGCGGTCAAATGCAGGAACACGGTAAAGAGATTAGGGGCTGATACGCAAATATACAAACACCGGTTCCAGATGTTTGGTAGACCATTCCTTTAGTGAGAGAACGGCCCGGCCTGTTGTTCCAGCCACCGGATGGCAAACGCTACGATGTCCGCAGCGGGTAACAGGACCGATGGGGCGGCCCCAACCAGCGCCTGCCGGCCTGCGCCACCCGCCAGAAATTCCCGAACGATGGTGCCGAAATAATCGTCGTCCAATCCGGCCACTACTGGATCGACGGTATCGAACTCCTCAATCAAACGCCAGTCAACGCGGCCGTTTACCAGCAGGGGCACCTCCATCCGGCGAACTCGTTTTCCCGGTAGTTGCGCCAGATGCTCGGCATGGTGGAGAATACTGATCGTGTCCAGCGGTGCACCGATCATCAGAATTTTACCGTCTTCCGCAACAAGTCTGGCAAAAGGTGAGTCCGGGCCATAGCCATAATCGAGTGGGTGGGGCGCTGTAAACCACTCGGCCCGGTGCCCGATGGCGACGACCGAAGCGCCAGGATTGAGGCTTCTCCGGGCACCGGGCGTTGTGCGCACAAACTCGGCAAAAGCGCCGTGGTCTTTGCTGGCCCGGGAGGTCAGGGGGTTAAATGGGGGAATCGCTGATTTCAGCTCCGCTGGCAGGTACCCCTGCTCATCCAGCGCATCTTCATACTGCTGGTCCCAGTTGACGTAGCAGAGAAGTGTTCCCGTAGGGCTAATCACGTCCAGAATAGCGCCAATGAGGGCATCCGGGCCATTGAGCATAAACCCTACTGAACGTAAGCCTGCGTGAACCATAACGGCATCGCCCGATCGGAGCCCGATAGCTTCCAGATGCTGATGCAGTGCATGACGCGTCCAATAATAAGAATCCCCCAGCAATAGCATTTCTTGATGTGGTATTGCTAGCTGTAATCGCTGATGCGCGTGAATTTACCGTCTTTCTGCTCAAAAATACTGACCCCGCGAAGGTGAATGGACTGACCCGCCTTTAGTCCGTTGGGGAAGTCCTGGGCCAGAGTCGCCTGATAATCTATCTCAACAGCGGCCGAATCGAGTCCTAATACCAAAAAGCGAATGAGTTGCCTGCGCTCGGAGAAGTAGGCTGCCGACTGGAACGCCAGCTGCTGAAATTCATCCCTGGATGTAGTTTTGGTGACACCTGCTGTATTGGAAACATTCTCGAAAATGATCTGATCATCCAGCAGATCAAGCATAGCAGGAATATCCTTTACATTATAAGCGTCAATGTAGGCTTGAATGGCGTCTTTCATGCTGACTTTTCGTGAATTAGTGATACGCTTTCATTTGGCTTACCGGTTAGATTAGCTGACTTCCTGATTCGACAGGAACCGAATGCGTACCAGCGTCCCCTTGCCCGGTGTACTTTCAATATCCATGCTGGCCCTGAGTAACTCACAGAGTTTTTTGACAATAAATAAGCCTAATCCTTCACTTTCCTTTTGCTGGTTAGCCGGCAGTACTTTCAAGGATTCGGTGGTAGGAGGTTCCTGAAGCGGATATTCATCGGCCCCACCTGATTGATGGGTGCTGGTGGGCTGACTGAGTGGCCTAAGCTGTTCCGCCAACAGACCAGTCGGGCTGTTTGGAGCATAGCCAGCCCCCGAATCCTGCACGCTCAAGATCCAGCGGGATTCATTTTCCTGCGCCCAGGACACATACACCCAGCCCGACTTGGTGTATTTAATGGCATTATAGAGTAAATTCTGTAGAATACGCTGAACCTTAACGGCATCACTGCGTGTCATCAGGGTTTCGGGTCCATCACCCTGCAAAACGAAATTACGTTGCTCTACCAGAGGCTGAGTCAGCGTGACACATTCCCGCAGGAGATCGGCCGCATTAAACTCGCTGATGGTCAGCTTCTCCTGACCGGCTTCAATACGGGCATAATCGGTCAGCTGAAGCAGCATATCCCGGATAGAAGCCAGGTTACGGTTCAGCATGTCCACGTATTTGTCGCGCTCCGTTTCCGTGTTGGGCAATTGTAGGAGGGTAGCTGCGCCCATCAGGGCGCCAAAGCTGGAGCGCAGATCGTGCGAATTGTGGCGCAGGTGTTCGCCCTGTCGTTTGCTCAATTGCTGAAGTTTGTCCAGCGACTCCTGCAGGCTGCTGGCCTGTTCGGCTGCGTTGGTCTGCCGGAGTTGATCGTAATACAGCACGCTGCCCCGGTTGCTTTCGGCTTCCAGCCTGAATACCTGTCGGTAAATCTCCGAGAGCGAATCGCCGGAAAGCTGTTTATGTTGCTGTTGAAAGGTTCGCACTTCATCCAGGATGATCCAGTACAGATGCTCCAGCTCCGTCAGTAGTTCGGGGAGCGAATAGCCACGTTGCCAGCGGTGAAGGCCATGTTCACCGGCTCGGGCAAGCGTATCGGATTCTTCATCTTCACCCCGCAGGCGCTGAGCCAGAATATTGAGTAAGGCGGGAGCCTGATCATTAAATTCTTCGCGGGGGAAACTGATCTTACTGCCCAGAGTAGCATCTTCCAGGCAGCGCGTGCGCCACTGATTCAGAATGGTTTCCCGGCGCATGTCCAGGTAATCGACCAGTAAAAGAATCAGTTTTTCGGAATCAGATCGGGCTTTGGCCATAGGGCAGAGTTGGTCTGTAGTACAGGACGGACAACGAGGATCGAGGCCCAAAAAGCACTTGAGTAAAGAAGAGGTTCTTACGGATTGAGCGAGTCCGGGGTTACCGAAGCCGCTGGTCAATGAAATACGGTATGTGTTTAAGTTGAGCGAGTGTATCGGTATTGTACAGGCTAATTTTCAGGGTGATCATCGTCGTTTTCAGGCTGCTTCTCTAACGAATGAGCAAGAAGGTGCTAGCCGAAGTGAAGCTTCATGCCTTCGTGAGAGTCGACAAATCCCAGTGATTCATAAAACCGTTTGGCTTCTGGTCTCTTTTTGTCAGTTGTCAATTGCAATACGTGAGCTCCTCTCTCTTTAGCTCGCTGAATAGCATACTGAACGATTTCACGGCCAATTCCCTGACCCCGGTAGGTAGATTTTACTCGAACTGCTTCAATCTGCGCTCTAGTGCCGCCCTGGTAGGTCAGGTACTGAATAAAGCTAAGCTGAAAGGTAGCCACCAGTTCTCCATCGTCTTCAACAACAGTCAGCTCTTGCTGTTTATCCTTTATAATTGCCTGAAACGCCTGTAAGTAGGATGCCGGAAGAGGAACTTCGAATCGTTCTCTAGCCACGCCTAACTTATCATCAGATAGCATTTCGACAACTTCGACAAGGTCTGGTGCAGTTGCTAATCGGTAGATTAAACTCATGGCTATTCAGTTATGTACTCAGCATTATAACACTGTACCGGTAAATGTACGCTTTTACACGAATGGACTTACCAAAATGATAGTTTTATCGGCCCGGATAGGTAGTAACCATACCGCTGAAACAAAAAAATACCAGTAATGCCCCACGTTGGTGAGGTATTACTGGTAGCAGTATTGCGTAGGTGAACTGGATTGGCGATTAAGCCTGACCAGTTGCTTACGTTGTATCGGTTCAGCTACTGGTCAGACGACTTAACCGGTCGCGATTTGTTCGCTGAATTGTCTGTAGCGAAACCAGATAATTCTGGTACCGCTTAAGCATGCGGCTATGACACATCTCCAGATTGGCCTGAGCGGCTTCGCTCCTGAATTTGTTTACTCTCGCCTGGAACCCCTGCTGAGTGGTTTCGATAGCCTGTTCAATCTGAGCGATGCTGGCTTCATTCCGTTCAATCTGCCGCTGGAACAGTTTCGTAAGCCACAGGTCGTGAATTAGTCGGTTGGCTGAAGCGGGAACCGGCTGGCTTACTTCATTCGGTGAGCCAAGAACCGGTGACGGGTGCGAACCGGCGGGAGGAACATCTGTGGGAATATCAATGATCAATTTGACCAGTATGGCTTGCTGCTCGCGCGTGGCCAGGTCAATGACCTGATTCGCCGTTGTGAAGACATACTGTTCCAGCAGCTTACTAAAGGATTGAGGAAGGTTTGTCATGGATATGGTTCGATTAAGAGGAAGAAACGTTCATCAATTGAAATCGCACGTTCGCTTTGTCAATCAGTCTATTCAGGCGCTGCGTGTGCCGGATGAGTTTCCGGATGGTTTGGGGGGATGTTTGGGTGCTGAGCCCCTCCAGAGCGTCCATTTCGACAAGTAACTGCTCCAGCTCCTTCTGCATACTCAGAATCAGCGTTACCAGAGAATCTGCCGGACATTGACCAATGTACAAAGGGCTACTTAGCTTCTCAGAATGGGGAGGGATAAGGCTGACCAGCTTAACATATAGTATCCGGAAGTTTTCGATGGCATTGATCCAATCCGTAAGGACCCGTTCAACACTGAATTTATCCAGTACTCCATCCGATGGTTTTTTAGCATTCATACGGGTCTTTGTTTAATTTTAGTGGATTCGAATTACAGAAACATTAAACAAAAAAAAGGAAAGCAGGCGTACATTCAAATTTATTTATTAACAGGTTTTGATATGTTGTGCATAAGAATACATTAAGTAACTACTTATGCTTCATTGGTGCATATTGGTTAACGATAAAAAGAAGCGATAGGCATAATTGCAAAAAACTTACCTGAATGTTGGTATAAATTGTGCCGATAAAAAATATTTGTTATACGGTACATCGTATTTTTCGTTGGTTTTCATTATTCGCTATCTGTAATCAGCTGCTGGAGTTAGTTAAATGGACGTTCGTGTAGTTGTGTGAAAAGCAGAACGAAACCAGAATCAGGTTGATTGTTTACGGAATTATTGGAGCAGCTGTTTTAACGAGTGGGTATTTCTATTGATCAGGGGAACGTTCAGTACCCTTTTTTTGGAAAAATACAGCATATTTACCCTCATGAACTTCCCGGGCAGATACCTTAAACTACTTATATCGATTCTATGCATAGCTGTACCTTCCGTACCGATGCCGGTTCTGGGCCAATCGACAGTCAATGTACCCGCTGAAATAGAATTTGCGGGGGTCACGATTCATCTGACGGAAGAAAATCGGTTAAAAGTCAAACAAGAGGTACGGCGCCTGTATGCTCATCCTGAGGCTATAGACTACCTGAAACGAACAACGAATCAGCTGGCGCCACAGCTGGCCGGTCTTTTTAAGGGGGTAAATATGCCCAACGATTTGCTGTATGCAGCGCTCCCCACCTCCGATACCGACACGATTGGCTTCTGGAGACTGACCCAGGAGCAGGGGATGAGGCTGAACCTTCAGATGGACGATCAGATTGACGAGCGTTATCATCCGCTGGTAAGCACGGTTGTTGTGCTGGCGGATATCAGTTACTGGCAAAAAGCGCAAAAGAACTACGCGTCATCGCTGCTGTGCTACCTGACGGGAAGTGTTCCCTCCGTTCCGGAACGGATAACGGAGCATTATTTCTCGCCGGGCCAATCAACGTCGCCGTTGTTCTGGGAAGTACTGGCCCGCAAGTTTGTCCTTGGCCAGTCGGCCATAACGGCGCAGGCCTCATCGCCTTATATTTTGTATGAGTACCAGAATAGTGCCGGCAAAACGCTTCAGGGCATTGTGGATCAACTGCAGCTCCCGCTCGATCGGACAGAAACTTACAACCGATGGATTAAGGAAAGCCAGCGGCCCATCCCCAGAAACTACTCTTTACTGATCCAGGTAACGCCCGAAGAATACACCCAGATTCAATCGCAGGTCAAACCGCCGGAGGAAACGAAGCCCGGCTTAATTTCCGACAGTGGGTTTCCAACGTTGCGCAGGGTATATGACCGGCAGGAAGGACTACGGGCATCGGCTATATTTTACCGCATCAATGATCTGAGAGGGATTCAGGCCCAGCATTGCGACAACCTGATCACCCTCGCTTACTACGGTGATATTCCGATCAAGTCATTTGTGGCGTATAACGACCTGACCAGTAATGACGTGATTCGTCCGGGTGAAATATACTATCTGGAGTCGAAAGCGAAACGGGCAAAAATACCCTACCACATTGTTCAGAAAGGCCAGACACTGCACAAGATTTCCAACATCTACGGCGTCAGACTAAAATCGCTACAAAAATTTAACTACGTGCTGGCAACGCAGCGGCTGCAGCCAGGGCGTGTGCTGTGGCTCCAGCAGAAGCGACCAACCAACCAGTTGTTTGAATATGTGCAGATGCGCAGCAACGAACCGGAAGAAAAGGAGGTTGTCGTGCCCACGCCGAAGGTACCCGTACCCGAAGAAATGATCAACGAGATTGACGCCAATCCGGATATCGTCGTGCTGAAAACAGAACCGGAAGACGAAGATTCCGTACTGGTCGAGGAGAAAATAGACCTGCCGGAGCGTCCTGCCCCCGTTACCCAAAATAAAGTAACCCCCCGCAAGTCAGCACCGGTTGAACGCACGGGTTCGCCAGCCAATACGAACCGGATGGAGGTTGCTTCGTACCACACCGTGCAGCCCGGGCAAACCCTGTACAGAGTGTCTGTTATCTACAAAGTAACCGTACCTGATCTGATGCGCTGGAACAATCTGAAGAACAATTCGATAAAAGTTGGTCAGAAACTGCTGATTCGAAACCTCTGATGTAGGTCTGGTTGGTGGGCAAACCAACCTTATAATCGATCCAGCCGACCCCCATCAACCCGTACTTCGGCACCCTGGACAAAGGCGGCATCATCGGAAGCCAGGTAAGCAACCGCGGCTGCTACGTCCGCTGGCTGGCCAACGTCGGACCGGTCTATTTTCTCCACCCCGGATTTCACATTTGGATTATCCCACAACATGGGCGTATCGATGGCACCGGGTAAAACGACGTTAATACGCAGCCCTTTGGGTTTGCCTTCCAGAACCGAGGACCGGGTCAGGGAGAGCAGGGCCGCTTTGGACGCTGCGTACGGCGCTACCAGGGGTTGGGTTTCAACCGCATGAATGCTGGCCACGTTAACAAGAGTGCCACCGGGTTTCATGTGCAGAAACGCCTGTTTGGTAAAATAAAAAGCGCCTAGTAAATCTACGTTCAGCACCCGTAACCAGTCGTCACCCGTCAGTTCTTCCAGTGGTTTAAATTGCATCAGGCCGGCGTTGTTGACCACCACATCCAGTCGCCCGAATCGATTCAGCGTGCTGGTTACCGTCGCTTCGACCTGCGCTTCGATGGCTACGTTACAAACACTGCCCCAGACAGCGGGCGCACCGGCGGCTTTTACCTGCTGTACGGCTTTGTTGAGCGCATCCTCGTTTAAATCGGCCAGCACAATGGTGGCCCCCTCCGAAGCTAACCGGTTCGCTATCGCCAGGCCAATGCCATTGGCTCCGCCCGTTATGATGGCTACTTTATTCTGAAATCGCATGGTTGTTCAGTTAATGGCTTGATTTGCATTGGGAAGCGTGTCGGTTAAGGGCTGGCGGGTTGGCTGGGCGTCGGTCTGTTTCCGAAACGCCCACGGCTGACCACTTTCACCGGGCATGATGATCGGCACCTGCAGGCAAACACTCTGCGCCGGGAGTACCTGTTTCCAGTCGTTGATGAGTTGTTTATAGGCCTGACCCACCGGACGGATCTGGCGGTTGAGGTCGTAGAGTCCCAACGGATTTACGTTGCCGTTGTTTTCGCGCAGGGCCGAATCCCAGTCCACCTGATCGGTGAGCGAATACCACGTGAACCCCACAATGGGCACCCCGTCATTCCGCACGCGCAGCACGTTGGCCCATTCTTTCCAGAGCCAGTTTACGGCTTCATTACCCGCGGGGCCCTGCCATAAATTTGTTTCGGTGTGCATAACGGGCAGTCGGTACCGGTCGTGGTATTGCCGCGTAATGACGTGATACCCAAACACCTCGCCCGACGCCCGGGTACTGCCATCGGCCAGCACCCGGTGTTCATTGGTCTGGTAATAATCATTACCCATGATGCAGTACTGCTTCAGGTTCTGGCCCAGAAAGAAGTGGTACTCCTCGCGCGTCATGCCGTTATCCATCAGGTATTCGTACATCTCCGAATCGACCCGGCGTCCATAATTCAGGTCGAGCGACAGAAAGCGTTTGGCATTCAATATCTCGGCTGGTTTAATGGCGGCCGGGTTTTCGGCATGAAAATACTCGGATGATTCGCTTTGAATGAACAAGGCATCTGGCCGGATATCCAGAATGGCACGCATGGCCAGTACATTCGCTTTGACTATATTTTTTAGCGCGTTAACGAAGGCCTGGTCACTGCTGAGCTGTTCGTTCCACCAGCCATAGAGCGCAGAAAACTCCGCGCAGATGTACATCTCGTTGACGGGTGTGTACAATTGAACCCAGGGAAACCGCTGAGCAAAGGCACGGGCATAGCCAGCAAACAGCTGCGGGAAATCGGGGTTCTGGAAATTGCCGATCCAGTCGGGTACCCCAAAATGACACAGATCAACGATCGGAACAAGACCGCGCTGGCGCAAATCGCCGAATGTATCGTCGGCAAACGACCAGTCATAGTGGCCCTCGCCCAGAAACGTGGTGTGAATAGGCGGGCCGTAGCGCAGAAAACGAATACCCAACTCCTCGACCAGGTCAAAATCAGTTCGCCAGTTTTTGTAGTGACCGCATTTCTCCAGCTCATCCTGGCGATACCTGCCGTTCTGAATGGTCGGGTTGCTGTTTTCGATGCCGGTGGCAAACAGAAATTGAGGTATCATCGTGAAGGGTGCCGAACTCGTTAACGTATACCAGGCTGGAGTCGGGCCTACTTTTAACCTGACCTAACGAAGAGTGTTTCGTGAAGTCGATTAAGATCCGGTTTAAATCGGCATCGGCTTTTCGATAAGGTTAGTCTGGCAGGTGCACCGATACGAATGGGGAAAAGACATGATTACGGAGTCCATCCGCCAGCAGGCCGTTCCGCTGGCGGATGGACTCCGTAACCAAGCTGGCTTTATGCCCAGCATTCTCCCGTGCGGGTGGTGATTCGGAGAAGAACAATGTTCGGATCATCTTTACCCTCGGGGAACCAGTCCTTGAGCGCGTCGTTCCACAGCTCGTCGACTTTAGCCTGGTCTTTAATGACCTCAGCTTCCCCCGCCGTACTGACGGAAACCTGCGTTTCGGGGTTCTCAAAGCCCAGCGCAATGGCCGGGTGTTGGCGCACGTGGTCGACTTTGGCCGAGTCGTTCCGGGTGAAAAACCACATGGTTCCGTCGGGGTCAAGTTGTTGGGTAGCCATGGGCCTGGAGCGTAGCGTGCCGTCGGGAGCCTGGGTTGTGAGCAGGGCGACGCGAATGTCGCGGATATGTTTCTTGATGGTTTCGAATTCCTCTGCGCTGATTGAATCGGGGCTTGACATAAGGATGCAATGGTGAATTAGTGACGGGAGCATAAGTAACTGTTCAGATGAAAGGTTTCGGAAAAACGCCCTTCGGCGGGTCCACTTTTTTCATTCGCCGAAGGCCCGACCCTGGTGAGGGTACCTAATCACAATCATTCGGCGGATTGATTTCCGTCAGGTAAGGTTCTGGTCGATGGCCGTTAGTTTGTGTCATCAATCAACGCACGAAACTATGGCAACCCTGACTCACTCAACCGTCGACTACTCCAGCTCAACCGCTAAAGCCTGGCTGTCAAGCTATAGACAATACGCCGAGAAAGCGGAATTCAATCGCATCGGCTGGGCCGCAACGGCGGTCGCGATTCAGGGCTGTATCCTGTCGCCTGCGCTTCTGCTGATAATGGCTTATTTTGGCGGTGGCGACTGGCAGTTCCTGGCCAGTATGCTCTGCTTTTTACTGGTGCTGGTACCCATTCTGGCAGCCATGCCGGTGAAGTACATTTTTCCCACCTTTGCAACCAGCGTACTGGTACACGTACTGATCATCCTGGCGGATTTACTGTAAAAGCTAGTCCTGAACAATGTCGAAACGGTATTAACCACGAAAAAAGCGGAATTGTGCTGGATGATAGTCTCCCGGTTCAGGCCAGTTCGTGCTCCGGGAGGCCATTGTCTGCGGCAGGGTTATACGGAGATAACCAAGTAGAACGCGCAGGATGGGCTGTTTTATGATGTGTTAACCAAAAACGCCATGTGGCCGGAGTTCTTTATGGTCCCGGGCGATACGGTTTTGGCCGGAGCCACCCCGTCAACCGCGGGCAAGTGATCGCCGGTCAAGGATCAGATCAGTCATTTTTGCGTCAATACGTTATGTGCATTCTGCCAAGTCGTTTCAAGTATGTCAGCTGTTGGGTGAGTAGCCTGCTGGTCGGGTTACTGGTTTTTCAGACAACCAATGTCGCACAGGGGGTACCCATTCGCCGGGCCGATGTGATCGTTTATGGCGGTACGTGTGCCGCCGTGACGGCCGCCGTTCAGGTCAAAAAGATGGGGAAAACCGTACTCATTGTTTCGCCGGATAAACACCTGGGTGGTCTTTCGTCGGGTGGATTGGGCTTTACCGATACCGGAAACAAGGAAGTTATCGGCGGCCTGTCGCGGGAGTTTTACCACCGGCTCTACGAACACTATCAGCAGGACGACGCCTGGAAATGGCAAAAGCGGGAAGAGTACGGCAACAAGGGTCAGGGAACGCCCGCTATTGATGGAACAAGCCGTACAATGTGGATTTTTGAACCCCATGCCGCCGAAAAGGTATTTGACGCTTTTGTCCGTGAAAACGGCATAACAGTATACCGCGATGAATGGCTCGACCGGTCGAAACGGGGCGTAACAAAAAAGAATGGCGCCATCCAGTCGTTCAGGACGTTGAGCGGCCAGGTATACGAAGGTAACATGTTCATCGACGTAACTTACGAAGGGGATTTGATGGCAGCCGCCGGGGTGACGTACCATGTGGGCCGGGAAGCCAACAGCGTGTATAACGAAACATGGAATGGGGTACAGCCGAACGTTTTTCAGCACGGTCACTATTTCAGCGCCAACATCAGCCCGTACAAAACGCCCAACGACCCGAAAAGTGGTCTGCTCCCCGAAATCGCGACCAGTGGTCCGGGCGAAAAAGGTACTGGTGATCATAAAATTCAGGCCTATTGCTTTCGGATGTGCATGAGCAACAACCCCGACAACCGGGTGCCTTTCCCAAAACCGGCAGGCTACGATCCCGCTCGTTATGAATTGCTGGGTCGTGTGTTCGACAGTGGCTGGCGCGAAACGTTTCAGAAGTTCGATCCGATTCCCAATCGCAAAACGGATACCAACAACCACGGCCCGTTCAGTTCCGACTACATCGGCAAAAATTACGATTATCCCGAAGCCAGCTACGAACGCCGACGCGAGATTATTCGCGATCACCAGCTTTATCAGCAGGGATTACTGTATTTCATGAGCAATGACGCCCGCGTTCCCGCCGACGTTCGCGCAGCCATGAGCCAGTGGGGGTTGGCCAAAGATGAGTTTACGGATAACAACAACTGGCCGCATCAGATTTACGTGCGCGAAGCCCGGCGAATGCTCGGGGTATTTGTGATGAAAGAAGCCGATGCCCTTGGCCAGACGGAGGTTCCGCAACCGGTGGGTATGGGCTCGTACTCGCTCGACGCCCACAACGCGCAGCGGTACGTGCGGTCGGATGGGTTTGTGCAAAACGAGGGCGACATTGGCGTTCATCCCGACAAACCGTACTCGATTGCTTATGGATCGATGCTACCGAAAGAGCAGGAATGCCGTAATCTGCTGGTTCCCGTGGCGATGTCGGCGTCACACATTGCGTACGGGTCTATCCGGATGGAGCCGGTGTTCATGATTCTGGGTCAGTCGGCCGCAACGGCTGCGGTGTTGTCCATCGAGAACAAGACATCGCCCCAACGGCTGTCTTACGAAAAATTAAAATCGGTTCTGCTGAAAGACGGGCAACGGCTGACCCTTAGCCCACCAGCGAAGCCGTAAATAACGTAAGCTAGCCGGAAGCGACCAGCGGCCAAATGAACAGTGTAGGGCAACCGCTGCTCGTTGGATTCACTCCCGAAACAGCGGTTTTTATCTTTGGTTTTTCCGGATCTGTCGGAATTCTGGTTGTTGGCTGAGCCGACTACAGTACGTTTGAGCCCGCAATCACTACCATCATGGTTCATTCAACGATCGGGTTCATTCATCTGCTGGCGGCCTTGGTGGCCATGCTAACCGGCGCGCTGGTTATTCTGATGCCTAAAAGTGGGATCCGCCACAAGCAGGTCGGCTACGCTTACATTAGCAGTATGCTTATCCTGAATGCGACTGCTTTTCAGGTCTATTATCTCTTTGGACGCTTCGGTCTTTTTCATGGGCTGGCCCTGCTCAGTCTGGCATCCATTGCGGGGGGGATTGTACCGGCTCTGGTACGCCAACGTGTCAAAAACTGGATTCACTGGCACTACTATTTTATGACCTGGTCGGTGGTAGGATTGTATTCGGCATTTTGGGCAGAACTGCTCACGCGTACCCTACCGATGGACCGGTTCTGGCCTATTGTGGCGGTGGCAACGGCTGTTACGTCGAGTGTAGGGGCTTACTTTATCCGCCGAAATGCGGCTCGTCTGCTCAACGTAAGCCGCTAAACAGCGCTGGCTTTTTGGTGTCTATCGGGCGTTGTCTGATTCGCTATAAGTGTGCCAGGCTGTTTCGATTGGCAAGAATACGTTCGTTTCCGGCTGGTTTCAAACGCAGTTTGATGAGGGTGGGCCACTTTTTGCCGGTGACGTAAAAGGCGTTTTCGGCTGGCTGAAAAGCGATGCCGTTCAGCACATTTTCGTCTGTATCAATGCTTCTGGGTAGAATGGGCTCCAGATTGAGGTTCCCGACTACTTTGCCCGTCTTGACATCAATCTGTACGATCCGGTTCGTCTGCCAGACATTGGCGAAAACATAGCCGTTTACGTACTCTAGTTCATTCAGGTTCTTGACGGGCCCCTTGTTGTCATACACGCTCAGTTCGCCCAACCGTTGAAAACCGGGTGACAGGAAAAACAGCCTGTTGGAACCGTCGCTTAAAATGAGGGTTGTGTCGCGGTGAGTCAGGCCCCAGCCCTGGGTAGGGTAGGTAAACGTTTTATCCAGGCGGAAATCCATCGTGTACCGAAAGCAAATCCCGGATGTCCAGGTCAGTTGATAAATCTTGTCGTTGACAATCGTTATGCCTTCACCGAAATACTGGTTGGCCAGCGGCACCGATTTACGGATCGCTCCGGTCTGCACATCGACCTGCATGAGATTGGACTGCCCGTTCAGGCCCGTACTCTCGTACAAAACACCCTTGTAAAACTCCAGACCCTGCGTAAAACTGGTTTCCTGGTGCGGATACGTTTTGAGTACCGAAAACTGGACATTTTCGGGGACTATGTCCGACCACATGTCCAGGGTGAGCGTATCCGAAAACGACATACTGGTGGAGGTAACGCCACTGACAACGAGTTGGTGCATGCCTGTTTTGCCGCCCGTATACCCAATGGCCAATGAATTGCCCGTCTGCCGGAAAACAGGAGAGACCTCCGCATCGACGGTAACTTTGGGTTGCCCGATCGGCTGACTAAGCTGGATCAGGATCGTATCGCCCACAGCATAGGTCGTTTTGGTCAGGGAAGCAATGGCAGGCGTGGGCTGGTCGACCGCCGTGGGTTCAGCGGGTTTCTTTTTCTGGCAGGCAAACGTGAGCAGGCCAGTGAGCAGAAGCAACAGAAGCGGGAACGAGCGAATAGTCATGGATACGGTACGAACAGATGGCTGATGTGCCAGACTATTGTACACGTATGCGAGTAAATAAGTTTACATGTTTCGCCGGTATCGACCGCCCACCGCATACAGTGCATGCGACAATTGCCCCAGCGTACACACTTTGGTTGCGTCCATCAACTGCTCGAATAGGTTCTCGTTGGCTAGTGCCGCAGCCTGCAGATTGGTCAGCGCTCGTTCCGCTTCGGTATGGTTACGCGCCTGAAATTGCTGACACGAGTCAACGGCAAACCGCTTCTCATCGTCGGTCGACCGGATCACCTCCGACGGAACGATGGTGGGCGAACCAGCCGGGTCCAGGAAGGTGTTAACGCCCACAATAGGCAGGTCGCCGTTGTGTTTCCGGGTTTCGTAATGCATCGACTCTTCCTGGATTTTGCTGCGCTGGTACATGCGTTCCATGGCGCCCAGCACCCCCCCGCGTTCGTTCAGCGACAAAAATTCCTGATAGACAGCCTCTTCTACCAGGTCGGTCAGTTCCTCAACGATAAACGCGCCCTGTAACGGATTTTCGTTTTTGGTCAAGCCAAACTCGCGGTTGATAATCAGTTGAATTGCCATTGCCCGCCGAACGGACTCTTCGGTTGGGGTCGTTATGGCCTCGTCGTAGGCATTGGTGTGCAGTGAGTTGCAGTTGTCGTAAACGGCCAGCAGCGCCTGCAACGTGGTGCGGATATCGTTGAACCCGATTTCCTGCGCGTGCAAACTCCGCCCCGATGTCTGGATATGGTACTTCAGTTTCTGGGACCGCTCGTTGGCTTTGTATTGATGACGCATCGCTTTCGCCCAGATCCGACGGGCTACTCGCCCCAGCACAGTGTATTCGGGGTCCATGCCGTTCGAGAAAAAGAACGACAGGTTAGGGGCGAAGTCGTCGATGTGCATACCCCGGCTCAGGTAATACTCAACGAAGGTAAAGCCATTCGACAGCGTGAAAGCCAGCTGCGAAATAGGGTTGGCACCTGCTTCGGCAATGTGGTACCCCGAAATCGAAACCGAATAAAAATTCTGAACCCGATTGTCGGTGAAATACTGCTGGATATCGCCCATCATTTTAAGGGCAAACTCTGTTGAAAAAATGCAGGTATTTTGCGCCTGATCTTCCTTTAAAATGTCGGCCTGTACGGTTCCTCGTACGTTTCGCAGCGTATCGGCCTTGATTTGCTCATACACCTCGCGGGGCAGTACTTTATCGCCGGTGGTGCCCAGCAGCATCAGGCCCAGCCCGTTATGCCCGTCGGGCAGGGGACCCTTGTATGCCGGGAAGGGGGGTAGGGCGCTTGACGAGGGAGTAGGCGTATTGTTGCCCGGTTCGGTGCCCACTGACCCCTGCCGGCGCAGGTATTTCTCGCACTGCTGGTCGATGGCCGCGTTGAGAAAAAAGCCGAGCAGCATCGGTGCCGGGCCATTGATCGTCATGGAAACAGACGTTGCCGGATCGCAAAGGTCGAAACCGGAGTAGAGTTTCTTGGCATCGTCGAGGGTGCAGATGCTCACGCCCGAATTGCCGACTTTACCAAAAATGTCGGGACGCATGGCCGGGTCTTCGCCGTACAGCGTAACGGAGTCAAACGCCGTCGACAGTCGTTTGGCGGGGAGGCCGTTCGACACGTAATGGAACCGGCGGTTGGTGCGTTCGGGACCGCCTTCGCCCGCAAACATCCGCGTGGGGTCTTCCCCTTCGCGCTTGAGCGGAAACACACCTGCTGCGTACGGAAACTCACCGGGCACGTTTTCGGTCAGGAGCCAGCGCAGAATGTCGCCCCAGTCGTGGTACTTCGGCAGACTCACTTTCGGTATGTTGAGGTGAGAAAGCGTCTCAGTATACAACGGTTGCCGAATGACGTTGCCGCGTACGGTAAACTCGTAAAAATCAGCGGTGTACCGGTGCTGCATGGCAGGCCATTGCTGCAACAGAGCCTTGCAGTCGGAATGCAAACGGGAGTCGAGGTCGGTATACAGCGTCTGGAGCGAAGCCTGTAGGGGGCCATCATCTACCAGCTTACGGACTCCATCGAGCTGGTACAGCTTGCGGGCCAGGGTTGTCTGATCCTGCACAAACGCAGCGTACCGGCGGCTTTCCTCCACAATCTCGGCCAGATACCGAACGCGATCGGGGGGGATAATGGCGCTGACCGTTTCCCGGCTATCCGCGAGATGAGTCGTCCTGACAGCCGGGAAACGGTCGGCGTCCAGTACAGTTATCAGCCGGTCAAAAAGCGCATTCATACCGGCATCGTTGAACTGCGCGGCTACGGTGCCCAGAACCGGCAGGTCTTCGTCGGGCGTATCCCACACGTTATGATTTCGGCGATACTGTTTTCTGACGTCACGCAGGGCATCCAGCGAGCCCCGTTTGTCGAACTTATTGATGGCAATCACATCGGCGAAATCGAGCATGTCGATTTTTTCCAACTGCGTGGCCGCTCCGTATTCGGCCGTCATCACGTACAGCGTCTTGTCGGCATGTTCCGTAATCTCCGTGTCCGACTGACCAATGCCGGAGGTCTCCACGATAATCAGGTCGAACGGCACCGCTTTACACACATCAATGGCGTCCTGCACGTGGCGACTTAGCGCCAGATTCGACTGCCGGGTAGCCAGCGACCGCATGTAAACCCTGGGCGAGTTGATGGCATTCATCCGGATCCGGTCGCCCAGCAGCGCCCCGCCCGTTTTTCGTTTCGACGGATCGACGGAAATAATGGCCAGCGTTTTATCGGGATACGTCCGCAAGAAACGAAGCACCAGTTCATCAATTAACGAGGATTTTCCCGCCCCACCCGTCCCCGTAATGCCAAGGACCTTCGGTGCGTTGCTGACCTGTGGAAGTGGTCTGTAATGGGCTGGTTGATTTTCCGCCGTTGTGATCAGCCGCGCAATTTGGTTAATGGGTAGAGACGCAATCCTTTGCGTCTCTACTTTAGCGTCAGCAGAACCATCCGGCAAAAGAGCCGCCAGTGGTGGCAAATCAACATCACACTGCTGCAGCAAATGGTTGATCATGCCCTGCAGACCCATAGACCGGCCATCATCGGGCGAGTAAATACGGGTGATGCCGTAGGCGTGTAGTTCCTCGATTTCAGCGGGAAGGATTGTGCCGCCCCCGCCCCCGAAAACCTTGATGTGACCTGCCCCGCGCTCGTGGAGCAGGTCGTACATATACTTGAAAAACTCGATGTGCCCCCCCTGATAGCTCGTAATGGCAATGCCCTGTACGTCTTCCTGAATGGCGCAGTTCACGATTTCGGCCACCGAGCGGTTATGCCCCAGGTGAATTACCTCGGCACCCGACGCCTGCATGAGCCGACGCATCAGGTTGATGGCCGCGTCGTGTCCATCGAACAGCGAAGCCGCCGTAACCAGGCGAATTTTGTGCCGGAATGCGGGCGTGTCTGACGTATCGGGTTTACTTTTCTGGGCAGTCATGACGTAAAACGAATAGATTTGCTTTGTCAACCGTCGGAAATGACTAAAATCAAGATGAAGACTAAACTACTTGCATCCGTAGCTGGCTTTTTGCTGGCTGGTTTGCTGGCGGCCCCCGCACCAGCGCAGGACAACGCGCTTCTGTACCAGGTGACTGGTCCCGGACTGGCGAAACCGTCGTACCTCTACGGAACGTTTCACCTCGTTTGCCCCGATGATCTGACCATTACGGATGCCATGAAAAAGGCCATCGGTGAAGCCAGTCAGGTTTATCTGGAACTTGATCTGGACGACCCCACAATGATGGCAGGTATGCAGAAAGCCATGATCATGACCGGCGGCAAAACCATAAAAGACCTGCTCTCGGCCGATGATTACACCGTGCTCGACACGTATCTGAAGCAGAAAATGAACATGGGGCTGGCGCAGGTGGGCATGCTGAAACCCATCGGACTACTGTCGCTTATGTACATGACCCTGTTGCCCTGCCAGCCAGCTTCGTATGACATGACGTTTGCCCAGATGGCTTCTCAGGAAAAAAAGGACGTGTTGGGACTCGAAACCATGGAGGCTCAACTGGCAGCACTGGACAAGATTCCGATGCAGGAGCAACTGAAAGGCCTGGTGGATATGGCGAAAATGCCCGACGAAGCGAAGAAAGAGTTTGCTGATTTGCTGGCGGCCTATAAAGTACATGATATGGCCAAGCTAACGGCCCTGATGAAAACCAGCAAGTTCGGCGATATGGCGGAATATGAGGATAGTTTGCTTGGCGAACGCAATGCCAACTGGATTCCGGTGATCGAAAAAGCCGCGAAAGAAAAACCTACTTTCTTTGCCTTCGGAGCCGGGCATCTGGGTAGCGAGAAGGGCATCGTGAACCTGCTCCGAAAGCGAGGGTATTCCGTAAAGCCGGTCCAGTAGCAAGGCAACCGTTTTGTCAGGAGGGTGTTCAGCATCGGTTTTGGTCGATTAGTTTTCGGCCGTGACGATTAGACCCGGCAAATTTCCTGCTTTGACTGAGGAATCCTTTTTTAGCGTCATTCCCTCAATCCATGAACAAACCCCTTGTTTCGATTGCCTGCCTCATTACTTCGTTCGTTTTGGTGAACACGGTTCGCGGAAACCCCGACCGTATGCTACCCACTAAACCCCCTCGGGCGGTTAAAGCGGGCATTGTTGGGCCGGAAGTTAAACTGCCTGCGGGCTTTTCGGCGAGCGTTGTGGCGGAAGATCTGGGCGCTGCCCGCCACATCGTCGTCAGTAAAACGGGTGATATCTACGTGAAGCTGGCCAAATTGAAAGATGGTAAAGGCATTTACCGCCTGCGCGACACGAATAAAGATGGCGTGGTTGATGAGCGGGTTGGCTTCGGCGATTATCCCGGAACCGGAATTTTTATCCGGGATGGGTATCTGTACACGTCATCGAACAGCAGCATTTATCGGTATAAGCTGAACGAGAACCAGGAAGTCATCAGTCCGGATCAACCCGAGAAGCTGGTGTCTGGATTGAGGGAGAAAGACCGCGATAAATCGAAGTCAATTGCCGTTGACAATCAGAACAATGTTTACGTTAATATCGCGTCGGATAATGACGCCTGTCGGGTGGCGGGTACAGGCAAAGGCCTGATGCCCTGTCCGTTGCTGGATTCGGCTGCGGGAATCTGGAAGTTTAAAGCGAATGTGCCGGACCAATCATTTGCCAGCGGGGTGCGGTACGCTACCGGCCTGAAAAACGTTGTCGGACTGGACTGGAATGGCAAGACCAATTCCCTGTTCGTTGTGCAGCACGGGCGGGGTAAGTTCGATGATTTCTATCCGCAATATTACACGCCCAAGCAAAGCGCTGAGCTACCCGCCGAAACGATGTACGAGGTACATCAGGGCGATGATGCTGGCTGGCCCTACGTTTATTACGATCATTTTCAAAAGAAGAAAATTCTGGCACCTGAATACGGGGGCGACGGCAAAAAAACGGGAACGGCCAAAACAATCAATCCACTGGCCGCCTTCCCGGCGCACATGGGGCCCAATGCCCTTTTGTTTTATACCGGAAGCGCCTTTCCGGAACGATACCGGAATGGCGCCTTTGTGGCTTTCCATGCCCAGTCGCAGGAAATTCACAAGGGGTACCTGATCGGGTTTGTCCCGTTTAAAAATGGCAAACCATCGGGCCCCTGGGAGATCTTTGCGGACAATTTTGCCGGAACGGATTTAGTTAAACCTACGGGTCCGGTTCAGCACCGGCCCTGCGGTCTGGCGCAAGGACCCGATGGGTCGCTGTACGTAAGTGACGATCTGAACGGAACACTCTTCCGAATCAGCTACCAGGCTCCGAACAAAAAGGCAACCGCTTCGTCAACGAAATGATGCTGTAGCCGCCAGTGAAGACAATGTCCGTGGTCCGTGAAGACACGAACATTGTCTTCACTATTTGTCGATAAGTCGAAGAGAACCCCTAAGTCAATCCAGAGAAGTCAGTTATGAAAGACCGTGGTAACTGCGTTTATAGGAAGGTAGTACTCCTGCTTATCTTAAGTTTTGCAGGGCAAGTCCTTGTCCTCGCTAAGCCCTCACCCAAAGCTAGCCCCGAACGGAACTTCGAGGCTTTCTGGCAACTCTTCAATCAGTACTACGCCCACTTCGAAACACGCCACCTCGATTGGCGTCAGCAATATCACCGCTTTCGAGACCAGGTGACCCCGGCCACTACGGATACCCAGCTACTGGCCATCTTTCAGGCAATGGTCGATCCCCTTCAAGACGGGCATGTGGTCATTTCCCCAATCGGGGATTTACCCGCCAATGCCCAATATTCCCCTTTTTACCAGCAGTTTCCAACAAAAGCACTACAGGCCCAATTTCACCAGGTGACCTTAAACCAACTACAGGAGCGGGGATTTGGTCCGCTGGTTGCCTTCCAGAGTGCGCCCTATCAGATTGGTGGCTATTGTCGCTCGAAAGACTACGGCTATCTCCAGCTCAATGGCTTTGGAGGTATGCCTTTGGCTCGCTTCAGCCAGCAACTAGACGACATGGTTCACTCCTTTGCGGACGTAAAAGGACTGATTCTGGATATTCGCATCAATGGAGGAGGGTCTCCCGCTTATCTGGAGGCCCTGGTAGGCCGGTTGATCCAGGTGAGGAAATTGGTTGGATTCGGCCGTAGCCGGGTTAGTAAGCCCAAGCAGGAGTACACGCCCTGGACCGCCTATTATGTGGCGCCCAAAGGGGAAAAACAACTCCTTAAACCGACGGTGTTGCTGACCAGTGGAGCCACCATCAGCGCTGGTGATCATTGTGCACTGTATCTAAAAGAACTGTCTTATGTGAAACTGATAGGGGAAAATAGCAACGGTATATTTTCCCCCATGTTTGGCCATCGGCTCCCCAATGGCTGGCAGGTGGCCTTGTCGAATGGCCAAACGGTGAGTGCCAGGCGAGTAAATTACGAAGCTAAGGGTGTACCGGTTGACCTAACCGTTACTCATCACCGCAGCGATATGCAGCAAGGAACGGATCCGGGCCTAGACAAAGCATTCATGTTTCTACAGACTCACCAAGATGAGTTGGCCCAGCAAACCCGTTGTTATGAGCAGCTGGCACTGGATTTTTATGCCGACAGTTTACTTCTACGCAAAACCTATGGTGATATAACGGCCTATTCGACGGGCCTGGTCGAGGAAGACGCGACCTTGCTGGCTCCTTTTGCCCGCAGCTGTTATTCGCTTCAGAGCATAACTAGTGTAGATCGGGTTCAGCAGCGGATTCAGGCCGAAGGGGCAGCGGATTCCAGTTTCTATCAGCAAAATGTCAAGCATCGTTTTTACGTTCATCTTCCTGCGGGTATTCGCTCCCGAATGCAATGGCCTTTTGTCAAACGAAATGCCCGGCGGTTGACGATTGCCCACCACATCAGTTTAGGGAATAAAAAATACGTGCGGATTCACCTAAGTCGAGGTGGAGGGAAAGGCGAAACGGTTTTGGTGGTGCTGGATCAGGCGGGTCATATTGTGGAACACTGCGCTTTAAGCTACAACTACCTAAGTAGCCAGTTTTATCAGTGAGTTAACAACCAGAATCTTTCCGCTATTTGCTGAAGCGATAAGGGATCATAGAGAACGCTGCGGATGGAACACTGTCTGCACGGACAGATAGTCCATTGGAACCTCCCTGATAGGTTTGTACCGGGCATGATGACGAATTCTTGTTGGAACTACTGTAGCTGAATGAAATTTTATTGCCTGATTTATTCAAAAAGTAGATAAAAGAGGGGCTTAGTTTTGCGTAAACACTATCTCCATATTTATACGTGAGGTTCAGATCCAGTGCGGTGTCCTTCAGCATCACGGTTTTGGCTTTTTGAGTAGAGTCAAGATAGGTTAACGTGACGGGCTTTGCCGGGTTTAAAGGCGAATAACGAAGCTTGTAGTTTACCGCATAACGGCATGAGCTGTAGTCGGGTGGCGCAGGAGTCGGCGTTGGATCAGGGGTAGACGATTGGCTGCAACCGATTGTCATAAGCAGCAATAAAAGGAGTAGTGTTGACTTCATGGAGTGATGAGTTGAAAATGAAAACGGTTGTGTTGATGTAGACCGTCGTACGGTTATCGCCGTATTAGCACAAAGGAGGTGACCCAAACAGGTATCCGCAGCCTTTTATTCGATTGCCTTACGTAGCAAACTTAATGTAGCCGTTTATTGAAAAATATACCTGATAGTAGGTATGCCCGTGATTTTCTCACAATAGGTACCGGCAAACGAAAATCGGCACCGATGTTTTTCGGTGCCGATTGGCAAATGAATGATGAATGATTGATGCTACTTGGTGGCTGTCAGCTCCAGCACAACACTGGTTCGACGGGTATCGACCTGCGGGTTGAAGCCGATGGTCATCAGGTAGTTGCCGGAATACGTTGTCGTACTTTTATTGATGGTTGAACTATCTCCCGGATACACATTCAATTCCTGAATCCGGTACGATTTCGCCGGGTCGAGGCCGTTTAGTTTAATGGGAGCCACGCTGCCCGCTTTGTAGCGATCCCTGACCAGATACGTAAACCAAACCGACCGATCCTTGGCGTCGTTGACGTACATGGCCGAGGCTACATCACTAGTATAAGGCGACGCCAATCGAAACAGATCGCCCTTCCAGATTACGTCTTTAATGCGGTCGTAGGTTTTCAGCGCCTGCTGACTAAACGCCAGTTCGGGTTCGGTAAGCTTGCTGACCACAATATCGTACCCGATTTTGCCCATCATGGCTACGTCCGTCTTGAATTTAATGGGTTGCTTGCCCCAGTCGGTGATGTGGTTGCAACTGGCAATGGACGGAAAGAAATACGAGTAATTCCATTGAATGAAAATCCGTTCGAGGGCGTTGGTATTGTCGCTGGGCCAGTATTCGTTAAAGTAATTCAGCGCGCCATAATCCACCCGGCCACCGCCCCCCGAGCAAAGCATCATGGGGAGGGTTGGGTACTTGGTCCGTAGGCGTTCCAGCACCTTGTAAAGTCCCCGCACGTAGTCGACGTAGAGGTTCGACTGATGCTGAATGGTGGCGGAATAGGCATTGTAAACAACAGCGTTACAGTCCCACTTGATGTATCCGACGGTTGGATTCTTGGTCATCAGATCGTTGACCACGCTATAGACAAAGTCCTGGACGTTGGGGTTTGAGAGATCCAGCACCAACTGATTCCGAAAATAATACTCCGACCGATTGGGCAGTTTGATGACCCAATCCGGGTGTTTCTCGTACAGTTCACTTTTGGGACTAACCATTTCGGGTTCCAGCCAGATACCAAATTTTATCCCGGCGCGTTCGGCATCTTTTACCAGATAGCCTAAGCCGTGGGGCAGCTTTTTCATGTTTTCCTGCCAGTCACCCAGGCTTGTTTTATCGTTGTTGCGCGGGTACTTGTTGCCAAACCAGCCATCATCCAGCAGAAACAGATCGACACCGAGCTTTTTGCCGTCTTTGAAAAGGGCCGACAGTTTTTCTTCGTTAAAGTCGAAGTAAGTAGCTTCCCAGTTGTTCAGCAGCGTCAGGCGGTTGCCCTCGCCCTGCGGAATCCGGTGTTTACGCGCCCAGCGGTGCAGGCTGCGGCTCGCCCCGCCCTTGCCCTGGCTGGAATAGGTATACACAAATGCGGGCGTTTTAAACTCGGTATTGGGCGCTAACGAATACGCGGATGCGTACGGATTGATGCCCGGAATGATGCGCAGGTTGTGCAGCGGATCGACGTCAAAAGCCAGCTGAAAATTGCCCGACCACGAAAGTGTACCGGCAATTACCTCGCCCTGATTTTCATCGGCGGGCTGGTTGAGCGAAACCAGAAAGGAGGGGGGCTGAAACAAGTCGGCCCGCGTGCCGAGTTTGGAATCCAGGATTTTTATGCCTTCGGTGAGGGGAACCTCGCTGGGGTTCATTTCATTGGCCCAGTCGCCGTGGAAGTGCGTCAGATAATAGTTCTGCGCCGGAATGTAGAGATTGGCCGAAGCATATTTATGGAGCGTGACGGGCTTTTTCTCCGCATGCCGAATGGAGCTCCATTGCTCAATGACATCTTCTCGCTGGTACGCTTTGTAATACAATGTTACCTCAAACGGGTACTGCGGATCTTTCAGGTACACCGTGGTCAGCACAACCCCGTCGGCGACGGACTGCGTTTCGTACCGAATATACTTGAGGTCGAGGGAGGGATTTCCGTCGGCGTGGGTTACCTGAATAGCCGGTTCCAGCAGGTTGCGGCTCCCGGCGGGGGTATAAATCGAATTATAAATTGCCGTGTAGTCGTCACCGCGCTTTCCGTTGGCCGGAATCGCTGCGTATTCTGCCGTATTGCGGAGTTTTGGTCCCAGATGAACGAGGGTGGGCGTCTGGTCCTTATCGACCCGAATAACCAGGGCCGTATGGTCGGTTTCAATGGCGATAGGGGTATCGCCCGGTGCCGCGTTTGCGGTAAACGACAACTGCAAACAAAGCAGTAATGACAAAAAAAGCTGTTTCATGAGACGGTGATCAGGAAGTGAGCAAACAGGAGTTAGCATAAAGGCCCGGCAAAACTACGTATTTGTCCATATAGCCAGTAAAAGTAACCCGCCGGTTAATTTAACCGCCAACGAATCGGTAGAAAGTCAATATATGATCTTTCGTTAGTAGTCGCGCGTTAAGAATGACGACTACCTGACTATAAGTACCTTGAAAACCCTGATGAAACGATTCAAACTACGTCTACTAGCCTGTCTGACCGGCTTTTCACTTACGGCTGGCCTGCCCACGATGGCCCAGAAAACCAACCTGGGTCTGTTCGACGGTCATGGCGATGTCGGGGCTGTGCTTAAGCCTGGCTCGGCCTCCTACAATCCTCAAACGCGTACGTATGCGCTTTCCGGATCGGGCTACAACGTTTGGTTCGATCATGACGAATTCCAGTTCATGTGGAAGCGCATAAAAGGCGATTTTATCCTTTACACGCGCGCTGCGCTGGTCGGCAAAGGCGTTGATCCCCACCGAAAAGTGGGCTGGATGGTTCGAACGAGTCTCGACAGTAAATCGCCCCATATCAATGCTGTTGAACATGGCGATGGCCTGACCTCGCTGCAATTCAGACGGACGGAAGGAGGGAATACCGAAGAAGTTCGGTCCAGCCTAACCGGGGCCGATGTTATTCAACTGGAACGAAAAGGGAATACCTACACCATGCGTGTTGCCAAGTTTGGACAACCGTTCGTTACCGAGCAGGTCACTGATTTGCCGCTTGGCGATGAGGTGTACGTTGGGCTCTTCATTGGTTCCCATAACAAAGACGTGCTTGAACGGGGCGTTTTCCGGGACGTACGGATCAGTGTACCGGCCTCCGACGGGCTGGTGGCTTACAAAGAATACCTGGGGAGCAACCTCGAAATTCTGGATATCGCTACCGGTGATCGGCAGGTCGTTTTCAACTCGCCCAAGTCGTTGCAGGCACCCAACTGGACGCCCGACGGGAAAAGGTTACTGTACAACAGTGATGGGCTGATGTATACGTTTAACCTGGCCAGCCGCAAACCGGCGGTTCTGAATACCGGGGATGTGAAAAACAATAATAACGACCATGTACTGTCATTCGATGGAAAAATGCTTGGCCTGAGCAGTGGGGTAAAAGAACTGGGCGGTTCCATCATTTACACCGTTCCGGCAACGGGTGGCACGCCCAAACAGATCACGCCCAAAGGGCCATCCTACCTGCACGGTTGGTCGCCCGACAGGAAAACGCTGATCTTTACGGGATCCCGGAACGATGAGTTCGATATCTATAGTGTACCTGCTGCGGGTGGCCCCGAAGTGCGGCTAACCGAAACGAAAGGGCTCGATGATGGCCCGGAGTACACCCCCGACGGAAAGTACATCTATTTTAACTCCGCCCGTAGCGGGACCATGCAGATCTACCGGATGAAGGCCGATGGTACTGATCAGCAGGTGGTTACGAATGGCGAATTCAACGACTGGTTTCCGCATATCTCACCGGACGGTAAATGGCTGCTGTTCATCTCGTTCCTGAAGGAAGAAGTGAAAGCCGACGACCATCCGTTTTACAAACACGTGTATCTGCGCATGCTGCCGATATCGGGGACGGGGCAACCCAAAGTGCTGGCGTACATTTACGGAGGGCAAGGAACAATCAATACGCCATCCTGGTCGCCGGACAGCAAACGAGTCGCCTTCATCAGCAACTCAGCCGAAACAGCGCTCAGCCCGGTTGAGAAGTAAACGGTGTCTGGTTTTCGGTTTAGGGTTTACGGTTGGCTGGCGCGAAAGCAACTGACGCGTCAGCCAACCGTAAACCACAAACCCTAAACCGTCTACCAATTTCTTTCTTACTTTTGCGGGATGGAATTACCGGGTATGGAAATACTGAAAAGCGACAGGCTTACGCACCTTAAATATGACATTCGGGGACCGATCTACGAGAAATCCCTTGAACTGGAGAGCCAGGGATACAAAATTATCAGTCTGAATATTGGCAATCCGGCCACCTTCGGCTTTGATGCGCCCGACGAAATTGTTCACGATATCATTCTGAACATCCGTAACGCGCAGGGCTACTCGGATTCCCGTGGGTTATTTGCGGCCCGCAAAGCGGTAATGCACCACACGCAGAACATCGGTCTGCCAGGAATTGCCATCAATGACATTTACATAGGCAACGGGGTGAGCGAGCTGATCATGCTTTCCATGCAGGCGTTGCTCAATGAAGGCGATGAAGTACTGGTTCCCTCGCCCGATTATCCGCTCTGGACGGCTTCAGTGGCTTTTTGTGGGGGTAAGCCGGTGCATTACGTTTGCGACGAAGCGGCTGACTGGAACCCCGATCTGGCTGACCTGGAGCGCAAAATAACGCCCCGAACCCGGGCCATTGTCGTTATCAATCCAAACAACCCGACCGGTGCGGTGTACGATAAAGCGGTGCTGGAAGGCCTCTCCCGAATCGCCGAACGGCATAAACTCATTGTGTTTGCTGACGAGATTTACGACCGGATTTTATACGACGAACATGTTCATTACCCGATCGCCAAAATGATCAATGACACTCTCTGCATCACGATGGGAGGCTTGTCGAAAAACTACCGGGCGGCTGGTTTCCGGGGTGGGTGGATGATCCTGAGCGGTGCCCGTCAACGCGCCAAATCCTACATAGAAGGGCTGACACTGCTGGCCAGCATGCGGCTTTGTGCCAACGTGCCTACCCAGTACGCCATCCAAACGGCGCTGGGCGGTTACCAGAGTATCAACGATCTGGTAATGCCCATGGGCCGACTCTATAAGCAGATGATGCTGGCGTACGAACGCATGGTCTCTATTCCGGGCATCACCTGCGTGAAGCCAAAAGGGGCGCTGTACATCTTCCCGAAAATTGATCTGACCCAGTTTCGGCTGGCTAATGATGATGACTTTGTTCTGAATCTGCTTATCGAGCAGAAGGTGCTGGTTGTGGCAGGCAATGGGTTCAACTACATCCACAATGACCATTTTCGGATCGTTTGCCTACCGACGATTGATGAATTGACGGTAGCCCTGGACCGGATCGAAAACTTTTTGGAAAGCCGACGGTTATAAAAGGCTGGAAACCAGATTAGCGACTAATGGCCCGGATATTTCGGGCCATTTTTTTTTGACCAATTTCCCGGTGAGTCTAGGTTTTGAGTATATACAGCGTTTCGTAATCGCAAAGCACGTATTCAATAAAATGAAACGTTTCACCTGAACCAGATGTTACTGTATTCCCCCATCCGTAATAAATTCTGTCGGTGTGGCTGTCGACATAGTTTTAATTCAATTAATGACGTTTTATTTACCTGTAAAGTGAGTACGTTTCGCGCCCACTGCCTTTTTTAATACGTAAATGGAAGAAACAAAAGAAAATGTTCATCGCTCTGAAACGCAGAGTACCGAACGGATTACCAATGATTTACCCAAGCGCGACGAGTTACTGCTGACGCCCGACGAACAACGAATCAAAGACGCGTTTCAGGACCATGACTGGAACGAAATAAAAACCGCCGATTCCTGGGTCATCTTCAAGGTAATGGCTGAGTTCGTGGAAGGCTTTGATAAACTGGCGAAGATCGGTCCCTGTGTGTCCATTTTCGGTTCAGCCCGTACCAAGCCGGATAGTCCCTATTATAAAATGACCGAAGAAATAGCCGCCAAATTGGTCCGGCACGGCTACGGTGTCATCACGGGCGGAGGACCGGGTATTATGGAGGCCGGTAACAAAGGGGCTTTCGAACAGGGTGGGAAGTCCGTTGGGCTGAACATCAAATTACCGTTTGAGCAGCACAGTAATATTTACATTGACCCCGATAAGAGCATCAACTTTGATTTCTTCTTCGTCCGGAAAGTAATGTTCGTTAAGTATGCGCAGGGGTTTGTTGTCATGCCCGGTGGTATGGGCACGCTCGATGAGCTGTTCGAAGCCATAACCCTGATCCAAACCCGCAAAATTGCGCGCTTTCCGATTGTGCTGGTGGGAAAGACTTACTGGCAGGGACTAATCGACTGGATAACCGACGTGATGCTGGGCGAACAGCAAAACATCAACCCGGAAGATATGAAGCTCATCAGCATTGTCGATACGCCTACCGAGGCCGTCAGAGTAATCGATGAGTTTTATAATAAGTATCTATTGAAGCCTAACTTCTAGTAGCACTCGGTCGCACGCTGGTTGGATTGTAGGTGTATACGATACGTATAAACGATCAAGCCGTCTGGCCTGGTTCCGATAGATTCGGGGGTGGGAACAGACGGCTTGATCGTTTGTGGCTATGCGGGCAGAATTGGCCCTGCCCGTGCGGTCTGTGTTACTAAAACGGGGTTTCCTGACTCGGATCCGCATTGCCGAAGTTCGACATGGTATTCGCCTTACTTTTAAAGACGCTGCCCGCCGACGGCGGTGTTTCGAAACTGCTTAAGCCGTTAACGTCCGGTGCAAAGCCCTGCGCCTGCACTGGTTCGAAATACGAGTCGAGGTCGCAGAATTTAGTGAATTTGTTAATGAACCGGAGTTGAATCGTGTCGAGCGCACCACTCCGGTTTTTGGCTATAATAACTTCCCCGATACCGGCTGTTGAGTTGCCGTTTTCATCGGCCGTAATGTTATAGTATTCAGGACGATACAGAAAGCAAACCATGTCGGCATCCTGCTCAATAGATCCCGATTCCCGAAGGTCAGACAGTTGTGGTTTCTTGTCGCCACCCCGTGTTTCTACCGCCCGGCTTAGCTGCGAAAGGGCAATGACGGGTACGTACAGTTCTTTCGCCAGGTTTTTCAGCGCCCGCGAGATCGACGCAATTTCCTGTTCGCGGTTACCACCCCGGCCGCCGGACGTATCACCCGACATCAGCTGGAGGTAGTCAATCACGACCATCTGAATATCGTGCTGGGCTTTTAATCGTCGGCACTTCGCCCGGAGTTCGAGAATCGACAGGGCAGGGGTATCGTCGATGAAAATGGGCGCTTCGGTCAGTCGCTGAATTTTGTGGTGCAATTGCGTCCATTCGTGCGGAGCCAGCGTTCCCTTTCTGATTTTCTCGGAATCAATTTCCGCTTCGGCCGAGATAAGACGATTCACCAGCTGTACGGACGACATCTCCAGCGAGAAAATCGCTACGGGTTTACCATGATCGACAGCTGCGTTCCGCAGGGCACTAACAACGAACGCCGTATTGTGCGTGACGGTCATGTCTTCAAGCAAAAACAACCGATTTCCGTCAATTGAAAAGCCGTAATAATCATCGACTTTATCGTACTCGACAGCTATACCGGTAACCCGCCAGTCAGCACGCGCTTTCAATGCTCTTGCTTTCTTTCCGGTCCGCCGGTGCGGTTCGATACGAACCGGAATCGAATCAAGATTACCAAAAATACGAAGTCGGTAAACGGTTGAAACAAACCCTATGCTGGCAATCGTAGCTTTTTTCTCCTTAAGCGAACAACGAAAACCAAGCGTATCGCACAGATATTTTAGTTGCTCGGCCAGTTCTTTATTCTTCTGAGTAATCTCGTAGCAATTAAACTCTTCCTGATAATGCCCGTCACTATCAATCAACCCGGCCAATAGCTTAAGCCGGTTTTCTGTTGAATTGATCAGGTACGTACGAGGAATGTGTTTGCTTTCAATAACGGAGAGTTTTCTCAGTTCAGACTGAATGCTGAATACCGAATTTTGTCCTGACTGATCACCACCACGCCGTCCGGATGTGATTGCATAATTATTGATCCAGCCTGTTTGCTGGTACGTGGTCATGCTGAGCCCAAGATCATCGGCGTAAGATTGCAGATAGTCTATGACCTCGGTATCGGTATTCGTGATTCGGGAACTGTAAGAATGACCGTCGCCAAGCCATAACCCCACAAAATAGGGATCAAGCGAAACGGCTTGCTCAGGGAAATCAACGGCAACTTTATAGCCTTTGTAATTTGTCTTGAACTTCGTTGATTTGGTCAGGTAATCCCGAACGGTAATATTAAGCACATCACCTTTTACATGGCCACCTTCGTTGCGGCTTCGCTTGAGCGAAAGAATATGGCTCTCATTGACCCGGTAGTCAATGCCTTTGTTCTGTCTAATCCAGTACATGCGCTCCTGGCCACGAGCAATGCTCAATACCCGCCGGGGAGTCGAGTCGTCACCCATTAACAAATCGCCTTTGCGTACATCTTCTACTTTGCGGAGCGACCCATCAAACATAACCACTTTGGTGCCTTTGCCAAGGCACTTTCCCATCGCTGGCCTGGCCGCCAGAATGATTAATTCGGTTGGCTGCCAACCTGATGTAACGCGGTCCAGATTGGTGAAGCCCGATGGAACGCCGGTCAAGCCCTCCTGATTTTTTTTGGTTTCCAGCTCATTCAGCGCCATCCTGACAATGGTGCTCATGTCAGCGTAATTCTTCTTGATGTTCGATTCCGAAATCTTGAAGAGCGATTGTTCGGTTCGGTCCAGCAGTTCGAAGACGTCTGTTGTGTCCTCGTAGGCGTCGCGCAAGATCGTTGACGACATGGCAATGAGCGCCCGTTTGAGCGCCTGCTCCGACACAATCCGGGCGTGGTATTCGATGTTGGCAGCCGAGTTGACCCGGAAGGTAAGTTCCGAAACAAACCCACCGCCCCCTACCAGTTCGATTTCACCGGTTTTACGCAGTTGCTGGGTAACGGTGAGAAGGTCAATGGGATCTGAGTTGCCGAATAGGGTCAGAATGGCTTGGTAAATCCGCTGATGGGCCTCTTTGTAAAAGGTTTCTGGCTTCAGAATATCGACAACCGACGACAGCGCGTCTTTTTCGATCATCAGAGCGCCCAGTACGGCTTCTTCGAGGTCAAGTGCCTGGGGGGGAAGTTTGCCAAGGCCCGTATCGAGCCAGTGGTTTCCGGCTTGCTGACGACCCCCGGCAAAGGCCGAAGGCTTACGAAGGTGCTGGTTGGGGCGTGCGTTATTCTCCATCTGTTAATGCAAGTTTACGCAATTCATCGCCCACAAGCCAAGTCCAGCCCGGCCTGCGTATAGGCATGATGAGCGCAAAAACGGCCGTAACATTCTGGTAATGTTGATGCTACCAGGCTGAAAAAAAAATCGATTTTTTAAGCAACGGTCACCGGATGGCTTGGCGTACATAATACTGGAGTAGAGTAGTGATCTGTACCTCAGCAAGATAAAGATTATCCGATATAAAATATCCGTTTTGTGCAAAAAAATATCGGCGGATAAGAAACGGGAGCAGGTGAATAAATTTTCGATAAAACGTGTTGTACACCTAAAGAAATCGCTTACTTTTCGGAATCACACTTTAACACAATTCATCGTTTGGTCGAAAAAGTCATCACCCTCGACAATGTATCGCTCATCGACTTTCTGGGCGTGGAGAACCACAATATTAAAGAAGTGGCTGCTGCGTTCCCCATGAGCAAAATTATCTCGCGTGGCAACGAGATTCGTATTAAGGGCACGACGCCCGAAATTAGCCGTATTAGTGATATTCTGGACTCGCTGATGGAACATTACCAGCGATACGGGAAAATTACCCACGAGAATGTTCAGAGCTATCTTAGCCATAGTGGGTTACCTGTGAGCGGTACCGGAGCCATTCCACCAGTGCCGCCCGATGATGATGAGGTGCTGGTTTACGGAACACGCGGGGTGGTCGTCCGGGCAAAGACAGACAACCAGAAACGGTTGGTCGAAGCGGCCGAGAAATTCGATCTGGTGTTCGCCATCGGGCCGGCCGGAACCGGTAAAACCTACACGGCCGTGGCTATTGCCGTGAGGGCGCTGAAGAATAAAGAAGTTAAGAAAATCATTATAACCCGACCGGCGGTAGAAGCCGGCGAAAATCTGGGATTTCTGCCGGGCGATTTAAAGGAAAAAATTGACCCGTATCTGCGCCCGATCTACGATGCGCTCGATGACATGATTCCGGCCGAAAAGCTGAAGTTTTATACCGAGAATCGAATTATCGAGATTGCGCCCCTGGCTTACATGCGGGGCCGGACGCTGAACAATGCGTTTATTTTGCTCGACGAAGCGCAGAATACGACCCCGATGCAGATGAAAATGTTTCTGACCCGGATGGGGCCAACGTCGAAGGCCATTATTACTGGTGACCGTTCGCAGATTGACCTGCCCAACCGGCAAAAATCCGGGTTAATCGAATCCGTCGATATTTTGAAAAACATCAAGGGAATATCGTTCGTTGAGCTGGATGGCCGGGATGTGGTTCGGCATCGGCTCGTTCGCGAAATTATTACAGCGTATGAAACAGCAGGTCAATAGTAACCTGACCAGAGAAAAACAAACCGGCTGGCGTTGGCTGGCCGGTTTGTTTTTATTGATAGCTACCTCGGCTGGCTGGGCGCAGACAAGCCCGGAAGAACTGACCAACCGCTGCGGGGTGGTTGACCATGAGCGCATTCTTCAGCAACGTGACCCAAATCGACTGGGTCAGCTCAATCAATTAAATCGCCTGATTCAACAGGCTCAGGCAAACAACCAATCGCTGAGGCAGGCCGTCGACGAAACCGTCTATCGCATACCGGTCGTGGTTCACGTCGTGCACAGCAACGCGTCGAATACGGTTGGTGGCGCCAACAATGTTAATATTTCCGACGAGCAGATTCTGTCTCAGATTCAGGTTCTGAATGAGGATTATCGGCGAAAAGAAGGCACAAACGGGTTCAATACCAGTTCGATTGGCGCCGATGCCCGGTTTGAGTTTTACCTGGCTACTACAGATCCCGATGGCAATGCAACGAGTGGTATTACCCGACATTATTACGCGCAGAAATCTTCGTTCAACGTGTTCGATGACGATGTATTACTGTCTCAAATTGCGTATTGGCCCAGCAATCGGTACCTGAATATCTGGGTGACCAAAGTGGATACGTACATTGGCTACACGCAGTTTCCGACGGCCGCCGATACCTTGAAAGGGCTACCGGCTTCGTCAAACGAATTTACCGATGGCACCATTATTGACTACCGTTATTTCGGTAAACGAATCGGTACGGTTAGCACGTCATCGCTTTATGCGCTGGGGCGCACGGCGACGCATGAAATCGGTCATTGGCTGGGTCTGATTCATACCTGGGGGGATGGAAATGGCTGTGCCGAAGATTATGTAGCAGATACGCCACCAACCGAAGATCGCTCGGATGTTTCCAGATTGCTCAATTGTAACCAGACGTATTCGACCTGTTTCAATGGCCAGCAAACCCGTGATTTGATCGAAGATTACATGAATTACTGGCCCGATGCTTGCATGAATCTGTTTACGGCCGGGCAGGTTGCCCGTATGCGGCTGGTCATGACCTTGAGCCCCCGGCGGGCGCAGCTGCTCAAGTCGGTCGCGTCGCCCCTGACAGAAACTGAGTCGCTTACGGTGAGCTTATACCCTAATCCAACCACAACAGACCCCTCTGTTGATGTGCAGGTGAAGGGTTTTCAGACGTTTAGTGTCGATTTATTCGATGCAACCGGGCGTCAGATGCGAACCTATTCGTACACTAATTCGCCCAGCACCCGGGTCAACCTTTCCGTGCAGGGATTAGCGTCGGGCGTATACATTGTTCGGGTCAAAACGGGCAGCGAAATGGCCAGTAAGCGCTTACTGATACACTGATCTCGGTTTGCAGATCGCGGTATTTCGCGGTTTCTGGTAAATGATTGGATGACGCGTGCGTATTGCTGGCGGTCGTCTACGTTGTGCCGTAAACCCTAAACGGATAACCAATCTATTTTATGATTAACGTTTTACCCATCTCCAATTCGGCTGATCTGGAGTCAGCTTTTGCTATTCGCCGTGAGGTATTTGTTGAGGAACAACACGTTGATGCGCGCGAGGAGTACGATGAATTTGAAGAAAGCAGCACCCATTTTCTGGCCCGTGCCGATGGTACACCCTGCGGTACGGCCCGCTGGCGCCGGACATCGAACGGCGTAAAACTGGAACGATTTGCCGTCCTCGCCGATTTTCGGGGGATGGGCGTTGGCAAGGCCCTAGTAAAAACCGTGCTGGACGATGTATTCGGCCAGCAGCCCGAGCCTATTGAGCGGATTTACCTTCACGCCCAGGTAACGGCCATGCCTCTCTATGCTGGTTTTGGTTTTATTCCGGTCGGTCCTCTATTTGAAGAGGCTGGTATACAGCATTATAAAATGGTGTTGCCCGGATCTGCCTACGCCAAAGAATGAAAGGTAACCCCTTTGTTCGGTATGCGCTGGCGCTGATTGCGGGCATACTCCTGTATACCCAGCTACCGGATTACCCGCAACTGGCAGTAGCCGCCCTGTTTCTGGGTAGTTACCTGCTCGGGTGGGGTATGTATCGGCAAGCGGGCAACCAGATCAAACCCATTCAAATTGCCTCCGGCATTGGTGGATTATGGATTCTTCTGGCACTCGGCTGGACCATTACCTATCAGCACACGGCGAGTAATCAGTCGACCAGTATCGTTCACCTCACCGATACGCTCAGGGCGTACGAGGGCGTCATTACGGCGCAGCCCGAAGAGCGGGCCAAAACCTTTCGGGTCGAGGTAGCCATTCGCCGGGGAAACTGGGGAACTGGCTGGCAACCTCTCAGCGGCCGCGTCATTGTGTACGTAGACAAGGCGAATGATGCATTCGTACCGCAACCCATGCCCCGCTATGGCGAAGTGTGGCTGGTATCGGGTGCCCCCCGACCCATTGACCCACCGCTGAACCCCGGCGAGTTTGATTACAAACGGTACCTCAGCTATCGGAACATCTATCACCAGCAATACCTGCGACCGTTCGAACGAACGGTTTTGGGTATGGAGCCACCCAGCCGGATCACGAATCTGGCCACCGTTGTTAACCGCTGGGCCGATAGCGTTTTTACCCACCAGGTGGGCAGCCGGGCCGAATACGGTCTTGTGAACGCTATGATTCTGGGCGTGCGCGACGATCTGGATACGGAGTTGTACCGGGCCTACTCGGCAGCCGGGGCCGTGCACATTTTATCGGTGTCGGGCCTGCACGTCGGGATACTGTTTGCGGTGCTGACCTACCTGCTCAGTTTCCTGATCAAGCGGCCACGGGGAAAACTGCTGATGGCCGCTATTCAACTGGTCATTTTATGGTTTTATGCCCTGGTTACCGGGTTTTCGCCACCCGTGCTTCGATCGGCGGCCATGTTCTCCTTGCTGATTGTTGCCAATGCAACGGGGCGCCAGCAGCAGTTAATGAACACGTTGGGGGCATCCGCTTTTTTTATTCTATGCTTCGACCCATACGCCCTGTTCTCCGCGGGGTTTCAGTTGTCCTACTTGGCCGTGGGTGGCATCAGTGCCTGGCAGTCGTCCCTGTATCAGTCCATTACGTTTCGGTACACGTGGATGAACCGGCTGTGGGAATTAACGGCCGTGGCGCTGGTGGCCCAGCTGATCACGTTTCCGCTGGGTGTTTTCTATTTTCACCAGTTTCCCACGTATTTTCTGCTGGCCAATCCAATTGTGATTGTCATGTCTGAGATTCTGTTGCCCTTGGCCATGGCGGTGCTGGCGTTTGGCTGGGTACCTTACCTGAATGACGGATTAGGATGGTTGCTGCACAAGGTTGCCTGGTTACTCAATTACGCCGTTACGCAAACGGGCCAGCTTCCTGGTGCCGCCTGGGAGGGCCTGTGGCTTTCCCAAACCGCTATGATACTAACGTATGCGGTTATTTTTAGCGGGGTGGCCTTGCTGCTCTCCCGCAACCGGACGTATCTATGGATTACCTGTGTTTGCGCTTTACTTCTGGCGGGGGTAACCACGTGGGGCGATTATCAGCAAGCCCATCAGCAGCGGCTGGCCGTTCATTTTCTGCCTCATCGAACGGCGGTAAGCCTTACGGCCGGGTACCGGAGTCAGTTGCTAACGGATCTTGATCGATCCGATACGCGCTCATTCGACTTTTACCTCAAGAATACTTTTGGCCAGTGGGGTATTTCGGATCTTGCTATTGTTCATACGGGGCGAAAGGGCAATACTCCGGAGGGTGATACGCCGGATACGCTCAACCGCATCCCCGGCTATTATCAGGCCCGCGAATACGGTCTGTGGGTTTGGCGAGGCAAAACGCTGCTGCTGGTTAATAAACTAGATGGCAGAAATCGGTGGCGATTACCAGCCGCTGTAGATTACCTCATCATTCGTCGGAATGCCCTGCACGACTGGAGCCAGCTCGCCGGACGAGTCGTAGCAAAACACATTATTTTCGATGATTCGAACAAAACACCGTTGACGGATAGGCTTTTAGCGGAAGCCAGCACCCGTAATATCACCTGTCATTCCGTGCGGCAGATGGGTGCGTACGTCGCGGAGTTGCGATGAAGACCGAAAACAGATTGAGGAAATAGCCGGTTTAACGAATAAGGCCATCAGTCAACGATATCGTCAACTGACGGCCTCATTTGTTACTACAATCCTTCCTCTCTACCGGGTATACAGGGCTCCTTTGGCAATCGTTGACTCGTATTCAAAATTGATTGTCTCTAAAAATTTACCGGTTACCCAGCCTACATCGGCATTCCGGACAAAAACAAACCGCTTGGGTTCGCCAGTCATAGCCGAGTACGTTTTCATAATGGCATCCAGCCACAGGGCACCGGCAATGATCTGTTTTTCATTGAGCTCATTCTGAATCGTAGCGATGTCGCTCTCAGCCTGCGCTTTAATCTCCGGATTGGCAATCTCGCTCAGGTTAGGTTTCGTCAATTCGCGGTAGTCGTTCAGGGCCAGTCGTTTGAAACGGTCCACATCATCCATCGTGATGGCTACAGCTGTTACGCCCGCTTTCTCCGGATGCAGATACGTGATGAGCGCCCATACGATGTCGCCACCCACGCCTACTGTTTTGCGATTTTGCAACCCCCGATTGCTGGCGTTCAGACGTGGAGTCAGTTCACGATCCATAATGGTTTTGACAACCCGTTGTGCCTCCTTTTTGTAGGCGTCCAGGTTCATGGACCGCTTGCTGTCAATCTGGCCAACGAGCGAGTTGATCCCGATCGGAACGTGGATGCCGTGGAATGTTTTGTTAGCGGGTCCGGCCGCCTGGTCGAAGTAGCCACCCAGTGTGCTGTTGCTACCTATGTCCAGCGCCGATGTTGTCGGCCACACTTTGCGGGGAATGGCACCGGTTGTAAACAGTTCAGCCTCCCGATCGGCGGTGAGCGACGTATCTATTTTCAGGTTGCTGTTAGGCAGCACACGCGCTAGCTGATCATAAATTTTCTTCCTGTTCTGTGGGTTTCTAGCGAGTTCTTCCCGAACATCGTTGCTAAGCACGATAAACACCCGTTCGTTGGGGATATTATAACGTTGAATAGAGTCCAGACACACTTTCAGCGCATCCTGAGTAGGGCGGTAGCTACCGGAAGCATCGGCAAAAAACGTAGCCGACGGGTTGGCTATATCGACCGTCGATTTAATTTCCTTTTCGTAGAAATCGGTCTCGTACTTCGTTTTGAGAATCGCCAGCTTAATGGTCGACGTGCCAATCTGTATGCCCGCGTACAGGTTCTTGTTGGTCAGATTCCGGACAATCTCATTGACGCCCCAGGCGCTGGCTACGTACTTGAGTTTCAGGTACTGCGCGCGGGCTTTTTCCAGATAGCTGATCGCGGTTGTGCTATCCCGCAAATCCATGTACGACAACCCCAGCAGTTCGTTGGCGACGGCTTCCCAGTAAAAATTGTTTTTCTGAACGGCGGGTAGGGCTCGTTTGATCAGGCTGATGGCCTCGTCCGATTTTTCGACCGCCCGAAGGGTATTGGCTAACTTGATGTACCGGATGGCCTGGGTGGTGTTTTGGGCCGGTTGGGCCATCCCGTCCGAACACCAAAAACAGATTAAAAAGAGTAACGTGGATGCGCGTTTCATAAGCTGGATAAATTGATACAAGGTATATCCACACACCTACGAAATAACTTGGTCCTTAGACTTACTATCTGGTTAGGAAATTAAGCTATTTGTCGAAAAACAATTAACTGGTCCAGGAAGTGGGCCGGGCGTTCAGTTGGCAGCCCGGCTTGTAGAGTCTTTTTTCGGGGCCGCGGGCCGCCAGCCACCAATATCCTTCTGCATGGCTTCTTTTTTGGATTGATAGAGTGTCCACTGTTCCGGCGTCAGAATCGGCTTTAGCTTCTCTTCCTTTTCTTCGTTGAACATCAGCATCATATCTTTCACCTGCTTGACGGCTTCCGGCGAAGGTCGTCCGCCACCAGTGCCAAGAATATCTTTGATGGCATCCTGTTGCTGACTGGCGTACTCGTTGTTGAGCTGCTTAACAGATTTAGCCTGCTCTTTTGTCAACTCCAGATTTTCTTTCAGCCATTTGGTTTCCTTCTGGGCCATATCGCCGGCAATGTTCGGCACTGACGCTTTTGGCGGGCTACTGGGCATACTCTGACCCATACCACGACCCCCCATGCCCCCGCCGTAGCCACCCCCATAGCCACCATACTGGCCAAAGCTATACACGCTGATCAGCATCCCCAGACACCAAAACCACATTGTTCGTTTATTCATGACAGTTCCCGAGAATTAGTTAGTTATCACCAGCTTGCCGGGTCGGTTTTTCCGGTAAAGCAGGGCAAAAATACACGAAGTTATTGGGCTTTCGGATGCAGAAAACGACTAAACTTTTTTCGTGAACGGGCCGTTGTCCTTTTGTATGGACATGCTAGAAAAAATCCGCAAAGCGTACACGGAATACGTACTTGAACATGGTAAACAACCTACTTCCGTTTTTCAGTTTGCCAAGAAATTAAAAATAGCCGAGGCTGATTTCTACACGCAGTATACTTCATTCGACGCGATTGAAGCGGACATTTGGCTGGCTTTCTTCAAAGATGCCAAAACAACCGTAGAATCCGACGAAACCTATCAGGGATATTCCGTTCGGGAGAAACTGCTGGCGTTCTATTATACCTGGATTGAGCTGCTCAAAGCGCAACGTAGTTTTGTTGTGTATAGCTTCGGTCGACTTAAAGAGCAGAGCAAGGGAAAAGGCTTTCGCAGCATGACGCCTAAAACGCCTATCCTGACCCCCTTCAAAGACGAGTTTTTCGATTACGCCCGCGATTTGCTGGCCGAAGGGCGGGAGAGTAAGGAAGTGGAGCCGCGCCCGTTTGTGACCGACCGATATCCGGACGCACTTTGGGGACAAACGCTTTATCTCCTCGACTTCTGGATACGCGATGTGAGTAGGAACTTTGAAAAAACCGACTCCGCGATTGAGAAGTCTGTTAACACCGCTTTTGATCTCATCGGCCGTTCGCCGTTAGATACCCTGTTCGATTTTGCCAAGTTCATGTACCAAAACAAATAAGTGAAAGAATGGATGAGCGAAAGAGTGAAAAAACGAGCGCGAGTTAGCATCGGTAATTTTCACTCTATCGCTCATTCATTCTTTCGCTCTTTCCTGAATATGAAAATCCAGACATCCGTTCCGACGAGTAAGGTTGCGCGTGCCAGTCAGTTCATGAAGGCTGGCGTTAAGGTTGGTGGTAACTACATAAAGCATTATAGCAAGAAGCTGCTCGATCCTGGCCTGTCGAAAGAGGAGTTGCACAAGGACAATGCCGCCGACATTTACGACGCGCTGAGTGAATTGAAAGGGTCGGCTCTGAAGATGGCCCAGATGTTGAGCATGGATCGGGGCCTGCTGCCGGTGGCCTACTCTGACAAATTCACGATGGCGCAGTATTCGGCCCCACCGTTGTCGGGGCCGCTGGTTGTCAAAACATTCAAGACGTATTTCGGGAAAACGCCCACGCAGCTGTTCGATAAGTTTAGCACCGAAGCCGTTAATGCTGCCAGCATTGGGCAGGTGCATCAGGCCTGGAAGGATGGAAAAAAGCTGGCTGTCAAAGTTCAGTATCCGGGGGTAGCCGATGCGGTTAGTTCAGACCTGAAAATTGCCAAACCGCTCGCTGTTCGCTTGTTGAACCTGAACGAACGGGATATTGACCGGTACATGGGCGAAGTGGAGTCGAAACTGCTGGAAGAAACCGACTACGAACTTGAGCTGAGACGATCCATCGAGATTTCGGAAGCCTGCGCCCATATTCCGGGTCTGGTATTTCCGACATACTACCCCGAATTCTCGTCGAAGCGTATCCTGACCATGGACTGGCTGGATGGCATGCACCTGAAAGAATTCATGAAAACGAATCCGTCGCAGGAGGTTCGGGACAGGATAGGGCAGGCCCTGTGGGATTTCTATGATTTCCAGATTCACACCCTGCGCCAGGTCCACGCCGATCCCCATCCGGGTAACTTCCTGATGCGGGCGGATGGGCGGATGGGCGTCATCGACTTCGGTTGTGTGAAGGTCATACCTGAGTTTTATTACGACAACTATTTTCTGCTCGTTAATCCGGATACCATTGATAATGAGCAGCTAACGGAAGAGATCTTCGAGAATCTGGAGTTCCTCACTGACGAGGACTCGCCCAAAGACCGGGCTTTCTTCTCTGACTTATTCAAGCAGATGACCCGGATGTTGGCGGAGCCCTTCGCGGTTGACTCGTTCGACTTTGGGGATGATGCCTACTTCAATCGCGTGTATGCTTTTGCTGAAGGGTTAGCCAATGTTGACGAGCTGAAAAACTCGAAAGTTGCCCGTGGCTCGCAGGATGGGTTGTATGTGAACCGGACCTATTACGGCCTCTACGCCATGCTGAATGAGCTGAAAGCCCGCGTCACAACGACCAAACCCGAGTGGCTGCGCTCGACCAAGGTGTTGGCTTAATTGCCAGACGTTGAGTTCGTTAATGACGGATCGAAGCACAAAGAACGGAGCAGTTTTCTCTAATCTTTGTGCTTTTATTGTACTACCGTTGCTCGGCGGACTGGTAAATACGTTCCACAATTTCCTGTAAAATGGCTCCCTGTTCAGCCGTGCACACCGTAGAGGCTTTGCCATCGCAGGCATCCAGAAACGCCATTGTATTGTTGAGTTGTATGTCCGTTTCTTCCAGATACGGAAACTGAATATCCGCCAACTCCCCGGCTATTTCGGTGTGGAGCGAAAAGGGAAACAACTTTACGCCACCCTGGCTGCCGAAAATTTCCAGGTTTCGGTCCTTGTCGGCCTGCGTATTCAGGGCAAACGACGCCGACAACATAATGGATGCGCCGTCTGGAAAGGAGAGGTAAGCCGTGGCGGCATCTTCTACCTCAAACACTTCTGGATTCCACTTGCCCATTAATCCTTTGCCACCCGTTTTCCCGATCAGGTCATACGTGTTGCCCAGTACCTGATCGGGCGTTGGGTAACCCAGCGCATACAAGGCTAAATCAAGAACGTGAACGCCCAGGTCCATCAGCGCACCTCCGCCCTGCACGGCTTTATTGGTAAACGAACCCCAGCCGGGAATACCCCGTCGACGCAGAAAATGGGCTTTGATGTGGTAAATGTCACCGAGAAGGCCATTGGCCCGGCAACGCATCAATAATTCCCATTCACTTGTTTGCCGGAGCTGAAAGTTATAGGCCAGCGTCAGGCCTTTTTGAGCCGCCATATTGGCCATATCGCGGGCCTGCTGAGCCGAAATAGCGGGTGGTTTCTCACAGAAAACGTGGCAGTTATGCGCCAGCGCTTCCATCGCCTGAGGATGGTGCAGGTTATTGGGTGTGCAAATGACGACGAGGTCAGGCGCACACTGAGCGTAGAGCGCAGGGGTGTTATCGAACGCGTGGGGAATGCTGTGTTTATCGGCCAGCGCGCGGGCTTTTCCGAGGTCGCGCCCGCAGAGGGCGACCACCTCTACCCGGTCAGCTACTTGTTGAAGGGCTGGAATATGATTGCTATCGGCGATGTTGCCGCCACCGATGATGGCTGCTTTGAGTAAGGGCATAGAAAAGACATTAAATTGACCGGGCCGAAATTGACCAAAATGACGGACTATTCAGCGGCCGATCCGTATAGAATGAATGATTCACGACCAGTTGGTGAATTATTTCGTAATTTCGATGTTTTTCAGGTAGATAATTACACGAGCTCATGATTGAAAGACCCATTACAGACTGGTTACCTCTCACAATGAAAGAGGTCGAAAAAAGAGGTTGGGACGAAGTGGACATTGTGCTGGTTTCAGGCGATGCCTACGTCGATCACCCTGCTTTCGGAACCGCTGTGATCGGCCGTATCATGGAAAGCGAAGGCTTTCGTGTGGCGGTTGTCGCACAGCCCAACTGGAAAGACGACCTGCGGGACTTCAAGAAATTCGGCAAGCCCAAATACTTCTTTGGCGTTACGGCGGGCTGTATGGACTCCATGGTTAACCACTATACCGCCAACAAACGGTTACGCTCGAATGATTCGTACACCCCCGGCGGTGAAGCGGGTTTCCGGCCCGACTATGCCACGATTGTGTACACCAAAATTCTGAAAGAACTGTACCCCGATGTGCCGGTGCTCCTCGGTGGTATCGAGGCTTCGCTGCGCCGGGTAACGCATTATGATTACTGGCAGGATAAGTTAATGCCGTCCATTCTGGTCGATGCCGGAGCCGACATGCTGGTGTATGGCATGGGCGAGCAACCCCTGCGCGACATCCTGAAACTGGCGCGGCAGGGTGTGCCTTTTTCGTCTATGCGGAACATCAACCAGGTAGCGTTCATGCACGACGGCAGTACCCAGTTGGGCGATTACAACAACTGGAGTACGGTTGAACTGGCGAGTCATGAGACCTGCTTGAAGGATAAGATCAAGTACGCAGCCAACTTCAAAATCGTTGAAGTGGAGTCGAATAAATGGCAGGCCAACCGGATTACCCAGCAGGTGGGCGATCAGGTACTGGTCATCAATCCGCCCTTCAAAACGATGGAGGAGGTTGAGATCGACAAGTCATTCGATTTGCCTTATACGCGGTTGCCCCACCCGAAATACAAAAAACGGGGTCCGATTCCGGCCTACGACATGATCAAGTTTTCGGTGAACATGCACCGGGGCTGTTTCGGCGGTTGTAGCTTCTGTACCATTTCGGCGCACCAGGGCAAGTTTATTGCCTCGCGGAGCGAGAAGTCCGTACTGAAAGAGGTCGAAGAGATCACGAAGCATCCGGAGTTTAAAGGATATATTTCAGACCTGGGTGGCCCGTCGGCGAACATGTACAAAATGAAAGGCAAAGACGAGGCTATCTGTGCCCGTTGCCAAAGCCCGAGCTGTATTCACCCGGTTATCTGTTCCAATCTGGATACGTCGCATAAGCCGATGACCGAGTTATACCGCAAGGTCGACGCGAACCCCGCGATCAAAAAAGCGTTTGTTGGCTCCGGGGTACGTTACGATTTGCTGGTCGATGATTTTAATAAAAATAACAGCGACGGCAACCACGACGAATACATGGAGCAACTGGTTACGCGCCACGTGTCGGGTCGCCTGAAAGTGGCTCCTGAGCACACCGCTGATGACACGTTGCGGATCATGCGGAAGCCATCGTTCAAGTATTTCAAGTTGTTCAAGAAGAAATACGACCAGATTCAGGAAAAGCATAACTTGAAGCAGCCCCTGATTCCCTACTTCATCTCGTCGCACCCCGGTTGCGAAGAACAGGACATGGCCAATCTGGCGGCTGAGACCAAAGACCTTGGTTTTCAGCTGGAGCAGGTGCAGGACTTTACGCCGACTCCCATGACCGTGGCCGAGGTAATCTACTATTCGGGCGTTCACCCGTACACGCTGAAGCCCGTTAAGACGGCTAAAACGCGCGACGAAAAGCAGGCCCAGAATCGGTATTTCTTCTGGTACAAACCGGAGTATAAAGACTGGATTCGGAATCGGCTGAACAAACTCAATCGACCGGATCTGGTGGAACGACTGCTGGGCAGCGCCAAAGGAAACGCGGGCAAAACCACATCCTCGGGCAACTATTCGGGGAGACGAAAGCGGTAGGAGAGTCGCCTTGCCGCACACCAATACCAACTCGTTCATCGTAAAGTTTGACGCTTACTCACGCAAATTTTATGGTGAACGAATTTTTTTAGCCTGATCTTTACCGCATGGTACCTACCACCGACACATCCGATTTTCAGATTCATCCGGATGCCCATCAATCAAGGGCATCTACACCAGGCCGGGAGGGCGGGCCAGCCGCCAAGCCCCGGTTTGATGATATTTTTATGGACCTGGCCGTTAATCTGGCCAAGCGGTCGCACTGCATCAAAGCCCAGGTTGGGGCCGTCCTGACCCGCGACACCCGCATTATTTCGATCGGGTACAATGGCCCCCCCGCCGGGACGCACAACTGCGATGAGGAGTTTCCCGACGTGGGTTGTCCCCGCGATTCGAAAGGATCGTGCTCGCTGGCGCTCCATGCCGAACAAAATGCTATTCTGTATGCGGCAAAAAACGGTTCCGAAATTGAGGGCTCAACGATCTACGTAACCTTATCGCCCTGCATCGCCTGCGCCCGGATTATCTACAGCATGAAAATTGCGCGGGTCGTCTTTCTGCATTCGTACGCGGAATACAAAGGAATCGGGTCCGACGAAGGCGTGGATTTTCTGCGTCGGTTCGGGGTCGCTGTCGAGCGGTATGTGCCGGGCGAGGGCGTTACACTCATGTCGGAGCCGCCCATAGCCAGAAAGACGGTATGAATATACTGGCGCATGGCTATCTGTCGGACCGGAACACGGGCTTGCTTATCGGAAATTTCATCGGCGATTTTATAAAGGGTGACCCCGCCAGTCCTCGCCATCGCCTGTTGCCTGAAGAGGTTATGGGGGTACGGGTACACCGCGCCATCGATTCCTTTACGGATACCCATCCCGACGTGGCGGCTGTGCGCGATCTACTATATCCCCGCTGCCATAAGTATGCCGGGGCGGCTGTCGATATTTTCTTTGATCATTACCTGGCGCTCCACTTCGAGCAGCTGACGGGCGAAGCCCTGCCTGATTTTGTTCGTTATTTTTATCAGACCCTGCTGAATAACCAGGCCCGGTTGTCGTCGGAGGCTTCGCGAATGGCCGACTATATGATTCGGCAGGATTGGCTAACCAGCTACCAGTTTATCGACGGGGTTGATCGGTCGCTCAAAGGTGTTTCCCGACGAACGGCGTTTCCGTCCGGACTGGATACGGCCATTCTTGATCTGGAACGATATTACGATCTGATTGGCCAGCATTTTACGTACTTTTGGCCTACCTTAGTTGACCACGTACAACAGACGCGCACTGCGTTGGCACACTCATGATAACATCGAAAAAAAGTATCTTTCCGCTTGCTCTGGTAGCCATCTTGCTATTCATCCTGTTCGGTCAGACCGGTTGGAAAAAAACCGAGCCCTGGAGCCCCGAACAACTACTGGAACCCGCCGATCTGGCCCAGACGATCAACGACCCATCGGCCAAAAAGCCCCTTATTATCAGCATTGGCCCTGCGGCTACCATTAAAGGTTCCTTGGGCGTTGGACCCGGTAGTGAAGCCGACAACCTGGCCAAACTGGAGAAGCTACTCAGCAAAGAACCAAAAGATCGGGCCATTGTCATTTACTGCGGCTGTTGCCCATTCAAAAACTGCCCGAACGTACGACCCGCGTTCACGAAACTGAATGAGCTAGGTTTCAAGAACCATAAATTGTTGAATCTGGCCAAAAATCTCAAAACAGACTGGCTCGATAAAGGCTATCCGGTTGCCGAGTAGACCGATGATGGTGCCGAATCAACATCTTGTTAACTAGCCCGTCAATGAAGTCCAAATACCGTCTTATTGCCTTTGTCCTGGCGCTTATCATTGTCAACGGACTCGCGTTCAGCATCGCTCTGGTCGATAAGACCAATTACAAAAATGCGTTGTATTATCGGTTTACGCGGCAACGATTTGCGTGGATCGTGTCGAGTCCGCCCCCGCAGCACGCTATTCGCGCGGGATGGGCGAAGGTGAGCATTGACGCTGCCTTTTCTGCGACGAAAGCGGCTCCGGAAGAATCAGATGCTCCCGATTCGAGTTTTGCACGGGCTATCGTATTCGACAATGGAACGACCCGAGCCGTTGTTCTTAGCATCGACCTGCTGATGATGCCGCCATTGGTAGCTGCTGAACTGCAAAAGCGCTTACCCAAACTTGGCTTTGACTGGAAAAACGTGTATTTGGGAGCTACAAACGCGTACCCAAACCGGGGCGGATGGGCTAATGACTACGCGAGTAAGAAGAGCCTGGGCGACTATGATGAAAAGCTGGTCGACAACCTCACACGGGCTACTCTGCAAGCCATTTCGACCGCTCAGAAAAACGGAGCTCCTGTTCAAATTGGCTATGGCAAGCTGGAGGATGCTCACTTTCTGAAAGTACAAAAACAGACCGGTGAATCGGCGATAGTCTGCTCTGCCAATACGCCCCAACCGGTTGCCGATCCGGTAAATCTGCCTTCAGGGCGTATTATGGCCGATGTCATGACAGCCCAACTAGAGAAAGGTACGGGGAGTTTTTCTGTATACATGGCTGGCGGAATAGATCGCCCCGCTGAGAAAACGAATGGGCGCTCAGGCTCCGATACGGCTTCGGATCGAAATGGCCTGCTGGCCCGCGCGGTGCCAATGCTCAAACGTCTGCCGCTTCGTACAGACAGTGTACTGGTAGCCCAAACGGTTCCGTTAATCCAAAGTGATCCACAGGTGCGGATTAGCCAGAACTGGCGAATTAAGCCCTGGCTGGTGAAAGCGATTTACGGGGACTACAGCGCGGACCTGAAGGCGCTACGTATTGGTAAAACCGTTTTTATTGGCAATCCGGGGGCTTTTTCTTCAGAACTGGTGTCGGCACTACAGGCGACGCCTACCGGGGAGCGGAACAACCTTGTGATAACCAGTTACAATGGCGGTACCATTGGTCAGATTGTTCCCGACCGTTATTACTATGACCCGAAAAGTCCGTACGACATTCACGAGATGAATCGTTTCGGGCCGTATACGGGCGCTTTCATAACCGAGATGGTTCAGAACCTCGTCAGCAGTCTCAAGTAATCCATTCGGTGAGCAATGCCGGCTTCGTTAGCCCTCGACCGTCGGGTGCGTCGTTGTCAATAACTGCTGGAACCAACGCCCTGATGCTTTGACAATTCGCTGCTGCGTCCGAAAATCTACGTAGACCAGCCCGAAGCGTGGCCGATACCCCTCGGCCCATTCGAAATTGTCCAGAAACGTCCAAGCAAAATAGCCTTCCACCGGAATGCCATCCTGTTTAGCCCGCAACACTTCCCGTATGTACGTCTGATGGTACGCTACCCGTGCCGTATCATCCACCTGGCCTTTCTCCACGGAGTCGTAGAAAGCAGCTCCGCTTTCGGTAATGTAAATTTTTCTGACGCCCTCGTACTGGCTGAACTGTCTGATAATCCGATACATGCTTTCCGGATACACTTCCCAGCCCATCTCGGTAATGGTCTGGACATTGCGCCGTAAGGGCGACACATCCTTGGCCCACAAGTAGGGCATAAAATACGACTGCTCCACAACGGCCCGGAAATAATGCTGTAAGCCGATGAAGTCAAAATCAAACGCCAGCCGGTCCATATCACCGGGTTTGGCGACTTTCTTGGCAATGCCACCCAGAAAGGGAAGCTCATTGACGGGGTAACCCAGGCCGAGAGCGGGTTCGATGTAAAGCCGGTTCAGGAGGGCGTCTACTCGATTCGCGGCAGCCTGGTCGCGGGGGGTAAAGGGATCAATAGGGGAGCAGGAAAACGTAGTGCCTACCTGAGCATCGGGTACGTTCTGCCGGACAATGCGCCCCCCTTCGGCCTGCGCCAGGGCGGTGTGGTGAATAGCGGGCAGGAGGTTCCGAAAACTCCGCCGTCCGGGGGCATGCTGCCCCGTGAAATAGCCCAGAATGGACGAAGCCAGTGGCTCATTCAAAATAATCCAGTGCTTTACTTTATGCCCGAATGCTTTCGTAACGACATCCACAAAATCGCCGAACCAGTCCACGATCTGGCGGTTGGGCCAGCCGCCCTTATTCTCAAGTGCCTGAGGTAAGTCCCAATGATACAGCGTAATCCAGGGGGTAATGCCCAGCGCGAGGCAATGGTCAATCAGTTGATCGTAGAACGCGATGCCGGCCTGATTGATGCGACCGCCGTGGCGTGGGCCCGTGCCTTCGGGCAGAATCCGCGACCAGGAGAGTGAAAACCGAAAGGCATCGAACCCCAGCTCTTTATGGAGTTTGAGGTCGGAAGCATATCGGTCGTAAAACTCGCAGGCTACATCGCCATGTTCGCCGGTTTTAATTTTACCTTTCTGATGGCTAAATGTATCCCAGATGGATGGCCCTCGCCCGTCACGGTCAACAGCGCCTTCAATCTGATAAGCTGCCGTCGCCGTTCCCCAGATAAAATCGGGGCCAAAATCGTGTTTCATGTACGTTCAAAAGCAAGTGCCTGGGCAAGATCAACCCGTAAACTGGTCTGCGTTGGTTATGTTCCGGACAAAACGCTGTACTGAACTTTAGTGTCAGCCTATCCGGAATGAGCCATTGCCCAGAAATCAGGTCAAGGCAGACCAGTCGGGAAATATACAGCCGTTTTGGGCGCCAGTGTGCAGGAAGGACATTCCTGGGGAGACCCGGCGTCTGGATCTCAGGCGTGCGACGTAGTAAGTCGTTGATTTACAGCGTTATCATGAAGTCTGATTAGCGCTGTAAAGAATTTGTTAAGTTTGGAGAAAAGCTATCCGTTTTTATCGGTAAACCTGTAAATAAGTAAAAATGGCTCCCCGATTGGTTTGCACCAACTCGGGGAGCCACCTGCGTATACTGAATGGACGGGCTATATTTAGCCTCTGCGGCCGTAGGGAGTAGGGCGGTTATACGTACGATTCGGTTGCTGAACGGCAAACAAACGGTCGCGCTGGGCGGAGGTCAGTACCGCCAGAATATCCTGACGTTTGCGGAGTTGAACCTGCCGATAGCCATCGGGCGTCATGCGGCTGCGGGCCATAAGTTGATCGTAGTTGTTTTCGATCTTGCGAAGCTGCTTTTCCTGACGGCGGGTCAAACCAACCAGGGCATCGATGCGGTCGATCTTCAGTTCATCCTGATACTGGTCGTTGTTGTACTGCGCGCCCTGTGCCGGCCGATTGTCGAAAGGTCTGGAATAAACGCCCTGCGCGAAAGTGGCACCAGAAGCAAGAGCGAACAATGTAAGGGCGGCTGCGATTGTCTTTTTCATGATCAGTTGGTTGTTTTATGTGTTACTTGATCGTTAGAGACAAACCGCGGTACAGCGTTTAATGCGGGGATTGGGGCATCTGGTCGAGTGCCTGTTTTAGCGTCCCGAACAGGTCAGATCTACGGCTGAATGGCCTTTTCTTTTTCTGATTGCCGATGCGCCATCGACTGCGCCAGAATACTGGCTACAATAAGCTGAAGCGCATGGTACATCATAATGGGCAATAGGACGACCCCGGCCACCGCCCCCGGAAACAAGACATTGGCCATAACGCTACCCTGCACCAGCGACTTCTTGGAACCACAGAACAAAGCCGTAATCCGGTCTTCACGGTTAAAGGTTAGCAGTCGGCTCAGGAGGTGAATGAAGCCATAAACAAGGAAAAACAAGGCCAGCATCATGCCCGCCAGTTCTACTAGATCGGCTGCCGAGTAGCTGGCAAATAAGTTGAGCGAGAATGACTCGCAAAAGGCCGTGTAGACAATGAGCAGAATGGTAAGTTGATCAAAATAGCGCAGGTAGGCCTTGTAGCGTTCGGCAAACCAGCCCAGTTTACGATTCAGTAAAATGCCTAATACCACCGGCACAATTACCTGTAGCGTTAGTTTGCCAATAACACTGGACAGGTCGTATTGCCCGTTTGAACTGGACAGGAGAAAACTCATCCAGAGTGGCGTAATAAAGACGCCGATCAGGCTGGAGATGCTGGCATTGAAAATAGCCGCCGGTATATTACCGTTCGCGATGGAAACCATCACGACCGACGACGACACCGTAGAGGGCAAAGCCGCCACGTAAAAAATACCTAGCCAAAGTAATTCGGTGTCGGGGGTGAGGAACAGTGAACGCACCCCCAGCACTACCGCCGGAAAAATAACAAACGTGGTTATGTGTATGACCAGGTGCAGCCGGTAATTCCGAAGACCAACCTTCAACTGGTTAAAGTCCAGGCGCAGGCCATACAAAAAGAAGATCAGCGAGACCCCGTAACTAGCCAGTGCCGACAACGAAAACGGGCCTTCCTGAACACCGGGGGCGGGCCATAGCTTGGCCAACCCGATCATAGCCAGCAACGCGAGAATAAACCAGTCGAGCCCGACGCGGGCCAGCAGCGAGCCGAATGAGGATTTTACCATACAAAGAATAACGACCGAGGGCCTGTTCCGTTCAGACTACTTACTTCACTTTAATGATTTCGCCAAAATAATTCATCGTCACCAGGTAATCGGACGCGTTCTTGCTGCCGGGCGCAGCGATCCGCATCGAAACGGTGATGTACCGTTGACCGTTGAACGTGGGCTTGTACGTAACGCTTTGCAGAATGCCCTGTTCGATGGGCTTGTCGTTCTTTGTAAAATAGATCAGGTCATCTTTCAGGAGCGTCCGCTTAAACACCTGACTTCCAGTTTTTTTAGTGGCCCGTATCGTTACCGTATTATTAAAGTAGCATCCGTCGGCCACCTGCATCGAACTGGTATCCTGATCGATCGTTACTGAAACCGTCAGCGCTTTAGCCGACTCCTGATACACATCGGTTTTGCCCAGTTTACCGGCCTTCACGATTGACTGGCAGGTGCTAGTTTTCGGTGACGGGGAGGTAGTGGCTGAATCGGTCGAAGCCTGAACGGTTTGAGCGGTATTTTCCTGTTTCTTTTCCGTTCGTCCACAAGCCTGTAGCAAAGCCATGGCGAACAGTGTAATGAATACGTTTTTCATGCCGCGAATTTCTGACTAATCCGTTGACAAAACAGCATGTAGACGGCATCATTTTAGTCGCCAGCCCAAAAAGACAGCTAAGCGGCTGGCTCAGGGGATAGCCTTCGGCAAAGCCAAAAATAGGTAGGTAACAACGGCAAAAGAATTTCCTGTAAGCCGTTGGGCAGCAGGTAATTTTACGATAAAACAAAATTTATTCATTTAAAATAAATCTAAAGTGACCTGAATTGCGTTTATTGAATAATACTGGTTTAAAATTGCACAGATATGAAACGATTTCTTTCAATTACGCTAGATCCTGTTAACACCATCACCTGGACGGGTATCCTTGTTGTTTCGGTCTTGTTTGCGGTTGGCCTGGCGACGATCATCTTATAGATTCGCTACCCGTTTGCATTAGCAAACGGGTATTCCCGAGTGACCAGCTACTCAATTGCCATTGTCAATTGAGCGAATTCTGTTGTCGAAACACGATTTAGCCAACTCTGAATAGACTCATTTTTTTTGAATTGATAAGGGATTCCAAATCCCCCATTCGTCTGCGCCAGATAGAAGATGAATTTCCTTCTGTAGGCCCATGCTTATTCTTCGGTTTGTGCGACCGTGTTCCAGAACCGTTGCAGACTTCCATAAAAATCGTCTTCCGACTGGGAAAGCAGCACTTGTAACGTCGATGTTGGGATCAGGATTGGCTGGGCAACTTCGGTCGGAGTGAGTGTACGTTCCATGGGTTGTTCTATTCAGTTTATCCGCTGTCTCACGGGTTAAAAGGTAACGTACAGGTTTTCCATCGTACGGATCTAGGTTGCTGGTAAGCACAAATGCTCCCTGTTTTTAAGCTATTTTAACAAAATCTACGGCTGTTGCCGGTAGCTTGCTGACGGTTGCCAACTCAGCCAAAAGCTCAATCAAGCCCCGTAAAGGCATTTTTTGCGTGTTTTGCCGGTACTATTACTTACGCGAAGCAGTGGTCAACCGTTGCGGATGGTTAGTGGGTATATTGCTGGGTTAGGATGAATCTGGCGCGTAATTTCTTGGGAACTAATCAGGCTTTTCAGGATAAAAGCGCAGAAATCTGCTTTCCAGATTAACTAGCCCTATTTTTAGGCTACTTTATATCCGTTCAACATTCATTACCCTGACATGACGCGAAATTGCTGGCTAATTCTGTCGCTGCTTATTCCATCCTCTTTGGTTGCCCAATCACCCCTTAAACTCTGGTATAACCAACCGGCCGCTGCCTGGACGGAAGCGCTTCCGGTTGGTAACGGACGTATAGGGGGGATGGTATTTGGCCACGTCGACAACGAACTCATTCAACTCAACGAGAGCACGCTTTGGTCGGGTGGCCCGGTAAAAGGAAACGTCAATCCGGAATCACCAACGTATCTGCCTAAAGTTCGGGAAGCGCTGGCACGGGAAGACTACACGCAGGCCGTTGATCTGGTGAAACACATGCAGGGCCTGTACACGCAGTCGTATATGCCACTGGGTGATTTGTCGCTGAAGCAGAACGTCAACGGGGCCAAGCCATCCGGCTATTACCGGGATCTGGACATTCAGAAGGCCATAGCGACAACCCGATTTACCGCGAACGGGGTAACCTACAAGCGCGAAGTCTTCGCATCGGCTCCCGATGGTGTGCTGGTTATTCGCCTGACCGCCAGCAAGCCCGGTCAACTCACGTTCGATGCATCGACTAAAAGCCCCTTACGGTTTCAGCACACTGCCAACGCGAAGGGTGAACTGGTAATGAGCGGGAAAGCCCCCGCGCAGGTCGATCCCAATTATTACAATTCAAAAGACCGGCAACCCGTTATTTATGAAGATACCGAGGGCTGCAAGGGCATGCGGTTTCAGCTCCGGCTGAAGGCGATCAATAAGGGGGGAAGTGTACAAACGGACACCGCCGGTATTCACGTGCGGCAGGCAACGGAAGTGCTGCTGCTGGTCGCTGCAACAACCAGTTTCAATGGGTACGACAAGTGCCCGGACAAAGACGGAAAAGATGAGAACAAACTTGCCGAAGACCTGATTCAGCAGGCCAGCCGTCGGGATTACCAGACTTTGCTCGCCCGGCACACGGCTGATTACCAGGCCTATTTTAATCGGTTTACGTTTCAGGTGACAGATACGACGGCCAGAAATGCCAATGCGGCCTTACCGTCGGACCAGCGTTTGCAGAAGTACAGCCAAGGTGCCTATGACCCCGGCGTTGAAACACTGTATGCTCAATACGGACGTTACCTGCTGATTTCCAGCTCCCGCGTAACCGACGTGCCCGCCAATCTTCAGGGAATCTGGAACAAGGAATTACGGGCTCCCTGGAGTTCCAACTACACGATCAACATCAATACCCAGATGAATTACTGGCCCGTTGAGGTCACGAATCTCTCGGAACTGCACCAGCCCCTATTAAGCTTCATCGGCCTGCTGGCCAAAACCGGCGCGGTCACGGCTAAGGAGTTCTATAACATGAAGGGCTGGGTAGCGCACCACAATACCGACATCTGGGCCATTACGAACCCCGTTGGCGACCGGGGACAGGGTGATCCGAAATGGGCAAACTGGAATCAGGGGGCAGGCTGGCTGAGCCAGCATCTCTGGGAGCATTACCGGTTTACGGACGATAAAAAATTCCTTCGCGAAACGGCCTATCCGATCATGAAAGGTGCGGCTCAGTTTTACCTGGACTGGCTTGTTGAGGATAAAGATGGGTATCTGGTTGTGTCACCGTCCGTATCGCCGGAAAATGATTTCATTGACTCGAAAGGTCAGCCAGCCTCCATTTCGGTAGCAACCACAATGGACATGTCGATCATGTGGGATTTGTTTACCAACCTGATCGATGCGGCTGCCGTTCTGAACACCGATGCTGCGTTTAGAACGCTGCTCATGGAGAAACGAAACAAATTTTACCCCCTGCACATTGGGCACAAGGGCAACCTTCAGGAGTGGAATAAGGACTGGGAAGATGTCGATCCTCAACACAGGCACGTATCTCATTTGTTCGGGCTGCATCCTGGCCGGCAAATTTCGCCCATTACGACCCCGGACTTTTCGGCCGCGGCAAAAAAAACGCTTGAACTGCGGGGTGATGCCGGAACGGGCTGGAGCCGGGCCTGGAAAATCAATTTCTGGGCAAGGCTGCTCGACGGAAACCATGCGTATAAACTGCTGCGGGAGTTGTTGCAGTTCACCAGCGAAACCCAAACCCGCTACGCAAGCCAGGGCGGGGGTGGTACGTATCCCAACTTTTTTGATGCTCACCCGCCCTTTCAGATCGACGGTAATTTCGGCGGTACGGCAGGCATGGCCGAGATGCTGATTCAGAGCCACTTAAGCGATATTCATTTGTTGGCTGCCTTACCCGATGCCTGGAAAGATGGCCGCGTAACGGGTCTGAAAGCGCGGGGTGGATTTGAGGTTGGTATGAACTGGAAGAACCATCGATTGGTTACCGCCACCGTTAAGTCGCTGGCTGGCGAACCCTGCAAACTGAGAACCAGCCGCCCAGTGCGCATACAGGGTGTTAAAGCCACGTCTACCAAAACGGACACGGGTTATGTAACGTCGTTTGATACGCAGAAAGGAACGGTGTATACGCTTGCGGGGTTGTAAAATATGGTTTAGTTTGGATCAATACGTGACAAAAGCAGCGTGGGGTCTGATTGGAAAATCAGACCCCACGCTGCTTTTGTCGTATACTAACTTATCTAGGAACCAGATGTCATAAACAATTGCAGTTTCATCTGGTCATTCTGCCGAAGCTGGTCACCAAGTGTTACCCGTTGGATCAGTGTTTTCAACGTGAATATACCGCTGGATGGGGCCGGGATCGTCAGCATGAGCGGTTGAGCCAATGCTTTCTTCTTAAGAATCTGACCAATGTAGTAGGTCAAATCAATGGTGTAGCTATCCGTGATCAACGGCGTGATCGGTTCGGGAACCAGATAATAACCCGCTGAGGCAACATCGGAACCCGTCGATCCGCCGGGTATGGTAGCAATCAGTTCATTCTGGTTATTGGTCTGGTAAAGCTGCAAGCTCGAAGGCGGGGCCATATTGTCACGGGAATTCCGACGAACAGGACTGATCACCAGCAGCGCCCGGTTTAGATCGGCAAAACTTTCTGGACGAAAAAAATCATTCAAATACGGAAACTCCAGGCGGGTTTGAAGACCGGCAGCCAGCGAGACAAACGTAGTATGATCGGTCAGGGTGCTGCTCACCACATCGGATCGACTCTTGAGAGCGCTCAGTGGCGTACCGGTCCGGTCATTCTTAAATGACGTGAAATGCAGCGAACTTACCGGGAACAACAGCGTCGATGCGGTTCGGTTGAGATCCGTATCGTGGTAATAAAGCCGCAGACCACTAACGGAAGCACTGGTTGACATGCCAAGAAACGTATTTGTGGTTGACTTGCCAATCAGCGCGAAGCCAGGCAGAAAATTGTTCAGGGACGTGTTGTCCGTGATCTCACCGCTGATGAGTTTATCGTATAAACCCTGTGCCAGCGCGTCCGGAACTCGAATCTGCAGCAGCCGGTTTCCGCTATTCTGCTGGGGGATAAACGTCCGTTGGACAAGGGGCGTTGCCGCGTAACCAACGGTACTGGTGTTAAAGTAATTACGGGCGAGCATCGGTGCGCTGAGCGGGTAAACGCCCAGACTAAAGGCCGATGTTGTGTCGCCATAGGTAAACGAATAGCCTAATTCCAGCACGAGAGAATCGAGCCGCAAGTTCGTTTGGGAAACCAGCGAATTGGTCGGGTAGTCAATTGCCGCAAAAGCTTGCGTGCTCAACTGCCCGGTTTGCGCGTCTTTCCATTGACCCACAACCATATCGGCATCGCCCGACGTCAGAAACGAGTCCGTTCGCATAACCGTAGCGGTCTTCACCGACATCGAATCAACGGATTGGACCTGCAACTGTTGCGGATTGATTACCGACTGCCCCACATTGAGGTCGCCCGATTGGCAAGCAAACAGCACTATACCGGCTAGCCAAAGCAAACCGGCGTACCAGAGAGTACGCATAAGCAAATAATTCAGGGAATTTTTACGCCCAACTGGCGTAGTTCGTCATTCGTCAGGGTAGGCAGGGCCTTATCCTGTTGTATTTTCTCCACCACCCGCTCACCGACCCGACGGGCCTCCGCTGCGCTGGAAAAGCCTACTGTACCAGGCTGCCCCGGTATAGTAGGCTGATCGATAAATGGCTTTCCGTGGTTCAGAACGGCATATCCCCACCCGCCCGGCGTTGAAAAAACCTCAACCGTGTAGGGGTTTTGCCGCTGATAAATAATATAGGCTGTCAGAATCGCCAGTACCAGCAACACCAGAAGCAACCCTTTCCGAACGAGATTCGTCTGTGCTGGTTGGTTCATGTTTGTTGAGGCATTCTGCCCGTTATAATACCTGCTCTATGGTTGGATCGAAATCCCACAGGTCGTCGAAGCGGCTTGTGCCGTTGCTGCCCGTTGTCACGTATCCTTTGTTCCCAATCGCAAAGCCAACTGCGTTGACCCGGGGAGAACCTTCGAACGAACCCAGTGAGGTCCATAGATCCGTGGCTGGATCGTACTGCCAGACGTTTGTATTCTCGCCTAGGGCAACATAGCCTTTCCCGTTGATGGCAAAGCCGACACCGTTGCTGCGCTGTACGGCCTGGTCGGTCAGGAAGTCAAGCTTCTGCGTCCATACATCTGTTGCGGGGTCATACACGTACCAGTCACGTTGACCTGTTCCGTTGTTATTACCCGTGCCCGCGTAGGCCATGTTGTTGATTACAAAAGCAACCGCACCCACCCGTTTGGCACCACCATAACTAGCTACTTTCGTCCAGGCGTTCGCCGTTGGATCGAACGACCACATGTCTTTCAGGTAGTTACCGTCGTTACCGGTGCCCACGTAGCCTTTGCTGCCAATGGCGAAAGCCATGGTGCCGTACCGGGCCGTACCGCCAAAGTCAGCTACTTTTGTCCAGGTATTAGCGGTTGGGTCGTACGCATAAAAATCTTTCAGCTTGTCGCTGTTGACATTGATGCCGGTACCGATATAGCCTTTGTTACCAACGGCAAAACCGATAGCCGAATAGCGGGCAACCCCACCGTAATTAGCCTTTTGCGACCAGGCATTTTTGGACGGATCGTAGGACCAGAAATCCTGGAGACGCTCGTTGCTGGCATTACGACCAGTGCCCATGTAGGCGATGTTGTTGATCACGAAGCTCGACGCTTCAGAACGGGCAACGCCTTCAAAGGCGGACTTAACGGTCCAGTCGCCCAGTACAGATACCGTAGATGAACTATTACAGCCGGCCAGTAAACCCGCCCAGCCAATGGCGACGACACCCAGTGCCCAGTTGATGCGCTGCTGGTTTTTCGTTTTTCTGGTTGCAGAGGAGATCAAGGTCTCGGAAGCTACGGACTGCGGCTGAGAGTTAATTGCCGAGGATAATCGGAATGGTAAATGAATCATGAAAAAGAGCGTAAACGAACGAACTAAAACGTAAAGTTATACCAATTTGAGTTAAAAACGACGATTTTGCCATCCCCACCGGGATGAGTCAACCCATAAAAAAGTCTTTGGGAATCACCTGTACGATTGGCGTTGCGCTAATCTGGATGATTGATTGGTCAAAGTCGTCACACAAAACTACGTCAAACCAGTCTTACATACCAACGTACTCATCTCATAAAAATTCTTAATTAGTGTCATATTCATGAAAAGATGATGGTTACTAAAAAACGACTACAGCACAAAGACCCCCTTTGTGCTGTAGTCGTTGGAATGCAAAGCAAAAAAACAGGGATTATAAGTGTAGGCTCTTCAAAGCCCGAATCATGGACTGACCAGCCGCCTTTTTCTGTAGCGAAGACCCCATCTGTACCAGTGGATTTCGCACAGCCGCAGCCCGACGCCCGCTGGCCGTATTGCCGGAGATCTGGTACAGGGCTTCGTTGAGCAGCGGTTCGTTTACGTCGCCTAGGGGTAACAGGTTAATTGGTTCCTCAACCTCGACTGTTGGGGTAAAGCCAGTTGAATAATCCGATTGCCCCGCGCTGTTGAACGACTTAAAGACGATAGGTTGCATGCCCCACTTGATCTTGCCGGTTTCGTCGGCGATGGTAATGGATCCTACGTTTTTACCGTAAGTGGTGGTGCCAATGGTTGTTACGGGCATATACGGACGAAGGCCATTGATGATCAGCTCGCTGGCGGAGGCTGTGTGATCGGTTGTCAACACGAACACCCGCGAAAGATTGCCGCCTATGTTCTGCGACTTATCAAGGAAATTCTGGATAAAGAAGCTGCTGCCGTACTGGGGGTCTTCTAGAAGTAGTGGTGTAATCGTTTTGTTCCACTCCTCCCGGAAATAGAGCTGACTGGAACTGATGCCTTTGCCAATCAGGCTGGCCAGGTTCGCCGACGAAGACGTGTAGCCGCCGGGGTTGTAGCGCAGGTCCAGCACGAGTTCATTCACGCCCTGGGCCTTGAAGCTGCTGAAAACAGCATCCATCTGGGCGTCGTATTCATTGGCTTTGCTGCCGTTGGCACCCGGTACAAACTGGTTGTAGACAAAATAACCGACCTTTTTGCTGCCAATCGTATAGACTGAGTCGAGAAACACCGGATTCTCCTGGAAAACGGTGGCGGTTACCGTTCTGGTCTGATCAGAATCGACCAGTGTCGAACCACTAACCGTCGCCAGGCCAAATGTGTATGTTGTCCCCGTCGACAGCAGGTCTGAATAATTCGTTGTGTTGAGCAACTGACTGTTTACTTTAGAGATGATATCGCCCCGTTTCAGTCCTGCTTTCGCGGCCGGGGAGCCGGGCAGTACGTACAATACCTGCGCAATCACACCCGTCGATCCGGTCGCACGCAGATACAGGTTGTAGTCCATTCCCGTTGTTACCGACTGGCCACTCAATTCCGCCGACAGCGTGTTTGCGTCGTTCTCGATCCACGAAAAACGGTCGCCGGTGGGGTTTGTGGTAACATTGTACTTGTTCAGAAGGGAATCGAAGAATAAGTCGGGGGCCAGTGTTGTATCCGGACTGGCCGGAATCTTGTCGTTCCAGTAATACACCTCTCGCATATGACTCAGAATCCAGCTATCGACCGTCGTATTTTCGCTGGTCGTCGTCATTGCTGTCGTTTGCGGGCTGACATCATCCGTCGTTTTCTTGCAGGCGGACAGGGATAAAATAAAGCCTGCCATCAGCAGCCACGGCAACGGCTTTTTTTGAGTAAAAAGCCCGGTTTTTGTGGCCAGTCTGGCCCTGTTCACAACGTGTTGTTTCATAGTTTGCCGGATAAGCGGAGAAAGCTTATCTACATGGATTACGCTCACCGAAACCTAAATGTTGCACAGGAAAACAGGAACGGGATGATTTAATGAGCATTTAATACTCTTTCTCTATCAATATAAAAGACTTTTGCTCAGGCAGCGTTGATTATCCGAAAAGTGAGGGGCCAGGCGAGGGGATCGTATAAATCGTCAGGGTTTATTTTGTATCTTTGACATACTAAACCCTGACGATACCAAGCGTTTGGCCTTTGACGATTGCTCCGGTTCTACCGGTCTGGTAGTCATTCGCTTCGTTCTCGACGTTTCATCAATCAAGTAGCTGATCGTCAGTAGTTATCTTATCAATTCAGTTGTCGTACCTATTCCTGTGGAAAGACGTAACGCGTTAAAGACAATGGCCGGGGCTATTGGCGGGCTGATTAGCTTGCCGGCCTGGGCCAACGGCTGGTCAATCGAAACGGTCCAGTCGACCCAACAAATTCTCTCGGCTGGTCAGGCCAGCCAATTAGCCGAGCTAGTCGAAACTATTATTCCGGTTACGGATACCCCCGGTGCCAAAGCGCTGAACGTGCACCAGTTCGTGCAGAAAATGGTGGCTGACTGTTACGACAAAGCGACCCAGGAAAATCTTCAGAAAGGCCTTGATTCGCTGGATGGTCTGGCTAAAACAGCCTTCAGCAAGCCCTTTGCGGAAGGAGACGCCACACAGCGCACGGCACTGCTTACACAACTGTCAAAATCGACTGATAGCGCGCAGAAAGATTTTTATTCGCTGGTGAAAAACCTGACCATTCGGGGGTATATGACATCGGAGTACGTGATGACCAACCTAACGCACTACCAGTTCATTCCCGGCCATTATTACGGCTGTGTTCCCGTTAAACCTAAAACTGCTTCTCAACCAAAGTAGGTTTTTGGTTTACAGTTTTTGGTTTACGGTTGGCTGACGCGCGAGTGTTGCTTTCGTAGGTACATGGGCGCATCAGCCAACCGTAAACCAAAAATCGTACACCAAAAACCCAAACCGTAAACTAAATGTCATACCTGAATATAGACGCGCAGGCGCTCAATACATACGACGCTATTGTTATTGGATCGGGCATCAGCGGTGGCTGGGCCGCCAAAGAGTTAACGGGTAAAGGACTGCGGACACTCGTGCTGGAACGGGGCCGCGATGTTCGGCACGTAACCGATTATCCGACGACCAACATGCAGCCGTGGGAGTTCGAGCACCGCAACCAGCTTACGCGCGAGGTAAAGGAAGCTAATCCCATCATCAGCAAATGCTACGCCTTTTACGAAGGAACAGAGCAGTTTTTCGTGAAAGATGCCGAGCATCCGTACATTCAGGAGAAACCGTTCGACTGGATTCGCGGCTACCAGGTGGGGGGGAAATCGCTGATGTGGGCGCGCCAAACCCAGCGGTGGAGTGATTTTGATTTCGAAGGGCCCGCCCGCGACGGATTTGCGGTTGACTGGCCGATCCGGTACGCCGACATTGCTCCCTGGTATAGCTACGTAGAAAAGTTCGCGGGTATTTCGGGGAACAAGGATGGGCTGGACACGTTGCCCGACGGTGAGTTTCTGCCCCCGCACGAATGGAACTGTGTCGAAAAACATTTTCAGAAAAAAGTAGCGGGCAAGTATAAGGATCGCCACGTGATTATGGGGCGGGCGGCCCACATTACGCAGGCCCAGCCAATCCATTTCCAGCAGGGCCGGGCGCAGTGCCAGCACCGGACAATCTGCGAGCGGGGTTGCCCGTTTGGGGGCTATTTCAGCAGTAACTCGTCAACCATTCCCTGGGCGGCCAAAACGGGCAAAATGACCCTTCGGCCAAACTCGGTCGTTCATTCCATCATATACGATGAAAAGAAAGGTCGGGCCACGGGCGTGCGGGTAGTCGATGCCAATACCAAGCAAATGACCGAGTACTACGCCCGCATAATCTTCCTGAATGCGGCCGCGCTGAACTCGAATCTGGTTTTGTTGAACTCTACCTCCCATCGCTTCCCGAACGGTTTGGGCAACGATAGCGGAGTGCTGGGTAAATACGCGGCTTTTCACAATTACCGGGCGGGCGTATCGGCCGAGTACGACGGCGATCTCGATTCAACCACCGACGGACGCCGTCCCAACAGCCCGTACATTCCTCGCTTCCGAAACGTACACAAGCAGGAAACGAACTTTTTAAGGGGGTACGCGGCTGGTTTTACGGCCGGGCGTGGATCGCGGTCCGACCAGAGCGGAGTGGGCGCAGACCTGAAAGAAAGCCTCCTTAACCCGAAACTGGGTGGCTGGTACGTGGGCTCGCACATGATGGGCGAAACCATCCCGAAAGAAAGCAATTTCCTGGCGCTCGATGCATCGCAGAAAGATCCGTTTGGCATTCCGCAACTGAAGATTTCCATTGCCTACGACGACAACGACGATAAAATGGTGAAGGATTACCAGGAGCAGCTCACGGAGATGTTTACCGAAGCCGGATTTACCAACATCCGCGTACGGGATAGCCACGCCAGCCCCGGCCTCGATATTCACGAGATGGGTGGCGTTCGGATGGGGAAAGACCCCAAAACGTCCATGCTTAATAAATGGAACCAGCTTCATGCCGTTAAGAACGTATTTGTGACCGATGGTTCCTGCATGACATCAACCTCGACCCAAAACCCCTCCCTGACGTACATGGCCCTGGCCGCCCGTGCCGCCGACTATGCGGTGAAGTCAATGAAAAAAGGTTTGGTATAAAAAAAGTCAATACGTACGTTAGCTGCGAGTCAATGCGTTTTGTATCCGTTCGTACAGGCATTTACCCGCGGCTGATTTACGATCATTCCGTTGCTGGTGTATCTTTAAACACGAAACGCACGGGTACAAGGCCCGTTGCCCTTACTCATTTCCTACGCTCATGAACCCGTCTCCTAAAATTACCCGCCAGCAGTTCCTTAAGTTAGGGGCTTTGGCAACGTCCGCAGCCCTGTTGCCTCAGCTGAATGCGTTCGCGGCATCCCCTAAAAAAGTTGGTCTGCAACTGTATACCCTCCGCGAACTAATGGGGAAAGACCCCGAAGGCACGTTGCGGAAAGTGGCTGAAATTGGCTATAAAGAAGTAGAGCCGTTTGGTTACTCCGATGGTAAATTCTTTGGCAAGACGCCTAACGAATTTGCTGCTTTGATCAAAGAGCTGGGTATGTCGGTGCCAAGCGGGCATTACATGTCGGGCAAAACAATGCCAACCATGAAAGGAACGCTCACAAATGACTGGAAACGGGCGGTTGACGATGCGGCCACCGTTGGGCAGAAATACATGGTCTGCGCCTACCTGTTCCCGAACGAACGGACCAAACTGGATGATTACAAACAGTTTGCTGACCTGTTCAATAAATCGGCGGAGGTGTGCAAATCGGCTGGTATTCAGTTCTGCTACCACAACCACGACTTTGAATTCAAAGAAATGGACGGTAAACTGCCGTATGATGTCTTGCTGAGCGGTACGGATAAGAACCTGGTAAAACTGGAGCTGGATCTGTACTGGGCAACTATGGCAGGCCAGGACCCCGTTGCTCTGTTTAAAAAGCATCCCGGACGTTTCCCGCTGTGGCACGTAAAAGACATGGAGAAAACTGCCGAGAAGGCTTTTGCCCCGGTTGGTACGGGTTCCATTGATTTCCAGCGGATTTTTGATGCCAAGAAGACGGCGGGCATGACTCATTACTTTGTTGAGCAGGACGTTTGCAAATTACCACCGCTGGAGTCGATTGCGATCAGCTACAAGAACATACAAAAGCTAACGGTCTAGTACGCATAAAACGTAGAGACTGGATTGGTCTATTTTGTTAACGAAGAAGCCCGTTGGAAACATACTATGTTTCCAACGGGCTTCTTCGTTAACTGGGGGTGCCTGTTTGGTCAGACAGTTCCAGTTAACGAATATGGTTAGCCAAGTACTCGTTACATAAGCTTAATTACACCATACCAGAAAAGAGCGGATGTCGATAGCAAAATAGACCAGGCTGCTATGTTCTGAAGGTCAGTAGTGGTTAGACTTGTTGTAACGATAATACGAATTTTCATGGCTGTAGAAAGCTTGGTTAGTCTATTTTTCTATTATCGAGCAAACATTGTACCAAAAAGCCAGATACGATTTATACTCCATAACCGGTTATATGATGTCGGATAAATGCCTTGTTAAAGCGACAATTGATGGCTTTACGAAGAGTAAACAATTTATACGATTACGGTACTCTGAAACAGATGGCTAATCCGCTATTTTTGGCTTTACTAACTCTACCTGATTAAAAAAATAGGATGGCGACGTAAATTTTTAGGGAAAGGTTATTTTGCTTGATAATCAGTTGATTAACCCTATAATGGTGCTTATATCAGGGCGCATGTACAAAGCACGATGCCAGCGATTTTAATAATATATTAATAGTATATATAGGTAAAAGGATAGTTTATAGATAAGAATATAAAGTATATAATAATATACTATGTAATGGGTAATGATCAACTGTTTCAATAATCCGGAACTACCATTTAACAAAATGCAAGCTGATGTTACATGAAACAGCAAACGATTAAGGAGTGTGGTAACTATGAGCTGAAAATCAAGCCTGTAGTTTATTGCAAAATCATTGCGTAGACTTGTAGGACTACTTCTTAGTCAAGACGGTTCTAGTTAATAATCACTCTCTTTCCACATAGAATGCTTACTAAAAACTACCTCCACACGGCCACGACTACTCCCAAACCCAGGAAAGTTCGTCGGACCCCGATTCTAGTCGTTGAGAATAACCCCGACCAGTGGCTTGTTATTCGGGCAGCCCTGGCGCAGGCATTCCCTGAAGTTGAACCAATCTGGAAAAACCATCCGCTTCAGGTTCTGTCCTACCTGGACGACTGCACCGCCGACAGCCGGTCTGTACCCCGCCTGATTTTGATGGAACCTTATCTGCCCACCCGAAAGGATGGCTGGGCGCTACTGGAAAAAATTAAAGCTCACCCTCGCCATCAACTGATACCAGTCGTAATCATGAGCCATTCTGGAACGGTTGAAGATATTTCGGAAGCATATGCGCTCAGCGTAGCGTCATACATTACCAAGCCCACAACATACGGGAAGTGGGTAGCCTGTTTTCAGACACTCCGGCGCTATTGGTGGGAGGTTGTCAGCTTTCCCACGTCCGTTTAATACGTTAACTAAAAATCGGGTATTCAACAACCGGCCGTCTCCTACAAACGGGGGACGATATAAAAAACGTCCGCTGATCGAAAACGGATAAACTGGTTTTGATCAGCGGATCTGTGTCTGCCCCATAGGCTGGACAGAACCGCCACTTACGAAATGGTCACGGTCAGTTACTCGTCATGAAAGCCATGGGAATACGTTTCCTGCATATGTCGGTCAATGACAGCCAGCGTTAAGCGCTGTGCTTCGTCACTATCCAGCCCATACTGCCTGGCCAAGGCTTTTTCAACCGAACGGCGTAGTGTAGCGCACGCCTGCATGGTATCATACGCAGCCGTCCAGGCAGGGGCTCTTTCTATCTGTGCGTACGATACAAACTTGACATTCGTGGTCGGCCCAGCGGACGCCGTACTAGTTGAAGCTTGTTGGTAGAGCTGGTACGTATGCCATAATTTCGCCATGGTAACGAACTCGCTCCTAAAGCTGACGTTGGCGTAAATTGCTTCGGCTAACTGCTTGTCCGTATCCAGGATGGCCTGAGCAGTTTCTGGGTTGGAAAAATCACGGTACCACCACTTTGTCGGGTTGTCCTTTTCTGTCGAGTAGCGCCGTTGGTAGTTCGCCTTGAACACATACAACAGTACTTTGTAGGGCTCTACCAGATCGCCCCCGGGGGGCTCTTCCATACAAGGTGTGTAAATGACGCCCTTTGAGCCAATCCTTAAGTAGGAGAGATTCAGGTATTTATTGATTGGATTTTCGGTTGTTAAAAAACAATCCACCATGGCCTGATCGACATCGGAAGCCAATAGCTTCAGGCCAGCCACGTAAAAATACAATCGAACAAACCGTTTTCGCTGTTGCGACGCGTTCAACTGAGCAAAAGAATCCAGAATGCCAGCTTCCGATAGAGCGCCCTGGCCAAATTGGTGGATGGATAGTTCTTCTTCCAGGCTCATAACTCATCAAGTATGTACAACCGAGTTTGCGAACTGGCCACTTACGATGGCTGCTTCTCAAGCCGTTATAATAATATGAAAAAAGTCAGCCCCATCCTACACCAGCGTGAGTTTGTTCGGGAAAACTAGGTAGAGAAAATCGGCTTAGATATCATCCTGGAACTCATCTAACTCTTGTCTATTCGTGAAGAGTAGAAAATATATTGATGAGTATAAATACTGCGCGTAGTTAGTGGCACGTTTCATTTTCTAGCTATAGATACAGGCTCACAAAGGTAGTATCAGAAGCCTAATCGTCTGTTAATTAATAATCTGAAGCGCATTAGAATCTGATTAAAGTTGTAAAGTCGGTTCGGGTAAGTAAGTATTTATTCGCCCTTGATATACGTCGAGTAGCCCGTTAATGAAGAAAGGGAGCTATTAAAACTAGCTCCCTTTCTTCATTAACGGACTATACAGTAAGATGTAGTTAGTTTAGGTCTTGCGAATCCTCCGCCTTGCCATACATATTCCGGCGAAAAGTAGCCGAAGCTTTGTAGGTCGCATTACGTGCCCGCTGAATAACGCCCAGCGGACGATGGGCAGCCAGGCCATGCCAGGGGCTGAAATACATCTTATCTTCGACCAGGGCTGCTTTCTCTTCCGTCCAGGCTTCCTGCGGGGCAAACGTAACTTTGCCGACGGGAAGGTAAGGGCTTTCGTCCTCGGGCCATTCAACGGATGCATCTTCCAGCGGCATTTTCTCGATGTCAGTCGATAGTTGCACGCCAAATTCCCATTCACCCCCATTGGTGGCAAAGAAATCCCGTAACAGATGGCGTAACGCGTCATCGTCACTGTCTATATCGATCGGCTGGTTTTTCAGCGAAGTCAGGTTGGGGGTTACCGGCGTCAGGGAAAACTTGGCCATGTAATCACCATACAAATAAGCCCCCTGCGAATAGTAGGTGTCGCCCATGGGGTGAGTCGCCAGTTGGCCGCCCATGCCAGCCATCACGCCCGTATCCGAACCGCTCACCTTTTCAACAACTTCGCCAACGGCCCGCAGCGCTTTAGAGATTCCTTCTTTAAGCCCCTCCGCCTTGTTGGTCAGGAGATCGAATCGTTTCAGGCCACTCAGAAAATCTTTCAGCGTTTGGGGAAAGACCGGGCTGTTGACCACAATAAAATCCTGCGTTGTTGATTCATCCGCACCGGGCAGGTGCTCGCCCTGTACACCCTGTACTTTGAACGAAATACCACGGGGCGTCGATACGCTGTCGGGCAGTACATCGCCGGGCTGCGTGGAAATACGCGCAACAATGGAGTAGGTGCCGGGTTTGGCGAACAGGCCCTGTGCCAGGTAAGGAGGCAGGTTGTCGTATACCTGTAACTCACCGGTTAAAATAGCATGTCCTTTGGCATGTACACTCCGGATGGCATGGCCCTGCGACTGATACGTTTTGCGCTGGATATCGGCCATTGTGTCAATAATTTCCTGAATAGTCTGGGCTTCGTCGGGCTCTGGTTGCTCGTACGACGGATTGTAAGGTAGGGGTTTAAAATTAGCGGGTGCTTGTGTCATTGGTTACTTGGTTTAGCCTATCAAATAAACCTAATAAACCACCCAATGTTTTTGGTGACGCCCCAAGAAACAAAGAAGGCAAAGATGGATTGTTAAATCAGCTTTTTTCATCAAAAGCGCCAGTTGGCTGGCTGTCTGCCAACGAATGTGGCTTAGTCAGGGTACGTAGCGACGACCGACAACCAGTTTATCGCCCGATAAGTCGGCCTCAAATAGGTGAGGAATGCGGACCGTGCGCCCGTTTACGCTTTTGTGGCTGTGTGCCGACAGGAGTAGCTTCCCATCGAGCGTGTAAAACAGCATGCCGTGGCCAAAATTGGGCGGAGTAACCGGCTCTTTTTCCTGCATCCAGGGGCCATCGAGCGTGCCGCTTTCTGAGTAAGCTACTCCCTGTGTGTAGATGTCATAGATCCAGCTTGTCCAGAGCATACCCAGCCGGCCGGTTTTGGTCCGGAACAGAAACGGGCCGTCGGTAACTTTGTTCGGTCGGTCGCGGCCGGTCGAATCTTTTTCACGGCTCCACGGCGAATCGCTGGCGCGGAACAGCAGTTTACCCGCGCCAAAGCTGCCGCTCAAATCGGGTTTCAGTTCTATTTTTTCAATAGTGCCGTTATTCGTCTGCAACCATTCGTAGCAATACACCATGTACGGTTTTCCGTCCGTATCGACCCAGAATGTACCGTCGAGCGTGGGCTTACCGGCGGGCAGGTAAGTCGCATCGTGCATGGGGACGTAGGGACCATCGGGCTTGTTGCTGACGAGGATGTGACTGGCCCGGCGTTCAATGACGTTCTTCCCGACGGTATCAATCTTGACCGCCCGGTTGGTAAACGTGGCGAAATAGTAGTACATGTTTTTGAACGAATGCAGTTCAGCCGCCCAGATCATCGGTTTGGGACCCATCCAGGAATCGGGGTCGGTTTGGGCGACGGGGTAGGGACCGGACCACATCATCAGATCGGAGCTTTTCCAGAGCATGCCGCCCGTTCCGGTCATGTAGTAGCTGTTTGTTTTCGTGTCAGCCAGAATATAGGGGTCGCTTAATCGAATTGAATCCAGCGGCACGTGTTGCCGTATCTGAACCGTTGCTCCCGGCTGCGCGTTCAGCCTGAGCAGGATGAACAGCCAACCAACTACTAGTAACCCAGCGTTTTTCATGCGTTTTTTGGGCAAATTAATGTTTATCAATAAGCGAGTATTTCGTTCGTATACTCATATTACCGACGTTCATAAACAAGATGTTATATTTTAAGTCATATTGAAAAGTTACGTTTAAGATAAATAGAGTACATCAACGACCGCAAAAAATGAGTAGCTTGCCTACTGGTAACACATCTATAGATCAACTTCTCCAATGATTCAATATCTGTTATTGATTAAACACCGACAGTTCACCCTGATGGGGTGCGTTCTGTTGTTTACCCTGGCTGGCTGCCGGCGCGATTCTACAGAGGACGTTGTCAGTTCTCCGCCCACGCAACGAGCCAGGGCCGTAACCAGCCTGTCGCTGGGGTCGGGTCAGTTACTGCCCGGTCAAATCAGTCTGGAAACGGTTACGGTAGGGGGGACTGCGTATAACGTCGTCAGCATCGACAGTTCCGTTTACGGTTATGATGATCAGCAGCGGCTAACGAGCCACGTGCTCACCCAAACCACGCAGGCGAACGACCAGCGATTTACCCTGCCATCCGTCCGGTACGATTACACGTATCAACCGGGTGTGCTGCTGGAAACGTACACCTCCGGACCGGGACAGGTGCTCAGACGATATCCACTCGAATCGACAAATAACCGGGTTACCGCCTACACCAGAGACTTTTATTCGGTTGTTCTGGTCGATACGTTGCGCAAATATTCGTCGGAGGGCATATTACTCGAAACACTCCAGGCGGCCCTTACTTCACGCGTTGTCAACTCAACGACGCCAACGCTGAGAACCACCGTTCAGGATGGTAATGTTATCAAGCAGGAAGAATACAACACGACAGGGGTGCTTCAGCGCGTCGATCAGAACGTTTATGATCCCAGGCAATATGCGCCCCGCCAAAGCGTAACCTTTCTGGGCGAAACAAGTCGCAACGCTTTGTTGAGCAAAGTATCGACGTACACCGATGCGGGTGTCAGCCGGGCAACGACCTATACCTATCAGAACGAGTACGATAGCCAGGGTCGCTTGCGTCAGCAACTGGAAAAAGCGGTCTCGAATGATTCCCCCACTTACAGCGCCTACCGATTGATCAAATTTTACTATTAATTAGCCCGGTTAAAGTTGGGAAACGTAGTTCTTGAATATGTCATGCCCGTGCAGGGTGCTTAACTACTTCGCTCTTCTTAAAACGATACGCCCCGGACGACGTCGTCCGGGGCGTATCGTTTTAAGAACCTGATTCAGATCAGGTTTGCAATTCGGGTGGCGATTTTCCCTGGCCTACTTGCCGAAGAATAACTGGAATCCGATGCCCAGGGATACCGATTTAAAGTCGGACGTAACCGTGCTGGCTGCACTTTGTGGATCCAGGATTTTGTCTTCGTTCTTCTGAATGGAAAAATTCAGGCCAGCATTGAGGGCAACAGAACGACTGAGGAAATACGCAACGCCGAGGGCAGGCACGATGGCCGACGAAAACCCTTCGGATTTCTGTAAAAGTGCACTGGGAATCGTTGTCTGCGAGTGCGATTTGCTGTAGGTGTACGCTACGCCAAGGTAAGGCTTTAGTTTGGCTGCCCCGATGTAATACCGCACGAAGGGCGACACGCCATACTGAGTAGTGGTCACGTCAAACCGAACAATGTTGGGATCGGGATACCGGATACCGTAGTAGCTGCCCGTGTACAGACTGAGGGGAATCCCCGTTCCGACCAAAAGGTTTTTGGCCACGAAATACCCGACCAGTGGAGTCAGACTCCCCGAAAAAATTTTTCGCCGGTTTTGATCCGAATACTGGAAATCGCCTACCTGGGCGCCAACCATCCACCGTCCTTTTTCGGTTTGTGCTTTCACCAGCGTTGTCAGCATAACCAGCCAAATCATCAGGAGTACTGCCTTTTTCATACAGAGAATTTAGTAGATAGGTTCGTATGGGCCAAACGTACTGAATAACGGTGATCGGTAAAATCGGTTAGCTGTTAAAAATTCCTAACTGGCTACATAGTGGAAAGCGCTAGCTCTTCAAAGTTAGTATGGGTTGCATCGCGCACGGCTTATCTGTATGCTTATCGAGACCAATCTACTTTTGACTTACAACGGAATCAAAAAACAGAGTTGAACCAGTAAGAAATTTTAACTGCCAACGTGCAGCGCGAATAGGGAACAGGAGAAGAGAAATGACGAGTAGTAGATTCATGAAATACGGTAGATTAACCTAAGTAATTACCAGTAAAGTGCTCCTGAAAACGTCTTTTGGTTACGGTACATATCCACTTTAATGTTAAAAAATTACCGCTATGACTTTATTTTATTCTAGTACTCTGAAGCTGAATTATACAATTGCCCTCTGGTTGATAATCTTATTTAGCCCATGGGCCGGTAGTGTTTCCGCTCAGCTAAAAAATACCGAATCGTTTTCTTTAACCGGACAATTACCACGACCCATTAAAGGCAAGGTTTTTTTACTGAATAAAGAAAGGGAGCCGATTTATTCCACGGTTGTAGATGGTAATCGATTTGTGCTGAAGGGGCGTCTGGCCGAACCAGGGTTGTATGAACTCAAGCTAGATACGATGGCTAGGACCTATCCCATCTTTATTGAAGGATCGGCGATGCAGATAAATATCCAGAATGAGCAAGTTTATCAAGTGAAAGGATCAAAACTTCATGATCAATATGAGCAGTACACGTCTGGCTTTATCGATCCAATCAAAAATGAACTGATCAGGCTATTTGAGGAGCGTAGTAGAGCACAGCAAAAAGGGGATACTGCATTATATAACAAGTTATCGCATGCAAGTGACTCGACAGGTATGTACTGGGGTAGGGCTCTCAAGGTATTGTTTACGAAAAAACATCATACTTATTTTAATTTATACCTGGTGAAGGAGGCTGGACTAAACGATTCTACGGTAGTCAGGATTCTTGATGAGCTGAGGCCCACTCTGGCTGGTTTTCCTACATTCAAGCAAATGGAGCAAGACCTCAAAATACGGGCCGTCCAGCGACAGAAGATTGGCGTAGGAAGAGACGCCTACAGTTTTACACTACCCGATAGTTCGGGGTCAAACCATAGTTTAGTTTCGTTACGCAAAAGTAATAAGCTAATCCTGCTGGATTTTTGGGCAAGCTGGTGTGGTCCCTGCATAAAGGAGTTTCCAACCCTAATGGCCTTGCAAAAAAAGTATGCCCACCAGGGTTTACAGGTTGTTGGTATTTCTATAGATAGTAACCCCAGGAGCTGGACCAAAGCGCTCGAAAAACATGCGCCAACTGGTCTTCAGCTTTTAGCGACCAATAAAGGATTGGTGTTTGATAACTATGCTATACAGGCCATTCCGCTAACAGTTTTAATTGATCAGGATGGGAAGATTCTAGGTACGGGATTGCAAGGAGAAGCGTTAGCCGAAAAGGTATCTAACTTAATGCAGGAGAATCGTTGATTGATGGCGACAAATGATAAGGCCTAAGCTAAACTAGCTTTTTTTGCGCAACAGTGAAAACTAATTCTGATACAATATCAGAAGGTTATTATCTCAGTTACAAACTAAATAAAAAAGATATTCAAGTTGTAGATTGTAAGTGCCTTACGTTATTATTTTACAGAGAGAGTTGAACCAGTTAGAAATTTTAAATACCAACGTGCAGAGCGTATTTTTTAGTAACAAAATGCCCTTCAGGTATAACCTGGGGCTTTTTTGTGTCTATCGAAACGGGATTATTATATTGACAGAAACCGCTCGTATAAAAAAGCCCAGTAAATCTTAGACTAGGCTTTTTTTATGTCGTACTAAGTCAGCTAATCGCTGAACATTCTTCTTTCGTCGATCAAAGGCATTGTCTAGCTGAAGCTGCTTGAGTGCAATCAACTTTTCATACCTGCCGATTATGGCTTCAAAATCAAACCACTTGTCAACGTAAGGTGGTAGAAGTTCAGTTATTTTTATTCTTAGCCTAGCAATATCACGCTCCAGATAAGCAAGGTGATGTTCGTTTACATCAATTCGTAATTTCATTATTGCAACCACTTGTTCGATCTGTTTTAATTCACCTTGAGCCATGATAAGCTCCCATTCGACGATCAACTGGTTAGTTGGGATACTCAATGACTGACCATCGATGATATGAATAGGTAGTGGCCTGGCTTTCCCATTCTCGAACAGGCTAATACCAACGATGACATTAATACAGTTAAGCAATCCGTTAGCCATATCTAACACGTTTATCAAATCATTATTGACAAGAGTAAACTTTTGCGTTTCCCCTTTCTTGTTAATTGTATCTAAACAGAGAGTTACCATACATCACCTGCATATATTAATATATGATATAAAGAAGATAAGAGGCACAGGGTGTTTTTAATCAGCAGATATTGTTCTATAGGTTAAAAATAATGAGGTAATGGGACTATTAAATGATCTGTCATCATAATGAGTAATTGGATAGGTAGCGAAAAAGGCCGGTCAACTGACCTCAGTGACCGGCCTACAAACGGAATAATTAAACTGACGTGGTAGTCGTAAAGGGTAATGAGACGGTATTCCACCAGTACCTTTTTAGCGTATAGAATTTTTCCACCAACTTAGTATAGCTCGAAGGCTTGGTAATACACGAAGCTGCGCCCAGGGCATACGCTCGAAATATATCCTCAGGCTCCTCTGAGTGACCTAGTACAATAATGGGTATTTTTCTAAGGTATGAGTCGGATTTAAGCTGTATCATTAACGCCCATCCGTCCTGTTGAGTCGGGGCGAACGGATTTAAAAATATAAGCCGGGGACTAGTACGGTCATCCATTGACGCAGTTTTTAGATACGCCAAGGTCTGGGAAGGATGATTTTTCCAGATCGGCTCCACTTCCGGAAAGCACTTGGCTAGGGCCGAACGAGTTACAAGCCATTGTTGTAAATCATTTTCAACGACCAAAACAGGGTATAGTCGTTCTTTTCGACGTTTTCCCTTAATGACTACATTCATAATTAAGGCATTTACCGTTCGTGGATGTAGCGAACTCATGTTTGCCGACAGGCAGGTGAGGCTATATTCTACAACGCTACGCCAATTAATCAGCATTAGCTAATAAGTTGCTGATTATGAAGATATTAGTAAGGTATTCGTGCGGTATTTTGAAGAGGTTTATTTATGTTCCGTCTTAAATTGGGATAACCATACATCTCCAGTTCACTAGCCGACTTTCGACTAGATTTTGACGATAAATCTTGTGGCGGATTAAGTTTAGCTGCGTTTACGTTTAACCCGGCATTGAACCTGGTCAGGGAGGTAAAACTTTAATCGGCCTATAAGCTGCCCAAACAATTAGACGTGCATTTATTTATGAGCCGAGTAAAATAATGGAAACCTTAAAAGTAGTAATCGAAAAAGATGACACGGCCGAGATCGGCGGTAGCATAGAATCGCCCGGTCATTTTCTGTTGACGACAGTCGGCCATTCAGAGCAGGAGGTAATCGGCAATTTAAAAATGTTGGTTGCTGATTTCATTGCCCACCAAGGGAGTGATTATCCCGAGTGGAATGGCGTCGATGCGTACAAGATCACCTACGAAGTCGAGTACGATCTGATCTCATTCATTTAACGTATTCGGCGAACTCAAGATCAATCGCATTGCCAAGCTGGCAGGCATCAACGAAACGTTGCTGCGCCGGTACGCGTCTGGCTTCAAAACAGCCTCGGCCGACCAGGTTACCAAGGTGCAGAAAGCGGTTCATCATCTGGGCGAGAGGTTGGCAAAAGTATCGTTGATTGCTGCCTAGCCAGATTACAGGTTGATCAACATCAATAATGAAATGCCCGGCTTGTCTCGTCAAGAAACGGGGAAACGTAAAAAAATTGATCAAATCTCAAGAAATCGAAAGAACGCTTCCTCTCATAAAACCACGGACTCAGTTGGGGTAGGGCATTTCATTAGCATCTGGCAAAGACGCTAAAAAGGCCAATTGCCGACTGGCTGTTTACTACTGTATATTCCGGAGGCTTATTAAAATGTCGGCTAATTTAATTTTAAACTAGGTTAGGCCTGAAACAAACCGTACATTCCAACTCTGATTATCAGCCACTATACATGATAGCACTGATAGTTTAGCTCAGCCTCTATGAGCCATTCATTTAACCAGGGACATTAACCCGGTAAATCCCCGCTCAACAACGATTCGTTTAAGCACCTATTTGTTCATCAAGGCGAGCAGGTGAAGTTCGATAGGAATCAAATTAAGCCCTCCAAGAGGCCATCTAAGGTCCAGAAAGAAGCTTTCCCAGTAGCTTGGCTATCGGTTAACTGAATTACGAATTGGTAGATAATTCCCCTCTTTCCCTAAAAACGCTTATGCCAAATGACCTCTTCACTACTCCATATGCGTCTGACAGTCGTATTATTCGGCTAAATCTAGATAATAAGGAATCATCTATTCTGGTCATAGACCGAAAAAATCCCTCGCATATTATGGAAGCTAAAGCTTTCGTCATGGAGGTAAACGGATCAATCAACTGCCTGAATCAAAACCGGGTTGTGTGTACCACATTTGGCAACGAGCGGGAGCAGTACGAATTCGCTATCGATGACATTGCGATTTATCGAAGCTTATAGTCGCAGCACCTGTTTATTGCCTTTCACTTTCCGCTTAATCAGCCTTGGAATAGACACTCGGAGAGTTTTTTAGGGTACCAAGACAAGAATTTTTGGGATGAGCCGTGCCTACATATCAGTGTATTAAGGGGCAACCCTTTTTGTTTGTTTACAGGTCATTTTATAGTTCCTTACTCCTATGACACCTTTCGAAGAGTTTGAAGCAGTGGACCGAATATTTAATGTGATTAAAGCGTATCGCCAGCAGCAGGGAGATAACCTCGATCCGCTAAACAGAGAACAGGTTAAGGATTTCATGGCCAAACATTTACTCAGTCAGGATTTACAACTCTGGCTTCGTTTAGAGCGTCAGGATAGTTTAGTAGAGTTTTTGCGGGGTGCTAGTCTCAACGGGAGCCTTTTGCATCCTTTATGGCAGTTTAAGCGCGCAGCTCGTGGCCTATATAAAGCCTGGCAGCAGTCACATAGTCTAAATTGAAAAGCGTACTGTTGCCGGATGTGTGGCAACAGTCGGTGAGGGTTCAACTAATTCTGCTTAACGTCCACCTACCCTAATGGACAAAATGACGTTCTGGGGAGTGACAACGGGACAGATAGTTCAGAAATCAAAGTCTCATTTTTAGCGATACGCCTGAGTTAGGGAGACTGATTTTCTTAACAAGTAGGCTCTAAATCCATATGAATGGGATTAGTAAGTCCGAAAACTTAATGCTACATACCATCAGTCGATGGGGTTCAATAAGGTGCACCTTATTGAACCCCATCGACCCACCTTCGATCACATCCTTCCTAAGTGCCCCCGACTAAAAGTTGGGGGCTTTTTTTTATGTCCAGCAAAACGGTCGTTAGCACTGTCTACTAGATACATATCGAAAACGGACAACAGGGAAACCGATTCACTACCGCTCTGAAATATACGCCTGATTTTTGCGGCTGTGATTGTCTCTTTTCGTCGAAACAGATTGTTGTAGATCGCCCGGATTTGATCGCGGATGATGTTGATCTGTTCATTTTTGAAAAAGGCTTCGGGGTCTTTGTCTAAAATCCGCTGGCCATCCTAGTAGTCGCGATAGGTGGTAATTCCTGTACTGACAAGTTCAACCCGTTCTCCGGACACCGTGATCCGACAGTAAAGTTGAACCTTGTCTTTCTGCTTGCTCTTGTGTCGCCAAAAGCTAATTTCCATACGCTTTGCAAGTTTCATTGCGCTGTATTGTTTGGTACAGCGCGGTGTGGGGCAATTTTTGGACCGAGATTAAAAAAATGTTGATTAAACGGTACAAACTATAATGTGCGGGAAAACTATTTTTTATGAGATTTTGCCTATCAATTGGGTTAAACAATAGTTGAGGGGGCCACCAGGCATGGGGGTGCGTAACCTGATAGGCTACCTGGTGAGAAAAAGTGGCCTGAATGGGTCAAAAAGGGCAAAAAAAAGCCCGAAACGGGTTGTTTCGGGCACCTAATGACTAACAAATGCTACTTTGCAGAGAGAGAGGGATTCGAACCCCCGGACCTGTTACAGTCAGTGGTTTTCAAGACCACCGCAATCGACCACTCTGCCATCTCTCTTTCTTGGGTGCAAATATACGAGCGTTTTGAGATTTGTCAACCATAAACGCCCCATTTCGGCCAAAAACTGTAATTTTGAGCAATAATTTAAAGGGCGAAAAACGGAATAAGCGAATAAGCCGCTGCAAATTCCTTCATTCTCAGTACGTTCGCTCGTTCACCCTTTTGCTCGTTCGTTTTCGCTAATGGATACCCTCGAATCGCTCCCCTCACTAGAAACCGCCCGCAAACTGGGCCTGCTCCCCGAAGAATTTGACCGCATCGCCGAAATTTTGGGGCGTCGGCCAAATTTTACCGAACTGAGTATCTTCTCGGTTATGTGGTCGGAGCACTGCTCTTATAAGAATTCCATCGTCTGGCTGAAAACGCTGCCCCGCGATTCGGATCGGATGCTGGCGAAGGCTGGCGAAGAAAACGCCGGTCTGGTCGATATTGGGGATGGACTGGCCTGTTCGTTCAAAATCGAGTCGCACAACCACCCGTCGGCGCTGGAGCCTTACCAGGGAGCCGCAACGGGTGTCGGCGGGATCAACCGCGATATTTTTACCATGGGTGCCCGGCCCATTGCGCAGCTGAATTCCCTGCGCTTCGGCGACCTGGACCTGCCCAAAACCAAGCGCCTGCTGCGGGGTGTCGTCAAAGGTATCGGCGATTACGGCAACGCGTTCGGGATTCCAACCGTGGGGGGTGAACTGTTTTTCGATGATTGTTACAATACCAATCCGCTGGTGAATGCTTTCTCTGCCGGTATCGTGGAGGTGGGCAAATCGGCGAAGGCCACCAGTTTCGGGGTAGGTAACCCGGTATTCATCGTTGGTTCGGCAACGGGTAAAGATGGTATTCATGGGGCTACGTTTGCTTCGGAAGACATCTCGGCGGCCTCGACCGACAAGCTACCGGCGGTGCAGGTGGGCGATCCATTCATGGAGAAACTGCTGCTCGAAGCCACGCTCGAAATCATTGCTACCGGCTATGTGATTGGTATTCAGGACATGGGTGCCGCCGGTATCATCTGCTCGACGTCGGAGATGAGTGCCAAAGGGGAACATGGCATGATCATCGACCTCGACAAAGTACCCACCCGTCAGCCAAACATGGCTCCCTTCGAGATTCTGCTGTCCGAATCGCAGGAGCGCATGCTGGTTGTGATCGAGAAAGGCAAAGAGCATATCATTCAGGACATTTTCGACAAGTGGGATCTGAACTGCGCCCAAATTGGCGAAGTAACGGCGCGGGGCGAACATGACCTTGGCCGGCTGCATTTCTACCGGTACGGCGAACTCGTTGCCGACGTGCCTGCCTATGATCTGGTGCTGGGCGGGGGAGCCCCTCAGTACAACCGGGAATACACAGAACCGGCCTATATAAAGGAGTACGCCAAGTTCGATATAACGGACGTTGACGATATTGACAAAGACGACATCCGGGAAATTGCGGAGCACCTGCTGGCGCACCCGAACATCTGCTCCCGGAAATGGGTGTACGAACAGTATGATTCGATGGTGGGTACCGGCAACCGCAGCACCAATGCGCCTTCCGACGCGGCCGTTGTGCGGGTGAAAGGGCCCGGTATTCCGGCTACGGATAAATCCATCGTGATCACCGTCGATTGCAACAGCCGCTACGTAAACGCGAATCCGCGCCAGGGAGCCATGATTGCCGTTGCCGAAGCCTGCCGCAACATCGTTTGCACCGGGGGCGAACCGCTGGCGGTGACCAACAACCTGAACTTCGGGAATCCTTATGTGCCGGAAGTATACTGGCATTTTGTGGAAGCTGTTCAGGGCATGGGCGAAGCCTGCCGCCGGTTCAGCACACCCGTTACGGGCGGTAACGTTAGTTTCTACAACCAAAGCTCCGACGATGGCCCGGTATTTCCGACGCCAACCATCGGTATGCTTGGCCTGATGGAAGACCCCAGCCACCGCATGACGCTGGACTTTAAAAACGAGGGCGATCTGATCTATTTGATTGGCCAGTCAACGAACGACATTGCTTCGTCGGAGTATCTGTACTCGTTCCTGGACATCAAAGCCTCGCCCGCGCCCTATTTCTTATTTGACGATGAGTGGCACGTGCAGGAGGGAATCAAAACCATGATTCGTAAAGGCTGGATTGAGTCGGCGCACGACGTGTCGGATGGTGGTTTGTTCGTTACGCTGGCCGAGTCAGCGATGGCGGGCAACAAAGGGTTTGCGATTGTTTCGGATGATCGTCACCGGCTGGATGCGTTCCTCTTCGGGGAGAGCCAGAGCCGCGTCGTGGTCACGATTGCGCCCGAGCAGCAGAAGCAGTTTGAAGGCTACCTGAACGATACGGTTCTGCCGTTCATGCTGCTGGGCACCGTAACGGAATCGTCGACCGCGTTCGTGATCGATGGAACGTCGATTATAACCCTGGCTGAAGGGAAGAGTCTGTACGACAATGCATTAGGCAAAATAATGGCCTAATATTCAGGTGTTTACCCAGGACAAATAGGGACTCCGGTTACGTAAAACGTGACCTGTCCATTCCCACAACGGCCGATCATGCGCCCGGCAAGTTACTTGTTGGCGCGTTGTCGGCCGTTTTTATTCCAACTCACTCTATGGCACTTGACCTAGCCGCAATTACCCAGGAAATCTGTACCATTGCTACGGATGCCGGCGCTTTTTTACTTCAGGAACGGAGTCGTTTCCAGCGCGAAGCCATCGAATACAAAGGGTTGAACAACCTGGTATCGTACGTAGACAAGGAAACTGAAAAGCAATTGGTCGAGAAGCTGCGCCAGGTGCTGCCCGAGGCCGGTTTCATCACCGAAGAAGGCACCACGGGGCAGGAAGCCGATCCGTCGGCGCTGAACTGGATCATCGATCCCCTCGATGGGACGGCCAATTTCATCCATGATCTCCCCGTCTTTTCGGTGAGCATTGGGCTGGCGCAGGGCAAGACGCCAATTGCCGGTGTTATCTACGATCCAAACCGGAACGAATGTTTTTCGGCCTGGCAGGGTGGCGGAGCGTTTTGCAACGGAAAAAAAATGTCGGTTTCGCCCGCAACCCAACTGGGCGAAAGCCTGATCGCGACTGGTTTTCCGTATTACGCCTTCGACAAAATGCAGGCTTACCTTCGAATTCTGGAGTCGCTGATGCAGCAGACCCACGGATTGCGCCGGATGGGGTCGGCGGCTATTGATCTGGCCTACGTAGCTGCGGGCCGGTTCGAAGCGTTTTATGAATACAATCTTAATTCCTGGGACATGGCTGCTGGTGTCCTGCTCGTTCGGGAAGCCGGTGGCGTTGTCACCGATTTTGGTGGAGGAGATGAATTTTTGTTTCGGGGGGATGTCGTGGCGGCCTGCGGTATACACCCGGAACTGATGAAAGTAATGCAGGAGTTCTGGCGGTAAGCGACTGGCTGGTTTGTGCGGTGGACTAGCTGTTTTTTGAAAACCGGACGGATTTGACCGGCGAGCCAACCAATATATTTGTGGGGTAAGTTTATTTAACTAAGCCACCATTCACAACTGTATCTTGAAATACAACTCGTCCTATGCATGATCTGGAAGCACTAAAATACCCGATTGGCGATTTCGCTTACGGTCAATCGTTTACCACTGATGATACCCGGAAACACATTTCGGCTATCGATGAACTGCCCATCAAACTGACGGAACTGGTTGGTACGTGGGGGGACGAGCGGCTGGATACGCCCTACCGGCCGGAGGGCTGGACCGTTCGGCAATTGGTTCATCATGTGGCCGACAGCCATATCAATGCGTACGTCCGCACGAAACTGGCGCTAACGGAAACCAACCCGACCATCACACCCTACGACGAGGGCGAATGGGCTAAATTACCCGACTCCATCCTCGCTATTGCCCCATCGCTGGCTATTCTGCGCAACCTGCACCAGCGGTGGGTAGCGGTGCTGACGACCCTGACCGATGATGAAGTAAGCCGGACGTATTTTCACCCCGGTAGTCAGCGGACGTTTGTCCTTCGGGAAGTGATCGCTATGTATGCCTGGCATGGCGAGCACCATTATCAGCACGCGTATCGACTAGCCCGGCGGAACGGTTGGGCCTAAAAAAATGTATGATGTATGATGTAGACTATATGGTATATGGCTGCGCGTTGCAACGGAGAACCATACATCGTACACTCTATATCATACATAGTACATCATACATCGCTAATGCAGGAAGTCCTCATTTTTCTGATTTTTGCCGTTGCCCTGGTCTACCTGGGGAATCGGGCCTACCGGAATTTCTCGGCAAAAAAGACGGGTTGCGGTAAAGGGTGCGGCTGTTCTACCGACGCAAACGTATCCGTCCGGTCTGCCGGAAAATGAATATACGTTTGAGACCCATAACATTTTAAAAGGCTCGTAGTTAGTTGTAGCAATGAATGCTCAGCGAATTACCGGATTTATATTTTTACTCGTTTTAATTCTAAGTTTAGACGGGTGCCATCGCGTTCGTCCAGCCGCACCGGTTCAGGAAGCGTTCGAGCCGGCGGTTGATGAGCCGGTTTCTTACATGGCCGGAAATTTGACCTTCGATATCAGTGACTTAGAAGCCAAGATCAACCGCTCGCTCTCCACAACCCTGGTTCCGGAAGAAACCTTCGAAGGGCAGAAAGGTGAAGCCTGGAAACTACGCGTAGAACGTACTGGTCCGGTGCGTATTCGGTATGCCGATCGAAAAGTATATTTTTCGGCCCCGCTGCAAGTCTGGTACACCAACCCCATCGGGCTCCGTAAAGCCGATAAACGCAAAAGCCGTCCGCTCTGCGCGCTTTCAGTAACCTTCAATAGCCCCGTTGGCGTGGGCTCATCCTGGCGGCTGGCCACAAAATCCCGCTTTGAGAATTACCAGTGGACGCAGGAGCCGAAGGTGCGGTTGCTGGGTATAAAGATCAGCGTTAAGAACATCGCCGAAAAAATTCTGGATAAGCGACGGGCCGACATCGAAGCGGCCATCGACAAAGCGGTTCACAACGGACTCCGGCTTGACCGGGAAGTGAGGAAGGTTTGGCGGGATATGCAAAACCCATTGCGGATTGCCAAAGTGCCCGAAAACTTCTGGCTCCTGCCCAAGCCGTTCAGCATTGCGGTAGCGCCCGTTTATGGCAACAGCAAACAAATCTCCGTACCCATTCAGATTGCATTTCGGGTAAAAACGCACCTTGGTCCTAAGCCATTGGTCGATTCGCTGGAGCAGTTGCCTCGTCTGCTGCGCCGGAACAGCCTGCCCGATTCGGCCCGTATTCAGGTGCTGGCTTTTATTCCTTATACCGATGTGAATATGGTGTTGTCGCAACGACTAAGTAAGCAAAAGCTCAATCTCGCCGGGGGTAGTGTAACGGTGAATAAGGCAATGGTATATGGCAGCGGCCGTAAACTTATCCTGAAAGCAGAGGTAGGAGGGCGGGTGAAGGGAACCTTGTTTTTTCACGGAGATCCAAACTACGACACGCTCACCAATACACTGCGAATGCAGGATGTCGATTTTGACGTAGATACGAAAGAGCGCCTGTTTGCAACGGCTGACTGGCTGCTCCACGACCACCTCCGCGATACGATTCAGGCGGCCATGGTTATTCCGCTTCGTCAGCAGATTGCCACCATACCCGAGAAAATAGAAACGGCTTTCGCCAACGCAAAGGTTGGCCAGAAAACGGCCCTTAATCTGGACACGTTTCGGCTAATACCCCAGCGCATCGTTGTCCGACCCGATGGCGTTCAGGTATTGATCAAAGTAAAATCGAAGGTGGGGGTGAAAGTGAAAAGCCTGTAAACAAGTCAGGCAGGTTGCCAGCGCCAGAGATACCGACTGGCCATTGTCCGGTAAGGACGCCAGGGGTCGGCGAGTTCATGCAGAACCTTGTAAAGTGGTTTGCCGGTTAGTCCGTTGGTCTGTTCAGGGTACGCCCGCATCATCCGTTGCCGAATCACCAGATCATCAATCGGGAAAACGTCTGGTCGGTCGAGCACGAACATAAGCAGCATTTCTACCGTCCAGCGGCCCACGCCTTTAATGGGCAACAGGTACTGCACGATTTCTTCGTCGGTCATGGCATCGATATGCGATCGGTCCAGGGCCGGGGTTATGCCCGCCGTTTCGAGCGAAAACGTAGCAACACTTTGCAGGTATTTAATCTTCTGAAACGACAGACCCGCACTGCGCAGTTCTTCCGTTGTTTTTAGCAGCAAAGCACTTGCTTCCGGGTATCGGTCGGGGAAGAGCGCCCGGAAACGATCAAAGATGGCATTGGCTGCTTTTACTGAAATCTGCTGAGACACAATACTTTCCAGTAAAGCCATGTACAGATCGTCGGCGTAGTCGTTGAAAATCTTGGGCGACGGCGTTTCAGCGATGATACGGGCCATGACCGGATCGAGAGCAAGGTGCCTGATGGCTGGCGAGTCGGGGGACATAGCGGTATAGAAAGAAGGATGAGTAAGGTTACGGTCTAGGCCCGGCCGAAGCCCGGCCCAGACCGTATTGGCTGCGTCTTATTTTTCCAAACCCTCAACCAGCGTATTCAGCAGGATACTCTTCTGCTTGAGATCGTAAATGTATTCCCAAAACATAACCCCAGCCAGTTTCTTCGACTTGACGTACTCTATTTTGTACGTAAATGATTCAGGATCAGCGTAGGAGATAAACGTATGCGACGTTGGATTCCAGAGGTAAGGCGCTTTCGCATCGGCATCCCAGTAGCGCGTAAATCCGTTTTTGTTGATGAACTTATCGGCCAGTTCGTCGTAGCTGATAAACGAGTGCTTGCCCGTTGCGGGCTGAAACAGGCCATTATCCTGGTCACGGGTATCGGCCCAGCCACGTCCGTAAAACGGTAAACCCAACACGATTTTACTGGCCGGAACGCCCGCCCGAATGTGGCCGTCGACGGCATCAACACTGCTGTTGCGGGAGTGATCGCCCTTGGCGGACTGGGTTAACGGGCTATGGTGACCCGTTACTTTATCGTTGCCATGGTACAGATCATAGGTCATAATGTTAACGTAATCCAGATACGCCTGCGCTTTCCCGAGTTCCGTATGGCTGACAAAAGCCGTATCGCCCCCGGTAGCGGCTGTGAGCAGATAGTGATTGGTACCCGTGCGCTTGTCCAATTTGCCCTGTTCATCCAGGCCATCCCGCAATGCTTTCAGAAAGAGGGTGAAATTCTGTTTGTCTTCCGGTCGAAAAATATTGCCCGCGCCAACCTGCGCCGGGTATTCCCAGTCGATGTCGATTCCGTCGAGACGGTGTTTCTTGAGTACATCGACCGCACTTCGGGTAAATTTACGGCGTGCTACATCCGTCAGCGCAGCATCGGAAAAGTATTTGCAACCACCCCAGCCACCAATGGATAGCAGTACTTTCAGGTCTTTGTTCGTTGCCTTCAGGGAAGTCAGCGCGGCCAGGTTTTCAACGTCTTTTTTAGACAACGGCGCTATGTTTCCCTGCTGATCGGGAACGCCGAACGCGTAGTTAATATGGGTTAATTTCTGGGCTTCGATCTGGTCCTTCGTCCAGCCATTCCCCGTTACATAGCCAATAATAACGTAGGGCTTGGGCGTTGACTGAGCCAGTACGGATTGGCCAAAAAGAAGAACAAGCGAAGTAACAATCAGGAGAATACGTTTCATGAGAATGAATAAGAGGGTACAATCGGATTGCCGGAACGGCGCGTAGCAAAGTGTCCATTGACCGATCCGCAACGGATGCTGAATGACAAATATACGGACGGAGCGCTGTTGAATAACGGTCTTTAGTAGCTGTGGACCTCATTTTTCCGGGTTGGGTAGCGAAAACGCTGTTTGCGTAAACGGGATGACCTGGGCAGGTTCGCACTCAATTTCTGAACATTCGGTTACGTGCGGTGTAGTTGATTTATCTTTGGCCTAAAATCTGACGCCATCGCTGGCGAATTCAATCTGTACCGTATGTCGAAACACCGACGCAACCGATCCGCTGAGAAATTGCTCGGCATATCTCCCGGAACACTCACATACGTGGGGCAGGAAATCGAACACGCTATTAAAATCAAGCGGATCGACTACAACGCAACTGAATTTCACATTGACGACAGCAGCCGACTAAGCGCATGCAAGCTGCCCAATACAGAATCGCCTTACGTGAGCTGGACGGACGTAGACGGTATTCATGAACCGAAAGTGGTGGCGGCCCTTGGCCAGCAGTACCATCTGCATCCATTGCTGCTGGAAGATGTGCTGAATACGGAACAGAAACCGAAAATCGACCTGTACGAAGATACTGTCGTGTTTGTGACCCTTAAAATGTTACACCACAGTCGGCAAGTGCAGGAGCTTGATGTTGAACATGTTAGCCTGGTACTAGGAAAGAACTACCTCATCTCGTTTCAGGAGGAGCGGACGAAGGATATTTTCGAGCCGGTCATCGACCGCATCAAGGCTTCGTCGGGTAAAACCCGTCGCAATGGAGCTGATTACCTGCTGTATGCGTTGATGGACGTTATCGTTGACCATTATTTCGTGATTACGGAGCGTATTGGGGATAAAATGGACGAGCTGGAAGAGCAGATTGTTCAGGAGCAGGCCACCCAGCAAACCTTGGCAACGCTGTTTAAGCTCAAGCGCGAACTGTCGCTGATTCGTCGGACGGTTAACCCGTTGCGCGACATCATTGGCCTGTTGATGCGTGGCGAATCCGAACTCATTCAGCGCAGCACGATGCCGTTCCTGAGTGACCTGTCCGACCACATAAGTCAGGTAATCGAAACGCTCGAATCGTATCGGGAACTCACGACGGGACTAACGGATGTGTATTATTCTATTGTAAACAACCGGATGAATTCGGTTATGAAAACGCTGACAATCGTATCGGCTATTTTCATTCCTCTAACCTTCATTGCCGGTATCTACGGGATGAATTTCAGCAATATGCCCGAATTGCGTTCGCCAACGGGCTATTTTTGGACGTTGTTTGGTATGACAGTTATTGCGGTAGGCGAAGTAATTTACTTTAAACGACGGGGCTGGATGTAATCCTGTTGCCATGAGTACACCGATATGGTTACGAAAGAGTTTCAATTAATGAACCGGCCGTGGTTTACCGACTCCCGGCAGGTAAGCGGCCCGGTTACCAATAACCGATTGGCCGGGGGCGTTTTTTTTGCCATACAGGGGGAACACCACGATGGTCATGCGTTCATTAGTGACTTGTACCGGAAGGGAATCCGTCAGTTCGTAGTTGAGCGGGGGGCCTTGACCCCGGAGCGCCGGAGCGAACTGGCCGGCTATACGGACGCTCAGTTTATGGAGGTGGATAGCAGCCTGCAAACCCTGCAAACTCTGGCGGCCGAACACCGCCGACAGTTTCGGATTCCGGTTATTGGTATAACCGGCAGCAACGGCAAAACCATTGTAAAAGAATGGCTGGCTCAATTGCTCGACAAAGGTTCGTCGGCCGATGGCTTCGTGGTGGCCAAAAGTCCCAAAAGCTACAATTCGCAACTGGGAGTGCCCTTGTCCGTGCATGCGCTTACCGACAATGACACCCTCGGCATTTTTGAGGCAGGCATTTCCAAAGCGCAGGAGATGCAGGCGCTGGAAGCGGTGATCCGGCCCACGATCGGCATTTTTACGAACATCGGCACGGCTCACGACGAAGGATTTCGAACCCGAAAACAAAAAGTAGCGGAGAAACTTCGGTTGTTCATTCACGCCCAAACGCTGATTTACTCCACCGATTACGCCGATATTGACGAAGAGGTCAATTTGTTGCTGAAAGCCGTCAACCCCGATATGCGGTTCATAACCTGGTCGTTAACGGGTCAACCGGCCACGTATCAGGGAACATGGCAGGGAAGTCAGTTAATGCTGATGGACAAGGAGGGAAAGAACAGGCTGGTTCTGTCACTCCCCTTTACTGACCCGGCTTCGGTGGAAAATCTCATGCACTGCATTGTCACGACGCTGACCCTGTGCAACTGGGAGACTACCGAATTACAACACCGCCTAAACCGGTTGCGGCCGGTTTCCATGCGGCTGGAGCAAAAAGAAGGCATCAACAACTGTGTATTGATCGACGATTCCTACAACAATGATGTCGTCGGTTTGCAACTCGCGCTGCGCTTTCTGAACCAGCAGCGTATCCGAAGTCGACGGGTCGTTATCTTGTCCGATGTGCTGCAATCGGGGCAACCCGAAGCGGAACTGTATCAGCAGGTAGGGGACGCGATACGCGCCAGTGAAATAGAACAGTTCATCGGCATCGGGCCTGTTGCCAGCCGGAATGCCCGGTTTTTTGCGCCAGGCAGTCTTTTCTACACGACGACCGATGACTTTTTGACCCGCTTCCCGTTCAGCGACCTGCGTGACAGCACCGTTCTGGTGAAGGGAGCCAGGCCCTTCTCATTCGAACGGATTGTGCATCGGCTGGAGCGGAAAGTACACGGCACTGTGCTGGAAATCAATCTGGATGCGCTGACCCACAACCTGAATTACTACCGCGAACGACTTGCCCGGAACGAGGATACTGCCCGACCGACGGACACGAAACTCATGGTTATGGTAAAGGCATTTGCCTACGGAAGCGGGAGTGCCGAAGTAGCCCAGCTGCTCCAGTTCCACCGGGTCGATTACCTGGCAGTTGCCTATGCTGACGAGGGGGTTTCACTCCGGCAAAACGGCGTTGATCTGCCAATAATGGTCATGAATCCCTCCCCCGAAACCTTTGCTGTCTTGCTGGAGTACAAGCTTGAGCCTGAACTGTATAGTATGCGTATGCTGCTGGAATGGGGGCAGTATATCAACGAGCACGTAAGGCGGGCAGACGACCAGGCGGCCTCCGAGGAAACGGTGTATCCGCTGCATTTAAAAATTGATACGGGTATGCATCGGCTGGGCTTTCTGGAAAGCGAAATGCCCGCTGTTGCCGATTTCCTGAATCAGAATCCATCATTGCGGGTGGCCACCGTGTTCAGTCATTTGGTTGGGGCCGATGATGCGCAGTTCAACGAATTTACGCAGGAGCAATACGCGAGTTTCATCCGGAGTACGACGGTGCTCGAATCGGCTTTGGGCTACCGACCGACGCGCCATTTGCTTAATTCGGCGGGCATTGTGCGCTTCCCCGATTACAAACTCGACATGGTTCGGCTGGGTATCGGTTTGTATGGCGTGGAAGCGGCCCAGATCGACCAGACCGCTTTGCAGTCGGTTGGCACATTGCGGACCGTAATCAGTCAGATCAAAGCCGTTCGGGCGGGAGAATCGGTCGGATACAGTCGCCGGGGTGTACTCGACCACGACGCCCGAATTGCCACCCTTGCCATTGGATACGCTGATGGCTACGACCGCCGGTTGGGCAATGGAACCGGAGAGGTCTGGGTAAACGGAACCCGCTGCCCAACCGTTGGAAACGTCTGCATGGACATGACCATGATCGATGTCACTGCTGCGTCGGCCAGCGAGGGCGATGAAGTAATTATTTTCGGTCCTGAACTGCCGATCACCGAGTTGGCTCAGCGCATCGGCACCATCCCCTACGAAATTCTGACGGGGGTAAGCGAGCGGGTCAAGCGGGTATTTTTCAAAGAAGGAAACTGAGCGCACGCAACCAATCAAAGGGCAAACGGGTAGTTCGTTTTTTTACGAGATCTGCCGGGTTCGTGCGCTCGCGAACCCGGTGGTTGCTGGGTATATCCTGACACGGTACTCAATGATGAGCTCGATTAATTCCAGATTTCGTTCATCGCCGTCAGCACAATCGGGTTTCCGTCGGTAACAACAATGGTATGTTCGTGCTGGGCCATAAAACCTCCTTTATTGCCAACCATTGTCCAGCCATCATTCAGGGTTGCGGCATAGGTCGATGTGGTCGATATAAACGTTTCAATAGCAACGACGGAGTTTTTCCTGAATCTTGTCAAATTGGAACGATCTCTGAAATTCGCTATTTCACCCGGTTCTTCGTGAAGGCTTCTTCCTATTCCGTGTCCCGTAAGATTTTTGATGACTTTATAACCCCGTTTTTTGGCTTCTGTTTCGATTAGATGCCCAATATCCGATAGGCGAACCCCACCTTTAATGGTGTGGATTGCTTTATGTAAAATTTGCTTTGATGCGTCTATAAGTTTCTGATGCTGGTTAATATCGTTACCAAGGACAAACGAGCCTCCATTGTCTGACCAGAAACCATCAAGCTCCGCAGAAACATCAATATTTATCAAATCGCCTTCTTTCAGTGTTCGTTTATCAGATGGAATGCCGTGGCAAAACTCATTGTTCACGCTAATGCACGTCCAGCCCGGAAAGCGGTAGGTTAAAAACGGGGCCGATTTTGCTCCAAAACCAGCTAGTATTGTCGCCCCGTAGTCATCTAACTGTTTGGTTGTCATACCCGGTTGAGCATACTGTCTCATGGCCTTCAGCGTGTGCGCAACCGCTTCACTTGCTTTTTGCATTCCCGCTAATTCCTCTTCTTTTGTTATCGACATAGTTGTTCAATCAGGTAATTTGTCGGGCTATATAGTCTCTTTTTGGAGCGAATGATTTGTGGATAAAACGGCCGTGTTTTGGCCTACTTTTTTAGTATTCCACGCTCAACACTTTCATTAAGTAAGTTTTCGGCGTAGGCCCAGATAGTAGCCGACCCGTTTTGGATAGCTTTTTTCTTATCGTATACCTTTTGGTAATTCACATCAAATTCGGCCCAGGTCCCCCCATTATTCGACGTGTTTTGCAGCAGGGGTTCAAACCTGTCCATTGCTCTCGCAAATTTGGCTTCGTCGGTTAATCCTTCTTCAAACTCTTCCCAAACAGCAATAAATTCATCGGCTTGTTCTTGTGGCAGCAGGCCAAATATTCGTTTCGCTGCTACTAATTCATCATGGGTATTAGTATGATTTTTTTGCGTGTCATAAATAAACGTATCACCTGCATCAATTTCCACAATGTCATGAATCAAAACCATCTTAAGAACTTTCAGTACATCAATTGGAGCATCTGAATGCTCGGCCAGAACAATCGTCATCATGGCCAAATGCCAGCTGTGTTCCGCATCGTTTTCATGCCGGCTGCTGTTAAATAACCTGGTCTTACGCTGTATGTATTTGAGTTTATCAATCTCCTTGATAAAGGCGACCTGCTTCAATAAATCGTCAGTTTTCATGTCGTTTAGACTAAAATTCACCTGCCTGATGGACAAAACAACGAGAGCTTACGGTCTGTTAGGCGGATAGGGCCAGGCTTTTCCTGTGTTCAGGACGCGTCCCGACCGCACGAAGCAGGAATAGGTTTTGCCCGGTGTGCTGTAATAAAGTCTTCCTGCTGACTCCTGTTGTAAGCTCTTGATAGGCTGGTTTTTACTGGATTTCTCGTTATACACAGTCAAATCATCCTGTCGGATAATATCCTGATCGTTAGGAACAGGCTGGCTTACGGTCTGTTTGCTATTTTTCCGACTATCAACGAAATACCAGAGCAAACTCATAAGGAAGGCAACGATGATCGCTGTCATATGCAGTTGAAGTACAGGTGAAAAATTACGACTCGATTATTTTAAAAGATAGACTTCATAAGCACGCATTATAATCTGTGGCCAGCGCAGAAGACGTATTTAAACTTTCGCTTCAGGGAAGACTTTCTTATGGTTGGCAACCAGGATGGCGTACTGTTCAGCTGTCAGGAGCGGTTTATAGGCAAGTACTTTATCGGTTTCGACGGTAACAGCCAACGCGCGCAGCTTTTTGTTCGTCATGCCGCTCGCCTTCAATTTTTTTACTCCCTCGTTGAAACTAACCGTGGCATTGGTAATAATTTCTTTGGCTTTAGGCAATTGCAGATCAGTTAGCTTCAACCGTTGTTTATCCGCTTTCAGAACTGATTTAACGATCATGCCAATCGTTGCGCCGTTATTGAGAAAAACGAATTTTTCATTTTCTACCGACTTCGTCTGTGCGAAACTAAACGACGATAAGCTAATCAGAAGGACAAGGGCTAGACTGGTGAATTTCATGCTGAGTGATGTTAAGCTAAGTAGGATCTGGTCCACGAGCGAATATACAGATAAAACATATAGCTTGTCGGTTTCCAGAATGCCTGAAAAATGCATCAAAAACAAAAAAGCCTAGCCACAAAGTAGCCAGGCTTTCCGCTTTCTATCCACACCTAGGAGTTAATTAATCATAATTAACGAACTCCTACGAAAGCAGTAAACTGCTTTCTAACTTAGCCCAACGAGCCGTTGAGGCATATTGTTATGAAGCTGAACCATGACACTGTCCGTCCCTTCCGCTTCTCATTTTCTCTTCTTACTGACTATGAATGCTTAAGCTACTAAAATGATAGGATATTAAAAAAGGATTATTTTTAATTAGATGTCACGTTGCTGGGCATATAGCCGGTTGATTTTTTCCCGGCTGCGCTTTAAGCGCATTTTAACGGCACTGGCCTTAAGGCAGTAGAGCCGGGCAATCTGGTCGACGGTCATCCCATCTTCGTATTTTAGCTTCAGCAATGTTTGCTCTTCCGGCGTCAGGCCATTCATCGCGCGTTGGACCAACTGAAGCGACTCCTCGTGTACTCGTGAATCCTGAGATTCAGAAAGTTCAGATTGGGGTGTTTCATCCATGGAAACAGGGTTGAAGCGATTTGCCTGGCGAAGTTGGTCTGAGCAGTAATTAAAGGCAATGGAGTAAAGCCAGGTCGAAAAACTGGACCGCTCCTGAAATGCGTCGAGTTTACCGAAAGCTTTCAAAAAGATGTCGTGTGTAAAGTCTTCGGCTTTCTCGCTGTCTTTAGTCATAGACAAACACCGACGGTAAACTTTGCTCACGTAGCGATTGTAAAGTGTCTCAAAACAATGATTTGGGTGGTTCGACAAAAACTGGCGGATCGTCTCTTCGTTTGATAATGAGGTGTGCATGAATAGTACGTAATTAGTTTGTAGCAGATCAATGGATCTATACGCAGGGTTTTGTCATATACGTATGGTAAACATTTTTTAGATGTTAGATGGCTGGTAAAAAAGCCTAAATGTATTAAACGGTGTACATACATTGAATGTATGTACGCGAAATTTTACCTGCCAGTTGGCTAAATGAAAAATATCAGCAGGATGAAGTATGAAAATTAGTTTAGTCTAAGAATTTGTCTATCAGAGGTTTATCCTTAATTATCGATAGTCGTCCTTACTATTCCTCTGTAGTTCATTTATGTAGGAAGTAGCATGCAGTACCTTTTTGCGCAAGGGACTAGTTTTGAAAAAAAATTAAAAATTGGCTATCCATCCTCCAGACTGGTATGCTTTCACAAGGTTGATTTGTCCGGAAATCAGCTCTAATCTGTTTTCTTTGCTTTTACGGTTTCTACATTTTTCTTGCGGCTGTCCAGTTCCGTCAGGGCCGTTTCCTGGTCGGTTTTATTTTTTGCCTGATCGTTGATCAGCTGTTCCAGTTCTTTCGCATTATCGTCAAGGCGCTTTAGCAGCTTTTCCTTTTCCTTGGCATTCTGATCAATTTCGCGTTGAAGGCGTTCTCCGTTACGAACCATTTTCTGGTGATTCTTCTGTGCATCAGCCAGACTCGATTCGGCCGAACGAACTTCCTGATTGTACAGGGTTTTGGTGGCAAAGTTTTTCAGAATGTCTTCAGCGGCTGCGTAACCGGTGCCGCCTGGTGTGACGAAGGTGCCGCTGCCCATGTCAAATGCCGTGAAAATGGTGGCCGATGTGCGCGATGATTTTACCGTACTTACCAGGTTGATGGGCTCGGATGATACGGCGGCAATACTGGCATTGGGTACGCGATAGGTGCCTCGCGAAGATGTGGCGCGTCCGTACGTTTGAAGCTGGCTTTCCCAATCTTTTTCGATCTGCTTCCCGTCGCCCTGAATGGTCAGATACAGACCGGATAATTTGGCTTTATCGACCGTACTCTCGCCCGCGTAAACGGTTTGGGCAAAGCCAGACGTTGCGGATGCCGTGAGGCCAAAAACCAGAATAAACTGTCGTATCGTTTTCATGGGGGTTGTAAAATTTTCAGATTAAACTAAAGCAATGTGAACGTATTCACGATAGATCTACTTGACTTTTTTTGTAATTATCAGGCGTTTATCGCCGTTGAGAAGGGTCGTTGCCATGATGTAAATATCCCCGCCCTCCCGCAAGGCTACCTTTTTCCGTAAGTCCGCAACTGTTTGTGGGAAGTTCCGAACGGTTACGTTGGCCTTCAGGTCCGGAACGCTCAGTCGAACCAGTTTGGCGTCCGGTTTGATCACCGTCAGCACCGAAAAAATCCGTCCGGGAAAATCCGGACATACCTCATCATTGGTATACAGATGGCTATTCGGGGCAATCTTCGTCAGGCCAAATCGTGCGGCTACCAACCGGAAGGCGCCCGCTTTTAAAACAGCCGCGTTAGGTTCGTAGAGATAGGTGCGCGGGTCGCCCAGCGTAACAGCGGCAGTTCGTTCTTCGTACCAGCGAAAACTCAGCATTTTTGTCTCGTTTACCGATAGGTTAACAGCGTTAACCAGAATATCATTCTGATCAACCAGCTGATTACCAAGGACGAAAAGAATCTCTTTAACTTCGGACGAAACGGCTACGATATGTACCGATTCGACCCGGCCAGCGAACTGTTGGACGGTCGATTTGATGTCTAGTAACGGAGATGCTTTCAGTAAAATTCGATTCCCGCTTTTCAGCAGGGTAGTTAGTAGAGTGGCCTTAGACATATCGGGTTCACAGTCGGCCAGTTGAACAACCTTGCTGCCCGTTGCATCGCGCCGGTGAGGGTCCAGGTATATCCAGTCGGTAGCTTCCAGGCCTGTAACAGACGTTTCCAGAAAAGCCAGACCATCACCCGCCTGAACGGATACGTTGGTCGATCCCAGCAACGGCAGGTTATGTGCCGCCAGTTGTGCCAGGTCTTCGTTTCGTTCGAGGTAGGTAACCTGGTGCATCTGCTGAGCGAACGCCCAGCTGTCGACACCCATGCCACCCGTCAGGTCAAGCAACCGGTTGCCGCTAACCAACGACGCTTTGTACTGGGCTGTCTGTTCGGACGAGGCCTGCTCGACCGAGAGGGCGGGCGGAAAAATGAGCGCATCGTTGGCGTACCAGGTCGGCAGTTTTTCCCGGGCTTTTTGCCGGGCGGCTATTTGCGCGACAAGTTTACGGAGATCCAGCCCGGGTGGTGGCGTTTGCAGCGCCAGCGCCCGAACATCGTCGGTCAGATGGGCCCGTATGAATGCTTGTTCAGGTAAAGAAAGCGTAAGCAATGGGTGCGTGTAGCTAGTGTTTTACAATATCCTGCGGGCCAACCGTTTCGATCTCGGGTGGTCCGTCCGGATACGAACGATAGGTCGTCTTGTTGATCGTGGACGGATAATTCTCGAAGGTGACCCAGCGTAAGGGCCATTTCCGTAGCCATAAAGCGCCGGTTGTTACGGCCGAGAACCAGACCGGAGGTTTTTTATAGCCAAAAGCGAGCCGGAGTTTGTCGTTGATCAGTGCGGCAAATGTGGGTTGCACAAGTGGGTGTAGAAACCGGGGAAACCAGCCCGCCACAATCCGGACGGTGGCATCGGCAATTTTCCGGTTGCTTTCCGTATACCGAAAATGCTTGTCTTCGTACGCTTCGACAAAAGCGCGCATGTCGGCCAGGCTAGTTGGTAAGTCCTGCAGGTTCATCCGTCGACCCACTTCCCGAAAAAAATAAAACAAGGCTACTTCTTCCGAAACGCTCAGCTGTCGCCAGCCATACTGCTTAATCCAGTCGATCGGGTAGAACACAAACGTTGCCAGGACAAACAGGAAATCAGCGTTATCGATGCGGTAATGGCCATGAATCATATTCATGTGGTCGATGGCCCGCTGCCCCTTAGAACTGGTGTAGCCCGACTCCATAAACTCGGCGATCAGGCGGCTCGTGTCGTCATACCGTTTCTGGCCGTGGCGTTCAAACTCACCCGTACGCGCCAGCAGTCCCGAAACCCGTGGACTGGCGTAGGTATGAAACAGAGCTAATTCCAGCGCGCGAGTGATATCGAACGGAAATTCGTAGGCTGTCAGCAGGTGAACCATGCGCTGGTGATCGCGAAGGGGATCCAGTGAGTGTATTTCGAGCCGAACTGCCGGATTGCGCAACAGCCCGAAGCGTTTGTGGTAAGTAGTGGCCATTGAGAGCGTAAAAAAAGCTGTTTACTGGATCAAAAAGGTGAACTGACAAATTACGGAACAACCACCCAATGAAGAAAATCCCAACTGGGCGAAAACTGCCCGTTAATATGGGAATCACCATCGCTGAAGGTGCGGTAGAAGCGGTAACCACGATCACTGAGTGCTTCCGTTTCGGTTACTGCCGTGATGGTGACGAAAAGAACATCCCAACTGCTTTCCGAAAAAAGTGTATCGCCAACGGAAAGCCTTCTTGCACTTTTGTGCGCATGACGTAAACTATTCATTTAGCTTGGGTGGGGTAACGTGTCTTATCTACAAGGTACTACGTTCATGAAGCAAGTAACAAATAATGGCGACATAAAGCGAGGAGAGAAGTTACCCTATACCTAAAACCGGTTCACCTTCCCAGGACGCTGTAGGTGTATGGGCCTGCGCCTGCGTTTAAACTGTTCGCCAACCGTAAAACGCGAAAGAGCCCCAAATTCAGCGAGTCTGGGGCTCTTGGACACCATGTCCCGGTAGGAAGTAGCGGGCTCGAACCGCTGACCTCTGCTCTGTCAAAGCAGCGCTCTGAACCAACTGAGCTAACCTCCTTTGCACGTCGGAAATCGCGTAATGATGCAGCGTAAACAACAGCGGCATCAGCGCCTTCCGGGCTGCAAACTTACAAAACTTCCTCTGTTTCCAAATGGGTCCGGTAAACTTTTTGTGAAGGAATCCGCCATAAAAGTACAAATCCGAGTATAAACAGCAGTAACAGAGCGAGTATGGAGTTACGCATGCTGCCCGTTAATTGTTCAATCAGTCCATAGACAAGCGTACCAAATACGATGGATGTTTTTTCGGTCACGTCGTAAAAACTAAAGTAGGAGGCCGTGTCCTTGGTGACCGGAATCAGTTTGGAATAGGTAGAACGAGACAGGGACTGAATACCTCCCATCACCAGACCCACCACAGCCGCCAGCATGAAGAACTGAGTCTGCGTCTGCACGTAATAGGCTCCGGCACATACCGCAATCCAGATCAGGACCGCCGTCATGAGCGCGTACGTATTGCCCAGCCATTCCGACAGGCGCGAGAAGCCGTAGGCCCCCGGAATAGCCACCAATTGGATCAGCAGCACCGTAATAATCAAACTCTGGCCCGGTAATTTCAGCTCATCACTCCCGAATATCGTGGCCACGTACATGACCGTTTGCACGGCCATGTTATACACGAAAAAAGCGACCAGAAACCGCTTGGCCAGCGGCTGGTTCTGCAACTCGGCCCAGACGTGCTTTAATTCCCTGAAGCCATTGAGCAGGTAGTTACCGGTTTGCTGACCCGGTTTGCGGACACCATCGGGCAGGCGACTGAACGGGATCTGGGCGAAACCAACCCACCAGATACCCACGGTCAGAAAGGCGATCCGGGAGGCCATCGCTTCCGAGATATTCCCGAACCATTCCCGTTTCAGAATCACCAGCAGGTTGATAATCATGAGCAGAACGCTGCCCAGATACCCCATTGAAAACCCGCGGGCACTGACCCGGTCGTACTGATCCTCGGTGGCAATATCGGGGAGATACGAATTATAAAAGACGATGCTGCCGCTCCAGCCGATTAGGCTCAGCCAGAAACAAATAACCGCCAGAGTCGTGGTTTCTCTCGTGAAAAAATACAACAGACTGCAACTGATTGCTCCCGTGTAGCAAAAGGCCTTCATGAAGGTTTTCTTCTGGCCACTATAGTCGGCGATGGCCGAAAAAATAGGCGACAGGAGAGCGGTCAGGAGAAACGCGGCCGAGATGGTGTAGGAAAATAAAACCGAGTTTTTGATGGATATGCCCAGAAAATCAATGACTGGACCACCCTGTTCATTCAGCGCCGTTGCCGAAAAGTAAACCGGGAAAATGCTGGATACAATGACCAGCGAGTGAACCGAGTTGGCCCAGTCGTAAAATGTCCAGGCGGTGAGGATACGGGGGGCGTTTTTCATGCTGAACGCTGTTTACAGCGTTGGGTCAAATACCAGATTGATATCGGCATTTTTCCCATCGACGGGGGCAACCTGACGCAGAATGAGTTTGCTTTTGCTGAGCTGGATGATCGGAAAATTACCTTTAAACCCCGTCACGTCGACGTCCATTGATTGGTTGTCGGTAGCCAGGTACCACGTTCCGGCATTTTTAACGGCATTCGACTGAAGTGGGTCGAGTGCCCGAACGCTGTTATCGTTGCGGAATTGAAACTTGAGCTGGGGCAATAGCTGACTCACCAGATTCAACCGACCGGCGTTGATAAGTTGTCCATCGGGTGTGGTGATGCTGGTGATCTGCCAGTTGGTGGCAACCAGCAACGCCGTTTGGGAGGCCGCGGTGGGGGCAAGGTCGTTGTTGTTGTCCTTTTTACAACTGATCAGCGAACCCAGGAGAACGGATGTAAGAACGAGGATGCGGAATGTATTCATAACCGAATGAGGTTGTTTTTGCGTTTCGTAACTAGGATAAGTAACGAGCAGCGTGACGGTATTCGTTTACCGGGCGGAACGCTATTCGCCCTTAAAATTCCGTAGTTTTACCGAAACTTCAAGCAATGCGTGTTCCTTTTGGCCTATTCTTATTCTGGGTAAGCGGTTTATGGCTGATAAATCAGTCAGCCGCACTAGCGCAACAGCAGTGCGCTGATCGGCTGACGTTTACGCCGGTAAGCCAGCCGAACCAGATCGGGTGGAGCAAGTTTCCGGAGTTTTCGCTGCCCTTCCCCGTCATATACGGTGGCCCCCGCTTCACGGATACGCAGGCCAGCCCCCTTAAACACGGGTTTAGCCAACTGGTTGATATAAAAGATAATGAATATGGTACGCTGGTTCAGCCAACCCAGCGCGCGGTTGTGTATTACGGCATCGCTACGGGCCTGAGCCAGCCCTGGGAAACCATTGAAAGTCCCTGGGCAAACGACCTGACGGCCTACCGCACCAAATGGGACAATTTTCTGGCTGGCATTGCCGGGGGGCAGAAAAACGCTGCTGGATTGTATAAGCTACCCATTGGCCGACTGGCACTGGATTACGAGCGTATTATGGAGACCGATAGCCGTATTTTGACCATCAAGCAGGATAGCCGCGTGCCGGAGATCTACCGAAATCTGTCCAACGCCGACTTTATAGCCGCTTACAAGAAGGCCATACGGAATCTGTATACCGAAGGTGTCCGGTACATTCGCCAACATGCTGACCTGACGGGCATCAGCGTGACCAGTTATGCCGACACGCCTATATTGAACACGTATCTGAACGTGCCTACGTATAGCTGGACTGACTGGATAACGAACCTTAGCCGAACCAATTACCTGGTTCAGGATTCGACCGGGCGGGGTATTGGCGGCCCTTATTATGAGCAACTTGATGCGTTGTCGCCATCGGCGTATTATTATTACGATTACCCAAGTCCGTTGGCAAAAGATTACCTGGCTTACCTGCTGTTTCAGGTGGAGGCAAACCGGGCGTGGAGCAGCAAACCTGTGATTCCCTGGGTCTGGTTACGGTATCACGATAGTTCGAGTAGCTTCCCTAATTTTATTCAGCCTTTCATGGCCGAGGCTACGGCCATCTTTCCGTTTTTCTCCGGAGCCGCCGGTCTATGGCTTTGGGATAATCCGACCCTGGCTCCGGCCCGGACAGACACCTATGCGGCTTACGAATACTTCACCCATGGCCTGTACCGGCTGTCGCGCTTTGCTGATATGTTTCAGGGAAGCTACGAGCTTGTCATCGAAACTCCCGCCCGCGATCTGATGGATAAACAACTGCCTGTCTGGCGGGGCGTGGTTAAGGAAAATAAAATCCTGATCGCTGCCCAGAATCCGTATGCCGCCGACGGACAGAAAACTAGCCTGTCGGTTCGGTACAAATCCTGGCAGCAGGTTATTGAGCTTAGCGGACGGGAGGTATATCTATGCCAGTTCGATATGGGAACCGTGACGGCTACCGACCCTGTGTTAGCTGACCTGACCGTCTACCCGAACCCAGCGCAAACGACGCTCACGGTTACTTTCGGGCGCGTACCACCCCCCGATACGGAACTTGACCTGATAAACACAATCGGCCAATCCGTCGTCAGGAGGCTGGTTAACAGTGTTAAGGAGGTGATCAACGTCGCCAATTTGCCCGCTGGTCATTATGTCCTGCGCCTTAAAAGCGAAACAGGAAGTCAGACGAAAAAAGTAGTTATTCGCTAGACTAGTTATCCTATATAAACGGGGTGGCGTAACGGGCAATGACCTTGTTCGACTGGTCGTTCTCCCCGCTGTTTGCCACGTTGTTATATACCAATTATGCCGAATCAACTTCAATACGAAACGAGTCCTTACCTGCTCCAGCACGCCGAAAATCCCGTAAACTGGTTTCCCTGGGGTGAAGAAGCCCTGAACAAAGCCATTAGCGAAGACAAGCCCATTCTGGTGAGTATTGGCTATTCGGCCTGTCATTGGTGCCACGTGATGGGGCGCGAATCGTTCGAGAAAGAACGGGTTGCCGAGGTGATGAACGAGCATTTTGTGTGCATCAAAGTGGATCGCGAGGAGCGACCGGATGTCGACGCCATTTACATGGATTCGGTGCAGGCGATGGGCGTACAGGGCGGTTGGCCGCTGAACGTGTTTCTGATGCCCGACGCTAAACCTTTTTATGGGGTTACCTATCTGCCACAGCAGAACTGGATACACCTGCTAGACAGCATTCGAACGGCATTTGATGAACATCGAACGGACCTGGTACAGTCGGCAGAAGGGTTTGCCCGCGAACTGAACCTAACCGATGCCGAACGGTATGGTCTGTCGCAGAATGACCCGCTTTTTGCCCCCGAAACCCTGGATGTGTTGTATCGGAAAGTGGCCGTAAAGGCCGACGATGAAAAGGGTGGACTGCGCCGGGCACCCAAGTTTCCAATGCCCAGCGTCTGGCGGTTTTTGCTGCGGTACTACGACGTTACCGTGTCTACTGGTGTCGATAACGAGTCAGTGCTTCACCAGGTTAAGGTAACGCTTGACCGGATGGCTCTCGGGGGTATCTATGATCAGCTGGGCGGTGGATTTGCCCGCTATTCTACGGATGCGGACTGGTTTGCTCCTCACTTCGAGAAGATGCTGTATGACAACGGCCAATTGCTGACGCTTTATGCGGAGGCTTATAGTTTAACTCGAAGTCCACTGTACAAACATGTTATCTATCAAACGGTTGGATTTCTGCAACGGGAGCTGTTAAGTCCGGAAGGAGGCTTTTATTCAGCCCTGGATGCCGACAGTGAAGGGGTCGAAGGTAAGTTTTATACGTTTACGGCACCCGAACTTAAGGAAACGCTCGGTATAGATTATGACTGGTTCGCGGAGCTGTACAGCCTGACGGAAGAAGGAAACTGGGATCCCGGCCACGGGGGGCACCGGACCAATATTCTGCACCGAACCGAGTCCGACGAATCCTTTGCCGAACGCATGGGCTGGTCACTGGCCGACCTCAATGTTCGATTGGATGCCACCCACACCCGTTTGTTGCGGGTACGTCATGAACGCATTCGGCCGGGACTGGACGATAAAATCCTTTGCTCCTGGAATGGCCTGATGTTGAAAGGGCTGGCCACCGCTTACCGCGTTTTCGGTGAACCGGAGTTCCTGACGCTGGCCCTGCGACTGGCCTATTTTCTGCTCAAAAAAATGCGCGACAGCCGGAACGGGCGCTTGTGGCACACTTACAAAAGCCGCGACGGCGGACCGGGTCGGGCCCGACAAACCGGTTTCCTGGATGATTACGCAACCGTCATTGATGGCTTACTGGCTCTGTATCAGGCTACCTTTACGGAAAGCTGGCTCACGGAAGCGGATCAACTGATGCAGTATGTACTGACCAATTTTAGTGATAGTACCGTTACCGACTCAACCGGGCCGGACCCGCTCTTTTTCTTCACGGACAAAAACGGAGAGGAGCTCATCGCCCGACGGAAGGAGTTGTTTGACAACGTTATTCCTTCCTCCAACTCGATGATGGCCGAGAATCTGTATGCATTGAGTTTACTGCTCGACAGGCCCCAGTATGCCGAACGTGCTGACCAGATGCTGGGTTGTGTGCAGCCGCTGGTGCAGCAAAACGCCGACTACCTGACCAACTGGGCCTCCCTGTTTGCGTTACGAGCCCGCCCAACGGCCGAAATCGCCATTGTTGGTCCCGGGGCCGAACAATTTCGGGCGGAGCTGGACGCTGAATTTTATCCGAACAAAGTACTGTGCGGAACAACGGACAAAAGTACGCTGCCGCTGTTGCAGCAACGTAGCTCCATTGATGGACAAACGGCTATCTACGTCTGCTACAATCGGGCTTGCCAGTTGCCTGTTTTAACCGTGGCTGACGTTTGGAAGCTTGTGCGGTGAAAATAAGAACCGATTACTCATTTTTTATAACGTATATACAATTATATGGTGAAAAAATAGGAATATACGTCTTTGGTTAATACATTCATGTTGTGCTGATTAGCTGTAGTGAGCGCCTGCGAGTCAGTCGAGTTGACGAATTGGCAGGTGCTCACTGCGTTGTTAATTAACCAGCCAACCAAACACACTAAAAACATGAATGGATATGAAAATCGCAGGATTACATTCAGGAATTGTTTGTCTGTTGTTTGTGCTCGTCTTTGCTGGCTGCGGAGACCATCGCATTCCGTCGATAACGCCAGGATCAGGCGTAAACCGGTTGCGGGTTAAAAAGATAACCCAAGATATGCCGAATAACACGGCTAAGGTTAGCGTCTTTCAGTACGATGCGCAGGGAAGGCTGGGATCGATAATGGCTTATCAGACGCCTGACAGTACTGCATCCCCGGTGGAGAATAACGTGTATCAGTACGATGCTCAGAATCGGCTTACGCAACTAAATCGCACCGTTGCAGGAAAGGGGTTCGACTATGAAGTGTATAAATATGCCTACAATGCATCTGGTCAGGTGTCGGGTCTTGGCTTTACCAGCAGTAACCCGATTTATGGCTGGTCGATAACGCCGGTCTACGACGCAGACAACAGGCTCGTAGGGTCGTCAAAAAGTTTCTCTGTGCCAGGTGTTTCGACCAGAGAAAGCGGCACGTACACGTACACGGGGAATAACCTGACGTTTGCCTCTATAACAGGCAATGCGGTTCAGAAAGGGGCTCAACTGCCTCAGCAGACCGTCAAAATTACCTACACCTACGATACGGGTATCAATCCATTTTATGGCATTTTCGTTATTCCGGCCCCTTTCGACTATGCTTCTCCGCCCTCAGGTGTTTTCATTGGTTCGTATACCTACTACGGTGGTATTTCCAACCTGCTCAACTTGAGCCAGAACAACCTCGTCTCGGATGGAACGAGTGCGTACGCATATACCTACAACGCGGCCAACCTGCCAACCAGCCGGATCACAACGAGCAATGGTAATGTAACAGAAACGCTGCATTTTGCGTACGAAGCGTATTGAGGGATGTATGATGTAGGGTATATGATGTATATTCTATATCATATACCCTACATCATACATCCCCTCACTCTCCCCAGGCTGTAAGCACGAGCGTTCGGCGACCGCCGTGGTTGCGGTGCTCACCCAGGTAGATACCCTGCCAAGTGCCCAGGTTCAGACGTCCGTTGGTAATGGGAATTGTGACCGAGTTGCCCAGCAGAGCCGCTTTCAAATGGGCGGGCATGTCGTCCGATCCCTCGTAATCATGCTGGTAGTAGGCTTCATTCTCCCGCACGGTTTTGTTGAAGAAACGCTCGAAATCACCCCGGACGGTCGGGTCTGCATTCTCATTGATGGTGAGGCTGGCTGATGTATGCTGAATGAATACCTGGAGTAACCCTACGTTGAGTTGCCGTAGCTCCGTGAACTCCCGCTCAATCAGGCTCGTAATCAAATGAAAACCACGCGCATAGGCGGGGAGGTGAATGGTACGCTGGAAAAAGGGCATTGCCAATAAATCAAGTATGATTTAAAATTACATTAAGAAATAACTATATTCATATTCATTCAGTTGTGAAAATAGCGGGTCAAAGCCTCCCGAATTCGAGTGCATTAAGCGAATTTTAGACCAATACGGTTATGTATGCTCTTTACGTACTACTGCTCGGCATCCTGGTCAGTCAGTCTGTTATCGCACAAACTGATCTGGAACCCGCTAACCACATCGTGCGTCATTCGTTTGCTGACTACGACGAAGAGATTCTGTATTTTGGTAAACACAACCAGTACTATACGGTTCGAACGTATCTGAAAAACGGGTCTTTGTTTCGGCTCGATTCCTACACCGTCGGCCCTAAAATGCTCCCCAACGGGTTTCAGCTGGATAGCCTAAGCCGAATTGCCCGGTATGGCCCCACGAAAATTATGTACCCCAATGGCAAGGTGTACATAAGCTGCGAATACAAGGATAACATGCTGCACGGGCCATTTATGGTTATGTACGAAGACGGGTCCGTTAAACGCCGGGAGTACTATAAGGTAGGCACGCTGAGAAAGAGCGAATGTTACACGGCGGATGGTACAAAGCAACCCTGCACCCCATTTTATCAGGTGGCCCAGTTTCAGGGAAAGCCTACTGATTTGTCGGCGTACCTGAAGCAGAAATTAAGCCCGGTGCTGGATGGCGAACGCATCCGTCGAATTACGGCTACGCTGACAATCAACGAAATCGGTCAGGTAATTGGCGTGAAAGCTACCGTTAATGGAAACCCAGCTGAAAGTGTTCAGATGCCGGATGTGGTCAGTTATACGCAGCAGGTTATTCGGAACATGCCCGAATGGACGCCTGACAAACTAAACTGGAAACCCGCTTTGAATGACGGCGTAGCCACACCATCGACCTGTGTATTGTCGGTGTACCGGATCTATGGCTCGGTTCAGTACAACATTTTTTATCGGATGTAGGTGCTTCATCAGGGTAGGCCTACGGGATGTCAAGAAGCAGAAAAAGGGCATCGTTGGAAAGCGCTTCGAAGTCAATCGGCTGGTTGCCAGTTGTTGGCAAGGCCAGACCATCCCCTGTTTGTAAAAGCCGGTTCTGCACCTCGAACGCCCCCCTCAGCACGAACACGAAAATGCTCGTTGGCTGCTGATCATCGGTCGCTGTCGATTTGTATAGTCCATCCTGGCGACCATCGTATTTGCCAATAAATCCTTTGGTCGTCAGTTTGTTATCACTTTTAGTAGCCAGCGTGAAGAAGGGGAGAAGGGTGTTCTTGTTCGACAGGTCAAACTCAACTGACTGGCAGGCTGGCTTAGCGTGAGTGGATAAGTCGGCAATCCAGATTTGAATAAAATTAATTACTTCCGTAGTATACGGATTGTAGATCGTCAACTCCATACCCGGAGCGAGGGAAAAAATCTGCGCCTGCCCGGATGGAACGAAACCGTGCCCCACGCTACTGTCAAATTCGAGGCCACCTACCACCGGAATCACCACCACATTCATCTGTTGATCGACCTGTCGGTTCAGGCTATAGCCGGCCGCCAGCGTGTCATCGTTCAGGGCCGTTAATGAATTAACTGGTTTTCGGTACTCATCAAAATAATGGCCGAAATTAAGGGTGTGGAAACTTCTGGCGTAGGCCGTCTCCGTACAGCCCCGTTGATCGGACAGATATAGTTGGGCCTGGATCTGGGTGGTCATGGTGGTAAACTCGTTTTATCCCGAAGCCTTAGGGTTGAAAAGACGAAATGCTCAGGTACGGTTGCAGAGCAATCAGGTCGGTAGCCACGTGGCGGCCTTCCCGCAGCGTAGTCCGCTGATCGTCATAGGCAATGAGCAGGTGGTTGTCGATCGTGTCGATCCAGGTTAGCGGATCGCTGAAAAAGTAGATGGCAATCTTATGCGCATCCTTCTGCTGAACGTGCGACTGAATAATCTCGAATCTGAAGTTCGTAAACGGCAGACACAGCTTTCCGGACACATTCGCTATGTCCGGAATCGTTTTAGTCAACTGGCGGATGTAGCCGATGGCGGCCTGGCTGGTCATGTAATGCAGCCGGTCTGCGTTGGGTACGTGATCGATTAACTCCTGGAAGGTAGCGTAGGTACCGGCTTGGTTATAAAACTGGGCCTGCATGAAAAATTCCTGGTAGGTATCGTCGAAAACATACTTGTCCCATAGTTTCTGGGACGTCACGTCAATAATTTTCCGGTAACTCAGTTGAATTAATCCCTTTACCATCAGTCTTCTATACATTGGTTAACCACGTTGGCCGGACTTGTCCGGGCCAGGCCGCACCGGCGCACCGTTCTGACCTGGCCCAGTCGATCCCTAACCACTTACCACAATCGTATGCGTAAGTGTATAACCGGCTGACAGCCCGCCCGAGAGCGTGGCCAATTCCGTGGTGAAACCGTCAGAAAATACATTGTCCCGTTCATTGGTTGTATCCTGCGACCCCTTGGTGTACCCGTATGACTGCCCGGTGGTGTACACGAGGTTGGTTACGTCGTAGGGGAAAGCAATTTGGGTGACCAGCAGTGATTTGCCCGAAGCATTGTAAACGTGGACGTGAATGTGGGGCGCCCGGCCCGAATACCAGCCCGGAAAAATGGACGTGAACGACACCAGGCCATTGGCATCGGTCGTCTGGCGACCTCTTAGAAAATCCACGGACGTATAGTTGACGCTTTGCATACCACTGCCGCCGTACTCCGAATAATAGCCGTCTTTATCGCAGTGCCAGATGTCGACCAGCGCACCGGCCAGGGCCGCGCAGCTGCTGTTGCTGTTTTTAATCGTGATATTAATCGTCAGCGCGACCCCCGTCCGGTCCGAGCGAATATCTTTCATGACGAGGTTGGCTGGTACTTTCGTTGGGAAAGGCCCTTCCGTTTCGCTGGGTGTAACACTGCAATTGCTCGCCGAACTACCATTCGAGGAGCCCGTTGAGGTGCTGGTGCCGCCGGTGGTGGTCGAGACAGGGTCAACCGTGGAGGAAGAGCAGGACCCCGTCAAGGGAGCAATCGCAGCAATACCCAGTAAACTACCAAAACCCCGTTTTAAAAATTCTTTACGTTCCATTCGATTGGAAAACAGATTAAGTGGAAAATAATAGCCAGCAATAGCGTAACACCCGGATGTGTCAGCCCGTGCCTGTTGCTCTTATTATCGCACGTTGGGCCTGTTTCGTTGCACGGAGGGAGTAATTGTAGGTAAACAGGCAGATTTTGTCGGTGAACGCGAGCCGCTACAAACGAAGACGGCTCAGTACGTCGGCTTCGTAACTGGCACCAATTGGTATTTCCCGATTGCCCACGAACAGAGTCTTGTTCCGAACGGCCTCTATCCGGTTCAGGGGTACAATATAGGACCGATGCACCCGGATGAAGTCCAACGCCGGGAGCCGTTCCAGAATGGTTTTCAGGGTCATACGGGCTACCACAGGCCGGGACGTTCCCGTCGGCGTATCGGATCGGAGGTGGATTTTTAGGTAGTCATCCAGGCCTTCGATCAGCAGAATATCGGCCAGCATGATCTTGTGAAGGGTATAGTCGGCCCTAACGTACAGCGAAGCCTCGGCTGCTTTATCCGATTGCTGCTGCCATCGGTGAAAATCGGCGGCTTTGCCCGTGGCCTGGACAAAGCGCTCGAACGTAAACGGTTTCAGCAGATAATCGACGGCATTGAGCGTGAAGCCTTCGACGGCATATTCGGCATAGGCCGTTGTGAAAATAACCATGACGGGCTGCGCCGACCGGTCGGTGATTTCCCGATAAAAATCTACCCCCGACATGGAGGGCATGTTAATATCCAAAAACAGCAGGTCGGTCGGAAACTGGGTCAGGTGTTGCAGGGCCTCGTCGGTGCGGGTAAATGTCTTTTGCAGATCAATAAAATCGACCTGCTGACAGAAGTGCGTGAGTACCCGCAGGGCAGGCGGCTCATCGTCCAGGGCAATAGCTCGGATCATGAGAGAAGAAGGGATAAATCAACGGTGAAGCAGTCGGGCTGATCCTGGATAACAAGCTGGTGGCGATCCGGGTACTGGATGGCCAGCCGGGCTTTCGTGTTGGGCAGACCAATGCCGCTCGCTACCGCCGTTGGCTGAAAAACACGTACTTTTTTGTTAAAAACATGGCAGGATAACTGGTTATCCTGAATAGTAATGGTGATCTGAATGGTGGACGGCTCCTCGGGGCTAACCCCGTACTTAAAGGCATTTTCGATGAAGGAGATCAGGACCAGCGGCACAATCTGTTTGCCAGTAGCCGCTCCATGCACTGCAAAATCGATGTTGGCCGTATCGCCCAGTCGCAGCTTTTGCAGATCGATATATTGCTCAATGTAAGCCAGTTCGTTACGCAGCGAAACCTGTTCTTTCTGCGATTCCTGAATGACATAGCGCAAAAACGACGATAATTTAACCAGCGCGTCCGCCGTCGCGGGCGACTCGATGATGGCCAGGGAGTAGATACTGTTCAGGGTATTGAACAGGAAATGGGGATTGATCTGCGCTTTCAGGTAGGCGAGTTCGGCCACGGTTTTTTCCTGTTCGGTTTCGCGCAGACGGCTATTCGTGCGCAACGCCAGCGCCATCAGGAAACCGGCCAATGTCAGGAAAAACGTTTGGCTGAGTTCAGACGGTAATCCCCGCTGCTCCGGACCCCGCCCCGGACCGTATTCGCCCGGCGGCCTCTGCCGCAGCCCCCGATCCCGAAAAGGAGGTGGCTGTTGGGTTCGCTCATCCGGGGGCGGAACACCGTTCTGCCGGTTGATGCCCACCAGAATACTTTCGATGAACAAAAAACAACCCAGCGCACTGATGCCGTAAAGAACGTATTTCCGTCGAAAGTAGAGGGTTGGAATCAGCCCGTAATAGTTCGTGTAGAAGAACCCAATGGTAAGCAGATAGGATACGACGTTCCGTTGCTCGTGCGGATTGTAGGGGAGTTCAGACAGCTTGTTCAGGCCATTTGATGCAAACAGATAGGGGAGAGCCAGAAAGGTCAGGCAACCCAGCAGGTGAATGGCCAGTTGCGAAAGCCGATTATTCATGGAGGAAATTTACTCCCGAATCAGCTAACCCGGTTCATCGGCCAGCGGAATTGTGGTCAGCGGGTAAAATGTGTCGGTCAATACCTACACTGTTGCGTAAATAAGCCATGATGACCACGTTGGATTTTGGCTGGCCACTACTATATTGTGGGGCAGACAAGCGCTAATCTTCCTGTAACCGTCACGACACCAGCCAACCCCATGCGTCAATACATTATCTGGACTGTTGATCCCGACATTTTTCATATTGGCTCCTGGCCAGTGAAGTGGTATGGTTTGCTGTTTGCGGCCGGGTTTCTGATTGGGGTGCAGGTGATGACCCACGTATTCAGAACGGAGAAGAAACCTTTATCTGATATCGACTCGCTGCTAATAACCCTGGTGTTCTCAACCATCCTGGGGGCCAGACTAGGGCACTTTTTGTTTTATGAGCCAGCCGTGTTTAGCCAAAATCCGTTGCGGATTATAACGCCCCCCTTCAACGGCTTGGCCAGTCACGGAGGCATTATAGGGATTACCATTGGCCTCTGGGTCTACTCACGTCGTCGGTCCAGCCAGGCGAGCGGACAAACGTTTTTGTGGCTTGCCGATCGCATATGCATTACCGCAGCACTGACTGGTGCGTTTATTCGTTTTGGTAATCTGATGAACTCCGAGATAGTTGGCAAGCCAACAGACATTCCCTGGGCTTTCATCTTTTTAAGGAATAATGAGTTTAGCCATGTACCCCGCCACCCGGCTCAACTGTACGAATCCCTGTCGTGTCTGCTTCTTTTCTTTATCCTGTTGTCCTACTGGAAGGTGTACCGGAAGCAATCGGCGCCGGGTACAATGCTGGGTATCTCGTTAGTCTGGGTATTCAGCTTACGGTTTGTGTGGGAATTTTTTAAGGAAAATCAGGTTGCCTTTGAAGACACGATGAACGTCAATATGGGGCAGCTATTGAGCATACCAGCCATTTTACTTGGTCTGATCTTATTGGTAAGAAACTTTATCAGACCTGCTTCTTTAGTTCCGGTAGCCCTGGTTATCCAGTCGGCGAGCCTTTGTGCTCAATGCGATAATCAGTCGATACCCGTTTCCCATGAAGCCGAGTCTGGCAAGTACGAAAAGTTGATTGCTGGTAAACGACAGGGCAAAACAAACTACACGCACGATCGTAAGTTGTTCTCGTCCTGCTGACGCAGCCGGGCTGGCCTACGTCAAGCTAGTGACACTTGAGTACGTATGGAATAAGGATTAGTCTGATAAACAGGTATTTCTAGATGAGCTACAGCACTAAAGCAGGCGCCTTTGCTGGCAGCATCTGGCTGGTTGTACAGCTTGCTTGTTCAGGCACTGGATATGGTCAACCGGACTACACGATTCGTGGTAAAGTCGTTGATGCGGCCACAGGCCAACCCTTACCTTTTGTGACCCTTTCGGTTGGAGAAGGCCAGTTCAGCAATGAAACAAATAGGGATGGATATTTTAAACTGACTGTACCGCAGCAACGTAAGCTGGACACCCTGAACCTTACGGCCGTTAACTACCCGCTAACGCAGGTGCCGTTACGGAAACTATCGTCAACGGATACCATCATCCGGCTTACCGCATTCCCAACGACTGCTTCCGTAACGGATACCTATTTCAGTCTGGAAAAGTCATTTCAGGCCAGAGACACGCTGCTGAAGACTGTAGCGGCTATCGTGAAGAATTACACCAGAAAACCAACCCTGTTGCACGGATTTTATCGGGAGACGATCTACAAGCGGAATCCTGGTATATGCGTCTCTTACGCCGAAGGACTAATTGATATCTATAAACCAGCTTACGCCTTTACGAAAAAGATTGATCAGGTACGGTTTATCAAAGGGCGACGTAAGCCACAGACTACGTTCAACATACCGGTGCTGACGCCAGGGCTCTGGGCCAGCTATATGCTAGATATTGTTAAGTACCAGGAGTTTCTATTTCGTAATGGTAAACTCAATAAAGATTACATTTTTGAATCAACTGGCCAGACCGTGATTGGTGGTCAGGCAGTTTACATCATCAATTTTAAGCCTCGCAGTCGCTATGTGGCCAGTGGTTATTTCATGGGCGAGTTATTCCTTGAAAAAAATAGTTTAGCCATTGTGCGGGCTGAGTACGACCTATCGGAACAAGGCTTGGCCTTATTGAATAAGAGTCCCAATTCTCAGATATACTCCACTCGTTTGGGGAAGCGTAGTTATGTGGTCAATTACACCAAGTTCGGGGATTACTGGTCCTTCCAGAGCGGCAGTATTGAGAATAGCTTTTCACACATTCCATCGGCATCGACTTACCAGGCCCGAATTGATGTTGTTGTGACTCGTCGCCAGGAAGAAAAGGGTGACGTGAAACCCTTTGACGTTAGTCAGCAAGCTGATTACAGCAAGCTGCGCATGGCCTCTTTTGACAAAGACAGCGCCCTCTTCTGGGGTGAGGAGAACTATTTACTGCCGACGTTGCCGCTACCAAAACTAATTGCCGAACCTACCACTCCGTAAAGGATCATTGGCGCATTCTATAAAAAAATTTTGTAAAGGTGCTCTAATGGAAATCGTATACATGACTTTTTGAGTCGTTGACAAGGGCATATTAATTCAACTTCACGAATTAGCTATTTGCATTTGTTTTAGCTTGTTCGTTTGGTGATTTTCTACATGATTTTTTAGTTAGTATGCAACCAGTCTATTTCTAATGGCATCTTCTCGAAAAAACGCCATGAAAAACCATCTGAACCTATCCCGTTTATTTGTTATCTCAGTTATTAGCTTCTTATCATTAATCGGATTGTCAGACGCAAATGGCCAAAGTGGATTGAATGGAGGTAAGCCAATTATTACATTCAATACGACAGGTCCTATAGTCATTAAAACACAAACTCCGCCCTCGTTTCCCGGTGGGGAGGACAAGCTCAATGCTTTTGTGCTTAATCAGATTGAAGAGGCAGAAAATCCTGTAAAATTAGGCCGAAAAGTCTGGTTAACAGCTAGTCTGGATGGAACTGGTAAAATCATCGAATTAGTACCTACCTATGATGCTGACCCTACGCTAAGGAAAGAAATAGCGCGAGTCGGCTCAGTCATGCCTCGCTGGAATCCAGGAACAATTAATGGTCAGGGCGTCGAAACAAACTATCAATTTTTGCTTCGACGCTGAATCGTATTATTGACATGGTTAAAAGGCTAATATCTAACTTGAATAACGTTGTAATGCACTGCATGGGTAGGCAATTCGGTTACTGATAAACGATCTAATGGACCAACAGCATGACTAGTACCCGGCTCATTCTAGGAAGTATGTTGTTGGCACAATTCGGTTGGGCTCAATCAACGATCAGTGCCCGTTTGACAGGTCAGTTTAAAGAGCCAGTGTATCTGGAATACATTGACCGGTTCGACAACGAGCAACTAACGATCTTAGCCAATACCCGTCAGCAAGCGCAGTGGCCTGCCGAACAACCCATTTTTGTGCGCGACGCTGACCACCGGAGTCAAGCCATGTACGTGCTTGCCCCCGGTACATCCTACACGCTGACACGAGGGAGTACATATTATTTAACGGCTCAATCAACCTCTGGTACAGGTGATGCCGTTGCCAACTGTCATCAACAGTACCTGTCTGCTCAGAAATCACTTGAACAAGACGGGTGGAGTTTTGAACGGGAATACCTGATAGGAGCCGCTTACGGTAAACTCACATTTGCACAACGAGCACTTACGTTACGGAAGCGCTATCAAAGCCGCTTGACCTTTATAGACCATTACGCTCAGCAGCACCACCTGCCCATTGATCAGCTGAGTCCCTGGAGAGACTACTTTTTTTATCAGTATCTGCGGGGCTTAATGGCCCATAATCCTGAACAAATCCCAGCTGATTCAATCAAGCAGTACGTTCGTTTTTTTCGGGACGATTCCAAATTATACATTCTCGAGTACCGTTTTGCGGCTGTAAGCCTGTTGCGCACTATGGCGTATCGGCCTTCGGCTGAGCTTGATTTGGAGCGTATGTACCAAACAGCGAATCGTTCGTTTTCGGCGGGTACCCGTGACTATTTATTATTTTATGTCATGAAGAACGCGAGCCAGGCCAAAGAGGACAAACTTCCTAACCCCCATTATAATGTAGTCCTGGCTCGTCAGCTGCTGCCCGCTTTTCAGGCAGACTGTAAACAGCCGTCTTACGTCAATTACGTGACGAAAACGATGAATTATTTCCTGACTACGAGTCGAATGCCCACCGGGAATGAAGTAAAACTACTGGACAGGACAGGCGTAACCACCACCTGGTCTCAATTGCTGGCTACGCATCGCGGCCGAATTCTCTACATGGATTTTTGGGCGAGCTGGTGTGCTCCCTGCCGGGCTGAGTTGCCGGCTTCTCATCAGTTACGAAGCTTGCTGGCGAAGGACAACATTCGCTTCCTCTATATTTCAATGGATGAGGATCCCCAGGCCTGGTCAAACGCGGTGAGGCAAGTTGGTCTGGAGAAAGAGTTCAGTTATCTACTGGTTCATTCGTTTCAATCCGCGTTAGCCAGGCAATATCAATTGAAGGCCATCCCGCGCTATTTAGTATTTGATCAGCAGGGCAAGCTATTATCGGCGAAGGCCAAACGACCCAGCGACAAGTCTCTTCGAACCGACCTGCAGCGTTTAGCCCGGTAAGCGATCAAAAAAGATGTCGTTTTGTTAGATAGTATAACTAATTATACAAACACCAAAATGTAATGATTCTATCGGAAGTTGTTACTCTCCACGGTGTTGACGAGATCCGTCGGCGTGTAATTGAATTTAATTCGCCGGCTGTGTCTACAGAAAGCTCTACGTCTTAGGTCTTACTATTCTTTTACTTTGATTCAGCTGGAAATCTGAAAGGAGCCGATATGATTTTCAAAAAGTACTCTCCAAAACTCCTTGTCTATCTCCTAATGTATACTAGTAGCCTACTCACCAATTACAAGACACGTTCTTTGAGTTTCAGCAGACATCTTGGCTTTTCGATTTTACTGTTTTGGGTTAGCAATACGTATGGCCAGGAAATGGTGAAGAAAAACGTGCTATTTATTGGTAATAGCTTGACGTATTACTCAGGCATGCCTGAATATTTAAAGGCAATGCTACGGTCCACTAATCAACCAATAGAAGTTGACGTAAGTGCTTACCCAGGAATGTCCCTGGAGTCTCACCTGGATCAGATTATCGAATCACGAACCGAGAATAGCATAAACACTCGCAAGAAGAAAAACGGGGAACAGACGGAAACTGAAAAGATAATTCTAAGCAAGAAATGGGATATTGTTATTCTGCAAGAACAACCGGTTCGTGTGTTGATTTCTGAATTCAGAAAGCGTTCAACAGAAATGAGTATCGAGCGATTGAAGAAGTTAATTGGCAATCCAACTTGCAGGCTTATTTTATTTAAAACTTGGGCTTCCACAGAAGCATTTCCCATTCAGTTCTGTTATCCAGCCTTTATGCTTGCTCAACCGGTTAGCAAAGAGAAGTACTGCTCAAAAAAGTTTAACAGCGTAGGCGAAATATTCTCCTCTCTCAGCGTTGATTATGACTCGGTTGCGAGTGCAACTATGATTGGTAAAGTCAGTATAGGGGATGTATATGACGAAGCCCGCCGTAGGTATCCAACCATTGAATTATATGATAAGGATGGTCATCCCACAAAATTTGGGGCTTATCTAAACGCTTACATTTTTTACAAACTACTTCTCGATGGGAAGGCTGCCTTAACGAACTACTACGGTGATTTGGGCAAAGAAGATGCCGTTACCTTACAGCGATTAGCCAACTGAGCGGGCCATCACGGGCTTCCTGAAGGCAAAAACAAGTTACAGAACCCGATTGGCATTTTCGCTGACAAAAGCACCCCAGGCCCCTTTTTTAGTCTTTTTGTTTGACACCGTGGGTAAAGCGTTCTCGTGGAAATGGTGGCAGATGGCAATCGCCAGCGCATCCGTCGAATCAAAGAACTGAGGATCCAGACTCTCTTTCAGCAGGTGACCGACCATCTGTGATACCTGGTCTTTGGAGGCATTGCCGTTGCCTGTAACGGATTGCTTGATCCGGCGGGGTGCGTACTCAACAATGGGAATATTGCGCGATAGTCCGGCCGCCATCACCACGCCCTGCGCCCGGCCCAACTTCAGCATCGACTGAACGTTCTTGCCGAAAAAAGGGTCTTCAATCGCCATCTCGTCGGGGTGAAATTCGTCGATCAGCCGAAGCATGGTTTCGTGAAGCTTCTGGAGCTTCAGCTGGTAGGTCGTATATTTGCTCAACTGAACCACACCATGCTGTATCATGGTCATGACGCCCCCTTTCACCGAAATGATACCGTAGCCGGCAACCTGCGTACCAGGATCTACGCCTAGTATGACTTTCTCGGCTAGTCGGCTATCCGGGGTGGTAGATGAAGTGGGACTAATGATCATAATTGGTGTTGGGTCTATTGCAAAGTAACGTGTTCTCTTCTGTTTTGTCGCTTAAACCGGATAAAAAAATCACTTTTTGGGTTAAAATCGTCGTCTTTGCCGTTCTGCTAACGTACATCGTACACGTTATTCAACAGCAGCCGTTCGATTGGTCCACCGTGCAGACACAACTGCGGGCTGTCAGCCATCCGGAGCAATGGGGTGTCTCGTTGCTTTTGCTTACGCCGGTGAACTGGGGCCTGGAGGCCCTGAAATGGCAGATCCTGCTTCGGCGGGTCGAGTCCGTTCGCTTCTGGGAGGCCTGTAAGGGCGTGCTGGCCGGTGTTTCGCTGGGCTTTGCCATGCCTGCCCAACTGGGCGACACCACAGGTCGGGTGCTCTCCCTGAGAACCAACCGGGCGGGGGGCATCGGAGCGTCGCTGGTATCGGGCGGCATGCAGTTCTACGTGTCCATTGTCTTCGGAGCAGTAGCCTGGGCGTACCACCTGATGCTGGTGCCAGAACGCAGCCATACGGCCGGCAGGTGGCTCCTGGTGTTGCTGGTCAGTTTGTCGCTGGGGGGAATTGGGTTCGGCCTGGCGCGAAAGCAGCTTGTCCGTTATGCATCGGGCCGCCCCGCCCTCCAGCGATTCGCGGACTACTGGGCGGTAGCCGGGCTCTATTCCGATCGGGAAATCGGGCTGGCGCTTGGCGTGGCTGCCCTGCGCTATCTGGTGTTCTCACTACAGTTTTATCTGGCCATGCGGGTAGTTGGCCTGATCCTGCCGCCCACTGTGGCGGCATCGGGGATCGGGCTGGTCTTTCTGGCCAAAACGATCACGCCCGCCTTCAATCTGCTGAGTGACCTGGGCGTTCGGGAGGCCGCTTCCCTCTGGGTATTTTCGCCCTTTGCCGTTAGCGTTCCTGTCTTGCTGACGGTTACGCTGACCCTCTGGGTGGCTAACGTACTGATCCCCGTACTCGTTGGCCTGATCTGGGTCTGGAAACTAAAACTCACCGCTCAATGATACTTTTTCTGATCCTGGTTAGCGGTCTGTACGCGCTTTTTACCGCTGTTCTGGGGGTTACCTGGGGCCGGATGACGCCTTTTCGGCCGGTTGGCAACGCGCTGGCGGGTCCGGCCATTACGGTCATTATTCCCGTTCGAAACGAGGCCGGTAACATCGAAACGCTGCTGAACGATCTTGCCCGGCAATCCTATACTCGTTTTGAGGTGATCGTGGCCGATGATTCTTCCACAGATGATACACTGTCCATTCTGCAGCACTATGCCCGGTCGGCTCCTTATCCGCTGCGGCCGTTACCATTAGCGAACGAGCGTACGGCATCACCCAAAAAACGGGCCATTACCCAAAGCATAGCCCTCGCAACGGGTGAACTGATCGTGACAACCGACGGCGACTGTCGCGTTGGACCCGAGTGGCTGGCAACTCTGGCTTCTTTTTACGACCAAACCGGAGCCCGGCTGATTTCGGGACCAGTTACGTTCACGGCTGAACAAACGGTTTTCGATGCGTTACAAACCGTCGAGTTTGCCAGCCTTATCGGCAGCGGAGCCTGCACCATGGCCCTTGGGGTACCTACTATGTGCAACGGAGCCAACCTTTGCTACGAAAAGCGGGTCTTCACGGATGTTAACGGATTCGCTGGAGTCGATCATCTGGCTTCGGGCGATGATGAGTTGCTGATGCACAAGATCGCGGCCAGGTATCCGGCCGGGGTGCATTTTCTGAAAAGTCCGTTAGCCATTGTCCAGACGAGTGCGCACCAGTCCTGGCGCGGTTTTTACAACCAGCGCAAACGATGGGCGAGTAAATGGCGGGCCTACGAGAGCTATCTGCCGTCACTACTGGCGGTGTTTGTTTTTCTGAGCAATGCCGCTCCGGTCGTGGCTGTTGTTGGCTGGTTACTCGGATTTTTAAACGGAAATGCCACACTGGTCGTTATTGGGTTGAAGGTTCTGCCGGAGTTTTTGTTTTTACGGCAGATTCTTGTTTTTTTACAAAAAAAATCGTCAGTATGGGCCATCCCGCTGACCCAGTTAGTATACCCACTCTATGTGCTTTTTTTTGGGTTAGCCGCTCAGGGAAAAGGATACAGTTGGAAAGGACGAAACCTTCACTGAAGTGTGCTGTAAGCGATGGTTTACTGAAGAAGCGAATCCGCGGTTCAATTAACTCATTGTATACAGCATGCTGCTAAATCGTTTATCATTTTGTCTTTTTTTCTGCACAAGTCTAATTTTTTGCTCCGGACGGTGTATCCCGAGTGCTGGTGGAAGATCGAAGACACCGCTGAACCGACGATCTACCTGACGTTCGATGATGGCCCGATTCCCGACGTGACGGAGTTTGTCCTGGAACAACTGGATAAATATGCCGCTCAGGCCACCTTTTTCTGCATCGGCGACAATGTCAGCAAACACCAGGATGTGCTGTTCAACGTGCTGGAAGCGGGTCATATGGTCGGTAATCACACGTTCAACCACCTCAACGGCTGGAAGACCGATGATCAGGTATATCTGGAAAATATCCAAAAATGTCAGGCGCAGCTGAACGTCGAAACATCGCTGTTTCGGCCGCCTTACGGTCGCATAAAGAAGACGCAGGTAGCCGAGGTGATCGAGCAGTATTCGATTGTAATGTGGGATGTTTTGACCGGTGATTTTGACCGTAGTCTACCCGCTGATGTGTGCCTGCGGAAAACCATTCAATACACCCGCCCCGGCTCCATCGTGGTGTTTCACGATAGTTTGAAAGCCTGGCCGACTATGCGTTACGTGCTGCCCCGGACACTAGCCTATTTTGCCAGTCGAGGGTACTCATTCCGCGCCGTTCCGCAGCCTGTTTATGCCGGGTATTGATGAGCCGACCGGAACTCAATCCGGCCTGGATACTCCGTTTATCAGTGTTCTGATTGCTGCCCGAAACGAGGAAAATGCCATTCTGGATTGCCTGCGGGCCATTACCCGGCTCAATTACCCGCCCGGAAAGGTTGAGGTATTGATTGGCAACGATCAGTCTACCGACCAGACCCGAACACGGGTGACGGAATTCATTACCGACAAACCAGCCTTCCATGTCGTTGACATTACACCGTCCAGTATAGGGTTGCGGGGGAAAGCCAACGTGCTGGCCCAACTGGCCGGGCAGGCGAGGGGTTCCCTGCTTTTTTTTACGGATGCCGACACCCGGGTTCCGCCAGACTGGCTGACCGAAATGAGTCGTCAGTTCAACCCGCCAACGGGTGTCGTTACCGGGGTTACGCTCCCGCATGGGCCGGGCCTGTTCCAGAAATTGCAAACCATCGACTGGCTTTATAACCTGACACTGACCCATCTGATCAGTATCATGGGTATCCCCGTAACGGCCATGGGAAACAACATGGCCGTAAGTCGGGCCGGGTACGAGGCTGTCGGGGGATACGAAGCGCTGCCGTTTTCGGTGGTGGAAGATTACACCTTGTTTCAGGCCATTGTAGCCAACGGGTACGGCTTCCGGAACCTGCTGAACGAACAGGTACTGGCTGAAACAAAGCCGGTTACAAATCTCGGCGCCTTTCTTCAGCAACGTAAACGATGGATGCGGGGCGCCACGGCGTTGCCCGCCTGGATGGTCGGTTCGCTGTATATCCAGTACCTGATTGGGCCGCTGCTGTTGTTGCTAGGGTATTTTTCGCCCGTGCTGGCTGCTGCCCTGTATCTGATCCGGCTGTTTAGCCAACTAACTATACTCTCTTTTGGCTTAAGCCGGCTGAAGCAAACCAACTTGTGGCTGTTCGCGTTGCTTTTTGAACCTTACCAGCTCATCATCGGGCCGCTGTCGGTTGCTTATTATCTGCTGCCAGTACCCATCGAGTGGAAAGGAAGGCGCTATACCTAATCTAAAACAACAGGCCACAACCTGAATACAACCCATGATTCTTATTGATACCCACGCCCATATTTACGATCCGCAGTTCGATGAGGACCGGGGTAAGATGCTGCATCAGGCCGAGAAGCAACAGATCAGCCAGATCTGGATGCCCAACTGCGCCCGTGAGACGATACCGGGAATGATGGCGCTGGCCGAACAGTTTCCTGAGCGTTGCCTGCCCATGATGGGACTGCACCCGGCCTATGTAACGGATACCGTAGCGGACGAACTGGCCGCCGTGGAAGACCACCTCGATCGCCACGCGTTTATGGCCGTCGGCGAAATCGGACTGGATTTTTACTGGGACATGACCTTTGTGGCGCAGCAGTTTGCTGCTTTTGAGACCCAACTCCGGTGGGCTGCTGAACGCAACTTGCCAGTATCCATGCATACCCGGTCGGGTCATGACCGGAATGCATTTATTGAAGCGGCTGATTTGATCGAAAAACTGCGGGTAAGCTCCCCGGAAATGCAGCAGCTGACGGGTATTTTTCATTGTTTCGTGGGTACCCTCGATGAAGCAAACCGAGCCATCGATATGGGGTTCAAGCTGGGCATTGGTGGGGTGTCTACCTTTAAAAATGGCGGGCTGGATACTGTGCTGCCACACATCAGTCTGGAACATCTTGTGCTGGAAACGGACAGCCCGTACCTGGCACCTGTACCGTACCGGGGTAAGCGAAACGAGCCAGCCTATTTACAACGAATTGCGCAACGAATTGCTGACGTAAAGCAAGTTAACATAGATGACGTAGCCCGTCATACCACAGCCAACGCACTGGCACTGCTGCCGTCCTTATACACAAATCTCCTGCCTTAAAACGAGTTAAGCATGCCCTATAAAACGGTCCATATCAATCCAGTTTCCACTCATTCGTCCCGGGCATCCGTGCTGGTTATCTATACCGGAGGCACCTTTGGCATGGTCTACGATCCTGTAGCCAGCCAGCTTGTTCCCTTCGATTTTGATCGGGTAACGGAGCGGTTGCCCGAACTGAACCGTCTGGATTTCGACATTACGCTGATCACCCTGAATGAAATCATTGATTCCTCGAATATGAAGCCCGCCGTGTGGGTCGAACTGGGGCAAATCATTCAAACCAACTACGATCAGTACGATAGCTTTGTGATTCTTCACGGTACGGATACGATGGCCTACACCGCATCGGCGTTGAGCTTTATGCTGGTCGGTCTGGCGAAACCTGTCATTCTGACCGGGGCTCAACTGCCCATTGGGGTGGCCCGCAGCGACGCCCGTGAAAACTTTATTACGGCCCTTGAAATTGCTGCCGGTGTAGACAAGGGGAAGCCGATTGTTCCGGAAGTTTGCGTGTATTTCAACTCCTTTCTGTTGCGGGGCAACCGGTCGACCAAGCAGGAGAGCGTCCAGTTCAATGCCTTTGCCTCCGAAAATTATCCTCATTTGGCTAACGCTGGCGTTAGTATCGACTACAACCGGCCCTATATCCGTCCCTATCAACCGGGTCAAACGCTTCAATTGCGCACCGAAATCGACCCAAATGTGACGATTCTCAAACTTTTTCCCGGTATCACCCAGCCCGTCGTCGAATCCATTGTTAACATCCGCAATTTGCGGGGGCTGGTGCTCGAAACGTTTGGGGCGGGTAATGCCCCAACGGATAGCTGGTTTCTGGATACCCTGAAGGAGGCTATTGACCGGGGCGTCCTGATTTTCAACGTATCACAATGCGAAGGTGGTCGGGTCACGCAGGGACAATACCAAACCAGCCAACAACTTTTGCAGATTGGTGTGGTCAGCGGGGCCGACATTACTACCGAGGCCGCCATCACGAAACTCATGGTGGTGCTTGGCCAGGAGCGCGATCCGGACCAGTTGCGGGTACTGATGAGCCAGCCAATCAGCGGGGAAATGACGGCTTAGCGGGCCATTTGTCCGTATTTTTTTTGTCATTATTATTGCGTTTCTAGCGTCAATCGTGCATCTTTGCACTCCCAAATGACACAGAGAGCTGCCAGAGTGGTCGAATGGGTCTGATTCGAAATCAGAAGTACTCGCAAGGGTACCGGGGGTTCGAATCCCTCGCTCTCTGCCGGAAGTCAGCAAGTTAATTTGCTGACTTCGTTTTTAGAGAGGTGTCCGAGTGGTTTAAGGAGCACGCCTGGAAAGTGTGTATGCGGGAAACTGTATCGAGAGTTCGAATCTCTTCCTCTCTGCATAAAAAAGCCGATCAGCCTGATCGGCTTTTTTGTTGTCAAACGAGCCCACTCATTCAAAGGCCGAAAGACTCAGCAATGAATTCAAGAAGGATAGTCAAGACTATCAGACTCAGTAAGACAACCTCAACGATTGTCCTGGCCGTGGTTTGTTCGCCGTTCATAACTGGTAAGAAGTTTGGTGTGGATTGGATAGCATCCCTAAAAAATAGGATGATATTAGTATTTTGACTACGTTAAGTTCGTAACGTCACCAGCCTGTAGCCAACGGCTTAGGCCATTGGAACGGTTTCCCTAGGGGGAAGGCTGATTTTTTATTGGCTTAGCGTACCCTGGCCGTCGATGCGGTCTGATCGTGGCCATTGCGCCGAACGGTCGCTTGTATGTAGCGGACAAGACACGCTCGTAACTAGTCGGATCGCTGCGCCATAAGCCCGTATCTGAGGCTGGCCCGGCGTAAAATTCGTCGGTGTGAGCCATGAATTAAATTTTTGTCTCTACATAAATTTTTTAAAGATTGCTATAAATTGACCTCCGGTTTTGCTCACGTTAATCGACTCCTGTATGGCTGTATCCGTAGAAATGCCGTCTTTATCCCTGGTAAAAGCTCGCAGAGCCACGCAGTTGATCTTTCTGGTTTGTGGCTTGGGCATGGCCAGCTGGGCACCAATGGTGCCGCTGGCAAAAGATCGGTTAGCCCTGAATGATGCAAATCTGGGACTATTGCTGCTACTGGTAGGCGCGGGGGCCATGCTGATGATGCCTATTTCGGGAATACTGGTGAGCCGTTTTGGGAGCCGCCTTGTTATGGCCTGCTCGGCGCTGGTCCTGGCGCTTGCCCTGCCGTTGCTGCTCGTACTATCATCCACCCCGGCAATGGCCGTTACGCTGTTTCTGTTCGGCTCAGGCGTTGGGACCATCGACGTAGCCATGAATGCCCACGGGATACAAGTGCAGAATCTGTACGGGAAACCTATTATGTCGTCGTTGCATGGTCTATTTAGTTTGGGGGGGCTATTCGGTTCCCTTGGACTGGGGTTTTTGATTAAGCTGGGACTCAATCCGGTCTATGCCATCATCAGCATTGCCCTGCTGATGACGGTCATCACCCTAACCCAGTATACCGATTTATTTCCTTTGATTGTTGAGCGACAGGCGATTGCCCGGTTTTCTGGTGGTGAGAAACCTATGGAGAGTAACCGGCGGTTTAGCTGGTTGCAGGGGAGTGTCCTATTCTTGGGAGTGATGTGCTTTGCCGTTTTTCTGACCGAAGGGGCCATTCTCGATTGGAGTGCTATCTTTCTTAGGGATACGAAAGGAATTGACGCCGAGTTGGCGGGTGCGGGCTATGCCGCCTTTTCCGTTGCCATGGCGACGATGCGATTAGTCGGGGACAACATCGTAGCCCGCCTGACTAGTAAAACGGTTGTGGTATTGGGAAGTTTGATTGCTGCCGCCGGATTGAGTATGGCCGTCCTGAGCCCCTGGGTACTGGGGTCGCTGATCGGCTTTGTGCTGGTAGGGGTAGGAGCGGCCAATATTGTACCCGTGTTTTTCAGTGAAGCAGGCCGGTTGCCGGGCATTGCGCCTACGGTGAGCATTCCCGCCATTACGACCATCGGGTATACGGGTCTACTGGCGGGCCCGGCTCTACTGGGATTTATCGCTCAATATTTCTCGCTGTCCATCGCGCTGGGTATTCTGGCTATATTGTTGCTACTGGTCGCTCTGAGTTATTACGTGAAAGGGCAAACCAGGTAGGGCTCCTTGCTGCTACCAGCGTGGCGAATTTTACACCGGTCTGTTCGTCGATTGGGCGGACCGATTAGAGAAAACTACATCGGTCGACCGGTTTGAATGGTCCAGTTACGCAAATGCCGGACACGATCGCCCGGCATCTGTGTGAACCACCTATAAAACTATACCTTATAATACATACGCAAATCAGAATAGCCTGGTTTTAGGGTACGTCTGAAACGATCAGCTTTTTTTGATGTTAGCTTAGTTCAGCGCCTAAACGCCTGTTGATGCGTGTCTGTTGATCGGCAAGCGCCCCTTTGTCGGGCGCAAACACTTCGTTGTCGCAGGGGTTAACTGGACGTATAACGACTACAATCAATTCGTATGTGGCAGGAGCAGGACAATCAACTTACCCGTGAGTTTCAGTTTGCCGATTTTAGCGAAGCGTTTGCCTTTATGACCCGCGTGGCGCTGGTTGCGGAGAAAATGGATCATCATCCCTGGTGGTCGAACGTGTACAATCAGGTGACAATCAAGTTGTCAACCCACGACGCGGGCAATACCGTAACCCGGAAAGATCATGAACTGGCTGCGGCCATCGATAAAGTAGTGGGTTGAGGATTTCAGTTTATGGTTCGTGGTTTTCGGTTTACCGACGTAGCGATGGATCGCCGTAAACGACAAATCGTAAACTGTCAGCTATCTTGCGGCATGAAATTGTACCTTGTACCGACTCCCATCGGTAATCTTGACGATATAACACTCCGGGCCATTAAAGTCCTGCAAAGCGTCGACGTAATTCTGGCCGAAGATACCCGCACGTCGGGTGTGTTGTTGCGGCATCTGTCCATCAGTAAACCCCTTCACAGTTACCATATTTTTAATGAGCACCAGACTGTACAGCGACTGGTGAATCAGATGAAAGAAGGCAAAACGCTGGCGCTGGTATCGGATGCCGGTACGCCCGGTATTTCCGATCCCGGTTTTCTGCTGGTCCGGGAGTGCATCAAAAATGACATTCCGGTCGAGTGCCTGCCTGGCCCAACGGCGTTTGTACCCGCCCTGGTCAACTCGGGACTGCCCAACGACCGATTTACGTTCGAGGGGTTTCTACCCCACAAAAAAGGGCGGCAGACCCGGCTGGGTGAACTGGCTGCGGAAGAGCGAACGATGGTGTTTTACGAGTCGCCCCATCGGCTGCTCAAAACCCTGCAGCAGTTCACGGAGGTGTTCGGTCCGGAGCGACCCGCCAGCGTTTCGCGGGAGCTGACCAAGCTGTTCGAAGAAAACCAGCGCGGGCCATTGTCCGAACTAATTGCTTATTTTGCGCAAAAAACGATAAAAGGTGAACTTGTCATTTGCGTACAGGGAAAAGAACCAAGTCGCGGGAAGGCCAAGCGAGTGTATGATAACGACGTTGAGGACCGGGAAGACGATGGCGACGACGATTAGACAACCAGTTGCCAACCGGTTGCTGAGCTTCCGGCTCGTCCTGCTCTTACTAGGCATCGGTTATCAGGCCTCATCCGCCCAGACCCTTTCCCCGTCGGCCCGGGTCAGCCTGATCACGTACGGACCGGGAACGGACGACATCTCATCGGCGTTCGGGCACACCGAAATCCGATTCGTTGATCCGGTGCTGGGCATCGATAAAGACTACAGCTACGGCGGCTTCGACTACAACGCCGATTCGTTCATCCTGAAGTTTTTGCGGGGGACGCTGCCTTATTTTCTGTCGGTGCACAACCTGTACCAGGTCATGTACTATTACCAGCAGACGAACCGGAGCATTCGGGAGCAGTACCTGAACCTCTCGCCCACGCAACGGCAACGGTTGTACACCGCCCTGGAAACGAACTACTTACCCGAGAATCGGACGTACCGGTACAAATTCTATTACGATAACTGCGCGACTCGTCCCCGCGATATGATCGTTGAGGCCTGTGGCGATAGCCTGCTGATTCCGTCCCGCTCGCGCATGACGGGAAAATCCTACCGCGACTGGATGAACGATTACCTGAACGAGCAGCCCTGGTATCAGCTGGGCATGAACCTGGCCATTGGTCGTCCGGCGGATGAACAGACGGACGGCTGGAAGGCCATGTACCTGCCCGATCAGGTGCATGATCAACTGGCTCAGGCAACACTGCGGCAAGCTAATGGACAGTCCATTCCGCTGGTTCGGGGTGAACAAACGCTGTTTGCGGGCCAGAAAATATTCCGCCAGCAGGTACCGTTCCTGCTCGATCCAAACGTCGTGTTTGGCCTGCTGGGCGTTGTCATTGCCGCCTTCACCATTCGGCGTTACCTGATTGCCGGGAAAGTGGATCGCTGGCTTGATCGGCTTCTGTTTGGGGTTTCCGGGTTTTTTGGCTGGTTTCTGCTCCTGCTCTGGGTTATGCGGGATGATGGCGTTACGGGCTGGAACCCAACCATGCTCTACCTGATGCCCCTGCATTTACCCCTGATCTACTGGGTAACCCGCTCAACGACTACCGCCCGGCATCGGACGCTGTATTTTAGCCTGACCGCTGTTCTGGCCGTGCTGGGTATGTTTCTGTCGACCATACCGGGGGGATTTGATGTGGTGTTCCCGCTGACGCTGCTCGTTCGGTGCCTGGTTAACCTGCAGCCCGCTCGTCGGGGGCAGCAAACGCCCGCGCGGGTTGTCTGACATCGGTTGGTTATAAACCCAGTTAAATTTGCTTTGTCTGGATTATAGACCCAATTGTTGTGCTACAATCCATAAAAAAACTAGTGCTGCCCGGCCTGCTGCTGATCTGGGCTACCCGCTTGCTGGCTCAACCGGTTGAGCGGCTCGTCAAGGTTACGGTTACCCCCAATCATGCCGACTGGCTGTATAAACCCGGAGAACCGGTCAGGCTTACGATCTCGGTTTACCGGAATAGTGTGCTGCTGAAAGGGGTCAAACTCCGCTACGAGATCGGGCCGGAGAAAATGCCGCCCACCAAAACCGAAACGGTGACGCTGAAGGAGGGTACCCTGGCGTTGGATGCCGGTACATTGACAACGGCGGGTTTTCTGCGTTGTATCGCCACTGCCGAAGTCGATGGGAAAGAGTATCGGGGCCTGACAACGGCGGGATTCGACCCGCAGCGTATTAAGCCGACGGTTACTAACCCGGACGATTTCAAGGCCTTCTGGGATAACGCCAAAGCCGATCTGGCAAAGGTGCCTATGGATGCCCGCCTGACGCTGCTGCCCGAGCGTTGCACCGAGCGGACGAATGTTTATCAGCTTAATCTGCAAAACGTCAATAATTCCCGCTTTTACGGGATTTTGTGCGTACCAAAAAAAGAAGGCAAATTTCCCGCCATTCTTCGGGTGCCCGGTGCGGGGGTGCGTCCCTATTACGGCATGATTGCCGAAGCCGACAAGGGATTCATCACGCTCGAAGTGGGTATTCATGGGGTGCCGGTAACGATGGAGCCGGCCGTTTACGAAAGTCTTAGCCGGGGGCCGCTTAGTGGATACCCGGCGGCTAATCTGGACGATCGGGATCGGTATTATTATAAACGGGTGTATCTGGGGTGCGTCCGGGCGGTGGATTTTCTGGCGAGTATGCCCCAGTACGATGGGCAAAACATGGCCGTTACGGGCGGAAGCCAGGGCGGAGCGCTTAGCATCGTTACGGCGGGGCTGGATAGCCGGATCAAGTGGGTAGGGGCCTATTACCCGGCTCTGTGCGACGTAACCGGCTATCTGCATGGCCGGGCGGGTGGCTGGCCACACCTGTTTGCGGGCAATGATCTGGCGTATAATAACAAACCCGACCGGATTAAAACAACGGGCTATTACGACGTGGTTAACTTTGCGCGGCAGGTGAACGTACCCGGTTATTACTCCTGGGGATTCAATGACGAAACCTGCCCGCCAACGTCCATGTATGCTGCCTACAATGTGATTCCCGGTACCAAAACGCTGGACATTACTTACCTGGATACCGGTCACTGGACTTACCCTGAACAAACCGAAAAAATGACTAACTGGTTACTCGGTCAGTTAAGCGCTAAGTAACGCAGACGGCTGGTCCGCATGGCTATAGCCTGGTTCGCCATAACCATACGTCTGCCGCTACGCAGACCCGCCGTCCGCGTGACAAAGCAACCAAACCGGTTGAAATTTCGTACTCATACCATGCAACTCTTCGTCAACCCCGCGCTCAGCGACACGCTCAGAACTAAATTACAACAAAATCTTCCGACCGATCTAACCGTCGTTTTTCGGCACGATTTACCCGAGGCCGATCAACAGGACGCTTTTCGGTTGTCGGATTACGTACTGGGGAATCCTCCGGTTGCCTGGTTTGGCCATGAAACCCCTAATCTGGCCTTCTGGCAATTGGATTCGGCGGGATTCGATGGGTTCAAAGCCGTTCGTGTGCAGGCGTCCATCGCCAACATGGGCGATTATTTTGCCCGGCCCTGTGCGGAAACAATGCTGGCTGGTATCCTGGCCGTGTACCGCGCTATTCCCGAGCTGGCTCTTTTACAACGTCAGTCGGAGTGGGTGGGAGCCCCCGTTCGCGCCCGAACGAATCTGCTCTGGCAGAAGCAGGTGGTCATCCTGGGAACTGGTACCATTGGCCAGGCCGTTCGGCAGATGATAACGGGTTTCGGCTGCACAACGAAGATGCTGGCCCGCACCGATCCACAGGCCGATCTGCATTCGGTGGAGGAACTCATGGCTACATTGTCTCAAACGGATATTGTGGTGAACTGCCTGCCCGGAACGGCGGCTGGATTTATTTCAGCAGAGGTGATCGCGGCCATGAAACCGGGAAGCTTATACGCCAACGTGGGGCGGGGAACAACGACCGACGAGCCAGCCCTGATCCGGGCGTTGCAGTCGGGTCAGTTGGGGGGTGCCGTACTCGACGTAACCGCCCAGGAGCCGCTGCCGGCGGACAGTCCGCTCTGGCGTTTGCCGAACGTTCTGCTGACCCAGCATACCGGGGGGGGGCAACCCGACGAAGACGGGGGCAAGGTCGATCAGTTTCTCCGTAACCTGGCCCGATTCCGGGCCGGGCAGCCGCTGGAGAACGCGGTTGAGCTGGGGAGAGGGTATTAGAGATCCACAGAATTTGTCTGGTTGAATGGCCTTTTAACGGTCAGAATGCCCGTTTTTCAACTTTTTTTTGTATATTTAAGGAGCCGAACGGGATGACAAAAGTTCGCAAACCTGTGTACTTACTCACTGGAATAGTTCCTGAAGCACGTCAATGATAAACGAAGAAAATGAACAGCCGATCGATGACGACAGCCAGCAGCCTGAAGCAGGGTTACCTGATGATGAAGCCGGGCTGACCAGCGCCCTCGAACCGGACGAAGAACCAACCGACACCACAAAAAAAGAAGTCCTGCACGACCAGACCGTGGTGGCGGGCTTATACGAAAACTATTTTCTGGACTACGCATCGTACGTCATTCTCGAACGGGCGGTGCCCGCAGTTGAGGATGGGCTGAAGCCGGTTCAGCGCCGGATTCTGCACGCGCTGAAGGAAATGGACGACGGTCGCTTCAACAAGGTAGCCAACGTCATTGGGCAAACCATGCAGTTTCACCCGCACGGCGATGCATCCATCGGCGAAGCACTGGTCAACATTGGTCAAAAAGAACTTCTGTTTGATACGCAGGGTAGCTGGGGCGATGTTCGCACGGGTGATGGTGCCGCTGCCCCCCGGTACATTGAGGTGCGGCTGTCCAAATTTGCTCAGGATGCGATTTATAACGACAAAACCACCGAGTGGCAACTGTCGTACGATGGCCGGAAACGGGAACCCATTACGTTACCCGTCAAGTTTCCGCTCTTGCTGGCGCAGGGCGTAGAAGGAATCGCTGTCGGGTTATCGACCAAGATTCTGCCCCACAACTTCAACGAACTGATCGAGGCTTCCATCAATATTCTGAAGGATAAGCCCGTGGCGCTCTTCCCCGACTTTCAGACGGGTGGCCACATCGATGTCAGCAATTACAACGACGGCCACCGGGGGGGCAAAGTTCGGGTTCGGGCCCGGATTGAGGAGGTCGATAAGAAAACCCTCGCCATCCGCGATGTACCGTTCGGCGTAACCACTCCCCAACTGATCGAATCCATCGTGAAGGCGGCTGAGCTGGGGAAAATCCGCATTAAAGCACCCAGCCGGACAACGGCGGCTGTGGTCGACAACACGGCGAAAGATGTCGAAATTCTGGTGCATTTACAGCCGGGGGTTTCGCCGGATGTGTCCATCGATGCCCTGTACGCCTTTACGGACTGCGAAGTGTCGATTTCGCCCAATGCCTGCGTCATCATCGGCGATAAGCCGCATTTCGTGAGCGTCACGGATATTCTGCGGGTGAATACGCACCAAACGGTTCACCTGCTGCAACGCGAACTGGAAATCCGGCGTAGTGAGTTGATGGAGCGGTTGTTGTACAGTTCGCTCGAAAAAATATTCATTGAAAACCGCATTTACCGGAAGATAGAAGAGTGCGAAACATTTGAGGATGTTATTGCGACCATCGATAAAGCACTCAAACCCCACAAAAAGCTGTTTTACCGCGCGATAACTGAAGACGATATTATTCGCCTGACGGAAATAAAAATCAAGCGGATCTCGAAGTACGACGGGTTCAAGGCCGAGGAGTTGATGCGTCGGCTGGAGCAGGAACTAGCTGAAACGGAAGATAACCTGGCCAACATTACCCGGTTTGCCATTGCTTATTACAAGGAGTTACAGAAAAAGTACGGCAAAGGTCGTGAGCGCAAAACGGAGATCCGGGCGTTCAACACGATTGCTGCCAGTGTCGTGGCCGCTGCCAACCAGAAACTGTACGTCGACCGGGAAGGGGGCTTCATTGGCTACGGGCTTAAAAAAGACGAGTACGTCAGCGATTGCTCCGACATCGACGATGTTATCGTTTTTCGACGGGATGGCAAATGCATGGTCGTGAAAGTGGCGGATAAAGTGTTTGTCGGGAAGGATATCGTGTACGTGTCGGTCTTTAAAAAGAACGATGAGCGTAAGATTTATAACCTGGTTTATCTGGATGGAAAGTCGGGTATATCCATGGCCAAGCGGTTTCCCGTTACGGGCGTTACCCGCGATCGGGAGTATGACCTGACCATGGGAAATCCGAAATCGAAGATGACGTATTTCAGCGCCAACGACAACGGTGAAGCCGAAGTGATTACGATAAACCTGACCGCCCAGTGCACGGCAAAAATAAAGCAGTTCGACTATGATTTTGCGTCTGTCGGCATCAAAAACCGGTCGGCGCAGGGGAATATCCTGACCAAATACCCGGTGCGGAAAATCACCCAGAAGTCGGGGGGCGTATCGACCCTTGGTGGGGTCGATATCTGGTACGACGAGCACCTGGGGCGGCTCAACCGGGATGAGCGGGGGCGTTTGCTGGGCAATTTTGACGCCAAAGACAGCATTCTGGTGGTGTACAAAGATGGTCAGTATGAGCTGACCAGTTTTGATCTGACTAATCGGTACGAACCCGGCGACATGATCCTGCTACAGAAGTTCGACCCCGAAACCGTTCTGTCTGCCGTTTATTACGAAGCGAACCAGAAAGCCTGGTACGTGAAGCGGTTTAAAGTCGAGACAACATCGCTGGATAAGAAATTCAGCTTTATCGGTGATGTGAAAGGATCGAAGAGTCTGGTTGTCACCCACGACCGGTACCCGCGCATCGAGATCGTTCATCAGGTAAAAGACCGTGGTCCGTTTGAGTCGATGGTACTGGAGCCGGAAGGATTTATCGATATACGCGGCTGGAAGGCATTGGGTAATAAACTACCCTTTGCCAAGGTGAAAGAGGTGAAGTTGTTGCCGCCGAAGATTGTCAAGGAGCCGGTAAGAACAGCATCCGTGGCGGAACCTGTTGTACTGGTTCCAACCGAAACCGAGGAAAAAGAGTCCGCACAGTTAGGCTTGTTTTCCTGACACAACGATTTTACTTCGTCGGAATACCCGTTCACGAACGAATCCGGCAACGACGAAGCCGACACTGTGCTTGGATTGATGGAGAATTCTCATTATAATCGTTGATTAGATGAACACGACCCTGGCTACCGATTACAGCAATAATCCTCCGCGCGAAGCGGTTGGGATTCGCGTGGTCAAATGGGTCATCAAACTGATAATCATCGTTATTTTTTCCGGCGTAACGATTGTCCTGGTTTGTAATTGGTGGGTGGTGTACAACACCCGGAATCAGATCTATTTCGATATCCACGAGTTACCTGCTAATGATGTCGGGCTGGTACTGGGCACCAGTAAATTTGTGCGAACCGGGAAGGAAAATCTGTTTTTTCGCTACCGGATGGAAGCGACCGCCCGGCTTTGGAAGGAAGGAAAAGTAAAGTACTTCATCTTGAGCGGAAATAACGATTCGGAGTACTATAATGAACCGGTCGATATGCAGCGAGCTCTGGTCAAACTGGGCGTTCCCGCTTCGGTGATGACGCTCGACTATTCGGGTTATCGAACCTTTGATTCGGTTGTCCGGTGCAAGGATGTATTCAACCAGGAAAAGATCACGATTATCTCCCAGAATTTTCACAACGCCCGGGCCCTGTACATTGGCAACCACGAGGGCATGGAGGCCATTGCCTTTGCGGCCCAGGACGTACCGGACGGTTATTCACTCCGCACCCTGATTCGGGAATACCTGGCCCGGCCGTACGCGATGCTCGACGTGTACCTGATCCGACCCCAGCCCGAAAAGGGAAACTGGGAACGCAAGCGTAACCTATAATCCTGTTGCTGACCGACTTAGTCGATTGGGCGTCGAGTACGCCTGGTCGACTTTTTTGCGTATAGGGATGAGGACTAGTCCGGTTTTGCTTAATACGGGTCTAGTTGGTGTCATTTGTTTACGTTTACGTGTATTTGTTACCAAGTATATAATGTACTGATCGTATATTCACAATAAGGCAGAAGGGCATACCGTTTAATCAATAAATCAACCTCCAGATTACCACATGAAACTCACGTACGTAGTAAGCGTAGTCGCTTTGTTGGGAGCCATGGCTTCCTGTCAGTCCGATCGGGAAACTACCCAAACGCCCGCGCCGGTCTCGTCGTCCGTCTACAAGGACGCAGGGGAGGGTGCCGGTTCGGTAACGCCGAACCAGGCAGGAGCACGGGCTGCCCTGGCAACCACTACCCAACAGCAGGAGGTACTTACGTACATTAACCAGGCCCGGTCGAAACCGTGTCAGTGCGGAACTACGACCTACCCGGCCGTGCCCGCCCTAACCCTGGATAGTAAACTCAATGCTGCATCGGACAAATTTGCGGTCGACCTGGCCACGTACAACTACTTCAGCCACACGGGCCGTGATGGGTCAATGCCTTGGGATCGGATGACCCGCGAGGGATATGTATGGCGGGCCGCCGGCGAAAACATTGCGGCTGGCTACACCACCACGCGGGCCGTCGTTGATGGCTGGCTTAAATCGCCCGGCCATTGCGCCAACATCATGAGTGCTAACTTTAAACAGGTAGGTGTCGGGTATGGGTACAGTGCCACCAGTACCTACAAAGCCTACTGGGTAACGGATTTTGGCACGCTGCGGTAGCAAATTCCAGGACAACCTACTACCGTTTCTGGCTTTGGCCTTCCTTGCGGATGCCTACGTAAAAGCCAAGACTGTTGTTGTACAGGTCACCAACGTCGGTGGCAACGGCTGCGTTTGCCGTTAGACCGGTCAGAACCGGCAGTGGCATTGACAGGCTGAAGGCGGACGAAAACTGATGCACGGTTTGGCCGAAGGGAACCTCGTACGTACCCAGGTTTTCACTATACGAGGCTTTCAGCTGAAAGCGGAAAAAATCGTACGCCTGCCCGGCCAGCCCAAGGTGCATGACCGATACCCGGTTGTTGTTGGTAAATCCGTATTTCGGCAGATTGTCCCGACTGTCGGTGGAGGGCGTAATGAAGGGCGTTCCCATGGTCAGGCCAAACCGCGACCAGCCATCCTGGTATTGTGAATGGTTGAAGTAGTTGTCGCGGCCCCGCTGCGATGCGTCATCCAGGAACAAAGCACCGCCCTGGCTCTCGGTGTATAGGTACTCGAAAAGGAGGGATTGCAGCTGAATCCCGTTTGGATTAACCGGCCGTCGGTTCCGGATACGCAAACCATTCAAGCCATCGCTTATGTTGATGAGGTAAAAAAGTGATCCGTCTTCGTAGATGCTTTGCCGGTAAGCGAAGAATGAAAAATGACGACCGGTGTACTCAAATCCCAGATCAACCGTACCCAGGTGGTTGCCAATTCGGTTTTCGCGGTCGAACGAACTCACCCGATTTGTGTCAACATTGGTTCGGTTACCGAGTGAACTGGCCGTGACCACGTCGAGATAATCACTGAACAGGTTGGGTAAATGGTTGTTTTTGATTGTCGATCCCTTCAGCCGTTCCGTATTACCACCCCACATAACCTGGTGATTGATACCTCCGTACAACTTAAGTCGCCAATTGGGTTTACCAAATCGGCCGTACAGGGCTTTCTGGTGCAACAGGGCATTGTTGATGAACCGGTCCTGTTCGAACCAGCCGTGCGCATAAAATCCTTTAATCCCAAACAGCCCGTTTCTGGGTACGTAATCAGGCACGGCAATCTGGACTTTCAGCATCGGCAGCGTGTTGCCCGACCAGGCATAGGAGCCCGAGGTAAGTGTCGAATCGACCAGGCCGACAATTTCCCGCCGACGGCCCGCCCAGACTTCCAGCCCTTTGCCAACCTTTACCTTCACGTACGCTTCCGGAATCAGCAGCTTGTAGGTATAGCCCGCATTCAGAACGGCTTCTGCTCCCCAGCCCCAGTCGACGCGCCGATTGACGGCCCGCAGGCTGTCAAGTTTGGTTTTGGGTTTGTCATGGTAGTCAACCCGCACTGCCTGACGCAGCGTCATTAACGCGGCTTCGCGGGGAACAATGCCGTATTGATTGGCCCGTAGCCAGAAGGGCGTTTCGCCCGACGTCGCCAAATAGCTACCAACGTCTGTACGGTAACGAAACGGCTTAACTGCCTGCCCCAGGCAGTTGGAAACAATGGCTAGGTAGATGACCGTTAGACGGGCAAGGCTGGATGTGGACATAAATTTACGTTATACACTTCCGACCTTATGATTGGTTTTCGGTCACTGCCCGTTTGGTGGATGTATGCATGTATACACAAGCATAAAACATGCCACGTTATTTCTGGGTTTAATGGAATGAACAGGATGGCTGACGGTAGCTGCCGGATAAAAAGTGGTTCCGGGTTTTCGGAAGCCCTAAGATATTACCTTACCTTTGCTGCTTCGTTCAACGATTGCCGCCTGGATGGGTACGTTACCGGTATCCGTCATTTCGGGCCAGATTTGTTGACGATTATAGACAGCTAGTTAACCCGAGAGACGTACGTTGCTAACTTGTATCTGGCGTAATTATTTACGTCCCTTTTGAGTTGAAAACGCTATTACCCAATTACTTATGATCCCTAACGATGAACTCATTCGCATCATTGATTTATTAAACACGACCTACGAGGGCGAAGAAGCCTGGCATGGCCCCTCGGTCGTTGATGTGCTGAGAGATGTAACGCCCGACATGGCCGGACGCCGGATTTCCCCGAATACGCACAGCATTGCGGAACTGGTTTTTCATATGACCAGCTGGCGGATTTTCTGCGTCAAAAAGATGCAGGGTGATGAACTGTTTGACATTTTAACGCCGGACAAAAATTTTGGCGCATTACCCGATAAAATTGATGATTTTGAGTGGGAAGCGCTCGAAATGGAGTTGAGCCTGAGCCAGGAAGAGCTTATCAATGAACTTGACAAGCGCGACGACGATGAATTCCTGGAAGATATTGTGCCCGGTCGTGACTATACGTATTACGATTTGCTGCATGGCATCATTAACCACGATATGTACCACACGGGTCAGATCATGATTATGCAAAAAGCCCTGGCGCAGAAAGGGGGCAGTGCACGCTACAAGGACGATGATGCTGACGAATACGGTTCCCCTTTTGGCAGCCATACCGAACACGACGATTATTATTGATTAAGCGCGAAAGAGCGAATGAGTGCAAGAGCGAACGAATAGGAGTACGCCAGCCACTCAATCACTCTTTCGCTCCTTTACTCTTTCATTGATTGAATTACTGGCTCGTCAAATCAGAACCCGATAAATACGGGTGGATGCACTTTACCGAACAAGGCCGCGCTGTGTGGGACGGGGTCCGCAATTACCAGGCTCGCAATAACCTGAAATCCATGAAACTGGGCGACCAGGTGCTGTTTTACCACAGCGTGACCAAACCGGGTGTGGTTGGGTTGGCAACCGTTGTGCGGGAGCATTATCCTGATCCGACGATACCCGACGATATGCGCTGGGTAGCCATCGAACTGGAGCCGGTTATGCCGCTGGACCGCCCCGTAACCCTCACGCAGATCAAAGCCGAACCGCTGTTGGCCAACATCAGCCTCATCAAACAATCCCGCTTATCCGTTATGCCCATTCGCGCCGACGAATTTGAGTTGATTCTGCAACTGGGTCAGCAACGAAAAATCACATAAAGCGTTGGCAATGATCGCTAGTTCGCTGCCCGAATCAGCAGCCGATTGACGGCGAAAAAAAATAGTATGACTGATATTAAACTGATTACACCCGGACAGTGGGCAGATTACGAATTAATCGATTCGGGTAACTTTCAGAAACTCGAACGCTTTGGTGAGTTCGTACTGTCCCGCCCCGAGCCCCAGGCTATCTGGGATAAATCACTCCCCGACGCGGAGTGGGAACGGCAGGCACATGCTACATTTCGGCGCGACCGCCAGTCACCCGAGCGGGGCGACTGGCAAACGGTGTCCACCATGCGCGATCCGTGGTTTGTTTCGTTTCACCAGGGTGGCCTGCAGCTGAAATTCAAACTGGCCCTGACCACGTTCAAGCACGTGGGGATTTTTCCGGAACAGGCCAATAACTGGCAGTACATTCACGACCGGGTGAAGGCTATTTCGACCGAAGTTCCCCGGCCCAAGGTGCTCAACCTGTTTGCCTACACGGGCGGGGCTTCGCTGGCGGCTCGCCAGTCGGGGGCCGACGTGACGCACGTCGATGCCGTCAAACCCGTTATCAGCTGGGCCCGGGAGAACATGGATTACAGCGAACTGGACAATATTCGCTGGGTGGTTGAAGATGCCGTCAAGTTTGTCCGGCGGGAAGTACGGCGGGGAAACCGGTACAACGGCATCATTCTGGACCCGCCGGCCTACGGTCGCGGCCCCGATGGCGAGAAGTGGGTGCTGGAGGAACAGCTCAACGACCTGCTTAAATCCTGCGCTGATCTGCTGGATGGCACGAACTTCTTTTTTATCATCAACCTCTATTCACTGGGCTTTTCGTCGCTTATTCTAGACAACCTGATGGGCCAGATTTTTGGCACCGTACCCAACCCCGAATGGGGCGAGCTATGCGTGGCCGACAGCCATCAGAAACAACTACCTTTAGGCGTGTTTTACCGGTTTTCGTCGTGAAAAGGCAAAAAATAAACGAGCGAAAGAGTGGAAGAGCGAACGAGCGAATTTCGGATGGGCCAATTCGCTCGTTCTTGCTCTTTCATTTTTTCGCTCTTTCGCTTTTTTTATTTTCCTGCGGGGGAGATGACCGGCAGGCAGCCCATATACCGGATTTTCCTAAACCGGACGACAGTAGCCGGGTGGAGGGGGCGCTACGGGCGCTGACGGTAGCCATCAATCAATCATCACCCGCGTCTGCCTATGCAAAACGAGCCACGATCCTTCTGGCCATGGGGCGGCTGACGGACGCGCTGGCGGATATTGACGAGGCCATAAGCCGAAATGATAACGCGGGCTCGTACTACCTGACGCGGGCTCAGATTTTACGGGGCCTGCAACAACCGGCCAAAGCGCTGCAAAATGCCCAGCGGGCCGAAATTCTGGGTGTCGACACGCCCGAGTTGTACACCTTGCAGGGTGATCTGCTCCAGCAGCAAAATCAGTTTGATAAAGCGAAACTGTACGTAGCCAAAGCCCTGCAAATGGCTCCGTACGATGGTGAAGCGTACTTTTTCAACGGCTTGATGGCCGCCCGGCAGGGTGACACGGCCCAGGCGCTCACCCTGTACCAGCAGTCCCTTCGGCTGAAACCCCGCTACCTGGAAACGTATAACCAGCTAGCATCGGTTTACCGGACCCTTGGCGACCAGAACTCGGCGCTGGCCTACAACCAGCAGGCGTTGCGGTATTTTCCCCACAATGCCCGTCTCTACTACGGTCGGGGGTTAATTTACCATACAATCGGGCAACTCGATAGCGCAATGACGTATTACCGGCAAACGATGAAGATTCAGCCGGGCTATTACCAGGCTTACTTTCAGCTGGGGTTGATCAACCAGACCTATCGGAATTACAACGATGCGCTGCGTAATTACCAGCGCGTACAAGAACTCAGGCCGCAGTTTTCGCGTATTGATACGTACATTGGCTATTGCCATGAGCAGATGGGGCAGTATGACCTGGCCATTGCCGCGTACGACAAAGCCACGAAGCAGAACATCTATGATCGGCAGGCGGCTGCGGGTTTATGGCGTTCGCAACGAAGGCAATACGCGCAAAATTCATATAACTCCTTATTTTTGCCGGATACGGCAGCAAAATCAACGCCCCAGGCCAGAAGCCGGACCGTAATCGACACCACCCGTGTTCGCATCACGACCATTCAGCCGAAAGCCAGAGTAACGACCAATGCTGATGATTCGCTCAAGCGAACCGTAAAACCGATCAATTGATGTAGGACGTGGTATATAGGATGTGTGATTTTCTAGAACCGCCATCCATTATATATACGACATCATACATCAAATTAAGTGGCTTACAGTTGTAGGTAAGCCGCGGGTGCCACTAACTAACTTAGTTAACGTATGATTGCGCAGGACGAACAAATCCGCGTGACGTTGCCAGACGGTAGCGTTCGGGAGTATCCTAAAGGAAGTACCGGGCTGGATATTGCCACAAAAATTAGTGAAGGCTTAGCGCGTAATGTGCTGGCGGCCAAAGTGAATGGAGTGGTGCAGGACGCCACACGACCCATTGACGAAGATGCCCATGTACAACTGCTGACCTGGAACGATCCCGAAGGGAAAGCTACCTTCTGGCACTCGTCGGCTCACTTGCTGGCTGAAGCGCTCGAAGCGCTGTATCCGGGGGTGAAATTTGGCATCGGTCCAGCCATCGAAACGGGTTTTTATTACGACGTTGACCTCGGTGGACAGCCTTTCTCGCAGGAAGACTTTAAAAAGGTGGAAGATAAAATGCTCGAACTGGCCCGTCAGAAACAGCCGTATATCCGCAAGCCCATGAGCAAAGCGGATGCCGTTGCTTATTTTGAGGAGAAAGGCGATCCCTATAAGCTTGACTTGCTCGACGGACTGGCTGACGGGACTATTACCTTCTATAGCCAGGGTGGATTTACCGATCTCTGCCGGGGACCGCATATCCCGAATACCAGTTTTATTAAAGCGACCAAGCTGATGAACGTGGCGGGTGCTTACTGGCGCGGCAACGAAAAAAACAAGCAGCTAACGCGTATCTACGCCGTTACCTACCCGAAACAGAAAGAACTCGACGATTACCTGTTTCTGCTGGAAGAAGCCAAAAAGCGCGATCACCGCAAACTGGGTAAGGAACTGGAGCTATTTGCGTTTTCGGAGAAAGTAGGCGCGGGCTTACCCCTCTGGTTGCCCAAAGGAACCGTGCTGCGCGAACGACTGGAAAATTTTCTCCGCAAAGCCCAGGTTCGGGCGGGTTATTCGCCCGTGGTGACCCCTCACATCGGCAGCAAGCAGTTGTACGTGACTTCGGGCCACTGGGAAAAATACGGCGAAGATTCGTTCCAGCCGATCAAAACCCCCGATCCAAACGAGGAGTTTCTGCTCAAACCCATGAACTGCCCGCACCACTGCGAGATCTATAAAACCAAACCCCGTTCCTACCGGGATCTGCCGTTGCGACTGGCCGAATTCGGAACGGTATACCGGTATGAACAGTCGGGCGAGTTGCACGGGCTGACCCGGGTACGTGGGTTTACGCAGGATGACGCGCATATCTTCTGCCGCCCCGATCAGGTGAAAGAAGAGTTTATGAAGGTGATCGACCTGGTGCTGTACGTATTCAATACGCTCGGCTTCTCGGACTACAGCGCTCAGATTTCGCTGCGCGATCCCGAAAACAAAACAAAGTATATCGGGTCCGATGAGCTGTGGGAAAAAGCCGAGTCGGCCATTATCGAAGCGGCTGCCGAAAAAGGACTCCCGACCGTTACCGAACTGGGCGAAGCGGCCTTCTACGGACCTAAGCTTGACTTCATGGTGCGGGACGCTCTCGGCCGGAAATGGCAGTTGGGTACCATTCAGGTGGATTACAACCTGCCCAATCGCTTTGAACTGGAATACATCGGTGCCGACAACCAGAAGCACCGGCCCGTGATGATTCACCGGGCTCCGTTTGGGTCGATGGAGCGGTTCATTGCCATTCTGATCGAGAATTCGGGGGGGAACTTTCCGCTCTGGTTATCACCCGAGCAGATCGCGATTTTACCTATTTCCGAAAAATACGAAGACTACGCCAATGAACTGTTCTTCACCTTGCAGGAGAACGATATCCGGGGCTTCGTTGATTTGCGCGACGAAAAAATCGGCCGCAAAATACGGGATGCTGAAGTGAATAAAGTGCCTTACATGCTTATTGTCGGTGAGAAGGAAGCCGCTGATGGGGCGGTATCCGTCCGGCGCAAAGGCCAGGGTGACTTGGGCAGCATGCCTGTTGCGGATTTCGTCAAGACATTTCAGGCAGAGGTGAAGGTGTAGGCCGGTTTGTCGTTTACGGTATTTGGTATCCGGTTGGCTGACGCGTCCAGCATGAATGCGTCAGCCAACCGGATACCAAATACCGTGAACCGACTTATGTCGGTATAAACTTGCACCGCATGAGTATTTTCAATAGATTCCCGAACTTTTTGGGCTACAGTACGTTTTCAAAACGAGTAAAATAGCACACTAAACACAATTTATGGCATTACCCCAGCGGAGACCACCCCGTCGCGTGGTTGAAGAACCCTACAAAGTTAATGAGCGCATCCTGGTTCGCGAAGTGCGTGTGGTCGGCGAGAATGTAGAACAGGGCATTTACGATATTAACAAGGCACAGGCTTTAGCGAAAGCGCAGAACCTCGATCTCGTTGAGGTGTCTCCCAATGCGGTGCCGCCCGTCTGTCGTATCGTTGACTATTCCAAGTTCAAATACGAGCAGAAGAAAAAGCAAAAAGAAATCAAGGCGAACGCAACGAAAGTTGTGATCAAAGAAATACGCTTCGGTCCGAACACAGATGACCATGACTTTGAGTTCAAACTGAAGCACGCGATTAATTTTCTTAAGGAAGGGGCCAAGGTGAAAGCCTACGTCCAGTTCGTTGGTCGGGCCATTGTTTTTAAAGACCGTGGCTTCCAGTTGCTGGAACGCTTTTCTAAAGGACTGGAGGATTATGGCAAGGTGGAGGCCGAACCTAAACTCGAGGGCAAGCGGATGAGTATGTTTCTGTCCCCCAAAGTTGTCGTTCCTAAAAAATAACGAATTCGGCCGCGGCTAGTATGCGCAGCTGAACGGATAGTTTTCTACACAAAGACCTGTCTGGTTTGTTCCGGGCAGGTCTTTGTGTAGAAAGCAGGTCGGTATTGCTTTTTTTCGTATCTTTGCGGCCTGTTTACTTAATTTTCCATACAAAGCGGTTTACGATAATGCCAAAAGTAAAAACCAATTCAGCCGCCAAGAAGCGTTTCAAGCTGACCGGCACTGGAAAAATCAAGCGGAAGCACGCCTTCCACAGTCACATCCTGACAAAAAAAACAACCAAGCAAAAGCGTAATCTAGTACACGCGGCCCTGGTTGATGGTCCTGACGAGCGTCGCATTAAAGCGTTGCTAAACGTCTAGGGTCAAAAAAGACGCAGTTGCGTCTGGTTCAAGTTTCACCCGATTACGGGCTAAAAAGCGAAACGAAAAGGAATAGTACCTGATTGTTCCGCCCGTCGTCAAAAAACAAGTCATCTAAAATGCCACGTTCCGTCAATCACGTAGCCTCACGGGCGCGTAGGAAGAAAGTAATGAAGCTAGCCAAAGGATACTTTGGTCGGCGTAAAAATGTTTGGACGGTTGCCAAGAACGCCGTCGAAAAAGGTCTGGGCTATTCGTACCGTGACCGTCGTGCCAAGAAACGCGATTTCCGGAGCCTCTGGATTCAGCGGATCAATGCCGGCGCGCGTCTGCATGGTATGTCTTACTCCGCCTTTATGGGTGCCCTTAATAAATCGGGCATCGAACTCAACCGTAAAGTATTGGCCGATCTGGCCATGAATCATCCGGAAGCATTCGCTGCCGTTGTAGGACAAGTAAAGTAAACAGACCTTTTTAGTACCCGAAGCGGGGAGACAGTAACAGGAGCAGCTGACGTAGGTTGGTTGTCCGGTATTGTTTCCCCGCTTTTTTGGCTACGTCTGAATAATCTTCGTTTTAATACCCACTCGCTCGCCGTCGGTCTGGCGCCCCAGCAGGTACACATCCAGTTCGGCTTCACCCACCCGGAATACCTGGTGCAGCGTCAACGTACTGTCAATGGTTTCTTTCAGTTTCTGAAATCCGGCCGTCCGACTTTTTTCTGCCTCACCGTACCAGTCCTGTTCCGTAAGGACAGGCTCCCAGAAGTCGGCCTCGGGCATTTCCTCAACGTAAACAGCGGGCGGCAGCATCAGCCAGTCTTTGATCTGACTAACGGTGAGGGGCTGATCCTGTTTGAGGTAACAGTGCACGGTTTCGACAGGCTCATCGGACTCGCTGGGATACAGTAAATCGGGAAGTAAAGGATTGATCAATTCACTTGACGACGTATTTTTTAAAACCTCATCGCCACTTTTCGAGTTTTCGTTCGTCATAGGGGAAGTCAGGTTTTTCGCGCCTGGCCTGGCCATCGTTACCCAGTCCATGGAAAAGAACCGTGGCCTGATTAGGCGCGATAAACCTGAAAATAGATACACGTTAAAATTAACGGATTCGGCGGGAAGTATGCTGTTGAATCTGCCTAATTTTAAGGTCGACACCCGGTAATCCGGTTAAACAGACAAAATCATGTTAGAAACATTAATGAACCTGGTGAAGCAGCATGCGGGTCAGGCTGTCATCGACAACCCGGCTATTCCAAACAGCCAAAACGATAGCGTACTGCAAACTGTTGCGGGTAGCATCATGAGTGGTCTGGGTCAGCAGGCCCAGGGGGGTGGTTTGGGTAACCTGCTGGGCATGGTCGTCAACGGGGCCAATGTGCAGCAGAGCCCGGTCACGCAGGGCGTCCAGCAGCATGTGGAGCAAAGCCTGATGGAAAAATTAGGGATTTCGCCCCAGGTAGCCATGTCAATAGCCAGTGCCGTTGTTCCCATCGTGTTAAGTAAACTGATGCACCGCGCGTCGGATCCGAACGACGCCACGGTAGATGGTAATTCGATTCTTGGCGCGGCCACCGGAAAGCAGGGCATCGACTGGATGGGCATGGCCGGATCGGCTATGTCGGATGGCAAACTTGACATGAACGATCTGCTGCGTGTAGCGGGTCAGCAGGGAGGCAGTAGCAGTAACAGCGGTGGACTTGGCGGTATGCTGGGGGGGCTGTTCGGCGGCAAATAAGCGCCAACCGAGGGTTGATCAACAAGGCAGGCCACCCCAGGTCTGCTTTTTTTATCGGGTCAGGAACCACGTGCCCCAGCCATGACCGGGTAAAAGCCCACTCCGATAAAATGTCTGCCATCTATTTCCACTCGCTGGCTGATAAACGCCATTATGGCCCATTCAGGTGGATTATTATGACAATCTGACAGCAATTCCACCTTTTTTTCGGGCTGGCATTTGTATTGATAGATAGGTTATGTCTGTCAGTTTACAACCACAGCATTAAAGAAACTAAATCCAATTATGGGAAAAATCATTGGTATTGACTTAGGCACCACGAACTCGTGCGTGGCCGTGATGGAAGGCAACGAGCCGGTCGTGATCCCCAATTCTGAAGGAGCACGGACCACCCCCTCGGTAGTCGCGTTTATGGACAACGGCAACGGCGAACGCAAAGTAGGCGCCCCCGCTAAACGTCAGGCCATCACGAACCCGAAAAATACGATTTCCTCCATCAAGCGTTTCATGGGTAAGCGCTACAGCGAGGTAACGAACGAAATTAAAAACGTTGCTTACGACGTTGAAAACGGCCCGAACAGTACGCCCCGCGTGCGCATCGGTGATCGTCAATATACGCCACAGGAGTTATCGGCGCTGATTCTGCAGAAAATGAAGCAGACGGCCGAAGACTACCTCGGACAAACGGTAACGGAAGCCGTTATTACGGTACCGGCCTATTTTAACGACGCTGAACGGCAGGCTACGAAAGAAGCCGGGGCCATTGCTGGTCTGGATGTTAAGCGGATCATCAACGAGCCAACCGCGGCTGCGCTGGCCTATGGTCTGGATAAAACCAACCACGATCAGAAGATAGCCGTATTTGACCTGGGTGGTGGTACGTTCGATATTTCGATCCTGGAACTGGGTGATGGCGTGTTCGAAGTAAAATCAACCGACGGGGATACGCACCTCGGGGGAGACGATTTCGACCAGGTAATCATCGACTGGCTCGCCGACGAGTTCAAAAAAGACGAAGCCATCGATCTGCGTCAGGACCCAATGGCCCTGCAACGCCTGAAAGAAGCCGCCGAGAAGGCAAAAGTTGAACTGTCGAGTTCGAACTCAACAGAAATCAACCTGCCGTACATCATGCCGGTAAATGGTATCCCCAAGCACTTGGTCCGGACGCTGAGCCGGTCGAAATTCGAGCAGCTTGCCGATTCGCTGATCCAGCGCAGTCTGGAGCCCTGCCGCCGTGCGCTGAAAAATTCAGGTCTGTCGGCCAGTCAGATTGACGAAGTCATTCTGGTCGGTGGCTCAACCCGGATTCCGAAAGTTCAGGAAGAAGTAGAAAAACTGTTCGGTAAGAAGCCATCCAAAGCCGTTAACCCCGACGAAGCGGTAGCCATTGGAGCGGCTATTCAGGGCGGTGTACTAACGGGCGAGGTGAAAGACGTGCTTCTGCTCGACGTTATTCCCTTGTCGCTCGGTATCGAAACGATGGGTGGTGTGTTCACCAAAATGGTGGATGCCAACACGACGATCCCCAGCAAGAAAGTAGAAACCTATTCGACGGCATCGGACAACCAGCCCAGCGTGGAAATCAACATCCTGCAGGGTGAGCGCCCCATGGCGACCCAAAACCGCCAGTTAGGCCGGTTTATCCTGTCGGATATTCCACCAGCCCCCCGCGGTGTGCCTCAGATCGAAGTAACCTTCGACGTTGATGCCAACGGTATTCTGCACGTAACGGCCAAAGATAAAGGCACGGGTAAAGAGCAGAAAATCCGGATTGAAGCATCGAGCGGTCTGACCGACGCGGAAATTAACCGGATGCGCGAAGAAGCGAAAGCCAACGAAGCGGCTGACAAAGCCGAACGCGAAACGGTTGAAAAAGTGAACGCAGCGGACTCGATGATCTTCCAGACCGAGAAGCAACTGAAAGAATACGGGGACAAGTTGTCGGAAGGCAACAAATCGGCCATCGAAGCCGCGCTGGCAACACTGCGTACGGCCCATGGTAGCCGCGACGCAGCCGGTATCGACAGCGCGCTGGAAGGCTTGAATGCAGCCTGGGCAACAGCCTCGACCGAAATGTACAGCGCAACCAACGGTGCTGGCGCTAACCCGGCCGATGGTGCCGATTTCGCCGGAAACGCGGATGGGGCTGCCAACGGACAAGGTCAGCCCGCGGGCGACAATGTTTCGGACGTACCGTACGAAGAAGTGAAATAATTCAGGAACATCCTGATCATGATCATACAGAAGCCCTTACCGGAAACGGTGAGGGCTTTTTGTTTGCCGGCTCCGGATTGATGGGCCTGCTTCAGGTTGTCGTTGCGCTGGTGTCGGATGACGGAAAAAGGCGTACTTTCGCTCCACTCGACTGGTAAGCTGTCCCTAACGTAACGCTGATGGTAAAAACCAACCCTTATGCGCCTGCCCTGGCGGAGACAAAACCGCACTACAACATACTCGACGGATTACGGGGAGTAGCGGCATTGACCGTTGTCTGTTTTCACGTATTCGAGGCCTATGCCACCAGTCATGTAGACCAGACAATCAACCATGGCTATCTGGCGGTTGATTTCTTCTTTATCCTGTCCGGTTTTGTTGTGGGTTATGCGTACGATGACCGGTGGGAAACGATGACAATTAATGACTTTATCAACCGTCGGTTAATTCGCCTGCATCCTATGGTCGTCATCGGGGCCATAATCGGAGCCCTTCTGTTTTACTTTCAGGGCTGCGCTGCCTGGGACGTGTCGAAGGTATCTGGCATCAGGTTATTTATAGGGACTCTCCTGAATGCTTTTCTGATTGCGGCAGCTCCCGGCTCCGAAATTCGGGGCGTTGGTGAAATGTACCCGCTGAACGGGCCGAGCTGGTCTTTATTTTTTGAATACATCGGCACCCTTCTTTACGCGCTCCTGATCCGTAAGCTTCCGACCAGCGCTCTGGCTATACTGGTTTTGCTGGCCGGTAGCGGATTGGCCGCGTTTGCCATCTGGGGGCCCTACGGTGACCTGTGCGTCGGGTTTTCGCTGACCGAAGACAACATCCTGGGTGGTACGCTGCGTTTGTTGTTTTCATTCCCGGCGGGCTTGCTCCTATCCCGCGTATATAAGCCTGTTCCGGTGAAAGGGGCTTTCTGGATCGGTAGCCTGGCCATCGTTCTTGTTTCGGTCATACCCCGAATTGGTGGGAGTGAAAATCTGTGGATGAACGGGTTATACGACACGATCTGTGTTGTGGTGATCTTTCCGGCGCTCGTTTATCTGGGCGCTTCAGACAAGACAGCGGATCAACGAACGACCAGGACCAGCAAATTTTTAGGGGATATTTCGTATCCGCTGTATATGGTACATTATCCCTTCATCTACCTGTATTATGCCTGGGTTAAAAATGAAAACCTCAGCTTCGAACAGTCCTTCCCCGGTGCTTTAGCGCTTGTGGCTGGTTCGGTCCTATTGGCTTATGGATGCCTGAAACTATATGACGAGCCTGTCCGCCAGTGGTTAACGAAGCGTCTTCTACGCGTAGCGAGGTAGTTTGGGTGAAATCGCCAATAGTTACCGTTGGCGATTTTTTGTTTTCCAGCAGGCACTATGCACGGACTGATTTTATGTCTTTTATCGGAAATGAAAGAGAAGTGGAAAGAGAAAGGTTACGACAGCGGCCCATAGTCCGTAAATGGGTAGAAACGAAACAATACGCTGTTCAACCCGCTCCAGTTGGGTACGATCGTTTACTGTTTTGATCAGCCGGTAGGTAATCAGAACCAGATTGGTTAAAATGAGGAGGTTACCGCCCAGGATCGCCAGTTTGTTCGGCGTAAGTCCCCACGCCGAGATCCGGAACAGAATAGCGGAGAGGGCAATGCCGTTCAGAAGGATGGTCACGATGGCCAGTCCGCACAGCAGCAGGATAGTCAGTCGGCTCGACGACGTTGCAGCCGTCCCGGCAACCGAAAACAGGATAAGGGCCATCACGCCTACCAGGAGACCATTAAACAGCAACAGAAAGTCCCGGTTGTTGTAGGGGTCCTTGCCGGTAAAGACCACCGCAATCAGGTAAATGACCAGCGTGACAAATACCAGGGGCGTAAACACCTTCGCGATAACGGGGGAGACCATGTTGACCAGTTGCGGGTTTGACTGAACCAGGTAGGTGCCCACCATCGGCGCAGCTGCCAGCCCCCATAGGGCAATGTGCTGAAAATAGAAGGTTTCGATCTTCAGGTCAATCAGGTTAAAGAGGCCCAGCGTAATGGCCGTTAACCCGCCCCCGGCGATCAGAATAAGGGTGGTCATGACGACCAGATCGCCGTTGTATCGGAGAAAATGGAGCCGGCCCTGGTCGTTTTTCAGCTGGCCACCGGTGTAGGCAAAACCCAGCAGGGTCCACAAGACCAAGGGCAGATGAATACAGGCGAGTAGCAGGGTGTCACTGGTGTCATCGGCGGGCAAAACGTTCATGTAGAGGGCTGACGCCAAGATGACGGATGCCCCGATCAAGCGGTTAGGCAGGGAAAGTCGCTGTTTCCAGGCGAAGTAGGCCGCCAGAACGGGGAAGACAATAAACGCTATGTTTCGGGAATAGAAGTAATCGGGCCTGAGGGCGAAAAAATCGGGAAATTGGGCCAGCAATCCAGCCAGGAGAGAGGCAACCAGCACAACCATTAACTCCCGACCCGATCCCCAGGCTATAGCGTCTTTCTCGTAGTTTAACCGTTCGTGCCAGATCTGCGCGGTCCTGTTTTCCCGAATGTCGGTATACATACGATTGAACGCGCTCTTGAAGACTGCGCTGTTGTTCCGGTACAAGTGTTCAAGCTGTACGGGGTTCCCCAAATTATTCCTGATTTCTGCTTCCATCGCCGATCTGTGTTACGTTAAAAAATTATATCAATAAATTCAGGATTTTTTTAAAGTACTTTGTAAAACAAAGTAAAGAAACAGAAATCAGATAAACAACATCCTGTCAGGTGGTTATTCGTTTATGAACAAGTTTTTGGCCCCGGCCCGTGATCGGGGTTAAACAGCTGCAGGGGACCACTCCTCAAAAACTTGGTCTATTAGGTGGTCGATCGTAACAATATGCCTGTTATGCGGGTAGAGTAATACGAGCCGGTCATTTCGATACGGTTTACTCAATCAACCATAACTAGTATGACTGCGACAAGAGGCTATGCGGCTCAAACGAAAGACACTGAGCTGGCGCCCTGGGATTTTGACCGGCGAGAAGTAGGCCCACACGATGTTCAATTCGATATTACGTACTGCGGGGTTTGCCACTCCGATCTCCACCAGATCAGGGACGAGTGGGGCGGGGGCATTTTTCCGATGGTACCCGGTCACGAAATTGTGGGCAACGTAGTGGCCGTCGGCAGTGAGGTGACAAAATTTAAGGTTGGCGATCTGGCGGGTACCGGCTGCATGGTCGATTCCTGCCGGGTTTGCGACAGTTGCCAGCACGGTCTGGAGCAGTATTGCACCAACGGGAACACGCTCACCTACAACAGTCTGGAGCAGGACAGGAAAACCCCGACCTACGGCGGTTATGCCAATACGATCGTGGTCAATGAAGATTTCGTGCTTCATATTTCGGACAAACTGGATCTGGCCGCGGTAGCTCCGCTGCTATGCGCCGGCATCACGACGTACTCGCCCCTGCGGCACTGGAAGGTAGGAAAAGGACACAAACTGGCTGTATTAGGGCTGGGTGGTCTGGGGCATATGGGGGTTAAATTCGGGGTGGCGTTTGGGGCCGAGGTAACCGTACTCAGTACATCGCCCAAGAAAGAAGAAGATGCCCGCAAACTGGGTGCCCATAAGTTCATTGTCACCAGCGATCCTGACCAGCTGGCTTCCGCAGCGGGGTATTTCGACTTCATTCTGGATACTGTTTCGGCGGAGCATGACTACAACCAGTACCTGGCTCTGCTAAAAACCGACGGGGTCCATATTTGTGTGGGGGCTCCGCCAACCCCATCGGCGCTACTGGCCTTTAGCCTGATACCCGGCCGGAAAAGCATTGCCGGATCGAGCATTGGCGGCATTGCCGAAACCCAGGAGATGCTAGATTTCTGCGCCGAGCACGACATCGTATCGGACATCGAACTGATTGACATTAAAGATATTCAGCCATCGTACGACCGGATGCTGAAAGGGGATGTGCGGTACCGGTTTGTCATCGACATGGCAACGTTGTAGGGAAATAGCATAGGAGCGAACGGCAGGTACCAAGACAAGCGAATACACTATGGAATACAGTCGATTTGGCAATACGGGCCTGATGGTGTCCCGGATTTGCCTGGGGACAATGACCTACGGGACGCCAACCGAGCGGTGGCCCTGGGCCCTTGCTGAAGAACAAAGCCGCCCATTTATTCAGAAAGCACTCGAATTGGGGATCAACTTTTTCGATACGGCGGATGTGTACTCGGCTGGGATGAGCGAGGAAGTAGTCGGGCGCGCCTTACGGGACTTTGCCCAGCGCGATGAGGTGGTGCTGGCGACCAAAGTGTATAACCCGATGGGCCCCGGACCTAATGCCAAAGGGCTGTCGCGCAAGCACATCATGAGTGCCATCGATGCCAGTCTCAGGCGACTGGGTACCGACTATGTGGACCTGTACCAGATTCACCGCTGGGATAATAACACGCCCATTGAGGAAACCATGGAAGCCCTGCATGACATTGTGAAAGCCGGTAAAGCCCGTTACATCGGTGCGTCGTCGATGTCTAGCTGGCAGTTTGCCAAAGCGCAATATACCGCCGACCTCCGGGGCTGGACCCGGTTTGTGTCGATGCAGCCCCACTACAACCTGGTGTATCGGGAAGAGGAGCGGGAAATGCTGCCTTTCTGCGCCGACCAGCAGATTGCGGTCATTCCCTGGTCGCCCCTGGCGCGGGGCCTGCTGACCGGTGGACGGGGCAAGGCCCGCAACGAAACCGAACGGGCTCGAACCGATGCGTTTGGCAAATCATTGTACAGTGAATCGGACTTTACCATCGCCGATCGTGTTTCTGAGGTTGCTCAGCAGCGGGGTATCCCCAGTGCCCAGGTGGCGCTGGCCTGGATGCTGAGTAAGCCGGTTATTACCGCCCCCATCATCGGGGCCAGTAAACCGGGGCATATCGAGGACGCCGTAGCGGCCTTATCCGTAACGTTATCGGACGAAGAGATCCATCATCTGGAGGAACTGTATCAGCCCCACCCGGTACGGGGTATGTAAGCAGCCGTACACCACGTTAAAAAAACAAAACGGCATTGCCCGCAAGAACTAGCGTCCTAGTTCTTGCGGGCAATGCCGTTTTGTCGTTCTGCCACGGGTTAAATACGAAATTGAGCCGTATAAGCAAATTAATTGAGCCTTGTAAGCAACAAACAGGTATTCTGAGGTCGGATATTTGCCGTATGAAAAACAACGCAACAATTCAGTTGGGTCAACATGGCCCGTTCGTTTCCAAGCTTGGGTTAGGCTGCATGCGCATGTCGTCGATCTGGGGCGGTCCCACTCCTGACGAAGCAGAAAGTATAGCGACTATCCGTGAAGCCCTGGACAGCGGCATTAATTTTCTAAACACCGGCGACTTTTATGGGGCTGGACATAACGAACTGCTGGTAGGCAAAGCCATAAAAGGAAGGCGCGACGATGCCTTCATCAGCGTTAAATTCGGGGCCATCTTTCACAATGGTCAGTGGTTGGGCATGGATCTGCGCCCCATCGCCATCAGAAATTTTATCAACTATTCCCTGACTCGTTTGGGTATCGACACCATTGACCTCTACCAGCCCAGTCGAATGGACAACAGCGTGCCGGTAGAGGATATCATCGGAACGGTTGCCGATTTGATTCAGGAAGGTAAAGTGCGGACCGTTGGCGTATCGGAAATTACGGCGGATCAACTTCGCCAGGCCAACCGGGTTCATCCCATAAGCGCGCTGGAGATCGGTTATTCGCTGGCCGACCGTCAGATCGAACGCGAATTGCTGCCTGCCGCCAGAGAATTAGGCATTGCCGTCGTGGCGTTCGCCAATACAGCCGAAGGCTTGTTGACTGGTGAACTGAAGGCACCGCTGGCTGAAACCGATTACCGGGCTCATTTTTCGCGTTTTCAGGGAGATAACGTACGCTACAACCTGGAAAAAGTTGAGGTCCTGAAACAGCTGGCCAGTACCAAAGGCTGTACGCCGACCCAACTGGCCATTGCCTGGGTAAACGCGCAGGGCGATCTTATTATGCCGCTGGTCAGCATGAGTCGCCGGTCGCGCCTGCCCGAAAACAGGGCAGCGATGGCTATTGTCTTGACGCCGGACGAAATGAATACCCTGAATACTACCTTTGCCCTGGATGCCATCCGTGGCGGTACATACTTACAACGCTAAATGACCAGTCCAGCCGAAATTCTTCCGGGCGTGATCTTCTATTCGTACCTCTCTACTGAACGGAAGGAGAAAGTATGCTTCTGGAACCACCATACGTTCGTGCTGCAGGTTTCGGGTCAGTTCGTCATGGAAACCGCCGGGCAACAGATTTCAATGACGGGGGGCGGCATGCTGCTGATCGGTAGAAATCAGCTGGGTACGCTCACCAAAACACCGCTGCCCGGCGGGAACTATGAAACAATTGTGATCTCCCTACAGGAAGATCTGCTGCGCAAGATTGTCCTGGAAGAAAAGCTCGAAGCCGATCGGAAGTACGTTGGGCCACCCAATATCCTGATTCCACCGAATGAATTCCTGCAGGGGTATTTTCACTCGATTGTTCCGTACGCCCGAAACTCGGGGGCGGCCATGACAGACGAAATGGGTATTCTGAAGGTGAAAGAAATCGTTAAATTACTATTACTAACCCTGCCGGGACTTCGTAACTTTCTGTTCGACTTTTCACAACCGTATAAAATCGACCTGGAAAAGTTCATGCTCAGCAATTTTCAGTTTAACGTTCCCATTGAAAAATTCGCGCAGCTGACCGGCCGCAGCCTGGCAGGCTTCAAACGTGATTTTGTGAAAACATTCGGGGTTCCGCCCCGGCAATGGCTGCTGAATAAACGGCTGACCGAAGCCAAGCACCTCATCGAAACCAAACAGCAAAAACCTTCGGCCATTTACCTGGAACTGGGGTTCGAAAGCCTGTCACATTTCTCCCATTCGTTCAAGAAAAAGTTCGGCGTGGCGCCTACTGCCCTGGCTTCCGGCGTTACCCCTGGTTGAGAATATCGTTGGGCTGCGTTGCCCGCTGAACATCCGCCAGCGTAAGCCCCGCAACCTCGCCAATCACAATGATCGCCGGGTTGTCGATACCCGTTTCGCTGACCCGGTCAGTGATGTCCTGAACGCGGCCAATGACCTGTCGCTGATCGGCCAGGGTTCCATTCTGAATGATGGCCACCGGCGTTTCCGCTTTTCCGCTAGCGGCAAAAACGGCCATGATGTCCGCCAGTTTATGCATCCCCATCAGGATAACGACCGTTGCCGTGGACTGGGCGGCCAGGTGGAGGTCGGCGGAGAGCTGCCCGGCTTTGGTCGTTCCGGTCACGACCCAGAAACTTTCCGAAACGCCCCGGGTGGTGAGCGGGATATTGGCCGAAGCCGGGACCGCATAACTACTCGACAGACCCGGTACGACCTGGGTGTCAATGCCGTACTGGCGGGCAAACTCGATTTCTTCGAACCCCCGGCCAAACACGAACGAATCCCCGCCTTTCAGCCGGACCACGTGGCCGTACTGGCGGGCGTAATGCACAATAAGCGGGTTAATATCCTCCTGCATGCATGAATACGCCCCCCGCCGTTTTCCCACATACACCTTGAGGGCATCGGGACGGCAATAGTCGAGCAGGTCCGGGTGAACCAGGGCGTCGTACATCACCACATCGGCCTGCTGCAACGCCTTAATTCCCTTAACCGTTATCAAATCCGGGTCGCCTGGCCCCGCACCTACGAGTGTGAGTTTCATTTTTGAATGATTGAGTGATTGAATGCCTGAATGATTGACTGATGCCTCCGGATGGTATTCAATCACTCAATCATTCAGGCATTCAATCACTAGTTAACTGTCCTGTGCCTGGCTAAGCTCCTGGAGTTCGGGCGCACCTTCCTGGTCGATCTGTTGGGCGCGGTAGGCCTGCACGGCTTGCAGGAAAGCATCGGCCTGCGCCAGAAACCGCGTAGCGAAGGCTTCGGAGGGTTCTTCTTTATTGATGCTGAAAACCAGTCCCTTAAAGTCGCCTTCTGCTTGGTGAAAAACCGGGCCACCGGGCGACGGTTCGCCGTGTGACGGACCACCGTGCGACGGTCCGCCCGCAAAGGTTTTGTCGAAATCACTCACGATACCATGCTGGGTATTGGTGGGAATATCTCGGCTCATCAGCGCGGCCCGGGCTCCCGTAATAAATACGTTGTAGGTATGGTAGAGGGCATCGGCCCACCGGCTTTCGGCCAGCGCTTCCCGGGCCCAGCCTAGTTTTTCCGTGGCTTCGGTTAGGGTGGTCGCGACCAGGTCAATCAACACGCTGGCGCATTCGCCTATGCCTACTTCGGTCACGTACTGTTCGGTATGATCCCAGTCGATGTAATCGCTGTCCACGAGGGTTTTCAGGTCCGCGAGGGGTTTCAGCAATTGATAAAAGTAGTTTTTACCCTGGCGGGCGTAGTAATCGCTGTAGTATTCGCCATCGAACGCGTTGGCCTCGAAGTCGCGGAGTAAAAACCGCAGCGAGTCGGGGCCGCGTTTGGCCGGAATCTTAATGACTTTATCGGCAATCAACCCTTCTCCCTTGCCATTGAACCCCCCGCCCAGCAACACCTGCAGCGCCGGTAACACATACGCCCCATTTTTCAGGGAGGAGCCATGGTAACCGATATTGGCCACGGAATGCTGGCCGCAGCCGTTCATGCAACCCGAGATCTTGATCTTGATGTCATCGTTAAACACCAGGTCCGGAAACTCATCGTGCATCATGGTTTCCAGCGCCCGGGTAATGCCGTAACTGCTCGAAATGGCGAGGTTACAGGTATCCGTACCGGGGCAGGTCGTGATGTCAGCGGTCGTGTCGAACCCCGGATTGGCCAGGCCCAGCGCATCCAGCGCGTTAAAAACCGCGGGTAAATCTTCGGGACGGATAAACCGCAGCAGGTAGCCCTGGTTGACCGTTACCCGAATGTCGTCGGCGGCATACTGCTTCACCACCGCGGCCATTGCCCGGGCTGTATCCGAGTTCATATCACCCAGTAAGACCCGCACCTGCACGGCATACCAGCCCGGCTGTTTCTGTTCGAAAACGTTGGTTTTGAACCAGGTTCTGAATCGGGAATTGTCACCTTCGGCTGAGCCATTTTCTGGCTGAAAATTACTGACTTCGGGACGATCCGGGTAGCGCTCACTGACCGACGTGGGTAGGTGGTTCACCTGAACCGCTTTATTCTTCAACGCGGGGGTTTCTTCGGTTACCCGGTTGAGCAGTTCGTCCAGTCCGATGTCATTGAGCAGGTACTTCATGCGGGCTTTATGGCGTTTCTGGCGCTCGCCGTAGCGATCGAAGACCCGAATAACCCCTTCAATGAAGGGAATCACGTTGGCTTCTTCCAGGAATTCAGTTGCCGTCTGTGCCGAAAACGGTTGGGCTCCCAGGCCACCGCCCAGCATCACTTTAAAGCCCCGTTTGCCATCCTGCTCCCGTGCTACCAGGCCCACATCGTGCATGTAGCCATACGCCGAGTCTTTTTCGCTGGAGGAAAGGGAAATCTTGAACTTGCGGCCCATATCCTGACAAATCGGGTTGCGCAGAAAATAATCGAAGATATGATACGCGTGGGGCGTAATATCGAACGGCTCCAGCGGGTCGATGCCCGCCCGTGCCGACCCCGTCACGTTACGAACGGTGTTTCCGCAGGCTTCTTTCAGGGTAATACCGGCGTCTTCCAGTTCGGCCCAAAGCTGGGGCGAATCGGCTAGTTTGACGAAGTGTAACTGAATATCCTGCCGGGTGGTGGCGTGGAGGTTACCCGTTGCGTATGTATCCGACAGGTCGGCAATGCGCACCAGCTGATCGGCCGTAATACGCCCATGGGGTAGCTTGATTCGGATCATCTGAACCCCTGGTTGCCGCTGGCCGTATACGCCCCGCGTGAGTCGAAACTTACGGAAGGCCTCATCGGCAATGTCACCCGCGCGAAAAGAACTGATCTTCTGTTCCAGATCCAGTATATCGCGCCGGGCTGCCGGGCTAACGTTGTCGGTCAGTTGAATAGCCATGAGTAAGGTATATTGTCTATAGATTTAATCAACTAATTCAGTAAACCAGAACGCCGGTAAACCCCGGTGTTCTGGTTTATCTGCAAGTATAAGGATTTTTGCCGCTGGTTTAGTTCGGATCCTGCCCAACTTCTGGTTATCGACCATAATAGCGGGTTATGGAAAAATTAGAGTCAGGCCTGACGGGTGAGGTCGGAGGTAACTAGTAAAAAGCCATCGTCGAACCGATTGGCCGAGACCAGCTGGCGGCCCGGTTGGTCAGTCTGCTCAACGGGGAGCTCCAGTTGCAGGGGTGTCCCGGTATCAACCACCTGAACATACTGCGCAAACAGATCGCTTTGCCCGGTACCCCCGTAAAGCGCCTTATAACTGTTTTTGTACAGATCGGCCGCCGATTGTTTGTCGCGCTGGTTCAACTCACGGGTTAGCGGAATCAGCTGAAAATCAACGATGGTGCCGCGCTCATTTCGGATGGACTTAAATAGACGGATCGAAACGGGGGTCTGGGTGAGCACGCGTTGCAGAAAATCGAGCAGGCGTTCCACCTGCTTAGGCTGGGTAACGTCTTCGATTGCCAGCAGAATGGCCGTCTGGCCCTGAAGCCGGGTAACCTTGCGGGCGTTGATGCGGAGAATCTTCTCACCCAGTTCCGAAAACGAGTGGATGAGTTCATACCCCTGGATGAGGGTGTTTTCGGCACTGACCTGGTCGAGAAGTTGGCGCAGCGTCGGACTATCCCACTCCCGGTTATTCAGTTCGTAGATCAGGCGGCCGACCGTTTCTTCGGGTTCCAGCTTGAAGGTTTTGTAAAAGGCCCGGTTGGCACTGCGTACCCGTAGGTCTTTATCCAGAATGATAACGGTTTCGCGGATGGCCCCAAAAATAGTGTCGGAGTAGGCGTAGGCCTCCGATAGCTGATCGTTGCTCATCTGCAATTCCTGGTTGATGACCTGCAGTTCTTCGTTGTTGGACTGGATTTCTTCCTTGCTGGTTTCCAGTTCTTCGTTGATGCTCTGCAGCTCTTCATTTGAGCTGGTAATTTCTTCGTTGGCCGACTGTAGTTCTTCCCGGCCCGCTTCCTGTTCTTCAATCAGGGAACGCATATCATCGCGGAGCGTAGCCAGTTCGTCTTCCAGTTGTTTGATTCGTCGGCTGCGTACCTGGGCCGGTGCCGTGGGAGCGGTCACCGGCGGTGGAATTTCCTCAAAAAAAATCAGGGTGAAGGGTTCCTGGTTGTGGGTGATAAACGGAATCGCCTGGATGGCTACCTGATACGTCTGCTGCCGGACCTGAATCTGTAAACCGCCCTTGGCCACGGGCTGGCCGGTTTTGTTCGCTTTGCTGATGATGCTGCGCAGATCGAAAACCAGTTCGGGCCGGGCCATCTTCAGCAGGTTAAAATTCGCCTTGCCCGGTGCGGGTTCCAGAAACAGACTGGTCGCTCCCCGGAATCGAAGAATCTCCATGTCCTTATCGATCACGACGGAGGCCGGGGTGTACTGACTAACTAATTCATCGACCCGAAAGTCCAAATCGTCCGGATGGCCAGGTGTAAGCATAGAGACAGTAGGGGGAGTAGCCCGTTCGAACGCTTTAGGTTGATTGATTTTGGTGGGTTGATCTGGCGCGGGAGGACCAGCAGACGCTGGTGAAGCGGGGAACGGATCGGTTGTCGATTCGGGCTTCGTGGTCGGATCAATCCCGGCCCGGTTTCGGTCGGGCGGCTCCACCATGGGTATCACGGAGCGAATTCCATTGTTTTTGCGCAGGTAAATTTTGTGGTTTTTGATCACCTGGGCAAACAGGCCCGAAAACGAGCCGGCCGTTTCAGCTTTGCCCAATAACAGATAGCCCGTTGGGTTGAGGGCGTAGTGAAAGGTAGCAATGGCCTTGCGCTGTAAACTGGTGTCGGTGTAGATCAGCAGGTTCCGGCAACTGATCAGATCAATTCGGGAAAAGGGGGGGTCGACAAAGACGTTATGCGTGGCAAACACGCAAAGATCGCGAATGCTCTTGTTGATGCGGTAGCCGTCATGGTCTTTCATGAAAAAGCGTTTCAGCCGGGCGGGGGATACATCGGCCATCTGGCTGGTGGTGTAATGACCCATCCGGGCTTTGATAATGACCCGCTCGCTGAGATCCGTCGCAAAAATCTGAATCGGGAGGTGAAGGTTTCGGTTATCGAGTATTTCCTGGAGCATAATCGCCAGGGAATACACTTCCTCGCCGGTGGAGCAGGCCGGTACCCAAAGCCGGAAGGGCTCAAAGGGCGATTTGGTCTGCAGCAGCTGGGGGAGCAGCACCTGGCTCAGGTAATCCATCGTTTCGGTATCCCGAAAAAAACTGGTGACATTGATCAGCAGGTCATTGTAGAGCAACCCACTTTCTGCCGGATGCTTGCGGAGGTATTCGGTGTAGTCCCGCAGGGTTGGTATTTTATAGATGGCCATGCGCCTGACCACCCGGCGCCAGATCGTGGCCATCTTATAATGGCTAAAGTCGACCCCGATCAGTTTACGGAGCAGCTTTAGCAGGGTATTCAGGTCTTCGCGATCGGTACTGGCTTCGGTCGGCAGCGTCACGTCTTCGTCCGGTTCGGGCACGGCGGTTTGCTGGAGGAGGCCTTTCCGGCGGCTGAACCAGTCGATTTCCAGGGCAATAGCCTCCAGGGAAAGCACTTTATCGACTACCCCCTCACGGATGGCTGCCCGGGGTCTGTCAGCAACCCCGGTCGACTCGTCCTGGGCAACGGTAATCCCCCCCGCCGTTTTGATCGCCCGTAATCCCAGGGTACCATCCGGCGACGTGCCGCCGAGGAGGATGCCAAGGGGAGCCATCCGGCAGTGGTTAGCCAGGGAACTGAAGAACTGATCGATGGGGTGCGTGAGCGGGGTTTTGGGCCGGCGCCCTTTCAGCCGGAACACGCCGTTGATGATTTCGGCCGGTTGCTCGGCCGAAACGATGTAGACGTGATTGGCCCGGATAACGGTTTGGGGCCTGGCTTCCTGAACGGGCAGTTGCGTCGACTGGGTCAGCACCGCCAGCAACTGATCGGGCAGACCGGAGTCTGTGGGCTGGAGGTACACAAAGGCTAGTCCGGTGGTGGGGGTGAGGAGTTGAAGCAGACGGGACACGGCTTCCAGTCCCCCCGTCGATGCGCCGATGGCAACGATGGGAACGGGTGCATCGGCTGGCGGTTGCGGGTTGTGACTGGCTGGCTGATTCATGGTAGTTGGTACGGGGTACTGGGCTCTAAACGACCCCCTGATTCGCTCTAGGCGTCGACGTCATGCCGTTCCCCGGCTTCCTGCCAGTCTTGGTCCATCTCCTGAAATCGTTTGGCCACCTGGGTCAAAAAAGGTTCATCGAGCCTGTTCGGAACGGATTCGGGGTTCGTGATGTCCATTTCACTAATCTTATACGTCTGCTCATACGGTCCGGCTTCGATTTTGACGATATATTTGCCATTCCAGGCGTAAAGACCAATGCGGAAATAAGCGTGCGGGATGTCCTGAACGAAACGCATGACAATAAGGAGGACGGATTAATGATGAGTATTGATTTTATTTTAGCGATGGGGCCTGGTCGGTCCAGGGGAATGCAGCGATGCGTCCGGGTCATTTTCTGGTTACTCATCGGTCTGGCTGGCTTACCGATGGGTTTATCCTGTAAAAACGACACGACCGATGAAGCCGCCCAGTTCTTCCTGCGGGGCAATGGGCAGCTCCAGAAGCGCGAATATAAAGAGGCTATCCGATTTTATTCCGAAGCCATCACGAAAAAGCCGGACTTTGCCGATGCCTATAACAACCGGGGGCTGGCCAAGTTTCGGAACGACGATCGGGAGGGGGCACTGGCCGACTACACCCGGGCCATTCAGATTGACCCTGATTTTGGGACGGCTTACTTCAACCGGGCGGAGGTACTGCTCGAAACGGGGGATGCCGCCGGGAGTGTTGCGGATTTGCAGCGCATCGATCAGCAATACCGTGATTCGACCTTTTACCAGACTCGGCTGGCCGATGCATACGTGCGGCTCAATAACCCCTCGCAGGCGCAGCTGGCCTACGACAAGGCGCTCCGCCTGAACCCCAACAACGTCGAAGCCCTGACCAACCGGGCGGCTTTATACTATAGTCAGAAAGCCTATGCGCTGGCCAGCCAGGACATAAAGCGGGCCTTACTGCTTAACCCCAAACAGGATGCAGCCCTGAACAACCAGAGTTTACTGTTGGCCCACGCCGGCAACCTCCCCGAAGCGCTGACGTATGTTGAGCGGGCACTGGCTGTGCAGCCCCGCCAGCCTTATTACCTCAACAACAAAGCGTACTTGCTGCTCAAACTAAACCGACCGGCCGATGCCCTGCCACTGGTGCAGGAATCGTTGCAGCGGGACGACCGGAATGCCTGGGCCCACCGAACCCTGGGGTTGTATTACCTCGGTCAGAAGCAGGCGGCCCGGGCGCTGACGGCTTTCCGGCAGGCCGAAACGCTGGACGCTTCCGTTGACCAGCTTTATTATTACATCGGTACCGCCGAACGCTCCCTGGGCCACCAGTCGGAAGCCTGTGATGCCTGGTACCGGGGCGAAGCAGCGGGCGATGAACAGGCCAAGCGCGAACGGGCGCTGTATTGCCGGTAGCCCCCTCGAAGACGCCATTAACCGGGAAAAGCCCCGAAACAACCAGAACAAATAAGAATGGTTTCGGGGCTCGCGGCTAAGGTTTGTTAACTATAACTACAGGTTTAGTTTATTTGTATTGCTCCTGCTTTTTGTATCTGCGTTTTATAGGCCATGAACTGTTCCTGGTTCGCTCGCTTGTCGGTGGTGATTTCGAGTAGTCGGGCAGTGGTCCCGGACTGGAAGAAGTCGGGGAGGAGGGCCGTCAGGGTTTCCAGAGAATCGCAGTGGGTATAGACCAGGTTCGCATCGTCGGCGGTATTTTTGGCCGTGTAGCCGTGCGGGGTTTCAAAGAAGGTTTCCAGTTCGGGCTGGCGGGCGGGCCCGTCGATGATCCGGAAGATATGCCCACTGTCGTTATTAAGCAAGACGATGCGAAGGTTAGGCGGTACCGGGGCCGACCACAGTGCGTTGCGGTCGTAGAAAAAGGAAACATCGCCAATGAGTATCGTAACCAGTTGATCGGTCATCAGGGCTGCGCCAACGGCGGTACTCAAACAGCCATCAATCCCGCTGACGCCCCGGTTTGCGCTGACCGGAATCTGCTGGGCTTCGTTCAGCCCGCAGAGGTTGGCATACCGAACGGGCATACTATTGGCCAGGTGAAGCAACGACTGGGGTGGCAGGTGCTCCAGCGTAACTTGTACCGCCGACCAGTCGGTTAGTTGACCAGCCGTTGACAGTGTTTGGTTAATGAGTCGGCTGGCCTGCCGGTCGAGCGTTTGCCAGTGCTGGAGGTAGGCACGGGTCTCTTCGTCTTCATCGCCCTGTAAAAATCGCTGGTAGTCCAGGTCGGCGTAAAGTTTTTCGAGGAAAGATAGCGGGTCGGCAGGAATGAGTGTTGTCAGACTTTGTAGTGAATCATTGATCCGGTCGACGGTGGGCTGGATGTGCCAGTGTCTGTACGCCGGAAACCGCCGAAGAAATGTTTTCAGATTTCGGGTTAGAAACGAGTTCCCCATGGTGAGCAGCAAGGCAGGCTGGAGGGCATGCCCGGTTTGTTCACTCAGTCCAGACAGAATGGTATCGGATCGGGTAATGAACCGTTCGTTTCGGGCCATGTTGCTGACGATCTCACCCACGACCGGAATGCCCATCTCATCACTCAGTTTTCTCAACACGGCGAGCAGGGCCGGGTCGTACGGAATCTGACCAATGGCTATGAGTGTCCGTTCACTCTGTTCCCAGGCGGTCATCAGGTCACGCCAGGTGTCGGCCGACAGGGTGAGCTGGGCCGGACAGGTGTCAATGACCCGAACGGGCTCGGACACAAACGGTTCGTCGGGGCCGGGGTAGAAAGGCTCCCGGAGCGGGACGTTGATGTGGACCGGCCCCGGCGGATGCAGTTGACTGAGATTAATCGCTTCGTTGACCGAACGCTCCACAAACCAGCGGGCGTCCGGATGGGTGTAGTCGGCCGGAAGGTCGTAACTGCGTTTTACGTGCGAGCCGAACACCCCCACCTGGTTCATTGTCTGGCCGTCCTGTTGGTGAAGCCACTCATGGGGTCGGTCGGCGGTCAGGAGCAGGAGAGGAACCTGCCCGAAAAACGCTTCGACCACCGCCGGGGCCAAATTATACACCGCACTTCCCGAGGTACAGATCACGGCTACCGGTCGTCGGGTTTGCAGCGCCATCCCCAGGGCCACAAAGCAGGCGGATCGTTCATCCGCCATCACCCGGGTTTTCAGATGCGGATGACGCGCCACGGCCAGGGTCAGCGGAGCGGAGCGTGAGCCGGGTGAGATCACGACATCGGTAATGCCTTTACGATAAAGAAGTTCGGCAAGGTTGACGATTGGCTGTAAAACGGACATAGGGTAATTGCGACGGGATTCGGGGGTAAAATTCGTCTATTTCTTCCGGTTATCGTGGATATTATTGCAAATGAGGGGTGTTCACGACTGGTGTGCAGACAAGGCTGTTTAGCTGGTGTGGTTACACCGGTCGGCTATCTGTCGCAGATTTTCTGTTACTTTGTTTACTAAGCAGCTGCACATACTGATTCTGGTATAAACGAAGCCGCCGTTGTTCACGTTATAACGATGAAAAAATCACTGCCTGCATGAACCGGATAACCTTTGACAATGAGGATGAGATTCGGGTAAAGTCCTTCGTGGGCGCTTTACTCATCAATGTCCTGCTGGTGGCCCTGCTGTTCCTGGTCAACCTCTCGCACTCCGTGCCGATCCCGCCCCCCATTGAGTTTGTCGAAGTCAACTTCGGCACCGATGCCCGGGGCAGTGGTCGTATCCAGACGTACAATAAAGCGTCGGATTCGCCAAATCCGGTCGATGTGAAAGCGGCTGACAAGCGCCCCACCCCAAAAGTAAACACGACCCCCCGGCTCGAAAAGACCCGGGTTACCCCGTCGCCCAAAGTGGCGGAGGCCAAACCAGCCAAAACGGCGACGGAAAAGCCACTCATTACCAGCAAGGCCGAAAGCCCGGTTACAACGCCTGAGCGGCCCGAACCCAAACGGGTAGAATCGCCCAAAGCCACCGCCCCCGTCGAGCGGGTGGCTCCTCCTGCCCCGACGAAAAAAGTGGAAACGGTTAACAACGATGCTCTTTTCAAGAAGTCATCGGGTGGGGGTGGTTCGAACGGTACCGTCGGGAAAGCATCGGGGTCGGGCGGCAACAACAACGGCGATGACGCCAGTGGAGTCGGGGATAAAGGCAATCCAAATGGAAAGATCAACGCCAAGGAATTTTACGGAACCCCCGGAGGCTCCTCGTCCGGGGTGGCCTTCGATGTGTCGGGCTGGTCGATGGCGAGTCGACCCAGCGTGAATGACGATTCGGATGAAACCGGAAAGATCGTTTTCAAGATTACCGTTGATGACGGCGGAGAGATAACCCGGATTCAGCAATTGCAAAGTACCGTGAGCCCATCGGTGGCTGAGGTATACCGAAAAGCGGTACAGCGGTTACGGCTGCGTCCGAAAGGAGGAACTACTCCGCCCACTGCCACCGGTACCATTACGTTTATCATCAAGTCCAGAGATTAATGCAGTACGCGGAAGCGATCGACTACCTATACAGTCGGCTACCGGTTTTTCACCGGATCGGTGCCAAAGCAATCAAACCCGGTTTAGGGAACACCCTTCGCCTGTGCGAAGCGCTGGGCAATCCCCAGCAGCAGTTTACCAGTATTCACGTAGCGGGCACCAATGGAAAAGGCAGCACATCCCACATGCTGGCGTCCATCTATCAGTCGGCCGGGTACCGGGTGGGGTTGTATACATCCCCGCACCTGCGCTCGTTTACTGAACGCATCCGGATCAATGGCCTGCCCATTCCGGATGATGCAGTCGCCCGTTTTGTGGAGCAGCAACGGGACGTGATTGAGCGCATCGAACCGTCTTTTTTCGAAGTGACCGTCGCCATGGCCTTTGCTTATTTTGCCCGCGAAGCGGTAGACGTTGCCCTGATCGAGGTGGGGCTGGGCGGACGGCTGGATTCGACGAATGTCATAACCCCGGTGGCTTCCGTTATTACAAACATCGGGTACGACCACACCGATATACTGGGGGATACGCTGCCGCAGATTGCCGCCGAGAAAGCAGGGATTATCAAGCCTGGGGTTCCGGTACTCGTTGGGGAGACCCACCCGGAAACGGAAGGGGTATTCCGGGCCGTAGCCGAATCGGTACAGGCGCCCATTTTGTTCGCTGACCACGGTTACACGATCCAGGATACCGGCATTGCGCAGGGTTTACGGCAGGTTCAGGTGTCGACGGATAATCAGTCATCGTATACCCTTACGCTCGATCTGCTGGGGGGATATCAGGTGAAAAACCTCCCGGCGGTGTTGGCCACCATCGATGCCCTGCAAGCCCGATTCCCGGTGTCGCGGGCTGCCATTCAGGACGGCTTAGCCAGGGTGACGGCAGCAACCGGATTAAAAGGCCGGTTCCAAACCCTTCAGGAACGCCCCCGCGTCATAGCGGATACCGCTCATAATGGCCCCGGTCTGGAGGCCCTTTTTCAAACGATCCGGTCGATTCCCTATACTCATCTGCGGATCGTACTTGGTTTAGTCGCCGACAAAGATCGGGCGCATGTGCTGGACGCACTGCCCGAAACCGCTACCTATTATTTCTGTCAGGCGAACACCCCCCGTTCCTTACCCGCTGATGCGCTACAAGCCGAAGCGGCCCTGGTTGGTCGGTTGGGGAGTGTCTTTACCGATGTGAATACGGCTTTATCTGCTGCCATTCAGGAGTCATCGACGGATGATCTTATTCTGATAACCGGTAGTAACTACACGATTGCTGAGTTAACTAATTTATAACCCCCGTGACACGTAGAAAAACCCATCGCTTTCTGCAAAATGCAGCGAGTGCCAATGTAATTGAAGTTGGTAAACCCCTGTACAAAACCATTCGCGGAAACTGGCGAACGGATTATTTTAAAAACAATAACCCCATCGTTCTCGAACTGGCCTGCGGAAAAGGGGAGTACACCGTTGGCTTGGCCCAGGCTTTTCCGGATGTAAATTTTATAGGCGTCGATATAAAAGGAGATCGAATAGCCCGCGGGGCGAAGGCGGCCCAAACGATGGGCCTACAGAATGTAGCGTTTCTGCGGACGGACATTAATTTTCTGACGGAGTTTTTTGTCGCTGGGGAAGTGAACGAATTATGGATAACCTTTCCGGATCCGCAACCCCGCCCCAAGCAGGAGAAGCACCGACTAACCCATCCCCGGTTTTTGTCAACCTACCAACAGTTGCTGGTGGCTGGGGGCACGCTTCATGTAAAGACGGATAATCCGGAATTATTCGCTTACAGTCTTGACCAGGTTAAACAGGCTCAGGCAACCGATTTACAATTTACAACTGATTTATACAACTCCCCATTGAACGATATACATTTGGGAATTAAGACCAAGTACGAACAATTGTTCTTTGACAAAGGATTTACAATTAACTATTTACAATGTAAAATGGGTGTGATTTAATACAATCACACCCATTTGTATAGTTACTTATGTAATTTAACTATGTTGACGATTTATATTGAACTATGTGAATTTACAATAGGTAATCAGTCGTTAACATAGTAATTCTTGGTTAGCCTATTAAAACAGTTTTGCCATCAAGTCAGCTACCCGGCTCGAATAACCAAACTCATTATCGTACCAGCCAACTACTTTCACCAGGGTTCCATTGGCTGCTGTCAGTTTTGAATCGAAAATACAGGAGTGGGGATTGCCGACGATGTCGATTGAAACGATCTCGTCGGTATTGTACTCCAGAATTCCCTTCAGGGTCGTTTCCGATGCCTGCTTGATGGCGTCGTTGATTTCCTGAATGGAGGCTTCCCGCTTCAACACGACTGTCAGATCGGTTAAGGATCCGTCTGGAGTTGGCACACGCATAGCGTTTCCATCCAGCTTACCTTTTAATTGAGGTAAAACAAGGCCTACTGCTTTAGCGGCTCCCGTTGAGGTTGGTACGATTGACAAAGCTGCTGCCCGCGCCCGACGCAGATCCGAGTGGGGTGCATCCTGTAAGTTCTGGTCGGCGGTGTAGGCGTGGATGGTTGTCATGTATCCTTTCTCGATACCGAAAACATCATCCAGTACTTTGGCCATTGGAGCTAGGCAGTTCGTAGTACACGAAGCGTTCGAAATAATCGTTTCCGAACCGGTCAGCGTGTCATCATTTACACCCAGAACCACCGTAGGAATGTTTCCTTTAGCAGGCGCTGAGATGACTACCTTTTTAGCACCTGCCTGCAAGTGCATACCAGCACCGGCTTCATCTACGAAACGTCCGGTTGATTCCAGAACGACGTCTACTTTCAGATCACTCCAGGGCAATTGTTTTGGGTCACGTTCAGCATAAGCATTGATGCGTACGCCATTGACGGTTAAACTTTCGTTGTCTGATGTTACAGTGCCCGTGAATTTGCCATGAACAGAATCGTACTTCAGCAAATGTGCTAAAGTCGCATTATCGGTAAGATCATTGATAGCAACAACGTCAATGTTTTCTTTTTCAAGTAGTCTTCTGAACGACAACCGCCCAATACGGCCAAAGCCGTTAATTGCAACGCGTATTTTTTCCATGTACAGAGAAAATTGGTTTGTTTTCGGGGTCAAATATAACAGATAAAAAAGCCTTTTCTAGTTATATATAATTAGTCGATATCTTTAGTAAAGTAAGTTAGGGAATACTTTAGCAATTAGTAGATTAGTGAAAAAATTTAGTATTTGATAGTAATATACCAATGTTATGCTAATATATTGTAGTATTTAGGCGCGTATTCGCTAAAATCCTTAGTGTTTTGATACTGTTTTGCTAAATTTACCTGATCTTTGTTAGTATTTACTAAAATTTGTTCGTCTAATTACTAAAATAGGGGAAAAGGATTCTTGCTGTTCATCTTAGGATAGATACGTATTCATAATTAGCAAATACTAGCACCAACTACAGTGGACAAATCAATTCAGGTTAGTGAGCACCACAAAATAGTACGATCGTTCAACACTAACCGATTCCGATTAAAAAGCCTTTCAAAGTTAGTTTGACGAGTAGGAGGTATAGATCAATCTAAATAGCAAAATGTGGTTTGATAAGTAGGCCCATAAACCAGTCTGGGCAGCATTTATTGCATTGGTAATACTGTACTCTTAAACCGGAACTGTATGCTTCGTCTTTAAAAGAACAATTGAGTGAATATACTTGCTCTTTCATGAGCAGGAGGTAGGCCCTCTTTACCAAATGATATACAGCCAAAGCTGTCTACTCTTATTACCAGAAGACTATCGACTATCTCCTTAATACCACATAACTGTAGAATATATTCTTCACTGTAAGGGTACAACTAGCAAAGACATATTGACCTTACCCATTTTCAGAACACTAAATCGTGCCTATATTAATCACTGTGACTACTTCTCTTATTAAGCCCTGTTATCTACTTAAGTCGGCTCAGTTTTTGTCTTTTACTCATTGTACACAGGACGTGTATTTAAGTCTACAGGCATTACCTACTGAAGACAGCAATGTAAGGAAATTAGTGCTGATCTTTAGTAGCCGGGCTTAGATGATAAGCCAGATGGAGTAGGACCTAATACACAACAAAGACCAGGGTATGGAGCCTACTTAAGTCAGAACTAGACAAATAGTTAACAAACTTTTTATCTATACTGGAACACGCATTCAATAAAGGGCTAACAGTCATCTTTCCGGCATATAGAATTATTTCGGCTGTTATATTTCAACTATACATGACTTCGTATTACCTTTGAAAAAAGGAAATACCACCCGTTTATAATATCGTTATATAACAATACAAAATTTGGTTGAAAAATTAATTCACTCAAATCCAGATAGTTATATGATAGTTTATAAACTATTACTTTAATTAAATGAACGAAAAAATCGAAGAAATTTGGGCAAACCGCGAATTGCTTTCCAAGCCCGAATCCATTGAATTGATCAAAGACGTAATAAATCAATTAGATAGGGGAGAACTACGAGTTGCGACACCACCCGCTACGGAATCCGATAACTGGACAGTAAATGAATGGGTGAAGAAGGCCATTCTTCTTTACTTTGTTAGTCAGCAAATGAAAGCGGAAGAGGTAGGCATCTTTACATTCAACGACAAAATTCCTCTAAAAAATAATTTTGCCGAAGCAAAAGTCAGAGCTGTGCCACCAGCTGTAGCTAGGTTTGGTTCTTACCAGGCACCAGGTGTTATTTTGATGCCATCCTATGTAAACATAGGTGCTTACGTAGATGAACGGACAATGGTTGACACGTGGGCAACAGTTGGCAGTTGTGCCCAGATCGGGAAAGATGTTCACCTGAGCGGGGGCGTCGGAATAGGTGGGGTACTTGAGCCACCACAGGCTGCACCCGTCATTATAGAAGATGGTGCCTTTATTGGTTCGCGCTGTATTGTCGTCGAGGGTGCTCACATTGGTAAGCGAGCCGTACTGGGAGCAGGGGTTACCATTACAGGATCGTCAAAGATTATTGATGTGACTGGCGACAAACCCGTAGAGTATAAAGGCTTTGTTCCTGCTAACTCGGTAGTCATTCCAGGAAGCTATGCTAAACAATTTCCAGCGGGAGAATTCCACGTACCCTGCGCGATTATTATTGGGCAACGTAAAGAATCGACCGACCTCAAAACATCGCTCAATGACGCACTTCGTGAAAATAGCGTCTCTGTCTAATCCGGCAATACTACTTGTTAGTTTCTTAGCAAGTTGGTAATAATAAAAAATCCCCATATAGATCTATCCGTATGGGGATTTTTTATGTCCTGTATGAACAACCTCTGGCGCGTCGCTATTCACTATTTTTTCTGACAATACCCTTATCATCATTCATAAACTATACACACATGTAATTCACAGATTTATATAATTTACATACATAGAAATATCTGATTGTAAACAACAGTATATTTACATCAATACACCGACCACACTGCTTACTATTTTGTAAATTTATAAATGTAATCATAAATACATTTATATTTGTAACTATTAAATCCCCCTAATGACCGATAGTATGATGAATATAAATGACAAAATTAAACAGATACTACTCGACAAAAATTTAACACCGTCTTACTTCGCTGATGAGATCGGTGTTCAACGATCTAGTATATCCCACATCTTATCAGGACGAAATCGTCCAAGCTTCGATATTATTCAGAAGATCATCCGTCGCTTCCCGGAGCTTGGCTACGAATGGATCATGGAAGATGAAAGTCAACAAGCGAATCCATCCACTTCGTCGAGTTACGGCCGCCCTCAGTCACGGTCGGTTATTGAACGGACGGATCGCTTCAACTCAGTCCCGCCATCATCACCTGGCTCTTATCCAAATCAGTCGCCGGGTATACGAAGCCAGCGGAATGAGATTCCACCGGTCAACATAGCCGAACAATTCCCACCTGACCCATTGCAGGAGCAGGTCGAACCGACGACAAACACTACGAGTAACGTTGACAAAAAAGTGGAAAGGATTCTGATCTTTTATACCGACGGCTCCTTCAAAGAATACATGCCCTCTAATTAGATTCATGCAACGGTCCAACCCGTCTCGCTGTTGTCGTGTTACGTTTCTACACACGCTCAGTTAGCTATTAGGATGAATACTGAGCAGGCGTTTCGCATTCACAAATCGGAAAGCACTAAGCAGTTCCCAATTTGGCTTATCAAACAAGCTTCTGACTCCACCAGAGCCACCGTACTTTTTTTTAGACTAGACCCTTCCAATAGGCGGCAGGTTTGATGGCTCGTTTAGCGTAAGGTACAGACTACAACAGATTACAGTGGACAGAATCAGCCTTGTATCTTATAACTAGTTGGGTATGCTCGAATGGACTAGCTGATCATATCCGTTAATGCTGAACTTGAACGGCTAATCGATTCGAGTTCAGCATTCCAGTGCTACGTTATATTATATTTAATCTGTATGGGGTCAACACCAGCGACGAATCGTTTAGTATAAAAACAGCGTTTTCATGCATTCCAGGCCCTATTCAGCCTGATAATTACCTAACTCCCTGTAAAGCAATAGTTTAGTGTTCCACGTGGATACGTATTAACTAGTATATGAATTACTTCAGTTAGTTTGTTATATAATTTATATTATGTTAAGTAAAGTTAGTAGAAAATAGGGTCGGCGCTTAACAGCACCGACCCTATTCCCTTACTTGCTCTCGATGCAAACGATCTTCTTCTCTTCGTATTGCTTCAGGATGTTTGTCAGGTTCGTCAGGTTGTCATTTACTTCAGCCTCGTCTTTAATCGACTTCGCCTTGGTGAAGTATGGCAACGACTGCTTGAACTTACCACAAACTTTACCATCCAGTTCTTTACCATTCTTGCTGTACTCAGCCATGTCCATCCGGTCAACGCCACGCTTCATTTCTACCGCTTCATTGAAGATGAAAACAGCCGTATTGAAGTTTGCATCAAAGTTATTGGGATCAATAGCCAGTGCCTTGTCCAGATACGTTTTTTCCTGGGCCAGGTTTTCGGCCTTTGTCTGCTTGAGTTCGGTTAAGCGCTTTGCCCCGTCCGATGCACTAGCCGCATTGGCAGCCGCAGCTTTAGCATCGGCTTCCAGCTTAGCTACCTCGACTTTCTGTTCAGCCAAACGCTTCTGCACATCGGCCAGCTGGCGCTTTAATTCAGGCTTCGGCGTCTTTTTAATAGTGGCGCTCAGGCGGGCAATCTCGCTATTGTACGCATCAATGATGCTTTTGCCGTCCGCTAATTGCTTAGCCGTATTCCCGCCTTTTTTGCTGTCACCTTCCAGCTTTCTGATTTCCTCATCAGACTTACGTCCAATGTTATTATAGACAATCGACAGGTTCACCAGATTCTGTACGTTATTGGGATCTTTATCAACCATGGCTTTCATACCCGCGATCGCTTCGTCCATTCGGTTCGACGAGAGCATGATGTTGATCTTTTCGTTAGCCAAATCCTTGTTGGCTGGGGCTAGCGCAATTCCTTTGTCCAGGGCAGCCAGCGCTTTGTCGATCTCGTTGTCGCCCCGGTACAGCATCGCTAGCGAACCGTAGATAGCCGCGTCTTTCCCCCCACCGGCGATGTATTTCTCCAGTTGGGTTTTCGCCGTAGCGTTGTCTTTGATCTGCTGAGCCGCGATAGCAGTGTACAATGGCGCTAACGTATCCTTGGGGTTAATATCTCCCGCGATCGACATGGCTTTCATGGCATCGGCGTAGTTCTTCGACTGGAACTTGGCCACACCCTGTTGCATAAACGCCGTTGCCATAACGGGCGCTTTCAAAGCCTCTTCGGCTTCTTTGGCCAGTTTTCCGGGACCACCTTTCTTGTCCTTGTCCAGTTCGATTACTTTCTTGAAGGAATCATAAGCAACCGTGGCTGCCGCCGAATCTATTTTCATAAATCCACTGGAGGCAATGTTTTCGTAAATTTTAGCCCGATCCATCCAGGTACTGGCTTTGGCAGACGCTTTGGCGTCGGTAATATCCTTATCGCTTTTCTCCTTTTCCTTCTTCGAGGTTTCCATGGCGAGATCGGCCGCGGTATTACCTTGCTGTGCCTGAGCATATACACCTGTTGTCAGGAGACATGCAGCGAGAATGACAAAAACTTGTTTCATGTGTAAACTGGGGTTGTGTTTGCTTATTAAGAAACGAAATTAAGGAATCTGACTGTATAAGTATGCCCTTCCTTAAAATGTTTAAGCCGCCTGACTGATTGATTTTTCAGTACAGGCGGCTTAACTGACCGTATAAAAGCACTATTCCGCAACGATAGGGTCCGGTTCAGCCGCAATAAGCTCCTCTCCTTCTTCCCGTTTGATTTTTGTTACCGACGAGATTTCATCGCCATCGTTTAACTTAATGAGTCGAACCCCCTGGGTGTTTCGGCCAATGACGCTGATGGCATCCACCGGGGTGCGAATGGCAATGCCCGATTTGTTGATAATCATCAGATCATCGTTATCCGCAACATCCAGCACCGCCACCAGCCGGCCTACTTTCTCGGTTACTTTAAGCGTTCCCACCCCTTTTGCACCCCGGTTGGTAATCCGGTAACCATCAATGTCAGAGCGCTTTCCGTACCCGTTCTGTGAGACCACCAGCAACTGCGCGTCGGCCGACGCAATACAGACCATACCAATGACGTGATCGGTCGTGTCGTCCTCATCCAAGGAGATACCCCGTACCCCGGCCGCCGTACGACCCATTGGCCGAACCCGGCTTTCGTGGAAGCGAACGGCTTTGCCCGCGCTGGACGCAATGACAATGTCGTTGTCCCCGTTGGTCATGCAGACACCAAGCAGTTGATCGTCCTCGTCGATCGTAATGGCGATAATTCCATTCTGACGGGGACGGGAGTAAGCCTCCAGCATCGTTTTCTTGATGGTGCCCTTACGGGTACACATCACGATGTAGTTATTGTTGATGTAGTCCTCGTTTTTCAGATCGGTCACGTTAATAACCGCCCGTACTTTATCGTCCGACTCAATGTTGATAAAATTGGCGAGTGGCCGACCTTTTGATACCCGGGACCCTTCGGGAAGTTCATAAACGGGCAGCCAGTATAAACGCCCTTTCTGGGTAAACGCCAGCAGGGTGTTGTGCATGGTTGCCGTGAACAGGTGCTCCGTAAAGTCCTCTTCTTTCGTGGCAGCCGCTTTGGCCCCTACTCCACCCCGTCCCTGCGACCGGTACTCGGTTGTCGGGGTTCGTTTAATATACCCTTCGTGCGAGATGGTGATCACCATGTCCTCATCGGCAATCAACGACAAATCGCTGATGTTGCCATCCCCAAGTGGGTTGATCTCCGTCCGGCGCTCATCACCGTAGCGGGCGCGGATGTCGGTCAACTCTTCCCTAATCACCCGGCGCTTGCGTTCTTCACTGGCCAGAATCTCCTTCAGGTCAGCGATTTCGGTCATCAGCTCATCGTACTCGGCCTGTAGCTTGTCCCGCTCCAGACCGGTCAGCCGTTGCAACCGCATTTCCAGAATAGCTTTCGCCTGGAGATCGCTCAGGCTGAAACGCGACATGAGTCCGGTACGGGCTATTTCCGGATCGCGCGACGAACGAATCAAGTCAATAACCGCGTCGATGTTATCCAGCGCAATCAACAGACCCTCCAAGATATGCGCCCGTTTTTCAGCTTCGCGCAGTTCGTACTGCGTACGACGGGTAATTACCTCGAACCGGTGCTCGACGTAATACTTCATCATATCTTTCAAGTTCAGCATCATCGGACGCCCTTTCACCAGGGCGACATTATTGATACTGAAGGATGATTGCAGCGACGTATGCTTGTACAGGTTGTTCAGGACAACGTTCGGAATGGCGTCTTTCCGCAGGTCATAAACGACCCGCAACCCATCCCGGTCCGATTCGTCCCGGAAGGCCGTGATGCCTTCGATTTTCTTATCGTTGATCAGCTCAGCCGTTTTTTCGAGCATGACGGCTTTGTTGACCATGTACGGCACATCCGTAACGATGATCTGGGTTTTGCCCCGATTTTCTTCGATCGTAGCGTGTGCCCGCATCACAACCCGACCACGACCCGTCAGAAAAGCAGACTTTACTCCTTCCATCCCGTAAATGGTCGCTCCTGTCGGAAAGTCGGGGGCCTTAACGAACTGCATCAGTTCCTCAATGGTGATGTCGTAGTTTTCCAGATACGCCAGAATGCCGTCCACCACTTCCGTGAGGTTATGCGGGGCCATATTCGTGGCCATGCCGACGGCAATACCCGACGAACCGTTCAGCAACAGGTTCGGTAACTTGGCCGGCATAACGGTTGGCTCCTGCAGAGAATCATCGAAGTTCCCCTGAAAGTCAACGGTTTCCTTGTAAATATCGGTTAGTATTTCGTCCGCTATGCGTTTCAGCCGGGCTTCGGTGTACCGCATAGCCGCGGGTGAATCCCCATCAATGGAACCGAAATTACCCTGCCCGTCCACAAGCGGATATCGCAACGACCAGTCCTGCGCCATCCGAACCATGGTGTCGTAAACGGAAGAATCGCCGTGCGGGTGGTATTTACCCAGTACCTCCCCAACGATACGGGCCGATTTCTTATGGGGCTTGTTATAGTTAACCCCCAGTTCTGCCATACCAAACAAAACCCGACGATGAACGGGCTTCAGACCGTCTCGTACGTCAGGCAACGCCCGCGAGATGATAACCGACATTGAGTAATCAATGTACGCACCCCGCATTTCGTCTTCAATGTTGATAGGAATAATATTACTGGGAGTTTCGAGATCGGGAGTTTCGTCCGCCATGTGACAAATGAGTTTCGCAGAAAATTACTATTCCGGCTTACACACTGCGCGTAAACCGCTCTATAGACAAATATACAAAATTTTCAGGAGAAAACAGAAATAATCCCGCAAAACCGCGCTCCTTGGGCGTACGCCAGCCCCAAAAGGGTCCTGTTCCGGCCTAAGAAACAGCTTCTTCTGACAAGTGCATCATCTAAATGAAATACAATTCTATTTCAACTCAAACACACTACCGGTACGGGTTGGGAAGTACAGGGTTGTAGCCTACCTTATTCGGGGGCTGTCGGCCATCCGTAAACCATAAGCCGGTTTATTCTTTAATCCTGGGGTCGAAACTAAACGGCTCGGTTTGCCGCAAACGAATCCGGGAAAAATCGGGATGGGCGGGATTGAGCAGGTAATTGCACTCGTTGGGGATGATCGCTGACGGTACCCGCAAAACAGCGGACCGGCCACTCATCAGCCACTCCCCTCCTACTGGCTGACAGGTTTTGTACTGCTGGTAATCAGCCCAATCCGCAGGCAACGTTTCGGGGTCTATTGTTTCGATCGGTAAGGTATCCGGTATGTCAATCACCATCACCCGGAACAGACTCGCCAGGCCTTCACTCCCCCGGTGAACCACGTTTTCCAGGCAGGCTAAGGCCCGCGTGGCAGCGGTGTATATCACAAACTGGCCCCGACTGTTCCAACGGGCCGCCCCACCGGATGCCACCAGCCGGTCGGCGTAAACGGCTTTCGTAATTCGATAAACGAGCATTAAGCCAGGTCCCCGTAGTCAATTCGGGTCAGTTCGTCCATAACTAAGTCAATACCGCCTGAGGTATGCAACAGGTCGAAGGGAATCTGGTTACCCAGTCCATAGGCGGGCTTATCCATCCAGCGCCGAAAGGCATCAGCCGTACCAAAAACGGACTCGCCCGTTTGAAAGAGCACCATAATTTTGAGCACCTTTTCACTATCCTGGGGATTGAGGCTTTTTTTCTCGCGCTCGTACCGCTGAAACGTCTTGAGCGACGTGTCGAATACCTCGGCCAGGTGCTCCCGTTTGTAGCCGGTCAGATCGGCAATTTCAAAGAAACGGGTAGCCGGCACACCTTTCAGCGCCAGAAAAACGAGTGATATGCGATCAGGTAAAATCATGGCGCAAACATAAGAAATTTGTCCAAAGAACAGAGAATTTTGTCTAAAAATTCCAAACGCACGCTGTGTTCAAAACCTAACGGGCCAAAAATGGTTCTTACTGAAGATTCACTAAACATACATTACGTTATGAAAAAAGTAAGTTTGCTTCTGTTACTCGCCGTGAGCACCCTGAGCTTCCAGGCTTGCAGCGACAAGAAAAAAGAAAGTGACGACAGCGTTGAACACGCTGAAAACGTTAACGAGGCTAAAGAAGACGCCGGTACCGGTCAGTCTGAAGACACCAACGAGTTTGCCGTAAAAGCCGCCAACGGGGGCATGCTGGAAGTAGAGCTGGGTCGCCTGGCGCAGGAAAAAGGCATGAGCAGCGATGTCAAGGAATTTGGGGCAATGATGGTGAAAGATCACTCACAGGCCAATGAGGAACTTAAAACCATTGCTGCTACGCAAAACATTACCCTGCCCACGACCCTGGGTGAAGACGAGCAAAAGCACGTGAACGAGATGGCGAAACTAACGGGCGCTGAATTCGACAAAAAGTACGTGAGCATGATGGTGGATGATCACAAAGAAGACATCGACTTGTTCAAAAAAGCAGCCGAAGATGAAAAAACCAACCCAGCGGTTAAAAGCTTTGCGGCCAAAACATTGCCTACCCTCCAGAAGCACATGGAAAGCATCAACGCTATCGATAAAAAGATCGACTAATTCGTAAACAAATACACCAAGCCCCTGTTATGACTCAACCTCGTACAGGGGCTTTTTTTCAGTAAACGAGTAAACCAGCCAACCAATGAAAACGATTCTATCCGCAACGGCCTTACTTCTGACCATGGGCCTTGCGTTATCGGGACAGGCTCAGTCGACTACGGGTGGCCGTAGTGGCGGATCAACGGCCTCAACGGGTACAGGTTATCTGACGGAAGGAAAACGGCCGGCCGCATCGAGTGCATCCAGCATGACCATCGCCGATGAGGGAGCCTCCCGGGCCTATATGTACGTGCCACCCACCAGCCCGAAAAACCGGACGACCTCCCCAGACGGTTCAGGCGGCACATCGGTTAAAAATCAGTCTACGCCCAGGACTGGCTCGGCCAGCAAAACCGCGACGCCAGGCACCACACCGAAGAAAAAGACGAACTAGGCTGGCCGACGCATCGGTCATGAAACAACAATCGCCGGTATTTTTCTACTTTTGGGGTGATCACTCACCTGATTACTTACCGAATGAAGAAATACCTGGCCTTTGGCCTGACCTTGGAAACAGGCATCGATTTTACCGGGATCTTACAGGAATCGACCGCCGAAACCGACGTCTTTATCACCGAAGGCGTTCTTCCGCAACGGGCTAACCGCCCCACCCGGGTCCAGCGTCGGGGGGTACGCGCCAGAATCGGAATCACGCCAACGGGCTTTGTTCTGAACTGGGCAGGCATCGGCCGTTTTCATGTAGCGAACGGAAACCGGATTACCTACCAGAATGAAGGATCCGATGAAGGAACGCTTCGGCTCTTTCTGCTCAGTGAAGTCATCGGGATTCTCCTGTACCAAAGGGGATTTTTCCTGCTGCACGGAAGCGCCGTTCGGGTAGGCGACGAAGCGGTCGTATTCCTGGGAATTCCCGGCGCGGGTAAGTCGACCACCGCTGCGGCCTTCGGGAAAGCGGGGCATACTGTATTGACCGATGACCTGGTCGCGATACAACTCCTTGATACCAAACCCTTCGTTGTTCCCGCGTTTGGTCAATACAAGATCTGGAAGAATACGGTCGACGGACTAGGCTTCGACGAATCGGCACTGGCTCCCTCCTTCGAAGGTGCCACCAAATTTCTGGTGAATCAGCCACTGACTACGTTTCCCAGAAACCCGATTCCCTTACGGAGTATTACCCTGCTTTACCCGCAAAATTCTCGCAAAAAGAGCGAGCCAATCAGACCCCTGCTGGCCCCGGTCGAACTGCTGAAACATTTTCCCTTACCCGTTCAGTTACTAACCAGCCCTTACCTGCCGGTCCATTTTCAGCAGGCCCTGAGCATCGCCCGGACGGCTACGATCAATCAGCTGAAACGGCCGGATGGGTTTGACGCCTTAGCACACTTTGTGCAGACGTTTAACAAGGATTAACAGGCGCAATCATAAGACCCTTTAGTACGGTTTCCGCATGCTGCCTGGCCAAGGTGCTCAGGTCCGGGGCGTAGTCACCAGCGGCATCGAACACCTCATGGAATAGGAAAGCCATCACCATCGGGCCGATAATCGAGAACGCATGACCCCTGGGATCGCCGGGGCGCACCTCACCGCGGGCCTGTGCTTCAACAATCACGCCTGTTAACAGCGTCAGCATCTGTGATACAACGTTATCCTGCCAGATACGGGCCAGGTCGGGAAAGTTGCGACTCTCACTGATGACCAGCCGGGCCAGGGCTGGCACACGGCTTTCACTCATTCCCCTGGCTACACGCATGAGCAGGACCGGCACGAGTTCGCCAAGCGAACCCTGAAAAGCCGTTGCCACCTGCTCGATTCCCTGCAAGTGCATCTCGACGGCAGCCTGAACAACGGCCCGAAACAAGTCCTCTTTTGTGTCGTAATAGCGATAAAGGGTTCCCTTCACGATACCTGCCCGCTTTGCGACATCGTCCAGCCTGGCAGCGGCAAACCCGTATTCGATAAACACCTGCAAGGCAGCCTCAATGATCTCGGTCGGACGTGCCTCCTTACGCCGACTCCATTTAGGTTTATTGTCCGTCACATCCATTGTTGCTGATAGCCTTATGTTGTTGGATTGATTCCGCGTTCGTTGAAATACTGATTCAGCGTTGCCACTGATCCGGACGGGTCAGCCAGAGCAACATAGGTATCAGGCCGCAGCAGATAGGTTGCCCCCTGCGCAAATCCAGCTTTCTTGTGCTCAGGATGCCAGGCAAAAGCATGAAGTTGAAGCTGATGCTGGCTACACCATGTGGTTAGCTCGGCTGAAGGTTCTCCGTAGATGTGTACCTGCCAGCCAATTATTGAGAGAGGTTCGTAATTGTCTGCACCAGCGAGCGGCACCCAGGGTAACCGGTCTCCCCCCTGAACACTCCCAGCCTTACCGGCGCTTAATGGACTTTCGTGGTAGTTCAGCGTTGTTTGTGAAACAACCCGGAACATATACTCGCGGACCTGTTCGAGTTTATAAGCGACGCTGATAAAGAGCGGAGCTATACGATTGCGCACAAATTCAGCAAAACTGCCCTCCGCTGTCGCAAAAGCAAATAAGCGATCCGTGGTCTCCACAAGCGTGCGGGCAAACGCCTTTCGCTCCGTTTCATAGCTATCAAGCAGGCTGTCGGGCGCCTGCCCCTTTACTACAGCCTTAAGTTTCCAGGCCAGGTTGATGGCATCCATAATGCCCGTATTCATGCCCTGGCCACCGGCTGGACTGTGCACATGGGCTGCATCACCGAGCAGGAAAACGCGGCCTTTTCGGAAGTGATCGGTAATGCGATGGTGGACCCGATAGGTGGAGAACCAGTTCACTTGTTCGATGTTGATATTGAGGGCGTTGATGGCTTCCTGACCCACATCCTCGAAGGTGAGGCTTTCAGGATGCTGAGCGCGTTCGTCACGAACGATGCCAATTAACCGGTACTGATTTGTCTGCGTGTAGGGCATCATCAGGATGAATTCAGATTTTTCGAAGGCTAGCTGAGCTTCTCCGGCCGGATTAACCCCGCTCGCAACAACGTCAGCCACGTAGAATATCTGTTTGTAAGTGCCGCCTTCGAAGCCACTGCCGATTTGATGGCGGATCGGTGATCGTGCGCCGTCGCATCCCACCAGGTACAGGGCTTCGCAGATTTCCTCTTGCCCATCTTTGTGCTTTAACCGAGCGATAACTTGATCCCCTTTATCTTCGAAGGCTAGCAGCTCGGTCTGTCGCTCAACGTCAACGCCTAACGTCTGTAGCCGATCCACCAATAGGCGCTCGTGGCGATCCTGGGGATAAACCAAAACAAAAGGATAAGGCGAGATACGCTGGCCAGCATCCAATAGTTTGACCTGGGCCTGACGTTTACCACCTGCCCACATGTTCATGGCGGGGGTTTTGTAGCCAGCGGCCACAACGGCATCAGCCAGGTCAAGCTGACGGTAAAATTCGAGCGTAAGGGCCTGAACGGCCATAGCGCGTGAAGTCTCGCCGGGTCCGCGGCTCTTATCAATAATCCTGACGCGAATCCCTTGCTTCGTGAGCCACAAGGCATGAGCCAGACCAGTAGGACCAGCTCCCACAATAAGAATATCCGTATTTGCCATATCCGTTTCCTCTCTACTTAATGACTCAAAAGTCATTAATCGGTTAGTACGAGTTCTTAACCGGATGACGGACCCAAAAGTTCAGTTCGGCCATTAGTTAATGACTAAATAGTCATTAACTAATGGCCGAACTGAACTTTTGGGCAATTAACAAGATGTTACCGAGCTGGTCAGGCAGTTGCCGAGCCAGTAAGGCTGTCTCGTGGGGAAAGAATTCGGCGATGTATTAGGTCATAACGCCCGAAAAAGAAATAAAGCGCTGTTGACTAAATCAGCTGAACTGCTGCAATAACGCTTCTACCGTGAGTTTCCGCTGCTCGCCGGTAACCATGTTCTTAACCGTCAGAATACCGGTCTGCACCTCTTCCGACCCGATCAGCACCACAAATGGAATGGCTTTGGCATTGGCATAATCGAGCATCTTTTTCACTTTGGTCAAATCAGGGTACATCTCGGCGGCCAGGTTTGCCGTCCGAAGCCGGCGTAACAGGGGCAACGCAACCGAACGGGCATCAGCATCGAACGGAACAACGAGTACCTGCGTACCCTGCTCGGCACCCGACGGAAACAAATTCAGCTCGTCCATCACGTCGTAAATACGATCCACGCCAAACGAGATACCTACTCCCGACAGGCCCGGCATGCCAAAGGCTCCGGTCAGGTTATCGTAACGCCCTCCCCCGCTGACACTGCCCATGCTCACCCCATTGGCCTTTACTTCAAAAATAGCCCCCGTATAATACGACAGGCCCCGGGCCAGGGTTGGGTCAATCTCAATCTGTGCGGTAGCCAGACCGTACTGATCAACCAGTGAAAGCGTTTCGTTAAGCTCCGCGATGCCTTTCTGAGCAATCGCGGAGGTCGAAAGCCAGGTTTTTAACTGTTCCAGTACCTGAGTTACCCCCGGGGTGGATACCCCGGGGGTTGTAAACGAGAAAAGCGGCTCCAGCTTCACCGTTGTTTCTCGGGAGAAACCCCGTTCCATTAGCTCCTCCAGCACCTTTTCTTTCCCTATTTTATCCAGCTTGTCAATCGCCACGCTCAACGTGCCTTCCTGACCCGGCACCCCGATCACCTGGGCGATACCCGCCAGAATTTTCCGATTGTTAATCTTCACCGTAAAATTCTGAATGGTCAGATTCTGGAACACCTCGTGAATCATCAAGACAATTTCGGCTTCACACAGCAGCGAATCCGTCCCGACGACATCGGCATCACACTGGTAAAACTCGCGGTAACGACCCTTTTGTGGCCGGTCGGCCCGCCAGACGGGTTGCATCTGGTATCGTTTGAACGGCATCGTGAGCGCATTCCGATTCATGACCACGTACCGGGCAAAGGGTACCGTCAGATCGTATCGAAGCCCTTTCTCCGCAATTTTCGGAGTTAGCTTTTTCGAACCCGCAGCCAGATCGAGTTCTGTTACGCTGGCGGCAAAATCACCGGAATTGAGAATTTTAAACAGAAGCTGGTCCCCTTCGTCACCGTACTTACCCGTCAACGTCGACAGGTTCTCCATCGATGGCGTTTCCAGGGGTTGAAAACCAAAGCGTTTGAAGGTTTCCCGAATGGTATTGAGTATAAACAGCCGTTTGCTCATCTGCTCCGGGCCAAAATCACGGGTGCCTTTCGGCAGAGTGGGTTTTTGCATGCCGCAAAATTAATGGACAGGCGTACAGAATAGGCAGAAAATCGCGAATTTTGTCCCGTTCATGCCGCTACGCCCGTGTGTATGCCCTAAGGGAGCGGATGAGCGAGCAATTAGTCCGATAAAAATCGGAGCAAATGGACTATTCTGTCCGAAAAAATCGTATTTTTGCGCTCTGATTTTGAACTGACACGTTAAAAAGATACAATCATGGGAGTAACAGAACTAAAGCGGAAGGCTCGTCGGAACCGGGCCATTGCCAATAACAAGACCAATGCCATTAAACAGTTGCTGCGTAAGCCAACCATCAAGAACGTAGACGTAGAAGCCATCAAAGCTTCGTTTGCCGAGAAGAAAGCAGCGTAAGCGCACCAGCGTTCAGATCACCTACTGACGACTATTTAGCCTCACCCTTACTCGGTGAGGCTTTTCGTTTTGGGCGCAGACGAGCCCATTCACGATCGCGCTTCTTAAGTTCACGACGAACAAACCGACGATAATCCAACTGGGCCCGGTACCGCACGGCCTGGCCGAAGAGCAGCAGGCCACCATTGAACAGGATCAGGCTGTAAACACCCCACAGAAACCACTGCCGAAACGGGGCATCCAGATGCCTTGCCTGAACCGCTTCGCTAAACACACATAGACCAACACTACACAGGAGCAGGCCCAGTGGCGCGACAATCAGCCCCTTTGTTCGGGTACTCATGCGTTTTACTAATCGTTGGCCGGGTGGTTTAGCAAGTTTAGACATAATCTATAGATAGCGCGGGGATTCAGATAAATAACGTTATGAACGCGAATTTCGTTACCATCGCTCCCGTTTTACGTAACATCCAGTGGCATTAGGACGGATAATCGATAGAGGCTCCGGTCTCCCGAAAGTCCTTCGACTCCCGGAGTCGTTTCCAGCCCTCCGTGAGGAAGCCTATGCCATAGCCCAGCAATTGGACAAAGGCAGCGACGACACTCAACAACCCGACGGTCAGACTTTTCTCTTTGCGGGTAGCATCGATCAGGATAAGCAGCGAGAAGACCAGCAGAACCCCTGCCGCCACCCGGAACAGGCCCAAACTAATGAACGCCCACACGGGTACCGAGAGCACAAAAAGCGTAAATAAAGCCGGGAATGCGTGAACCAGCTTGAGTTCGGCGGGATAATACCGGGATATGTTGATGCGCGCCCGCCCGAAAAAGCGTAACTGGCGATAGAACTGCCCGAAGTTTGTCCGCCGTTTGTGGTAAATAAACGCGTCAGGTATCAACCTTGTCTGAAAGCCACGTTCAATGATGCGGATGGCAAATTCAATATCCTCACCCATCCGGCTCAACTTGTACCCGCCAATCGTTTCCCAGACGGTTCGGGACAGCCCCATGTTGAAGCTACGAGGATGATAGGTTCCCCCCAGGTTCTTTTTACTACCCCGAATCCCGCCCGTCGTAAACGGGGACGTCATGGAATAGCTGATCGCTTTTTGAATGGGGGTAAAATCGGGGTGAGCCGCGTCGGGGCCGCCGTAGGCGTCGAGCCAGTTGGTTTCCAGCCGCTGGGAAACGACGGAAAAATAATGTGCGGGAACCAGCGCATCAGAGTCAAAGATGACAAAATAATCACCCCGGGCCCGTTCGAAGCCATAATTCCGGGTAAACCCCTGCCCCGAATTTTCTTTAAAAAAATAGCGGATGTCGAGCTGATGCGCGAACGCAGCCACTACCTCATCCGCTTTGTCAACCGACCCGTCTTCAATCACCAGTACCTCAAATTGCTGGTAAGTCTGTTTGGTCAGACTTACCAGCAATTCGCGGAGTTCGTCCGGGCGATTAAAGACGGGGATAATGATCGAGAAAAACACGACAAATAGAGGATGAGTGATACATTGGGCCGGCCAGTCGCCAAACTAAGGATGCGTCGTTACTCCCCGTTCATCATCACGGCCAGGCTTTCTTCATTAGCCTGAATGATCTGGGCGACCAGGTCATCGGTCAGGGCAACGGACAGGAACAGGCTTTCAAACTGCGAGGGAGCCAGGTAGATGCCCCGCTCCAGCATGGCGTGAAAATAACTGCCGAACTGCGGAATATCGCAGGATTTAGCTTCGGTGAAATTAGTGACCGGCCGTTCCGTCATGAATAAGGTAAACATGGAACCGATGTGGTTGAGCGTATACGGCAACCCCACCTTCTGTAACCCTGCTCGGAAACCGTCGGTAAGCGTCTGCCCGATTTCGTCCAGACGCGTGTACACCTCCGGGTGCTCATTCAGGTGGTGCAGCATGGCTAATCCGGCCGACATGGCAATCGGGTTCCCCGACAACGTACCCGCCTGGTAGACCGGCCCCGCCGGAGCGACCATATTCATAATATCGGCCCGACCGCCGTAGGCACCAACGGGCATACCGCCCCCAATGATTTTCCCCAGGGTCGTCAGGTCGGGGGTGATCCCGAAACGTTCCTGTGCCCCCCCTTTGGCCAGCCGAAATCCGGTCATGACCTCGTCGAAAATAAACACGACCCCGTGTTTATCGCAGAGATCCCGAATGCCCTGTAAAAATCCGGGTTCGGGCAGAACGCAGCCCATGTTACCAACCACCGGCTCCAGGATGATGGCGGCTACCTGGTTGTGGTTTCTGTCGAGCAAGGTATCAACAGCGGCCAGATCGTTGTAGGGAGCGGTAAGGGTATCGGCAGCCGTTGCTTTGGTTACCCCCGGACTGTCGGGGATACCCATCGTCATGGCACCACTCCCGGCGGCAATAAGAAACGAATCGCCGTGTCCGTGGTAGCATCCTTCAAATTTGATAATCTTGTCGCGGCCCGTAAAGCCCCGCGCCACCCGAATGGCGGCCATCGTAGCCTCGGTACCCGAATTGACCATCCGAACCTTCTCGACCGACGGAACCATGTCGACAATCAACTCCGCCATCTCAACTTCCTTGCGGGTGGGTGCCCCAAAGGAAAACGAATGCTGGATCGCGTCGCGAACGGCTTTCTCCACCGGTTCAAAGGCGTGCCCCAGAATCATCGGCCCCCAGGAGTTGATCAGTTCGATGTATTGGCGCCCATCCTCATCGAAGAGATAAGGCCCTTTAGCTGACTTAATAAAGACGGGTGATCCGCCCACCGCCCGGAACGCCCGAACGGGCGAATTAACCCCACCAGGAATCAGGGTTTTGGCTTTTTCAAACAGTTGTTCGCTCGTTGTCATCTTCTGAAAGAGCGAAAGAGCGAAAGAACGAACGAGTGAACATGCCGGGGCCAATTCGCTCGTTCACGCATTCACTCGTTCACTCATTAATTTTAACAAACCGCCCGTCTTCGTATTTTACGATGGGTACGATCTGATTTTCGTTGTTCTCTGTATAATCAAAACCCGACAGCAGGTAATCGTCTGTATCGGAACGCAGGTTGATCCGGGTCCGGGGCGACAGGCCATTCTTAGCCAGTTGCCGCCCGAAAAAAAGCATCATGTCGTACCCTTCGCTCGCGAAAACGGAGGGAATCGTGTTGCGTTTCGCGATGTACTCCTCCTGAAACAGATTGACCGGCTCCCGGGTCGAATCGATAAAGTCGGGGTACAGTAAATACAACTCCCGACGCGTAAAGGTTGACATCGGATTCTGGTAAAAATTGAACGCAGACGCCGTAGCGATCAACGCCCCACTCACCTTCCGGCGACTTAATGCATCGAGCATCCGGGCACCGTCTCCCTCGTTGGCACTGACTAGGAAAACATGCCCGAGACTGATTCCCGCCTGGGTCGGCGCGCTGGCCGGGCGGCTAGCCGCTGTTGGCCCGCCAAACTGCATGGCATCGGCCATGGACTGGGCGTTGCCACCTACTTTCCGAAAATCAACGACCTGGTAATTTTGCCGCTTCATTTCCGCCTGGTAGGCACTGGCCAGCAGCGAGTCTTTGCGAGCCTGACCAAAATAAATAGCCACCCGCCGACCGCCGTTCAGGTTGCGCACCTGCTCGGCCACTTTTTGGGCCTGCTGATTCAGGGAGGGCTGCGCCAGAAAAGACATGGGCTGATTGGCCACCAGGTCACTGCTTGTCGCGATTGGGTTCAGCAGCGGGATATTGTTCTGGTTCGCGTAAGCCGATGCAATTCGGTTGGGTTCGGCATACAGAGGGCCAATGATCAGATCGGTCTGGGCAAAGGCGGGACTGTTCACCAATTCCAGCGCTTTGTTGGCATCATTGTCCAGATCGTAGGCAAAGAGATTGACCGTAATGCCTTCTTCCTGCAATTTGGCTTTGGCTAGTTTTATCCCATTGTACAGATCATACACGTACTGGTTGGCCCGCAGTCGCTTATCCCCGCTGAACTCCTCGACCCGGAAGGGAAACATAACGGCCACATTGTAATACCCTTTGGCCCGCGTGTTTCTGACCGGCTGCGTAACGGCCGTCGTCGATCGGGTACCGGATGCCTGGGCACTAACCGCGGCAGGCGCGGCCGTTTGTGCAGGGGGAACCCCGAAGCGGTTTGTTAGCCGATCCGACAATTCCAGGTCATCTTTATCGCTGGATGTCCGCTGGATCAGGTCAATTAGGAGCAGACCAACGACCCGGTCGCCTGGAAACGCTTTATTAAGTTGTTTGACCCGGTTGAGATCCGTTATACGCGGCAGAAAATGCTGTTCGAGTTTAGTGACTGAAGGCCGCAGGGCGGGATCACGAATCGGCTGAAGGATTGTCAGGGCCTCTTCGTACTGGCCCAGTTCCATATCGTTGGCCGCCAGCAGGTAGCTGGCTTCATCCATCTTGCGCCAGTCCGGAAACAACTCCATAAGCTGTTTGAGCATCAGCCGGGACTGGCTGTAGTTCCGTTGCCGAAATGTAGCCAGAGCATAGTAATAGCTGGCGTAAGGGGCTAAAACGCCACGTTGCTGAATCAGTCCGTTCAGATCTGGTTTAGCCCGTTCGTAATCGCCGGCCTTTACCAGCCGTACCGCCGTCGAATAGCGTCGCTGGTCGTCGGGAGCCCCCTGGGCCGTGGCGAACTGCCAGCTCCCCAGCCCCAAAAGGAAGATTGCCAGCTGCTTACACCAATAAAATTGACCGTTCATATTCAGTTGGGTTAAGACACAAAAGCAACGCTGACGCGTTGCTTTTGTGCATAGAGACAGGCTCATGCCATCAGAAAGCGGTCTCCTGCTCTACTTATTTTTTAGGTTTTGCCCGGCGCTGCGCTTCGTCAGCCTGCTTCCGGGCTTCTTCGGCAGCGGCCAGCTGTTTTTGCAACAGAGCCTGGAAACCACCGGGCTTCTTCCCTTCACCAGCGGCATTTTTACGCCGGTTTTCGTCCAGTACAGCTTTTATTTTATCTTCATCAACAAACCGGCGAATGAGCAACTGCTGCGCAATCGTGACCACGTTCGAGACAAAATAGTAAAATGTCAGACCGGCCGGATACGAGTTCAGGACAAACATGAACATGAGCGGGAATACATAGCTCATGGCTTTCATGTTCACCGGGCCCGGCTGGGTCGGGGTCGTCTGGTTGTTGTAGTACGCGTAAGCAATCGACGAAATGGTCATCAGCACCGTAAACAAACTAAGGTGGCTGCCAATGAACGGAATGGCGGGAAACTTGATGAACGCATCGTAGGTCGACAGGTCATTGGCCCACAGGAAGGACTTCTGACGCAACTCGATCAGGTTCGGGAAGAGCATAAACAGGGCAAACAGAATCGGCATCGTGGCCAGTACCGGCACACACCCGCTCAACGGACTGACGCCCACCTCCTGGTACAGTTTCATCTGCTCCGATTGCTGCTTGGCCATGTCGTCGCCAACCCGCTCTTTCATCTCATTCAACTCTGGCTGCAATACCCGCATTTTGGCCATACTGATGTATGACTTATAGGTTAACGGAGTCAGAATCAGCTTCACGAACACCACCAGCGCAATAATCAGCAATCCGTAGTTGGTGATGAATTTGCCCATAAAGTTGAACACCGGCACAAAAAAGTATTTGTTGATCGGCTTCAGAATGGAGTACCCGAGGTAAACGTTCTGATCGAACTCCGGTGCCACGTTGCCCAGCAACTGGAAATCGTTCGGACCGTAAAAGAACTTGTACTGACCCTTTCCGGCTTTGATATCGGCGATGGGCAGCGTCACGTCGGCAATGGCTGTTTTCACCACGCTGCTATCGGCCGGATCGACCAGGGCTTTAAAGCTGGCTTTCTGAAAAGGGCTGTTCTTAGCCACAAAGCCCGACAGAAAGTACTTATGCTTGATGGTAAACCATTGCACGGGCTCTTCCACCGTAGCTTCCTGGCTGCTTTCCCCTTCGGTAAGTTTCTCGAAACTTTCGTCGGCGGTCAGGTAGTTGATCGTAGCAGCTTTGCGGTTGTTTCCCAGATCATTTTCGTACTGCCGCATTTTATCCTCCCAGAAGAACTGAACATTTCCGTTGGCAACGGTATTGTTCAGCCCGTTCAGTTTCAGGTCGTAATCCAGCACATACCCTTCGGCAGGGATGGTGTACACCTGCTCCACCGATTGTCCGGGAGCAATTTCGGCCCGGAACACGATCTGCTGCGGTTGCCCGCTCACCGTTCCGCTCTGGGTCGTTGTCTGGTAATACAGTTCGTGAAGGTCAACCGCACCCCGATTGGTTGGCAGGTTAAGGACCGTCTGGCTGCTGTTCTCATCGATCAGCACCAGCGGCTTCTGATCAAATGTTTTGTAATCCTTTAAGATAACCTCTTTTACCCGGCCACCCCGCGTGCTGAAGGTAAGTTTGATGTCTTTATTCTCAATAACAATGTCCCGGTTCTGGCCGGTAGCGACGGCGGCAAAATCGCCGAACTGGGCTTTGACGGCGGCTGAGTCGATGGGCTGTCCGGCCGAATCACTCTGGCTGATGCCGGCTGTTGCGGACGAGGCAGTGGTTGGTTTGGTGGTCTGTGTTTGTGTGGCAGCCTGCTTGGGGGGTACAGGTTTTGGTACCAGTAACTGGTAGCCAACCAGCATCGCCAGAATCAGGACAATGCCAATAAGTTGATTACGATCCATTTTTTCGGTTTTCAGTATACGGTTTTCAGTTCAGGACTGCACAGATCGAGCATTTTCTTCGGCGAAAACCCATAAACTGAAAACCGTAAACCATATTAAGATGCAAAATTACGCCAATCTCCCCGCTTAATCAACCACCTCAGCGGTTTCTACACGTACGGTCGACAGATCGGATGTAGATTGGTTTGTGCGTTTTTGCTGGCTAAAGGCATGCGCGGCCTTCACAAACTGCACAAACAGGGGATGCGGGTTCATGACGGTACTTTTTAACTCGGGGTGAAACTGAACACCCACATACCAGGGGTGCCCTTTTAATTCGACAATCTCGACCAGACCGGTATCTGGATTGATGCCCGTTGGCCGCAAACCAGCTTTTTCGAAGGCCTCTAGGTAATCGTTGTTAAACTCATATCGGTGACGGTGACGCTCGCTGATCTGGGTTTTTCCGTAAATATGGTGCGCCAGCGAATCGCGCTTTAGCTTACAGGCATACGCCCCCAACCGCATGGTACCGCCTTTATCGGTCACGCTTTTCTGCGCTTCCATCATGCTGATGACGGGGTTAGGCGTCTGCGGCTCCATTTCGGTGGAGTGGGCATCCTGAATCCCCATTACATTACGGGCGTATTCGATAACGGCCATTTGCATACCCAGGCAGATACCCAGGAAGGGAATACCCTGCTCCCGGACGAAGCGGACCGCGTTGATCTTGCCTTCGATACCCCGTTCGCCGAAGCCCGGTGCCACCAGCACCCCGTCCAGTTCGCTCAGTACATCGGCGCAATGGTGTTCGTCGACCAGGGTTTCTGACTGAATCCACTTCAGTTGTACTTTGCATTCGTTGGCCGCACCCGCGTGGATAAACGACTCGGCAATGGATTTGTACGCGTCGTGTAGCTCGACATACTTACCCACCAGCCCAATCGTAACGGTATCCCCGGGATTTTTGAGCCGTCCTAAAAAGGCTTTCCAGGCATCCAGGTCCGCATCTTTATCGTTATAAAGGTCAAGGACGTAGAGGGCCCGCTGGTCGAGCCGCTCCTTCTGCATGAGTAGGGGTACATCGTAGATCGTTTCGGCATCGAGGGCTTCGATAACGGAACTTACCTGAACGTTACAGAACTGCGCAATTTTCCGGCGAATATCCTGCGGCAGCGGGTGCTCCGTCCGGCAGGCAATGATGTCGGGCTGAACCCCGTTTTCGAGTAACATCCGAACGGAGTGCTGGGTGGGCTTGGTTTTCAACTCCCCGGCCGACCGCAGGTAGGGCACCAGCGTCAGGTGAATGACCAGGGTATCTTTTTCACCCAGTTCAAATTTCAGCTGCCGAACGGCCTCCACGAACGGGAGCGATTCAATATCCCCTACGCAACCGCCAATCTCGGTGATCACAATGTCGTATTCACCCGTTTCGCCCAGTAACCGGATGTTCCGTTTGATCTCGTCGGTGATGTGGGGAACGACCTGTACAGTTTTACCCAGGAAATCGCCCCGGCGTTCGCGGGTGATCACGTTGTTGTAAATACGACCCGTAGTGATGTTGTTGGCCTGCGAGGTGGGCCGGTTCAGGAACCGTTCGTAGTGACCCAGATCGAGGTCCGTTTCGGCCCCGTCGTCGGTTACGTAGCACTCGCCGTGTTCGTATGGATTGAGGGTGCCGGGGTCAATGTTGATGTACGGATCGAATTTCTGAATCGTTACCGTAAGGCCCCGGGCCTGAAGAAGTTTGGCCAGCGAAGACGCGATAATGCCCTTGCCAAGTGATGAAGTTACTCCGCCGGTAACAAAAATATATTTCGCGGATTTTGGTCCCGTAGCTGCCATGATTAAAACCAAATTAGGTCGTTACGGGATGTAAAAGTACGAGAAAAAAGGCGGAATTGGCGAAAAAATAAGGGAAAAATTGACCGGCTTCGGGTAATCACTTGGTCATCAGGTCACTCATTGCGGAAATCTTTATCGGGTTATCGGAGATGTAGGCTATTTATCAGTACGCGTTGATTTTAGTAACTTTGTCTCATGCATAAGCCAGGGCATGCCCATCCCAACTGAATGCCACACCGGCCCAAGTTGCGCTGGCCTGGCTGCTGGCGCAGGGCGATGACATAGCGCCCATTCCCGGTACCAAACGGGTTGCCCGTGTCGGGGAGAATACAGCCACCGACCAGCTGGAACTAACCATCGACCAGCTCGACCGGCTGAACAGCCTCCCCCCGGCCTCTGGCGAGCGCCATGAAGAAGGGGCGATGAAATTCATTGATCGATAAAAATCGGCCTACAAAAAAGTCCCCGGTCAGGCTGACCGGGGACTTTTTTTACCTGAACAATCCCTTCACTTATTTTCCGGGCGTCAGCTCGCGTTCTTCGTAGGCTAGTCCATACTGCTTCAGAACATCGGCGGGTACGCCATCCCACTGGTTGGGAACGTTGCCCACATACCCCAGGTCTTTGATGCCCATCTGGCTGGTGAAGAAGCCCGTGGAAACCATATTCCGCATGAGGGTGAAGAACGATGCGCCCTGCGTCATGTCCGATTTGGCTTTGGCCGGATAGGCGATCTGTTCGACCATGTCGATCTGCTGGGCTTTGGTACACAGCACAAACGATTTGCCGTACCGTTTGGTGCAGGTGTTATCCAGCCAGCGAATCCCTCCGCGCATGGGGGTCTGGTTCTTGGGCTGATCTTTCATCATGAATTCGATGAAGGCCGGCACACCCGCCTGCGAGGCACTCCCCGACCGCTCATCGGCGGGCAGAATAATGTCTGACAGCACCGTTACGGTCTGTAGTTCATGCGGGGTAAAAAACTTTTCGGCATTCAGTTTGGCGTCGCGCTCGGCTTCGAACTTCTGCCGTCCGCCGGGTATCTTCAGGGGCTTGACGTCAGGGGGGGCGGGTACAGCGGCTTCAACCGGATTGACGGCCATGCCAAAACCAGCGAGCGAGAGGGCTTTTAAGGAATCTCTGCGTTTCATAAGTCGGTTCGGTTTTTGGTTTACGGTTTTTGGTTTACGGCGGTCCGTCGCTACGGTGCCGGTTCAGGGAAATCATCGATTAAATAGGCCATTTCAGGTTCATCTACTTTGTAGCGTAAACCGCACACCGGTGATTTTTTTAATGATTGAACCAACCCAAACAACATTTTACCAATACGATCAGTACGAGCACATCGCTCATTAAAACAGTCCGATGGTATATGTTGACGATCAAAGGCTCGATATAATTGAGATTTCACTTCGGTGCCAGAACCGGACGAGTAGCCCAGAAACAAAATAAATTCAGCTCGGTTAGCTCGCCCAAATCCTTCGGCAATATTGTCCATCATGGAACCGCTAGCCCGATTGATTTGATTTTTCAACTCAAAATCTTTCGAGAATGTCCCTTTCTGGGTTAGCCAGTAAATATCATCCGATAATTGACGAGCTAATTGCCAAACGTCCAACTCTTCGAATCGGTTTATCTTAGCCATGTTACTAACATATTCAGGTAAAGCCGACCCACCGAAAACCACATACCACAAACCTTATATATTCTTCTGTTTCACCTGATCAATCAAATATTCGCTGGTGCGCATGGAACTGGCGAGAATGGTCCAGGTTACGTTTTTGTCACCCTGCGATGGGAACGGAGCCGCGTCGACTACAAACAGGTTTTTCACGTCGTGTGCCTGCTGGTATTTGTTCAGCACCGAGTTTTTCGGGTCATTACCCATCCGGGCCGTGCCGACCTCGTGAATAATCTGCCCCGGCGAGGCCAGCCCGTAGTTATTGGCCGCGTTAGGCCGGTCACCCAGGGCAATCCCGCCCATCGAATGGATAATCTCCTCGAAGGTTTCCTGCATGTGTTTGGCCTGCTTTACTTCGTAATCCGACCACTTGTAGTTGAAACGCAGGACCGGAATACCGTATTTATCAACCACGTTCGGATCGATTTCACAGTAGTTGCTTTCGAGCGGTACCGGCTCACCCCGGCCGGCCATACCGACGTAGGCCCCGTAGAACCGGCGATAATCATCTTTCAGACTCGCCCCGTAGCCGCCACCCGGCTTCATTTTCCCATCCCGGCCGGGAATCATCCCGTTCATGGCTTCGATACCCCAGCCGAATCCGTAGGCAGGCATCCCCATGCCCCCCCAGTATTCGATGTGGTAACCGCGGGGGAAATCCAGTTTCTTGTTGTCGAGCCACCAGGGCGTAAAGACGTGCATCCCGCCAACGCCATCTTCGTTGTACCGTTTGCGATCCATCAGGGCCGGAATAAAGGCCGAGCGGCTGGCACCCGTGGAGTCATTGATGTATTTACCAACCACGTTGCTGGAGTTCGCCAGCCCGGTCGAAAAACGACTTGATTTCGAATTGAGCAGCAAGCGCGCTGTTTCGCCCGCGCTGGCCGCTAGGATCACCGATTTCGCCTTGACCGTCACTTCCTGCAGTGATTGCGTATCGACGTAACTCACGCCCGTAGCCAGTCCGGTAGCCGGATCAGTAAGCACCTCGCGGACCATGGCCCCGTTGATGAGGGTTACATTACCCGTTTGCATGGCGGGCTTCACCAGAACCGACGAGGACGAGAAATCGGCATAGGCCTGACAACCCCGGCCGCACTGGCTACAATAAAAACAGGAGCCACGTTCGTTATTGATCGGTTTGGTCAGAATGGACAACCGCGACGGAATAACCGGGATCCCGATACTCCGGGCCCCCTTCCGGATCATCAATTCGTGCAGACGCGGTTTAGGCGCGGGCAGAAAGATACCATCCGGTTCGGACGGCATGTTTTCGATGGAGCCGAAAACCCCGATCATCCGATCGACCCGGTCATAAAAGGGCTTAATATCGTCGTAACCGATCGGCCAGTCTTCGCCAACCCCGGTCATGCTTTTCCGCCGGAAATCATCCGGGGCGAACCGAAGGGAGATACGGCCCCAGTGGTTCGTGCGCCCCCCGAGCATCCGGGAGCGGAACCACTGAAAGTCAGACCCTTTGGCGTTGGTGTAAGGCTCTCCTTCAATATCCCAGCCACCCCAGGCGGCATCGAAATCACCGAATGCGCGGGTGGTTCCGGCTCCCCGGCGGGGCGACTCCCAGGGCCATTTCAGTTGGGTAATGTATTTCGGATCAGCTGGATCAAAATAGCCGCCTGCTTCCAGCAAAACAACTTTGGCACCGGCTTTTGCCAGTGTATAGGCCGCCATACCGCCCCCGGCTCCCGAGCCAACGATGGCTACGTCGTATTGAACCGGCGCTTTTTGAATCTGAAATGAATCCATGTACTAAATGAAGGTTAATTGACTAGTCGGGAGAACAACCCGACAATGACCTAATAAGCAAAAAAATTTAATAACTTCCGTCTAACTAGGATAAGCAGGAAAGCGCGTTTCCATACCTGCCTGGCGGGTAAAAATCAGTCAAATAAATACCAGTCGACCCCAAAGGCGAAGCCCCGGCGCATTTGCAGGTAATCGGGCGCAACGAAATAGCCGGGAGTAATCAGCCCCTGGTTGGCGTGGGTAAGTTTAACGAACAGCCGCGTCCGGTTAATCCGCAGGTTGGCGTATAGATCGGCCAGCACATACCCTTCTACCTGCTGGCGATTCTGGAGGTGGTATTGCTGGGTAAGGGGCATGTAGGCATCGGCATAATACGGCGATTTATAGTGCAGATCGACTCCCGTCTGAATGTAAAGCACCTTGGCGTACAGAAACTCGTACTGAATCCGGGTGTTGACGAAAACCGGCGGCATACGAATAACGTCCGGGCCTTCCTTGGCGGTATAATAGGCTTGCCCTGATACCAGAAACTTCCCGATCTGGAGGTGGTAGCCCAGCCCCGGTCGCACAATACTGATGGGCGATCGTTCCTGCTGCACATTCCCGTCGGTATCAAAATAAACGTAGTTTTTAACCAGGTAGTAATCCAGACTTGGCTCCAGCCGCAGGTTTTTGACGCGTACGTTCAGTTTTCCGTACGCGTACAGGTAGTTGCGCTTGGACAATGTCCCGAGCCCCCGGGTAGCATCCGGCCAAATATACACCTTGCTCTGGAAGCGTTCCTGAATAAGCGTGGGTTCTACGTTCAGGTAGGCTCCACCAGCCGTCAGAAACTTACTGTCTAGCTGCCCCTGAATGCGGTAACTCCCCCCGGCTCCCAACTCCGTTTCCGCCGTTAGCCGCGACAGGCTATCCGGGAAGTAATACCCCAGCCAGCCGCCAACAAACGTTTCGGTTCGGGTCGTTCCGTACGTGTTGTAATTGGTTCGCGAGGTGTTATAAAGCGATGACTGGACATAGTTTCGTACGCGGAGGTAAGCCCGGTAATTAAAGGATGCGCCTTTGTACTGGGCAATGCCTTTGAGGCCAACCTGGTTTTCGAGGAGCCGGAACCGGGCATGCTGCTCCAGGCGGGAGGTATCGCCAAAAATGGGCGGATAGAACGGCAGCGGTGTGGTGCTGCCCAGGGGCGTAATCGACCGATTTAGCTGCAGTGTATCATCCTGGTAGAAATTCTTCTGCACCTGGTAGTCGAACTTTTGGTAAAGCTGAAAGCCCTTGTCCAGTATGTATTCCTGGTAAACGTGCGTGTTGTTCCGAATCTCCCAGCCGTGGGGGCCCTGCGTGTTGGTCGTGCCGCTTCGCAGGCGGGAATCTCCGGTGTAGTTGTACGGGATGAGTTCACCACCGGCGGTCTGCCCCGGTAACACGCCCCCCTGCTCATCAACGCTGTGGTTCATGTTGATGAAATTAGCCAGCAGGGTATATTTGCTGTTTTTTGATCGGTAGTTGGTATGCAGTTGTACGCCCCAATTCTGAGCCAACAGCTTGTACGGGTCATTGTTGCCGCTCGTACCAAATTGCTTTTGCGCCGTAAACCGCTGAACATCAAACCCTACGTTCCAGCGGGGCGATATATTCTGGGCCATGTCAAAACGCAGAATGTTTTGGTTGTTGCCGCCCAGGGCAATGTACATGTCGGTATAGGGCGACTTGGTATCAAAATACTTTACATCCTGGCTCTGGTAGGCGTAGGGCGAGAACACGTAATAGCCCGATTGCGCACCCAGTTGCTGGGGCACCTGCAGAAAAACGGGTCGCATGGCCGTGCCGAGCTCGCCCAGATCCTGGTACATGTTTTTACTCCGCTGCACGTAGGTGAACCGATGCACCTCGTCCATGGTCGTATCGAGGGTATATAATTTCCGGCGGTTGTTGAAGATGTCATCTTCCAGCACGTACCGGGTCGATTTAGGGCCGTAGATGACCTTCGTCGAGTCGTCGATTCCGTTCGTACCGGTTGTTGACGTGGGCATGGCCTGCCGCCCCCCAAACCCGTTCGGGGTCGTGCCCGTACTACCCGGAAATTGCTGCGCCCAGGCGGTGAGCGACACACTTAAACTAAAAATCAGGGCAACTAAACTCCGCTTCATCAGGTCAAAAGTACATTAAAACGGCGGACACCCGCCTGTTTGGCTGGCTCCGTTAAGGATTTTTAAGGCGCGACCGGGTTAAAAACTGGTCAAACCCGGCTTCTTGCCCGGGCAGGAACTGCACCGCAACCGGCAGGTAGTACAGTGGCAAGGTAGCTCGTTCGTGGTCGGTCAGCAGCGTGTCCAGTTTCACCCAGTCTTTTTCCGTCGTTAACAGGGCTGTTTCGGGAGGGAGGCTGGTCAACAGGGTGTCGAGTTCCGTTCGGCTGTACGCGTGGTGATCGGGGAATCGCGCGTGGCGAACCAGCCGGTAGGTTTGCCGGACGTAGTGTTCCAGCGGGTCGGCATTGGCCAGCCCCGATACCAGAACAACCGGGCCGACATCCGTGGCGGCCTGCCGGGTGGCGAAGGAAACGGGCCGGTCGTAGTGTAACCCGGCAAAAAAGATGGGCACGCCGGGCCGGGTGTACGGCCGGATTTTTGCCAAAATCCGCTGCTGTTCGGTGGCAAATAAATCATGGGGGCACTTGGTGACCACCAGAACATCGGCCCGGCGGGCACCGTGCCTCCGTTCGCGCAGCCGACCCGCCGGAAACGGGTAATCGGTGTAAAACGGCCGATGGTAATCCATCAGTAAAATGGTCAGGTGTGGCCGAACGGCCCGGTGCTGGTAGGCATCGTCCAGCAAAACCTGGTCGGTTTCGGGGTGGAGCGCCACAATGGAGCGCAATGCATCGGCCCGCCGTTCGCCCACGTACACCCGGATAAGGGGCGAAAATTTGCGGTAAAGCTGCCGGGGTTCATCCCCAATCGTGGCCGCCGTATCGGTTTCGGAAGCCAGCCGGAACCCGGCCGTTTGTCGCCCGTAGCCCCGGCTCAGGGTAGCCGTTGTTCCGGCCGGACTGGGCGCACAGGCAACTGACCGTTTAATCAAAAATTCGATCATGGGTGTTTTTCCGGTGCCACCAACGGTTAAATTCCCTACACTTATCGTATAAACAGATGCCTGAAAGGATGACAATAAGTGACTGTTAAATAACCAATTACGAATGTCCATCAGTATCCCATACAGCCCGCTGAGGGGAAGGAGGAGCCACGTACCCAGTAAACGCTTCATTAATAATTTCGTAATATTGCCAGCTTGAGCAGTCAAAATTAGTACTTTTAGGACTGGGAAATCCCTTCCTCACCGTTTGGTACAATGAGTTTAAAAGCCGACTACCTGAAATACACGTTGCATTTTCGCTTCGAAGCGGGTACGTCACGCGGCACCCTGACGGAAAAAACGTCGTATGTGATCCGTATCTGCGACGACGACAATCCGTCCGTCATCGGCTACGGTGAGTGCGGGCCCCTGAAGGGACTAAGTTTTGATGACCGGCCCGACTTTGAGGAAATCCTCGATCAGTACTGTGCCGAATTTACGGAACTGGATCTGCAACTCTTCAGCTGGAACATCCCGATCATCCTCAACCAGTTGATCAGCCCGGCTTTCCCGAGTATCCTCTTTGGTTTCGAAACCGCCATGCTCGACTTTCTGTCGGGGGGCAACCGCCTGATTCGGGCCTCTGATTTCAGCGCGGGTCAGCGTTCGCTGCCCATTAATGGGCTAGTCTGGATGGGTAGCCAGTCGTTTATGCGGAAGCAGATCGAGGAAAAACTCCAGGCGGGCTACACAACCCTGAAACTGAAGATCGGCGCGATTGATTTCGAGCAGGAATGTGATCTGCTGGCCATGATCCGCAGCCGTTTCCCGGCCGATCAGATCACGCTGCGGGTCGATGCCAACGGGGCGTTCCAGCCCGCCGATGCCATGGCCAAACTCGAACGGCTGGCGGCTTTCGACCTGCATTCGATTGAACAGCCCATCAAGGCAGGACAGCCGGATCTGATGGCCGACCTGTGCCTGCATTCGCCCCTGCCCATCGCGCTGGACGAAGAACTGATCGGCCAGATGGAATACGTGCACAAATTTCGCCTGCTGAAGAAAATACAGCCCCAGTACATCATTCTCAAACCAACCCTGCTGGGTGGATTGCGCCATTGCGATGAGTGGATCGAGCTGGCCGGGCGGCTGAACATCGGCTGGTGGCTTACCTCGGCCCTGGAATCCAACATCGGATTGAATGCCATTGCCCAGTATACAGCTCAGTTTAAACACCTGTTGCCACAAGGCCTGGGTACGGGGCAACTCTATCACAACAATGTGGATAGCCCACTGGTTGTCGAGAAGGGCCAGTTACACTACGACCCAACCCGGTCCTGGAACCTCAGTCCGCTTTTGGCCGATGCGTCTCACTAATTACGCCCTTATTCATTGAATCTCCCTGCTGATCATATCCGCCTGTTGTTTGGCCTGAAACTTCGCCAGCTTAGACTTGACAAGGGTCTTTCGGTGAGCGAACTGGCCCAGCGATCGGGCCTGTCTATTTCGTACGTTACGGAAATCGAAAAGGGCCGTAAATACCCCAAAGCGGATAAAATTTCGGCTCTGGCCAATGCCATGCAGGTCGATTACGATGCCATGGTGTCGTTAAAGTTAAGCAAGAAGCTGGAGCCTATTTCAGACCTGCTCCGCTCGAAGTTCCTGACCGAAATTCCGCTCGAACTGTTCGGCATTGACCCATCCGATCTGCTCGAACTATTGGCCGAAGCCCCCGCCAAAGTCAGTGCCATGATTCGAACGTTCATGGATATTGCCCTCAGCTACAACATGAGCGTGGAGCGGCTGTACCTGACCATGCTGCGGTCGTACCAGGAAATGCACGACAATTATTTCCCGGAGATCGAAGCCGACGCGGATCGTTTCCTGGCCGAATTTGCCCCGAGTTCCGATCAGCCGGTTACCGAAGCATTACTGATCAATCTGCTCAAAACCCGATACGCTATCCGGATCGACTATTTTGACCCGCTCACGCAGCCGGAACTGGTATCGCTGCGATCGGTTTATCGGCCGGAACAACACACCCTCCACCTCAATGCCGGATTAACCGCTGAACAGCGCTCGTTCATTCTATCGCGGGAGGTCGGATTCCAGTTCATGGCCCTCAAGAACCGACCCTATAGCTACTCGTGGGTCGAAGCGGAGTCCTTCGAGCAAATCCTGAACAACTACAAGGCGTCTTATTTTGCCGGTGCCATTCTGATTCGGCGGGCGGCTCTGGTAGCGAAACTAACGGAGCTGTTTGCCCGTCCCACCTGGAGCAATGACGATTTTCTGACGCTCATCGGAACGTTTAACGCCACCCCCGAACAGTTTTTTTACCGGCTAAGCAACGTATTGCCCAGCGCCTTTGGCATTGATCAGTTGTTTTTCTACCGGTTTAATCATACCCCCGGCCAGAGTACGTTCCAGTTGACTAAAGAAATGCATTTATCGAGGCAACAGGGCCCCCGGGGTATTGTCGACGAGCATTTCTGCCGACGCTGGATTGCCTGGACAATTTTGCAGGAACTCCAGTTCATGCAGCAGAACAAAGGATTCAGTGGTACCCTATGCCGGGCTCAGATTTCCGAATACGCCGACTCGGGCCAGCAGTACCTGATTATATCGGTAGCGCATCCGTTTCAGGCCGTAGGTCACCAGAACATCAGCGTATCGATGTGTTTTGCGGTCAATGATGCCCTAAGAAGCAAGATGAATTTTCTGTCGGCCTCACCGGGCGACGGCCAGCACCCCGCCAGCGAGATCTCATTCCGAGTCGTGAACCAGGCCTGCGAACGCTGCGGTATTTTCGATTGCCGCGAACGGGTGGCCCCCCCCACCGTTTTGCAGAAGAAACGGCAGTTTGCCGCCATGAGAACGGCCATCGAAGCCCTGCGGTAACTCCCGCCAGTACCCCACCCCGGTGGCCGGATTAAACGTCCGATAAAAACCGAACAATCTGCGTTTACATCCGTTTTTTCACCACCTTATCGACCAACAAGCCGAAGTAAAGCCATTTTCTTTACTTTTGGGCCTACTCAACAAGATCAGGACACTCGGCGTACTTCAAACAGCATGACTAGTTCAGACAACAAAATTCTCATTACCGGCGGTGCCTCAGGCATTGGCCTGGGACTTACCGAACGGTTTATCCAGGAAAACAACACCGTTATTATCTGCGGACGACGCGAGGCTGCCCTGGCCGACGTAGCCGCCCGGTTTCCGTCCGTCATCACCCGCGTGTGTGATTTATCCAGTCCGGCCGAACGGCAGGCACTTTACCAGTGGATTCGGGACGAACACCCGGACCTGACGGTGCTGGTGAACAACGCGGGGATTCAGCAGTGGATGTCGGTTTCGGACGATGACTTTTTTGACCGGGCCCAGGCGGAAATTCAGGTCAATATCGAAGCGCCGGTTCATCTGGCTTCGCTGTTTATTAAGCTGCCCGCTCTTACCACGATCCTGAACGTAACCTCCGGGCTGGCCTTTGTGCCGCTTACCCGCGTTCCCGTTTATTCGGCGACCAAAGCGTTTTTTCACTCCTTTACGCTCTCCCTGCGGGCGTTGGTCAGGCCGAAAGGCATCGAGGTAATCGAGCTGATTCCGCCCGCCCTCAACACCGACCTGGGCGGCAAGGGGTTACACGACCAGGCTCCACCCGTCAGCGCGTTTATCGACGCAGTTTTCGCGCAATTGACGCAAGGCAAAGAAGCCGTAACGTTCGGGTTCAGTGAAGCGATGGCCAAAGCCTCGCCCGATGACCTGCGTGCCGCATTCGACCGAATGAATCCCGCCCCCAATCATCCATAGACGATTTCACTTTAAACCAACTCGATTCGTGACGTATTCATTGACCCGGCACCTGATGGTTGCCCTGTTCGGGATTCTCCTGCTTTCGTCCTGTCATCGGCCGACCGCCTATTTTCAGCCCGCTGCCGCTTACCGCGCGGATCCGCCCGCATCGGCACCCCTGAAAATGGCAACAGCCGACGATAAAGCGCCAACCGAACAACTGGTGCAGGCAAACGCGACGCTGGCACAGGTTGACGCGTATGTACGGAACGACCAGCAACTCGCCACCAACGAGCGGCTCACCCACCACCTGAACCGGGCCAGAAACATCCTGGCTTCGCCCCACAAAATCCCGGAACCGAACGCAACGAATGTGGCCGGCCCCTCGGCCCGCAACACCCTGATGGGGCGGTTGCTGGTGACGAAAATCAACCGGCAACTGGGAAAACGCCTGGCTCCCAATCATCCGGAAAAAACCATGCTTGCTCATCGGGGGCAATTGATCGGTGGGCTTGTTTTACTGATTGGCGGCCTCATTCTGCTGATAGCCGGTACCGGAACGGTCGCCTTTATTGGCCTGATTCTCTCCCTGATCGGTGCATTGGGTGTCATCCTGGGCTTTTTCGGGCAGTAATCCATCGCCCGACAACGCAGAATTCCTGACGAACCAGTTAATTCCCTTCGTTCGTCTAAACGCATTACACCATTCTTTTTGCTTTGAAAACAATACATTCCGCTGATAAACATCCCTTTCTGGCAGGTGGTGGCGAGATGGGTCAACTAACCCGTACGTTCGACTGGCACACAACCCCCATTGGCGCTTCTGATACCTGGCCGAATAGCCTGCGAACAACCCTGGGTATCGTGCTGCATTCGGCTTTCCCCATGCTGCTGTTCTGGGGAAAGGAGTTAACGTGTTTCTACAACGAAGCGTATCGCCTGAGCCTGGATAGCCGGGGAAAGCATCCGGCCCTCGGCAAACGGGCTCAGGAGGTGTGGCCCGAAAACTGGCCGTTTATTGGTTCTCTGATCGAGCAGGTCATGACCACCGGCGAGCCCGTCTGGTTCGAAGACCAGCTGTTGCCGGTATCCCGAAATGGTCGGCTGGAGGACGTGTACTGGACGTTCAGTTACAGCCCCGCCTTCGACGATGACGGCCAGATTGGTGGAATCCTGGTAACCGGCACGGAGACGACGGAACGTGTAAAAACGGTGACCAGGCTGCAAACATCGGAACGGCGCTTTCATACCCTTGTGCAGGAAGCGTCGGTCGGTATCGTTGTGCTCAGTGGCGAAGAGATGGTCGTAACGGTTGTCAACAATACCTACGCCCGGTTGGTCAACCGTAGTCAGCAGGAACTAACGGGCAAGCCGCTGTTCACCGTTATTCCCGAAGCGGAAGCGGCTTTCCGGCCCATCATCGAGGGTGTACGCACCAGCGGAAATCCGATTTACCTGTATGGCCAGCCCTATTTTGTTGACGGACACGGCGAAAAGATAGACGGCTTTTTAAACCTCATCTATCAGCCCCATCGGGAAACGGATGGCCGCATTACGGGGGTCATGGTGCTCTGCCAGGATGTGACCGCGCAGAAAAAGGCCGAACAGTCGCTGAAAGAAAGTGAACAGCGGTTTCAGGCCGCGGTTGATGCCGTGCAGGGTATTCTGTGGACCAACAATGCCGTGGGAGAAATGGAAGGCGAACAACCGGGCTGGGCAGGACTCACGGGGCAAACCTACGAGGAGTACCGGGGGTATGGCTGGTCGAATGTCGTTCATCCGGACGATGCTCAGCCGACGCTGGATGCCTGGACAGTAGCCGTTCGGGAGCAGCATCCTTTTGTTTTTGAACACCGATTGCGGCTTAAAGACGGCACGTGGGGCATTTTCTCCGTTCGGGCCATCCCCCTGTTCAATGCCGACCATACCGTTAAGGAGTGGGTTGGCGTTCATACGAACCTAACCGAGCAGCGCCGGATCGAGGTAGCCCTGCGCGAAAGCGAAGCCCGGTTCCGCAATTTGATTGATGTGGCCCCAATCGCTACGGCCATCTTCCGGGGTCCCGACCACATCATTGACCTGGCGAATGACGCGCACCTGACCCTGTGGGGTCGCCGGGCTGATGAGGTGCTGAACAAACCCCTGTTCGACGCCCTGCCGGAAGTCAAGGGTCAGGGCTTCGAGGAAATCCTGGCCCACGTGCTGGCTACCGGCGAACCGTTCTACGCCAACGAACTGCACGCCCCGATTGTGCGAAACGGGCAACTGGAAACCGTGTATTTCAACTTTGTGTACCAGGCCCTGCGGGAAGCCGACGGTACCGTTACGGGGGTCATTGTGGTCGCCAATGAAATCACGGATCAGGTAGGTGCCCGCAAGAAAATCGAAGAAAGCGAAGCGCGCATCCGAAGCCTGGTCGACAGTGCGCCATTCCCCATTGCGGCTTATGTGGGCCGGGAGATGCGGATTCAGCTGGCCAACCAGTCGATTCTGGACATCTGGGGCAAGGGTAACGATGTGATTGGCAAGTGCTACGCCGATATCCTGCCCGAACTGGAGAATCAGGAAATTTTCGCCCAGTTGGACAGGGTTTATACAACCGGCACGCCCTTTCATGCCAAACACCAGCGGGTCGATCTGGTTGTGGACGGTCAGTTGACGCCGTACTATTTTAATTACAGCTTTACGCCCCTGTTCGATGCCAGTGGTCACGTCTATGGGGTCATGAATACGGCGGCCGACATAACCGACCTGGCGCTGGCGAAACAGCGGGTCGAGGAAGCCGAGGCAACCCTGCGCGGAGCCATTGAACTGGCCGAACTGGGAACCTGGGAAATTGACCTGCAAACACGTACGCTTGACTATTCGGAGCGGCTTCGCGGCTGGTTCGGAATTGGCAACGACGAGATCATTACCCCCGAACGGGCTTACCGGCCTGTGCGGATAGACGATCGTCCCCGCGTAATGGCGGCCATTGCCCACGCCATCACGCCCGGCTCCGGCGGGATCTACGACATCGAATACGCCGTAAATCCCGCCGAAACGGGTCGGGAACGGGTGCTTCATATTCAGGGACGGGCGTTTGTCAACGATCAGGGCGAACCCTACAAAGTAAGCGGAACGGCGCAGGACGTTACCGACCAACGGCGGGTACAGTTGGAGCTGGAGCGACAGGTTCAGGAGCGCACCGAAGAGCTGGAAGCCACGAATGAAGAATTGCTGGCCAGCAGCGAAGAATTGACCGCCACGAATGAGGAACTGACCGAATCGAATCAGCTTCTGGTTCATTCCAATGAAAACCTGCAACGGTTTGCCTACGTAGCCTCCCACGACCTGCAGGAACCCCTGCGTAAAATTCAGCAATTCGGGGATCTGTTAAAGGCGGACTACGGCGATCGGTTGGGAGACGAACTGATTTACCTGGAACGAATGCAGTCCGCGGCCAACCGCATGTCGGTGCTGATCCGTGACCTGCTGAACTTCTCCCGCATGTCGACCCAGCGCGAAACCGGCGAACCCGTTTCCCTGAATCAGATCGTGCAGACGGTCTTATCTGATCTGGATTTAGTCATCGAAGAAACCAGCGCGCAGATGCTTATCGAGCCGTTGCCGACGGTGATTGGCGATGCCCTGCAATTAGGCCAGTTGTTCAGTAACCTGTTGAGCAACTCCCTCAAATTTCGTCAGCCGGGCGTAACGCCAGTCATCCGGGTGAGAGCCGACCAGATCGGGGTAGACCAGTTGCCAGCGGATGCCAGGCCTCTGCGCATGGCCCTGACCTACCATCGCATTCAGGTGGCGGATAATGGCATCGGTTTCGACGAAAAATACCTGGATCGCATCTTCCAGGTATTCCAGCGGTTGCACAGCCGGAGTGAGTTTGTTGGTACGGGTATCGGCCTGGCCATCTGTGAGAAGGTGGTTGTTAATCATGGCGGGGCCATAACGGGCACCAGCCAGCCCGGTCAGGGTGCTACATTCAGCGTTTATTTACCGGCTTAGCGGAGGTGGGTCAGGACTGATGTTGACCGCGTTAGCCCGTAACCTTCTTCCATTAATACATCAGAAAAGCAAAAAACACAGCAGGCTGTTTTCGGCCGTGATGTAGTTAAACGGATTCATACCTCATGCGTTTATTTCCCGTTCCAGCCGATCACCCTTACCTGGTGCCCATACAAGCCTGGTATGAAACCTCGTTTCCACCCAATGAACGTCGTCAATTTGGGCAATTGCAACAGCTCCTCGCCTGCCCCGACATGCACCTTTGCGGACTGGTTGACGGAGACGATCTAGTGGGGTTTATCGTGTACTGGCACTGGCCCGACATACTGTTTGTCGAACACATTGCCGTTGACCCCAACCAGCGGGGAAAGCAATACGGCCAACAGGCGATCGGTCAGTTGCTACGACTGGAAAGCCCGTACCATATTCTCGAAGTTGAACAACCGCAGGATACGATGAGTCAACGACGGATTCATTTCTATGAGCGGCAGGGGTTTATGCTGAACCCGTTCCCCTATGCGCAGCCTCCCTACCAGGCAAGCAATCCGGCCATACCCATGCATCTGATGTCGATCCCGGCCATTCCCGACCAGGAAACATGCAGCATCCTGAGCCAGCGCATTAAAGAGCGAGTCTATGAACGGTTTTATTAATGGCGCGATGATGATGGCGCGAGGCTCCAGCCTCGTGTCCATTATTACCCGGCCTCTGGCCGGAATAAATGAACAGATAATAAACACTATTTATTCGCTTCGGCCGGAGGCCGGGTAATAATGGACACGAGGCTGGAGCCTCGCGCCATCATGCATCACAAACTAGCTGAAACAAAAACAGCCCGACCGGTGGCCGAGCTGTTTTTGTTTTTATTGAACTACAACGCTTACGCGTTCTGCTTCATCCGAATGATGTTCAGGGCAGCACCCGCCTTGAACCATTCGATCTGACCTTCATTGTACGTATGGTTTACGGGGAATTCATCCGTCGTACCGTCGGCGTGGTGCAGAACGATCTCGAGCGGACGACCCGGTGCGAATTCGGTCAGGCCGTCGATGTCGATGACATCGTCTTCCTGAATCTTGTCGTAATCAGCTGGATTAGCAAACGTTAAGGCCAGCATCCCCTGCTTTTTCAGGTTGGTTTCGTGAATCCGGGCAAACGACCGAACCAGGATAGCCCGGACACCCAGGAAACGGGGTTCCATGGCCGCATGTTCGCGGGAAGAGCCTTCGCCGTAGTTTTCGTCACCCACCACAATCGACCCGATGCCCGCGGCTTTGTAAGCCCGCTGAACAGCCGGTACTTCACCGTATTCGCCGGTCAGTTGATTTTTTACGCTGTTGGTCTTCTCGTTGTAGAAGTTCACCGCACCAATCAGCATGTTGTTGGAGATGTTATCCAGGTGACCCCGGTATTTCAGCCACGGACCCGCCATCGAAATGTGGTCGGTGGTACACTTGCCTTTCGCTTTGATCAGCAGTTTCAACCCTTTCAGGTCGGTACCTTCCCAGGCCGCAAATGGGGCCAGCAACTGCAACCGGTCGGACGTTGGACTAACGATGACCTGCACACCCGAACCGTCTTCGGCAGGGGCCTGGTAACCAGCGTCATCAACGGCGTAGCCTTTCAGCGGCTGCTCAATGCCCTGTGGTTCGTCCAGTTTCACCTGCTCCCCATGTTCGTTGGTCAGCGTGTCGGTAATTGGGTTGAACGTCAGGTCACCGGCAATGGCGAACGCCGTTACGATTTCGGGCGAAGCCACGAACGCGTGGGTACTGGCGTTACCGTCGTTCCGCTTGGCGAAGTTCCGGTTAAACGACGTAATGATGGAGTTTTTGCGGGTTGGATCGTCCATATGACGCGCCCACTGCCCGATGCAGGGACCACAGGCGTTCGCCAGTACAACCCCACCGATTTCTTCAAAGGTATCCAGCAAGCCGTCGCGCTCAGCCGTAAACCTGACCAGTTCCGAACCGGGCGTAACCGTGAATTCGGCTTTTGTTTTCAGATGCTTTGTCGTTGCCTGAGCCGCTACCGACGCCGATCGGGTCATGTCTTCGTAGCTGGAGTTGGTGCAGGAACCGATCAAACCAACGTCTAGCTTGGCTGGCCAGTTGTTTTCTTTTACCGCTTTGGCGAAATTCGATAATGGCCAGGCCAGGTCGGGCGTGAACGGACCGTTGATGTGGGGTTCCAGTTCCGACAGGTCGATTTCAATCAGTTGATCGTAATAAGAAGCGGGATCAGCATATACTTCGGCATCGGCCCGCAGATTGGCTTTAACCGCATCGGCGGCTGCGGCTATATCGGCCCGGCTGGTTGCTTTCAGGTAATCGGCCATTTTCTCGTCGTAGGCGAAGATCGATGTCGTGGCACCAATCTCAGCACCCATGTTACAGATCGTACCTTTACCCGTTGCCGATAAACTTTCAGCGCCTTCGCCGAAGTATTCAACAATGCAGCCCGTTCCGCCTTTCACGGTCAGGATACCGGCTACCCGCAGAATCACGTCTTTGGCCGATGCCCAGCCGCTCAGTTTACCCGTTAGTTTAACCCCGATAAGTTTCGGCATTTTCAGTTCCCAGGCCAGCCCCGCCATCACGTCGCAGGCATCAGCCCCGCCAACACCAATGGCGATCATACCCAGACCACCCGCGTTTGGCGTGTGCGAATCGGTTCCGATCATCATACCACCCGGAAACGCGTAGTTTTCAATCACCACCTGGTGAATAATTCCCGCGCCGGGTTTCCAGAAGCCAATGCCGTATTTATTGGAAATAGAGGCCAGGAAGTCATATACTTCTTTGTTCTTATTTTTGGCAATGTCCAAATCCTGAACGGCCCCTACTTCGGCCTGAATCAGGTGGTCGCAGTGAACGGTCGACGGAACAGCTACTTGTGGGCGACCGGCCTGCATGAACTGCAGCAGCGCCATTTGTGCAGTAGCATCCTGCATGGCCACCCGGTCGGGGGCGAAGTCGACGTACGCTTTACCCCGCTCGAATGCCTGGGTCGTTTCGCCACTGAAGAGGTGACTGTATAAAATCTTCTCCGACAAGGTCAGCGGTTTGCCCACTGCCTGCCGGGCGGCTTCGACGCGTTTGCCGAGGTTAGCGTAAACGCGCTGAATCATGTCTAAATCAAAAGCCATAGCAAGTAGGAATAAAAAAAACGGATTACTGAAAGGTATACTCTCGTAGAAACAACCAACGAATCCGGAAAATGGATTCCGGTTATGGGGTCAAAATTAGAAGATTCTGACTCGTTTTGGAAATATTCCCACGAATGGATTATAAAGAGTGGCAAACTAAGGGAGAAATGACCTAAATAAGGCACATTTGCGCACCTAAGTAAAACCAACTAAATAATAAACTTATCTTGGCCGTTTAAAGCGCGTTACTCGGTGACCCAACTCTATTTTTGCGACGAAACGAGTACCGTATAGGCACACTTAATTATGAAAAAGAAAACGAGTATTCTCTCCCTGACGGCTCTGCTGGGCCTTGGCATGTTCATCTCCTCCTGCGGCAATGAGGAAAACCCAACCATTACCTCCACAACGACCCGACTCAGCGCTACCCTGAACGGGGCCAGTGAGAAACCAACATCGACGACCTCGACGGCAACGGGAACGTTTGTCGGAAATTTGAACACAACGACCCGTGTCCTGAGCTATACGGTTACGTATCAGGGACTAACCCCAATTGGTGGTCACTTACACAAGATCACCGCAGCCGACGGTACTGGCCCGGTCGATATTCCATTCTCGAGCCTGACTTCGCCGATTAGTGCCACAACCGCTGCGTTGCGCCAGGGTCAGGTTGACAGTCTGCTGGCGGGCTTATATTACGCCAACCTGCACACAAACGCCTACAAGAGCGGTGAGATTCGGGGCGACATAAAAAAACAATAAGGTGCTGTAATGCTTAATTCTCCCAAAGAGCATGGGCAAAAACCATACTACCCTTGGGAGAATTAGACAGACTAATGTGATGTCAGGGGTGGGACAGTCCAATCCGAATCAAACCGATTGTGGATTGATTGAACGCACTTACATAAAATCCTTCCAACGGACGTTTAATCAGCGGGGCTGATGACGCTACCATCGGAAGGATTTTTACGGTCTGTTTCCCATCAAACGGTTATTTTACCCCGTTCGTCAGGAATACAATTCAGTTGCTTACGCGACCGAAATTGTTTGAGCAGGCTTATTGGTCTCTGGATTTTTAGGCAACATCACCGTCAGAATTCCGTCGGTGTAGCTGGCCGAGATACGCTCCGTCAGAACTTTGTCATTGAGTCGAAATTGGCGCTCAAATGACCGGTTGCTGTGTTCCTGATAGGTGTAGTTTCCGGCGTTTACCGAGTCCGGGTTTTCGGCCGGGTCGCTACCCTGGTATGAAATGGTCAGGACGTCGTCTTTGACCGATAGTTTCACGTTTTCCTTGACCAGCCCAGCCGCAAATAAAGAGATCACGTAACTGGTTTCCGTCTCTTCGATATTGACGGGTGGCTGCTGAAAGCCGCCACCGTGACGACCGAACGCCTGCCCGGCCCAGAAGTTGCCGAATTTTCCCCGACCCCACGGACCACCAAAGCCCCGGCGACCCATTGATCCGCAACCGCCTTTAAACGCCGATTGATTAGCACCTGATTGATGCGCTTGTTTGTTATACATGGTTGTGTGTGTTTTTACGTCTTGTGTTTACGCGTTGTTTGTTATTTGTCCAGCTTAATTGATTGGAATGATCCGTTCTCCACGTCCCACACTCATGGGCGAATGATAGGCCGGATCGTCGATGGAAATGATTGATGCTGACTGCCATTCGTTGCGCCCGAAGCGGCCAGCTACCCGGCCCCCCAGCAAACGGGCACCCGCTACCCGAATGACCAGGGCCACGCCCAGTGCCACCAGCAGTACTTTCACAATGAGCGATACCAGAAACAGTACCAGCCCGGCTACCAGCGCTACGCCAGCAATTCTCCAGATGATGTTCATGTTGTGTCAATTTTACTAGTTTGCAAAGGCCTCTCTTCAGTTGCAACCTGGCGGTAACTACCAGTAGCCGCTTCGCTTGTCTGGGCCTTTGGTAAGGATGACGGAGAAAGGTTGCCGTTTACTTTAACCTGAAGCAAACTTTTTTCAGAAACATGGCGATTTGTAGCAACCAGGCCGAATAGTATTCGTTTTTTCATGGAGACATAAGGAAACAATTCCCTGATTATAAGCCACTTATTGTTTCAAAAAAAATTATTACTGAAATAGGATCTGTGGCGTCAGCCGGGTCGCTGGGGCGATTCGTAAACCTGACAGGCGAGGTTTCTCAAAGCCGGGTGATTCAACTAGCTGGTTGACCGGTTGCGACCTGGCCCGGAAAGGTTCGCGGCTTCTATTTGACCACAAGATTGAACAAGTACCCGTTTCTCCCCGATCGGGTCATTCCCTCATTATGCAGCAGCAGACGAAGCCGTAGCGCGCGGGCATACAATACGACCGACAACCTATCCAGATGAATAGTCAGTGGTGTGGTTCAAGGTCATTAAACGAACTGTCTTACCTGATGTAAATCAGCCGACAGCACTGCCAGAACGGGTGAATCTATTTGAGTTTAGCCAAAAAAATACGGACAATGACCAGGGGTCCGGTCAGGGCGCTCCTGCCAGTCGGAAGAATACTCATAATTGCCCAAAAACACGCTTTACTAGCTTATCTACAAGACTTTTACCGCCAAGCTCCGAACTGTAACCGAGTACGTGTTGTTACCTATACATAACCGCTCTGGTAACCCGACCATCCTCCAGTTTTATGTTGTCGCCGATAGTCTGTCTTGCATAAGTCAGTGCTTTTGCGTCTATATTTGGCCTGATTCGTGGTAAATGGCAGCGGAGACAGTTTCAATCTAAATATCGATTATGTCGAAAAACTTAGTCATAGTGGAGTCGCCGGCGAAGGCGAAAACCATTGAAGGCTATCTTGGAAAAGACTTTACGGTGAAGTCCAGTTTCGGTCACGTTCGCGATTTACCCAAAGATGGGTTGGCCGTCGATGTGACGAATGGCTTTCGGCCGTCTTACGAAATTTCGCCCGATAAAAAGAAACTCGTTAGTGAATTAAAAACACTGGCCAAGTCGGCAGAAGAAGTATGGCTGGCGACGGATGATGACCGGGAGGGGGAAGCCATTTCCTGGCACCTGAAAGAAGCGCTCGGGCTGCGCGATAATACGAAACGCATTGTATTCCGGGAGATCACGAAGAACGCCATCCTGAACGCCATCAAATCGCCCCGCACCATTGACGTCGATTTGGTAAATGCCCAGCAGGCCCGGCGAGTACTGGACCGACTGGTGGGATACGAACTGTCGCCCGTGCTTTGGCGCAAGATCAAAGGGGGCAGCACGGGCCTGTCGGCGGGCCGGGTGCAGTCCGTTGCCCTGCGACTGGTCGTTGAGCGGGAACGGGAAATCGACAAACACTCGGCAAAATCGTCGTTCAAGGTTACTTCGCAGTTTATTGTCGACGGCAACAAAGTCCTGAACGCCGAACTGGCCAAGAACTTTGCGACGGCCGACGAAGCCCGCCGTTTTCTGGAAGCCTGCATTGGTGCTACCTTCACCATCAAAAACCTGGAGACGCGTCCGGCCAAAAAAACCCCGGCTCCGCCTTTTACAACGTCAACGCTCCAGCAGGAATCGTCCAGAAAACTGAGTTATCCGGTGGATCGGACCATGCGGATCGCCCAGAACCTGTACGAAGCCGGTAAGATCTCGTACATGCGTACCGACTCAACAAACCTCTCGCAGGAGGCCATTGAGAAGGCCGTGGCCGAAATTGGCTCGGAGTTCGGTGAAAAATACATCCAGACCCGGCAGTTCAAGACCAAGAACGAATCCGCCCAGGAAGCCCACGAAGCCATCCGGCCGACCAACTTCAATGATCGGAACGCCGGTGGCGACCGCGACCAGAAACGCCTGTATGAACTGATCTGGAAACGGGCCATTGCCTCACAAATGGCCGATGCGCAACTGGAACGCACGACGGTAACAATCAGCATCCGGTTTGCGAATGGCGCAACGGCCACCGTTCAGACCCATGTAGATGATAGTCCGTTCGCCGAAACACCCAAAAGCGAAAACCGTAGTTTCCCCAGCGAGTTAGTCGCTCAGGGTGAGGTGATTAAGTTTGACGGATTTCTGCGGGTGTACCTCGAATCGAAAGACGATGAGGACGACGAAGACGCTAAAGGCATGCTCCCTCCGCTTTCCATTGGGCAAACGCTGAACCTGGGCCAGATGAAGGCGACCGAAAAATTCACCCGGCCGCAGCCCCGATACGCCGAAGCCTCGCTGGTGAAGAAACTTGAAGAAATGGGTATTGGCCGTCCGTCGACCTACGCCCCGACTATTTCCACGATCATCAACCGGGGTTACGTGACCAAGCAGGACAAACCCGGTATGGAACGTAAGTACATCGAGTACACGCTCCAGCAAAACCAGATCAGCGAAACCAGCGGAAAAGAGACGTACGGCTCGGAGAAAGCCAAGCTATTCCCCACCAACACGGGCGTTGTTGTGAGCGATTTCCTGCTGGAATACTTTCCCGACATTGTCGATTACAAGTTTACGGCTACGGTCGAAAAAGATTTCGATGAGATTGCCGATGGCCGCATGAACTGGCAAACGATGTTGCAGGGATTTTACGGTGATTTCCACAAGAACATCGAAGAAATTCAGGGATCATCGGGCGTGTCGTTCAAAACGGGCGAGCGGGTACTGGGCGCTGATCCAGCCAGCGGAAAACCCGTTTCGGCACGATTGGGTAAATACGGAGCCTATGTTCAGATCGGCGAAGCCAGCGACGACGAGAAGCCCCGCTACGCCAACCTGCGTGATGGTCAGTTGATTGAAACGGTTACCCTGGACGAAGCCCTGAACCTCTTCACTCTTCCCCGCGAAGTGGGCTTCTTTGAAGATAAGCCGATGGTCATTGCTATCGGCAAGTTTGGCCCTTACGTGAAGCATGACGACAAATATGTATCGCTGACCCGGGAAGACGATCCGTATACGATTGATGTGAACCGGACCATTGAACTCATTCAGCAGAAGCGGGCCGAAGCCATCAGCGAAGCCCTGGGCGAGTTTGAGGGCAAGATCGTGAGCACGGGCAAAGGCCGTTTTGGCCCTTACGTGAAGTTTGATGAGAAGTATATCTCGCTGCCCCGGAATGAATCCCTGGCTGGTCTGACGCTCGAACGGGCCATCGAACTGATCCAGGCGAAGCGCGTTGTGGAAGCCAACAAATACATCAAAGAGTTTCCGGAAAATCCGGCCATAAAGGTTGTCAATGGTCAGTACGGACCCTACCTGGCCGTCGGCAAGCGTAACGTCAAGATCCCCAAAGAGGTTGACCCCGCTACCCTGACGCTGGATGATTGCCTGAAGCTGGCCGGCGATGATCCGGCAGCCGCCAAGGCGCCCGCGAAGAAAGCCGCGGCTAAAGCACCCGCCAAGGCGAAGGCAACCGAACCGAAAGCCAAGAAACCGGCGGCTACGGCCAAAGCAACGACCGCTAAAAAATCAACAACGAAAAAATAAATGCGTAAACCCGAAACATACTCGTTTCGGGTTTTTTGTTGCCCTGTTGCTGCCCGATCGTGGGATAAGCCCCGGAATAGCCTTCTTCACCGGAAGGTTTTTGTTTTTAGCCCATTTCCATAAAATCATCACTAATTTGCCAGCTTAACCAACGCATCGTTGCTTTTGACCGCATGAAGTACCTTCTTTTTTGCCTTTTAGTATCCAGCACCGTACTTGCCCAATCTGACAATCAATACAATTTAATTCCGTTCCCGGCGCGATTCTCCGGTCAGAACGGCCAATTCAGCGTGTCGGCCAGCACGCGGGTGGTAGTGGCTCCGGCAACGGATGCTGCGGTCCGGGCGGTGGCACAAACGTTCGCTAGCCAGCTTAAAGCCGCCAATGGCCTGTCGCTCGGGGTCGCATCAACCAGTCCGGCCCTGGCCAAAGGAGCGCATATTTTCTTCTCACTGAACAAGAAGCTGAACTTGGGCGACGAAGGCTATAAGCTGACCGTGGCACCCGGCAAAGTACTGGCCGAAGCCGCTACCCCAAAAGGCCTGTTTTATGCCGCCCAGACCCTGCGGCAGTTGGTACCCGCCGGACCAGCCGCCACGGCGAGCCTGCCAGCCTGTGCCATCACCGATAAACCACGCTTCGGTTATCGGGGTCTGATGCTCGACGTGGGTCGCCACTTTATGCCGGTAGCCTTCGTCAAGAAGTTTATCGACCTGATGGCGATGCACAAACAGAATACCTTTCACTGGCACCTGACCGACGATCAGGGCTGGCGGATTGAGATTAAAAAGTACCCTAAACTCACCCAGATCGGCAGCAAACGAGCCGAGTCGATTGTGGGTCAGTATTACCAGAACTACCCCCAGCAATTCGATGGGAAGCCCGTAAGCGGTTTTTATACCCAGGCCGAAATCAGCGATGTCGTCCGCTACGCCCAGACCCGGTTTGTGACGATCATTCCCGAAATTGAAATGCCGGGGCATGCCCAGGCGGCTTTGGCGTCTTATCCGGAATTGGGCTGCGACCCCGCCAAAGGCTATCAGGTCTACACGAAATGGGGGGTTTCGGACGATGTGTTCTGCCCGTCGGAGAAAACGTTTGGCTTTCTTCAGGATGTGCTGACCGAAGTAATCGCGCTCTTTCCCGGCAAGTACATTCACATCGGGGGCGACGAATGCCCGAAAACGGCCTGGAAAAACAGCGCGTTCTGCCAGGAGTTGATGAAGAAAAATAACTTGAAAGACGAACATGAGTTGCAAAGCTATTTCGTTCGGCGCATGGAAAAATTCCTGAACAGCAAAGGTCGTTCGATTATCGGCTGGGACGAGATTCTGGAAGGTGGTCTGGCACCGAATGCAACCGTTATGAGCTGGCGCGGTACAGAGGGCGGAATTGCCGCGGCCAAGCAGAAACATACCGTCGTGATGACACCCGGCGGGTTCTGCTACCTCGATCATTATCAAGGCAATCCGGCTACGGAGCCGCTTGCTATTGGCGGCTACCTGCCCCTGGATAAAGTCTATAGCTACGAACCCATGCCGATGGAGCTGTCAGCCGCCGAGCAGAAGTTTATTCTGGGCGTGCAGGGCAACATCTGGACGGAGTATATAACCAACCCCGAGTCGGTGGAGTACATGGCGTTTCCGCGGGCCATTGCCTTGGCCGAAATTGGCTGGATGCAGGCGGGTCCGCACAACTTCGAGGATTTCGCCCAGCGGCTTAAAAACCATTTGCCCAAACTTACCGGCGTCAACTACGCCAAACGGTTGTTCGATATAACGGCCAGCACGCAGCCCAACGACCAGGGGCAGGTTCAGGTGGTCCTGAAGAAACTCGACACCGACAGCCAGATTTTTTACACGCTGAATGGCAAAGAACCAGACGAGCGCAGCACAGCCTATATCGGACCCATTACCCTCACCAAAACGACAACCATCCGCGCAATTACCCAGACCGGAGGGTCCCGGACTGGAGATTCCCAGACGGGCGGGCGTCTTACCCAGACCTTTACACTGCACAAAGGCAAAAACAAGCCTTACACTTATGCTCTGGCGCCGGACCAGGACAGCGACCCTAAACTGACGAAGCTAACAGATGGCGTTCGGGGCGATACCCCCCGCAGCCGTCGCGAATGGGTAAATTTCTCGGGGTCCGATCTGGACCTAACGGTTGATCTTGGCGAGGTAACGAGCGTAACGAAAGTGTCCCTTAACTTTCTGAAGGTTATTCTGGAGAAGGGATTCCCCCCTGCCTCCGTCGACATTGCGCTCTCAAAAGATGGTAATGAGTTTAAAGAAGCGATCGTCCAGCCCGTTACGTACGACCTGAATGGTCCCTGGGATATGGTGCCCGTCGTGGCCGACTTTAAAACAGCACGGGCACGTTACATCCGGATTCGGGCCAGGAACGCGGGCGTCTGCCCGCCCGGCCACCCCGATGCAGGCGCCAAGACCTGGCTCGCCACCGACGAAATTGTCGTCGAGTGACGCAGGGCCTGAGTAACGCAGGCAAGATGTCGGAATGCCGCATCACCGCGTTACTTAGGCACCCCTTTACAACGTATCTTAGCCTTTATGAAAACTCGCAAAAAAATCGTCGTTCTTTCCGGGGCAGGCATCAGTGCGGAGAGCGGCATTCCCACCTTTCGGGCGTCGGATGGCCTTTGGGAAAACCACCGTATCGAAGATGTGGCTACCCCCGAAGCCTGGAAACGGAACCCAACGCTGGTACAGGATTTTTATAATCAGAGACGCAAACAGGCTCTGAGCGTTCAGCCGAATGCGGGGCACCGGGCGCTCGTGACGCTGGAGGAGAAATTCGATGTGACCGTCATTACGCAGAACGTTGATAATCTGCACGAAAAGGCGGGTTCATCAACGGTTATTCACCTGCATGGCGAGCTGTTCAAATCCCGCTCGACGGTTGACGAGTCACTAGTTTACGATATCGAGGGCTGGGAAATAGAAACGGGTGCTGTTTGTGCGAAAGGATCCCCGTTGAGACCCCATATCGTGTGGTTTGGCGAAGCCGTTCCGATGATGGACATCGCCCTGGAAATAGCCGATCAGGCAGATATTTTCATTGTTGTAGGTACTTCCCTGAACGTGTATCCGGCGGCCGGGCTGGTTTATGTGGTTCGGGATGGAGTTCCGGTGTATGTAGTGGACCCAACTATCCCCGACATGCATAAAACGAAAAACGTTACGTTCATTGCCGAACCCGCCACAATCGGGCTGACACAACTGGCCGACAAACTGCTGGCTGAAGCAGACCAAGACTGATGCCCTGTGATACGCACAGCCCGATGTCAGTGGGCCGTGTGGTGGATTGGCTGGTTCTGCGCCAGTACATCGGCAGGTACGGTCAGTGACTTTTTCAGCACGTACTGCGCCAACACCGGAAAATGGTCGGAAAAAGAAATGCCCGATAACGTCTGGCAGGTTTTAATGTGCCAGTCGGCGCTGAAAAACTGCTGGTCTATACGCACACAGTACGGATGCCGGTTGAGGGTAAACCCGAGCCCCTGGCCAGCTTCTTCGAAGGCATTCCGGAAGTTCTGGCTAAGCTTTCCGTACGAGTAGCTAATGGGTGTTTCATTGAAATCGCCACAGATAATGACCGGATACCGGCTACCGGCTACGTAGGATTCAACCTCCCGAAGCTGTTCGTTCCGGTGCTCAAAACCTTCTTTCATCCGCTGAAACGTATCGAGTAGTTCGAGCGCAAAGCGACCCACATGGCCCGTTTTCAAGGCGTCTACAGCCTGGTTGGTCCGTACTCCCATCGACCACAAATGCACGTTGACGACCCGAATCGTATCAGTTCCGTAGGCAATGTCGGCGCACAGAAACCCGTTGATGTTCGGCGCTTTTTCCCGGTCCCAGATCCGGCTATACTGATTCACGATCGGGTATCTGGAAAACAGCGCCAGTCCTATTTCCCGGTTTTTATCGAAGCAGGTCAGCTTTTGCAGTTTATCGGTGTACTGATGCTCGATCTGGGCGTTTGGGGAGTACTCCTGAAAACAGGCAATATCAGCCTTCAGCAGCGATGCATCCAATCTATTCTCCCCACTGGTCGGAAAGGTTTCACTGTTGAAACTCAATACGTTCAGGGTCTGCGTCTGGCTTAAATCTTTATAACCATCCTGCGTACCCACCAGCCTTTTTACGACCACAAACGAGAACAGCACCCAGATGATACCAGCCGCAGCGATCATTTTCTGTTGCTTGTAAAACAGATAAATGCAGGCCGCCAGCCCGCAGGGCATGGCCAGGGGTAAGCTCATCATAATGAAGCCGGGCAGCCAGTGGTTTACGATTGGGTAATAACAAAAGGCCATCGACAGAAAGAGGTAAATGAGGGCGGTATAGGCCGTTGGAAACTGTCGGTATTTGTTGATGAAGCGACGTCCCTCCTCGTGCAGCGTCTTTAGCAGGGGCTGCAGAATAAATGAAAGATGCCCGATTAGTTTTATACCTGTTGACATAGTGTAGCAATTGAGGATAACGACACGGACGGCCCAAGCAGCCCGGTTTACTTGACGACGAAACGGCCATCGCCCATTCGGAAACCTTCCGTATACAATTCGACGGTATACGTACCTGGTTTGTAGGGAGCATCCCGCCGAAACAGGACATCGACCCGCTGGTCAGCGCCATCGAACGGCACCGTCTGACGGGTACTGTAGCCAAGCTCATGGCCCTCAAAAAGCATGACGCCACCCGTGCCGCTTTCGCTCACGACCGCGCCGTTCGCGTCCAGTATACGCACGTACACTTCTTTGCCTGTAGCCGAAGCCAACGGGTTGGCCAGCATCGTAAAGTCTATTTTTAACCGATCAATGCGCGACGCTTTGTAGGTACCTCCCCGGCGCTCTTTGCCGTTGTCGGCAACCGCCATAACCTCAACATTGATGGCTTTCATGGCCGAAGCCAGCGTCACTTTAGTCGTCAGATCGGCATTTTTAAGCGAGTAATCATCAACGGCTTTGGTTAAGGCTGCCCGTTCGTATTTCAGGCCGGTGTTCTCACTGAGAATACTTTCCTTTTCCTCTTCGAGCGCACGGGTCTGGCTGAGCAATGAACCGTTTTCAACTTTAAGCCGCTGGACGCGCGCGTCATTTTGAGCCAGGAAATTCTGGTAGTCCCTGATTTTCAGACTATACTGCTGCATCGAAAAGCTCAGGTCATACTTGAGCCGCTTCTTGTCGGTGATCAGTTGCTGCTTGATCCGCTCCAGCTCGGCAACGTTGCCGCCAAGCCGACGCACCTCCGTAATCTTGGCGTCCAGTACATTAGCGATGGAATCGAGCTTGATTTGCGTAGCAGCAAACTGTTCTACTTTGGCCGTCAGCAACTTCTGCACTTCCAGCGTTTCGTTTCGAGAGCCCAGAAACAGATAGGCTAATAGGGCCAGAATACCTACCAGGGCACCCACCGTTATATTTAGTACACCTTGCTTGTCGTTTGCTACGGTTGCTTCCATTGGCTCGAATGATCGATACAGTACAAAGCAACGACACGGAACTTAAGCACGACTTAAGCTGACCTTAAATCTACCTTAAAATGGAGCGATACTGGGAAGGGTCAGCGTAAAAGTGGTACCGTCGGGCGTTGATTGTACCGTAATATCGCCCTTGTGCAGTTGAGTTACCTGAGCGACAATGGCCAGCCCGACGCCATGGCCTTTACTCGACTGAGCCGTTGAATTACTCCGGAAGAAAGGCTGAAAAATATGAGGCAAATCGGTTGGCCGGATCTGGGCGCCTTCGTTAAAAACGGTTAGGGTTATCTTCCCCCGGCTGGATCGAAAGGTTACAACAGCCGTTTTTGTCGGCGAAAATTTACAGGCGTTGTCGATCAGATTCATGAGTAATACTTGCAATGAAGGCCGGTTTCCCTGAGTAATCAGGGCCTCCTCGTCATCGGGGAAGTCGGCAAAATCGAGTTGAATCTGGTATTCCTCCTGCCATTTCTGCAACTGCGTTTTCGTTTCCCACAGCAACTCATCCATCCGTACCGGTTCTGTCAGCAGGGTATTCGACTGAACCGCAGTGTTGGCCAGTTCCAGCAACGCGTTGGTCAGGTGCGACAGTGTCCGGGTATCTTCCTGTAGCGATTGAAGCGTTCGCTCGTAAATTTCCGGGCTGCGTTTCTGAATGAGGGCCACATCAATCTGCGAATTAATCTTGGTCAGTGGGTTTTTTAACTCATGCGATACATTGGCGATAAACATTTTCTGCGTGTTCAGGGCCTGCTCGATGCGGTCGAGTAGCTGATTGAAGGTGGTAACCAGCTGCCCGATTTCGTCGGCCCGATTCGGGTGCTCGACCCGTTTCTCCACGTTGGCCGGAAAAATAGCGTTGACCTGCTGAATTATACCCGACATCGGAGCCAGCGCCCGGTCGGCGAAAAGCCAGCCCGACATACCCAGCAACAGGATAGCGACCAGCATCATCACAATCAGTATTTTTCTCAGGTCATCCAGCGCTTCCCGACCCGCCTGGTCTATTCCGCTTACAATCACCCAGTTCCCCCCACTTGCCAAATGGATGGCCACAATCTGGTACTCATTTTTGTGCTGGTACCAGGTCTGGGTAGTTGACTTCAGTTGCGGGATAAACTGCTCATGAAACTGGGCGTTGGCCGGATTGGTCGAGAAGAGTACCTGCTTTGTTTTTTCATTATAGACCGAAATATTCTCGTTGAGCAGCGGTTCTTTACCGGCCGCGTCAATGAGTCGCAGTACGGTGCTGTCGGTCTGTTGCAAATCAAACAGGAGCGTCGTGGTCGTAATGGCCCGGTCCTGAAGGCGTTTGTAGAACCGTTTTTCGAGGTAAAGCCGGCTGAAGAAGTAAACCCCAAGCGAGAAGAGCAACAGAACCAGGGTAACGAGGAGAACGAATTGGTACGTGAGCCGGGTTCGGATGTTTATCATGACGACACTACCTTTACGACATAGCCCATGCCAATCTGCGTATGCAGCAATTTGGGCTCAAAGTCTTTGTCAATCTTTTTCCGCAGGAAATTTATATACACCTCAATCACGTTGGTGCCGGTGTCAAAGGTCAGATCCCATAGTTTTTCGGCCAGTTCGACCTTGGAGATGACCCGCCCCTGGTGGCGCAGGAAGTATTCGAGCAGCTGAAACTCCTTGGCCGTCAGCGCAATTTCTTTACCGGCCCGCACCACCTGCTTCGTGTCCGGATTTAATTCCAGATCAGCAATTTTCAGCAAATTAGCGGACTGAGTGACGCTGTTATTCCGACGGGTGAGGGCCCTGACCCGCGCCATCAGCTCCCGAAACTCGAACGGTTTAATCAGGTAATCATCCGCGCCCGCATCCAATCCGATAATTTTATCTTCGGTTGTCCCGAGGGCCGTGAGCATCAAAATCGGCGTCGATACGTTGGCGTCCCGCAGTTTCTGGCAGAGCTCAAGACCATTCATGCCGGGCAGAATGATGTCGGTTATGATCAGGGCGTAAGACGACCGGACAGCCAGTTGAAAACCCATTGCTCCGTCATAGGCAACATCCACATCCCATTGATGTTCCTCCAGTCCCTGCTTAATACTTTGAACCGTTTTTACTTCATCTTCAACAATTAGAATTCTCATGGCACTCCGTTTCTACAGTCGAATGTATGGAATTAATCCAATAGATGGACTTTTTGGGCCATAATGCTTGCCGACTCTATCGAATGATTTAACTTTATGACGCTCGTGCGTCGCCGGGCTACGGTTACCCATCCACCTTAAAAAAACATAGCCCGGCGACGCACGAACGTCATAAACTTGTAGACATGAAACACATTTTTTGGGGGCTCGCTGTGGGTATACTGCTTGTCGGCGTTGGATTTGCCCAATCAACAACACCGAAAACCGCTGGCTTACCCCGAATTGCCATAGCCGGACTCGGCATTGAGTCCAGCACGTTTTCTCCCGCCGTAACGAACGAGGAAGCTTTTCATGCCCGATACGGTCCTGAAGTGTTTAACGCCTACCCGTTCATGATGCCCGTGGCTCCCCTCCGGAAACAGGCCATCTGGCTACCGGCCATCGTAGGGAAATCGCTGCCGGGAGGGGCCGTGACCCGGGAAGCGTATGAGTCGCTGGTTAACAAAACGCTGGATTCACTCCGAAAATATGGCCCTTACGATGGGCTGTATTTTGACATACACGGGGCCATGAGTGTGGTCGGGCTGGACGATCCGGAAGGCGATTTTCTGACCCGTATCCGAAACGTCATTGGCTACAAAACCCTTGTCTCTACCTCCATGGATTTACACGGGAATGTATCGTGGCGGCTGGCGCAGAACTCCGATCTGATTACCTGTTACCGCATGGCCCCTCACGAAGATGCCATGCAAACCAAGGAACGGGCGGTCGTCAACCTGCTGGAGCGCCTTAAAACCGGAAAAGGCAAACCGGCCTACAAAGCCTGGATTCCCGTACCCATTCTGTTGCCGGGCGAAAAAACAAGTACCCGGATCGAGCCGGGCAAAAGCCTGTACAGCAACGTAGAACCCATTGCTGATCATGGCAACGGCATTATCGACGCGGCCATCTGGATTGGCTACGCCTGGGCCGACGAGCCCCGCAACCACGCGGTTGTAATGGTAACGGGCGAGGACAAGACCAAAGTGGGCCAGGCAGCGGAGAAGCTAGCCCTTGCTTTCTGGAATGTCAGAAACCAGTTTGGTTTTGTGGCGCCTACCGGCACGCTGGAAAAATGCCTGGCGAATGCCCTGGCGAGCCAGAAACATCCCTTTTTTATCAGCGATACGGGCGATAACCCAACCGCCGGAGGTGCGGGGGATGTTACCTGGACGTTGACCCAGATTCTGGCTCGGCCGGAGTTTCAGCGGGCGGATGGCCCCTCGTTGATCTATGCGTCCATTCCCGACCCGGAACTGGTCAAAAAAGCGATGGCAGCTGGCGTTGGTGGCTCGGTCGAGGGTGTGGCGGGTGCCCGCGTCGATGCCCGGTTTGCCCCACCGGTCAAGCTGAAGGGTACGGTGGAGTCAATCGTGAAAGGCGACAAAGATGCTGAAGTAGAAGTGGTGGTAAAGGTGGGTAGCGTACATGTCATTGTCACGCAAAAGCGCAAACCTTACCACAAGGAAATCGATTTTACCCGACTGAATCTTGCCCCGCGAAAATCCGACATCGTAGTCGTGAAAATTGGCTACCTGGAACCCGAACTGTACGCCATGCAGGCCGACTGGATCATGGCCCTGACGCCCGGGGGGGTTAATCAGGACCTGGCCCGGCTGCCCTACAAGCGGATCAAACGGCCCATGTTCCCGTTTGATACCACCATGAAACAACCCGACCTCTCGGCCCAGTTCGTTCCCGTATCCGGTGCAGCGAAATAATCCGCCGGGCGGTTGTCTCTACCCGAAAGCTGGTCCGTCAGTTGAACTCAAGAATGCCCATACCTAAGTCAGTGAGTGATACGAGACGTTTCGTTTATGGTAGCTTGATTGTCCTTCTGTCTGGTATGGGCTGGTACTGGGGTAACGGGCTGACGGGAACCTACTGGTATCTAGCCTGGCTGGCGCCCATTCCTTCGTTAATTGGCTCGTTCTATTGCTCGCCAAGAACCAGCTTCTGGCTGGCCTATGCGGCTTACTTCGTTGGTCGGCTAAGCTGGTTCAGTTATCTGGAAACGGTCACGTCGTTCCTGCCTGCCGTGCTGTTAACCCTGGCACTACCTTATGCCTATGCGCGCATTGTTGTCTATTCCAGGCGCGTAATCCTAACCTTCGACACCGGGTATACCGTGCTGGCGTACCCGGTTCTGATAACCAGTTTCGAGTACTTGGTCGTGACCTGTTCACCCGATGGATCGGCTACCAGCATGGCTTATCCCCAGGCAGATGTATTACCCCTTATCCAAATTGCCTCCCTGACTGGCCTACTGGGTATTCCGTTTCTGGTCAGCCTGTTTCCTTCATTTGTTGGCGTTGGCTGGCTGGCTTATAAACGAAGGGAAAACTGGCTAGCCTATTTAGTAGGTTCGGCAATTCTTCTGTTTGGGGCGTTGTTTTTCTTTGGTGTACACCGACTAAGCCGCCAGTCACCCAAATTGGGGACAAAGGTGGGATTGGTTGCTTTGGCAGAAGAGAGGCACTATAAAAGCAACCAAGCTAGCAATCAACAAATTAAGTCCGTCATAAGCGACTACGATCAGGCTATTGCGCCGTTGGCACAGCAAGGAACTACCTTGGTATTGCTTCCTGAAACAGCGTTAAGACTTACCCCGGAAAACAGCCAGACTGTTCTTCATCTGCTCAAAAGCATAGCCTTGCGTCATAGCCTGCAGTTGGTTGTCGGGGTAGCTAACTATAGCCAGACGCAGGCGCGCAACACCGCTTTGGTGATCAGCCCCGATGGTACTGTCGCAGCTGAATACACAAAGAACTACCTGGTCCGTGGGTTCGAGCGTCAGTTCACGCCCGGCCATCAGATTGGACTGTTCTCCCTGGCTGGCCATAAGGCCGGGGTAGCCATCTGCAAAGACCTTGATTTTCCCGGCTACATCTGGGCGTACGGTCAAGAGAAGGTTTCCATCCTGTTTGTTCCAGCCAACGATTTTCGGGTCGATGACTGGCTGCATTCTCGCATGGCGATCCTGAGGGGTGTTGAAAACGGTTTCTCTGTAGTCAGAACAGCCCGGCAGGGACGGCTGACCATTAGTGATCAATTCGGTCGGGTTTTAGCCGAAGCTAACTCGTCGGATGGCAACAAAGCGGCTTTAACTGGCGAGGTTTCATCGGCGCCGGAGACTACGTTCTACGCCAGAACGGGTAATTGGTTTGGTCTGCTTACTCTGCTGGCAGCGGCTTACATACTGTGGCGAATCCGAGTCCGTAGCCGGGACATTCCCCTTACAGCTTGAGTCGAATCCCGACGTTATTCAAACGACCGGTGATCCAGACGCACAGCAAGGCAAACAAAACAGATTTCAGCAGGCCAACGCCCCCCGTCAGCAGTGCGTCGGGCAGATGCAGGTCAAGTAACGTCGTAAAGGCGTAGGCGAAATAGGGAATCAGGTAACACAGGAGGGTATCGGTGCCAGCGGGTTTGATACCCGTAAACCAATGGGCTTTCCCGCCCACATCGACCAGCCAGTAAATAGCCGTAAACGCCAGAATCGTAAAGGCGCTGCACAGAAATAACCAGGCGGGGGTAGCGGCTAGCTTACTCAGTCCCCAGAATGGCCGCGTGTACATCGAAAGACCGATCAGCCCAACGGATAGGCCGATGAACAGAAGTGTCATTTGCCTGTTCTCTCCCCGCTCCCGGTAGTATTGAAACAGGGTTGAGATCACGACGCCCCCCATGGTCAGACCCACGAGCGTTCCGCCACTGATCGCGCTGGGAATGATGGAGATGACTTCGGGCAGTCGATGAGCCGAGGCCACCAGGCTCAACAGGGCAAAGCCAATCCAGGCGGCTACTAAAACCACCAGTCGGTTTCGGGCAAAGACCGTCACCAGCGCAGCGCCCAGATACGACCAGCCAATCAGGCCCAGTATACCCCACCAGTGCGGGGCAAACCGGCTGTTATCCTCCCCTCGGTATACCATCGCCAGCGTAAGCAGCAAGCCAACAACAACGATCTTGGCAATCAGTACATTTCGCTTATCAGCGGTTTTCGGGTAAACACTCCAGAGTCGGATGAAGCAGGCACAAGCCAGTACATTCCAGATGTGTCGGGGCAGTCCCGTAGCCGTTTCATCGATGGATTCGCCGTTGACCAGATAAACACCCATGACCAGCAGCGCCACCGAACGCATCAGCACGTGCCCAATGAGCACCTGATCGGAATCGCCCTTCTGACGGCGGGCGTTAACGGCAAACGGAAGCGACATCCCAACAATGAACAGGAAAGCCGGAAAAACGACATCGGCTAGCCCAATCCCATCGACCCCGCCGGGTACGTGTTCCAGCCAGGCCGGGATGTTCGTTAGCGACCAGAGGTCATTCACGAAAATCATCAGGATCATCGTTAAGGCCCGCAGGATGTCAATGGAATCGACCCGATGGCCCATACCAAGGGGTCGTGCCGATGCAACAGGTACCGTTTGTGGCTGAGTCATAGCGATTTTGGGCTTCTTCCTGGACGATAAAGATAGGTTTAAAACGAAGCAGATCCGATTATCTACCGGACCTGCTTCGTTTTAAATCTATCTCGCTTATTTAACATAAAGCCATTTAGCGTACAGTGCCTTTTGCGCAGCTGTCTGGTTATCGACGGGTTCCAGCCGGTAGCTTACCAGCGGATTCTGCGAGAGGGTAACCGGTATCTCGCGCAGCAGTCCCGCCCGGTTCACTAAAACGTTGATCTTGTCGCCCACACGCCGACCGCTCACCTGGCGGAGCAGATCGTCCCCAACCCGTACGCCATCAATCGAGATGACTTCATCACCCACATTGAGGCCATCCGTGTAGGCTGCCGACCCACGCCGGACACCGGAAATGGTTGATTTACCGTTAGCGACCGTTGTGGCTGCGCCCAGGAAACCATCCTGCTGTTTAGCCGCCACGTTGACCAGTTTCACGCCAACCGGCTCAAAGTACGCGTTGTAGTTGATGGGCTCGGCCGTATTCACGCCGATCGTGAAAAAATCATCTAGCTTACGGCCCGCCACCTGCTCGGCCGCTTTCCGAAACTCGTCGTCCGTGAACCCACGCTTCTGCTTCTTGTAATAGTCAGCGTACAGCAACCGCATCAGATCATCCATGTTGCGTTCGCCATTGCTGGCCGACAAAATCGCCAGATTTAACAGCGTGCCTAAAACACTTCCTTTGCTGTAGTAGGATATGGTCGTATTGGCCGAATTTTCGTTGGGCCGGTATCCTTTGATCCAGGCATCCCAGCTTGATTCAGCGGCCGACTGCACCCGCGTACCCGGCTGATTTTCTATTTCCGTGATGCTGCTGGCAACCAGGGCCAGGTAAGCCTCGGGGCTGTGGAAACCTGCTCTGCGCAGAATGTATTCCTGATAGAATGACGTGCAACCCTCTGACAGCCACAGCATATGGGTGTAGTTCTCGTTCTCGTAATCAAACGGCCCCAGCGCCACCGGCCGGATACGCTTGACATTCCAGAGGTGAAAATATTCGTGCGCCACCAGCGACAGAAACCGTTTGTAATTGGCTTCGGTAGCGTAGGCATTTCGTGTCGTTTCGAGTGTGGTTGAATTCAGGTGTTCAAGACCACCTCCACCCGGCGGAATATGGTGCACAATAAACGTGTACTGTTTACAGGGGTGCTCGCCCACAACTGAGGCAGCCGCTTCACAAACGCGTTTATAATCAGCGGCTAACCGTTGCTCATTGTACTCTACATCCCCAAACATGGCCACCGTATGCGGAACGTTGGAGGCCGTAAAGCTGAAGGTATGGTGGTTACCGATCTCAATGGGCGAATCGACCAGCAGATCAAAATCGGCCGCTTCGTAGGTGTACGTCTGGCCACTCACTGGTTCGAGACCGGTTGCTACGTTTTTCCAGGTTTTGTACGGTTGCACAACCACCCGGAGGGGAATATTTTTCAGCGCATCGTGGTACATGAACATACCGGCGGGCGTCACGTACCCATGATCGGCATCCACAAAACTCGTCCGAACGGTCAGTTCATTGGCGTACACCCGATAACGAACCGTCAGGTTATCGTCGGTGGTGTAGACCCGCCAGGCATTTTTGCGAATTTTCTCGCTGGCAACGGGCTTCCCCCCGGCCGAGGCCGTAAACGCTTCCACGTTTTTGGCGTATTCCCGAATCAGATAGGACCCCGGTGTCCAGACCGGCATTTTGATGTCTATGTACCCATTTTTCTTCGCATTGGTGGCGGCAGCCACGTTCTTCAATTGCATTTCTACCTCAAAATAATGCGTTTGTGGCTCGGGCATCGAGAGCACATACGTTACCCCGGGCAAGGCCGCTGGCGGGTTTTCGTCGTCGATGAGTTTAGGACGGGCAGTTGATGAGAATGGAATAAAAAATGTCCAGACAGTAAGTAAATACAGAAGCCGGGCGTTTTTTTTCATACGGAAACAGGAATACCTTCGTTTTTTGTCCAGATTAGACGTGATATTTGTCAATTATCGGCGAAACTACGACGCAATCGTCTTAAATGATAGTTTCAGGATCAAAGTTTCGACCGGATTGTCGTAGCGATTTTCGGGTGCTGTGCGCCTGAAACCGCTGGGGTAAATCGGTTAAAAGCTGCCCCTGACACGTTGACCTTACATTTTTTCATATGCCCTATTCAACCGCCCAGTTGGGTCAATACCATTTGGTCCGTATCAACAGCAGTCGGTTATTCGTTTTCCTGGCCTTTGGGTTGTTTTTCAGCCTATCGGCTCTGGCCCAGCGAACCCAGAGCTACGCGGAGCCTGACTACCACTACCGGAATGGCCTTGAACTGTTTGAGAAAGCCAACTATGCCGCAGCCCGTTATGAGTTTCGGCAATACCTCGAACCGCGCCGGGGCGACGGCTCACGCACGCTGCTCAACACCGGTGATCAGAATCTGGTCGAGGCTGAATACTACATCGCCCTCACTAGTCTGTACATTGACGAGCCAGGTGCTGAACTGCTCGTAGACCGCTTCGTTAAAAACCACAGCCAGCACCCGAAAGCCGGTCAGCTCTATGGCGATTTAGGTACCTATTACTACAATCGGCAGGATTACTCAAAAGCCATCGACTTTCTGGAGAAAGCCGTAGCGCAGGGCGGCAGCGCAACGCAGCAAACCGGCTACAAGTACCAGCTGGCTCTCTCCTACTACAATACGCAGGATTTGAAAAAGGCGTTGCCCCTGCTCAATGAAGTCAAACTCGATGCAGGGTCAGCCGATGCGCCAGCGGCCTCCTATTACGCCGGGGTCGTCAATTTCCGCAACCGTAATTACAACGAAGCGGTGGCCGACTTCCGACGCGTGGAGAACAATCCGATCTATCAGAACCAGGTGCCCAACTGGATTGCCCAGGCACTTTACCGGCAGCGTCGGTTCGATGATCTTCTGACGTACACCGAACCGCTGCTGAAGCGCAACAACGGGGCGGGCCTGAATGAAGTAGCCCTGTTTACGGCTGAAGTTTTTTATCAGCAAAACCAATTCGCGCGGGCTATTCCCTACTACAAGCAGTATCTCAACGCAACGGGAGCCAAAGCGCCGGGCGCGGTCAAGTTTCGGTACGGCCAGTCGTTGTTCCGTACAGGTTCCTATAATGATGCCATTACGCAACTGAAATCGCTGGCGGGGGGCAAAGACACAACCGCTCAGTACGCAGCTTATACGCTGGGGGTCAGCTACCTGCAAACCCAGAACCCGACCTATGCACTGAACGCCTTCGATCAGGCAGGACGGCTATCCTTCAACCGGGAGATTCAGGAGGAAGCCCGATTCAACCACGCCAAACTGCAACTGGACCAGAACAATGGCGCCGATGCGGTGAAAGAACTGACCGCGTTTCTGAAGCAGTATCCCGACAGCAAGTTTGAGAACGAAGCCAACGAACTGGTGGGTGAAGCGTATTATGCGTCCAATAATTACCCGGCCGCGATTGCCTACATTGAAGGCCTGAAACGGCGGACGTCTAAAATCAACGCTACCTATCAGCGGCTGACCTATAACCAGGGGGTCAACGATTTCAATGCGGAACGCTACCAACAGGCCGTTGCCAATCTGGATAAGTCGTTGAAATTTCCCGTTAGCAATGACTTGCAGCAGGCCGCTCAATTCTGGAAAGCGGAAGCTTACTCGGCTGGCAAGCAGTACGATACTGCCATTCCTTTGTACGCCAGCCTGAAATCGGGCGCGGGCGATTACGCGGCCAAGAGCCTGTATGGCCTGGGGTATGCGTACTACAACAAAAAAGAGTACGCCCGTGCCGTTCCCTACTTCCGGGATTTTGTGAGCAAAGGTGCCACGGCCGATGGTACAGCTCAGATTCAGGATGCCACGATTCGCCTTGCTGACAGCTATTTTGCTACAAAACAATACGAAAATGCCCTGCGCTCGTACGAACAGGCCATTGCCCAGAATGCGCCGGATAAAGATTATGCGTCTTATCAGAAAGCGGTCATTCTGAGTTATGTCGGCCGCGATGCAGAAGCCAAAGCACAGTTCGATCAGGTGCAGCGGCAGTATCCGAATTCGCGTTTTGTGGACGAGTCACTATTTCAGAAAGCGAACGTCGATTTCGAGAAGGGTTCCTATCAGATTGCCATTCAGGGATTTACCAAGTTGATTCAGGACAAGCCTAACAGTTCGCTGGTACCGGCGGCCTTGTTAAAACGGGCCATTGCCTACGGTAACATCCAGCAGTACGACCCGGCTGTAGCCGATTACAAACGCATACTGGATAACTACGGCGACTCCGACCAGGCACAAAGTGCCTTGCTGGGTATTCAGAATACCTTGAATGATGCCGGTCGACCCGAAGAATTTTCGCAGGTACTAGGTCAATACAAAAAGGGAAATCCGGGTAGTACGGACGTAGAGCGGGTTCAGTTTGATAACGCCAAGAACATCTACTCAACGGGTAAATACCAGCAGGCGATTCAGTCGTTCCTGGCCTTTATGCAGGAATATCCGGCCAGTCCCGGCACAAATGAAGCCCGGTATTACCTGGGCGAATCGTACCGGCAAACCGGCGATGTCGCGAATGCCCTTCGCTACTACAACCTGGTGATAGCCGATAATAAATCAGACTTCCTGGTCCGGGCCGCTACCCGGGCGGCTGATCTGGAAAGCAAGCAAAAGAATTACCCCCGTGCCATTCGCAACTACCAGATCATTCAGGGCCGGGCCAACAGCAAAGCCGAGCAGGTTACGGCTCAGTTAGGCCTGATGGACACCTATTTCGTTTATCCTAAACTCGACTCCGCAGCCGCTATCGCCCGCGAAGTTGTAGCGGGTGGAAACGTAGTAGCTGGTGCTCAGAACCGGGCTCAACTAATGCTGGGTAAAGTTGCCCTGGCCAAAAATGATTACAAAACGGCGCAGGCTGACTTTGAGAAAACCATTGCCCTGGCTAAAGATGTCAGTGGCGCGGAGGCTCAGTATTACCTGGGCGAAATCCTGTACCGGCAGAAAAAATACAAAGAGTCCGTGACTACGTTGCTGAAGTTCAACGAACAGTTCAGCGACTTTGAATACTGGAAAGGCAAGGCGTTCATTTTGGTCTCCGACAACAATGTCGCCCTGGATGAACCCGCCCAGGCGAAAGCGGTTCTCAACTCCATCATCGAAAATTCATCCGACCAAACCATCGTTGCCGAAGCTAAAGAAAAGCTCGCTGCGCTGGAATCCAAAAACTAGATCGATGGGACTGTAGATAAGATGTACGATATATATGTAGGATGTAAAGTGACTATACATCCTACATATATATCGTACATCCTACATGCACTTCCGTTGTACATTCACTATGATCGTACGTCCCCTCCTTACCCTCACCTTGCTTTCCTGGTCTACGGTGCTGATTGCCCAACAGACCAAGCCAACGCGCCCTGTCAAAGAAGGCGAAGTGGATAACCAGGAAATAACGGTTGAAAAAAGTCGGAAAATAGAATTACCACCGGCCAACCGGATTTTCAACAAGATCCCGTCGGTTAAGCAATCGGCCGAACAGCGAAAACTGACGTACGAGTTCGAGGACCGAAAATTAATCATCGGCGATCCTAAAATTACCCCCGGCGTGCTGGCTCCGTCCACCACGCAACCCGACGAAACGCCAGCTTACAACAACTATGTGAAGCTGGGGGCAGGGAATTACAGTTCTTTTTTAGGCGAAGGTTTCTTTGGCATCAACAACCTGTCGAACCTGGCGCTGGAAGGGTCCGTTCGGCATTTGTCGTCGGCCATCGGACCCGTTGACGGGAAAAACTCGGCTCAGAGCGACACCCGCGTGCGGGTTACGGGTAAGTATCTGGCCGACGCATTTAAAGTACAGGCCGACCTCGGTTTTGATCGGAACACGTACAATTTCTACGGCTACAGCCGCGAATATGCCGCCCAGTCTTCCTTCAATCCGGATTTGATCAAGCAGCGCCTGAATACAGTAAACGTCAAGCTTGGCATTGAAAACGCCAAATCGGAAAACGCCGTCGATTACTCCCTCCGCACGGGCATTACGTCTTTGAGTGACCGGTTCAACGCCACCGAAACTGACTGGGGAACCAACCTGAATGCATCCATCGGCATTACGGACAATGTGTTCGCGCTGGTAGCCGCTGATGCCTATGTGACCCAGCGATCCGATGGATCTATTGTCGACAACCGGAACCTGTTTCGGGTGAAGCCCACGTTCAAATACACCTCACCCCTGTTTACCATTACGGCGGGTATCAATGCGGTGAACCAAACGGATCAGCGACAGGGTATTAACGACACACGAGCCTTCCCGGTGGTCGATATTGACGTAGCTCCCATCGCGAACATTCATATTTTTGCGGGCGTTGACGGCGATATTAACCGAAACACGCTCCGCTCGTTATTAGCTGAAAATAAGTGGCTTGGCCCGCAAGTTCTGCTGGTTAACACTGTTAAGTCATGGGATATTTACGGGGGTTCGAAAGGAAATATTGGTGGCGGTTTTTCATACGAGGGCAAGGCATCCTACGCCCGTTACCGGAACTTCTCGGCATTCAACAACAGCACGACTGACACCTCAAAATTTTTCGTTTTCTACGATGGCGGGATAGCCAATGTACTGACTCTTTCGGGCCAGCTGGCTTATGCGCAGAAAGACAAGTTTCGTTCTTCGTTAAAAGCCGACTATTTTAACTACAGCCTTGACCGGCTCGAACAGGCCTGGGGACGTCCTCAATTTGCGGCCACCTGGAGTAACTCGTATACGCTGAACAAAAAATTATTTGTAACAGCGGACCTGTATTTTTATCAGGGTATCAAGAACAAAAACTTCACCTCCGGTGTGGTTTATACCCTCAAACCAATCTACGACGCCAACCTGAAAATTGACTATTTCCTGGGTAAACAAGTCTCGGCCTTCGTCTCGTTGAATAATATCTTTAGTCAGAATTACCAGCGGTATTTGTATTATCAGACGCAAGGGCTTAACTTTCTTGGAGGAATCAGTTATTCGTTCTAAACCTTCCACCAACGCACCTATGGCTGCTGTAAAAGACTACCTCAAAAAGCTGCTCTATCAGTACGACTGTGTGGTTATTCCCGAACTAGGAGCTTTTCTTACTCACTATCAACCGGCAGCTTTTACGGAAAATAGCGGCTTGTATTTACCCCCTCGTAAGCGTGTTGCGTTCAATGAGGCCCTTCGTTTCGACGATGGTATTCTGGCTAATTACATCATGCTTCACGAGCCGGTAACCCGCGAAGGTGCTCAACGATACATCAGCCAGTTCGTCAGCGAGGTACGTCAGCAAGTCAATGCAGAAGGCCGATTCGAGATTGACGGTATCGGAACATTCACCCACAATGAGGAAGGCCGCCTACAGTTCGATCCCAGCCTTCGGCATAATTTCTTTGGCGAAGCTTATGGCATGAGTGCGTTGTCAGCCCAGTTGGTTGGTCATAAAACCGAGCCTGTTCTGGACGCCGTACCCGTTACGGCGCTCGGTCCCGTATTGGTTCGGGACGAAGATGTAACGTTGACACCCTACCGCCCGGCACGCCCTTACTGGCGGGTAGCCGCTGCCGCTCTCTTAATCGGTTCACTCGGGCTATTCAGTTATTTTTCGGTTATTAATCCGGGGCAACCATTACAGAGTAGCCTCGACCCCACTAACCTGTTCCGGGTTCCAGCCTCCTGGTTCGCACGTTCCGAAACACCCACTCTCGTTTCTAAACCGGTAGTTATTGCTCCCGTTACTAGACGGCCTGTAGCGATAGTCGAACCGGTTGATACACTGACCGCCCCCGCTTCTGCACCCGCCGAACTGGTGGCAGTATCTCCAGACGTAGCTAAAGTAAAACTTGAACCGACTACCGTTGCTGAGCCTGCTTTAGCTTCCTCCAAACCAGAACTGGCACCTGAAGCAACGGTTACTACCGTTAAGGCTATTCGTACAACGCCTTATTATACCGTTATTGCCGGCGTGTTTCAAAGCAAGCGAAATGCGCTTCGCTTGAAACGGCAGCTACGGAAAGCGGGCTATGCCGATGCCTTTGTCATTATGCCTGAACGTGGTCAAAAAGTGCTTAAGTATAAAGTAGCAGCCTCGGGTTCGGCAGACCGAGAGGAAGCCGTTGCCAGCATGGCAACTGTTAGCGAGTTGGCTGGTTCGACCGCCTGGCTCTATAAAAATTAACTAATTTAATTCAGATGAAAAGGGCAGCTTTACAGGCTGCCTTTTTTTTTATACCAGGCCTGTGAAACATTTTACTAAGCCCCTATTTTATTATTCTGACGCAGGAAGAATGATAAAATAGGCCAATCAGAAGGCCAGGAAAGTTAAACTAGACCCGTTCTCTTTGCTTTTGATGGGATAAAGCAGACTGACAAGTAGAAGTAATTAAAACAAAAACGGCTCCCTCTTTCGAAGGAACCGTTCTGCACACATACAAACAGGAACGTTAGCCTAAGTACGTCTTTAACGCTTTCGACCGCGAGGTGTGGCGTAACCGACGAATGGCTTTTTCTTTTATTTGCCGAACCCGTTCCCGGGTAAGGTTGAATTTTTCACCGATCTCTTCGAGGGTCATAGCATGTTCGCCATTCAACCCAAAATAGAGCGTGATAACGTCCGCTTCCCGTTGCGTCAAGGTCGACAGGGCCCGCTGCACCTCTTTGCGCAGCGAGTCGTTGATCAGACCAGAATCAGGTTTGTCTTCGCCGTCATTTTCCAGTACGTCAAGAAGGCTATTTTCTTCACCCTGCACAAACGGAGCGTCCATCGACACGTGCCGACCTGAAATTTTCAGGGTATCAACGACTTCAGCCGCGGATATTTCCAGCACTGCCGCTAACTCTTCCGGCGATGGTTCCCGCTCAAATTTTTGCTCCAGGTCCGAGAACGTTTTCGAGATCTTGTTTAGCGAGCCAACCCGGTTGAGGGGTAGCCGCACGATCCGGGATTGTTCGGCCAACGCCTGAAGAATAGACTGACGAATCCACCAAACGGCGTACGAGATAAATTTAAATCCACGCGTTTCATCGAAACGTTGTGCCGCCTTGATCAGACCCAGGTTTCCTTCGTTGATCAGGTCACCCAAAGAAAGGCCCTGGTTTTGGTATTGCTTAGCCACCGACACCACAAAGCGAAGGTTTGCTTTCGTTAGTCGCTCCAGCGATAGTTGGTCACCTTCCCGTATTTTCTGGGCTAGCGTTACCTCTTCATCAGGGGTAAGCAGGTCCACTTTACCAATTTCCTGCAAGTACTTGTCTAACGACTGGCTCTCGCGGTTGGTTATCTGTTTTGAAATCTTTAGCTGTCTCATAATCCGTTGTCCCCGGTGGAGTGACTATATAACGCTATCGTTTGACGTTGCATTACACGAAAAAGTAACAATGACTTACGCATTTTTGTTCTCTGGCTTCGGCAGCAAAACTTTACGCGATAAACGATACTTTCCGGTCTTTTTATCCACATCAATCAACTTTACTGTTACCTCCTCACCTACCTGCAAGACCCCGTCCATGGTTTCCAGACGCTCCCACTTAATCTCGGAAATGTGCAAAAGCCCGTCCTTACCCGGCATAAATTCAACGAAGGCACCGAAGGGCTGAATCGTTTTCACTTTACCCACATACGTCTCGCCCACTTCCGGCACCGCCACGATTCCTTTCACACGAGACACGGCTTTGTCCATGCTTTCTTTGCTGGTCGCAAAGATGCTAACCCAACCAGCATTATCGTGCTCATCAATGTTGACAACGGCACCCGAATCTTTCTGAATGTCCTGAACGACTTTACCACCGGGTCCGATAACGGCACCGATCTGGTTGGTGTCGATTTTGATGACCATAGCGCGTGGTGCATGCGGTTTCAAATCCGAGCGAACATCCGCAATGCCCTTCTTCATTTCACCCAGAATATGCAACCGGCCAACGCGGGCCTGTTCCAGCGCCTGCGCCAGCACCTCATACGACAAACCATCTACTTTCAGGTCCATCTGGCAGGCCACGATACCCTTTTCGGTACCCGTAACCTTGAAGTCCATATCGCCCAGGTGATCTTCATCCCCCAAGATATCGGACAGAACGGCGTATTTCTCCCCGTCCGAAATCAACCCCATCGCAATACCCGCTACCGGTGCTTTGATCTTGATACCAGCATCCATCAGAGCCATGGTTCCGGCGCAGACGGTAGCCATCGACGACGAACCGTTCGACTCCAGAATATCCGAAACAATACGGATCGTGTATGGATTTTCTTCGGCGGGCGGCAATACTTTCTTCAGCGACCGGTGGGCCAGGTTACCATGACCGATTTCACGACGGCCAGCACCCCGGTTTGGCTTCACCTCACCCGTTGAAAAACCGGGGAAGTTGTAGTGCAGCAGGAACTTGCTGTATCCCTGGTACATGGTTTGATCAACGATCTGCTCATCCGTTTTGGTACCGAGCGTAACCGTCGTCAATGACTGTGTTTCACCCCGGGTGAAGAGCGCTGAACCGTGAGGACCGGGTAGATAACCCGTTTCAGCCGAGATCTGACGAATCTGATCCAGTTTGCGACCATCCAGACGAGTGCGCTCATCGAGTACTAAACGACGCGAAGCCTCCCATTCCAAATCGTGGAAATAGGTTTTGATCAGACCTACGTTTACGTCTGCGCCTTCCGGGAACGAAGCTAAGTATTCGTCACGAACAGCCTTAAAGCCATCCGAACGTCCTTTCTTGCTTGGATTCTGTTTCAGGGCAACGGCGTAAATTTTATCGTAGGTAGCCGCACGAACAGCGGCACGAAGATCTTCGTCGTGTGTTTCGTGGTTGTATTCCCGCTTCTCCGTTTTACCAACTTTAGCTTCCAGCTCTTTCTGCGCCTGGCATTGTACTTTGATGGCTTCGTGAGCAACCTTTAAGGCTTCCACGACTTCGGCTTCTGAACATTCGTCCATTTCGCCTTCTACCATACAAATATCTTTGGCCGTAGCCGCCACGATCAGGTCGATGGTAGCCCGTTCCAGTTCGGAGGTCTTCGGATTGATCTTGTACTGGCCGTCAATTTTCGCAACGCGTACTTCAGAAATTGGTCCGTTAAAGGGAATATTCGATACCGCCAGAGCCGACGAGGCAGCCAGCGCGGCCAGTGCGTCAGGCTGAACTTCGGGGTCGGCGGAAATCAGGGTGATCATTACCTGCGTATCGGCGTGGTAATTATCCGGAAATATTGGCCGCAATGCGCGGTCAACCAAACGGCTGATCAAAATTTCGTGGTCACCCAGCCGACCTTCACGCCGTTGGAAACTGCCCGGAATGCGGCCAGCCGACGCAAATTTCTCTTGGTAATCAACGGATAAAGGAAGAAAATCAACGCCCTCTTTAGCGTCTTTACTCGATACAACAGTGGCCAGCAACATGGTGTCGCCCAACCTGACAACCACCGCGCCGTCGGCCTGACGGGCCAGTTTTCCGGTTTCGATGGTAATTTCCCGCCCGTCGGGCAGCGCAACGGATTGCGTGGTGATCTCAAACATACAACAGATTTTGAATACGTCCTCTTACAGCTTTAAACCGCTCGGCAGCCTACCCAGCTAACCTTTTTACTTGTACTTACGTGCACTCTCTGCCAATAGAAACAACAAAAATGAGGGAATCTACTGTGTAGCAGATTCCCTTTTTGTTGGTAGTCCTGAATTACTTCCGGAGTCCCAGTGCAGCCAGGATAGCCCGGTACCGCGTAATGTCCTTTTTAAGGAGGTAGTTCAGCAAACGCCGGCGCTTACCAACTAATTTTAATAAACCCAGTTGAGTGCCGTAATCGTGCTTGTGAGCTTTCAGGTGGCCAGTCAAATGACTGATCCGATAAGTAAAAAGCGCGATCTGGGATTCGGCCGACCCGGTGTCAGTAGCACTTTTGGCGTAACCCGAGGTGGAGAAGATCTCCTGTTTTTTTTCGGTCGTTAGATACATCTTCAGACAGCTAATTAAATTGAACTAATGAATTCGGGTGCAAATATAGGAAAAAAAGCGGTACGTTCGTACGTTAAAGCCGTAAGTTCGTGAGCCAGCGGTACGGTCAGCTCCAGCCGGAGACCGTCTTTATGCTTTTCGGCTGACCAGCCAGCGGTTTTTCAGCTTCTCCCAGGCAATCAGGTACACATCTTTATCGAACAGCCGGGAATCGTGTCGGGCGCGTTGCATGAGCAGCAGCCCCAGCGGAAACAGCACAATGTTGGCCATCCAGGCACCAATGGGCACCCATAGCAACCCATCCTTGGCGTACTTGTCGCCGGCAATGGTCAGTACGTACAGGAAGATGAAGAACACGATGGCAATCAACACGGGCAGACCAAAGCCGCCTTTTTTGATGATCGCTCCCATCGACGCCCCAATCAGAAACATCACAAAGACCGATACCGCCTGCGTGAACTTGTGGTGGCTCTCCAGTTCATACCGCCAAACGTTTTTTTCCTTCTCGGTCAGGTACGTTACATTCGACGTAGAGTACGACAAAATACTCTGGGCCTGGTTCAGCGCCATTTGAGCCAGATCGGGGGTAGGTATCGTTTGTTTTTTAAACAGCGAGTCAACCCAGTTGCCGGCCGTAATCTTCTTCTGTTTCAAAATAGCGTCAGCCTTGAACTGGTAATTATAATACTGACGCGACGAGCCGGCGACGACGAGACTGGTGTTGTTGTAGTCTTTCCGCAGAGAATCCGTTAAAGCCGATAACTGCTTGAGGTCTTTCATGTACTCGTGGTACTCAAACTGGTTTTCATCGGTCCGTTTGATACCGAACGACTCCAGACTGATCACAAGCCGGTAGTCCTTGAACCCGTTCCGCATGAACTGAGCCCCCTGGGCCGACGGTCCATTACTGGCATAACTGACGCTGTTGTCCGAGTACTCCTGGTAATCATTGCCATTGAAGAGCTGAAACACGAGGTAGGTTCGGTCTTTATCGGTATACATCCGCCCTGAATCGGCCAGAATGATTTCGCGATTACCCGACTCAATACCACTCGTTGGGTGCTTGTAAATAACCAGCCCTTTGAGCAGGTCACCGGTGGTGCTGTTTTTACCAGCTTTTACCTTGTGGTCGACCTTAATACTATAGCCCGGCAAATCATTGTAGAAGATACCTTCCTTCAGGTTCAGGGTAGCTTTGGCAGTTTTTATATCGTAGAGCAGACTGTATCCTTTCAGGTTGGCCCAGGGTGCTACTGAATTATTGAACCAGAACGAAAACGCGCTGATAAACGTCGCAACGATCAGCAATGGCTGCATCGCCCGGGTAAGCGAGATCCCCGCGCTTTTGAGCGCGGTCAGTTCAAAAAACTCGCCCAGATTGCCAAACGTCATCAAAGACGACAAGAGGACGGCCAGCGGCAGAGCGGTTGGGATAGTCAGTAAGGCAAAGTAAAACAGTAAGCGACCGAAGGTAGCCAGATCAAGGTCTTTGGAGACGAATTCGTCGATGTAGAACATCAGCAGCCGCATCAGGAAGATGAAGATGACGACGCCAAGTGTCAAAAAAAACGGCCCCCAAAACGAGCCGAGCACTAACTTATCTATTTTTTTCATTCTGCTATGCCGCGCAGGCGGACCCGAATGGACAGATACAGAGCAGGTGTTCTGCGTCGATCTGATTTATCTATAATACGCTACACGTAGTACGTATTTTGGGGCTTTCATAGTTCATCGGCGGGCCTCCGTTAACTAATTTTAACTTCCTACAATCTCTTTAAGCTTATCCATCAGGCCATCCCACAGATCCTGTAGCTCCTCTTCGTCGGCGGTTGTCGAGTAGTCGGTGATGCGCAGAAACGTCGATTGCGTCAATTCGCTCTGATCGACCCGAAAGTCGACGTAATTATTATCGGAGCCGGTTTCGGCTGTTTCCAGAAATTCGAAGCGTACCCCCTTATTTTGCCGCATCGATACCTGCCGGGCGATGTGACTTTCGTTGTCCCACTGAAAGTCGAACCGTTGCTCAGGCATCGTATTGACCTTGCTGGCGAACCATTGCGATAAGCCGGAAGCGGTACTGATGTAGGGAAACAGCATTTTGGGAGATGCCCGAAGTTCATATTCGGCGATAAACTTAAATTTCTCCATACGATCGTTGCTTGGAAAGGAGGGGCCTTGGCAAAGGTAAACGATTTTTTTTGCGAAAGTCAACGATTTTTTTTGCTTCGAGTGCATTTTTCCTTACTTTTGTGGAACGAAACGGCGGGGTAGCTCAGATGGTTAGAGCGTAGGATTCATAACCCTAAGGTCGGCAGTTCGATCCTGCTCCCCGCTACTCTTGACTTTATCTCCACTGTCAGCAAAACCCGCCCAAAAGCGGGTTTTGATCTTTATGGACAGCTGATAATCAAAGTTTCCTGGATGTGTCGTCAGACATGCGTTGGCAAACGTCGAATAACATTCCGTCCCCATTCATAAGAAAAGCGTTGACTCGAGATAAGTCAACGCTTTTCTTATGAATGACGTCTAGTTGAAAACTACTGAATCACTACGTTGAAATACGTATCCAGATCAGATGAGCCGGGGGTTGCGGTTCCGTTTTTCGAGTTAGGCTGGTGACGTAAAACAACCTTCAATTGGCCCGATCCGGCAGCACCGGTCTTTATTTCGGTGGATAACCCAACTGGATAGGGACCCGGGGCGGGGTTGCTGTCTTTGTCGGTTAACGTGACGGTTAGCGGTAATCCGGTGCTGGGGGTGTACACAAACAGGTGTTCGTTCAGCTTCTCCCTGATTTCCTCCGTAGCATCAAGCGTGGGCGTCTTTGTTTTGTCCAGCAGCGAAATAGCCCCGGTATAGGTTGTATTCGCTTTTAGGTTCAGCGTCGCCTTGCTGAAATCAGCGGCAGTATTCAGGTTTTCGACGGTCGCCGTTACGATGTCCGTAGACGCTGCTTTGTTCGTCAGGGTCAGGGTGGCCGTTGTGATGGCTTCGTTATCGTCTGTCGGAGCCACGTTTTGTTCGTCCTTCTTACAGGCACCGGCCAGTAGGAGCACCAGACACAGTACGATGATCGATTTTGCAGAGTAGTTCATGTTACTTACGTTTATAGTTTAAATTTTCAGGTTATTTCGTGGTTAAGACACCGTACCCGGGGAGCCAGTTTTATCGTTCGTGACGGGGTCATGACTTGGTAAAAAGGGGTAGTTTGAGCTTTAGCATCAGGTTGCGGCCCGGCTCGTCGGCGAAATAACGGAAGCGGTTCAGGTAGTCGCGGTAAGCCGCATTAGCCAGATTGCTCCCGCTCAAAATGACGCTGATGGGCTGCTTACCCACCTGAGTCTGAAAGCCAACCTCAGCTCCCAACAGGAAATAAGCAGGCGGTGGAGCTGCAAAATCGCCCGTAAAAATGACGACTCCGTTCTCCTGACGACTGGTTACGGCTGGGGCGCGATTTTGCCGGGAGACGTACAGGCCACTGACCGATACATAAACATTGGCTAGTTTTCCCCATTTTGCCCAGTCGTACCGGATGTTGTTGTCAGACCGGTTGGCGGGAATAAATACGAGGTAATCGTGCTCCGTCTGGTTATAGGCAAACAGCAGTGAGTTTTTGGTCGTGAGCGTCAACTGGTCGGTCAGTTTGTAAGTCAGCGATGCGTCGACACCCCGGAACGTTGCCCGCACCTGCGCATACGTATACGATGGGAATGCCCCCCGCTGCCGTACAACCGGAACTGAATCGGGCTTCAGGTAGATGTAATTGTTGATCAGATTGTTATACACTCCGATTTCTCCGCTCAACCGTTTGCCAGCGTAGGCGAGCACGAGGTTACTGTTATACGCCTGCTCGGGCTGTAAGTCAGGGTTACCCCGCTCATAGGCTACTGCGCTCTGGTGCAGACCGTTGGAGTACAGATCAGCGACATTGGGCGCACGCCAGGCCGTGCTGAGGTTAGCCGTGAGGGTTAAATCCGGACGAAGCTGGTAAGCCGCACCCAGCGACCCGTTCGCATTTTGCCAGTTATGCGTTCGGGAATAAGTCTGCCTCGTCACTTCATCCAGGAAATAGGCCCGAAGCCAGCGGTAATCATACCGCAAACCAGCCTCCAGGGTCAGGTTCCCAACGGCATATCGCTCAATGGCGAACAGGCCCGCACCATAATTACGGAAGTTGGGAATCAGAAACAGATACTGCCGGACGTTGCCCTGCGTGATGCCATTGAACCCAACACTACCCGACCACTGCCCGGCATCCCGATGATCACGGTCTTTCGTTTTCACGGGCGCATGCTCCCAGACAAGATCAGCCGTGTGGGTAACCAGTTTGAGGTATAATTCGGGCGTGGTCAGGCCGCTGAACGAGACGTAATCATACTCCCGGCGGGTATTTTGCTGCCGGGCAACCGTCGCCGTCAGCGTGCCTCCTCCGTTGAGGTGGAGGTGCGCCCGGACCTTGAATAGATCATGCTTCACAGCCTGGTACGGCCGGTTGAGTGCGTATGAAAAACCGGGTTGCGACAACGGCTCCGGCCGACTGATGGCGGCATATAAATCGGCCAGACTACCCACCTGAGCACCCGTAAACAACCCTATTTTAGTATCAAACTGGCTGTAAAACAGCTCCACACCCATGTTTTTGTGATCGTAGTGCAGATCGCCCGAGAAGTTGTTTTCGTGGTAGCTGGTATTTTCCAGATAGTAGTGGGGCGTTTTGACATAACCCGACCGTTTGAACGTCCCCTGCAAACGCCAGCTTAACCCCATCAGTTTTTTACCGAACCGGTACGCCGGCGCGGCCCCTTCCATCATGCCGGACACAACGCCCATGCCGCCGTTGGTGGCCCCAACCAGATTTACCTCGCCACCGATGCCGGGTTTAGTGGGCATTGCTTTCGGCTCCACCAGAATAACGCCCCCGATCGCGTCGGAGCCGTACCGGATGCTGGCCGCGCCTTTAATCACCGTCAGGCGAGAGGCCAAAAACTGATCGACCTGGGGCGCGTGCTCGGTTCCCCATTGCTGGTCTTCCTGCCGGATGCCATTGTTCAGAATGATGATCCGGTTACTGTACAACCCGTGAATAACCGGTTTGGAAATACTGGGACCCGTCTGGATGGCGTACAATCCGGCCAGAGTTTTCAGACTTTCGCCCAGCGATTGGCCCCGGGTCTGATCAAGGGCCGCCCCAGACAAGCTTACCTGGGTTTGCAGCAACTGTTGCGCTTCTGAGCGATGCTCGGTCACGACGACTTCCTGTAGCGTCTGGTTGTCCGATTGAAGTTGGACGGGGTTGATCGTCACGATAGGTTCTCGGCCAACCTGAACGGACACCGTGCTAGTCTTATAACCAACAAACTGATAGTCAAGCGTGTATCGTCCGGCGCAGACACGCTCAAGCTGGAAATGACCAACCGAGTCAGCAACGGCGCCTGTTTTTAGCTCGCGAACATAAACGGTTGCCCCGATCAGTGGCTGTTTCGTATCCTGACCCAGCATCTGGCCTTGCAGCCTGGCCACGCACGAATCTGACTGGGCCAGAATCCGTGATGCAACGGCGACAAATAGCCCGATCAGGAAACTTATTTTCTTTGCGTTATTCATTCGCCCTACGGCCTTCGCGACCTTCCCGAAAGCACAACTCTATTTATGCAACAATGTTGCAATATTAAACAAAAATGTAGACTGTACCTAATCAGGCGAGGTAAGGCGAAATTATTTTGGGATTAAAGCTCTGGCTGCGTCCACTGATCCCAACCGACGTTACCCCACCAAAAAAGCCGCTTCAGTTTCCCGGAGCGGCTTATGAGTGGTTAAAGAATCGTTCTTCAATGCAGGACGTCAAACACCAGCTCCCGCAAAATATCGCTTTCGTTCATGGTCGGGCTATCAATGCCTTTGCTGCGAGCGTCGGCCCGACGGATAGCGCTGATAATGCTGGCTACTTTAGGGAGTGGAAACGTGCGGGCAGCGGTCAGGTAATCTTTCACGAAAAACGGGTTAACGCCCAACAGCGGAGCCAGCCCCTTGTCGGTCTGATCCTTGGATGCCTGTACCAGAATAACCTTACTGAAATAGCCGAACAGCTGCGCCAGAATAACGACCAGCGGGTTGTCTTTCGGATTCCGGCCAAAATAATCGACGATTTGATTTGCCTTAACAACATCGCGCTGAACGAGGGCTTTTTGAAGTTCAAATACGTTGTATTCCTTGCTGATCCCGACCAACCGCTCAACCGTTGCCGCCGAAATCTCTTCGCCCACGTGCAGATTAATCAGAATTTTGTCGATCTCACTGGCCAGCCGTTTCAGATCGTTCCCGATGTGGTCGGCCAGCAGCTGGCAGGCTTTCGGACTCACTTTACTTCCCTGTTCGCGGCAGTACTCCCCTACCCAGTCCGGAATTTTATTGTCGTATAACTTTTTGACACCCAACAGTTTTCCCTTCGCCCCGAACGCTTTTACCCACGCTTTTCGCTCATCGAGGGCGGGTTTGCCATCTTCCCGGACGTAACACAGCATGAGTATGGTGCTGGGGAGCGGATTCAGCGCATAATCCTCGAATAAAGTCTGCGTCGCTTTATCGTTGATGCCGTTCATCTGCTGGGCTTCTTTCACCAGAACCAGCTGGCGCTCGGCCATGAACGGGTAGCGTCGGGCGTAGTTGAGTACGGCACCGGCATCGGCATCTTTTCCGAAGAGAACGAATTGGTTAAAGCCACGCTCGGCCACCGGCACCGCCACTTTTTCCAGTTCCTCGGCAATCCGGTCGAGGTAAAACGGCTCATCGCCATGAATGAGGTAAACAGGCGCAATCCGTTTATTACGAATGTCCTTTAGCAACGCGTCTACGGCAGGAATCAAAACTCGTTTATGGTTTATGGTTTGTGGGTAGCGACTGCCAGGGCCAACACTCTTTTCTCTACAAATTTAACTATCTGCTATTATTTCTGGTGAATTAAAACAGGCCGACGTGTTCAGAACCATTCTTGTTGACCAATGGCGAATAAACCAAAACCTTATGTTTGGCTATGGAAGTGAAAGTACATATACCTTTTCAGGACTTACTGACCATAGTTAAGCAACTCTCGCCAGCGCAAAAAGCCAGACGTCAAAAAGAACTGGCTAAAGAGGGAAAACTTGTCACTAAGAAATTCTGCCTAACGCAACTACTGGTCAACGGTCCAGTCTTTATTAACGAGCAAATCAAAATCATTGAGGACACTCGTAGGTAAGCGCACTAATTTATTAACCACAGAGGCCTAGAGTACACAAAGATTGAAGCGATAGCTCTTATTTGTTCTAACTCTGTGCCTCTGTGGTCAATAAATTTACCCTCCTCAATAAGTCAGCGCCGAATCAACACACCCGGATGGGAACCGGTCGCTTGTTGGTCCTTGTAGACCAGTTGCCCGGCCACCCAGACCGCTTCGATACCCGTTGATAACGCTTTGTTGTCGCCAATGCGCGCGTTATCCTGGACCGTATCGGGATTGAATAACACTAGGTCAGCGTAGTAGCCAGGCGCCACCACTCCCCTCTTTTCAAGCCCGAGGTGTTCGGCGGTGAGGCTGGTCATTTTCTGAATGGCCGTTTCGAGGGGCATCACCTTCTGGTCGCGAACGTAACGGCCCAAAATCCGCGTAAAGGCTCCGTACCCGCGCGGATGGCCATCGGTAGCGCCGTCGGAACAGATGTTGGTATGGGGCCAGGTCAGGAAATTAACGACATCAGGCTCGTCCATCGACTTCCCCATAACACCCTCAACGCCATCGACATTCGGGTTCTTCGTCGAAAATTCAGCGGCTTCGGCTACCAGATTCATCAGCGTTTGAGCGGGCTTCTCCCGACGCAGCGAGGCAATAGCACCAACCGTTTTCCCGGCGTAGGCCGGGTTAGCGGCAAACCGTACCAGCACCGACTGCCGGGGGTCAAACAACTGATCGACAGCAAATTCGGCACTGGCCGCGTTCGTATAATCCCGTTTTGGGAAAAGCACCCGCAGCGTCGACATCCAGTAATCATACGGATAACAGTCGGCGGTGATGTTCACCCCCTCCGCACGGGCCTGCTCCAACTGGGCCAGCAGTCGGGTGGATTGGCCCCATTTATCGCGGAGGGCTATTTTCAGGTGTGAAATCTGGACCGGCATTTTCGTAAGCCGTCCAATCTGAATAATCTCATCGACGGCATCGTCCAGCGCAATGTCTTCACTGCGGATGTGGCTTATGTAGCGGCCACCCGAATCAGCCGCGACCTGCGCCAGTTGACTCACTTCATCGCGGCTGGAAAAGAAGGCGCTTTCGTATTCCAGACCCGTCGACAACCCCAGCGAGCCTTTGCCCAACTCGGCCCGAAGGAGGTCTTTCATCCGCAAAACCTCATCGGGTTTTGCCGTCCGGTAAAGTCCGTTGGCGCCCATTACCCACTGCCGCAGCGTGGCCTGACCCGTATAAGTCGCCACGTTAACCGCCACCGGCTGGCGTTTCAGTTGAGCCACCAGCGTATCCATCCAGTAGCTCCCGCCATCCTGCCCGGACACAACCGTTGTAACACCCTGATTCACCACCGCCAACGCATCCGGGTTTGTGTCGAAGCCAGCCACGTGATGGCTGTGGCTGTCAATAAAGCCAGGGGCCAGCACCAATCCGTGGGCGTCGGTTACCGACTCGGCCGGAAAAGGGGTCAGCTCACCTGTTTCCCAGATACGGTTGTTTCGAAGCCGCACAGCCGCTTTACGAGCCGCTACACCCGTACCATCAATAAGCCGGCTGTTCGTAATCAGGCTCGTTTTGGGAATACGGAATGATTTTCCTTCCAGCACATTACGGGCGATACGGCAAGCCAGCCCGTCGCTGCCACTGGTGAGTACAACCAGGGTTTGCTGGGTATCCTGATATCGAACAATTACGTTTTGAAAACCCACCCAGCTGCCGGTATGCGCCAGTACGCGGCCATCGTTTTCCAGGCCCCACCCAAACCCATACGGATACGTTTGCCCATTGTTCAGTTTAACGGGGGTAATGGCCTCCTGATAAACGCCGGGTTTCAGCAGCTTTCCCGTTTTCAGGGCCTGCTCCCAAATGAGTAAGTCCTCCACGGACGAATACACATTCCCATCGCCAATGACTCCGTCCAGCCGGATTAAATCGTTGAGCTGATTTTTGCCGTTCTCGCGCTGAAAGCCGTACACGCGGTTGCGGGGCGTTGTTGTGCTGTTGAGGTAATAGATGTAGGTGTTTTTCAGGTGGAGCGGCTTCGCAATCTGCTGCTCGAAAAACTGCTCTACCGGCATGCCCGATAAAGTCCGGATGAGCGACCCCAGCACGACATAGCCGGTGTTGCTATACTCCCAGCGCGAGCCAGGCTGGAACCCAAGCGGAGGTTTGTGCTCGCTGAGCAACTGTACCATACGGGTATTCGTGAGCGTATCCAGCGGGCTTGTGTACTGCTGGGCCAGATCGAAGTATTCGGGCAGGCCCGACGTGTGTGTGAGCAGGTGCCGGACAGTGATGGTATCGTACGGAAAATCGGGTAAATAAGTCCGTACCTGTTCATCGTAACGCAGCTTGCCCTGCTCGTTTAACTGCATGACCATTAACGCAATGAATTGTTTCGAGAGGGATGCCAGATTGAACGACGAGGCCGTTGTCAGCGGTTCATTGGTGGCGCTGTTTACCACCCCAAAGGCTTTTTTATACCGAACCGAACCTTTCTCGGCTACCAGCACCACCCCGTTGAACATGGCCTGCCCATGCAGCGTTGTCAGCACGGAATCCAACGTCTTCAACCGGGCGGTCAACGGCTGACGGATTGACTGGGCCATTAACTGGCCGGTTACCATACCAAAGAGAATGGCGGGCAGAATGAATCTCATGGTCGTTTGTGTTTGGTGGGTACGGGTAGTATAGTCGATTGTTTGACAGCGTACAACGCGATGGAGCTGCTGTAGACGCGTATCATGGGGAGTTTGGCCATTTGCTGCAGAAAACTGGCGTACGCTTTAATGTCGCTCATGACCACTTTCAGCTGATAATCAATGGTCCCGGCCAGATGGTATGCTTCCAGCACGTCGGGCATCTGGCGAATATAGTTTTCGAATGCAGCGATGTTGTCCGGCGTGTAATCGGGCATGGACACGTTGCAGAAAACGATCAACGGACGGCCTATTTTGTCCTGGTTCACCAGGGCCACATAGGCCTCAATAACGCCGTCGCGCTCCATTCGTTTGATGCGTTCGAAAATGGGCGTCGTAGTCATGCCCAGCTCTTCGGCCAGTTCTTTAATGGTGCGTTTCGCGTCGCGTTGTAAAAGTGTCAATAAGTAAAAATCTGTATCATCGAGCATAGGGGTGGCGAATGGATTTCTTTTTACCCAGAAACACAACCAATAAAAAAGAATATTATTCTATAATAATCACTATTTGCACACGTATCATCCATTTATCGTCAATTATAAGAATAAATTTATAGTTTTAGCTGAATAAAAAGCATAATTATCTGATGAGTAACCATGCCATTCTGCTTACTGATGGCCTACTGACCACCACCGATGCGAAGACCGCTCATGGCCTGATTCGGGGTACCGATCGCTACACCATTACGGGTGTAGTCGATGCCCCGACAGCCGGGCAGGACGCGGGCACGATCCTCGACGGGCAATTCAGAGGCATTCCCATTTTCTCCTCCGTACAGGAAGCCCTGTCAACCCTGGGTCAGGTTTCGTTCGCCATTGTGGCGGTGGCAACGAGTGGCGGCATCCTACCGCCGGCCATGATCGACGATATTACCCAATGCCTTGAAAAGGGGCTGTCGGTGGTAAACGGGCTGCACGAATTTCTGAGCGAAAAGCCCCATTTGGTTGCACTGGCCTGCGAATATGGCGGCACACTAATTGACGTCCGGCGCCCGAAACAGCGCCACGAACTGCATTTCTGGACGGGCGAGATCAATCAGATCACAGCGCCCATTATTGCGATCATGGGCACCGACTGTGCGCTGGGGAAACGAACCACGGCTCGCCTGATTCAGGAAGCCTGCAGCCACCATAACCTGAACGCGCAGATGATTTATACCGGTCAAACCGGCTGGTTACAGGGTATTCCGTACGGGTTCATTTTTGATTCGACCCTGAATGATTTTGTTTCCGGGGAACTGGAGCATGCGTTGGTCTCGTGCTGGCGGGAAACCGATGCTGATGTATTACTCATTGAAGGGCAGGCCGCTCTCCGAAACCCCAGCGGCCCCTGCGGGGCCGAGTTTCTGGTATCGGGCAATGCGCGCCATGTGGTGCTGGTGCACGCCCCCAAACGGACTCACTATGACCATATTCCAGCCTGGGGCCGCATAAGGTCCGTCGAATCCGAAATTGACCTGATTCGGTGTTATGGATCGGCCGTTATCGCGCTGGCCCTCAACACCGAAGGATGCAGCCGCGACGAAGCGTTTGCTTTCCAGAAACAGTACGCCGATCAGCTTGGCATCCCTGTTTTATTACCGCTCGAAGAAGGCGTCATGTCCCTCTTGCCCATCCTTCAGAACCTTACCGCTTCGGCTCATGCGCATTAACGCCGTCCGCGCTTACCGCCGGAACCTGGCTCTAACCAAGCCATATACCATTGCCTACCAGACCACCTCGGCGGTAGAAAATATCTTTCTGGAGATCGAACTGGCCAACGGCCTGGTTGGTCTCGGTGCGGCCAACCCCGACCCGGAAGTAGTGGGTGAATCGCCGGAGCAGACGCTGCACAACCTGCAGCATGAGTGGATGACGAGCCTGGTCGGTCGGGATATCCGGCTGTTCAATGCCCTGATCGACGAAGCCCGGCATCAGTTTCCGAATGCGCCTGGTACGCTGGCCGCGGTAGACATCGCTTTACACGACGCCTTCGGCCTCTACCTGGGTGTTCCCATTGTTCAGTTTTATGGTCAGAAACACCGATCGCTGCCTACCTCCGTGACCATCGGCATCATGAACGTTGCGGACACCCTGAGGGAAGCGGCTGGCTACACCGAACAGGGATTTCGGGCCCTGAAAGTGAAAACGGGGCTCGATGTAGACGAAGATATTGAGCGTATTCTGAAACTCCGGGAGACGTACGGCACGGCCCTGACCCTGCGCGTTGATGCGAACCAGGGCTACTCCCTGAGTGATCTGAAACGCTTTCTGACGGCAACCCAATCGGCTGCGGTAGAACTCATCGAGCAGCCATTGCCCGTTGGTCAGGAACTTGAGCTAGTCGGCTTACCGGCGGAAATTCGCCAGTTGTTAACCGCCGATGAATCGCTGAAAGATGCCCGAACGGCCTCGGTACTGGCGCATCATCCGCGCCCCTTCGGCATTTTTAATATAAAACTAATGAAGTGCGGAGGGATTCGTTCGGCCCTCGACCTGGCAACCATCGCTCAATCGGCGGGTATTTCCTTATTTTGGGGCTGCAACGACGAAAGTCGGATCAGCATTACAGCCGCTTTGCACGCTGCTTTTACCTGCCCCAATACCCGCTACCTAGATCTGGACGGTAGCCTGGACCTGGCCGAAGACGTCGTTTCAGGCGGATTCATGCTGGAAGATGGGCTCATGCAGCCAACCAATCAGGCTGGACTAGGGCTCGACCGGAACAAGATCAGGTAGCCGACGTTGCGCTGAGCCGATGAAGCTCTTCCCTCGCTGACCGGATCTGGTATATCCTGAATTCTCATCATTCGTCTAATTATTCGCTGTCCGGCATGCCCAAACTTGCTCGTTCTCTTGGTTTACGTTCTGCTATTGTCCTGGTTGTTAGCGGCATTGTCGGCTCCGGGGTTTTCAAAAAGGTAGCTCCTATGGCGGCCGAACTGGGGTCTCCCCTGCTGGTGTTGTCTTGTTGGGTGATGGCGGGCGTTGTCAGTCTAGCCGGAGCCTTAACCTATGCCGAAATGGCGGGACTGTTTCCGCAGTCGGGGGGCGAGTACCTTTATTTCAAGAAACTATACGGTCGTTTATTCGCCTTCTTATACGGGTGGGGTGCCTTTATGGTCGTGCGAACCGCTACCATTGCGGCTCTGGCGTATGTGTTTGGTCAGTCGCTGATCACGCTGCTCGGCTCACCGGGCGCGTCCACCGAATTTGTCGTAAAGCTCATTGCCACGTCGCTGATTCTCTTTCTGAGCTTTGTCAATTACCGGGGCGTGTCGTTTGCGGAGGGCCTCAGTCGCTTTCTCATCTACCTGACTTTTGCCGCTATCCTGCTTATTGCGGTTCTTGGTTTTCTGGCCCCGATGGGCAGTATAAACCATTTGACTCAATCGACCCGAACACCGGTCCCAAACGGGCATGGAAGCCTGCTGGGCTCTTTGATTGTTGCCTCACTGGGGGCGTTTTGGGGCTACGATGGCTGGAATCAGATCGGTTATATTGGGGAAGAAATCAAAAATCCGCAGCGCAACCTACCCATTGCTCTCGGCGTAGGTACCAGCCTGGTTATCACGATCTATGTCTTGTTGAATGCGGTGTATCTGTACGTGCTGCCCATCGACGCGCTGGCACAACTAGCCAGCACACCCGGTAAAATTGCGGCTGTGGAAGTCGTGCGGCAGGCCGCTGGCTGGGGAGGAGCCCTGTTTATTTCTGTATTGATTCTGGTCACGACTTCCAATTCAACCAACGCATCGATTCTGATGCCCGCCCGTGTTTTCTACGCGATGGCGCGCGATGGCCTGTTTTTCAGAGCAGCCGCGGTTATTCATCCCCGCTACAAAACCCCATCGGTAGCCATCCTGCTACAGGGGAGTTGGTCTATTGTGCTGGTCTGGTCGGGGAGCTTTGACCAGCTTACAGATATGCTCGTGTTTGCTTCCTTTATTTTCTATGGAGCAACGGCCGTTGGAGTCATGCGGCTTCGGTATAAACAACCCGATTTAGTGCGTCCCTACCGCGTCATCGGCTATCCGTTTGTTCCTTTGTTCTTCCTGACCTGCTGCACCCTGCTGGTCATCATGACCCTCATTAATCAACCGCGCGAAGCCCTGACCGGCCTGGGTCTAATAGCCACAGGGCTACCGTTCTATTGGTGCTGGCGCAACCGCCCGCCCGTTGTGTCTGAAGACAAGCCCCATTTGTCGTAATATATCATCCTGTCTGGCCAGCGCAGGTACCACTGGCTTATATTTGCCTTCGTTTTTTATCCACCTACGATCTCGGCCGGTTCATCTTTCACTACAATCACCGGATTAATTTCGCTTGCTTATGGTACTTTTTCTGACCGCCAGAGACCAGAATTTCCAAATCCGGAAATTCTCCTGCCAACTGGACAAACTGGAGATTGCTTTCGAGTTTCTGAGTGATATCGTCGCCAAGGGCAGCACCTTATTGCAGGCTTATATTATCGATGAGGGCAACCGAACAGAATTGCCGCTTCCTATTTTTGATGGCGGGCCATTCATGGTCGCTATGCAGGAATTAGAAAATGAATGGCAGACCTTATTAAATGAGCCAGCCTTGTCAACGCCTTCCCAGAAATCACTGCTCGTTCCGTTGATTCAACAGCGGGCTCAACAATACGAAACGAAAATTGCGAGTTACGAAAAGCTGATCAAGCGCCTGGAACAACTGCTTGTGCGTACCCAGGAAAACTTCTCTACCGGCCCGATAAAATCACAGGTCATCAGCCAGTACGAAGCGATGATCAACAAAAATCAGGTGTGGCTGATAAAGGCCCAGATTTCTCATCAGGTTATACTAAATCGACTGAGCCAGCTATCGGCCTGAGCCCCCCTCCCAATTGGGTTTTCTTCCATAATTTATTACTATAAGTCGTCATTTTAATGCTGACTGGCGGGAGTGATTTTGCCTTGTCAACATAGCAAGTAAGCTCTGATAACCAGAGCCTTAATTTCGTAAAAAATATTTTTTACATGATTTTTCTACGGCAGATCACGCAAATGTTAACGGCGGGTAATTCTCCTTGTGTTTCTGTTTGATCCGTTAATTAGCCAGCTGCAAACCCGCTACTCTTGCTGATAATACAGAGCCGAATGCTCTCACACAAGTACCCACTTGGTAAAACGAATTAGCCTACCTACTGGTAAGTTTCACGCAAAAAGGCTTGGCTCTGAGCAAACAAATTAGTAATGATAAAATCAGACAGTGCTCCAGGTTATCCGGTTGGTGGAACCACCCAAACCTGCGGATAAATAATTTCAGGCAACAATATTTCAGGGCTATAACTACCCGGAAAGACGTAAATGAATTATCGAAATCGGTATTCATCTTTCTGTTCCCGGGCAAGTAATCTATTAGCATTATAGGACATAGCTGATTTCGCTATGCGTAGCTAATTGTTGTGGTCACTGTTTTTTGATAAAGCATAATAGAAATTTTTTACTATTTCCAGCTTCTTGTAATTGATAAACAAAATTAATCCCAAAAACCCATCGTTGGGTACATAATTATTGCTCAAAATTTACCAGAAGGCTTGTTTTAAAGGCTTTTACAGAGCCTACAAGACAGACGTCATTAACGCATAATCATCTGTAAATCAAAAGAAAAGAGGCCTTGTATAATCTGGTTTATAGGTATAAAGTCCTGCATAGCTTTCCTAACTTTACCAGTTGTTCGTTTGTAAATTCATGGTCTTAATTAAAACCCACGCGACGCAAAAATATTGAAACCTAATAGTCTTTTTTTTGTTGGTTGTTAAAACGTAGTTTTTCTTTTTTAGTAACAAGACTTGCTATATTTGCCCGTCTGTATCAAAAAACAATTTACATACTGTCGATGAAAGCCAAACAAATACGATTCTTTTCTCCTGACGAGAACAGTGAATCCACAAAAAAAACCGAAAAGAGTGTCGCGAAATCTACCCCCGTAACGGGCTATATTTCGTCTACGGGTAAATTAGTCTTTCCAGCGAAAACGATCAGCCAATTAGGATTCGATCCGGCCAATAATCGGTTCAAAGTTGGAACCCAGGACGGGAAACGTAAAATCAAATCACTGTATCTGATTCCAAGCGACGAAGAACAGGATCAAACGTTCGAACTTGCTCAGGGAGCTAAAAGTTACGGAATCTCGTTGCCGTTCATTCTTCAGAGAGGTGGTATCGACTTCGCTGAAACTAAATATACCTTTACGGTCAAACCTTTCGATTACGAAGAAGGCGTAACTGGATTCGAACTGAAATTAGGTAGTGAAAGTCCAAAGCCAGAATACACCGGTAAACCACGTGGTCGGAAAAAACAAAATCCGGCAGCAGAATAATCGGACACATGACTTTGACGCGTATGCGTCCGGCTGAATCCCAATTAAAAAAGGAAACGAATCAACGTTCGTTTCCTTTTTTAATTGGGATTCAGCTTTTTCATCAATCTATATCTGTACTTCATTGGTGTCGCCATCAATACGTCAGGATTATTCAGCCGATTCTCAGCTATTTTTTTAGGACTTTAGCACGTGTAAATAAACGGGGCTACACACGTGTCTTGTTTTTACGTAGTCGATTCTTTCACAAAGAACGCTATCACGGCTCCTAACGAAAGGACCGATTACATTAGATTATTTGGTCTGAACACGCTATATTACTTCACGAGAACAAAGACCTCAGCGTGTAGTTTTTTATCTATGACCCGTAATCAACTCGATGATTTAATTGGCCAGGGCGAACATACCCGGCTCGAATTTAAACGTTCCCTTTCGTCAGCTTACCGGATAGCCCGGACGTTGGCGGCATTCGCGAATACATCAGGTGGCACACTGCTGATTGGCGTTACTGACCTGGGTAAGATTATGGGGGTGCCCTCCGAATTCCGGGAGATGGATAAACTGGAAGAAGCCGCCGACCGGCTGGTTGAACCTTCCCTCGCGATCAGTTACGAAACACTGGCACCCGATGGACGGCTGGTTTTAATTATCACCGTGCCGGAAAGCAGCGAGAAGCCTCATTATGTGATCGATGAATCGGGAAAACGAACCATTTACGTCCGGGCCAAGGATAAATCCGTGCCCACCAGTAAGCTTATTATCACCCCCGAAATGGCCGACCGTGAGTTGCTCAAGTCGCCCATGGCCCGAACCCTGATTCAGTACCTCCGCAAGAATGATTACATCACGCCGGATAAGTTTGGTAAACTCATCAACATCTCCGATTACCGGGCCACCAAGCTTCTCCGGCAACTCGCCGAACGGGGCCTGCTGATTTTAATCGATAAACCACGACCTGTTCGGTATGCGCTCAAACTAGCTGAGTGATCCATGTTGTATCTTTGCGGCCATGACGACGCAGCAACAACCGGTTACCAGAGAGACAGTCACGACATTTTTCAAAGGTCTTCAGGACCGTATTTGCCAGTCACTGGAGACCGCCGATGGAGGAGCCACGTTTCGGGAAGATGAGTGGCATCGGCCCGGCGGGGGCGGGGGCCGGTCGCGCCTGCTAACGAATGGAGCCGTTATCGAGAAGGGTGGCGTCGGTTTTTCGGCCGTACACGGCGAGGCAACGGAGGCTACCCTGCGTACCCTGAATCTGACAGAACCCGCTGAATTCTACGCTACGGGCGTTTCCATTGTGCTGCACCCACGAAATCCCGGTGTACCCATCATCCACATGAACGTGCGGTATTTTGAAATGAGTACGGGGCATAACTGGTTCGGCGGGGGCATCGATCTAACCCCTCACTATGTACTTCAGGAAGACGCGCGCTGGTTTCATCAGGCTCTGAAGGACGTTTGCGACCAGCACGATCCGGGTTATTACGCCAAATTCAAACCCTGGGCCGACGATTATTTTTACATACCCCATCGGCAGGAAACGCGCGGAGTAGGCGGTATTTTCTTCGATTACTTAAAGCCGTCGGACGACTCCGACAAGGCCCGGCTGTTCGGGTTTGTACAGGCGGTTGGCAACTCGTTTGCGCCTATTTATACGCACTTCATGGACAAAAACCGGGACCTTCCCTTTAGCGAAACCGAAAAAAACTGGCAACTGTTGCGCCGGGGCCGGTACGTTGAATTTAACCTGGTTTGGGATAGAGGCACCAAATTCGGTCTTGAGACCAATGGCCGTACAGAATCCATTCTGATGAGCATGCCCCCGCAAGCCAACTGGGTTTATGATTTTCAGCCAGAAGCCGGCAGCCCGGAGGAACAAACGTTGAGCCTTCTAAAAAAAGGCATCAATTGGGTCTGAGCCGCTGATAGAAATAGTTGATTAGGCAGTGTCCGTGGTTCGCATCCTTAATGTGGTGTCAGTTTCTTCAAACTGACACCACATTAAGGATGCTATATAGTGTCTTTATGACCCGTAGAAATGGGAAAAACGCCCTCCCCTCTACCTGATGACGAGTTAATTTACTGGCTCGCTTAAAATATGCTGCCACTCCTGTTCCAGACGGAGAATGGACGTCGAAAACGGAGCACCCTTGAAGACATGCGCCGGCAGCTTTATGCGTTTTTCGTCGTCGAGCAGCTCAACGCTGATCAGTTGTTCATCCGAAGCAATAAGATTCAGAAAATCAAAGGCAACTTCTATCTTGGTCAACCAGCAGGAAAATTCCCGGAGTTGATTTTTGCTGTCGATTGTCGTGATAAATAAAATCATGAGACGGACTAAATAAGAGGGAACTGCAATGATTAGTCTTTGTTGCCAGTACTGCAATATTATTTACTTTTTGGCGCAGACATACCTTCACTCATATCTACAGCCTTACTCATTGGAATAGTTCCCCCGGCAACCAAACAGAGAACACAAAAGCAACGTCATGTTGCCACATTCCGGGAGTACCCTACGTACTGTTGTTTAGCAGCCCGCTACTAGCTGGTTTAGTGACCGGAAGTCGATCCCTGTGGGCAAAAGTAAGCAAAGATAAATCACGCACGCATAGGCGGATAGTTCCAGGCAAGCTACAGACTAAACCTATCTGGAGACAATTTTTCCATTTAGCCTATGGGTTTTCTGCATATGAATGTCCGTATACCTATATTTAAGATCATATTTTCTTTAGTAAAGTCGGGCTAATCAGATCAGGTTCAATTCCGTAGGAGTAGCCAGTACGGCCCGAGAACGCATACACCAATCTAGTCGCACCAGAGGAATGAACGAAGGATTCAATACGGCTTGCTTATGCGCATCTTTACCTTTTGGCTTCTAGCCTGGTCATTTCTTCTGGGTTTATCGTTCGCAGCACAGGCAACCCACCAGGTTGGGGGGCAGCTGGAAATGCGGGCGGTGGGGGATGTTCCGGGGCATTTTCGCGTCATCGTCACTCAATATCTGGAAAGCAGCCCACAGGCAGACCGGCAGACGGGTGGCACGCTGGGCATCTTCCGAAAACGCGACAATGTGGAGATGATGCGGTTTTCTACCCGCGAAACGGGGCAACGGCAACCGGTTATTTATGCCAACGGATACTGCGCGGAACAACGAAATCTTAAGTTTATTGTGGCCACGTTCGAGGCCGACATTCAGCTTGCACCCGGTACGTACAACGACAGCCAGGGGTACTACATGTCGTATCAGACCCGCAACCGAAACGGGGGTATCAACAATATCGTCAATCCGATTCAGACAGGGTACACCTTTTACCTTGAGTTTCCGGCCTTGCTGCAAAATAACCAGTTGTTTATTAACTCATCCCCTCATTTTGAGCCCATTAACGGCGAGTACGTTTGTCTGGGTAATCCGTTTACCTTTCCATTTGGTGGTACCGACCCTGATGGCGACGAGCTGCGGTATTCTATGGTAACCCCCCTTAACCAGAAGGCCATTTCGGGGCAAAACAACAATACGCAGAACGGGGTGTCGGCAGCGCCTTATCCGGCTGTGAGCTGGCTTTCCGGCTTTGATGCCAACAACGCGATACCGGGCAACCCTACGCTGCAAGTCAACGCCCGAACGGGTGAACTGTCGGTTACGGCAACGCAGCTGGGGCTGTACGTCTTCGCCGTAAACGTCGAAGAATACCGCAACGGGCTGAAAATTGGCGAAGTAAGGCGCGACTTTCAGCTGCTCGTTGTCGACTGCCCGCCAACGACGACACCCGATCCATCCGTGCAGATTAAAAGTCGACCCAAACAACCCGTAACCATCCTTTGCGAGGGCGACTCGGCGGTACTGATGGCCAGCGTGAACGACAATTGGAATTACCAGTGGCGCAAAAATGAGGTTAACATTGCCGGCGCTACGAATTCGTCGTTGTCGGTGAAAACATCTGGCCAGTACGCCGTCATTGTTTCGCTGAAAACATCGTGCAGTAAAGTGGGTAGTTCCGAAACGCTGATCGTCGATGTGATCGGCAGTACGGCGACCGTTTCGGCGAATGGGCATCTGTGCGCCACAACGGGCACCATTGACCTGAAGGCAAGCCGGCTACCCAGCGTAACGTACCAGTGGTATAAAGACAACCAGGCTCTGGCGGGGAAAACAATTGACTCCCTTCAGGCTACGCAACCCGGCAAGTACTGGGCCGTGCTCACCTACCCCACCCTCGGCTGCCAGGCCCACACCGACACGGCCGTTCTCGATCGTTCGCCCGCGGTAGTGGCCGAAATCAAATCAAGTTCGGGTTTCAACCGGATTTGCCCGCAGGATTCTCTCCCCCTGCTGGGTAGTGGCGGCTTGCTGTACAGCTGGCAGAAAGATGGCGTAATCGTTGGTAGCAGCGGGTCGAAACTGGTGGCAACATCGGCAGGTACGTATGTGGTCAGGGCCACCGATCTGTATGGTTGCGAAGGCACATCCGGTCCGGTTACGTTGACCCAGCTTGCGCCCGTTGTTGTTACCCTCGACTCCATTCCGGGCGTTTGCGGACCCGACGTTCCCGTACACACATTGACGGGCAGCCCGGCCGGGGGCGAATTTTCTGGCGTTGGCGTAACGGGTAACGTGTTTAGCCCGAAGCTGGCCGGTGTCGGCAATCATCCCGTAACGTACACGGTTAAAGCCGCGCCCGAGTGTGTGGGTACGGTGGCCAGTCGTGTAGCGGTTGTTGCTCCCATCCCGACCATTCAGCTGACCGATTCGCTGACGACCTACCAAGGGAATACATTTTCGCTTAACCCGGTGTATACGGGTAATCCAACCCAGTTTATGTGGGTCTCATCGACTTACCTGGACAATCCGAGCGCTGCGAACCCGACCATTACCTCCATTGCCAACGACATCACGTATACGCTCGATGTAAAGAACAGCACCGGCTGCGAAACGAAAGACACCATTCACATCACCGTGTTTGCTACCGTGTGGGTGCCGGACGCGTTCTCGCCCAACGGCGATGGGCTGAACGATGTTCTGGAGTTACCCGGCGTCGAAGCCTTCCCCGATGCAGTCCTGACCATTTTCAACCGATGGGGTGAAGTCGTTTACTCGTCGGGGAAAGGCTACGCGAATCCGTTCGACGGTACCCTGAACGGTAATTCCCTCCCGATGGGGGTGTACGCGTACACCCTACACACCGTACCGGAAAAGCCCGTTATCAAGGGCCGACTGGTTCTGGTACGGTAACCCGCTACAGCACAAATCCGGAATGAACTGATTTACTCAGTTCATTCCGGATTTGTGCTGGATTTCTATTTATGGAGTTAAGCCTGCTTCGTCAACTGGATGTTCAGCACCAGTTTCACATCGTCGCTCACAACAACACCCCCCGCTTCGGTAATCCCATCCCAGGTCAGGCCAAACTCTTTTCGTTTGATCGTGCCGGTTGCCTCAAAACCAGCTTTGGTCTGACCGTAAAAATCCTGCATCTGGCCACCATGCTCTACATTCAGGGTTACGGATTTTGTAACACCATGAATGGTCAGATCACCCGTCAGGTTGTAGGTATCGTCACCCGTTTTGGTCATGGCCGTTGACACGAACGTCAATTTAGGGAACTGCTCCGCATCAAAGAACTCAGCCGATTTCAGGTGGCCGTCGCGTTGTTCCTGACCAGTGCTGATGCTCGAAATATCGGCGGAAAACGAGATTTTAGCATCCGAGAAATCATCACCAACTGATTCGACCTGGCCTTCGTACTGACCAAATGAACCGGTTACGGTGGAGATAACCAGATGTTTCACCTTGAACTGGATCTCGGAGTGGGCTGGATCAATGGCCCAGGTTGTTGCGGTTGCGGGTTGTGCTTGCATATGTTTAGTGGTTTATTTCGTGTAATCGTATTTGATGTATATACATTTAATTCACATCAATTGGTTCACATCAATCGTAAAAAGTTGACTTTTTACTGAATCATGCTGTTGGTACTGCCGGTTACTTGATCAGCATAACGGCGGCCATGATGTCTATACCGTCCCACAGATACTGTACTTTGACATTTTCGTTCTCGGCATGCTGGTTGTTGTCGTAATTAACCACCGGCACCGATACGACGTTGGCTTTCAGGACTTTCTCGAACAGATAGAGGGGTAAACTCCCCCCCGCCGAGGGCGATAGAACAATCGGTTCAGCGCTGGTGGTCTGCACCGCTTTTATAACATCCTGCGCAATGGGCAGATCCATGGGTGTCCGCTGGGCGTTGTAACCCGTACCCTGCGTTATCTTGATGAGTTTCGGATACTGCTGCCGCTCCGCATCGGTCGGTTCATGGTCGAGAACCTGATATCCCTGCGCCCGGATATGGTCAATTACCCGGCCGACCTGCCGCACGGCATCATTGCCCCGTACGAGTCGTAAATCCAGAACAGCCTCCGCTTTGGTAGGAATAATGTTGCCCGCCATTGCGCCAACGTTAGCACTCTGCATCCCGTTTATGTTCAATGTTGGGCGCATGAGCAGTTCAACAAACGAGGTGCCGTTGCCATCGGGTCTGGCAATGCCCAGCTCCTTTTTCAAAGCCGCTTCCATATTGGGCACACTGGCCATGGCCTTTTTTTCACTGGCCGTCAGTGGCACCACATCATCATAAAACCCGTTGATAACGACCTGATCCTGGTCATCTTTCATACTGGACAGCAGTTTGACCAGCCGCATGGCCGGATTGGGTGCCCAGTTTCCGTAATTGCCACTGTGTAGCGGCCGTTTAGGACCGTAAACCGTCAGATGCATGTTCACATCGCCCCGAACTCCGAATTGAACAACGGGTTTGCCTGATACATGGCGCGGTCCATCGGCAATGATCCAGAGGTCGCTGGTCAGTTTATCCCGGTGCTTGTCGAAAATTTCCCCCAGGTGAGTGGAACCGATTTCTTCCTCTCCTTCAAAGAAAAATTTCAGGTTGGCCGTAAGCGGAATTTTACTTTTCACTAAAGCATCATAGGCGTTGAGGATGGTCATAACACCCGCTTTATCATCGGCGCTCCCCCGACCAGCCAAGCGCCAGTTTGGGTCGATCGAGTCCCCTGATTTGTAGGTTGAAACGACTTTGCCTCCCTGCTCAACGGGGGCAGTAATAAATACCGGGGTAAAGGGCTGCAGGCCTTCAGCCCACTGTTTGGGATTAACCGGCTGACCGTCGTAATGCGCGTAAAACACCAGCGTCTTTTTAGCACCCGGCACCCGGACTTCACCAAACACGGCGGGGGTTGTACCGGGCGTGGGCCCTTCGAGGAGCTTACCCGAAATACCCCGTTTCTGCATCATTTGCAGGATGAAAGCCGCGTTTTTTCGGATGTTGACCGAATCTGCCGACACGTTGGGTATGGATAGAAACGCCCGGTATTCATCCATCAGCGCCGTTTCCTGCGCCTGTCGATACTGCCGGATGCGTTGCTGGGTAGTTTGTGCGTTGGCCGAAATGATACTGACAGCCACTACGAAGAGGAAGGTTTTTGGAAACATGAATGCGTCGATTAATCCGGCTAAATATAGGCAGAAACCTGCCTACAAAAGAGCGGATAACGCGTCGCTGTGCGGTTAAAAATCCGGACAACAGCCGCACGAGTTCAGCGACTCAGTCGTTTCACTCGTCAGGCCATCAGGACGATGGAGCGCAATCTGGCCGTTATCAGTTTACGAATGAGGTAACTTCATCCGGTACAATCTAAACGGGTAATCCACCTTATCGACCCCTTTATTGTAGCGTTTGGTCCGGTGAATCTGGGCGGCTGTCAGGTACAGGTAGCCATCCGGACCAATAGCAAAACTGTCGGGCCAGAGCAAACGGCTGTCTCTAACGAGCGTTTCCAGCCGACGGTCAGCGGTCAGGTAACGAACCGCTTTGTTGGGTGAATCGGTCAGGTAAACATTGCCGGCTTTGTCCGAGATCATTCCGTGAGAAACACCGGTTTCAGCCATCGTTTCGACCATTTCACTCAACTGGGCCGGGCTCAGCGATGGGTTCGTGAGCGATTCGGTCCTGATGCGAAAAAGCTTGGTCTGCGTGATGGGCCGGTAATAAAGAAAGGCGAAATCGTCCGTCAGAGCGATTCCGTTCACGTTGCTGGCAAAGTACTTCCCTTTCGTATCCCGCACCTCCTGCCCATCAATTTTCAGCTTGAAATCAGGATCTGCTTTGGTCGACTTATCCCCTTCCAGCACCGTGCGACTCTTCCCCGAAGCCAGATCAAGCACGACAAGGGCTGCCCGACCCGGATCGGACAGGTACGCAACCTGCCGACGCGTATCGACCCGAACATCATTCAGCGCCGTTCGCTCCCGGGGCAAATCCTCGAACCGATAAATTTTCTCAATCTGGTTCGTCGCTAAATTAATTTTAAGAAGTTTTATCCCCGCAATGATGGGCGCTTCATCACCCGGGTTGGCCGGGTCAAGTACCCAGAGGGTATTGGTCTGATCCACAAACAAGGCCTGCACGTTGATAAACCGATTCTGTGGATTCAGCGAATCCCACTGATTCCAGGTCGCATTGGGATAAGGAACGCGCTGGCCACCCACAATTTCGGCCAGGCCAAAGTCGTAGTTTTCAGGAGTTTTGGGGAACGTAATAAAGATTCGTTTCTCTTTTGAGACGCCTACGCCAATGGGCTGGTGTTTGCCAAACTCAGCGACTACGTCCAGTTTAGGGGATTCGGCCGCAACGGGCTGTGCCTGGGTGTGTAGGCTATTCATCAGCAACAGAAAAAAAAGGTAGCAATATCGTCTCATGCGAACAGTTGAGCCATACATGCTGCTTTAACGAGCCGTTCGAAGAAATGTTCGGAACTGCAGTCAGGCTCAGTTTAGCGCAGCTGTGCGTTGGCCAGCGGCAAAGCAAGTCGATAACTTTTAGGCCAACTGATGAGTTGGCAATAAAGCTACTTGAGCCCCTTAGACGTGATGAACTTTCTACAATACGCTGCCAAACGGCTACTGACCGGTTTGTTTTTGATTTCCTGCGTGGCTACTGCCCAGTCACAACCTTATGCGACGATTGGTCAGGTTGTTCGGCTGGATCCTCAACTTGACCGACTTATTCCACCCGATGCCAAAATCGACGTGATTGCGGCCGGTTTTGGTCATCTGGAAGGGCCTGTCTGGTACAGAGACAGCAGTTACCTGCTGGTCAATGACACCAAAGCCCAGACAATCTATAAGTGGTCGCCCAAAACGGGCTTGGCCAAATTTCTCGAACATACGGGCTATACCGGTCGGTTGCCCTACAGTGAAGAACCAGGCAGTAATGGCATGACCATCGATCAGCGTGGTCAGTTAATTATCTGTGATCACGGTGACCGTCGGATTGCCCGGATGCCGCTGGTGGGTCGTGGGGGCAAACGCACAGTGACGGACAATGTGGCCGGCAAACGATACAACAGCCCAAATGATGTCGTTGTACATCCCAACGGTAGTTTGTATTTCAGCGATCCACCGTATGGATTACCCGGCAAAGAGAACGATCCCAGCCGCGAAACAACGGCCAACGGCGTTTATCGGGTGGCCCCGTCAGGCCAGGTAACGCTTCTGACAAACGAGCTGAAATACCCTAACGGACTGGCCTTTTCAGCCGATGGCAAATTGCTGTACGTTGCCCAGTCTGATTCGTTAAAACCGCTACTCATGGTCTATCCGGTGAAAACCGATGGGTCATTGGGCAAAGGCCGCGTCTATTTTGATGCCACGTCTTTACCCCGCTTGCGCCCTAAAGAGGTTATTGACGGCCTGAAAACGGATCGGGAAGGCAACGTTTGGGCAACAGGGCCTGGTGGCCTGTTAATCATCTCGCCAGCGGGTAAACTACTTGGCCGAATCGACACGGGCGAAGTGATTTCAAACTGTAGCTGGGGTGACGACGGGACTATGCTTTATCTGGCTTCCAGCATGTTTTTATGCCGCATTAAAACAACGGCCCAGGGAATAGTAGCGGGCCATCTGGCCACTTCGCGCGCAAAATGAGCTTGTTTGCTGGTCAGATAGTCCTTCTGTGGCGGGGATACTTGTCGTGCTGTTTTCGGGGTATTCAGGCCTGCCTTTTGACGGTATCCCTAAACAATATTTATCGCTCGGTACTGTCTTTGCCGGGGCTGTCGAGCGTTTTGGTGAGGTCAAGCCCCGCGTCAGTCAGTTTGACAACCTTTCCTCCCGCATCCAGCATGAACCTTACGAAATCTTTCCCATTCCAGAACTGGTCATATGTAAGCCGAAAGGTGTCGTAATGCCAGTGGTCGAGGTAGCCGGTCATGACCCTGTTGAGGGAAAAATAGAGCTTACCATCGCGCAGCGTTACCTCAGCTTTGCCATAGAGCGGGTCCGTGTAGAAACCAACGTAGGCCGTTAGCGGAAGCGATGGTTTGGTATTCATACTCCGGGTACTGTCTGCTCTTCGTTCAGCCAGTTGGGTCTTTTGCCTGATTGCTCCGTACAACTTCTGGCAATCCGCGCTCCAGTCATTCGATAGCCCCAGCGCAAACGCATCGAATGCCCGAAGCATCAGCGCGTGGCGTAACTCGGCATGGTCGAGATTTCCCTGAATATACACCGCCAGTTTTTGATCAGGCAACTGCCCATGCATAGCCACCATGCCGGTTAGGCTGCCTGTGTGAAAATTGATCCGATGACCGCGGTAGTCCTGCTGAAACCAGCCTAGTCCGTAGGTTTTCCAGACGGGCCTGGTCAATGCCTGGGTCGGATAAAATTCCGCGTCCGTTACCAGCGTTTGGGGCTTGAACAACTCGGCCCAGGTAGCGGGTTTCAGGAGTGCTTTCCCCTGCGGTTCGCCGTTGTAGTACCGACCACTGTCGAGCATACACTGCATCCAGGCCGCAACGTCATCGGCACAGGTCCAGACGGAGCCAGCCGGGCCAACGGCATCGACCAGCCCTTCTTCTTTGGCACTATTGATGGCCCGTATCGTATCATTAATAGTCATGTGCGGCCTGGCCCGATTCGCATTGGTTACGTCACGAAACAAAGCCTTTGTCCGGCGCATACCCAGCGGGTCGAACAGGCGGGTGCGCATAAATACAGGCCACGGCATACCGCTTACTTTCTCCAGCACTTTACCAGCGGCCAGGTACATAATATTCTGATAAACAAAGCCTGACCGAAACGAGTAGGTCGGTTTAACGAATCGCATCCGGCGCAAAATTTCGTCGGGAGATATCGTCATGGCCGCCCAGAGAATATCGGCATTACCCACGCCGGTGTTATGGATCAGCAAATCCCGAACCCGCATTTCGCGGGTTACGGCAGGGTCGTACAACTGAAAATCGGGGAGATAGTCCGTAACCGGATCGTCCCAGCGCAGCTTTCCTTCATCGACCATCATACCGAGGCAGGCGGCCGTCATGGCTTTGGTGGTCGAGGCCATAGCAAAGAGCGTTTGCGTATCAACGGCTTCGGCCTTACCCGAACCCACCCCCGGTAACTCCCGAACGCCGTACCCTTTTTTCAGCAGGAGTTTACCGTCTTTAATGACTGTAACCGTCAGGCCCGGCACCTTCCATTCGCGCACAGCCTGCTGCACATACGCATCGTACTGGGCAACGGGATCGGTCGTATGCTTCTTGGATTGAGCCGACAGAGGTTGTTTGGCAAGACCCGCAAGCAATAACCATAAAAGAAGGTAAGGCGGTTTCATGGCGAAGGTTTGTTTTGTAAAGGTGACAAATAGCCGAGCAGCAATTTACGAAAAGCATTCCGTCAGGAGACGTACATTTGAGCGGCTGTCCGTAGATTTGTTAAGGGCCAGTTATCAACCTATAACAAAACGATGATCTATTTAAACTTCAGCAACATTCGGTTCCTGATTACGGCAGTAACGCTCTTCTGGGTCACAACGACCAGCCAGGCCCAGCCTAAAGTCAGTGCCGCCAAAACGGCAAATGCAGTATCGGCGATCAAGGAAAGTGATATCAAGCGGGATCTGTTTGCGCTGGCAGGCGACCATTTTCGCGGGCGGGAAGGCGGCTCGCTCGATGAACTCAAAGCGTCGGTCTGGATTGCGGATCAGCTTCGGGCTATGGGTTTGCAACCCGCAGGCGATGACGGAACCTTCTTTCAGTTTTTTCACATCCAGCGCACCCGCATCACCGAAACCAGCCGGCTGAACATCGGGAGTCATCAACTTGTCCACGGACAGGATGCCTTTATTCTGGCACCCGCCATTGCCTCCGTCGACGCTCCCCTCGTTTTTGTGGGCAAAGGAACGCCCGAAGAGCTGGCCAACGTCGATATAAAAGGCAAAGCGGTCGCCCTTGAATTTTCCGGAACAGGCCCGCCAGAACTGAGTTATCGGCGTTTTCTGTTCGGAACGATGACCCGCCGGGCCGCCGACCTGATAAAAGCTGGAGCTTTAGCGGTTATCTGGCTATCCGACACGCCTGCTCAGTCTTATTTTGAGCGCTGGACAACGGGCCTCGAACGGGGCCGTTATGATCTGCCCGGTGGAGCCAATACCCGGGTGTTTTCGCAGGCACCAACGATCTGGTTACCAGCCAGTGCACTGGCGTGGATCAAACAGCCGGGTCAGCAGTTCACGAACGTCGTCAACGTGGAAAGCTTCAACTACCCGTCCGTCAATATTGTGGCGAAAGCGCCGGGAACAGACCCAAAACTAAAAAATGAATATGTCCTGTTCAGTACCCACCAGGATCATGACGGGGTTCGGCGGGCCGTGGCTGGTGACTCGATCTGGAACGGAGCCGACGATAACGCCAGTGGCTGCGTAGCCACGATGGCCATCGGGCGGGCATTCGCTCAAAAGCCCGGCAAGCGGTCGGCCCTAATCGTTTTTCACGGCGCTGAAGAGCGTGGTCTGCTGGGGTCGCGCTATTATGTGGAGCATCCAACCGTACCGAAAGGCTCCATCGTAGCCGTCCTCAACGCGGAAATGATTGGCCGGAATGCGCCCGACAGCGCGGCTATTTTAGGCCAGCAGTCTCCGCACAAAAACTCAACGGATCTGGTGAATGCTGCCCTGGCCGTCAATCAGTCGGAAGCTCATTTTAAGCTCGATACACTTTGGGATAAACCTGAGCATCCGGAAGGCTGGTATTTCCGCTCCGACCACCTGCCCTACGCCCGCGCCAACGTACCGGCCATTGCGTTCACAACCTTGTTGCACCCGGACTACCACACGCCGAAAGATGAACCGGACCGCATTAATACGGCAAAAGTAACCCGTATCGCGAAGTGGATCTACCTGACCGGCTGGGATGTCGCCAACCGCCCCGACCGGGTACGAGTCGACCAGGGGTTTAAGCTGGAACGATAGAAAAAAGGCTGCCAATGTGATCTGGCAGCCTTTTTTATGTAAAGAAACGTTGCTGTATCCGAACCGTCCGTCATATCTCGGTAGGGCCTCTGTGGTGTCAGTTTCTCAAAACTGACACCACAGAGGCCCTACCGGCGACCGCCACCGTGGAAACCACCGCCCCCAAATGAGCGCATGCCGCCACCGCTAAAACCGCCACCGAATGAGCGCATACCGCCCCCACCCCAGCTTTGTCCGCGGGAACCGCCAAACGTAGTGGCTGGTGCCGCAACCCGAGCGCCACCGATACGACCAGTTGATTGATTGAATGGATGGGCATTCGTGACCCAGTTACCACGGGTTGACGGGCCAAATGCCCGGTGAGCAGCCGTCATGAAGCCCGCGCTGGCCGGCGTAAACCGCCGATTAAAGCCCGTATACGTGCTGTAGTATCGGTTGAAACGACCGTATAAATGCGGATAGGCATAGTAGCCTCCCCCGAAGAACCAGTTCGAGAAGCCAAACGACGGTAACCCGAACACCATCATGTTTCCACCCAACCCGTAGTAGAAACCCGTACCCATCCACCAGGCCGATGGATACCACATGGCCGATGTATACCAGTAGGGATAACCAAACCAGTAAGGATAGGGATTCACGTAGTAATTGGTCGTGTTCGTCCAGGCCGGGTTTGGGTTGATCCCCGTTTTGTACCCGTTCGCCTGAGCGTAGGCCTGACCCGCCTGCTGCAACTCCTGCCGCGCCTGTGGATCCTGATTCAGCTGATTCTGGTAGTCAGCCACGTCCCGCTGGTTTTGAGCCGTGATGCTGTCATGCATAGCCGTCAGGTTCTGCGTTACTTCATCAGGATTTGCCCGGTAGGCACTGGCCAGTTCAGCCGTTTTGTCGGGTTGGTCAGTCAGCTGCGTCAACACATCGGGCATGTCGATCAACTGCCGGAATGCCTGTTGCGTTGGGCCGTCGAGCGGACTGATTGCGTTTTCGAAGGCTTGCCGGGCCTGCTCGTTCAGGTTGTCAACCCTCGCCAGATCATCGTGATGGTGGCGGTACAGCTTCCAGGCAGATTCCTGCGAATCGGCGGGTAAGGTTTTCGCCAGTTCTTTCACCTGCGCTTCGCTGGAGCCAGCGGGCAAGGCAGCCAGCGTATGCAGCACATCGGGATAACGCGAGAGGTCATAAAACCAGCCTTGCTTATTTTGGCCATAGGCCTGAATCAACTGACTAAACGCCTGCTGACTGGATGCCCGTTGCTGGGCCAGGCGGCTCAGTACCTGCGGCTGTCCGCAGGCAAGCAAAACCGACTGGCGGACATCGTCGCGGTAGGGAGCAACGACGGAAGCCAGCGATTGATCGGTAGCCTGTGCGGGTTGCTGCCCGGCATTCGTGCTTTGGGCATTAGTGGGTTGCCATCCTGCGGCCAGTAAGCCAATTGAAAGCAACAGAACTTTTGCCGCGATACTCTGGATGAACGTTTTCATGAGCTACTCTCTTTAATCGAGATACTAATTGGTTGTATGGATGCTTAGCAAGCCGCTAAAAACGGGGTTTGTTGGCCGAAAAAAGAATCGGTTTTGTCCGTCCGTCAGCCCTCGTCGCCGACTACACAAACAACAAGAATGCTCCCCGATTAGGTATAAATCCCCAATTAATGTTTCGTTAAAATGGGTTGATCGAGTCTCGTCTGTAGGCTAACCCGGATGAGCGCGGGCGAAGACAGATTACAGGCACTACTGCTCACCGGATCCGCTCCACAAACGGGCACCTACGAGAAAGGCTGCTGTTCGAACGACGGCCATCGGCTTAGGGAACGCATGGAAACATTTTACCTATCGCAATATTGCGATAAACTACGTACCTTTGTGACATGGGGCTAACGAAAACCGAGATCTTCACCGATGAGCAGAACCGCCTGGCAGATCTGGCTAAGGCTTTTGCGCATCCCGCCCGAGTAGCTATCCTGCAAATGCTCATCGCCCGAAAAGCGTGCGTTTGCGGTGATCTGGTCGGTGAATTGAACCTGGCCCAGCCAACGGTTTCCCAGCATTTGAAAGAACTGAAACGCATCGGCATCATTCGGGGCGAAATCAACCCGCCCCGCGTCTGCTACTGTATCAATCCGCCCGTGTGGGAGGAGGCCCAAAAAGCGTTCGGAACGATTCTGGCGTCGTGGGTACCGGCGTCCATCACCTGTTGCTGAGACGAGACCGTCTATTTTTTTCCCTTATTTATCGTAATATTACTATATACCAATGAACGAACATGCTACCAATCACGAGCCAATGACCTGGCAGACGTTTAAACACACACTCGGTCAACATTCTGACAAACGCCTGCAGTTCCAGTACGCGGAAGGCGCATTCGTTCACCCGTCCTTTCACCTCACCGAGATCAAGCAGGCATCCATTGTCTCGGTCGATTGTGGCGGTCAGATGAACGCCTGGACGGAAGTGATCGTGCAACTCTGGGAACCGCAACTGGCAGAAGCCCATCACGCGATGCCTGTCAGCAAGGCGTTGTCAATCATTGATTTAGTAGAGAAATCATTACCGCTGGATCCGGCGGCTACGGTCAAGATCGAGTTCGGCAATACTACCTTCGATACCCGCCAGCTGTATCCCGGCGAACTGACCACCGAAGGCAACAGGCTCACGGTTAATCTGACGCCTGATTACACCCAATGCAAAGCCCTCTCCCGCGGTGGACGCTGCGACACGCCCTCTGTTGGTGAACCTTGCTGCGCACCCGCCGATGCGAACAAAACAGCTCAACCTACCCTAGTTTTTATCGAAACGGAGGCTCCCTCCTGTACACCGGGCTCCGGCTGCTGCTAGTCAAAATCAGTATTCCCCCATAAAGTTGCCATGAAAAACATCTTAGTTCTTTGCACGGGCAATTCGGCCCGCTCCCAGATGGCCGAAGGCTATTTACAGCATTTCGCCGGTAACCGGGCTCAGGTCTACAGCGCCGGGGTTGCACCGCATGGGGTTAATCCCCTGGCCATTCAGGTCATGGCCGAAGATGGCCTTGATATTGCCCACCATACGTCGAATCACGCCGATGAATACACCAGCTTACCCCTAGATTACGTCATAACGGTCTGCGACAATGCCCGCGAACAATGCCCTTATTTCCCTTCAACGGCCCAAAAGATACACCACAGCTTTACGGATCCGTCTCACGCCCCCGAGGGTGAACGCTTAGCGCAGTTTCGCATCGTGCGCGATGAAATCAAAGCCTACAGCCGTCAGTTCATTGACGCGAACGTACCCCGTTGATTTGTTCTGGACTGACGCAACCAATACGATGACCAACAACCGTCTCTCTTTTCTCGACCGCTTTTTAACCCTGTGGATTTTCATGGCCATGCTGATCGGCGTGGGCATCGGGTATTTTTTTCCGCAGTCGCAGGGCTTCATCAACCAGTTCAATGCCGGCTCAACCGCAACGGCGGCCGTCAATATTCCGCTGGCCATTGGGCTGGTGCTGATGATGTACCCCCCGCTGGCCAAAGTGCGGTACGAAGAATTGCCGAAGGTATTTGCCAACACCAGCATACTCGGTCTGTCGCTGCTGCAGAACTGGATCGTCGGTCCCCTGCTCATGTTTGGTTTGGCGGTTATTTTTCTGCCGGACAAGCCCGAATACATGACCGGCCTGATCATGATCGGCATTGCCCGCTGCATTGCCATGGTGATTGTCTGGAATGACCTGGCTAAAGGCGACCGACTGTATGCCGCTGGTCTGGTGGCGTTTAACAGTATTTTCCAGGTACTCTTTTACTCGATCTACGCCTACGTGTTCATTACTGTGCTGCCTCCCTTGTTCGGGCTGAAGGGGTACACCGTCAACATCACCATTGGCGAAGTCGCCACGAGTGTTTTCATTTACCTGGGCGTGCCGTTTTTAGCCGGTCTGCTCTCCCGTATCGTTCTTACGCGACTGATCAGCCGCCAATGGTATGAGGACCGTTTTCTGCCCGCCATCAGCCCCATTACGCTCCTTGCGCTGCTGTTCACCATCGTTGTGATGTTCAGCCTCAAAGGGCAATTGATCGTATCGATTCCGTTCGATGTGGTACGCATCGCCATTCCGCTGACGATCTATTTTGCCATTATGTTCTTTTCGGCTTTCTACCTTTCAAAACGGGCCGGGGCCGATTACGCCAAATCGACGTCACTGGCTTTCACCGCAGCGGGCAATAATTTCGAGTTGGGCATTGCGGTAGCCATCGCCGTTTTCGGGATCGATTCCGGTGCCGCCTTTGCAGCTGTTATTGGCCCCCTGATTGAAGTACCGGTGCTGATTCTGATGGTCAATTTCGCCTTGAAGCAGGAAAAAAAATTTACTCCGCAATTCCCAGACGCTGGTTGACTCTACTTCCCGCAACGAAGCCGGTCAGCAGTCTATTGTCCGGCACATTCGGCGTCCGGCAGCGTGCGGTTGGCCAAAGCCTCTAGCCATGAACCAACGCATGAACATCCGTTACCTCACTTAAGGACCCGTGACTAATCAGAATGGTCCAGGGTTTGTATACAGGTTTTCCACCATTCCGTATGCTACTTCGTCTGACCGTAATTGATTCGCAGAATCGAACCAGAAAACTCTATCTACAAATTAAGCAGCCTGAACAGGGATTCGACGTAGTAAACCACATCGTGGCTAGTGCAGAAAAACTGATGTCGGCTCAACTGGTCGATGGGAAGACCGTTGTCGATTTGCCGGTTGATTCCTTTGATCCTGGGTTATCCGTCGAGCAAAATACAGACCTGGAACGGGAATGGCAGGCTGTTCTGAAGAAACCACAGCTAACGGCAACTGAATTTTACTCGGCGTTACTGGAAATCACCAGAAAGCAACTAGCGGCCTGCGAGAGCCGGATCGCCCGGTTCGAACCGTTGGTTAGCCGTATTGACGCCCTGCTGGCACACGTTCAGACAATGAACATATCCCGGGAAGCCAGGCAAACACTGGAGAACAACTATGAACAAGCGCTTAGCCGGTATCGACAGCAACTGGCCAACGCTTACCTTACTCATCAGCATTTACTGGACCTGATTAATAAGTTAACGTAAGACGGGCTACCGCCTGCGGAGGACGGACGGCTACCCGACTTCCGGCTATCTACCAGAAAGCGATACGGCTGCTTGCCTACCCTGCTTTTCCGGAAACAAATTGGTAAAGCAGGGGGTTATTCATGGTATTTCTAGCGGGAAAACGGGCAAATCACTGTCTGTTGTTAATTTGCACCGTACTCAGTAGCCGCCTTCAATGAATAATGATCGAAGCCCCCTGGACGTAACGAAGAAACTCACGGAGCAACTCGATGTTGACTTTGCCCTTAAAGCCGCCGGGCTTGGGGTCTGGGAAGTAGACCCCGTTACCAACAGAGTAGTATGGGATGATCGATGCCGTGAACTCTTTGGGCTGTCGAAAAACAACGAGTTATCGTTTGATCAGGCCCTTCAATCCATTCATCCCGACGATATAGACCAGGTTAACCGGGCCGTACAGTGGGCAATGACTCCCCAGTCGAACGGGTATTACGACGAAACCTACCGCACAGTGGGCGCGGATGACGGTCAGATCCGGTGGATTCGCTGCTACGGCAAAGGCTACTTTTCGGAAACCGGTGACATTTACCGCTTTGCGGGCGTGACGCAGGAGGTAACCCAGCAGATGCTGGCCCAGCAGAATGAGGCCAAGCTCATCAAAAAAAATGAAGCCCAATTTCGTTCCCTGATCGAAGAAGCTCCCGTAGCCACCATGCTGATGGTCGGCTCTGAGCACACGATTGAAGTGGCTAACGAAGCCATGCTTCGCCTGTTGGGAAGAGACGCAACCGTAGTGGGTCAACCCGCCATCACAGCCGTTCCCGAACTGGCTTCTCAGGTATATTTACAGTGGCTAAATGACGTGTTCGCGACCGGAATCACTCACGAAGCCAAAGCCATGCCGGGCGAACTGGTTATCAATGGACTAACCGAACACCACTATTTCGATTTTACCTACAAGCCCCTGCGCAACCCCACCGGGCAGGTGTATGGGATCATCAGCATGGCGGTGGATGTTACCCAGCAGGTGAAGACGCAGCAACGGCAGGACGAAAATCAACGGCAGTTACTGGACTTATTTGAACAGTCACCCGTGGGCTTGGCCACGATCAGTGCCGACGACAACCTGGTGATTCAGTGGGCGAATACGTTTTATGGCGAAATGGTGGCACGCCCGCTTCAGGCTGTTGTGGGCAAACCCTTGCTGGAAGCGATGCCCGAACTGACAGGTCAGGGATTTGACGATATTCTTAAACACGTCATTGCGACAGAAATTCCGTTTAATGCGCCTGAAGTAGCCGTAGACATCCTGCGTGACGGGGAGCTAACAACTATCTACATTGACCTGACGTATCAGCCCCGCAAGGGAAATCTGGGTTCCGTTGATAGTATCTTGGTTGTAGCCACCGACGTCACCCAGCAAGTACGGTCGCGCCGGGAGATTGAAGCCAACGAGCGGAATTTACGGGAAATGGTCATGCAGGCCCCAATTGGGATCTGCTTACTGAATGCCTCGAACCTGACAATCGAAAGCGTCAATGCTGCGTTTGTGGAGGTGGCCGGCAAGCCCACCGACGCCCTCGTAAACAAACCTTACTGGGAACTTTTTGCGGAAGTAGCCTTCCAGCATGAAGAGGACCTGAAGCGGGTCATACAGAATAGAGAAGCCTTTTATGCCAATGAGGTCGAAATGACGCTGGTTCGGCATGGCAAGAAGGAAACCATTTATGTCACGTTTGTCTACATGCCCCTGAGAGATGGAACGGGAGAGATCAAAAAAGTGGCCGTGTGGGTACTGGAAAATACGTATCAGGTAACCGAACGGCAAAAGATTGAAAAACAGGTGCAGCAGCGTACGGAAGAGCTGGCAACGGCCAACAAAGAGCTGGCGGCCATGAACAAAATGCTGACCAGCAGCAATGAAGAGTTACTGATCACCAGTGAGAAAACTATAGCGGTTAACGAAGAGCTGGCCCAGTCGAACTACAACCTCAGCCGCTCGAACGACAGCCTGGAGAAGTTCGCTTACGTGGCCAGCCACGACCTGCAGGAGCCACTACGCAAGATTCTTCAGTTCAGCGATATACTCAGCTTACAATATGGCGCACAATTAGGTGAAGGTACCCTGTATCTAGAGCGAATGCAGTCGGCAGCTGCCCGTATGTCCACCCTGATTCGTGACCTGCTCACGTTTTCGCGCATTGCTACCCAGCCGCCGACGGCTATACCGGTACCCTTGGGGAAGGTCATTGACACCATTCTGGATGATCTGGAACTCCGTATCCGAGAAACTGGCGCCGTTATCGACGTTGATTCCCTGCCGGTGGTGCCAGGTGACCGCCTTCAGTTAGAGCAACTGTTCCAGAACCTGCTGAGCAATGCGCTCAAATTTCACCAGGCCGGGCAACGTCCGGTCGTTCACGTTGGCTACCAAAAAATCACCCGGAATCAGCTGCCGGCCTCACTAAAAGCGGGACAAACGGCCAGTCAGTATCATCAGATTGATGTGACCGACAATGGGGTTGGCTTCGATGAGAAGTACCTGGACCGCATCTTTCAGGTCTTTCAGCGACTACACGGCCGAAATGAGTTTGCCGGCACGGGCATTGGGCTGGCTATCTGCGAAAAGGTAGTGACCAATCACGGTGGCGCCATTACCGCCCGTAGCCAGCCGGGGCAGGGGGCCACGTTCACGATTTATCTGCCGGCCTAGCACCCGGCACGCCAGTTGACTTTCACCCCTTTCCTGCCAGGTTTCTTCTTGGCCAATTCCGAAAAAATGCGTAGTTTTATAGGATAGCAAACAGGCGTGGTGATGGTGAATGAGCGAGTGATGGAGAAGCTGGAAATCCTCTCCGATGCGGCAAAATACGATGTTTCCTGTTCGTCGGGGCAGAGTAAGCGAGCCAATAAGGACAAAGGGTTGGGCGACTCGAAAGGCTACGGCATCTGTCATGCCTTCACGGACGATGGCCGCTGCGTATCCTTACTTAAAATCCTGCTGACCAACCACTGCATTTTCGACTGCGCCTATTGCGTGAGCCGCAAAAGCAACGACGTAAAGCGAGTTGCCTTTACGGTGGAGGAAGTCGTCGATCTGACCATCAGCTTTTACCGCCGAAATTACATTGAAGGACTGTTTTTGAGCTCCGGCATATTTGATAGCCCGGATTATACGATGGAGCGGCTGGTCAGGATTGCCAAAAAGCTGCGTACGGAAGAAAACTTCAACGGCTACATTCACCTGAAAGCCATTCCGGGCGCGAGTGAAGACCTGATGAAGGAAGCTGGCCTGTACGCCGATCGCCTGAGCGTTAATGTGGAAATGCCCACCGAACAAAGCCTGAAACTACTGGCTCCCGAGAAAAACCACCAGGACGTGATTCGGCCTATGGCGTATCTGAAAACCCAGATTGCCGGCCACCAGGAAGAGAGAAAACAAAATAGCAAAGCCCCCCTCTTTGCTCCGGCAGGCCAGAGCACGCAAATGGTGATCGGCGCTACGCGGGAAAGTGATCTAGAAATTCTCGGCATGGCCGATCATTTCTACCAGCAGATGAACCTGAAGCGGGTCTATTACTCAGGCTATGTCCCAATCAGCCAGGACAATCGACTCCCCGTTATTGGGACGCCCGTGCCCATTATTCGCGAGAACCGCCTGTATCAGGCCGACTGGCTGCTGCGCTACTATGGCTTTGGCGTCCATGAACTGGTCGGGTTTGATCAGCCTAATCTGGACCTGGATATGGATCCGAAACTGGGGTGGGCACTGCGCAATCTGGACCAGTTTCCGGTAGATATCAATACGGCCGACCTCGAACTGATCAAACGCGTTCCGGGTATCGGCGTTCAGAGCGCCCTGAAAATTGTGGCCGCGCGCCGATTCAGAAACCTGCAACCCGAGCATTTGAAAAAAATGGGAATAGCCTACAACCGGGCGCACTACTTTCTGGCTTTCAGTACGCCTTTCTCACTCCACAGAGACTACTCCCCTCTGCAACTCAGACAACTGATTCTGGCGCAGCAGAAAAGCAAGTACAAGGCCAACTCGTCCACCCAACTGAGTTTATTCTGATTTATGACGAGGTTACTCTACGATGGTACGTACGAAGGCTGGCTGACTGCCGTTTTTGATATCTACAACAACAAACTGGACGATGTGTCGTTTGACGCTCAGGAAGCGTCCTCCGGCTTGTTGTTCGGAACAACGCAATCCGTTATCACTGACGAAACGAAAGCGGAGCGGGTGCTGGCCGGGCTGAAAAAGCGGCTGTCAGTTGACGGTGTAAACCGACTCTACAAAACGTATCTTTCTGGTATTGACCGGCACGAGGAGGTTATGTGGCAGTTTGCCCGGCATGTCTTTGACAGTCCGCAAAATGTAGAAGAGGACTATAGCCACCCTGCGGTATGGGCAGTGAAGCAGGCCGCCAAACGGGTCAGGCAGGAGGTGCACCGGATGGAAGCGTTTGTTCGCTTCAAGCTGACCAAAGATGACTTATACTACGCCATCATCGAGCCCGAATGCGATGTTTTATTGCTGGTTGCTCCTCACTTTGAAAACCGTTACGCCGATCAGCGCTGGCTGATTTACGACGCAAAGCGCAAATACGGCATTTATTACGACCTGAACCAGGTGATAACAGTAACCATCGATTTTCATTATGGCCGGGCTTCCTCCAGCGTGATTGAGGAGATCAGCGACGAACGCGAAGAATTTTACCAGGAACTATGGCGTCGTTATGTCAAGAGTGTCACGATCGAATCCCGCAGAAACATGCGGCTGCAGATGCAGCACATGCCCAAGCGTTACTGGAAGCACCTGACCGAAAAAATACCCAAAGGTTAATGGCGAAAGCCTCGACCGGGCGGATCCGGCGACCAGACCAGCCGACGACCGAACGGGAACAAATTGTCGGTATTATAAGTTAAGTTGCTTACCTTTCAGACACTTAGCCTACGGAATCCCCCGCCTGGTCATGTCGAAACAGCTCAGAAATCGATTAATAAATGGATCAGGAAGCTTACAGGTACCGGCAAAATTTACGAAATGACATAAAACATTGCCCACAATCAATAAAATTTTTTAATAAGTATAATTACCCACAAGTATACATTTAAAGAATGTAAGTATTTTTACAGCAGAACCCTAAAAGAACGAAAATGAACCGCTCAACCCCGGAAAACAGTGAGCCATCCATAGACAAAACGGCGTACACGAATGTTTTGGCAGCCTGGACGGAAGCATCGTTCGACTTGTTCGTCAACTTCAAGAAAATAAGACAATGCCTGAATCAGGATGCCACTTCCGGGGAGCCTGAACGCGGGCAAGGCAGCTATATAGGCCAGTGCCCTAGAGAACCGCTAGCGGCTCTGTTTACCGACATAGGCGAGGAACTGGACGGATTACTTCAGGAACTTGAGCACTTGAACCGGGGCAGTCAGGCGGAATACAAAATGAAGCACGCCAGGATGATCGCTCAAACGGTAATCCTAAATCAATTAAATCAGCAAGCCAGAGACAAGCTGTTTCTCGCCACGTTGTCCGCTACCTGACCGCAAAAAACATGCAAAGGTGTGAAGCGAATCAGCCGTACATCCGATTACTACGTTGTCATGCCGACGCCGAGAAACACCCCAGCGTCAGCGTGACAAAAAGACCAGCCTGGCATCCACCAAGTTACTGGCAACGAGCCTGTTTACTGACCTCAGACCGGCCTCATTCAGACCTCAACGATCATTTTGCCGGTGTTCTGGCCGGAGAATAAGCCCAGCATGGCATCGGGCAGCTTGTCAAATCCCTTCAGTGTCGTTTCGGTGTAATGCAGTTTGCCTTCGTTGACCCAGGCGGCCAGTTGCTGAGTACCTTCCGCAAAACGGTCCTGGTAATTGCTGACGATAAAGCCTTTCATCAGGACACTTCTGGTCAGCAGCATCGGCTGAATACGGGGACCCATCGGTACGTCGGTCGTGTTGTAGAGGGATATCTGACCGCACAGGGGTATTCGGGCGTGAAAGTTGATATGTTTAATGACCGCATCCGATACAGCTCCACCCACATTATCGAAATAAACATCGACCCCATTTGGGCAGGCTTCGGCAATGGCTTTTGACAGATCGGGAGCCGTCTTGTAATTAACCACCACATCGTAGCCAAACTCCTTTGTCAGTTGCGCCACTTTCTCATCGGAGCCTGCAATGCCCACAACCCGGCAACCGCTAAGTTTGGCAATTTGCCCCACAATTAATCCGACCGCGCCAGCCGCACCTGATACAACAACGGTTTCTCCCGCTTTGGGCTGACCAATGTCCAATAAACCGAAGTAGGCCGTCAGCCCTGGCATACCCAGTATACCGAGGTAGTAACTGGCCGGGGCCAGCGTTGTATCTACTTTTTTCAGGCCCTTGCCCGGCACCACCGAGCGGGTCGCCCAGGGCAGGGTTCCGATAACGACATCGCCGGGCACAAAGCCGTCTGCCTTACTGTCAATTACTTCGGCGATGGCTCCGCCACTAATCGGCTGGCCAACCGCAAACGGCGGCACATACGATTTTGTGTCGTTCATCCGGCCCCGCATGTAAGGATCGACGGAGAAATAGGTTCCCCGCACGGCTACGTCACCGTCTTTGAGTTCGGACAGGGTTAGTGGTTCAAACTGGAATGTGTTTGCGTCGGGCATTCCGTTGGGACGCGATGCAAGAACGATTTGTTGATCACTCATAGGGTTGCGGTTTCGTTGGTGGTAACCGTCAGGGTCACCGAAATGTTACCGCGCGTGGCATTCGAGTATGGACATACTTGGTGTGCTTTATCCACCAATTCTTCCGCAACAGCCTGATCGACGCCTGGCACGTTCACGTCGAGCGTGACAGACAGTCCAAAAGCACCTCCATCCAGTTTACCGATGCTCACATCGGCCGTTACCGCCGTTACACCTGTTTTTACTTTAGCCATTCGGGCCACCATGTTGAGGGCGCTATCGAAACAGGCGGCATAGCCCGCAGCAAACAGCTGCTCGGGATTAGAATAGGCACCTCCTGCCCCACCCAGTTCGCGGGGTGTGCGAACGTCGAGGCTCAAAACTTGATCGGATGAGGTGACGTGACCATCGCGGCCACCGGTTGCCGTAGCCTGGGCTGTATACAACGATTGAAACATGATTTTATTAATTAATTAGTCGGTACTGGTAAGCTGATGTAAAATAGTTTGAAGCTGATCTCGCAGGGCAATGAGTTGCTGAGTGTCCAGGTGCAGGCTTTCCTGTAACTGGTCCGGAATTTCCATAGCCTGGTTCTGCATGGTTCGTCCGCTTTCGGTGAGCAGAAGCGTCACCTGACGTTCATCGTCCGGATTGCGATTCCGTGTCAGTAACCCCTTCTGTTCCATGCGCTTGAGCAACGGAGTCAGCGTTCCGGAGTCGAGTAGCAACCGCTCCCCTATTTCACCAACGGTTCGGTTGTCTGACTCCCAAAGCAACAGCAGCACCAGATACTGGGGATACGTCAGATCCAGCTTTTCGAGAAAAGGTCGATACTGCGCCGTCACCTGCCGGGAAAGCGCATACAGCGGAAAACAAACCTGGCTATCCAGCAGTAACTTATTCATTGCCCAAAATTATATTGTGTACAATTCAATAACCGATGACCGTCGATAAAAGTTTGGCACCAATGATTCTTTTGTTGTTGACCGTCTCAGGGCAGAACCTACAGCGGTCGCCAAACGCGGTTTTATCGCTTATTTTAAGGGTATAACCAGGCGAAACAAGGTACCCTTGGCATGAATTAATTCATACTGACCTTCTAACTGATCACTCAGCAGACCAATCAGCTGTTTGCCAAAGGAAGATCGGTCGGCACCCGGATGCCAGTTGGCGGCCTCCGTACCAGGACCATTATCCTCGATCTCCAGCGTGAGTTCATGCGTTACGGAAAAAGCGACACGCAACTCGGGCCGCTCGTGGTCCTGGTACGCATGTTTGAGCGCATTCGTGATTACTTCGTTCGCAATTAAGCCGAGCGGAATGGCCGTATCTGCTTCCAGGTCCCGTTGGTCTATGGCAAGGGTCAGGGCAAGGGTTGCGCCATTGTAGCCGTAGGACTGTATCAACCCCTGCGTCAGATCAACCAGGTATTCGTGCATGTTTACCTGCGTGATGCGATCGGTCAGGTACAGGCGCTGGTGAATAAGTGCCATTGCCTGAACCCGCTGCTGACTGGCCAGCATGGCCTGCCTGGCCACCGGATCTTTCAAGCGCGAGAGTTGCAGATTCAGCAGGCCCGTGACAATGGCCAGGTTGTTCTTGACCCGATGGTGGAGCTCTTTCATCATTACCCTCAATTCATCGGATTGCTGCTGAATTTTAGTCCGGCTCCGCTGGATGCGCTTGTTCTGCCAGACCATAATGCTGAGTAGCCCCGACAGCACCAGCAGGCCCGCCAAACCAACCCATAACTGGCGGGTTTGATAAGCGTTAAGCGCATCTAACTGGCGAATCTGGGTTTCTTTTTCTTTCGTCTGATAACGGGTTTCCAGTTCCGCAAACTTCTGGCTACGGACTTGATTCTGGATACTGTCCCGGTAAATGGCCCATTGCTTGTGAGCCCCCAGAGCCTGACGAAACTTCCTCTGTTTTTCATACAATAGCGTGAGTGCGTCATAAACCCACATCTGGTGCAGCAGTTGATAGCCATTATCCTGACGACCGTATACCAGCGCCTGCCGGGCATAATATTCAGCGAGTTTGAAGCGATTCAGTTGAATGAGGGGGTAAGGAATACCGTCGTAAATGGCCGTTACGAAATGACGCTCAAAAGCTTTGTCAGTCCTGTTTTGCGTTTTAATAGCCTGGGCGTACTTCATGCATTGCTGGTAAAGCCGAATAGACAGTTCTGGGCGATGCAGATCACTGTAGTTAAAAGCGATATTAACGAGCTTGTTATAGTAACCGTCCCACAGCCCCAATCGCCGGAAAATTGCCTGGGCCTTCTTGTTATAGAACAAGGCCTGTTGCGCATCGTGCCGCTGATCAGCCAGATTCGCCAGACCACCATAGGCCTGCGAAAGATTGACTAAACTGGCCTTTGGCGCGCTGGCGTCGATAATTTTGCGGTAGTAAAAACGGGCATGATCCACATCCAGCGTGTGCTGGTAGGTATTGCCCATGTAAACATACAGTTGATGAATACTATCCGGTCGAGTGAAGTAGGCAAGGGCCAGTTGGTACTGGCGTAAGGCCTGCGGGTAATTATTCTGTTGATTGGCCAAACGCCCGCTGGCTTTATAAACACTGGCAATTTGATTGCTATCCTGCCGTTGTTCTGCCAGCTGGAGGGCTTCCCCCAGGGCGAGTTCGGCTTCTTTGACATGATGCAGACTCATCTGACGCTCCTGAAAACGAATCAGCTTAGCGATTCGGATCGAATCCGGCAACCCGGCCAGGGTCAGTCGAAAGGGCCTGTAGCCATCGGGAGCGGTTGGTAGCTGAGCCCAGCTCAACGGTAGAGCCAACCAGTACAATACTAGAACATTACGCAATTTCATGAAGGCAGGCGCGAAAAAATCTCTCTCATGCAGTTAAACAAAGCTAAGGAAACAGTAAAGAAATCCCTTGTCTACGGTTATGGCCGTCAAACCAGCCCAAACAAGGCTGATCCAGTGTGGTCTCCTGCAAAGTAAGTCGGCTTCTTGTTGTATAATGCCGCATTTGACAACGCAGGGGCACAGTGAATGTGCTGTCAGTTGAGATCGTAGCCCCCGTTAGCGCCTGCGATCCCGTCTTTTTTCCGTCCATAAAAGTTTGCAAAAAAACGGGTCGTATACCCCTACATTCACCCGGCAAACTAGCTACACTCAATTACACTAGCGAATGAACATTCACTCCAGACGGACATTTATCCGGCAGGTAGGGCTCGGTTTGGGTACCTCGGCTAGCTGGCCAGCATTGGCGTCTCTGGCGCCATCCGACGTAAACGGAAACGAAGAGCCAGCGAAAAAACTAACCATTGCCCTGTGTGGCCTGGGCCAGTACGCGACTATTTTGAAAGGCAGCATTAGCCAATCCCAGTATTGCCGGCTTGGTGGAATAATTACCGGTACGCCAGCGAAGGCGCAGCAATGGAAGAAGGAATTCGGGTTAGCCGACAAAGACGTCTATTCCTACCAGAACTTTGATCAGATCAGGCACAACCCGGCAATTGACGCCGTTTATATCACGTTACCCAATGGCCTGCACAAGGAATACGCCATCCGGGCCGCTCAGGCGGGAAAGCATGTTATTGTTGAAAAACCGATGGCACTGACCGAAACCGACTGTCAACAGATGATAGCCGCCTGCCAGAAAGCGGGCGTACAACTGGCCGTTGGGTATCGACTGCACTACGAGCCACACCATATCGAGCTAAAACGATTGGGCCAGCAGAAGGTATTGGGGCAAGTGCGCCTGATTGACGCTTCTCTGGGGTATCGGCTGGCGGGTATTAGCCCGACCGACTGGCATCTTAAGAAAGCCATGGCCGGGGGAGGCCCCCTCATGAACCTTGGCATTTACTGCGTTCAGAGTGCCCGGTATGTGCTGGGCGAAGAACCGATTGCGGTTACGGCTCAATATGGGCCGGTCACCATGCCTGCTTTATTTAGCGAAGTGGAAGAAAACATAAGCTGGCAACTCTACTTTCCCAGCGGGGCCATGTGTACCTCATCCAGCATGTCCAACTGTACCATTGATCGCTTTTTTGCGTCGGCCGACGAAGGTTACTTCGAGCTGAGTCCCGCGTTAAGTTATGGTCCGTTTAAAGGGCAATCCAGCCAGGGTGTTTTCAATTTCCCCGTCATCAACCAGCAGGCCGCCCTGGTCGATGACGTTGCCAGGCACATTTTAGCCAACAAACCCTTACCCAGCCACATCGCAGGGGAGGAAGGCCGTAAGGATATGAAAGTACTGGAAGCCATCTATCGGGCCGCGGATACGGGCAACAAAATCCGTTTGGCCTGACCTGGTTTGGTGCCTGCACGGGAGGGGCTTACCGCAGCCCGCTTATTTTTCTTTTCTATGCTGCAACTCACTAACTTCAGAAAAACCTACCACAGCCAGCCTGTTCTTCAGATTGACTTCTTGTCGATAACGTCCGGAATTTATTGGGTTCAGGGCGTTAACGGCTCGGGTAAGAGTACACTGCTCAAAGCCCTGGCCGGCATTGTCTCCTTCGAGGGCGATAGCGTACTGAACGGACAAATAAGCCTGAAGCGACACTCGGTTGCGTATCGGAGGTTGGTCAACTTTGCCGAAGCCGAGCCTGTATTTCCCGAATTTCTGACCGGAACGGAACTGCTTAACCTATTTGAAGTCGCGAAACAGGCTCCAGACCAACAGGCCGATTACTTCCTGGAGAGTATGCTTATGACGGGGTACATAAACGATCCAATCCGTACGTATTCGAGCGGGATGCTGAAAAAGCTTTCCTTAGTGCTAGCCTTTTTGGGGCGGCCAGCCTGCATCCTGCTGGATGAACCGCTGACAACTCTGGACGTCGACTCCTTGCCCATTCTGCATGCCTGGATCGCCGAACAGCATCTCCAGCAGGGCACAACAGTTCTCCTGTCGTCGCATCAGCCGCTCGAAGGCACTACGCTTCCGACGATACAGAACATAGTCGTTGAGCATCAAACGATACGGTACGCTCCATGAAGAAAAAACTGACTCGTGTCTTGGTCAAGGTAGTGGCCAGCGGCTTTTACCAGGCGCATGCTGGTTTATTGCTTTCCCTGTTTATTCTTATTTTCATCAATTTCTTTTACACCAGTGTTCTCAACCAAACGCACCTGACCCAGGATCAGCTTATTCGGAACGCCTTGAAATTAGTGCTTACGTCGGTGAGCGAACCGCTGGGGGTTATCGTTTTTTGTAGCCTTTGTTTGGTGTATAGCCTGAAAAGCGGACAATACGTAACTCGGCGACTCAGAGCAGATGACGTACAGTTTCTGTTTTATAGCAGTAACGCCTTAAGTTGGGCGCAGCAGGTTGGGGCCTGGTCCATCGTTCAGCTGATCATCGCACTACCGATCTGTGGTCTGGGCCTGTTTGCCATGATCATCGGGATTACTTTCGGGTACTGGGTTGTTCCCCTGCTGATCCCCGTTTATTTACTGGCCCTTATCTTAATTAGTGCTGTTTATTACACGCGATTGATCAACACGACGGTTAGTCCGCCCGGTAGAATAAAGCGATCAAACTGGTTAAGAAGCTGGCCCAAACCGCTGTTCAGTTTATTCCTGTATGAGCTTATTGACAAAAAGCGTGTCCCCTACCTGATCACCAAATTACTGTCTCTGGTCAGTATCGGCCTGCTTTTTAGCCTGTTTGCGGATGCTCGTACCGATATTCGCCTGTTGGGCCTGATCGGTTTATGTGTTGCGTTGGCGCACAGTATCCTTATCTATCAGTCGAGCGAATTTGAGGTGGTTTATCTGCGTTTCGCCCGCAACTTTCCCCTCGGCCACTGGCAGTTGTACCGCCAGCAAAGTGCCCTGTATAGTCTGCTGCTGCTTCCCGAAATCGTCTGGTTTCTTCTCGTGGGTGGGTTTAGTCAGGGGTTGCTCGGCGTTTTGTTGATGCTGAGTCTACTGTTTTTGTTTCGTGCGCTCCTCTACAGACTCGGCCAGCGGATGGATGCTTATCTACGGTGGGTGTTCGGGCTATTCACGTTCTGTCTGCTGGCAATCGTGTTTGGTTTTACTCTATTTCTGCCTGTTTGTAGCGCCGTGGCAGCCTGGGGATTACACTATCGTTATCAGTATAGATCGTTAGAGTAGGCAACAGGAAGCGACCTGGCCGATTTACAGCAGCAGATTGCGTTTTACCGGTTGACTAATAAGTAGCTATCCGTACAACCTGACCGATTAAGGGCTATCAACCAGTAGTTCTGGCGGGCGATTTTTACAAGAATCCAGGCTGATCAACAAACCATTACACGTTCAAAAATTGGCTTGGCTTTTAATGAACGAATTAGGTTTCGGCCCGTTCCAGACAGTGTTAACAGCGTGTTTAAACGTGGATTCAGTCGATAGGTTCGGTTGTATAGGCTGGATATAAACGTGTCGTCGCGCCGACATCAACAGTGACAATATGCGCCTGGCCGCCTTCCCGTTCAATCGCTTCGGCTACTTGTTCGGCTTTATCCGGTGCATAAACAAACATACACCCCCCTCCACCCGAACCGTTAATTTTGCCCCCCAAAGCCCCCGCAGCAAGCGCGGCATCCAGCATCCGGTCAATTTTGGCCGTTGAAATTTGCTGAGCATCCCGCAGATTAGCCTGGTGCTCTGTTAACAACTGACCAAATCGGCTATCGTTCAGCACGGAACCCGGTGCAGAAGCGTCCTGAATCAGCGTTAGGGCATCCCGCAACAGATCACGGTTGGCCAATGTTCCGCGCAGCAGGATGTAATCGTCTTTTGAGAGAACATTTTCGTATGCCGACACAGCCGTAATCGGGGTTGTGTGCAGCGAAAAGGTTGGAGCAATAGCCGTCAGTTGCTTCGCGATGCGTAACATGCCGTACTTTACGCGACCTAAAATTCCGATGGTATCTTTTGGCTCCCGGGAGTTGCCCAATACAAACGTGCCCAGCCTGGGCTGGTAGGTTTCCAGCCTGATGACAGGCGTCGATTCCAGATAAATTACGCCCCCAACGGCGGTTGAATAATGATCCATCATCCCACCGGGCTCGCCAAATTCCAGCACTTCAGCCACGTAGGCAAGTTCGGCCAGTTCTTTGGCAGTCAATAGCTTAGGATCATCAGCCAGTTGACTAAGCACATTGAGCCAGGTAATCAGCAGGGCCGATGAACTCGATGTACCCGCATTGATGGGGATAGCTCCCCTGACCTCTCCTTCGATACCCCGGCTAAAGCGGAATCCGTTCCGATGCAGTACGTTAACCGCACTCCGAAAATAATCCCGGTCATGCTGATACGCCAGCGGTAAATCCGTTAGGTCGACTTGCACCCGGCTGTTCAGATCCGGTAAGTTCAGACGAACCACCGGCTGGTTTGTGCGTTCGGCAACGACCTGAATGCGGCAGGAGATAGCGGCAGCAATAACAGGAAGGCCCAGATAGTCCTGGTGTTCACCAAAAAGGCAGATGCGCCCGGGTGTAGAAGCGGAGATAGCGGAATCAGTCATAGTCAGAAAAAACGTGCCGGATGAAGGTACCAGCCCTAAGGTAAAGCGTCGATGTTGATAGCCGGAGCCCGCTTGCTGGCGGATCTTGCCAAGGGTGTATTGATCGGCGTGTAGGTATCGAAGAAGCCGCAGTTGCGCAGGAAAAAACGCTGACCGTTTAGCCCCCCCGCGTAATCCAGCCGATACGCTTTTCGAGCGGTGTTGTCAGCCGTAAACTGGGCGTTTGTCAGCTCTTTCCACTGCCCGTCCTGGCTACGGATCCACTGGTTTCCGAACTCGACTTCCCGCTGGATAGTACCCGTTTCGGGAGTGAAGTTTTCCAGAAACGAATAGAGCGATTTCAGATACGTTGTGGTTTTCGGCCGTCTGAAACTGGCGATAAGGTGCCAGTTGGTGTCGCTGGCCGGTTTAAAATAAGCCGTGTACTGGGTGTAACCGTCTGTTACGGGTTGACCGTGCAACAGGAACTGGTACGTTTGGCCAGTCTGCCAGTTGTACCGCCAATAGCTCTGCCCGCCCGAGCCTTCGTTGCCAAAATCGTTGGTAACGACATCCGTTCCTTTTCTTACCAGTCCTATTTTCTGGTCGTCCGGAATGGCGCGGGGATCATCGGTTGTAAACGGACTCCAGACCGAAAACAGAATCCGCCGTTCCGTTGCCGAGTTAACCTGCATGCCAAAATACCCTTCGCCGAAACCATTGGCCATGAAATACGATCCGATCACGTCACTGCCTTTGGGAACGGTTACTTCGTTGTAAAACCACTCGGCCTCCACGCCTTCCGGAATCGGGTAGCGCAGGTGAACCGACGGCCCCCGCCGACCCCAGTAGAAAAAGTTACCCTCGTTGTTTCGGACAAAAGCCGTCTGTTCGTCGACCGCGTTTCCGCTGATACCGAAATCGGATACCTCGGCATACGTAGCGCCGGTTTTACTCACCCCTTCCAGCGTGATCGGTACGTATCCCGCCTTTGCAATTGTCCATTGCCCAAGCCTGTGGTCGGCTACTGGATCGCCCTGTACGTCAATCTCTTTCGATTTGCCCAGCAGCGTAACCCGGATTCGACTTTTACCGGCTGGCACCCGCAGATTGATGGATAGTGTAAGCGTCCCTGCCTTCCCAAACCGCACATACGTCACGATCTTACTGGCCGGGTCCGACCAGTTTGTCAGACCATCCTGGCCAAGGCTTGCCGAAGTACCTGCTGGCGTGGCTACCCAGCTATTGCCCCCAACGGGCACCCGGACCACGTTCGTGTCGGAAACAACAGGCGTATTGATGGGTATAACCAGAGGCCTGCAGGCAAACAGGAATAGACTGAGTGCGCAGGCCCAGTGGAGAATGATCATGTTCGCAAACGGATTAAACGGCTAATGACAACGGGAGCGACCTACGAACGTCGCAGGTCGTTCCCGGCACCGGCACTGTATTACAATGGATTCTGTTTCAGGTTTTTATTCAACACGATTTCCGATTCAGGAATCAGATTGACCACTTGCTTATCATCGGGAGCCACCGTCTGCTGGCCGTTCGTCGTATTATGAAAGCCGGGGTAGTTGCGCACCAGACTCCGGTTGTTGCGGAATAAATCGTAGGGGCGGTGGCCTTCGAAAGCCAATTCCAGCCGACGTTCCTGAAGTACTACGTCCAGTACGGTTGGCAAACCTTTCAGGTCGGTCATTGAATAAAGTTCCGCGCCTGTCAAACCAGCCCGTTGCCGGATCAGGTTCACATCAGCGATCGCCCTGGCAGTTTCGCCGGTTTTGGCGTAGGCTTCCGCCCGGTTCAGGTACATTTCCGACAGCCGCAGCACAATGGGCGAACTTAGTGTTGGAATACCCCCCTGGTTCGAAAATTTGGTAATGAACACCTTGTCAATCCCATTCCGTTTTTCCTGCACACCAGCGGTCGTCAGCTTTTTCACTAAAAACGACCGGCGTTTATCGTTGGGGTATTTATTCACCAGATCCTGATATTCCTGCGAGGCATACACCTCGCCCCAGCCAATCCCGCCCGGCGACGTATAGTACATCGAGCCAATGGCACTAAAGCCCCGGTCGTCTTTCAGGGTGTGTTTGATGGCAAAAATAACTTCCCGATTCTGCTCATTTTCCAGCGTGTAAAAATCAGGTACCTGCGTTGGAGTCGCGAGGGCAAACCGGCTGTCGGCAATGACCAGATCGGCGTATTTGAGCGCGTTGGCGTTATCGTTCATGTACAGATACACCCGCGACAACAGCGCGTTGGCAGCCGCCGGACTGGCATAACTACTGGTGCGAACGGTTGTCATGAGTTGGGCCGACCGCTGAAGTTCGCTCAGAACAAACGCATACACCTCTTTTACCGTAGCCCGCGTGGCATTGTCATCGGCGTTGGTATCCGTTTTGATGATGACCCCCAGATTGTCCGGACTCTGGGTGTACGGCCGACCAAACAGGCGAACCAGATCGAAGTGGACCATGGCCCGCAGAAACCGATTCTCGCCCAGAATCTGATCCAGTTCTTTCGATGTCCCTTCTTTAATGGACGAAATCACCTTGTTGCATCCGACAATGACCTGATACGCTTTCCGGTAAATCTGTAATGCGTTGCCCTGGTCGGACGTATGTCGGTAGGTATACGTCAGGAATAACGGGTCGGTCGTAGTACCGCTTAGCGTAAGGTTGTCGCCGGGGTACTCGTTCATGATGTACAGATTACGAGTATAGTCCGAATCTTTAATGAACGTATAGTTACCATCTGTAGCGGCCCGTAAACCCTGCGCATTTTGCAGAATGGCATCTTCGGGAAGGCCGTTGTACGGGGTTTTGTCAATGCTGCAGGCGGAGGTTATGAAGACGATACCCAGCCAGGTATACCGAGAAAAAAGAGCTTTCATAAAGGGTGCTGCTTAGAAACTGAGTTGAACGCCAAAGACAAACTTCTTGCTGAATGGATACTTCGTCCCGACTTCGCCGGTCTCCGTCACGTCGGGGTCGATGCCCGAGAACTTGGTGATTGTGAACAGGTTATCCGCCGATGCCGACAGCCGCACGTTGTTAAGTTTGGCCCGGCTGATCAGCGTTTTGGGCAGATCGTAATTCAGGGTGATGTTGCGTAAACGCAGGTAATTGCCGTTTTCGAGAAAGCGCGACGACGGGCGCTGGGCGTTTTTGTTGCCGCCGATAACGTATTTGGGATGCGTGGCCACGTCACCGGCTTTTTCCCAACGGCTCCAGCCGGGTTGCAGGGCCAACAGGTTGTAGCGATCGTAGGCACCGTCATTGTCGAACAGGTTGCGATCGCCATTGTAAAGGGTTGCTCCCGTGGCGTACGTAAAGAAGGCGTTCAGTTCGAACCCCTGCCAGCTAAGCACCTGCCGGATACCCCCGAATAGTTTCGGGTTGGCGTTGCTACCGATAAACTGTAGCGTGGCTTCGTTGTAGTTGTTGGTTGTTGTCGTTGTGCCATCCGTGTTTACTTTCTGCCACAGGGGGTCGCCCGTTGCCGGATCAACGCCTTCCCATCGGCGCATGTACCAGCTATTCAGTGGCCTTTCCAGCGCAAACGGACGCATGCCATTCGCCACGAAGGTCCGGTCGCTGTAGAGAGCCGTTACCTTGTTGCGGTTGAGGCCCGCGTTAAGGTCAGCCCGCCATTTAACCGCCGTTTTTTGCAGAATATCAGCCGACAAAACAATTTCAACCCCCTGATTCCGCACCGAACCAATATTTTCAGTAATGAATGCATAACCACTCGTCCCCTGCAATGGCCGGTTAAACAACAGATTATTGGTCAGTCGGTTATAAGCATCGACGGTTACGTTCAACCGATTCCACAACGTAGCGTCGACACCGACGTTGGCATTATTGGATACCTCCCACGAGAGGTTCGGATTTTCGATACGGGTTGGATAAGCGGATGGATTGCCTGCATACTGGCCCGTTAAGTTATACAGGCCCTGGGCGGCATAATCATTGATCCCATCCGCATTACCCGTTGTCCCGTAGCTGAGCCGGAATTTCAGGTTGTTGAGGGTCAAATTATTGCTCAGAAATGCTTCGTTGGAGGCAATCCAGGTCAGGCCGACGGCATAAAAGTTGCCGTATTTCCGGTCGCGGCCAAACTTGGACGATCCGTCTCTCCGAAACGATGTTGTGACCAGATACTTTTCCTTATACCCGTAGTTGGCCTGAAACAGGTACGATTGAAACGCGTTGTCAGTCTTGGTACCACCAATGGTTTCGGGCTGCGACGTAGCGTCTAGAATATTCAGACCAGAAAAGATGCCCTTGCCCGTCGCGCTGAGCGATTCATAGTAATACGTTTGATATTCGTAGCCCACCAGTCCGTCGAGACTATGTCCACCATTGAAACTGCGTTTGAAGCGAAACAGATCAGACGTCAGCAACGTGTAGTTGCGGCTGGTAAATTGACTGAGCCGACCCAGTACATCGGCGGCTGCGTTACCGCGCAGATCCTGATTGCTTTCGCTACCGTAAATGGTCGTTTGGGCCCGGTTGGTGGTTGAGAAAGAAAGCCAGGGCAACAAGTCATACTCGGCTTTCAGCAAGACATCGCCTGCCTGCGTATTCTCGTTGAATGTATTGAACTGCTGGTTGTAGATGAAGTTGGCATTGTCGCGACCGTACCACCGTTTTGCTCCCGTGACTGGATTATACGGTTGTCCGTTGTAATACGGATCATCGTAGGGCAGGTAGGTGTAGGCCCCGTACAGCGAACCATTGCTGTTATCGAAGCCCCGCGTGATCGTACCGGCCGTATTCAGGCTTACCCGAAACTTTTCGCTGAGGTTATGGCTAAAATTCAGCCGAAGTCCGAATCGGTTAAGGCCCGTACCTTTCAGGATCCCGTCTTCCTGGTAGTAGTTGCCACTCAGGTAAAAGCGGGTCTTGTCGCTGCCACCGGCAGCACTCAGTTCGGCCAGCGTATTGGTAGCGGGTCGGAACGACTGATCGAACCAGTTCGTATTGGCGTTGTCGTCAGGCGTAGGCAGGTAATCGTTAAGAACACCCGTTGGCCGGTCGCGCTGAAAAACACTTTTTTGCAGGTCGTAGAGTTCCTGCCCGTTGAGCAGCCGGAAATTACCCAGGCTGAGGTAACCGACGCCCTTGTTGAGCCGGGCCGTTAGTTGCGCTTTCCCGGATGTGCCCCGTTTGGTGGTGACCACAATAACGCCGTTGGACGCCCGGGCCCCGTAAAGAGCCGTAGACGCGGCATCTTTCAGTACCGTAATCGACTCGATATCACTGGGATTCGGAATACCGCCGATGACGCCATCCACAACGTAGAGTGGGTCTGAACTGGCGGTCAACGTACCGATTCCCCGGATCAGTATTTTGGGTGGTGTCCGTGGATCGCCGGAGCTATTGCCCACGAACACACCAGCGGCTTTGCCCTGCAACAACTGCCCGACGTTATTAGCCGTTACATCCTTGAGTTCTTTAGCCGATACGGCCTGGGCCGCGCCCGTCAGGTTTTTCTGCGTTGTTGTGGTGTACCCCAGCACGACCACTTCGCTGAGACTTTTGTTATCGCTGGCCAGCCTGACATCGATAGTGGTTTTAGTACCGATGGCAATCTCCTGCGATACATAACCCACGGAGCTGAAAACCACGACTGTGCTGGCGTCGGCAACGGTCAGTTGATAACGTCCATTGCCGTCGGTCGTGGTTCCGCGCGATGATCCTTTGGCGACTACGTTGACGCCAGGCAGACCCTGGCCATTCTCCGTATCCGTAACGGTCCCATTGACCGTAAGGGGTGACTGAGCCTGGGTGACCACAGTCAGTGAAATCAGCAACAGACCCAAAAGCCACCGTAACAATGGTCGAGCACCGGTCCTTATTCGTAGAAATGAATGATTCATATTGGCGATTGGTTGCTATGCGTGAAGGAGAAAACGTGTCATTGGAGCCGTATCCTACCCCCAGCCCCTCCCCTCTGTTTTCAGGACGAATCGGCAGGGGTCTCGGGATGGGGCTGGGATACTAGGTCGGAAAATGTGCGCTCATTGACTTAGTAGCTCTCATTGAGGCCAAAAATGGGCTTATTGGTCTTCCATTTGCCCCGCGTAAAATCCGGGATGTCGATGGGTTTGCTGCCCTTGGCGATACTCTCTTCCGATAAGGGGCTGATGGCGCTCCAGGCAGCTGCGTCATACACGTCGATGGGGGGAGAGACTTGATTCTTGATGGCTTCAATGAACCCGCGTAGTATGAAAAAGTCAATCCCCCCGTGCCCTGCATTCTGAGCGGTCTGAGCGTGTTCCTTCCACAAAGGGTGGTCGTATTTTTCCTGGTACGGGCCAAAGGGTTCGCCCTGGTGGGGTTTAGGGCTAACCCCTTCCAGATAGATCATGTTGCCATCATTCATCCAGATACCCTGCGTTCCCTGCGCCCGGAATCCTAATGAATACGGCCGGGGTGAGTTCGTGTCGTGGATGACCACGATGTTCTCGCCATTCGCGCACTCGATCATAGTGGTCACGACGTCGCCCAACTTGAACCTGACTTTTGCATTCGGGTGATTCTCACCGCCTTTGTCCACCACGTATTTGTGCAGCCCCCGGCTTTTGGTGGCCATCGACGTCAGGCGAACAAACTGATTGCCCCGATTGATATTGAGCCAGTGCGCTACCGGTCCCAAACCGTGCGTTGGATATAAATCGCCGTTCCGATCGACGGAATGCTGGGTACGCCACTGCGCTTCGGAGAACCCTTTCTCGCCAAATTCGGCCCCCACACCGCGAGCGGTACCGTCATTGAATTTGATGTTGCGCAGATCGTGTTCATAGCCGCAATGCGCATAGGTCATCTCCCCAAACATTCCCTGCCGTACCATGTTGAGAATCGCCATGACGTCGCGCCGGTAACAGACGTTTTCCAGGATCATGCAGTGCGCTTTGGTTTTCTCATACGTATCGACCAAATCCCAAGACTCCTTCAACGTAACCGTGGCGGATACCTCGAGGCCGGTGTATTTACCCGCTTTCATTGACGCTACGGCCATCGGCGTGTGCCATTCCCAGGGGGTGGCAATCACGACACCATCAATGTCATCGCGCTTGAGCATGTCCAGAAACGCTTCGTCGCCTTTGGTATAGGCTGGCGGAATTTTGCGCCCCGCCTTCTCAATCATCGCGTTTGATTTGGCAATGGCATCCGCCGAAATGTCGCAGAGGGCTGTAATGTCCACATCAGGCCGGTAAAGTGCCTGCTGGAGATGGTTTCGTCCGCGCAGGCCAACACCAATGAAGGCCAGCCGTACTTTTGCCAACGCGGAAGGCAGACCATCTGCTTTGGCTACGGAATACAGGGAAGGTAAAAAGGGTACGGCAGCGCTGGTCAGGGCAGCGGCCCGGATAAATGAACGACGAGAGGGTAAGGACATGAGCAAGAGCGGGGGTTTGCCAAGCGAAAAGGCCTGATTGAATTGACGTTATCGTCTAAAGAATGATTGAAATTAGGGAGGTGAACGGCAATAGTAAACAGCCGGTAGCGCACAGGGCCTGTAATAAATAGCGAATTGCTCTGTGCAAACGTTTGTCCTGCCGTGCGCAAACGTTTGTCTAAAACAGAAATTAATTTTGCGTTAAAAGCCGGAATGGCTATTTTGTATAAGTGATATAGCCAACTGATGAAAGAAGGAGTAACTATTAAGGAAATTGCCCGGCAATTAAAGATTTCGCCCTCTACCGTTTCACGGGCGCTCCAGGACAGTGCCCGGATTGGCCGGAAAACGCGTGACGCGGTACACGAACTGGCCGCTCAACTCCGCTATACACCCAGCCAGACGGCTCGCAATCTGCGAAGTGGGAAAACAGGCGTTTTTGCGCTGGTTTTACCGGAGATTCGGGAAAACTTTTTTTCGGAAATAGTCAATGGCGTCGAAGAGCTGGCCTTCAGTCATCAGTACAGCGTTGCCCTGTATCAGTCGCACGATTTATTTGAGCGGGAACGGAAGATTCTGTCTTTACTGAATCGGAATCAGGTAGATGGCGTGATGCTGTCGGTAGCGAAGGAATCGCAGCAATTCGGGCATGTTCAGGATCTAATCGACCGGGGCGTTCCCGTCGTTTTATTCGACCGGATTCCGCCCGGGATCAACACGCACCAGGTGGGTTGCGACATGGAGAAAGGGGCTTACGAAGCCACAAAATGGCTGGCCAACCGCGGATTTCGGCGCATTGCCCTGCTGAATGGCCCCTACCCGCTGGTGGCTAGCGAAGATCGGTACCGGGGGTATATCAAGGCACTACTGGAAGAGAAACTGCCCGTCGAGAGTGCTCTCGTGAAACGGGTTGATCTTACACCGGACGATACCATTCAGAAAACGAACCAGTTACTAACCTCCGTTCATCGACCGGATGCGGTACTAGCTTTCAATGATTATGTGGCCCTGGATGCCATGCGGGCGTGCCGGAAACAGGGGTTTCGCATTAATGAAGATATCTCGTTCGTCAGTTTTGCGAATCTGCCCCTAACAGCCTACATGGATCAGTCACCCCTGGCGTCGGTGGAGCAGCATCCGTATCAGATCGGCCAGACAACGGTTACCATTCTGCTGTCCCTTCTCGAATCGAAAGAAAAGCAGCCTGCGGATACATTTCAATGCGTTATGCTGGAACCCCAGCTGGTGATTCGTTGAGTATACCGGGCCATAAAAAAAGCTGATCTCTCTCAACCGAGAAAAGATCAGCTTTTCAGACTACATTTCAGGGGATTAACTCACCGCTTCACTCGGTGTAATTACCTTGAGTTCCTGGCCAATTTTGGTAAACGCAGCAACGGCCTGCTGTAGGTGTTCCATGGTATGCCCCGCCGAAATCTGCACCCGAATACGGGCTTTACCCGTTGGTACGACCGGGTAAAAGAACCCAATCACATAAATGCCTTCCTTCAGGAGCCGGGCCGCGAATTCCTGCGCCAGGGGGGCATCGTACAGCATAATCGGGACGATCGGATGCTCACCGGGCAGCATATCGAATCCGGCAGCGGTCATTGCATCGCGGAAGTACCGGGTATTGGCTTCCAGTTTATCGCGCAACGCCGTTGAGCCTTCCAGAATGTCCAGCACTTTTAACGAAGCGCCAACGATTGACGGGGCTAATGTATTGGAAAACAGGTACGGCCGTGATCGCTGGCGCAGTAAATCGACAATCTCCTTTCTAGCAGCCGTAAAGCCCCCCGATGCGCCACCCAGGGCTTTGCCGTACGTTCCGGTGATGATGTCAATGCGGCCTAAGACATTCCGATGTTCGGGTGTTCCGCGGCCTGTTTTGCCGATAAAGCCGCTGGCGTGGCACTCATCCACCATAACCAGTGCGCCATACTGATCGGCCAGATCGCAGATTCTATCCAGTTGGGCAATCGTGCCGTCCATCGAGAACACCCCATCCGTCACAATCAGCGTACGGCGGGCCGTTGAAGCCGCCTGCAACTGCGCTTCCAGATCGGCCATGTCGTTGTGTTTGTAGCGGTACCGCCTGGCCTTGCACAACCGAATGCCATCAATAATCGACGCGTGGTTTAGTTCATCCGAGATAATGGCGTCCTCTTCACCCAACAGCGGTTCGAAAATGCCCCCGTTGGCATCGAAGGCAGCCGCGTAGAGAATACAGTCTTCAGTCCCGACGAATTCGGCCGTTCGCCGTTCCAGTTCCTTATGAATATCCTGCGTGCCGCAGATGAACCGCACGGACGACATACCGAACCCGTGCGTATCCAATGTGTCATGCGCAGCCGCAACAACAGCCGGATGAGATGACAAGCCCAGGTAATTATTGGCACAAAAGTTCAGTACCTGCCGTCCGTCATGAACAGCGATCACAGACGATTGGGGTGACACAATGATGCGCTCGGTCTTATACAGCCCGGCTTCTTTAATGCTGTTCAGTTCCTGCTGAAGTTGTTCCTTGATTGTTCCGTACATAAAGCGTTAACGGGTTGGGGCCAGTGGCTTATACACTGCGGCCAGGTTGGTAATCATTTCCTTCGTCATTTTATCCAGATCGAACGCCGGTTTCCAGCCCCAGTCACGCCGTGCCACGGAATCGTCGATGGATCTAGGCCACGATTCGGCAATGCCCTGCCGAAAATCCGGTTTATACTGTGTTCTGAAATTCGGAAAATAGGGCTGAATGGCGGCTGTTAATTCAGCGGGGGTAAAGCTCATTCCCGCCAGATTATACGACGTGCGTACACTAATCTGCGATTCGGGCGCATCCATTAGCTCCAGCGTAGCCCGCAACGCATCCTCCATATAAATCATAGGCAGCCGGGTGTCTTCCGCCAGAAAACAGTCAAACGAAGAACCCTGGAGGGCTGCGTGGAAGATCGCGACGGCATAATCCGTGGTGCCCCCACCCGGCATGGACTGGTAGCTGATTACTCCCGGATACCGCAGCGAACGCACATCGAGCCCGTATCGCTTATGGTAATACAGCGACCAGTTTTCGGCGGCTACTTTGCTGATTCCGTACACGGTGGCCGGGTCGAGTAAAGTCGCCTGCGGGGTTTCGTATTTGGGTGCATGCTCCCCAAAAGCGGCAATTGAGCTGGGTACAAATAATTTTTTGACGGTATGCAGCCGCGATACTTCCAGGACATTCAGCAGGGTCTGCATGTTCAGATTCCACGCCCAGATCGGATCGCTCTCCCCCTTGGCGGATAGAATGGCTGCCAGGTGGTATATCTGGGTTATGCGGTATTTACGCACTACGTCCGTCAGCGCATCGGGTCTGGTAGCGTCGAGTTGCTCAAAAATACCCGTGTCGGATGCCGGCTTTCGAAGATCAGCCGCAACGACATTGTTCGTACCGAATTGCGCCTGTAATTGCGGGAGCAGCGCCGTTCCGATCTGCCCATTGGCCCCAATAATTAAAACGGTTTCTCGCTGCATAAATACCAGAAAAAAAATAGACAGTCATGCGGTTGGCTCGTTCCTGAATCGACGGCAACCGATCATTATTTATTTGCGGCACAAAGTTAGTTTACCAGACAATAAATGATAATCAATGCTTTAAATCAGCGAATATTGTTACGCTCGTTTATTATTACAGGAAAATTAACTTTACAGGAACTTCGCAGAAAGAGGTTCGCAGAAAAATTTTCGGTATGGATGCCTTAGATGATATTGACAAACAGCTCCTGCGGTTATTGCAGAAGGATGCCAAGTTGACGACGAAAGAACTGGCCGCTCAGCTTAAGTTGACCCTGTCGCCGGTTTATGAGCGAATTAAGCGACTGGAAGGGCTGGGCTTTATCAAGCAGTATGTCGCGGTGCTGGACAAGAGCTTATTGGGGCAACCCATTACCACCTTTTGCCAGGTATCCATGCGCTATCACGATAAAGCGTTTATTGATAAGTTTGAAGAAGAGGTGCAGAAACTAGAGGAGGTTCAGGAATGCTACCACATGGCGGGTCAGGTCGATTTTCTGCTTAAGATTCATGTCGGTAGCCTTGACGAATACCACGATTTCGTCAAGTACAAGCTTTCTCAGATCGAGAACATTGGCGTATTAAACAGCACGTTTGTCCTGAAAGAAATCAAACACAGACTTGGTTACTACATTCCGTAAAAAGAGGTGCACTTCTTCTTTGTACCACACGAGAAGCCTGTGCGCAACGATTAAAGCCGGACAGAGATACCAGAATGGAAGCGGTTTCCCGGTTTTTGGTGAACGGTATAGAAAAGGCATCCGCTGCTTTTTACAACGTATTGTCGCATCGACTTAACCGCACGACGTCCATTCATGGGTATGAAACTAACGGGTACGCTTTCTCTTCTTTTCGTCGGTTTTGCCCTGATCACCATTGGGCAGCCGCAACCGGCGAAAAGCCAGCCCGCCACCCGCGCCGGTAGCCGGCCACCGTTACGCCCGAATCCGTACCGCGAACTTCCGTTAGGGGCCATTAAACCGCAGGGGTGGTTGAAAGAAATGCTGATCCGTCAGAAAAACGGCGCAACCGGGCAGTTGGATAAGTTATATCCGCTGGTGATGAATAACCGGAACGGCTGGTTGGGTGGCGACGGCGATCAGTGGGAGCGCGGTCCTTACTGGATCGACGGTTTGTTGCCACTTGCCTACATTCTGGACGATTCGGTATTGATCGCCAAAACGAAACCCTGGATCGAGTGGGCCATCAACAGTCAGCAACCGGACGGGTATTTTGGCCCCTCGAGCGATTACAGTCCGGAACCCGGCATTCAGCGGGATAACAGCCGTGACTGGTGGCCCAAGATGGTGATGCTCAAGATTCTGAAGCAATATTATTCGGCAACGGGCGACAAACGGGTCATTCCGTTGATGACGAATTATTTCAAGTATCAGTTAAAAGAGCTGCCAAAAAAGCCGCTCGACCACTGGACGTTCTGGGCACGCTACCGGGGTGGCGATAACCTGATGGTTGTGTACTGGCTGTACAACCTGACGGGGGATAAATTTCTGCTCGAGCTGGGCGATCTGATCCATAAACAGACGTTCGATTACACAAATGCCTTTCTGAACACGGATATGCTGACCAGGCCCGGAAGCATCCACTGCGTGAATCTGGCGCAGGGTATCAAGGCACCGATCATTTACTACCAGCACCACCCTGACAAAAAATACCTGGACGCAACGAAAAAGGGATTCGCTGACATTCGCCAATACAACGGTATGGCACATGGTCTGTACGGGGGCGACGAAGCCCTGCACGGCAATAACCCCACCCAGGGATCAGAGTTGTGCTCGGCGGTCGAGATGATGTTTTCGCTGGAGAGTATTCTGGCAATCACCGGCGACGTAGCCTACGCGGATCAGCTGGAAAAAGTAGCCTTTAATGCCCTGCCCGCTCAGGTGTCCGACGATTTTATGACCCGTCAGTATTTCCAGCAGGCTAACCAGGTAATGGCGACCCGCTACCCACGTAACTTCGGTGACAACCACGGCGGTACAGACCTTTGCTTTGGCTTGCTTTCCGGTTATCCCTGCTGCACATCGAACATGCACCAGGGCTGGCCAAAATTCGTACAGAATCTGTGGTATGCTACCGGTACGCCGGGGCGGCCTGACAACGGGCTGGCTGCGTTGGTTTATTCGTCCAGCGAGGTAAAAACGACCGTGGGCAACGGTACAGGCGTTTTAATCAAAGAAGAAACAAACTACCCGTTTGACGAAACGATCAAATTTACGATCAACATCGATCGGGGCTCCAGATCCGTTGCGTTTCCGTTTCATCTTCGGATACCCGCCTGGTGTACAAAAGGTACGGTGAAGATCAACGGAAAAGTCTGGAAAGAAGAGCCAGGGAATCAGATCGTAAACATCAGCCGCGACTGGCAGTCGGGCGATGTTGTGGAACTGGCGCTGCCCATGCATGTTGTCAACAACACCTGGTATGAGAATTCGATGTCGGTAGAGCGCGGCCCCATTACCTACGCACTAACGATTGGGGAGAACGTAAAACCGGTAAAAAATGAGAAAGATCCCATCGACTATGGGACCACGTACAACGAAGTTCGCCCGACTACGCCCTGGAATTACGCCCTCATCCAGGTGCCGAATAATAAGCTGGAGGAGTCGTACAAACTCGAGAAGAAAGGCCCGTTTTCGAATTTCCCGTGGAATCCCGAGAGCGCTCCACTGCGGATTAAAGCAAAAGCCCATCGCATTCCGTCCTGGGAAATGTACAATGAAATGACCGGACCGATTCCTTACAGCATTACACACCAGTTGGAAACGGCCAGGGAAATCGAGGAGGTTACATTGATTCCCTATGGCTGTACCAGCCTGCGGATTTCTCAATTTCCAGTCGTTCGCAAATAAGCCTCAACTCGTTCGGAACACCCGGTTAATTCGTCATCACGTTTTTACTGACAGATCGGTACGACAGCGTCGTCTATATGAGATCTATCCGACGGTTCTTACGTTTCTATTGTCCTGCGGGATGTAGCTGATGTAGGCTAAGGCGCTACATAAGCCGCGATTATGGGTTGCAGACGCGGCAAAATGGCCTCGATCTGCGCCTTTTCTTCGTTGGTCCAATGTCGGGGGTCCCAAACATACAGGGCTGTAAAATGCCCCACAGCTGATTATCCTGCTGAATATGGGCATGAATCAGTGCCCGATGGCCAAACGTTTCTTCTTCAAATTGCCGGTTGAGCACGTGCGGGCCTGCAGTCTCCACGTCATCAACATAAACGGATGGTTTCATGGCCAGACCGGCCCGGATGAGTGGATCCTGGGCGGGCAACGCGTCCGTATCCGGCTCCCAGTCGGGGCGTATTGTATTTTTGTCGGGTATGCCCGGATGCTTTCGCCAGCAAAAAGCGGTTCGGCCCCGCTCCTGTTCGGGTTGCCGTACGTACAGAAAGCAGCGGTCGGCTTGCAGGGCCATGCCAACGCATTCCACAACCCGATTCAGTGTATCGCTTGGGGAATGACCCGCTGAAATAAGTTCGTCAATGGCTGCCGGTAAGGTTTGTCGATGAGTCATGTGGGGTTAACGCCTGGTGAAGTTCTACTAGTAAACAAAAAACGCCCTCGTAAGGACGTTTTTTGGTAGAAATAAACTAAAGCTGGTTGCTCCGGCCCGTCTCTTTTCGGCCCTGAACCCTCATCGTGTTTTTACTTTCGTTGCTTTTGCCGCTGGATTTAATTCAGTAGGTGCCGACGGTAATACGGGTGCCGGCTCACTTGCCGATTGCCGACGCCTGTTCCGCCCTTCGTGAAAGATGACAAATCCAATGAGAGCAATCAATAACACATTGCAGATCAGGTCAATTGTATCGCCCGTATGCGCCAGTGGCGGATCAAATCGAAACTCGACGGTGTGCTTCCCGGCGGGAATACGCAACGCCCGTAAGACATAGTTCGCCCGCAGGTGTGGCGCTGGTTTGCCATCAATAAACGCCTGCCAGTCCGACTCACCCCGGTAGTAGATTTCCGAGAAAACAGCCAGCCCATCGCGGGCCGCGTTGACGTCGTACAAGAGCTTATCGGGTCGGTAGCTCGTCAGTTGAATGGTACTCCCCGTGTGATCCAGGGTAGCGGGCAGGTTCCCCAACTGCGCGGCAAATCGCTTGTCGACAACCGCCGAATCGCGCGGATTCAGGGTTTTCATGGCCGCCATCTCTTCGTCGGCGTTATTTACCTGCCGCACGGTACCCACAAACCAGGCGGCTCCCATCACCTCGGGGTTCGGGAGCGCAACGGGTGCAGCGGGTGCCTGCTGCGGATCGTTCGGATTGGGCTGTCCGTTCTGAATGACGTATTTCGCGTGCAGCATGTTTAACACGTTGAGCGTGTTGGTCGGAAAAGCGAAGCTGATCAGCTCATTATACCGCCGGAGTCGAGTGGTGTTGTAGCCCCCGATCGAGCGGTGAAAATAAGACGTCCGGTTGGTTTCCATGAACGAGCCAGTCTGGTCGAACACCCGGTATCCCAGGGACTTATCCTGCAGGATCTGCTGGTCGGCCGAGGTAGGTTCAAACAGAACGCTGGCCTGGGTTTTCGACACAAAGTCGTCGCTGTTCAGGAAGCGCTTGTCAACGGCAAATAAATCGAAGACAACGATGGCCAGTATCAGCGGGTAAAAAAGGACGGCTTTGATTTTAGTCGTCAGGAATAGCCAGACGGCACCGGCTGCCAGCAAAATCAGAACAACCGACCGAATGGCATCGGCCCGGAACAGGCTCTGCCGGTCAGTGATCAGAGCCGTTTGGAACTGCTGGGCGGCTTCGCTAAAATAGCGGGACAAGAAAGGAATATCGTTCGGTGCCTGGAAACTGAACAGCGACCCGCTCAGCAACGCCAGCACAGCGGCCAAACCGGCGGTTAGCCCCAAACTAATCAACAACGGCTGTTTCAGCTCGGCCAGCGTACGCTTCTGGCTAACAATCTGCTGAATTCCCAGCGCGGCCCCGGCGGCAATGAACAACTGGGCCAGACAGAAAGCCATCGTCATAGCCCTGAACTTGTTGAGGTAAGGCAAATTATCGAACAGAAACTCGTTGAAAAACAACAGGTTCTTTCCCCAGGCCAGCATAATCATCAGGGCCGTGGCACTCAGCAGCCACCACTTAACTGATCCGCGGATGACAAACAGACCCAGCACAAACAGGAACAACAGGGCCGCCCCGGCATAGGCTGGTCCACCCACCATAGGCTGATCGCCCCAGTAGGTAGGCGCCCCCAGCTCCGCCATTTGCTTGGCCGCTGCCGGATCGACACCCCGGCTTGTCATGGCTTTGTAGAATTCCGATCCGGTGGTTAACCCACCTCCCGATGCACCACCGTAGGCATTGGGAATAAGCAGGGTAAGTGTCTCGGCTTTGCCATAACTATAGGTGAAGGCGTAATCTTTGTCCAGTCCCCCTTTGGATTCGCTGCTAGGCGACTTGCCGTCCGGGTTGGTCGTTTTTGCCGTCAGTTCTGATTTACCCCGAATCGTTTCTTTGGTGTATTGGTTGAGCACGAGCAGCCGTTTGCCGAAACTACCCGCTGCCAGTACACTCACGACGGCCAGCGTAGCCAGCCCGAGAACCAGCTGCCGCGTTTTCCCCGCCCGAACCAGCGAAACGCCTTCAATGATTACGTACAGGGCTGCGGCCATGAACAGGTAATAGGTTATCTGAATGTGGTTGGCCCCCAGTTCCATACACATAAAAAAGCCCATCAGGGCCGCCCCAACCCAATAGCGCCCCCGTAAAGCGAGGATTATGCCGGCAAACATGCCGGCCCCATAGGCCATAGCGAATAACTTAGAAACGTGCCCTGCCTCCAGACTAACGATACCGAACGTACCGAGCCCGTAGGCAGCCGCACCAAGAGCTGAAAGCCAGGCGTTGCAGCCCAGTACCGCGAGCAGAATGTACATGCTCAGCATAACCATAAAGATGATGCTGGCCGTATTGGGCAGCACATTAACAACGGCCATGACACCCTTGTAAACCAGAATATACGGGTAGTTGAAATCAATCATGTAACCGGGCATACCACTGAATACGGCATCCGTCCAGAGCGGCTTTACCCCCGTTTCTTTTGCGATTTCGCGAATTTCACGGGCCGATGCAGAAGCCTCCTGCACGTCGTGCATGGATAGCGTTTTGCCCGACATAACCGGTGAGAAATAAATAAGGGCCAGCACAAATAAACCGAGTACGGCAATCAGGTGCGGGCGCAGGCTGGTTTGCCGGGATGGTTGAGGAAAGGTTGGTTGGTTCATAAAATCAACTGATACGTAGCTCAAAGATACGGCTTTGTACCAAAACGGAGGAAAAGGAACGTGGATTGTTGTTTCAGCTCAAATACCCAGCATGGCATAATTATTGACACTATATCATGTTTACATTTATTGGTTGGTATTTTTCCTGAAAGCCGCTGTTTTGCCTTCGGGTAAACGTAGGCCCTATTGTTACTAGAAAGGCATTTTACAGTATATTTAATTAATTAACATGCAAATTAATATATAAAATAACCAAGACGGGCAAAAACGTTAAACTACAAATAAAGCTTTTAGTATGTCGTTGAATCCGTTTTTTAACTTGAATAAACATACCGTATAATCAATTTTCATGTCGCCCGCTAAAATTGGCCATTAAAGCCATACAAACCATCAAAGTGCTGGTCCATCTGATTAATCGAGAAATTACACCTCTCACTATCAGCTACATAGCCTTAACATTCACAAAATAGCTTGGCTAAAACCGGATCAGTATGGAGTTGCTTTTTGGAATGGCCTTCCCGGAAATGCTTTTTTTTAATTCCCCCGGTAGTAACCGACTTTATACTATCGTAGTCTAAAAATTCGAATCTAACCCATAGATTTTACTACTCTAGATTACTTTAATGAAGATGAAACGCCATATCCTCATCGTAGACGAAAATCAGTACGTCGTCGATATACTTGTACAAACCCTGTCGAAAGATTTTAGAATTACAGTGGCTAACACAGGACAGGAAGCGGCTCGCTTGTTAATTCAGGGAAACCGTTTCGACACGGTACTTACCGAGTTGGATCTACCCGTTTTTAACGGACTGGAATTAACAAAGCTGATTCGGATGAGCCACCTCACGGCACAGACGCCGGTCGTTATTTTATCCAATGTATCGGACAGTACAACCCGGATCGATTGCCTGGAACAGGGTGTCGATGCGTTCCTGTCCAAACCGTTTAATCCCCTAGAAGTGAAGGCCAAGCTTCATTCCCTGCTCCGGCGTGCCGATTTGACAGGTCAGCAAGCTCCGGACAGCCAGCCCCTTCAGATTAAGTCCGAAGCAAAAACCTCCTGGCCCCAGCGCTCACGCATTCTATCTATGCTGCTGGGTGATATGGCCGTATCGTAAACAACCGTCCGATACGGTAACCACTACTCCCCTCGTCAATGATCTGACTCTACTTCTGCTTCCATTTCCTGTTACTTACTTCTGTCGTTCGTCGGTCTCACAACCAGCGTAGCTGATCAATACCCCTGTGGGCATAAAAACCCGCTTATACAAACAAAAAAATGCCTATAATTTATGTCTTACTGGTAATAGAAGACGATCTGATCGCCAACCGGATTGCCAGTTTGATTGGTTCAGGTCATTCGATTATACGCTTCAAGGAGACAAACGAATCGGAGAGATGGCTGACGGATAACCAGCAAGTCGATCTGATCATTACAGACAGAACTAACGGGGATGTTATGGTAAGCCTGGTTCGCAACAATTGCGATTATCGGCTGGTCCCTTTTCTCATCGTATCCCGTTTGGGCGAAAGCCCGCTGGAACAAGCGACCATCGTGTCGGGCGTTACCGACCTGTTGGCGATTCACGAAGACAACTACCGACTCCAGACCAAAATAAGCTATTACCTCTCGTTGAGCGATCAGGTTCGGACCTTCGATAAGCCCAGCCTGCTGGCAACCCCCGGTCAGTTCCGTTTACCCTGGTGGAAACGCCTGCTCGATATTAGTGTCTCGTTCACCGTTCTGCTGCTGTTATCACCGGTACTGCTGATCGTTGCCGCCGTTATCGCGCTTGATTCAAAAGGACCGATCATTTATAAGTCGAAGCGGGCCGGGGCCAATTTCCATGTGTTCAACATGTATAAGTTCCGGACCATGCGTGTTGAAGCAGACCAGCTTCTGGCCCAACTGGCCTCGAACAATATCTACGCCAAAGCAGACAGTAAAGCAGCCTTCAACAGCCCTGAAGCCGTACCCTGTAGTGCGTGCCAGGCAGACGGCGTCCCCTGCCAGAAGCTGCTGTTCGATCAGGATCACCACATCTGTGAAAAGCATTATTTGCAGGAAACACAGGAAAAAGCAAAGTTCATGAAGTTCCGTAATGATCCACGCATCACCCGGATCGGCACGTTTCTGCGCAATAGCAGCATCGACGAACTGCCCCAGCTGTTTAACATTCTGGTGGGCGATATGTCGCTGGTCGGTAATCGTCCGCTGCCCCTGTACGAAGCGGAGAAACTGACCTCCGACGAATTTGCCCGGCGATTTGCGGGACCGGCTGGCCTGACGGGTTTGTGGCAGGTAAAGAAACGGGGAAAAGGCCAGGGACCCATGTCCGACAAAGAGCGGACTTTACTGGACATCGAATACGCGTCAACCTTTTCGTTTAAAACAGATGCGCTGATCATCTGGCAGACCCTATTCAGTTTATGGCAAAAAGAGAACGTGTAGTCGGCACAGACGAGTCGGCCCTCGTCTCAATCATCACCATCAACTACAACCAGGCCGACGTAACGCGTCAGTTTCTGGAATCAGCAAAGGGCCTCACCTACCCTGCCTACGAGATCATTGTGGTCGACAATGGATCGGTAGAGCCGTTTGCCGGTACCGTGAACGTAAGCCAGTACCCGCACCTGCGGTACATCCGGTCGGAGGTTAATTTAGGCTTTACCGGCGGCAACAACCTGGGTATGCAGGAAGCGCGGGGCGATTACTTTTTTATTGTCAATAACGACACCGAACTGTCGCCAACGATTCTTGAAGACCTGCTTGCTCCGTTTGCCGAGCGGCCTGATATTGGGGTCGTTTGCCCGAAAATACGGTTTTACGATTCCCCTCAGCTACTCCAGTACGCAGGCTATAGTCCCATCAATATGTATACGGGAACAGCAACGGCCATTGGGTGTAACCAGACCGATATGGGCCAGTATGATGAGCCTCACGCGACCAATTTTGCGCACGGCTGTGCCATGATGATCCGCCGGACGGTTGTTGAACAGGTTGGGCGGTTTGCCGAGCGTTTCTTCCTGTACTACGAAGAACTGGACTGGTCGCAACGGATCCGGGACGCGGGTTATCTTATTTATTATCAGCCGACGGCGTCTATTCTCCACAAAGAATCCGTATCCGTCGGGCAGCACAGTCCGCTGAAAACCTATTACCTGACGCGCAACCGGATTCTATTCATGCGACGCCATTGCTCTGTTTTTCAGCGAGTGGTTTTTTATTCGTTCTTTGCCTTTTGTATTTTACCAAAGCACATGGCTTCGTATCTGCTTACCGGCCAGTTGACGCACGCCAAAGCGTTTATGCGGGGTACGCTCTGGAATTTAACATCGCCTAGCGTATCGCCGGTTTGACCGTACGTTATATTCCGTTTTACTTTGTTTTTATGAACTGGTGTGTGCTGGATAGATTCGCCCGTTTTTGTCAGGGCAGTCGTTTCGGGGTTTGGGGAAAGTCCAGACGAGCAGCCTGATCATTACCCAAGACAAACCGTTAACAACAGATGGACCTCACGAACCGCTCTCTTTTTGCCGCTGAGCAATGGCGCGAAAGCCCCTGGCTCATCTACGTGATTGGCATCCTGGTCGCTTTGCTGGCCGGTTGGCTGGTGGGCACCTATGGCCTGCTCGGTGGCGCTACGCTCGTTGGTTTACCCATTGCTATCGCCTTGCTGCTGGGGGTTCTGATCGAGCCTAAGATCGGGTTATTTCTGTACGTTCATCTGAGTTTTCTGATTGGCTTCACCCGCTTCCTGCCACCCGCCATTCCGCTTGGCACCGCGCTAGACGGACTTCTGGTGCTCAGCCTGTTAGGCACCTTCCTGAACGGAAAGCGAATGGACTGGAAGCAGTTAAAACAGCCGTTCCTGTGGATACTTATCGTTTGGCTGGCCTACACTCTGCTCGAATATTTCAACCCCGAAGCCCCCTACCGTCCGGCCTGGTTTTATAACGTTCGTTCATTTTCGCTAAGCTGGTTTTTCATTGCCATCGTCGTCATGGTTAACCCGATCAGCCGCAAGGACATCCGCCTGTTCATTATCACCTGGCTGGCCTGGTCAGTATTTGCCGCCTTCTGGGGATTTAAGCAGCAGTACATCGGTCTGGCGGGTGCCGAGAGTCAATGGCTGGCCGAAGGGGGTGCCCGAACTCATGTTTTGTGGGGACAGCTACGCAGTTTCTCCTTCTATTCCGATGCGGGTCAGTTTGGCTCCGAAATGGCAGGCGTAACCCTGGTTTGCCTGATTCTGTTCTTCGAAGGCAAGTCCTGGGGCAGTCGAATCATTTGCCTCGTATTGGCCGCCATCCTTTTCTGGGGGTTTGCTGTTTCGGGTACACGGGGCGCCCTGTTCGTTTTATTGGCCGGATTCCCGGCGTATCTGTTTCTGAGCCGCAACCCGCTAAATATTATTCGGGGGCTCCTGATCGCGGCACCCATTCTTGGTATCCTGCTATTTACGTCGGTTGGTGACTCCAATTATCAGATTTTCCGTATTCGCACCGCGCTTCGCCCCACCGAAGATGCCTCGTTTCTGGTTCGACTGGAGAACCAGCAAAAGCTACGCAATTTTCTAAAAGACAGACCATTCGGGGCAGGTATTGGCACCTCATCGGGCGCGGGTAACCGCTTCTCGCCCAATCACTTTGCGGCTCAGATTCCAACAGATAGCTGGTACGTTCAGCTCTGGATCGAAACTGGGGTGGTAGGATTGACCATTTACCTGATGATGCTGGCGGGCATAATCCTGCTGGGTACATACCGGATCTGGCAGTTGAACGACTCTTCCCTCAGGGTACTGATGATTGCCCTCTTGGCCGAGTTCATCGGTATCGCTGTCGTGAGCTATACCAACCCAATATTGGGCCAGTTCCCGACGAGCACGATCATTTTCATCAATTCAGTACTATTCACCACCTGTTCCCGATGGGACACCCCAACGAAATCACTACATGCGGATCGGCATTGAAGCACAGCGGCTCCTGAGGCCCCACAAGCACGGTATGGACATCGTGGCTCTTGAAACAATCCGGGCTCTATCGACCTCGGATCAACACGAGTTGGTCATTTTTGTGAAGCCCGATACCGACCGGGCCGGACTGCCTGATACCCCGAATGTTGAGCTAGTGGAGTTGGCTGGCGGTCCGTATCCGCTCTGGGAACAATATGCGCTGCCGAAAGCGGTGAAACAACACGGCGTTGATCTACTGCACTGTACCGCCAATACGGCCCCGCTGCATTCGCCAGTGCCTTTGGTACTGACGCTTCATGACATCATTTTTCTGGAAAATCAGCCAATGCTGCGTGGCAGCTGGTACCAGCGTTTTGGGAATCAATACCGCCGGTGGAATGTGCCCCAGATCGTGAATAAATGTGATCGGATTATTACGGTCTCTGATTTTGAGCGGCAACGGATTATTGACCACCTGAAGCTGGACCCCGATCAGGTCGTTACCATCTGGAATGGTGTCAGCGATAAGTTCAAGCTCATTGATGACCACGATCAGCTCGCGAGCATCCGGCAACAGTTCAGACTACCGGAAGAATTTATTTTTTTCCTGGGCAACACCGATCCGAAAAAAAACGTGCAGGGGGTCATGAAGGCATTGCTGCGCCTGAAAAAACAGGGCCAGCTTACCTTACCCGTCGTTGTCTCGAACCTTACAGTCGCTTCGCTGAACGCGATCCTGACAGATATTGACGGACAGGCACTCGCCGAGAACATCCTGCTGTGCGGCTACATACCCAACTCCATTCTACCCCTGGTGTACAATGCCGCAACAATTTTCCTTTGCCCATCGCTCCGGGAAAGTTTCGGCTTACCTATTCTGGAAGCCATGGCATGTGGTACTCCCGTTCTGACGTCGTCTACGTCGTCTATGCCGGAAGTAGCCGGTGATGCAGCGCTGCTGGTTGACCCTACATCGGTAGAAGCCATGGCCCTACAGCTTAGCTACCTTATCCAGCAACCCACCCTGCGTGCCGATCTGCGCAAAAAAGGTCTGGCCCGTGCCGCGTTATTTTCATGGCAGGCTGCGGCCAATAAGTTACTTGATGTATACGAGGAAACTGTAAATGCAAACGCTGCATCGGTGGCTTATTGATTTTTTTGCTTAGCTTGCCCCTTACTCACTTCTGGTTGTAAATGGAAAATTTCGACAGCATCATTTGTGTTGGACAAACCCCCTGGAAAGGTGATTTTCAGAAGGCAGTTGTTCAGTTGATGTCTGAATTATCGGTACGGCATCGGATTCTTTACGTCGATTACCAGTACACATTGAAAGACTTTGCGATGGGCGCTATTGGCCGCCAGGATGTTCCTCTTCAGGAACTGATGCGCCTAAAAAACCCGCTGGTTAAGAAAACTGTCGATAACGGCAGCGATGTCTTTGTCTGGACGCCCCCCCTGATGCTTCCCATCAACTGGTTGTCTGACAGACCTTATGATGTTCTCATCAAGCAGAATGTCGGTCGGATGGTGAAAGGACTGCGTCGGGTTATGAGCGAGCTGAACATGAAAAAGCCGCTGGTCATCAACGCATTTAACCCAGTCTTTGGCCTGCCCATGCTGCATCAGCTGAATGAATGGGCTACGATTTACTATTGTTTCGATGAGATAACGGCGGCCACCTGGATAAGCCGCCACGGAAATCGGTACGAGTCGATGTACCTAGAGCAGGTCAACGCGATCATCACGACATCGGAAGCCCTGCGCCGTTCCAAATCCGTGCAGCAACCCAACGCGTACTGCGTCAAAAACGGGGTTAACTTCGACTTATTCCATCAGGCCCGTCAACTGGCGGAGAAACGCCCTCCGCTAAAGCCAATCGTTGGTTACCTGGGTACAGCCGATAACCGCATCGACCTGCCTCTGGTCGAACACTGTGTTCGTACGATGCCGGATGTTTTGTTCCAGTTTGTGGGCGAGGTTAATGAACCCAGCCTTAAACAGCGGCTCTCGGCTTACCCGAACGTTGAGTTTATTCCTCCTCATCAACCGGCCGAGCTACCCGCCTTGCTGGCCAACATGCAGGCGGCCATGATTCCGTTCGTGTGCAACGAACACACCTACACAATTTATCCCTTAAAGATTAACGAATACCTGGCGGCTGGTTTACCCGTCGTTTCTACTCCTTTTTCGATTCTCGACGACTTCGATGGCGTTGTTGACATGGCCGGAAGCCCGGTAGCGTTTGAGCAGGCGCTCCGCCGTGCCCTGGCCGATACGAGTGCTCCCCGGGTCAACGAACGGGTGGTTATGGCCAGAGCCAACTCGTGGAAGAAACGGGCAGAAGAATTTGAGGCCGTTATTGAGCAGCTTTAAACTGCTGGAACCAGGGGAGGATTCAGGCCGGCTCCTTTGAGCCACTGTTCGGTTTCCTGATCATAGTGCTTGAGAATCCGGGCCGGATTGCCGCCCACAACCGTGTAAGGCGGCACATCACGCGTAACAACACTACCACCCGCCACAACCGAATGTCGCCCGATGGTAACGCCCGCCGTAATGGTTACGTTGGCCCCGATCCAGCATTCGTCTTCAACAACAATGGGTCGCATGGTTACCCGCTGATCGCGGATCGGCAATTCCACATTCTCGTAGGAGTGATTCAGGCCCGAAAGCACAACGTGCTGAGCCATAATGACCTTCGACCCAATATTAACCGGACCAATGACAACGCCACCAATACCGACAAGGGTATTATCGCCGATCTGAACCGGGCCAACCCCATTGTTGATCACCCCAAAATCGTCGATGATGCTGTGCGCTCCCAGCGAAAAGGCGTTGTACGGTAAGACATCCAGCCGTACGCTGGAGCGAATAATGGCCGTCCGATGCAGGTTATGGATAAATGGATTAACAAACCATCTTACCCAACGGCGTGGTTTGGCCTGGTTATGGGGCTCAAGTAGCCAATGTACAAATTGCTTGAGCGCAGGTCGCTGGTCGATATAGTGTTTAAATGACATAATGCTGGTCTAAATACTGAAATACGTCGGCCGTATTTTTGGCGTGCAGGATTTTAGCGCCCGAAAGGGCCGGAAAAATAGTATCGTATTCGTTGAAATGATGCTCCATCCCCCCGCCCGGATGCGACAGAATGATATTGATGCCCTCAAAGTAACTGGCCAGAGCCGCCGTACCGCCATGCATCGAAATGAACCGGTCGCAGTTGGCATAGACGAGTAGCTGAAGGTGATTGAAGTTGGCTACGCTATCGCGGTGCTGTTCGTGCAGGTCATTCATCAGGATAACGTCCGAGTGGTTTTGCCGAAGCCACGCATGCTCGTTCAAATCCATGATTTCGCTGTTATCGACAACGATCTGGGAAGAGAGCGGGCGGTTATAAATGATCTGGTACGACTGCTTAAACATCGACACAATCCGATTCAGGGCGGGAATGTCCAGAAAATTAACGGGTGGTTTATCCCATTCGATGTTGTACTTATTGGCAATAACCAGGATCGGTTTTTCAAACACGAACCGGTCATTCTTATAGTGGCTTTTCAGCGGTACCCGCGCCCATTTGGTGAAACTAAACGAGGGGCTGTGGGTCATGTTGGGTACTTCGTAATAGCCGTAACCAGCCTGCCAAACCCGTTTTTCGTATTTTTCGGTGTGGTTTTCGCTGAAGAAGTAGAACGGTTTGGTATTGCTGCTGGAGATCGTTTGCTTGAGAGTACCATTCAGGTAGTGCCAGTAAGCAAAGGGCAGAACGTAACGCAATTCCTGGTCAAATTCGCCGTGAAAATCAACCACTTTGTACTTCTTCTTCGCGATGTAATCTTTGGCGACAAACCGAAGTTGATTTAACCGGGCAAAGTAGTTGTCGCGGATAAAATACCGGAGATCCTGCCGGATTCCTGCATATTTCAGAGCGGCCACTACATACAGAAATTTCAGCATTAATCGCTGCATACAGGCACAGGCGTTGATTTAGTCAATACGGAGAGAGCTGGCAAGCAAAGTCGCTCACCCTTCCTACGTTAGGACTTTAAATTAACGAATAAGCCACTTTCGAGAGTGTAAAATTTAGGTGTTTCGACCATCGCCGGGTACGCAACAGCCCCCGGATAATCGGCCGAGATGACAAAACCCATCACCTGCCAGTCACCCGTGCTCCCAATCACCTGGCTGTCTGTTTGATGGGGGCCGTTCAGAGCGGGAATCCGGAAAAAATCGTCATCCAGGCCTTTACCCGTTGCCTTGATGAGGGCCTCTTTACGGGTCCACAGCTGATAAAAACGCCGTCGGCTGTCGGCATCAGCTCGGATATAAGCCTGCTCTGCCGGACTAAAACTGGTAGGCAGCATATCGCTGTAAGCGAATGGAGACTGTATCCGCTCTACGTCAACGCCAAGCCTAACGTTCCCAACCGCCAGCAGAATCCAGTTGCCGGAATGCGATACGTTCATGTGCCAACCCGTATCGCCCGCCAGAACGGGTTTGCCATGCGCATCTTTCGCGAACCGCACCTGCTCCGGACGCTGGTGCGTGCAGCGTCCGGTCAGGATGCGCAGCAGCCCCCGGGCATAAACGAATCGCTGCCGATCCTCAGCCCGGTGGTATCGTTTGGCCCGACTAATTTCGTCGGGCTGGAGCAACGACAATAACTCCGTTGGCAGAACAGTCTGTTCGGGTAATTGAAACCGAAAAACAGCTACCGGGTCATCCACTACATCCGGATAATCCGGGCAGGGATGCCACGAAACAACCTCCGACTCGGCGCAGAAAACATGACAGATAGCCATACGAAGACACGATTTATCCATCCGGTACTAATGAACAGTGGCCTTTATCCACTATCTGTAATTAGTTGACAATAAGGCGATTCATTAGCGCAAATGGTGACCAAATTAAGCGATCAATGTCTAAATCACTAACCATGCTTCTTGATTACCATAAACTTAAACGAGTCAGCCGACTATGGCTCAAGGTGTTACACGGCGGCACTGGCTTGCTTATCTATTCCGTGTACGCCTGTTGCCAACCGGTTTTTGCGCAATTCTGCGCCAATCCATCCGGCCCGTTGCTTATTAATCAAACATTTGGTACAGCTAGCCAGCCCATATCCATGGCGGGCCTAACACCTTATCAATACGTACCCCCAACGTGCCCTAGTGATGGACAATACACGGTTACGGAGACCATCGACGGGGGATGTTTTAATTATACCTGGTACGCCGTTCCGACGGATCATACCCCCGACGATGTAGATGGAAACATGATGATTGTCAACGGGGCCAATACGGCCGGGGCTTTTTACCAGCAAACCGTATCCGGACTATGTCCCGGCACCACTTATGAACTCTCTTTGTGGGCTCTTAACCTGCTCAAAACAGGTATATGCCCCACGCCACTCGTTCCAAATCTGATGCTTACCCTCGAAACGAAAAGCGGCACTATTCTCTCTTCCGTCCCAATCGGGTCTATTAATCTAAACGATCGACCCGTCTGGCTTCAGCATACGGCGTTGTTCAATGCCCCCCCGACCACCGAAGATGTTATTCTGAAACTGGTGAACACAAAGGGCGACTACGGCTGCGGTAATGATATGGTGGTCGACGATATTCAGGTCAGGCAGTGCGAGGATTGCGTGTCCAGTCAGGTGTATGTACCGGACATATTCACGCCGAACAACGATGGGCAGAATGATGACCTGACATTTTTCATGCCCAAAGTTTCGTCTTACGATCTGAAAGTATATAACCGCTGGGGGAGCGTAATTTTTGCCAGCACGAACGTAAACCAGAAGTGGGATGGCACCTACGGCGGGAGTCCCTGCGCATCGGGCGATTACACCTGGACGATCGCTTATCGACCAGAAGGTACCAGTCGGAACCAGCGTGAACACGTTCAAACCGGTCACGTACTGCTTGTGCGTTAAAACCGCTTCATTCACTCACTACGACACCACCCATCTTCTTGACAAAGCCTGACAGTACTCATCCAATGCTCAAAGCCCTCCTCCTTTTAACCCTTGCTTCAGTCACGTTCGCCAGTGCGGACCAGCCTCAACAGGCCCACACGAAACAGGGGACAACCAGCCAGAATGCCGCTAAAATAGGGCTTGATCCGAAACGCTGGTACCAGGTTAATAACACGACGAATGGCCTCAGCGCGTTATTTGATGGCGACATCAGTGAAACGGTCAATACTGGCTGGGGCAAAATATTAACCAATTTCGACGCGTATTACCCGCTTTTACCGGGCGAACGCATTTCCATCGACAGCCTTCGGATGTATGATGGAGCCGGTTCGTATACCGATACGCCCATGACCCTGTCGATTATTACCGACAAATGGGAACGTATTCCGATTGCCCGTTTCACCGGCGATAAATACCAGACCTGGGTAGGCCCCGATCCGGAACACCCGACGGATCTGGTCATTAAGGTATCGACCACCAATGCCCGCTACCTGGTGCTGAATTCGTCCGGCTTTTACCCGACCGAAATGGAACTGTACGGCACCTACCAGATCGGGAAGGAACCGGACCTTTTGCCGCTGGCATCCTATCCGTTTCGGCACACGCTAGGCATCAACGGATTCGAATGGGATGCCGAAGATCCAACCACCGGTGCGGCCCTCCGGGAGGTTGAAGATACGCGCATCAATGCCCTGAAAAGCTTTTCGTCGATGCGCCACTACATCGACTGGGATAAGCTGGAAGCCACGCAGGGCAGCTACACCTTCAACCCGACCTTCAGCGGAAGCTGGACCTATGATGGCATGTATGAACGCCTGGGCACCGATGGCGTTGAGATGCTGGCCTGCCTGCAAACCCTGCCCAAGTGGATGGAAAATACCTATCCTGAGGATGGCCGGGACTACAGCAACTCACCCGCGCGCTACGGTAGTGACCGGTCAAAACCAACGTCTTACATTGAGCACGCACGAGTAGCGTTTCAGTACATGGCGCGGTATGGCTTTAACAAAAAAGTCAACCCGGCGCTGGTCAGCGTCAGTCCGGAAGTGACCTGGGCCGGAGTCAACACGGTTAAGATTGGACTGGGCCTGATTCGTTACATCGAGTGCAATAACGAACCGGACAAGACCTGGAAAGGTCGGAATGGCTACCAGTCGGCCCGCGAGTATGCGGCCAACTTATCGGCTTTTTACGACGGACATAAAAACACGATGGGCCCAGGAGTTGGTGTGAAGAATGCCGATCCATCCGTGGTTGTGGTGATGGGGGGCATGTCGAACCCGACCACCGATTATTTACGGGCTATGATCGACTGGTGTAAAGAATTTCGGGGGTACCGTCCCGATGGTTCAGTCAACCTTTGCTGGGATGTTATCAACCAGCATTTATACGCCAACGATGTTCTGTCGGAGCAGAATGGCGGGGCTACCCGGGGTGTCGCTCCCGAACTGGCAGGCGTTGGCGAGCAGGCAGCGGCTTTCGTGAAACTGTCCCGCCAGTACGCGCAGGGTATGCCGGTCTGGATTACGGAAGCGGGGTACGATATCAACCAGGACAGTCCGTTTCGGGCCATCCCAATTGGTCGGAAAAGCGTTCTGGAAACACAGGCCGACTGGATTCTGCGAACGTCGCTGCTGTACAGCCGGGTGGGTATTGACCGGGTCTTTTATTTTCAGGCCTACGACTTCGATATTCAGAATCCGACCCAGTTTGCCTCCATGGGTTTGCTGAACGAGATTGGCAAAACCCGTAAACCAGCCGCTGATTTTCTTTACCAGGCCAAAAACCTGCTCGGCGACTATCATTACAAAGAAACCATTAGCCACGATCCGCTGGTAGATCGGTACGAACGGGATGGACAGTCGGCTTATGTCCTGCTGATCCCCGATGAAAAAGGCCGAACGGGTACCTATAATCTGCCGGTATTAAAGGGCGATACTGTCCAGATTTGTACACCCGCTGTTGGCCGTGATGACATGAACCGCAGCGTACAGGTTAGCCAAACGGGTACCATTACGGTAAACGTGAGTGAAACCCCTGTCTTTGTCATGCCCACCCGTGCCGCCAGTTCAGACGCAAAAAATAGCCTGAGCAGCTTGCAGGTGTACCCAAACCCGGCCAATGACTATGTTAAAGTAACGCTCGAAAACGGGGATATCAGACCCGTGAACGTGACCATTTACGACAATTCGGGTCGAATATGTAAACAAATAAGTTTATTCAAACCAGGTCGCGTTCTCAACGAACAGCTCGATTTGAGTGCGCTGGCCAACGGATTGTATCTGCTGGAAGTGCGCCAGGGACCGGCAAAATTGATCAAAAAGATTATTCTCAATCAGTAAGGGGCAAATTTAGTGCGGCCCTTATCACCAATACAAGCCCACAGCATACGTAAATGAGTAATACACAAAAGGCAATGAACGGGGGCAAGTGGATTACCGTTTCTACGGTAATTTCTACCCTGTTTCAGTTTTTGCAGGTGGCCGTTCTGGCCCGTCTGCTGGACCCGTCCGATTTTGGTATCGTCAGCATCAGCAATCTGATTATTGCTTTCTTTCAGATATTCTCTAACCTGGGCTTCTCCAACTCCATCATTTACAAGCAGGAAAGCGACCGTAATGTATTGTCGACGCTGTACTTTCTGAATCTTCTGGTTGGCTTTTTCATCTTCGTGGTCATTCACCTTACCTCCCCCCTCATTATCTCCTTTTACCACGAGCCGAAGCTGGATAGGGTCCTGGGGTTGTCATCCTACTATTTCATGATTGCCTACTTCGGGCAACTGTATATGTTTCTACTGGAGAAGGAACTTCGGTTCAAATCGGTAGCCATGCTCGATATTGCCGGAACCGTTATCGGGTCGGCAGTGACGGTGACGCTGGCCTACAACGGATACCGCGAGCTTTCGCTCATCATCGGTGCCCTGGTCATGCAGACCGTTAAGTCGGCGTTACAGATTGCTTTTGGTCTGTCGCTCTTCCGCCCTACCTGGTCGTTCAATCTGAAAGAGGTCAGGGACCACCTTCGCTTCGGGCTCTACAACATGGGCGATGGGTTTCTGGGCTTTATTCAGTTCAACTCCGACAATATATTTATCGGGGGTATGCTGGGTGTCAAAATGCTTGGGTACTACACCATTGCGTACCAACTGGCTATTTTTCCGATCGCCAAACTCAACCCGATTATCCTGCAGGTCGCCTATCCCATTCTGGCCAAGATGAAGGATAACCTGGCGGATCTGAAGAAGTCGTATCTGAAAATTCTGGATTTTATCAGCTACTGCAACCTGCCGCTTCTGGCTGGCTTGTTCATCACCGCCGACAGCGTCGTTCCCCTGATTTATGGGCCGGGCTGGGAAAAAACTATCGACTTGATCCACATCTTTGTTTTTGTGGGCATTTTCACCTGCCTGAGCCATCCGCTGTATACGCTGGTCTTTACCAAGGGCAAGCCAAATCTGCTGTTCTACCTCAACCTGGGCACGCTGGTCGTTAAAATACCCCTGGTTTACGTTATGGGACACTACTGGGGCGTAACGGGTATCGCCCTGGCCTTTTTGCTGACAACAGCCCTAAACATGGTTGCTAATTTTGCCATTGCTCATTCAATCATCGGCGATTTTGTGGGCGATTTCATGCGGGACGTGGCCAAGCCCGTTATTTTCTGCCTCATCATGGTCGGTGTTATTTACACCTACAAACTGTTCGTGGGGGATACCGGCCTGGTCAATACGATCGTCGAAATTGCCCTGGGCGGAGGCACCTACGCCTTGTTGACTTTAGCCTATAAGCTTTCGTTTACCGAAATCAAAGCGTATCGGCAGGCGCTGCTTTAGGCGGTTGAGTATACGCTTTTCGACATTTTGCCAGCCCCGACTATCCGCCAAATTACGGTAGTACCCAATAGCAGCCCACATTGGTTTGTCCTACAGAAACGCCCCTATTCTACATTTACGTAGAATAGGGGCGTTTCTGATAGTATACTCTGTTGCGCTTGTCCCAGACTCACCGGTTATCCAGGGCGCGCTGCAAGGTTTGGGCAAACACTTTATCGTTGGGAGGCAACAGCATATTTTCGTGGTCTCCCGGCACGTTGTGTACTCGAACACCTTTCAGAGCGTATTTTTTCCAGCCCAGGTACCTGCTGTCATCGACGAAGTAAATCCGAAACTTCGCTTTGAACAGGTCAATCACCCCATCATAGGGTTTCATGGTGTACGAGTGGAAAGCAATCTCGTGTTTCTCCATGATCAGCGCTAAATGGTCGAGTGGCGTTTCGGTTTGCGTGGTTGCCGGTTTCCGTAAACCAACCGCCTGCAGGAACCGATCGAGGTTGCGCTTTACGTGGTGTTGCTGGTACTGAAGTGCCATGATCGGGTGCTGGGCCAACGAGGAGATAAACCATACCAGCTTGGGAAACTGCCGGTTTACTTTGCGAATCAGCCGGGGAATCCCCGTTTGCGACGAGTCCCGTTCCTGGGCATTGGTATCGAACATGGCCAGTAGCTTCACCTCTTTGCCCGTCTCCCTAAGCTGGCGAGCCATTTCCAGCGCTACGTAGCCCCCGAACGAATACCCCGCAATGGCGTAGGGACCCGTCGGATTTTGATCGATTACTTCCGTCAGGTAATGGGCAGCAATCGCTTCCATGTTATCCAGTGGTTCATCGACCCCATCCAGACCCAGAGCCTGCAAGCCGTAGATTGGCTGTTCCGCATCCATATAGCTAACCAGTCCACTGAAATTCAACAGATTGAGACCAATGCCATGAATGATATAAATGGGCGTTTTACTTCCTTCTGGCTTAATAGGCACCAGCGATTTCCAGGTCATGGGTCGCTCATCCGTCTGGAGCAGGGTCGCCAGTTTCCGGATCGTTGGGTACACGAGTAAAGTTGACAGAGGCAGTCGGCGACCCGTTTCCTTTTCAAGCCGGGTCATCATCTGAACGGCGATCATGGAGTGCCCGCCTAATTCGAAGAAATCATGATCGATGCTCATTTTGTCTACGCCCAGCACATCCGTCCAGATAGCGTGGATCAACTTTTCCGTGGCCGAAACCGGCTCCCCACCGGACTCATTCGGAACTTGCACCACTTCGGGCCGGGGCAGTGCTTTCCGGTCGATTTTTCCATTGGGTGTAATGGGTAACTCATCCAGGCCGACAAAGTCGCTCGGGATCATGTAATCGGGTAGTAGCTCCCGAAGCCTGGTCCGCCAGGCGGGTACCTGCTTCAGAAACGCGCCGTTCACCAGGGGCTTGTTCGTGACCACATAGGCAACCAGTCGCTGGTCACCGGGTCGGTCTTCCCGGGCCACCACCACGGCATCTTTAATGGCACTGTGGCTAACCAGCGCGTGTTCGATCTCCCCAAGCTCAATCCGGTAACCTCTGATTTTCACCTGGTGATCGATACGACCCAGACAATGGATTTCACCATCGGGCATAAACTTACCGAGGTCACCGGTACGGTACATCATCCGGTTGGGCGATGCCGCAAACGAGTCCGGCACAAACTTCTCCTGGGTCAGTTCCGGCCGTTTCAGATAGCCCCGAGCTACGCCATCGCCAGCCAGGTAGATTTCACCGATCGCCCCCACGGGTAATTGTTTCCGCTGTTCATCCAGAATATACACCTGGGTATTCTGAATCGGACGGCCAATGGTGATGATCTCATCGCTGGCGAAAATCTGCTTCCCGGTGGAGTAAATAGTCGTTTCGGTCGGGCCATACATGTTCCAGAGGGAGGCACAACGGGCCGTCAGCTTCTGGGCGAGGTCTTTCGACATGGGCTCCCCGCAGCAGAGGATTTTGAGGTCAAAGCGTTGTTCCCATCCGGCCAGCAGCATCAATTTATACGTGGCCGGGGTTGCCTGAATGATCGTTATGTTGTGCTCAGAAATAGCTTTCAGCAAAGCCCATCCATCTTTCGTCGTTTCAGTGTCGGCAAGTACCAATGTGGCTCCAACCAGCAACGGCAGAAACAATTCGAGACCGGCGATATCGAAGGAAATGGTTGTTACGGCCAGTAATGCATCGTCTCTGGTTATGCCGGGCATGGTGATCATGCTGTACAGCAGATTGACCAGGTTGTGGTGTTCGATCAGGACGCCTTTGGGTTGCCCCGTAGAGCCGGATGTGTACAGAATATAAGCCAGATCATCGCCCGTTACAACGATTTCGGGTGCCTCTTTCGGATAACGATCCAACTCTGCGAGTACGGTTTCGATAGCCAGCACCCTGGTCGCAACAGTCGACTGACCATCCAGCTGGTAGGTCGATCCGGCACTCAGGTACTTCTTCGACGTCATGAGCATGTTGGCCGCCGAATCGGTCAGCATGAAGGCAATCCGGTCGTGCGGGTAGGCGGGATCAATGGGAACGTAAGCGGCTCCGGCCTTCAGAATGGCCAGCAACGCAATCATTAACTCCGGTGACCGGTCCAGCACGACACCGACAACATCCTTTGGACCAATACCCTTTTGCTGTAGGGCATGGGCGACCTGGCTGGCGGCTTCATCCAGCTCACGAAACGAAAGAGAACGCCCGTTCGACACCAGAGCAACCTTATCGGGATATTGGGTTGCCGTTTGCGCCAGCAACTGATGCAACGGCGACTGCCTGGGGTAGGCCGCCTTCGTGTCATTCCACTGCGCAACTTGCGGGTTCTGTTCCTGCTCCTGGGCACTCGTTAGCGGAATGTCGCCCAGCCGAACCAGTGGGTTGGCAACGATTTCTGTCAACAAGTGCTCGAACCCGGCCATCATCCGATCGATGCTATCATCCCGGAACAAGTGGGTGTTATAGGCCCATTCAAAGATTAACGATGCGTCTTTTGCGGCAGACGAGCCACTGATGTTCAAAAACAAATCCACGGCTGCATATTTCCGCGGATTACTGATTAACTGATAATCAAGCCCGGAGAAATGAACACCATCATCCAGCCCCATGTCTACATTGAAAATAACCGGAACCATGGGCACTCGGGACGGATCGCGGGTGATCGGCAGTTTTTTGAGCAGGCTGCTGAAGGTTAATTGCTGATGCTCGTAAGCATCGAGAATTTCTTCTTTCCGGATGTGTAAAAAATCCCGGAAACGCTGATTTGCCTGCGGGAAGCTCCGCAGGGGCAACAGGTTTACGCAATGTCCAATGAGTCCTGTCTGACCCGAAACCGACTGGCCAGCAGTCGGCAGCCCCACCACCAGATCGTCCTGCCCCGTCAGCCGATGTAGAAATACCTCAAAGGCCGTGATCAGAATTGTCACAAAACTGGCTCCCTCCTGCTGCCCCAACTGCTTAATGGCGCGGGCCAGCGCAGCCTGCATCGGATAATCGCGCCGGGCACTTTCGTACCGACGCAGGGAAGGCCGGGGAAAATCCGTCGGCAAGTCGACCACGGGCACCGTCCCTTTGTATTGATCGAGCCAGAATGATTCGATTTCCCGATGTGCCGCACTCGTCACGAACCGGCGCTGTTCGAACGCGTATTGACTGTACTGGGGAGCGGTCGCCAGCACCGGAAATCTGTGCTGCGAATAGGCCGAGTACAGCGCGCCCAACTCCTGCAACAAAATACCCAGCGACCAGCCATCGCAGATGATGTGGTGTGCCGTCAGAGTGAAGTGGTAGGCTGTATCGGAAAGCTTCAGCAAGCCCCCTTTAATCAATGGCCCATTGACCAGATCGAATACGTACAACGCATCCTCATCGGCATACGCATCAACCGCCCGCTGCTGGTCGGCGTCGGTTCTGTCCGAAACATCGAGTTGAACCAGGTCAACGGAGAAGTTACCAAACACGCACATCTGCGTTCCGTCGGCGCTGAACGCAGCATGCAGCGACTCATGCCGGTCGATTAAACGTTGCCAGGCTTTGTCAAAAGCAAGTGTATCCACTAAACCCGTGAACCGAAGGGATACCGATTCGTTAAATCCCCGGCTTGCCTCATCGCCACCAAACTGACAGGCAGCCCATATTTCTAATTGGGGCTCTGTAACGGGGGCAAGTCGCACAATGCTGGGCCCTTCGAACGGATCGAAGTCAACGTCAATAAGTTGTCTAGTTATAGTGCTCTCGGTCATCCGTACTCAGTTTAGTTCAACCTGCAAGTATTTACCTGGTTGCTCCGGATTCGGGATGAACCAGGCCGGATTGCCCGATCGGTCACGACCTAACCGGGCGCCAGGGGCAGGCGGAGTTGTCTTGTCAACCGTTGCGTCATTTGTCGGCGCAGCCATTTTGCTGCCGCCCAAAAAACCGGCGGCCAGTAAGCTTCGCAAACTCTCGGTGAAGTGGTGAATGATCGTGTCTATTTCGGCTTCAGTATGGGCTTCGGTCAGAAAACAGGGAAAACCATCCCAGATGTGGATTCCCTTTTCCCGCATCAGCGTAAACAGCAGTTCGGAATAAGCCGACTCTTCGTTAAACTTGATCTTCCACAACGAACCGAAACTGGCCACCAGCATAGGCAATTGCCACTGGGTAATAACGTTGTTCATAGCTTTGGCCAACCGGTCGGTTTTTCTTGTCAGATCGGCCTGTAGCTGCGGACCCGCTTTTTTCATATGCACCAGAGCCGCTTTTGCCGCAGCCAGGGCCAGCGGATGGCGGACGAAGGTACCGGCAAAATACGTCACGCCAACTTCAGGTACGGACGCATCGCCGTACTGCCAGAAACCGCCGTCCAGGGCATCCATGTAGTCCCGCTTACCCGCGATGACACCAATGGGCAGACCCGCGCTCACGACTTTCCCGTACGACGCCAGGTCGGCTTTGATGCCGAACAGGGCCTGTGTACCGCCGGGATGCGTACGGAAGCCCGTAATGACTTCATCGAAAATCAGCACGGTTCCCGACTGGGCTGTAATGGCTCGTACTTCCTTTAAAAACGCAATCGGCACAAATTCCGGGCGACGGCTCTGGACAGGTTCAACCAGTACGGCAGCCAGTTCGTGGGCGCGCTCGCGGATAATCTTCAGGCTTTCGTCGGTTCCATAATCCAGAATCAGCATGTTCTGCACCGACTCAGGCATGATGCCGGGAGCCGCCGGGAAAGACTTTAGTTTTTTCGTTCCTCTAACCAGCACCTCATCAACAATACCGTGATAAGAACCGGAGAACGCAACAATCAGAGAGCGGCCGGTTACCGTTCGTGCCACTCGCATCGCGCCTAAAACGGCTTCAGATCCCGTATTGCAGAGGGCTACGCGGTCCATGCCGGTCAATTCCGAAATAAGCTGGCTTACTTCACCGGCCAGGGTATGCTGAGGACCAACTTCGTACCCGTTTTCAATTTGTTCATGTAAAACTTCTTTAATAAAGTCAGGCTGATAACCGAACAGATTAGAGCCGAAGCCATTCAGCGCATCGATGTACTCATTGCCGTCGATGTCCCACAAATGGCTTCCCTTGGAACGGTTCACAACCAGCGGATAAACGATTTCTTTGGTGAGCGGACGAAACCCCGATACGACCCGGGGGTCGGCCATATGGCTGCGATGCTGTTGCGCGTACGCTTTGCTGGCCTTCGTTTTCTGATTGTATCGCTGGATGAGCTGGGCCAGAAAATCCTGTTGTTTCTGCGTTAACGCCGACGCCTGCCGATCAATTCGGGCGGTGGCTCCGAACGGTTTTTTCAGTTCGACTTTTTCTTCCGGCGTTAAGGCACTATCCGCAGCGACGGGGTCATGTGCTACGCTCACCGACGGCACCGGTGATACGGGCGTGACAGGTGCCGGTACGGGCGCTGGTGCCTGAGGCATGATCTCCGGGACGCCACCCTGAAGCAGCGCCACCTGTTTTGCCATGAGTTGCAGTTGTTGGGCAATTAACCCAAGAGCCGTATCGTTTTGCGCAAAGGCTACCGCTGGCTGACTGCTGCGCTCAGGATAACTAACCGGAGCAGGCGCTGGAGTCGGTACAGATACGGGCATTGTCGCGGGTTGCGAAACTGGTTGAGGCACGTCAGCGGGCATCATCTGATCCAGATAACCAGCCAGTTGTTCTGGTGTCGTGTACGTCGAGGTCAGCTGCCGGAAGGTAATGGGCAGGCTGAACTCTTTCTTCAGATTCAGCGCCACCTGCGTTAACAGCAGCGAATCGAAGCCGATTTCCAGAAAACTGGTTGTAGGGGCTACCCCAACCATATCGATACCGGACGCATCTTCCAATAATTGATTCACTTTTGAGAGCAAGGCCTCTTTTCTCATGGTGGTGTGTTTATGGTCAGTCGTAGGGTAGAGCGTTGGGCTCACATCGGCAAGCATCTCGCTCCCGGCAGACAAGACCGGTTGATCAGGAGCTGTAGTCGGTGCTGGCTCCACGCGAACGGGGTCGAGCCAGCACCGTTTTCTAGAAAAAGCATAGGTTGGCAGCCTCACTTTCGTGCGCTTCTGTCCGGCATAAAAGGCTTTCCAGTCAGGCTCTGTTCCATTTAGAAAGAGTTGGCCAAGCGTCGTCACAATAGATTGGCTGGCTTTTACCCAATCCGGCTGGTTGGGTAGCCCGGCAAGAATCGTTACGGCCTTTTTGCCGGCTTGCTGGCGGGCAAGGGTTGCTGTAACATGGCCGGGGCCTACCTCCAGCAGAAGCGGCTTCTCAACCGTAAAAATCGTATCGAGGGCCTCCGAAAAACGAACCGTCGAACGCAGATGCGTGGCCCAGTAGTGCGGATCGACGGCTTCGGCATCCGTCAGCCAGGTACCCGTGCAGGTGGAGACGATCGGCATTTTCGGACGATGCAACCCTACCCCCGCCACCACCTTCGCGAAGGCATCGACAATGGGGTCCATCATCCTGGAATGAAACGCATGGCTCGTTGCCAGCGGCTGATTCGGTATTTCGCGCTCGTCCAGCAGCCGGGAGAAATCGGCGATGTGCTCGTCGGGGCCAGCCACGACGCAAAGGCTATGGCTGTTGATGGCCGCCATAGACAGCGTTTCGGGGAGGATGGCCTGCACCTGGGCGGCTTCCTTCCTGACGGAAAGCATTCCTCCGCGCGGCAGTTGGCTCACCATTTTTCCGCGAGCGGCAATCAGCGTCAGGGCATCGGCCAGCGAGAACACACCCGCCAGATGAGCCGCCACGAATTCACCGATGCTGTGCCCACAAAAGACGGAAGGCTGGATACCCCAACTCATCCACAACTGCGCCAGGGCGTATTCGGTAATAAACAGCGCGGGCTGGGTATACCGCGTATTTTTCAGCCGCTGCTCGGCTTCGGAAGTAGGCACTTCGGGGTACATGACCTCCCGAATGTCCAGGTCTACCTGATCTGCCAGCAGGTAGGCGCATTGGTCGACGGCATCTCTGAATACGATCTCCTGCTCGTACAGCATTTGACCCATGTTGAGGTACTGAGACCCCTGACCCGGAAACAGGAAAACTAGTTCTTCGGGACTTCCGTCTGCTCTTTGCGTTGTGGGTTCGGCCTTTAATTTTTCGATCAGCTCGTCTTTCGACGTAGCCACGATAAAGGAGCGATGGTTGAAATCAGGCCGGGTTGTCTGGAGCGTAAACGCTACATCAGCTAGCTCCATCGATTCATCCCGCTCCAGTGTTTCGGCGAGTTGGCGGGCGTATGCTTTCTGGCTGCTCAATGACTTCGACGACCACGTCATTAACTGTGCCCTGCGTGAATTTGTCCGGCATGAAATTGTCCCGTTTGCCGTTTGTTCACCCGTATTTTCGGGTTGTCCATCGTCAGAGACAGGAATTTCCGGTTTAAATTCTTCCAAAACCACGTGCACATTTGTACCACCTACCCCGAACGAACTCACCCCCGCCCGACGTGGAGTCGTCCGGTGGGGATCCGTCTCATCACCCACCGGTTCATTATCCGGCAATGCCCAGTCACGCAGGATTGTGTTGACAAAAAACGGACTGTTGGTGAAATCAATGACTGGGTTGGGCGTCGAAAAATGAAGCGATGCGGGTATTTGCCGGTAGTACAGCGCCAGCGTGGTTTTGATGAAGCCTGCTACGCCAGCCGCCTGGGTCAGGTGACCCATGTTGCTCTTGATGGAGCCGATAGCGCAGTACTGTTTCTGATCCTGTTCGCCAAACGCCTGCGTAAGTCCCTCTATTTCGATGGGATCACCCAACGGCGTTGCCGTTCCGTGCGCTTCAACATAACTGATTGTAGCCGGGTCAATATCCGCATCGGCAATAGCCATGGCGATAGCTCCGGCCTGGCCATCGGCATTAGGTGCCGAAAAACTCCCTTTACCCCCGCCATCGTTGTTTACGCCAATGCCTTTTATGACCGAGTAGATGGTATCGCCATCCCGGCGGGCGGCATCCAGACGTTTCAGCAAAACGACCCCGGCTCCATCGCTGAAAACGGTTCCCTGGGCGTCGGCATCAAATGACCGGCAGTGCCCATCCCGGCTCAGCATCACCCCTTCCTGATATAGATGACCGCTGTTGATCGGTGTTGTAATGCTGGCACCTCCTGCCAGCGCTACCTCACACTGCCCGTCGCGAATACTCTGAACAGCCTGTGTGATAGCCAGTAGCGATGTTGAGCAAGCGGAGTAAACACTCACGGCTGGCCCTTTCAGGTTGAGTTGGTAGGCCGTGCGCGAGGCTATGTAATCTTTTTCGTTCAGGGTCATTACCTGAAAGGCACCCACCTGGTTGATCAGGTCTTTATGGCCCAGAATGTTGTTCTGGTAGTACGTATTGTTTCCGCTTCCAGCAAATACCCCAACCCGACCAGCGTATTGCTGGGGCAGGTAGCCGGCCTGTTCGAGCGCTTCCCAGGCAATTTCCAGAAAGACCCGCTGTTGCGGATCCATCAGTTGGGCCGTACTGGGCGTTAAACCGAAAAACTGTGCATCGAACTGGTCTGCTCCTTCAATGACTCCACGCGCCTTCACATACATCGGGTCGTTTCGGAGTGCATCAGGCACCGATGCATCGAGTTCGGCATCGGTAAAGAAACGGGTTGTCTCTTTGCCCAACGTCAACACGTCCCATAATTCGTCGATGGTATTGGCGCCCGGAAACCGGCCAGCCATGCCAATCACCGCGACATCCGCCGACTGATTTTCAGCGGTACGTTCTGGTACGGCACGACCAGCAGACAGTCGCTTTGGGTCAGCTGACGATTTAGGGTGTAAATAGAGGACGATACCCGCTACAGTCGGGTATTGATACAGCTTCGTGACGGGCAGCACATACTGCTCATGAGCCAGGGCGGCTACGGTTTTCTGAGCCAGGAGCGAATTGCCGCCCAACTCAAAGAAATTATCATCCAACCCGATTTTATCGATTCGCAGTAGCGTACTCCATATGCCGGCAATGGTCTGCTCCAGTTTCGTTCTGGGCTTTCGGTAGGCCGACGTCTGTTCGGGCCGGTCCCGGCTGGGTTCAGGGAGCTGTTTTTTATCGACTTTACCGCTGCTGGTCTTCGGAAACTCGTCCATCCAGACAAAGGCCGACGGCATCATGTATTCGGGCAGTCGCTGCTCAAGCTCCCGGCGAATGGTTGCCGTATCGGTATATGCCGGACTGGCAATCAAATAAGCAATCAGTTGTTTCTGGGCATCGGCGGTTTCCCGCGCCAGCACAACGGCCTGCTTAATCCCTGCCGTATGATTCAGAATAACCTCAATCTCGCCCAGTTCGACCCGGTGACCCCGAATTTTTACCTGATCATCCCGACGACCCAGGAACTCAACACGGCCATCCGGCAAAAAACGACCCAGATCACCCGTCCGGTAAGCCCGCACGGTCTGTGTCGCTGACGGCGTATTCAACGAAATGAATTTCTCGTCTGTGAGAGCAGGCTGGTTTAGATATCCTTCGGCCAGACAGGCCCCGCTAAAGCACAATTCACCCGCTTCGCCATTGGGCAAACAAGCCAGGTTTTCATCGACAATAGTCAGGTTTACGTTGTCAATGACATACCCGATGGTGGGCAAATGAGGCCATTCCGCCGGATTTCCATCTAGTTTGAGCTGCGTGACGACGTGGCACTCGGTGGGTCCATACTGGTTGTAGAGAACGCAGTCCGGTAATTCCGAAAAAAAACGGGCGATCTGAGGAGTGATCTTCAGCTGTTCACCGGCCGTCATGACTTCGCGAAGATTTTCCGGAAACTGATTGAGGCTCACGCCCGCTTCGGCCAGATACTGCAGGGCAACAAACGGCAGAAACAGCCTGTTGACTGATTGTGCATCAATAAACTGCAACAGCGCATTCAGATCAAGCCGCAAGGTTTCCTCGACAAGAATCAGCGTTCCACCCGTTGAGAGAGTAGCGAATATTTCCTGGAAAGAAACGTCGAAACTGAGCGGAGCCAGCTGCAATGTTTTCGTGCCCGGACCAGCCACCGAATTTTCAGTCTGCCACTGCAACAGGTTCATGAGCGGGCCGTGTCCCATGCAAACACCTTTCGGGTTTCCGGTCGACCCGGATGTGTACAGCACGTAGGCCGTGCTTCCCTGGTGCGGAACCGGCTGGGAAGTGTTTATGTACGTGGTATCAGATGAGACAGTTGCCAGGCCCAGCTGTTCGAACAAGTCTTTATCCCGGGCGGTTGTCACGCCCGTACGCAGGCCCGAGTCGGCAACGATTTTCCGTAAACGTTGCTCAGGGTAGGCAGGATCAAGGGGTAAATAGGCTTTGCCCGCCTTTAGGATAGCCAGCACCCCAACCACCATGTCTAGGTTACGCGAGGTACTCACCCCAATCAGTTTGGCCCCTGCATCCGCCTGCACAATAGCCTGACAAAGCTGGTTGGCCCGGCTATTCAGTTGATCGTACGTCAGCGACTGATTCCCGTAAACGACGGCCGGTCGATTCGGATATTCGGCAACAATCTGATCGACCAGTTGATGAACAAACGGTGGGCCAGCACTATCCCGGACTACGGCTTTGTCGACATAAACACGCATACCGCTAACAAATTAAGTATGACTAGTATTCAGCTGTCGCGTTGGGCTATTGTTCAGTAGCCCAACGCGTTGTTCCGTTTACTAATCGCCTGGTATTAATTAATTTACAGAAAAGTACGCTGAGTTTGCTCGGAACGATCTTTGTTCACCGGCAGTTGTATGGCATCGTCCTGGCGCGGCACATCGACGTAGTTGCCTTCAACCCGGTTCAATACCGTTAAGATTGGTTGATTGGTTGTCCGTACGTACATGCTGAGCAGTTGTTTCTCGGCACGCGCCCAGGGGCTGTTAGCATCAATGACCAGTAGCGACAGGGCGCTTCCTTTGAGGAGATAAGACGGAATCTGGTTGTTGATCAACGCGGGTATTTCGAGAATGATACGGTCGTATTGGGTGATGTCGAAGCCGTAGCTGTAATCGATCAGGTATTCGATGCCCGTTACATTCATAAAATCGGGGCGAATGGTGTAGGGGAAAAATGTTACGTTCCGCTGCTGCTCCCGCTGCTCTCTACCCGTTGCCCGTGGGTAGCAATACGCTACTCTCTGATCGGCAACATCGTACAACTGCGTCAACCCGTTGGCAACCCAGCTTTTTCCCTGTTTCGAGCGGATGCTGAACAGGGTAATGACGGGTGGATAGGACTTGGCAGAATTTTGCGATACCTCAATGTTGATGGCGTTGAAAAGCTGCTCGAACATGCTCCGCGATGCGCGGGTCGTTCTTGAGTAAACCAGTGGTTTCTTCACCGTCGGGAACAGGGCCGTAACAGGCATTCCCACCAGCGCTTCGGCCTGCTCGGGCGATTGAATTCGTTTGTCCAGCCAGAAACGCAGGGCCGTCAGCAACAGCGCAATGAAAATACCTACGCCCAACCCAACCATAATCAGCTGCGAACGCTTGGACGACAGCGGTTCAAGCGGGAAATCGGGAGCATCAATGATTTCGAGCGTTCCGCCGATCGACACGTCCTGCCGCTTTGTTTTCGACTGATCTACATTTTGCAGTAAATCAAGGTAGGCTTTTTCGGAAACAGCCAGATCCCGGTTCAACTCGCGAAGCTGTGACCCCAGCGGGCCATACTCGTTGGTTTTCGCCTGGAACTCCGCCATGCGTTTCTTGTACAAGGCTAGCCGGGCAGTCGATTCCTCATATTCCAGCGATTTCAATAACCGGTCGTTGGCCATCGTCTGGGTGGGAATGGCGTCGGACGAGTTGGCGGCTGCGTCGTATTTCTGGGCGCTCGTTTTCAGTTCTTCCTGCGCCTGCACGACGCTGGCCTGTAACTGATTGATCACGCTTTTGGGCTGGCCGTACGCGCGGGCATTGGCTAATTTATTTTCAACATCGGTCAGTTTCTTCTGTTTGTCGGACAGGTCATTGTTCGCCGAGCGAATATTTCCCTGCTGGCCCATACGCCGGTTAAGCGCATCCAGGGATGCTTTTGCGGCATTTTTGCGCATCAACTCCTGGTTGTACTCATTGTCAAGTGCCTCACGGGACGACGCTACATTCCGGGCTTCTTCGTCGTAGTCAAGCACCTGGTGTTTGGCGCTAAACGCCCGCAGGTTCGCTTCGGCCTGCGAAAGTTTATCTTTGGCTTTCTGCAGTTTGTCTTCGTAGTACCCGACTACCGAGTTCGTTTCGGAGGTTTTGAGCGTGGAATACCGGCTGTTCAGAATGTTGATGGCGTGGGTGAGCGTACGCTGGGATACGGCCGGATCGTCGGACTCGTATTCCATCAGCATAACGTCATTAGTGCTCTTCCGCGCGGTTGCTTTAATGTTCTCACCCAACCGGCTGATGGAGTAGTACGAGTCTGATTTCAGCAACAGAGTTTTTATCGGGTTATCGGTCTTCGATTTAGCCAGGCTATCAATGGTGCGATGCAGCAGGACCGAGTCGCCCGCGATAAAGTACAGGTTTTGCCAATCGGGGGTCAGTGCCTGGTGCAACTTTTGAAAACCGGCGCTTCCCAGCACGAGGGTATCCGGCTGACGAAGACGCAGGTGGTCGCTCAACAGGCCGATCCCGATCTGGAGCAGGGTTTCCCGCGAATTAAGCGTCGTCAGGATATTGTCGAACGCACTGGCCGACCGGTCGGTGAACGAGTTCTGCTTATCCGACAGCAGCGAGTAACGAGATACCAGACCCGTATACAGCGTTGCCTGTGATTTATACACCTTGGGTTCATTGCGCGTAACAAAGTACGCCATACCCGCCGTCAAGCAAGGAATAAGGACAAACCAGAGGATGTGCTGTTTTAATAAGCGCAAAAAGACGTCGATCGACATACTATTCGTTTAGTTACGTTTCAACCGCTGAATAGGCATACCTACCAGCGCTTCGAAGTAGTGAACATTTTTCAGAAAGCTACCCTTAACCTGTTCCGATGCCGTTTTTGCCTGCACATACCGGCTCGTGATAAGGGCCAGCGCATCGGCCGTTGTACGTCCCTTCTGAATCTCAACCTCAGCCACGCGCAACGCCGTTAGAGACGCCTGTTCATCAATCAGGTTTATTTTCAACAGCTGCTGCGTTGTAATCATGTCCTGATAAATGCCAATCAGACTTTGCTTTAATTGCAGCTCAACAACGTCCCGCTGGATAACCGATGCTTTGTAATTCGAATACGCCTGCTTTACCTGGTGCTTGCGGCCAAACAGGTCATACAGGGGTAGCCTGACGTCAACACCTACCCGGTATCCGTTCGAAATCTGCCCGAGCGCATCCCGACCCGGTATGGAGGCTGAACCGGAGGATACGATAGACTGATCACCCGTTGAGTAGTTGACAAAGCCAGCGACATTCTGCAAAATCTGGCGTTTGGCTACTTCGTACGATGAATTTAGCGAGTTAGACACCTCATTCTGGTATTTGATGAGGGGTGAATGCGACACGGCCACTTTCATGATGTCGTCGAACGGCAACAATTGAACGGCCACATCCTGATTAATATCCAAGTATAAGGTATCGTCGGCTAAACCGGATGACGGACCGAACGATACCAGTCCACGCCCTCCCCGGCTTTGGCCGGAGCAGACGGAAAACGTTAGCAGACCTACAATGACAACGACGCTTGCCTTCCTGATTACGGTGAAAAAACTCGATTTTATCCTGAACATGATTTACAGTGCCACGTGTCTATGCTTGCCACGTTAGTCGTGATTACACAAAGTAGGGAGACAAAAGCGTCAAATAATCAATTGTTTATCAAATGGTGCATTAAATAGACTTGATCGCTTATTTCACCTCGTTCCTTTGTCAATTTCCTTACCTATTCTGACTGCTTTATGTTCCGATTGTCACAAAATGAAAACAATTAAGATACAGTTGTTCCCGTTGTGCTTGTATGTGGCGTGTGCATAAACCGTTTGAAAGCCTTACGCATGTTCAGAACCGCCCGGACAAAACTGAGTAACAACAGCGGCACGAGCAGCAACTCCCGGAACGTAATCCGTTTCCACAGATGAGTGGGTACGGCAATCATCAAGCTACCACAAAGCGCAATCAGTAGCCCGAGAGGAATTTCCCAAAGACTCGCATTACCACTCAGCAGACCCGCTACGATACAGACCAACAAGACACCCAGGAGCAGAATTTTAGGCAGAAAAACAGCCTGTAGCACTTTGAACCCGCTGGCGAACTGACCCCGCGCCATTTCTGTGATTCCCCGCCAGAAATAGAATGTGAGAAACTGCCATTGAGCGGCAATCCAGCGGGTACGCTGGTTTTCAAACACGGCCCGGTTAGCAACCTTTTCATCATAAATAAAGGCATCTTCGAGGTAACCAATCTTATGGCCGCTCAGGACGATGTTCGTTTCCAGTTCTTTGTCGTAACCACCGATGGTGTGCTGCGTAGACATAGCCTCTTTCATCAGTCCCGGCTCGAACGCCATTCCCGACCCGATGGTGGCCGATGAAAGTCCCAGTACGCGACTCGCTTTGCGGAACACATGGTTGTTGATCTCTTCACTGATCGCGTCCAGAATGGCAACACTTGTGTTGATGTTTTTGGCCACCCGGTGACCCTGGATGGCTTTCCAGCCCTGGGCAAATGCCTGATTAATGCGGCTCAGAAAATCGGGGGCCATGTGGTTGTCCGCATCCGATACCACCAGAATATCATACTGCTCCAGCGGCAGCCGCGATAAGGCCGCATTGATGGCCTTCGCTACCGTCGATACCTCAAAAGAAACCTGCAGCACGTTGACGGGTAACGTGGCGAGTTTTGCCAGGGTGCTGGGTTGAAACGAGTCGGCAATCACGATCAGATCGTAGCGATCAGCGGGGTATTTTTGTTTCAGATTTTCGGTAACGGATTCAACAATGACGGCATCTTCTTTGTAGGCCGGAATGAGAACGCCTATTTTCCGAAAGACCGATGTTGCCGGATCGGCAGGCGCATCGTCAGCGCGGCCCAGACGGCCAGCAATGGAGAATACAAGCCAGTAAAGGACATTTAAGGCAACAATTCCGAGTAAAATCAGGTAGGCGACGTAGGCAATGGTCATAGGTAAACCCTAAGGCTGGTGGGTATTTTCTTTCTGTTTTTGACCAGTAATTCGGCAACAGGTCACAAAAGCGACGCAACCCAACCTACCATTCCTGCGTACATAGTAGTATGCGTTACATCGCGGTTTTCGCTCAGCAGGAAATTGGGTATGCCGTAGGGTTTGATAGCCTTACCGATGCCGTTGACTTCCTATTTTGGGGTTACGAGGCCTACGAACTACTGCCCTATGGTACGTTTGACCTCCTGACGGGGGAGGTCTGGCCTTACAGGCATCGGGGAGAGCGAATCGTACAGGTTGATGACGATGTTATCAGTCAAAACGCCCGGAATTACGTTAAAGCCGCTATCCGGCGAATGAACTGACCCGCTCGCTCCCATAAAAAGGAAAGCCCGCCAAGACAGATGTCCGGCGGGCTTTCCTTTTTATGGGTGATTGTAACCAAAAAACTTACACCACCATAATGTCTTTTTCCTTAGCAACAAAAGTTTCATCGACCCGAGCAATAAAGGCATCGGTCAATTTCTGAACCCGCTCTTCACCCACTTTAACGGCGTCTTCCGACACTCCTTCCTTGGTCAGCTTCCGGATATCGTCATTTGTTTCTTTCCGGATGTTTCGCACATTGACCTTGGCCGTTTCCACTTCCTGCTTCACCTTTTTTACAAGATCGCGCCGACGTTCTTCGGTGAGGGGTGGGATGCTCAGTCGAATCTGTTCGCCGTCGTTGTTTGGGTTAAGGCCGAGGTTGGAGTTACGAATGGCCTTTTCCACTTCACCAATGAGTTTTTTCTCAAATGGTTTGATAACAATTGTACGGGCGTCGGGGGTGTTTACAGAGGCAACTGTGTGCAGCGGAGACAGCGTTCCATAATATTCGACCTGAATACCATCGAGCATGCCAACATTTGCCTTGCCCGCCCGGATTTTAGTCAATTCGATGGCCAGGTGCTTGAGCGCCTTTTCCATCGTATCTTTTGCGTCGTCGAGAAATAACTCAATTTCTTCCATTTCTTACTAATTGAATGAGTGAATGAGCGAATGAGAGAATGGTTACTTTGTCGATTCAATCACCTTACTCATTAAACAGATTAAGTCAGCTACTTTATTCCGGCAATTTCATGGTGATGAGCGTTCCCTGATCATCGTCGCCCTGCACCAAACGGAACAGGCTACCCTTCGTATTCATGTTGAAAACAATGATGGGCAGGTTATTTTCCTGGCAAAGTGTAAAGGCGGTCAAGTCCATAACGCTCAGTTTCTTTTCGTAAACGTCGTCGAAGGTAATGGTCGTATACCGTGTAGCGCTTTTGTCCTTCATCGGGTCGGCGGTATATACACCATCGACTTTGGTTCCTTTTAATACTACATCGGATTCGATTTCGATAGCCCGCAGACTGGCCGTTGTGTCGGTAGTAAAGTACGGACTTCCGGTACCGGCCGCAAAAATAACGACACGGCCTTTTTCGAGGTGGCGCACGGCCCGCCGACGGACGTAGGGTTCGCAAACCTGCTCCATCTTGATGGCCGACATCACGCGGGTATACATGCCGTGCTTCTCGAATGAACTCTGGAGAGCCATTGCGTTGATCACCGTTGCCAGCATACCCATATAATCGCCCTGTACGCGGTCGATTCCGGAACGTTCGCCGGATACTCCCCGGAAGATATTACCCCCGCCAATGACAATGGCTACCTCTACTCCCAGGTCAACTACCTGTTTGATTTCCTGACTGTATTGCTCCAGTACAATCGGGTCAATATTGTAACCGTTCGGCCCAGCAAGAGCCTCCCCACTCAGCTTGAGCAGGATGCGTTTATACTTTGTTTGCGATGTCATGAGGGAAAGTTTGCGGGCAAAGATAAGAAAAGGGCGCAATTTTTACACAAACTCCACCAGCACCTGGCCCTTCTCCACTCGGTCGCCTTTGGCAATGCGTATCGCTTTTACGGTGCCGTCGCCCGGCGCTTTCAGGTTATTTTCCATTTTCATGGCTTCCAGAATCAGGAGGCTATCGCCTTTGCTGATCACATCGCCCGGCTGAATGCCAATGCCGACAATCAGGCCCGGCATGGGTGCCTTCAGTTCGTTTACCTTGGTACCTGCCGCACTGCTCATGCCCATTTTTTCGAGCAACAGGTCAAAGCGATCCTTGAGCTGGACGTGGTGAATGTGCCCGTTTATTTTCAAACGCACCTGTTTTTCAGCCGTGTTCACGTCCAGCACTTCAGCCGTGTACGACCGATCCTGGTGAAGTATGTGAAACGAGCGGTCGCTGATTTTGACCAGGTCCCACACAAACGGTTCGTTATTGAGGAGTGGCCCATCAGCCGTAAAATCGACGGTGAGGGGCTGATCGTTCAGGGTTGTCTGGTACATAATGCTCTTGCGTGTTGGCTGACAGGCGATGGTAGTGCCGCCGGGTTGAATGCCAGCAACTTACTTTATTTCGTCTACATTAAACAAGTTCGACCAGGTAATTTTCCTGAATCTCATCGAGAATGGCGCTCACCCCGCTGTACGAATCCATCGTAACCAGTCGCATCCGGTAGGGTTTGAAATCGGGCAATCCTTTAAAATAATTGGCGTAGTGACGGCGCATTTCAAACAGCCCGACAATTTCGCCCTTCCAGCGAATCGAAAAGTCGAGATGCTGCCGGCAAACGGCTACCCGATCGGCAACGGTTGGCGCGGGCAGATGCTGACCCGTTTTAACAAAATGCTTGATCTCATTGAATACCCAGGGATGCCCAATGCTGGCCCGGCCAATCATGACGCCATCCACACCGTACCGATTCTTGTACTCCAGCGCTTTTTCGGGCGAATCAATATCACCATTCCCGAAGATGGGGATCTGAATGCGGGGGTTTTCTTTGATCCGACCGATCAGTGTCCAGTCGGCCTCGCCTTTGTACATCTGCACGCGGGTACGGCCATGCACGGTCAGCGCCTTGATACCAATGTCCTGTAAGCGCTCGGCGACGTCGCCCACGTTTTTGGTGCGATCGTCCCAGCCAAGCCGCGTTTTTACGGTTACGGGCAAATGAGTCGCGTTAACGACGGCTTCGGTCATGCGGACCATTTTAGGAATGTCCTGCAATAAAGCCGCGCCCGCCCCCCGGCAGGCAACCTGCTTCACCGGGCACCCGTAATTGATGTCGATCAGGTCGGGGTTGGCCCGCGTAGCGATGCGTGCGCATTCACCCATCGTGTCAACATCCGAACCAAACAGCTGAATACCGATAGGCCGCTCATACTCGAAAATGTCCAGCTTCTGAACGCTCTTGGCCGCGTCGCGAATGAGCCCTTCGGACGAGATAAATTCGGTGTACATCAAATCAGCGCCGTTTGCTTTACAAACCGCGCGAAAAGGAGGATCGCTGACATCCTCCATCGGAGCGAGCAGCAACGGAAAATCCGGGAGTTGTATCGTACCAATCGAAACCATTGAGTCGTATCGGGGCCTCAACCCCCCTATTGATTAAGTAACTGATGTTTGCCTTCCTGAGAACACCGTCCTGAATGGTCTTGTTTCCCAGGTTATTTATGTTCGTTTTAGCACAATCCAAAGGCCGAAATGGTTCCCTTGCACGATTTCTGCGAACTAGTCTGTAAATTTACCCGAATTATGCAACCAAGTTATACGCCCCAGGGCGCTTCTTCCAGGCCACCAACCATCGGCGGACTGACCATGCTGGTTGGTTTTGTGCTCATTGGCGGAGTTATCAGTACTTATTTGTTGCTCGGTATTCTTGCGCTCGCGAAAGGCATGGATTTTACGGGAATCCAGGCTTACCTCAAGCAATTAATTAGTAATCCGGCTGCCTTATCAGGTAGCTGGTATGAACTCATGCTGGTTCAGGGGGTCAATCACCTGGGCACCTATCTACTCCCTTCCTTACTGTACTGGTATTGGATTGAACGGCGAACCTGGCACCAGTTCAATAACCGGCCTGTTTCGGCAGTGGCAGGCATTGGCCTTGTTGTGCTGATCGTTATCAGCTTTATGCCGTTTGATAGTCTCATCATCGAGTGGAATCAAAACCTGCACCTGCCCGAAACATTGTCTCCGGTAGAGCAATGGATGCGTAATCAGGAGAAAAGCCTGGCAGGAATGAGCAAGTTTCTGACGACGTTCCAAGGCCCTGACCAATTAATAATTGCCGTGCTGGTCATCGGCGTTATTGCTTCCATTGGGGAAGAAACGCTTTTTCGGGGCATCTTACAGCGAAACCTGACTGTCTGGACCGGTAATCCGCACGTCGGTATCTGGCTGGCGGCTGCCCTGTTCAGTGCCATTCATGTGCAGTTTCTGGGCTTTTTCCCCCGCATGCTGCTCGGTGCCCTGTTTGGGTATCTGTACCTGTGGTCGGGTAATTTGTGGGTGCCCATATTGGCTCACTTCGTTAATAATGGGTTTACCGTACTCATGGTCTACATGCACCAGAAGAAACTGGTTTCCGTCGATATTGAACGCACCGAGTCGATCCCGATGGCTGGCGTTCTGGTGTCGGGACTCATTACGCTGGGCCTGCTGGTCTATTTTCAGAAACGTAATCAGCAACGAGCGTTGACCGATTGAGTAACCAGCTTTAGCGGGTTGCCTTCACGTTTTTTACGCATCATTTCTTAGTCGTTAACGTACCATGACAGAAGCCTGGGAAGTAATTTACTCAACGCCATTGCCCCACCGAGCCGAATTAGCCAAAGCAATCTTGCTTGAACATGATATATCGGCGGTGGTTATTAATAAACAAAGCAGCAGTTATCCAACCATTGGCTGGGGGAAAAGCGAGGTACATGTATTGGCCCAGGACGCTATCTTAGCTAAAGTAATTCTTGAGAATGAAGCAACGTTTAGCTAAACTTTCGAATCTTCAGCAGCGGGTGATTGCCGCGGTAGCCGGGGTTCCGTTTATTCTGTTCATGATCTGGTACGACGCCTGGACGTTTGCGTTGCTGTTCTGCATCGTCAGCGCGCTTACCCAACGCGAGTTTTACCGGCTGCTTGGCCTCGATGGGTTTGAACCGCTGACCGCCTACGGAACTGTCGTTGGCACCATGATTTGCGTGCTGGCCTATTTTGTTGAAACGGACCAGATTGGCACCGGAAATTATTTCCTCATCTGCCCGGCCTCGTCTATGATTTTTTTGATCAAGCTGTATAAAAAACGGGATATGAAACCCTTCACCAACATTGGGTTCACGTTTCTGGGCATCATTTACGTAGCCATGCCATTTGCCCTGCTGATCATTCTGGCGCTTCGGGGAGGTACGTTTCACCCCATGATCATTACGGGCTGCCTGCTTCTGCTCTGGGCGAGCGACATTGGTGCTTATTTCGCCGGCACCAAGTTTGGCCGCCGAAAGCTCTTCGAACGGGTATCGCCCAAAAAATCGTGGGAAGGTAGCATCGGTGGGGCAGCCGCAGCGGCCCTTGTGGCGCTGGGCCTTACGTTCTGGGCTCCCGAACTGCGCCCCTGGCAATGGTACTGCGTGGGAGGCATCATCGTCGTGACGGGTACGTACGGTGACCTGGTCGAATCGTTGTTCAAGCGCAGTATTGCCATCAAAGATTCCGGTAGCAGCATTCCGGGGCACGGTGGTTTTCTGGATCGTTTCGATGGGCTATTACTGGCGGCCCCGTTCATCATCACGTTTTTGAAGCTGTTCGCTTAAACCGGTTGATCGTAAATAGGGTCATAAACTTTCTTAAAATTCGGGTAACACGAATCATTACTGGTCTTTTACTCGTTTACTTTGTAGTATGGTAACGTTGTCTATGAAGAAGTCACTGACGTTGTTTGTCTTTATTCTGGTATTGTCTGCGCTGACGGGACTCTTCACGACCGTGCGGGCGCAGGGGCAGGAGCGGCAAATCACGTTCACGGGCTTTATCACCGGCGGTAAGTCAAGTGATGCCTTGCCCGGTGCTTACATCTATATTCCTAAAGCCGGAAAAGGTGTTCTGTCGGCACCTAACGGCTATTTTGCCCTGCCCGTTTTTCCGGGTGACAGTGTTATCTTTAGTTACGTCGGTTTCAGAACGCAATACCACATCATTCCACGCCGGTTAACTGACCTTACGTATTCGGCGGTCGTAGCGTTGCAAGAAGATGTCAAAACACTGGCCGAAGTAAAGGTTTATCCTTACGCTACAGAAGAACTTTTTAAAGAAGCTTTCGTAAACCTGAAACTTCCCGACGAAAAAGAACGCGAAAACCTGGCCCGCAATACCAGCCCCGAAGCCATTATGCGGCAGGCCGCGACCATGCCTATGGGCGCATTGGCTAACCACCAGAATTTTGTGAATCAGCAGTTTTTTGGGCGCGAATCGGTTATTGGCCGCAGTGCCACGCCAACGTTTGCCTTTACAAACCCCTTTGCCTGGGCCAACTTTATCCGATCTGTCAAGCGGGGCGATCTTAAAACAAAGGAATGGCGCAGTGAAATCAACAAGGCCCCGCGGGAAAACCTGACCCGAAAAGACGTTTTGCAGGACGGAAACTGAGGTTTCGTTCATCCATAACATAAACTTCACAGTCGCCCTTCTGAATACGCCTATCTTTAAGGATCGATCGAATCCCTAGAGGATGTGTCATCTGTCTTTCCATCAACCGTACCGTTCAGATAAGCTGCTTTCCGCTACTTGCCGGCAACGGCTGTGGTTGCTGCTGATTCTCATTTGTAGCCCTCTGATGACTGGTTATGCCCAGTCGTTGATCGGCACCGAGCTGCTATCTCGCCAGTATCCGGATTCGGCTTACCGGCTTATCAAAGTCAAGCTGGATCAGGCCGTTGCCCAGCACGATGAACTGGCTCAGGGTAACTATCTACAACAGATCGGTACGCTGCTTTACCATCAAGGCAGTTACGTGCAGGCCATTGACTACCTGCTGCAAGCCCAGAAAATAGTCCGCAACGCCCATGATGATCAGCGGCTGGCCAGCAATCAGAACGAGTTAGGAACGGTCTATTATTACAATGAACAGCCGGAACGCGCGCTGGCTCAATTCACGGAGGCTTTAACGTACTACCAGCAAAGTCAGAATGCGAAAGGGCTCGCCCAGACCTACGCCAACATTGGTCACATTTACGAGAAACGGCAGGATCTGAAAAAAGCCTATCACTATCAGAAGCAGGCACTTATTCACAGCCGGATTGCAAACGACACGGCCAGCCTGACGAAAATCTACGAGAACCTGGGGAGTATTTTCGAGGATGAAGCCCGCTATGACTCAGCCCACATTTATTACCAGAAGGCACTGATACTCACTCAGCAAACAAACGATCAGATCAGCCAGATCGAAATCATTAACAACTTAGGGGATGTGTTCCGAAAAACGGGGCGCTATAAACAGGGAATGGCGTTATCGAGACAGGCGCAACAACGCTCGCAGCAAACAGGCGAACGGTATCAATTGAGTGCGGCCCTCCGCGACATCGCCAAAACGTATCGGCTCCTGAACCAGCCCGATAGCGCCTACAAATACATTGAACTGAGTCGTGATCTGACGGATGAGATCTACGCGGTCGAAAACAATCGACAGATTATCCTGCTCCAGTCGTTGTTCGATGTCGAGCGGAAGGACAGCGAGATAGCCCAGTTGAATGCCCGGAAACAGGTGGACCTGATTATCATTACGGCCAGTTGCGTCGTATTGCTGTTGCTGGGCAGCCTGGCTTTTGTTATTATCAGCCGGCAGCAGTTGAAAATTCAGAATGAACAGGCCATCAATCAGCAGAACCAGCAGATTTTCAGTACACAGCATGAGCTGATGCGCGCCGAGTTGAAGAATAAACAGCTGGAAGAAGAAAACCTGAAGGGTCAGCTGGAGCTAAAAGGAAAAGAACTCACGTCACACACGCTGCAGATTATTCAGAAAAATCAGGTGCTCGAAGCCGTCAAGGATGATCTGGCCGCTATCCTGAAGGACGATAAACGGGACCAGAAAAAGCAGCTTCGTCAGTTGCTGGAGAAGATTGGCCAGAGTTTTGACCGGGATAAGTACTGGGATGATTTCCGCCGTATTTTCGATCAGATACATCCGCACTTCTTCGAGCAGCTCGCCCGCCAATTTCCCGACCTGACCCCCACCGATCTGCGCTTGATCGCTCTGCTGAAGATGAACATCAATTCCGCTGACATGGCCACCTTGCTCGGCATCTCCTCCGACAGTCTTCGGGTATCCCGTTATCGCCTGCGCAAAAAAATCGGCTTATCCGAAGGTGAATCGCTCTCGGCCTACATCCACAGCTTTTCGGTTCACCGTTTACCCGCCCCCGAAAACAGCCCCGCTTAATTGATACCTGTACTACATGCGGTGACTAGGTCATCGGGTACGGTACATCCCGTCGTTCGTGAGGACACGCACCATGAAGATCCAAGAACCACGGAGAAAGTGGTCTTCGTCCGATGAAGTTGAGTTTGCTTAGCAGGCAAAACTGCTTCTTAACAAGTAGGAAACAGCTTGTTAACAATAACATAATGGCTAACAGACAGCCGTATAACAACCTACTATACAAATACTTACAACAATATGCTTCCTGCCTGTTAACGCCCTGAATCCCCTTGTTGCCTTCCTGTTAACGGGGCAAATTTGTCCGGTTCCTCGCCTTCCTCGCACCTTTGTCGCATCAATCCCACACAAGGCTGGGTAAACACAAAACGAAGAATTGCAATTCTGTTACACCGGATGAATCGACTACTACTGACTGGTATCTGCCTGCTTTCCGCACTTGACGTTCTGGCGGGTACGATCCGGGGCAGAACGGTAGACGCCACAACGGGCCAGCCTATCATTGGCGCGACATTGCTCATTGAAAACACTAAATTCTACAATGTGTCGGGGCTGGATGGCTCGTTTGCCCTCAAGAATATCCCGAACGGTTCGTATAAGATCCGCATCAGCTACGTCTCCTACCGGACATTAACCCGCGATGTCGTTATCAACAGCGACGACCAGACGCTTACGATGGATTTGCCGCTCGAAACAGAATCGAACCGGGAGATTGCGGAGGTGACCGTGAAAGGGAAACGGGACGGCTCCAGCGACCGTACGGCCCGCGACCTCGAACGAAATGCCCTGCAGGTTACCAACATCGTATCCGGGCGCACCATCGAACTGTCGCCCGATTTAACCGTTGCCAATGTCATCCAGCGGGTGTCCGGCATTTCCATTGAGCGCAACAGCAACGGCGATGGTCAGTATGCCATTCTGCGGGGTATGGATAAGCGCTACAATTATACCCTCGTCAACGGCGTGAAAATCCCCAGCCCCGACAATCGCTACCGTTACGTACCCCTCGACATTTTTCCGGCCGAACTCCTGGAGAGGCTGGAGGTGTACAAAGCCCTGACGCCCAGCATGGAAGGCGATGCCGTGGGTGGGGCCATCAACATGGTCATGAAAGATGCTCCGGAACGGTTGACCGTACTGGCGAATCTGGCAACGGGTTACAGTGAATTATTCCTGAATCGACCCTTTGTGCGCTTCGACGCGACGAGCATCCATTCGCAATCGCCTTACGAGCAATACGGCAATCAGTACAGTGCTAAGTTCGCTGACTTCAACAAAGCCCCGACCACGTACACCCGTCATACGCCTTCCCCAAACCTGATTGGCAGTTTTGCCATTGGCAACCGTTTCATCAACCAGCGGTTCGGCATCATGCTGGCCGGAAGTTTACAGAACACGTTCCGGGGCAGCAACAGCCTGTTTTTCAACGGCGATGTTGTTGATACCCTACCGGGAATAACGCTGAACAAACAGAGCGAGCGGCAGTATTCTGAACACCAGACCCGAGTTGGGCTTCACGCCAAGATGGATTTTCGCCTGAATGAGCGTGCTAAAATCCAGTGGTTCAACGCCCTCATCAGCCTCAAGAATGAGCAGATTCGCGAGACGAAATCAACGGAACTGGGCATCGGTGGTTTCGATCCGGTACTGGGCAACGCAACGCTGGGGTACGAAACACGTTCGCGGCTAACCAAGCAGCACATTTACAATAGTACCCTGCAAGGCACCCACCAGCTTACACCCACTCTTGGCCTAACCTGGTCGGCGGTTTACTCGCTGGCGACCAATGATGTGCCCGACCAGACCTATATCTCCCTGCTGGGTATCCGCAAGAACTTTGCGGAATCGCGCACAACCGTGCAGGATGGCGCCCGACGCTGGGAACATAACTCCGACAATGACTTGGCGGGCTACCTGAACCTCACCCTCAAAACTAATCTGGCGGGTGTGCCCGTAGAATGGATGGCGGGCGGCCTCTACCGCGACAAGCAGCGCACTAACTTTTACAACAACTACACGCTACGGCCAACCAATCCGTTTGCCCAGTACGGCGTTGATTTCACCGACTACAATCAAATTTCGTACAACGTACAAAATCCTCTCGGTTCAGTGGCATCGGCCCTCAACTACGATGCCAGCGAGACGACGACCTCGGGTTACCTGCAATTTCGCACCACCGACCAGCCGCTGGAAATAACCGGTGGCGTTCGGGTCGAGCACACCAACCAGGGTTATGCAATGAAGTTCCCGATTGGCGAAGACCAGCCGGTAGGGAGCCAGATTTACACGGACGTATTGCCAAGTCTGCATATCCGGTACCGGCCTGGCGAAACAACGAACTGGCGCCTGTCTTACTTCCGCTCACTCAACCGCCCCGGCTTCTTCGAGATTGTTCCTTACCGGATCGTGAACGAAGAGTATCAGGAACGCGGTAACCCGAACCTGAAACGGGTCATTGCCGATAACGTCGATCTTCGGTATGAGTTTTTCCCGCGCCCACTGGAGCAGTTTATGGTTGGCCTGTTCTACAAACGCCTTCAGGACCCGATTGAATACACGCTCCAGAAAGACGCCATCCGGGGGCAGGATTTATACTATGGACCGGGTAATTTCGGCAACGCCACCAACGTTGGTCTGGAACTCGATGCGATTAAATACTTCCGGCAGTGGGGCCTCAAGGCCAATTACACGTATACCAATTCCAGCATCACAACGCCCAAATCCAAGCGTATCCGCAACGCCCAGGGCGACCTGCAAACGATTACGGTAAACCAGACCCGCGCCCTATACGGCCAGTCAGCTCACGTGGCCAATCTTTCCCTTCTCTACAAAAGCAGCCAGCACGGATGGGATGGTCAACTAGCGGCCAGCTATACCGGCGGACGCATCAATACGGTGTCTCAATTCGTCGATAATGACCTGTATCAGAAGGGATTCATTCAGATGGACGCATCGCTGGAAAAGCGCATCAGGGGGGGCTTCCTGCTGTTTGCCAAGGCCAATAACCTGCTGAATACACCCACCGAGATTTTCATCAACAATACCAGTCCGAAAAATTCGGATGTGCCCAATCAGGATGTGTCGGGCAAAACGCTTATCCGGCGCGATTACTACCAGCGCTCCTACGTGCTGGGCGTACGGTACAAACTTTAACCGTGTTTACTAACCAATCAATTACCATGAAACAGGCATTTAGTTTAGCCGCGCTATCTATTGCGGTACTAACGGGTTGCTCAAAACCCAATGACTCAAGCAGTACAGTTACGCCCGTAACTGTCCCCGTCGTTAAGGAAGCGGTATCAGGCGATGTATCGGGCGTTTGGGAAAAAGGCAGCACCTACAGGATCACGGGTCATTTGCAGGTACCCGCCAGCCAGTCGCTGGTCATTCAGGAAGGCGTAACCGTTGTGTTCAGCGACTCGACCGTGAAACCGGAGTTTATCGTTAAGGGAAATCTGTACATCATGGGTACTTCGGCAAACCCGGTGAAACTGACGGTGCCCGACGCCTGGAAAACAACCGCGAATCAGTGGGGTAATCTGTGGGGTGGTATCATTGCCGCGCCCACCTGCGCCGAATTATTGATCGACAACGCTATTCTCGAATACGGTGGTGCCGTTACGACCGAAAGCTCTCCCTCGGTGAAAGCTGGTTTGTACAAAGCAACCGCCGGAAACCACGTTCCGGCAGTGAACTACTCGAACGTAAATGGCAAACTGGTCATCGTGAATAGCCGGTTGAACAACCAAAACGAAGACGGTTTTTACATTGAAGGCGGCAAAGTGATTATTGCCAACAACAAGATATATACACAGGGTGTATCGGGGGGCGATGCCATCAACATCAAATCGGGTGTGCAGGCCGACGTTGCGTTCAACCTGGTGTATAGCCCAAATACGAACGCACTGAAACTCTCAAACACCGGCGACCGGACGCCACAGTCGTATGTTATTGGGTATAACAACACCATTGTGAACGCAGGCTGGCGTCGGCCAACCATCAAAGGTGGTTCGATTTGGGTGGAAATTGCGGTTCGTGCCGAATTATACAACAACCTGCTGGCCAACGACCGATTCGGTATTAAGCGCGACCCGAAGAACCCCGAAGATGCCCGATCTAAGGTGAGCAATAACCTATATTATAATTACACCGCCGATGGGGTTACGAACTTCCAGCCCAGCACCGAGATCCTGACGGGTACGAACGACGTCATCAGCAAAACAGCGGGCGATAACGATCCGAAGTTTGTGAACTACCCGCTCAGTACCGATCAGAAAAATGCCGTGTTCAACACTGCCTGGGATTTCCGGCTGCAAAGCGGTTCGCCCGCCATTGGCAAAGGCACGACGAGTTTCACCCGTTTATACGCCGATGGGCTTACGTTTGCCAACGGTACGGTCTACAAATCGCCCGCCCCTTCAACCACCATTGGTGCTTTCGGTAGTAATTAACTCCTCGCTTAAACGCTGTTGACCTGAGACTCGCGAAGAAACGGCAAGCTAATCAATCCTTTATCGCCCTTCGCGAATCTCAGTGTTCCTCTCCATTCTTATGAAGACCCACCTACCGGTGCTTGCCCTGTTTCTGACAATTTCCTGCCAGTCGTCGGCGCAGCACGTCGTTAAACCCGTTGTCATAACCGATGCCGTCCGGCATGACACCGACGATCCGGCCATCTGGATCAACCCCAAAGACCCGGCCAAAAGCCTGGTGATCGGCACGGATAAAGACCAGGATGGCGGCTTATATGTCTTTGATCTGAAGGGGAAAATCGTTCGGGAAATTCACGATCTCAAACGCCCCGATAACGTTGATGTGGCTTATGGGCTTTCGCTCGGCGGCCAACCAACCGATGTTGCCGTAACCACCGAGCGGTTTACCCACAAGCTCCGCATTTTCTCGCTGCCCGACATGAAACCCGTTGATAACGGCGGACTGGCGATGTTTGTCGGCGATACAGCCAATGGGTTTCGGGATTTGATGGGCATTGCGCTCTACAAAAACCCGGCGGGGGTTCTTTACGCTATGGTCGGCCGGAAATCAGGACCAACGGATGGATCGTACATCGGGCAGTACAGGCTCGAAGACGACGGCCAGGGACGGGTTCGGGCAACACTTGTCCGGAAGTTCGGCGCGTACAGCGGCAAAAAGGAAATCGAAGCCATTGCCGTCGACAACGAACTTGGTTATGTCTATTACTCCGACGAAGGCGTGGGCGTTCGGAAGTACCATGCGGACCCCGAGAAGGGAAACCAGGAACTGGCCTTATTCGCCAAAACAGGATTTGCCGAAGATCACGAAGGTATCTCGATATACAAAACGGGGCCAAAGACCGGATTTATTCTGGTGTCGGATCAGGGAGCGAACCAGTTCCACCTCTTCAAACGGGAGGGCGAAACGAATAACCCGAACGAGCACAAACTAGTGAAAGTAGTGAAAGTGGCCGCCCAGGTAAGCGACGGCTCCGACGTAACCAACGTGGCATTGGGCAAGCAGTTTCCCCACGGCTTGTTCGTTGTCATGTCCGACGACAGGACGTTTCACTACTACCGCTGGGAAGACGTAATGAAATGATGTAGGATATAGGATGCGAGCCAAATACATCATACATCCTATATCCTACATCACTTACGCCCATTTTGTCAAGGTCAGGTCAGTGCCATCGAATACGGCGTAGGTTTTAGCGGATACCCACTCGCCGAGATTTACGTATCGACTGGTGGGCGAAACGGCTAAGTCGAGTGGCAGGTGGCGATGGCCGAAAATGTAATAGTCGTGGTGCATGCGGGTTTCAACCTCCCGGCAGTATTGCATCAGCCATTCCCGATCTTCCCCCAGAAATTGCTCCTCCCCTTTTTCCTGATTACTGGCCCGGCTCCGTCGTGACCACGCCTGGGCTAACCCGATACCCAGATCGGGGTGTACCCAGCGAAACAGCCCTCGGGCAAGACCACTCTCGAATACAGTTTTCAGTCGCTTGTAGACAAAGTCACCGGGACCGAGCCCGTCCCCATGGCCGATCAGAAATTGTTTATGCCCGATCAGATACCGGCGCGGGTTGCGGTAGACCGGGATGCCCAACTCCTTCGTGAAGTAGTCGTTCATCCACATATCATGGTTACCCGTAAAGAGAATAATGCGAATACCGGCATCGGTCAGTTCGGCCAGTTTTCCCTGCAAACGAATGAATCCTTTGGGTATACTGTGCTTGTATTCGAACCAGAAGTCAAAGACATCGCCCACCAGAAAGATGACATCGGCGTGGGGTCGGATGGATTCCAGCCAGGCAACGATAATTTTTTCCCGTTCGTGGCTTTGCTCAATAGAGGGCGTGCCGAGGTGAAAATCAGACGCGAAGTAAACGTTACGACCGGGGGCAAGCGAAATTGTTTCGAGATCAGACATGCATAAGGTGAGATTCTGCCGTAAAGGTACGCAAGCCGATTCATTCACGAATTCATTATGGACTATCCACTACGCAACAGGTGGTGTGTCCCGCCGGATTTCAGACCGATACACCCGATTAAATTAGCGAAAACAACTGAACCGATAATCTGGTATGTAAGAAAACGCTAATTTTGGCTTTTCTCTAATCATCTCATGAAAATCAAATCACTGATACTGGCTTTTCCTGTTTTGTGTTTAGCCTGCAGCAGCCCAAGCTCCACTACCGATCCAGCCAACAATGTTGATGCCAGCCCCATTGTGGCTAAACAGGTTGTTGGTGTAAATGCACTCTCGACGGATCGGAACTACGATGAGCCCTGCAACATTTTGGGCGAAGAGTATGTTCGTTCTACGTTCAATCTGGGAGAAGATACCAAGCTGGAAGAAGCGATCGAGCACACAGGTTGTGAGTTCACCTGGGCAGGCAACAAGGTTCTGGTTTCGTTTGCGGGGGCTCGTCCTTTCGCATCCATGTATGTGGCTGAATATACATTTGACAAACTGTACCAGGGCAAAAAAGCCAACGCTATAACGGAACCGGTCGCTGTGGCCGACGACTCAACGGACAGTGGCCCAAAACCAGAAGGAACCAATTCTGAAACGCCGGCTACAACCGAGAACGAAGAAACAGCGCATCATACAACGGACGATAACCAGCCCCAACACGGCGGCATCACCGCAGCTACGCCAGCCCTCACGAAGCACGCGGTTGGCACGGGTAACTACGAAGCGGTGAAAAGTCTAGGCGACAAAGCGGTATGGGATGCCTCAACCGGTGCCATGCACGTGCTGTACAACAACCATATCATCAGCGTAACGGTTGAAACCAAAGAAAAGCCTGAGGTAAAGAAAGAACATGCTCAGAGCCTGGTTGAAGTCCTGATTGATAAAATTTCCGTGAACGAATACACCCGCGGGCTGTAGAAAAAACAAGCTCAACAAAGTATAAGGCGTCAGGCGTGCCACGGTTCAGAACCGTGGCACGCCTGACGCCTTATACTTTGTTGCAAACCAATTAATGCAATTCACCTCCTGCACTGTCAGGGAGTAACTTATTAGAAAAACAGATAAAGTTAGACCAGTTTGTGTCGATAAACGGCACGTTTTCTTTAGTTGAAGTTGCTATCCTGACTGGTGTTACCCAAGGCTTTATGATGAGCGGCTTACGAGGCTTGTACAAAAGACAATTCCTGAACAAAAGGCCGCTACGGGTAATACTGCTCGTGTTTAATTTGCTTTGTATAAATTACGGATTCACACCATAGGCTAGTGGAGACTTGATAAATTTCTATATTTAAAAACAGGGTGTTTTCTTCAGTCCATCAAAGAGGTGGTCAGCCATCTTCAGAATTTCTTTAGATTGATTGGGTACGTTTGAGCGCTGGGTCATCTTTGTGCGTCAATCACGATATCGGTTCGATTACCTTGTGGTAGAAAAACAGGCTGCTACCCCCAGAAAGTGCCTTTACTTTTGGCAATTAAGAAACCCATTTGTGCGTCGATCGTCCATTATCCTGGTAATCGAAGCAAACCATAACCAGCAGCTTTCCCTCACCAATCACTCATCAGGCAGGAGACGGGCAATTACTTAACGAGCGGAGAGCATCGTATGAAAATTTTACTAATTGAAGATGAGCCGGAGTTGCTGGTGAACATTCAGACCTACCTGCAGGAGGAACGGTTCACTGTATCGACGGCGACTACGTTTCGGCAAGCCTCTCAGAAAGTCAATGATTACGACTACGATTGCATCGTGGTAGACATCATGCTGCCCGACGGCACTGGCCTGGCGCTCATCGAGCAACTCAAGGAGGCCCATTCACAGGCGGGCATAATTATTATCTCAGCTAAAAATTCACCCGATGATCGCATCAACGGCCTGGACCTGGGGGCGGATGATTACCTGGCCAAACCCTTTTTCCTACCAGAATTAAATGCCCGAATCCGCGCCTTGATTCGTCGTCGGCAGCATGCCGGTGAGCATCAGCTTGCGTTTGGTGCCCTTACCTTCCTGTTGAAGCGAAACGAAGTAAAAGTGGCGAATCAAGTGCTTTCGTTAACACCGAAAGAATATGCCCTGCTGCTATTTATGGTTACGAACAAGAATCGTCTGTTAACCAAGGAAGTCATTGCGGAACACATCTGGGGGGAGTATACTGAAGATGCGGATTCGCTGGAGTTTCTGTACACGCACATCCGCAACCTACGAAAGAAATTGCTCCTCGGTGGCTGCCCGGACTACATAAAGTCCCGCTACGGCGTTGGTTATATGCTGACTCTGGAATCATGAAACTAATTCATAAAACGGTCCGGTACGTCTTACTGATCACCATACCGGTTGCCTTGGCAGGGGCTTTTTTGCTGTATTATCTGATCCATCAGGTCGTCAATAAAGAAATCGATGAGTTGTTGAACAGTGAACTGAAACAGGTTCAGCAGAACCTGGATCGGCATCCGCCCGATCACAGAGGTATTCTCAACTGGGATCATAACCTGCAAATCGAACCCGCAAAAGCCGGTAGCCGCCAGCCACCCGTATTCAGTGACACAACCTTATTTGATCCTATTGAGAATGCGGTGGTTCCCGTACGTATGCTACGGGCCGACTATGCTGTGGGGCATCATAGTTATAGCATTCGATTGCATCAGCCCTACATGGAGTATCAGGAAATCGCTCAGTATCTATCCGTAGGCATTGTGCTCTGCTTTCTGGCCCTGTTCGTTAGTCTTTTATTTATCGAGACCCTTATTTTCCAGCGAATCCTCCACCCTTTTTATGAAATTATTCAGCAACTGGGCCGATACCGGGTGGATCAGGGAGCCACGATCACGTTTCCGGCGAGTGATGTCGATGAATTTAGCGTACTGAGTCAATCGCTAACCGAAATGACCCAGCAGGCGGCTCTTCAGTTTAGCCGCCAGAAACAGTTTACGGACAATACGTCCCATGAGCTACAGACACCCTTGAGCGTCTTGTCGACGGATTTGGACCTGTTGCAGCAATCGGCTCGGCTCTCGGAAGAGGACATTCAGCGCATTTATCGATCGCAAAAAACAATTAAACGACTGGCTTCCATCAACCAATCGCTGTTGTTGCTCACTAAAATCGACAACCAGCAATACGAACAGACCGAACTCATTGACTTTCGCGAGCTTATGGGGGTGGTGATTGACACGTTCAGGGATTATGCCGACAGCAAGCAAATGCGGTTCAAGCGAGCGGATACGCGGTTGCGTATCCGACTAATCAACCGACAGCTAGCGTATATCCTATTGTCTAACCTGGTCCGAAACGCTCTCCGGCACGGGCGGCCTGGCAGTACGGTTCTCATTGAGAGCGATGCCCACACCTATCAGATCATCAATGAAGGAGCCCCCCTCCCATTTGATCAGGCGCGACTCTTTCAGCGATTTGTGCGCAATCCGGCCATTCCTCAATCAACCGGACTTGGCTTAGCCATTGCCAAAGAAATTGCGGACCGGTGTGGCCTGCAACTTGACTATGCGTACAGTGTGCCAACCCAGCAACACATCTTTACCATCACTTTTCACTAAGGTTATACGCAGGTTTTACCCATCTGGCAGTCGATTGTCTAATCCTTGCCCGATCGCGTTAGCCCTATGATCGCTCACAACCCACCTGCGATCCAGCAGAAAACGGACCCATTTGCTTCAGTAACTTCAGATTTGCTCAAGATTCGTTGAATAGATTTGGCCGGGTTAGTTAAGAATCATCCGAACGAACTAGCCCAAAAACGTTATGAATACCAATCGCCATCAACATGAGACAATCGGTACTAATCATGAGTGTCATCCTGGCTGGCTTATTTCTCTTTTCAGGCTTCTGCTGGGTACTTATTGACTGGTGCCAGGCCATTCAGCAGGATCGGCACAAACACGAACCGTTGAATCTGATCGTAGAATCGCTGACCATTATGGTCTACGGCTACCTGGGGTTTCGGTTTCTTCAAGCCAGATTACCGGGCAGCCAGCCGCCTGATCATTGACCTACGCGGGATAACTGCCTGCTGATTTTACTCACCATTCGCAATCTGTTGGCACGGTTTCCTGTACCGTGCCAACTATTCTATTCTCATCGTCTATGCACACTTCTTTAGCGCATGCACTGCTATGCTGGCTCTTGTTTGTGTCGATACGCCCAGGCCAGGCTCAACGCGTAAGGCCGCTCCGGTATCAGACCGAAATCGGTTACTATGGATCGTCGGCATCGGTGACCCCCTTCTGGCTACGGAGCAATCAATACGGCATTGTGCCCAACAACGGCTCTCTGTTTACGCTTCGCCAGACGCTGGGTCAGGCATACCGCACCAAACGCACAACAGCCGACAGTCTACGCGGTATCAGGCGCAAGCTCGATGTTGGCTGGGGGCTGCAGGCTGTTCTTAACACAGCCCCCAGCCCCCAGGTATTGATCCCCGAAGCGTTTGTCAAGATCAAACTGGGCCGGAACGTAGAGGCCTGGGCGGGCCGACGACGGGAAATCATTGGGCTGGTCGATTCAACGCTAAGTTCGGGCTCCTACGCCTGGTCGGGCAATGCCTTACCCTTAACGAAAGTGCAGCTGGCGATTCCTGACTACCTACCCCGCAACTGGTTGTTTGGGGTCAAAGGGTTCTACGCCCACGGGTGGTTTGAGTCGGGTCGGTTTGTCGATAAGGCTATGTTGCACCAAAAAGCGCTGTATGGCCGCTTCGGCAAGCCTTCCTGGCGTCTGAAGCTTTACGCGGGCATCAATCACCAGGTCATGTGGGGCGGGCAAACCCGGTATCTGACCCAGAACTCCATGATCAAGAACAACCGGCTTCCCGACCAATTTAGTGATTACATAAATATGGTCCTGGCCCGCTCACTCAACACGCGGAGCGATATCGACACCAACCGAATCAGCCATTTCGATCAGGAAAATCGAATTGGCAATCATTTAGGAACGGTTGATCTGGCGATTGAATACACCGCGCGATCGTTCTCAATCTTTGCTTACCGACAGAGTATTTATGAAGATGGGTCTTTGTTTTACTTGACCAACATTCAGGATGGGCTCAATGGCCTGCGCATTCGCAACCTGCGTCCGCGGAGAGGATCCGGCCTTCGCATCGACGACCTACTGCTGGAGTACCTCTTCACCCAAAGTCAGGGCGGGGCTCTATTTATCGATACCGATCCAGCCACGCGGGGACGAGATAATTATTTCAACCATTCCCAATACCAGGATGGCTGGTCGCGCGAGGGCCAGGGAATTGGCACCCCCTTCATCAACCCCTCATCGACCAGTCGGCCTGAGCTACCACCCTACGGGTTTACGAACAACAACCGCGTAGCCCTTATGCATGTGGGGGTTTCGGGTCAGCTCGGGGCGTACCTATCGTTCCTGCTGAAAGCGTCTTACAGTGAGAATCTGGGCACCTATGTACAACCCTTTTCCTCGGTGGTTCATCAGTTCTCCTCCCTACTGTTGGTATCGTCTCCGCTGGCTAGGCAGCGTGGGCTAACGGCCCAAGCTTCTATCGCGGTTGACCAGGGAGATTTATATGAGGATTCAGTTGGTTTTTATTTTGGCATTCGAAAAGACGGCCTGTTCTAGCATAGGCTGATCCCTAAAAGCACTCATTCTGAGTACCATTAATACATGTATCCTTTCACTAAAAAAAACAGATTATGAACAAGATCATCGTGGCCGCTTCCGTTCTGGCCCTGTTAACAGTCGCCCAAAGTGGTTTTAGTCAAGCCACTCAGGAAGCCAAAGCCGAGAAAAAAGAGCAGAAAGCGGAAAAGAAAGTTGCCAAAGCACGTGAGCTTCGGTCGAACGCGGCCAGCGGCAAGGGGCTGGAGATTGCGGGGATTTCGGATCCTAAAACGCGTAACGCAAAAGCCGATCGTAAGCTGGAGCACGCTCGCAAGAAAGAACTGAAGAGTGAATCGAAGGAACTCAAAGCAACGGCTAAAGACATGAAGAAAAAGGCGGCTGGCGTTGATTAAGCCGGTGCTTCGTTGAGCCTGTCATCTATAGCGTTAACGGGCTCAAAAGCATAGCCAGTGGGTTGCACCTCGAAGCGGTTTTCCTGCGGAACGGCTCTATAGGTTGACTTATGCCTCAAAGCCAGGTACCGATAATATCGGTACCTGGCTTTGTAATCTTCCCCTAACGTGATCGGCTGACAAGGAGAGTCTTCCCGGTATTGAGGTCTTCCTAAAAAGCATACCAGCCAACGACCACGCGACAATTCCACGTCGGCACCCTATCTTAGTCAGCTAAAACCTGCTACATGAAACCAGACGAAAATTTATCCGGAAGAAGGGAATTTGTGGGTGTTATCTCAAAAGCCGTTGGCGCTTCATGGCTGATGCCAGCGTTGGGTCTCGGGCAGGAAACACTGGCCAGTCAGCCATCCTATACCGTTGGGCAAATTATGGAGATGATTCTCAAAACAATACCCGGTGCCCCATTTTCGAAAACCGTCGACACCCTCAAGTCGGGCAACGCAGCTCAGAAAGTAACCGGTATCGTTTCAACCATGTTTGCCACGGTCGATGTCATTAAAAAAGCCATCGCGTCGGGGGCGAACTTCATTATCGCTCACGAACCAACTTTCTACAACCACGCGGACGAAACGGACTGGCTTAACAACGATGACGTTTTTCAGTACAAACATGATTTGCTGACGAAGCACAACATTGCGCTCTGGCGTTTTCACGACTACATCCATGCACACCGGCCTGATGGTGTGCAGACCGGCGTATTGGCCGCATTGGGGTGGACGAACTACGCCAGCGCTGATAATGCCCATGTTCTCACTCTCCCCGCCACACCGCTTGGCCAACTTGTCACCCACGCAAAAAGCAAGCTGGACATCAAGATGGTGCGGGTCATTGGCGACCCGGCCCAATCCTGTCAACGTATTCTGCTCATGCCCGGCGCATCGGGCGGACGCAGCCAGATAGCCGCCATCGAGAAAGAGAAACCCGATGTTATTTTTTGTGGAGAAACCAGTGAATGGGAAACACCCGAGTATGTACGGGATGCTCGTCAGCAGGGCAAAAAGCTATCGCTGGTTATTCTGGGTCACATCATGAGCGAAGCCGCTGGCATGAACTGGGTTGTCTCCTGGCTGAAACCTCAGTTACCCGGCCTTAAAATAACCTACATTCCATCCGGTAACGCATTCACTTACCTGTAAAGCCCGTTGCTTCCTCCATCGCGTAAACAAGAAAGAGAGCTGGGCTAAACACTTAGCCAGCTCTCTTTCTTGTTTTACCATTACGGTGTTCTGTCCGTTTCGTTTAAAGCGGAATCTGCTCGAACACAACGGCGGGCTGAGCCGAGTCTTTAAACGCCTTGCGGGGGCGAATGTTGAGTGTCTGAAACAATTGCTGGTCAGCGTCCTCGTTCGGGTTTGGCGTAGTCAGTAGTTTATCGCCCGCGAAAATAGAGTTCGCTCCGGCCAGAAAACACAACGCCTGTTCTTCGGTATTCATCCGAACGCGTCCGGCAGACAGTCGTACCATGGCTTTCGGCATAATGATCCGCGCCGTGGCAATCATCCGAATCATTTCCCATACCGATACCCGCGGCTGATCTTCCAGCGGTGTTCCCTCTACGGGCACCAGCGCATTAACCGGCACAGATTCCGGGTGCTGCGGCAGGGTGGCCAGCGTATACAGCATGCCAATCCGGTCCTGCTCCGACTCACCCATCCCGATAATTCCACCGGAACAAACCGAAATACCCGCTTTGCGTGCATGGCCGAGCGTATCCAGCCGGTCGTCGTACGTGCGTGTGCTGATGATATCGCCGTAAAATTCCTCGCTTGTATCGAGGTTATGGTTATAAGCGTACAAACCGGCGTCTTTGAGTTTCTGTGCCTGGTTTTCAGTCAGCATACCCAGGGTACAGCAAACCTCCAGGCCCATGTCGTTAACGCCCTGCACCATGTCGAGAACTTTGTCGAAGTCGCTGTTGTCACGCACTTCGCGCCAGGCCGCACCCATGCAGAAACGCGTACTGCCCGTGTCTTTCGCGCGCTGGGCAGCGGTCAGGACCTCATCCACTTCCATGAGTTTGTGTACTTTCACGGCGGTATGGTAGCGGGCGGCCTGCGGACAATAGGCGCAATCTTCGGGACAGCCGCCCGTTTTGACCGACAGCAGTGTACAAACCTGCACTTCCTGCGGGTCATGGTGTTGGCGGTGAACAGTGGCGGCCCGGTACATCAGGTCCAGAACGGGCGAATTATAAATTTCGGCAATTTCAGCACGAGTCCAATCGGTACGCATGGGTATACGATTTTTATTGATACACCCCGGATAAACACGGGGCTGTTGGTAAAGACTTAACGCAAGGGCTATAAGTGGTCAAAAATCGTAAATCAAACGCCAGAAACCAACATCATTTCATACCAAACAGAAACCGGGTTAACTTAAACGGCCGTATCAGCAGCCAGTAAATAGCTACACAGACCAGCAGTGACGAAAAACTCACGACCAGAAACCCATCGTAAATACCTAACCCTGTTCTGGTTAAAACGTAATAGCCAATCAGCACAATTACGGTCTGGTGAAGAATATAGAATGGATAAACGGCTTCGTTCAGGTGCGGTAAAATTGGTTTACTGACGTTTAGGTAGCGATACCCATACGCAATAGTCGCCAGCACCGAAGCCACCATCAGGCATTGCCGATTCGTAAAGTACGTAAAGTCGAGCCAGAAAATCGTATCAAGTTCGTCGAACGTAAACCAGTAATTCATCCCGTACATGATGACCGTGAAGACAAGGGTTGCTACCAGGAAGATATGACGTTGCTCGGTAAGGATTGTCCAGAAATCCTGCCGACTCACCAGCAGATACCCAAACCAGAACAGCAACAGGTTTTCGGCAAAGTAGGCCCAGTCATTTATCAAGGCGTGGGTTTCGTCCGGAAAATAGGGCCGGAGCGCATACTGGCTGGCCAGAATACTGACAATCATGACTCCTAAGGCCCCACCCGGCAACGCAATCAGGCGGCCAAAAGCAGTGGTGAATCGTTGTCCACCAGCGGATTTTAACCAGCCAAATACAGGAATACTTAGTAACGAGAAAAGGAATAAATAAGTAATAAACCAGAGATGGTGCCAGCTGAATGCCCCACCAGTACCCCCATCGTGATAGGGCTGGAAGTTGAATACCTCCGGGTAAAACGCGCTGTAACTCCCCGAAAACCGACCACGAAACAACCACTCAATGTAAATCTGAGGTGGCACAATGACGAGCATCCCGAATACCAGCGGCACGAAAAGGCGCCGGACACGTTCGCCGGCGTATTGCCCGAATGATCGTTTTCTTAAGGCGAAAAATGTCCCCGCGCCGGAAATGAAAAATAGCAGCGGCATCCGCCATTGGTGAAGCCACCGCATGACATGCTCCATTGCCCTACTGTATTCGGCGCTTTGAATATGCCAGCCCCACGACACGTAGATCATACCGGTGTGGTAAAATAACAGGGTGATAATGGCAATTACCCGAAGCCAGTCGAGATCATACCGGCGGGCATTGGCAATTACGGGCAGTTTTTCTTCTGCTTTGAAAAAATGGGATGTTGTTTGTTGGGCAGGTGCCATGAGCAGCGTTGCGGTTGTTTGATGACCCAAAAGTGGGCCTCAGTTACGCACAATGGCCTATTCGCCGGTATTCAAGAAGTTCATGCCGACCGGGACGAAGTCGGTAGCGATCCCGAACCGGCTACCAATTGCCGGTATTGAGCCGGGGTTTGGCTGGTTAGCCGCTTAAAAGCCGTATGGAAGGCAGACGGTGAATTGTACCCGACCCGCTCGGCAATCTCATCGATTTTCAGGTTAGCCGTTGCGGCTTCATTCAGCAATCGTTGCGCTTCGGCAATCCGATACGCAGCCAGCCAGTCGAAGAACGTTTGCCCCAGCCGGTCATTTAACAATTGCGACAAATGATGCGGACTGGTATCGAGTCGGGCCGCTAGTTTGGGCAGCGATAAATCACTGTCCAGGTATGGTTTTTCGGTTTCCAGCAAGCGGTTGAGTTTACCCAGAACCGCATCTTCCCGTTCTTCCGACAAGGCTGATTTCTCGTATTTCTTTTTGGGTTCGGCAGATGAATCTGGTTCGATAGTTTTTGGTTCGGCAGGCGGTTCTTCCCGAAAAAAATCGGACCGACTCATTACTAGAAAACTGTTCGTGTAAATCGTGATCGCGATGTATGTTGCCAGTAAATAATCGCCAGCGTCATTTACGAACTGTGGTTTGACCAAGACAATTAAAAATGGGACGAGGGCAAACAGCCAGCTTGGTAAACGAAGGGATTTTAACTTGATGGATGAGCGCAACGTCGCATCCTGACGACTTGCTTTCCAAATAGCTAATAATGCCAAAATAGCATAGATAAAACAGCTGATAAGCGTCATCTCATTAATAAAACCGCGCAGTTCCGTAAAATCTTCCTCCAAATAGAGATGCTGTTTTATATACGGCAATTCAGGATGCTGTGAATTTATGTAGGAGTTGTATTTGAAATTAATAGGTTGATACATCCAGGTTACCGAATTAATCAGCCAGATTCCAAATGGAACTAAATGCCAACCCCAACGATGAGGCAATCGTTGCCAAAGCCGACTAAAAACGAAAAAGTAGAACAGGGGCCCCAGTAAAAAATTGAACGGCTCAGAAAAATCCCCCATCCATAATAATCGAAATGTATAGTTAGTGTAGTTCAGAAATATTTCTCCGCTAATCGCGGATAACACCAGCATAAACAACCCATGACATCGATTGGATATGCTCTTTCCCCGCTCACCAGTCAGGAAAAAAATACCCAGAAACAGGCCCTGTGCAACGCCCAGAAAAATGATGAGTGCGAATAGATCAAGCTGAACGGGAAGCGTCTGCATTGGAGAAGCGTTAAGGAGTGCAAGGTAAAAAAAAGACCTACGCGATCGTTACATCACATAGGTCTTCACCGTGTAAACCAAATCAACTATCGAATATCCATCTCAAATGGCATACGCATCTGGGTGCCTTCCATCATTTTGAGTTTCTTCAGATACTTTACGTAAGGAGCCAGTTCGCCCAGTTGCGCCTGAATTTTGGCTTCCTCATCATTCCCGAACGACATCATTAGTTGTTCCAGAAATTCTTTTTTGCGAGGCTGGTAACGTAGTTGAAAATCATCTTCTTTCAGCTTAGCCGAACGGGCCGCCAGCTTGATCGCGTCGTCCAGCCCGCCAAGCTGGTCAACCAGCCCGATCGCTTTCCCCTGTGTGCCTGTCCAGACACGACCACCCGCAATGGCCCGCAGACTATCAACGGGTAGCTTACGGCCCGAAGCGGCTTTGCTCGTAAAGTCAGCATAGATCCGTTCGGTGGCCCGCTGCATGGTCTGCTTTTGAATGGGGGTCATTTCGTGCGTAGCCGTCGGAAAATCAGCATTGGTATTGGTTTTCACCCGGTCGTACGTAACCCCGAGTTTGTCTTTGAAAAAAGACTCGGTATTGAACAGCAACGAGAATACACCGATAGACCCCGTGATGGTATTGGGCTGGGCAACAATCTTGTCGCAGCCCATCAGCATGTAATAACCGCCAGAAGCCGCATAGTCGGACATGGAGCCGATAACGGGTTTTACTTTACGGGCCAGTTGCACTTCCCGGTACATCACATCCGACGCCAGCGCACTGCCACCGCCCGAGTTAACCCGCAGCACAATGGCTTTCACTTTATCATCCAGGCGCGCTTTGCGAATTTCCTCAACGATGGTTTCCGAACCGATGCTGTTGTCGCCACTCTTTCCCGACTGGATATCACCCGAAGCGATGATGACGGCAATCCGGTTTTTACTGGTCCCGTCGGTATCATCGCTGGTCTTTTCAGATTCTTCGTACCGGCTCAGCGAGACGTAATTGATTTTCTTTTTCTCCTCAACGCCCAGTTGCTTTTTGATCAGACTTTCCAGTTCGTCCTGGTAGCCAATGTTCGTAACGAGCTTCGTCCGAAGAGCGTCTTCGGGTTTCTGGATCGTCAGGTTGTTGGCATAGTTTTTCAGCGAGTCCACCCGAAGGTTACGACTTTGCGCTACCCGCACCAGCATGTGGTCGTTTACCGAGTTCAGGAACGAATTGACCTGCAAGCGGTTAGGGTCGCTCATATTTTCCCGGATAAACGGTTCAACGGCACTCTTAAAATCGCCCACCTTGAAGATCTCGGGCTTGACCCCCAGTTTGTCGAGCGTGCCTTTAAAGAAGGAAAGTTCGGCGTTCAGCCCGTTCCATTCCAGATCACCCGCCGGGTTGAGGTAAATTTTATCGGCCACCGACGCAATGTAATACCCTTTTTCAGTCATGGTTTCAGCGTAGGCATACACAAACTTCTTCGACTGCTTGAAGTCGATCAGCGCATTACGAACTTCTTCCAGAGAAGCCCAACCCGCCGACGGACTTTCGGTTTGCAGGTAGATTCCCTTGATGTTCGCGTCTTTTTTGGCTTCTGCCAGAGCGCGTTTCAACTCAACCAGGCCAATGGCATCGCCTGAGCTGCTGACGGGGCCGAATCCATTGAATGGATTGTTAACACTCCGCTCTTCGATGGGCTTGTCCAGATCTAATTTTAAAACGGTATTTTCTTTGACGGCGGGCTTGGTATCCGACGAGGACGACAACGCGGCCCCCAGCCCTATTAAGAGTATAAATCCGACAACCGAAAACAACAATAGACCAACAACTGTGGCCAGAACATATTTAAGGAACTGTAGCATGAAAAGAATTACCTTGTTTAACAGGCTGTATACAAATATAGCCCGGAAGAAAGTTTCCGGGCTATAAAAGTGTTAAGTGAACGAAAAGGACGGACGAAAGGCGTCATCCTTACATCAGCTTGTAATCGTTAACCGACGTCTGGATTACCTCCCAAGCCTCGTGTTGTCCGTAAATGTTAGCCAATTCCATCACAGCTGGCTCTTCAGGCAGGTTTTTGTAGGTCAGGAAATAGTGACGCAGGCGCTTAACGACCGCTTCGGGTAACTGACCCAGCTCGGTATACTGTCCGTACATGGCATCGCCCTTGAGTACAGCAATGATTTTATCATCAGCCTCGCCTTTGTCGATCAAGCGGAAGCCACCGATGGGGATAGCCTGCAGGATCAAGTCACCGTGCGTGATTTCGCGTTCGGTCAGTACGCAAATGTCGAGCGGATCACCATCGCCCATTTCAACCGTCTTGCCCGATTTTTCGCTGGCCAGCCGCGCAATCTGCTCACCACAATAGGTCTGGGGGATGAAACCGTACAGAGCTGGCAGTACGTTGGAGTACTGCTGGGGCCGGTCAATTTTAAGATAGCCGGTTGCTTTATCGATCTCATATTTAACCGTATCGGTTGGAACAATCTCGATGAAGCAAGTTACTTGCCGGGGAGCTTGATCGCCGATGGGGATGCCATGCCATGGATGGGCTTTAAAATTACTCTTCATTGGTTGTAATACTAAAAAATTAACAATCTATTGATACATGTGCGGGAGCTAACCGGCCACAGGCCGCTCGGTAAATCCTACTTTTTCGGCCACCAGCTGTTCCGCCGAACGGTTCAGGGTCTGACGAACAAGCATTTCACCCAAAAATCCCGCTAAAAACAGCTGAACTCCCAAAATAATGGCCACTAAGCCAAAGAAAAACAAGGGGTTATCCGTCACATTCCTGAACTTGACCCCCTGGGCAATATTGATAAGTTTCTCCACAATGAGCCAGATCGCCAGCACAGAGCCAACAAAAAAAGACAGCGTACCGAACGTGCCGAAAAAGTGCATGGGCCGCTTGCTGAACCGGTGCACAAAAGCAATCACAAGCACATCCAAGAAACCATTCACGAACCGCTCCAGTCCGAATTTGGTGGTCCCGTACTTACGGGCGCGGTGTTGCACAACTTTCTCCCCAATCCGGCTGAATCCGTCCCAATTGGCTACAATGGGCAGGTTTCGGTGCATATCGCCGTACAGCGAGGGGGCAATCGTTTTAACAACTTTCTGTTTATACGCCTTCAGACCGCAGTTGAAATCATGAAGCTGCACGCCCGAAATCCAGCGTGAAACCGAGTTGAATAGCTTCGTCGGCAGTGTTTTGGTAATGGGGTCATACCGCTTCTGCTTCCAGCCCGATACCAGGTCATACTTATCCTGCACAATCATGCGATACAGTTCCGGAATCTCATCGGGACTATCCTGCAAATCGGCGTCCATCGTAATGACAACCTGCCCGCGAACGGCCTGAAAACCCGTTTGCAGCGCGGCCGTTTTACCATAATTCCGGTTAAACCGAATACCCCGCACGTTGGAATTCCGGTTTGCCAGTTGTTCAACGACCGACCATGAATCGTCAGTACTGCCGTCGTCAACGAACAGGATTTCGTAGGAGAAATGATGTTCCGTCACAACCCGCACGATCCAGTCGTGCAACTCAGGCAGCGACTCATCTTCATTATAAAGCGGAATTAAAACGGTAAGTTGAAGCAATTCGGGCATATACTTTAAAACGCAGAATTGGACCGCCTGAACGGCCCTACCCTGGCGCGGGCACAGAGACTCCTACAAAGTTCGCAGAGTTTTCAGAATATTAGGTAAAATTCACGGAGTAATGTCCGAAATTCTGACGTATAGGTCTCGGCGAGTCGATTTCCCCGCAAATCAACCTGTTTACGGGGCTCGTATAGGGTCAGCGTTTCATCAATCGGACTGCCCGCCCCGAACGAAAAGCCCGTGATCACCCGAACAATTGGCTTTTGCGCATTGTGCCGAACCCTAAGTCGTTTGTAGGTATGCAGGCCAGCTTCCTTAGCTAGACCACTCAAGGTTTCGGCCTCGTAGGGTGGCAGCAAAACCCACCACTGTCCGTCGGGCTTCATTAGCCGCACCACGGCCTCAATCAATTCCGGAAAGGGCAACTCATCGGTATGCAGCGCTCGGTTAACCGCCGAGTCGGGCGAGCGCAGATGATTGGTGTAAAAAGGCGGATTAGTCAAAATCCGGTCATACGGTTTCGTGGCGACAAAGTCCTGAATGCGCCCATGCCATACCCGCACCCGCCCGGCAAACGGACTAGCCGCTACGTTTTCCCGAGCCTGCTCAACAGCGGCATCATCGACCTCAACGGCGTCGATCTGCGCAGTTTGATTTCGCTGGGCGGTCATCAGGGCCAGCAAGCCGGTCCCGGTGCCAATATCGAGAATTCGCTGCACAGACCCGCCTGCTTCGGCTGGTTCAGCCTCCGTTACATCGGCATAAGCACCTAATATACAGGCATCCGTACAAACCTTCATGGCCGTTCGATCTTGCCGGATAATGAATTGCTTGAAACTAAACATTTTACTGATTCAAATGGTCCGACTCTATTTACGGCCAAAATCAGCCGGATTTTCGCCCCAAACGGTTGTTTCCCATTTCAGAACGGGGTTCGCGAATCGGTGTGTCTGAAGCCAGGTTTCGGCCCGGTCGAGGAGTTCGAACAGCTCGGCATTGCGGGCAGTTTCTTCGAGTTTGGTGTTCGCTTTCTTCTTCTTTACCCAGCCAATGGCCGTTCGCGAGTCGGAATAGACCGGGATGTTGCTGTTTTTCTGATGCAGTAAGGCCAGCGCGTGAACAATGGCCAGAAACTCACCGATGTTGTTGGTACCATCCCGATAAGGGCCTTTTAGAAAAAGCTTCTGTTTGGTAGCCAGGTAAATGCCCTGGTATTCCATATCGCCGGAAGCGGTGTTCCAGGCCGCATCGACCACCAGACTATCCTGGATCGGTAAACCGACCAGTTCGGTTAATTTTCCCTGTTTCCCGGCTGGCTTGGTCGCCTGACCGATGTGCGCATGCGGCTTATCTTTAAAAGCCTGAATAGCGGCCGGTTTGCTGTCGAAAGCCTTGAACAACGGCTTGGCAAATCCATCGGTCTGGGCTTTGGCCTCGTCCCAGCTGTCATAAACGCCGGGCTTTCTACCGTGCCAGACAACGTAAAATTTGGGCTTTTTCTGCGCCATATTGAAAACATCCTTTCTGCAAAAGTAAGGCCGCATTCAGGTTTGTACTATGCACAGAGCGGTATTATCTACCCGTCATCAAAAAAGTCCTGCCAGTTAGGGCAGGACTTTCTTCACTCGACGTATTTTTAAACTACTCTCTGTTGTTTACGCCAGCCCAAATTGCATACAGCAGTACACCCCCCAACAAGCCGAAACCGATAGCCCGGGCTACGTGGAACGATGTGGGTGTTGGCATATCGACAATTCCATTCTCATCCGTGACAGCCGGTTGTTTTACGTATCGTCCTTCCGATGGAATGGACCGGGATTCAAACTCGTGGGCCAGTTTGTTTAAACCCAGTTGCAGATCAAGACCTCGCACGGAAATACCGTGGCCCGTTCCGGCCGCTGACGGATTCAGGTTATTCAAGGCCAGAACCGATTTTTTGGCGGCTTGCCAGTCGCAGGTAAAATAAGCCGGTGGCCCATGAAATTCTTCGCGTTGGGTGGCTACGGCCGTGATGGCATTCTGGTTTGTGGTCACAAAAGCATCACCCGCCAGAAGTGTGCGATCTTTATCGCGAAACAGAGATATGTGTCCGGGGGCATGGCCAGGCGTGTGGATAGCCCGCCAGTCGGGAAGTTCCGGAATTTTCCCATCGTCGGCAAGGGGTTGTATACGATCACCGAAATCCGATGGTCCAATGGGAAATACCCATGACATATACGACATCCCTCCTCCGCCAATGGCCGGATCAGGTGGCGGGTAACTTGATTTTCCCTGCAAATAGGGCAACTCAAGTTTGTGCGCGTAGACCGGTACATCCCAATCCTTCAGCAATGTGTCCAGCGAACCCGTATGGTCGGCATGACCATGCGTGAGTACAATGGCATCGGGTTTGGTACCAGGCCCAAACAATTGTTCGGCCCGCTTCTTTATCTGGCTGGCGTAGCCCATAAAACCGGCATCGACCAGTGTCCAATGGTTACCGGGGCCGGGGGTTCCGATAAAGAACACATTGACGAACAACGTCTTGATCCCCGCCACATCGGCGGTAACGTCGTAGGGAGTTTTTGTATCGGTTTCCGTTAACGATTCACGGTCAATCTGCGCTTCCATGGCGTTGAGTTTAGTTGACCAAACAACCCACAGAAATAGTAGATTGTTTGGCAATTTGCCCAAACGTCCAGGATACTAACTACGCTCCTCCCACACCTGCGCGACATTGACAATGACAGCAACGGCCTTTTGCATATCCTGCACCGATACCCACTCCTGCCGGGAGTGAAAGGCATGTTCACCCGCAAAAATATTCGGACAAGGCAGCCCCATAAACGATAACCGGGAACCATCGGTACCACCCCGAATGCTGCGTCGCCTGGCCGACAGACCGGACCGACGAATGGCTTCGAGGGCGTTTTCGACTACTTCCGGGTGCTGATCGAGTATGGTCTTCATGTTGCGGTACTGCTCCTTTACCACAACTTGCGCCGATGAGCCGGGGTATCGCGTCAGCACCTCATTCAGCTGATTTTGCAAGTAGGTTTCTTTTTCCTGCAAGCCCGCTTCGGTGAAGTCGCGAATAATGAATTCTAATACAGCTTTGTCCTGATTACCCTCCATGCGGGTCGGGTGAATAAAGCCTTCCTTCGCTTCGGTCGTTTCGGGAGAGAGTGCATCTATGGGCAGTGTTGCCAGTAAAACGGCCGCAATTTTCAGGGCATTTTCCAGTTTCCCTTTGGCAAAACCAGGGTGCGTGCTCACGCCCTGAATGGCAATATGGACAGCGTCGGCCGAGAAGGTTTCGTCTTCGAGGGTACCCAGTGCCTCGCCATCAATCGTATACCCGAAATCGGCTCCCAGCTTCTGCATATTAACCTTTTCGGTGCCGCGTCCTACTTCTTCATCGGGCGTAAAAAGTAATCGGATTCGGCCGTGTTTTACGTCGGGATGAGTCAGCAGATACTGGGCAGCATCCATAATTTCGGCTACCCCGGCCTTATTATCAGCGCCGAGCAACGTCGTGCCACTGGCGGTAATGATATCATTACCGATCTGATGACGAAGATCAGGATGGTCGGCCAGCCGAATTTGCTGAGTTGGATCATCCGGCAAACGAATGTCCGTGCCGTTCCAGCGTTCGTGAATGATCGGCTTTACACCAGCCCCCGTTACATCCGGCGAGGTATCGACGTGTGAACAGAAGCAGATTGTCGGCACATTCGGCTTGTCGGTATTGGCCGGAATGGTTGCGTACACGTATCCCCATTCGTCTATTTCGGCATCCGTAATACCCATGTCCAGCAACTCCTGCACCAGCACCCGACTCAGGTCTTTTTGTTTTTCAGTACTTGGATTCGTCGTCGATTGCGGGTCCGACTGGGTGTCGATCTGCACATAGCGCAGGAAACGGTCAACGGCCGTATATTGGTAGTTTTCCATTACGTTTTGGAATCAGTCTCGGTGTTCAGGCAGGCTATTCACTACGTATATCACTGTTCATCAACGGCCTTCATTACAAGGTAGGCACCAAAATTCCCTCTAGATCAGCCGGTGAGTAGTTAACGCTTTTCAAGGTCTTGTGGTCGGCGTCGCGATAAACCAGAAATTTTCCGTCTGATTCTATAAAATGGCAGGGAACACCTTTGGCCTGATACTGTGCCACGGTGGCTTCGGCTTCGGCCACCGTCAGGCAGGCTTTGCTCATGTTGGAGCGCTGCACTTCGTTGAACAGCTCATTGAATTTGTCGCCCAGACCAAACTCTAGCACCGCCCCCGACAGTACGTACTGCAGGTCGCAGAGCGCATCGGCTACGGCCACAATATCGCCCTCCGCAATGGCCTCGCGCAGTTCGTCCAGTTCTTCGGCCAGCAGCGAAACCCGAAGCTGACTACGGGCTTCTGACGGAATCTGGGGTGTATCTAAAATAGGGGCATGAAAGGTACGGTGAAATTCCGCCACCTGGTTGAGCGAGTCCGGTTGTTGCATGATAAGCAGGGTAACGAAAAAGCCCTGTACGATGAAGGCGTTGACTTACCTTCACCGTACAGGGTCTATCACTGTTTTTTAATCTTCTTCTTCCTCGTCACTACTGAACGAATACAGGGTTGTATCCAGCGACAGGGTATTTGCATTGAATTTTGTAATGAAGTCTTCAATAACCTCGTCGGTCACTTCGTCAACGTTTAAGCAAACATCCAGCGCAATACCATAATCCGATTCCAGGTCGACCTCAACGTGTTCCTGTACCTTAACCGTTTCGGTTTCTTCAATTTCCTCGATGATTTCGGTCAGGGCCGTTTCGGCTTCTTCTTCGAGTTCAGGCGCGATTTTGTAATTAGCTTGCCGTTCTTCGGGTGGTACGTAGGTTGGAAACGTCTTCTGAACTTCTTCTACGGCCATTTCATACACTAAGCTGCTATGATGCAGCCGGAGTGTGTACACCAGCGTATCGAAGATAACTTCCTGTCCCTGGTACTTTCCCGGAAACTGAATATGCCGGCATTCGCCTTCTTCCAGTACGTCCAGATCATCGTCTTCTACGTAGATAAACGATTTGCCTTCCTGGCTGCACTCGTCTTTCAGTGCGCTGATCTCTTCCGGGTCGTACCCGTCATTTTTGTAATTTGCCATGGGGCAAAGCTAGTATTTCTTCCTCAGAAACCATATCTGTGGAAAAACAGTCCGGTTATTTCTGAGCCTGTACTTCTTCATTGAGGAATTTATCCAAACCGCAACACATTACGCTCCAACTGCGTAAGTCAGATAACAGCGCATGGCTGCATTGACGAAAAACGCGTCTATGAAACACCTCTTCCTTCTTGTTTTTCTGACCAGCTTTTCGCTCACGGGGCGGGCGCAGGCAGTCATCCTTGATACCAGTTACTACGCTCCACCGCCCGTCGTTCGGCAACGGGTGCTAACGGAAGACCCGGACCATAATCCGAACCACCAGTCGGGTGGTAACTGGCATGTTACCCGAAAACGCGAACTGCTCGAAACGCTTAACGAAGTGCAAACCTGGTATGTGAGCGCCGAAGCCGGTTTTCGAAGCGATGCCAGTGTATTGAGTAATTCGTTCGACAGGCTGGTCAGCAATCCATCACCTACGAAAGCGTCCTGGAGTGTCCTGCTGGGCTACACTTACCATAATGCCTGGACGGTAGAGGCTGGTTATGCCCACGCGCCTATTCACCTGACCATCAGCATTGCCAACGGCAGCAGTCCACTCGTTTTCAATTACCTGAACAGCGGTAACGCCATTCCGCTGCGCCTGAAACGACGTATTGGATCAGGGAAACGAGCCGCCAGCGGCACTGGTTTCTGGATTACCGGCGGGGCCTGGCTGATGCCAAACGGTAGCGGACAGGTAGGTGACTTTAAATTGATTGGCTACAATCGTTACAACCGAAACCGGGTCGATACGATCCGATTGACAAACTCGACGACTATACTCAAACGTATTACGGGTATTGCCGAACTGGGGCTTGACTATACAATCCGGCTGGCATCGCGTTTTGACATGGGGGTTTATGCCCGTAAATACTGGGGGTTGGGCAATGCTCTCCAGTCTGATCTGGTCTATACGATCAATAACGGGTCGAACGCCCAGTCGACCATTACCGCCGATGGTTCGGGATGGGGTGTCGGCGTTTCTCTACGCTATCTGTATGGGCGACAGTATGACATTAAAAATGCGGGGAGGTGATGTCAGTTTCTTAAAACTGACATCACGAACATAACCTTCTACCTCACGTTAATTTTCTAACTCATTTTTCTCTGTAGAGGATCGGGCCAGTGCTCCTTACTTCACAAATAGCAATTCCCGGTATTTTACCAGTGGCCAGTCTTCATCGTCCACGACTTCTTCGAGTTTATCGACCTCGTAGCGGATGATGTCGAAATGATTTTTTACTTCCGTCGAATAAAGTCTGGCCCGATCGACGGTGTCGGTTACGTTGTTGGCTTTCTTGCGCGCTTCCACCATCGACTCAACACTTTTCTTGATGGTGATGACCCGGCTGGATATCTCCCGAAGAATATCCTTAATGGGTTCCGCTTCGGCGTTCATACTTAAGTCGACTAAATTCCGAGCGGTTTCGGCGAGTTTATTCTGGTATTTCAACGCCGTCGAAACGACGTGGTTCATGGCCAGATCGCCCATCACGCGCGACTCGATCTGCACATTCTTGATGTACTTTTCCAGTTCAATCTCGTAGCGGGACTCCACTTCGGCGTGGTTCATAACACCCGTTCGCTCGAACAACGCCAGCGATTCGGGCTTGACAAACACCCCCAGAGCCTCAGGCGATGATTTGATATTCGATAAACCGCGACGGGCCGCTTCCTCAACCCACTCCTCGGAATAGCCATTGCCTTCGAACAGAATCCGCTTTGTATTGGCGTAGTATTCTTTCAGAATATCAACGATCGCCAGTTCTTTCTTTTCTCCCCTGGCCAGACGCGCATCCAGGTCACCTTTAAAGATGTTTAGCTGATCAGCCACGATGGCATTCAGCACCGTCATGGTTGAGGCCGAGTTAGCCGCACTACCCACCGCCCGAAACTCAAACTTGTTGCCGGTAAACGCAAACGGCGATGTCCGGTTGCGGTCGGTATTATCGCGCATTAAACTCGGAATCCGGTTCAGGCCTAATTTGTAATAGACATTGTCGCCTTTGTTGACAGTCACCTCCGACTTGGTTTCCAGATCATTGAGTGCTTGCGTCAGCGACTCACCCAGAAAGACCGAGACGATGGCAGGCGGGGCTTCATTCGCGCCAAGCCGGTGCTCATTACCCGCCGAGGCAATGGTTGCCCGGAGCAGATCGGCGTTGTCATGTACAGCCTTGACGACGTTGACCAGAAACGTCAGAAACCGCAAACTCTCTTTGGGTTTTGTACTGGGTGCCAGCAAATTAACCCCCGTGTTCGTCCCCATCGACCAGTTGTTGTGCTTACCGCTGCCGTTAACCCCGGCAAATGGTTTCTCATGAAAAAGCACTTTCAGGTTATGCTTCTCCGATATTTTTTCCATCAGATCCATCAGCAGCGCATTGTGATCCACCGCCAGGTTCACCTCTTCAAACGTAGGCGCCACCTCAAACTGACCCGGTGCCACTTCGTTATGGCGGGTCCGAACGGGCATTCCCAGTTTCATCGACTCAAACTCGAAGTCCACCATAAACGCGTTGATGCGGGGTGGAATGGAGCCAAAATAGTGATCATCCAGCTGTTGACCCCGCGCAGGTGAGTGCCCAAAAACGGTACGGCCGGCCAACACCAGATCCGGACGGGCGTAGAATAGCGCCCGGTCCACCACAAAATACTCCTGCTCCGGTCCCAGGGTTGGCGTTACTTTCGTAATGTTCCGATCGAAATACTGGCACACAGCGGTGGCCGCTTTGTCGAGTGCATTCAGCGCCTTCAGCAACGGTGTTTTGTAATCCAGTGCCTCTCCGGTGTACGAGATGAATACCGATGGAATGCAGAGCGTTTTGCCGCCCGCTCCATTATCCATTAGGAAAGCCGGCGAAGAGGGGTCCCAGCCGGTATAGCCACGCGCTTCGAAGGTGTTGCGCAACCCCCCGTTCGGGAACGATGAGGCATCGGGCTCCTGCTGAACCAGCGCGCTGCCTTTGAATTTTTCAACCGCTTTGCCTTCCATCGTAATGTCGAAGAAAGCATCGTGCTTTTCGGCGGTTTCGCCCGTTAATGGCTGAAACCAGTGTGTATAATGAGTAGCTCCTTTCGAGGTTGCCCATGACTTCATGGCACCCGCCACTTCGTCGGCAATGGTTCGATCAATCTGGCCGTTGGTATTGATGGCCTCCGTTACTTTCAGATACGCTTCCGGCGACAGAAGCGTCCGCATCACTTCACTATTGAAGGTATTACTCCCGAAAAAATCACCGACGCGCTCAGTCGGCGCTGCGACAGGCAATGCCTGACGGCTTTGGGCAATTTCAAGCGCTTTAAAACGAAAATTTGACATTGACCAGTTAATGGTTTAGGTTGAAATTTTAACCAAACATACATGCCTTCGGCCCAGATTACAACGGACAACACAAAAAAGCCCGACTACTGACGCAGTCGGGCTTTTCGCTTCTATAATCTTATACAACCTAGGCTGTTTCCAGCACGTCGGATGCCGATTTAACAGTTTTGATGATCACGGCAGCTACTTTATACGGATCGGCAGCCGAGTTCGGACGACGATCTTCGAGCCAGCCTTTCCAGCCCCGCTCTACTGTAGCGATGGGGATACGGATCGAAGCACCCCGGTCAGAAATACCGTACGAGAACTGATCGATCGACTGGGTTTCGTGTTTACCCGTCAGGCGCAGTTCGTTATCGGCACCATACACAGCGATGTGTTCTTTGATCACATCGGCTGGTGAGAACGACTGACAGATTTTATCATAAACATCTTTGCTTCCCGATGTACGCAGCGCGGTGTTCGAGAAGTTAGCGTGCATACCCGAACCATTCCAGTCGGTAGCACCCAGCGGTTTGCAATGCCAGTTGATCGACACATCGTATGATTCACCGATACGCTCCAGCAGATAGCGTGCAATCCAGATCTGGTCACCCGCGTCTTTGGCACCTTTAGCAAAAATCTGGAATTCCCACTGACCCGTTGCTACTTCGGCATTGATGCCTTCTACGTTCAAACCTGCATCCAGGCAAACGTCCAGGTGTTCTTCAACGATGTTACGGCCAAAGGCGTTCTGAGCACCTACTGAGCAGTAATAAGGACCTTGTGGGCGGGTTGGGAAACCTTCTTCGGGGAAGCCAAGTGGTTTGTCGATTGTCGTGTCCCACAGGAAATACTCCTGCTCGAAGCCAAACCAGAAATCGTTATCGTCGTCTTCAATCGTGGCGCGGCCGTTCGTTACGTGTGGGGTTCCGTCAGCGTTGAGAACTTCACACATAACTAGGTAGCCGTTTTTACGCTGTGGATCAGGGCAGATGTAAACTGGTTTCAGCAAACAGTCTGATGAACCGCCTTCAGCCTGTCCGGTTGAGGAGCCGTCGAACGACCACAGGGGGCAATCTTCGAGTTCACCCGAAAAATCAGCTTCAATTTTTGTTTTAGACCGTAAGCTTTGGGTGGGCTTATAACCATCGAGCCAAATGTATTCTAACTTCGCCTTTGCCATGATGTACAAGTGGATTAATTGAATAGGGGTTTTGTCACAATACTTTCAGCAAATATAGTATGGCTTTACAATAAAAAATAAATGCTTTCCCGGTCTTTAACCGTATTTCTTATTGATTTTGTAAAAATATTATAATTTAAATTCGTTTGGTACAGTAAATAGCCACATTTACCCACATTTTTTATCCGTTTATAATATGAACTGACCTACCAAAAAAATACCCTTTATTCCTGATTACTGCTCAGGAACAAAGGGAATACGGCAAAGAAATGCGATTATTCCGGATAATGCTTCGTTAACCAACGATCGTACCAGACTAGGGTGTGGGGTTTATAAGTCGGCGATGAGGTTGGTCTTAAACAGCTTGATGGCAATGGCTAACAGAATAATGCCAAATATCTTACGCAGCACTTCCAGCCCACCGACGCCCAGCTTCTTCTCCAGCCAGCCCGATGACTTCAGTACCACGTAAATCAGCATCAGATTAAGAATGATGCCGATTACAATATTTAACGTCTGGTACTCGGCCCGAAGAGAAATTATGGTCGTTAGGGTACCGGCCCCGGCAATCAGCGGAAAAGCAATCGGGACAATGTGCGACGCCCCGCCGGTGGATACCTCCGATTTGAAAATGGTTCGGCCCAAAATCATCTCCAGGCCAATCAGAAAAATGATCAGGGCACCCGCCACCGCGAACGAGGCTACGTCGACACCAAATAATTTCAGAATCCGCTCCCCAACGAACAAAAACGAGATCATCAGAACGCCCGAAGCAAACGTAGCCCGCTCTGATTCGATTTTACCCGCTTTCTTACGAAGGTCGATGATAACGGGGAGCGATCCGACAACGTCAATTACGGAGAAAAGAATGAGCGTAACGGAAACTGTTTCTTTGAAACTAAACATGGCAGTACGGCAAACAGGCTCCGGCTATTTGATTTGGTAAGCAAGTCAATGAACAGCCCGGGCCTGTCCATGCCATTAGTACGACCGAAGAAACGCCCGTAAGGTTCCAATTTCGTCATCCGAGATGGCGGGAAAGTTAGCGATCCGGAAGGTTGTATCCTTCCAGTCGCCGTAGCCATTACCCAGAATGATACCGGCCTGATAGGCAGCCTGTTTAATGTCTTTTATGATCTTTTCAGAACCTGCTACGGTGATGACCGTTTCGGACCGGATGGCCGGATCGTGAATCAGGAGATTGACCCCTGGCCTGGCGGACAAACCAGTTGCCAGGCCAGCGTTTGATTCGGCAAAAAAAGAGTACCAGTCACGCGCCCGTTTTTTCGTTTGCTTATCGACCTCGGTAATGGGCGGTACTTGCTGTAACACCCGCATGAGCAGGTAGATACCCAGGCCGTTCGGAGTATAAGGGGTCTGAAACTTCGCGAAATTTTCGTGAATGAACAGCAGACTATTGTAGTGCGCGTTCTCGCCAATTTGCCCGGCCCGTTTGAGGGCGGCCGGGGAATAGATAAGTACGGCCAGCCCCGCTGGTAGCCCAAAGCATTTCTGCACCGACGCAAACCAGACATCGGCCAGTGACCAGTCGAGCTGGATGCCCGCCATCGACGATACGGCATCGACGGCAATCAGCGCCGAGAAATCCTGCCGGAACTGGGCGAGCGTTTCCATGCTGACCTGCGTGCCATTGGACGTTTCATTTTGAACGATGCACAACACGTCGGCGTCGCTCAGGCTACCGGGGGACTTTATTCGATACGCGTATTCGGCCCATTTCTTCCCAAATGCTCCACTGTATGGATGCAGACTGGACGTTTCCGTAAGCGACTGGGCTACGATCTCCCAGCATTCCGTTGCGGATGATACCAGCGCAATGTGATAGTCAGCCGGAACAGCCAGTTTTTCGTGAAGCAGCCGAACCGTTTCACTGACAATATCCATGAATCCGGCGCTCCGGTGGTTCAGGCTGACGATGCCCTGCTGTATAGCTTCGGCAGCATAGTCAGCTACCTGCGGGTATACTTTCGACGGACCGGGGTAGAAGGTGATCATGTATGATGTATGATGTATGATGTATGATGTATGATGTATGATGTATGATGTATGATGTATGATCTGCAAAAAATATATCTTATATCACACTTCATACATCTTTTATATCATACGTCATCAAATACCTCACTGCCAGTTCATAGCCCATCAACCCCAAACCAACAACGACACCTTTGCATTTGGCTGACAGGTAACTGTGGTGCCGGAATGACTCGCGGGCGTGTACATTGGATATATGAACCTCCACCGCCGGGGCCGTAACCGCCGATAAGGCGTCGGCAATAGCAATAGACGTGTGCGTGTACGCACCGGCATTAATAACAATGCCGTCTACCTCAAAGCCAAGCTCATGAATTTTATCGATCAGTTCGCCCTCGTGATTCGACTGAAAATAGCGAAGTTGCACCTCGGGAAACATCGCTTCGATGGTTTTCAGGTAATCGACGAACGAGCGGCTGCCATATATCGTTGGTTCGCGCTTGCCCAGCAAGTTCAGATTGGGCCCGTTAATAATTAAGATTGATTTCATTCGTGATTTGGGGTTTGTGCGGTTCCCCGCCGGGGTTTATGGTTTGTGAGCAGTCGTTTGTGGACAGTGGACTCGTCAGGCTCCTTCTCGTCAGTCAGCCACAGGCCACAAACGGGGAATCCCGGCGGGGAATCGCACAAACCACAAACCGTAAACCGTAAACCAACTGTGTGGCAAAGTTATATAAACGCCTTTAAGAACTACCTCAAACTGGAACGGTCGCTGGCCGAAAATTCGGTGGAGGCTTACCTGCACGACGCCGAGAAGCTGTACGAGTACATTTTACTGACCGACCCGACCCGAACAATCATGCAGGTTACGGAAAAAGAACTGGTTAATTTTCTGATGTACCTGGGTGAGCTGGGCTTGTCGGCGCACAGCCAGGCCCGGATGCTGTCGGGAATAAAGTCGTTCTTCAAGTACCTGATACTCGAAAATCTGATCCAGCATGACCCAACCCAGTTGCTGGAAGCCCCGAAGCTGGGCCGCAAGTTACCCGATACGCTCAGCTTTCCCGAAATCGAAACAATGCTGGCGGTCATTGACTTGTCGACGCCCGGCGGTACGCGTGATCGCGCCATGCTCGAAGTTTTGTACAGTTCAGGCCTGCGGGTGTCTGAATTGCTCAACCTGCGCCTGACAAGCTGCTATTTCCAGGAGGGTTTTGTGCGGGTGCTGGGCAAGGGCGACAAGGTTCGGCTGGTTCCCATTGGCCAGGATGCAATTCATTACACGCTTATGTATGTCGAGCATGTCCGTCGAAAACTGGATGTTCAGAAAGGCGATGAAGACACTATTTTTCTAAATCTTCGGGGTAAGCAATTATCCAGAATTTCGGTGTTCACAACCATTAAAAAACTGGCAGCCGAGGCAGGCATCAACAAAACAATTAGTCCGCACACCTTTCGGCACTCGTTTGCAACGCACCTGATTGAGGGGGGGGCTGACCTGCGGGCGGTGCAGCAAATGCTGGGCCACGAATCCATTACAACCACCGAAATTTATACGCACCTGGATCGGGACTACTTGCAACAGACGCTGCGGGAGTATCATCCGCGCAGCCGGAGCCGCCAAAAAAAAGTCCCCGCCATCGAAGCCAATGGCGGGGAGCCCCCAATCTAACTAACCCAAAACTTAATAAAAATCCACTCTCCTTGCCTGTAGCCGACGAAGCCTCTGCACTACCTGTTTCACGCACAAACTGCGGATGCTGATATTCGACCAGTCGATTGAACAAAATCAGGCCACCGTGCATTTGGGTGATCTATTGTCTGCGTTGATCTTATTCAGAGGCACGCCGAATTCAACTATTTTCACGCCATCTTCCTGAAACGTACGGGTACGACCCGCTGTATTCAGATTGATACCGACATCATTACCAAACTCTCCGTGACGGATGCCAGGACCAATGCCCAACAGGCTCATTACTAGACAACGGTGTTAAAGAATTTACAAAAACATAAACAAACGTCGTGCCAAATTAAGTTAACCATTTTGCTTTTTTTTAAATATGCCTGACCTCCTTCCGACATTGATCGCTCAGAAAGATAAGTTTACGCTTCCCGAAGGGATTCACTACCTGAATTGCGCTACTCGCTCCCCTTTGAGCAAGGCCGTTGAACAGGCAGGTCTTGACGCCATTCGGCGCGATACCAATCCGTTCAGCCTTCGTCCCGACGATTTTTTTAGTGGTGCCACGCGCGTTCGGTCGTTGTTTTCCCAGCTCATCCATAATCCTGATCCTGATCGGATTGCCGTTGTTCCGTCGGTTTCGTACGGAATGGCCGTGGTAGCCCGTAACCTGCCCACGAAGCCGGGCATCCGGGCGGGCCAGCGAATTGTGCTGATTGGCAGCGAATTTCCTAGCGATGTCTATGCCTGGGACCGGGTCTGCGCTGAACTGGGGCTCGTCATTACGACCGTACCCATGCCAGCTGAATTTCCGAAAGGCCCCCTCTGGAATGAGCAGTTGCTCAATGCCATCGACTCGGATACGGCGCTGGTAGTGGCACCACCCGTTCATTGGATGTACGGCACCCGGTTCGATCTGGAAGCTATTGGGCAGCGGGCCCGGGAAGCCGGTGCCTGGCTGGCCGTTGACGGTACGCAGGCAATTGGCGCGCTCCCGTTCGACCTGACAGCGGTGCAGCCCGATGCCGTTATTTGTGCGGGGTATAAATGGTTAATGGGGCCTTACTCGCTTGGCCTGGCTTATTACGGACCGGCTTTCGACGAAGGCTCGCCTTTAGAGGAAGGCTGGATGAACCGGCTCGATAGCAATCAGTTTCACCGCCTGATGGATTACCAGCCCGTTTACCGCCCCAAAGCGTATCGGTACAACGTCGGCGAACACTCGCATTTTCTGCAAATGCCGATGTTGGAAGCCGCCTTGGCCCAGCTTACAGTCTGGCAACCGGACCAAATTCAGGCTTATACCGAGGCCCTTATGCACGATGCCTGGCCTGCACTGGAAGAACTTGGCTGTCGGGTCGAACCCGTAAACGGAAGTCGGGGACGAGCCCATCATCTGGTAGGACTATGGCTACCCGACCACGCCGACCCCATGGCGATTCAGCAGGCCTTGCTGGCCGAAAAAGTGTCGGTATCCGCCCGGGCGCAGGCATTACGCATCGCCCCCCACCTGTACAATACCCCCGACGATGCCGCAGCACTGGTTCGGGTATTAACGAAGGTCCTCATGTAGAGCCGCAACCCTTTGCGGCTCAGCACCCGGATGGTTTTAGTCTCGGCTCACTCACTAGATGGCTTGAACTACTATAAACTGTTGCTGACGTATATGAGCCGCAAAGGGTTACGGCTCTACATTTGTTCGTAAAATTCCAGGGGCAGGTCGTCGGGGTCGGCAAAGAAGGTGAACCGACGGCCAGTATGTTCATCAACCCGGACGGGTTCTGCTGGCACGCCGTTTTCGGTCAGGTGCGCGATGGCCGCATCCAGGTCGGGGACGGCAAAGGCCAGATGACGCAGCCCCAGCGCTTCGGGGCGGGATGGCCGTTTGGGTGGGTCAGGGAACGAGAACAGCTCAATGATGTAGAGCCCGTTCAGCGCCAGATCCAGCTTATACGAGTTCCGTTCGGCCCGGTAATACTCGCCCAGAATAGAAAGACCCAGGATTTCGGTGTAAAACCGTTTTGAGGTTTCGTAATCCGAACAGATGAGCGCAATGTGGTGAACAGCAGATAGCTTGAGCATACAGTTTCAGGGGGTTAGGAGCGTATCCAGCGCCATTGTGTCAGCCGCAGCGCCATCTTTCGACATCGGCAGCGCCCGTTCAACCTCCCGGCGTTTGTTCCAGGGAGCGGTTGTCCGGCGGCCCATGTCGATGGCGATCAGAATCACGAGGGACGTAAAAAGAATAAAGACAATGATAAAGATTCGACGGTTTCGGTTCATAAACGGGCTATTGGTTTCACCGGCAATGCTGGTTTGTTAATGACATCATTACTCGGCAGGAAGTTGCTTGGGACCAACCTCAAACGTCATATGCCCCGTACGACCCGACAGTTCGGCCCAGTTCACATCGTCAAAGACAATGGCCACAACGGCTCCTTTGCTCATCGACCCGATAGACTGGTGGGTCAGGTATTCGGCCAGGTACGATACGTCTGGATTGTGCCCCACAATCATGGCCGATTGAACCGACGCGGGTAAGGCATTGAGGGCAGCCAGATACGCTTTCGGTCCACCATCGAACAAGGCGTTATCCAGCTGAATCTGCGCCGGATCATATCCGATTTGTTCGGCCATGACCATAGCGGTGTCTTTTGCCCGGGGGGCCGTGCTGCTGATAACCACATCGGGCCGAATGGCCTTCCCCTTAAGGTAACGGCCCATCCGGGCAGCGGCAATAGTACCGTCAGCCGTTAGCTGGCGGTCGTGGTCAGCCATAAACGTAGCCCGGTCTTCGGCTTTGGCATGACGAACGATGTAGAGTGTAATGGGCATGTCTGAAAAAGAATTAGACGCAAAATTAAGCGGGTAATTGGCACGTACCGTATTAAATCGATGGTAAAACGTTGCGCCGGGCCAAATGTGTTTTGTTGATTTATGGACGTTTCGAACGACAATCCGTACTTTTACGCCCACAACCACTATACTGGTCGCCGTTTTCGTATGAGTTATTTACCTATTCAGCAATTATTAAAAACTGCCCCCATTGGAACCAATGTGACCGTAAAGGGGTGGGTCCGCACCAAACGCGAGAGCAAAAACGCCGTTTTCATTGCCCTTAACGATGGGTCGACCATCCATACCATTCAGGCAGTATCAGAAGCCGGACAACTCCCCGAAGAGACATTAAAACTCATTACCACCGGGTCCTGCCTGGCCGTTACGGGTCAGTTAGTGGCCTCGCAGGGGGCCGGGCAGGCCGTTGAAGTAAAAATTTCAGACGTCACCATTTACGGCACGGCCGATCCGGAAAAATACCCGCTGCAACCCAAACGGCACTCGCTGGAGTTTCTGCGCGAGATCGCTCACCTGCGTCCCCGCACCAATACCTTCAGCGCCATTCTGCGCATCCGGCACGCCCTGGCGTTTGCCGTTCATAAATATTTTAACGACAACGGATTTTATTACCTCAACACGCCCATCATCACGGCGTCGGATGCGGAAGGCGCGGGCGAAATGTTTCGCGTAACGACCCTCGATGCAACCAAGCCCCCCCTCATCGAAGACGGTAAGGTGGATTACAGTCAGGATTTCTTCGGCCGCGAAACTAACCTCACGGTATCGGGTCAGTTGGAAGGCGAGCTGGGGGCCATGGCGCTGGGCAAAATTTATACGTTCGGACCAACGTTCCGGGCCGAGAACTCCAACACGACCCGCCACCTCGCTGAATTCTGGATGATTGAGCCCGAAATGGCCTTCTACGAACTGGAGGATAACATGAATCTGGCCGAAGACTTCCTGAAAACGATCATCCGGTATGCGCTGCAACACTGCGCCGACGATCTGGCCTTTCTGGATAATCGCCTGAAAGAGGAAGAAAAGACCAAAAAGAAAGAAGAACAGAGCGAACTGGGCCTGTTGGAAAAACTCCAGCTTGTCATCAGCAATGACTTTGTTCGGCTCACCTATACCGAAGCCATCGATATCCTTGTCAATTCGAAACCCGCCAAAAAGGGGCAGTTCCAGTACGAAGTTGGCTGGGGCGTCGATTTGCAGTCGGAACACGAGCGGTATCTGGTTGAGAAGCATTTCAAGAAGCCGGTCATCTTAACCAACTACCCCCGCGAAATCAAGGCGTTCTACATGAAGCAGGATGCCGAACCGGCTGTTGGCGCACGGGGCGACGTATTTGGCCCAACCGTTCGCGCGATGGACGTTCTGTTTCCAGGCATTGGCGAAATCATTGGTGGTTCTCAGCGGGAAGACGACTTTGATAAACTGGTAGCCCGGATGCACGAGGTAGGCATCGAACCCGAAGCCCTGTGGTGGTACCTGGATACGCGTCGGTTTGGTTCAGCCCCCCACGCCGGGTTTGGCCTCGGCTTCGAGCGGCTGGTGCTGTTCGTAACGGGCATGGGCAACATCCGCGACGTCATTCCGTTCCCCCGCGCCCCAAAAACAGCCGAATTTTAACATTGTAGAGCCCGGTCCGCCGGGCTCTACTTCTTACTCAACCCATGCTCGCCCTTCCCATTTTTCTTGCTTTGGCATCCGGCTTTGTCGTCGTTGGTGTGTATACGGAACGCAAGGTTTCTGCATTCATGCAGGACCGGCTTGGCCCGATGGAAACGGGTAAATGGGGGTTACTTCAGCTGTTTGCCGATCTGCTTAAACTTCTCCAGAAGGAAGATATCGTTCCGACCGCAGCCGACCGGCACCTGTTTTTGCTGGCACCGGCCATCATTTTCGCGTCGGTGTTTGCGGGTTTTGCCGTACTGCCCCTCACACCCGATCTGCAGGGATCAGGCGCGGCCGTTGGCGTGTTTTATCTGATGGCCATCGTTTCGTTCGATGTGGTGGGCATTTTAATGGCGGGCTGGGGCTCCAACAACAAATACTCGCTGTTCGGGGCTATGCGGTCGGTAGCTCAGATCATTTCCTACGAAATTCCGCTGGGGCTGACGATCCTGTGCGTCGTCATGATTTGCCAATCGCTCGATTTGCAGGAAATCAGCTTTCAGCAGGGCATTTTTGCGCTGGAGAAAAATTACCTGTTCGGGCTGAAAGGCACGGGAGTCGACGTAACGCAGTGGGGTGGCATTTTTTCCTGGAACATCGTCCGAAATCCATTCCTGCTGATCGCTTACGTCATTTTCTTTATTTGCACACTGGCCGAGAGCAATCGGGCACCCTTCGATCTGCCCGAAGGTGAGTCGGAGATCGTAGCCGGGTTTCATACCGAATATTCGGGCATGCGGTTTGCCCTGCTCTACCTGTCGGAGTATGCCATGATGCTGCTGGTTTCCTTCCTGGGGGCGGTCTTATTTCTGGGCAGTTGGAACACCCCCCTCCCCAACATCGGCCCCGTTCGGCTGGCCGACTGGACCAGTGGCGATCCCGGCACCCTCTGGGGCAACCTGACGGGTGGTTTCTGGCTTCTGTCGAAAGTGTTTTTTGCCGTTTTAGTACAAATGTGGGTTCGGTGGACATTTCCCCGCGTTCGGGTCGATCAGATGATGTTTCTGTGCTGGAAAGTGCTGACCCCCGCCGGCCTGGTTCTCTTGCTACTGTCTGGAATTTGGCGGTTGCTGATGGTTTAGGCTAAAACAGGCTTGATTCATTTAAATGCCTCGTTGTACCTTTGCGGCCTTTTACAGTTTTACATGTCCATTCTCACACCCAATCCTACCAGCGACCTGATCTGGCAAACGGCCTGGCAATCGAACACGTTTCGCTGGAAATTTTGCCTGGGGCTCATTGCCACCGTTGCCCTGCTGTTCACCTTTCCGGGCTTCTTTCAAACCATTGAACGACATTCGGGGCCCGTTTTGAATGACTGGGTGCTTAACCAACTTCCACCTACGGATGTATCGATAGCCATTTTTCTGACTATCTGGGCAACGGCCCTGCTCCTGCTTATCCGCGCCCGGTTCAGCCCGGCGGTGTTCATGATGTTTATTTACGGTTACATCATTGTCAGCCTGTCGCGCATGCTCAGCATCAACCTGGTTCCGCTTGATCCCCCCGTTGGCCTGATTCCGCTTATCGACCCGATCAGCAATGCCTTTTATGGCAAGACCTACATCACCAAAGATTTATTTTATTCGGGGCACACATCGTCTATATTTCTGATGTTTTTGTGCCTGCGCCGGTGGTGGGACCGGCTCTTTGCGTTGATCGGATCGTTGATTGTCGGCAGTTTACTGCTGGTTCAGCACGTTCATTATACCGTCGATGTGTTGGGCGCATTCGTCTTTACCTATCCCCTGTACTGGCTGGCCAAACAGTTTGCCCTCTCCGGCTGGGACAATGTAGAGAAACGGGAAAACTAACCCTTTCAGAACGCTTCGCCCAATTGAAAATACAGGCCATGGGACGTTCCCTGCCCTGCGCCCCAGCCGTAGTCGACACGCAGATTCAGCCGTTCCTTACGGTTCAGTGCTACGCGAACGCCCCCGCCATACGAATACTTCAGTTCCTGAACGTTCAGATCCTGGAGGTGATTTCCCACGTTGCCGACCCCCACAAACCCAACCGCCCCGAGTCGCCAGAACAGCGGCACGCGGTATTCTGCCTGCGCTACTACCTGATTTTTGCTGCGATAGCGCCCGTCATAAAATCCTCGCATGCTATTAGAACCGCCGAAGCTGGCCAGGCTCCGCAAGGGCACCTCGCCCGTGTTAAAAAAGCCATACGCCTGAATAGCCAGGACCTGTTGCTGGTAAATTCGGAGAAATCGCCGGAAATCAATAACGTAATTGGTGTATTGAAAGTTGGAACCAAAGGCGGGCGAAAAGTGGTTAAAAAATACCTGCAAAAAGCCTCCCTTATCGGGAGCAAACGCATTGTTTCGTGAATCGTATGTTAGGCTCAACCCCGCTCCCGAAATGTGATACGGATCACGGCCCGCTACCTGTAACTGGTCGAACAGGCCGCCGGGCAGATAGTCGACCGCCAGCAACCGCTGGTATTCGTAAACGGCACCCAGAAAAACGCGATCCCGAAGTTTACGTTGAAAGTGCAGGTACGTATAATATTGCCGAAACGCGTACGCTTCTTCCTGGCGGTCGGGAGCATCTTTCCCTAACCCCCAGAATTTATCGGGAAAGTCGCTATAGGATAATTGATAGTTCAGGATGATCCGCTCACCGGGAAAATAGGTCGTGCCATTGATGGCGGCAATGAATTGTTTCCGTAACGAGTACAACGCCAGGGCCTGCGTATTCGATGTGCGCGTGAGCGAGTCGCGTCGATTGAACCGGAATGTAAACGAGCCCGCCACCCCCAACGACCAGTCTGTTTCAATGGAACGGGCTACCAAGGGTAGAATTAGGGTATTTCGGGTTTTTAGTAGTTGATTGGGGATGGGCTCCTGAGGCAACGGAATACTGTCTGACTGGGCAAACAGCGTGTTGAATCCGCCCACTAGTAAGCTGATTAACAGGAAAATCGACCTTTTATCACGTAAACTATGCACAACAACCGGAATGCCCGTTAATTAAAGTCACATTAATTAAATTGCGCCAAAGTAATCCTAAAATTGTAAATTTCGTAGATTTGAGCCTTTAATAAACAGTGAAACTTGCGCCCGTCGGTTAGCGTGCGGTCGCCGGTAGGCATCAACAACGGAACCTCCGAATTGTAAACCACCGATATGAGCAAATTAAACTTGCCGCCCTTTACGCTGGGCGAAACCATTACCCCCGAACAACGCCAGTTTTTCAACAAAAATGGTGTTATCGTTTTTCGCAACTTTATTCATCCGGAAACAGTCAACGTATTTATCAGTGAAGTTGAACGCATTGAAAAGGAGTGGCTGGCCCAGGGTCTTGACAAAATCAATGGTATTCCATTGAAATTCGGTCAGGACGAGTCAGGAAATCCAATGATTCAGCGGATGTGCTTCCTGTCGCAGCACAGCAAAGCCCTCCACGAGTTTTTGCAGGATCCCCGCCTTCAGGCTGTTGTTGATCTGCTCCAGCCCTACGAAGGGCGTATTGCCGAAATCGAAAAAGACGGACTTATTATGAATCACTATATCCGTACCCCCAACAGCAAGTTTTCGCAGATGGGCTGGCATACGGATAGCCCCCGCGACATTTTCCTTGGGCAGCGCATCATGCCGATGCTCAACGTGGGTATTCACCTTAACCCAACCCCGTACGAAAACGGCGGTCTGCGTGTTATTCCCGGTACACACAAGCAAGGTATTTTCAAGATGTTATTCCGCAAAAAATACTTCGTGGATAACGACCCCGACAAACACGAAATCGGTTTCGATATCAATGCCGGTGACCTGTCCGTACACGATGGCCGGCTTTGGCACCGGGCGCAGCAGTCTCCCTTTGTGGGCGAGGCCAGCCGTCGGCGCGTCATGTATGTACCCGTTGTAACCGGTAAATACATGCCCAAAAACGCCAACAGCAAGACGCCCTTCTACCACCGGTTTATCTCGAAAGTAAACATCTAAATCGTTGTCCGGGCGAAAGTCGTAAGGAGTCAGAAGCTGACGCGAGAGAAGTTCGCCCGTATCAGCTTCTGACTCCTTACGACTTTCGCACGTATGACCTTTATACTCATTGACGCATCATGGCCTACGCCTTAATTACCGGAGCCAGCAAGGGCATTGGCCTGGCTATCGCCGAAGAACTGGCCCGCCGAAAGTTTGATTTGCTCCTGGTAGCCCGCTCGGAATCAGTTCTGGCGCAGGTAGCCAGTAAACTGGCGAACGAACATGGCATCAAAACGGACTTTCTGGCCATTGATCTGGCCCAGCCCGACGCGGCTCGGCGTGTAGCTGACTGGTGCAGTCAAAAACAATACACCATCCGGATGCTGGTCAATAACGCCGGGTACGGCCTGAGCGGCCCGTTCGAGAAGCACGCGATGGGGGAGCATACCAACATGATGGCGGTCAATATGACGGCATTGGTGGAGCTCACGTACCTTTTTCTGCCCCAGCTTCGCCAGGCCTCCAAAGCGTATATTCTCAACATAGGCAGTTCGGCGGCTTACCAGGCAGTTCCGGGTCTGAGTCTGTACGCAGCGTCCAAGTCGTTCGTTCTTCAGTTCAGCCGTGGGCTTCACCAGGAGTTAAAGCGCTCGACCGTTTCGGTTACCTGCGTATGTCCAGGCTCTACGGATACCGATTTCGTTAATCGGGCACAAATTGGAAACAAAGGGCGAAAAGCGGCCGAAAAAGTAAACATGACGCCTGCTGAAGTGGCCCGACAAGCCGTAGAAGCTACCCTGTCGGGTAAGACAGAACTGGTAACGGGACTGCTCAACAAAGCCGGAAAACTAATGGCCTGGCTGCTTCCGAAAGGACTGGTGGAGCAAACGGCCGGCAGCATTTATGACTAGCCGGACTGGTCAATAAGCGACTAAGCAGACGGCCTTGCCAACGCAGGAAGGCCGTTTTTCATTTTACCGGCAAATTGTATTCCACCAATAAATGGCACTTTATTTGTAACAGGGCCGTTGTACACATATAACTTTACAAAGACGTTGGATGCTGGACCTATTTTAGTACCTTATTCCATTGCCTACCGACGTCCAACCAACACATGCAATTTTCCGATTTATCATTAATTGATCCTATCCTGAAGGCCCTCGCTGAAGAAGGCTATACCAACCCCACCCCCATTCAGGAAAAAGCCATTCCCATTTTATTGAGCCGCCGGGATCTCCTGGGCTGCGCCCAAACCGGAACCGGCAAAACAGCCGCCTTTGCCATCCCAATTCTGCAACTGCTGAGCGAAGAACGCAGCAAAAGTACGGGTGGGCCACGGCGCATCAAGACCCTTATTCTGACACCAACCCGCGAGTTAGCCATCCAGATTGCCGAAAGCTTTACGGCTTATGGACGCTACCTGAATCTACGCAGTACGGTTATTTTCGGTGGCGTTTCGCAGCACGCGCAGGTAAACACGCTGAAAGCGGGGGTGGATGTACTCATTGCTACGCCCGGCCGTTTGCTCGATCTGATGAACCAGGGCTTTATTTCGCTTCGCGATGTGCAGTTCTTTGTCCTGGATGAAGCCGACCGGATGCTCGACATGGGCTTTATTCACGACGTAAAAAAGGTCATCACCAAATTACCCGAGCGTCGGCAATCGCTTTTTTTCTCGGCAACCATGCCGGTCGATGTCGCTAAACTTGCCGATACAATTTTACACAATCCGGCTAAAGTTGAAGTAACGCCCGTTTCCTCAACGGCCGATACGATTGAACAGGCTATGTACTTTGTTGGAAAGGACGACAAGCGGAAACTGCTTGTGCATATCCTAGACGACAAGGCGATCAAATCGGCCCTGGTTTTTGCCCGTACCAAACACGGCGCAGACAAGGTTGTCAAAGACTTGTTAAAAGCCGGCATCGGTGCCGAAGCCATTCATGGCAACAAGTCACAGAATGCCCGCCAGCGTGCTCTTTCGAACTTCAAAAGTCGGGAAACGCGCGTGTTGGTCGCTACTGACATTGCGGCTCGCGGTATTGACGTCGATGAATTGTCGCACGTCATCAATTACGAATTGCCGAACATTCCCGAAACCTACGTTCACCGCATTGGTCGGACAGGCCGGGCGGGTCATGATGGCATTGCCTTGTCGTTCTGCGATGCTGAAGAAACCGAATACCTGCGCGACATTCATAAACTGATTGGCAAACGCGTTCCGGTCATCGACAATCACCCGTTCGTACTCAACATATCGGAGTCAACCATTTCGCCTGCTCCCGCCCGTCAGGGACAAGGTCGTGGCGACAATCGCCGGGGTGGTGGTCGTTCGGGAAACAACGGTGGGCGGTCAGCCGGATCGTCGAATAGCGATGGCGGCCAGTCCCGCAACCAGAGTTCGCGCCCCCGATCGGAAAGTCAGGGGAGCCATTCGTCCGCTCCCCGGGAGCGCGAGACAGAAAACGCCCGTCCAAGCCGCAGTACAAGTCGCCCACAACCCCAAAGTCGGGGCACCGGTAATAGCCGGTTCAGTAACTCAAGCTCTGACAAGAATTACTAGGGTGCGTGAATAGATGATGACGAAATGGGTAGTGAACGATGAAGAACCTCGTTCGCTACCCATTTTGGCGTTAGATGTAAGCATCTGATACTACGAGGACGGTTCGCCGTGTCCGTTCCTTCAAACGGACATTACATTAGGAAGCGGACACCACACCGGGCCCTTTAACCGTCTTGATCTATAGTAACAACAACCCCCATTCTTGCTTTTGGTGTAGATTTGTCAGACTACTCCTTACGCTCCATGACACGCTTGGTTTTTGCGCTTTTCGCTCTTACGATACTGGCCGTTGGCTGGTCTCGTTTTCATCAAAATACGACGGACACCAAACCCAATGATTACACGAACTGGGGCGAGTACCTCGGCGGACCTGACCGGAGCCATTATTCTGCCCTGACGCAGATTACTCCCGAAAACGTCAAGAAGCTGACTGTTGCCTGGACGTATGCCACTCCTGACAGCGGACAGATTCAGGCCAATCCAATTATTATTGATGGGGTTCTGTATGGAGTTACCCCCGCTGTTCAGGCCTTTGCGCTGGATGCCGCCACGGGAAAAGAGATCTGGACATTCGGGACACCCGATAAACAATCGTTGAGTACCAGCCGGGGAGTTACCTATTGGCAGGCTGCTAAACCATCTGGTAAGGACGAGCCGGAAAGCCGAATTCTGTACACCGTTGGCTCGTCTCTTTACGCGCTGAACGCCAAAACGGGGAGACCCATTGCGAGCTTTGGGCAGAACGGCCATATTGACCTGCACGAAGGGCTGGGCGATCAGGCAAAAGACAAATTCGTAATTTCAAACACGCCCGGCACTCTCTTCGAAGACCTGATTATCATGCCCGTTCGCCTGTCGGAAGGAGCCGATGCAGCACCGGGTCATGTACGAGCCTTTAATGTCCGCACGGGCAAACTGGCCTGGACGTTCCACACTATTCCGCAACCCGGCGAATACGGATACGATACCTGGCCGAAGGAAGCCTATAAAAACACCGACGTTGGGGGTGCCAATAACTGGTCGGGTATGGCCGTTGACCGGCCACGGGGTATTCTGTACGTACCGACCGGTTCGGCTGCGTTTGATTTTTACGGCGGCAACCGCAAAGGGCAAAACCTGTTTGCCAACTGTTTACTCGCGCTGGATGCCCGTACGGGCAAACGACTCTGGCATTTTCAGGCTGTTCACCACGACATCTGGGATCGTGATTTTCCGGCACCGCCTAACCTCCTGACCGTTACAATCAACGGCCCCGATGGTCGGCCCCGGCGGATTGATGCGGTGGCTCAGGTCACCAAATCGGGCTTTGTCTTTGTGTTCGACCGCGTTACGGGCAAGCCGCTGTTCCCCATCAAGGAAACGCCCATGCCCAAATCCGATGTTCCCGGCGAAGCAGCTTGGCCCACTCAACCCATACCTGCCCGTCCGGCTCCGTTTGCCCGTCAGAATTTCGGGGAAGCAGATTTGAACCCCTACTCGACCGAACGGGACTCGTTACTGGCCCAGTTTCGACGCAGTAACCGGGGCACGTTTCAACCCCTCAGTCGGCGGGGCGCGTTTATTTACCCTGGCCTCGATGGCGGGGCTGAATGGGGTGGTGCTGCCACCGACCCCGACGGCATTATGTATGTCAACGCCAACGAAGCGGCCTGGCTCATTGCCCTGAATCCGACCCCAAAGGAGGACGAACTGGCCCATCTTACGCTGGGCAATCGCCTGTATACCACAACTTGTTCCAGTTGCCACGGTGCCGAACGCAAGGGCAATGCAACGAGTGGTTACCCATCGCTCGTCAACATCGGACAGCGCCGTGACCGGGCGTATGTCACGCAAATTATTGGTCACGGCAAGGGAATGATGCCCGGCTTTACGCAACTATCAGCCGCTGAAAAGCAGGCTCTGGTTGGATTTCTCTTTGATGACGAGAAGCTAGAAGCCGTTGGGAAGGCAACTAAGGGCAAGAAGACACCGTCGGTACCCTACAAAATTTCGGGATACACGAAGTTTCTGGACAGCAAAGGATTATCGGGTATTGCGCCACCCTGGGGCACGCTCAACGCCATCGACCTGAACACCGGCGAGTACCGCTGGAAAATACCCCTTGGCGAAGAGCCCGAACTGGCCGCCAAAGGCATCCATAACACGGGCGTTGAAAACTACGGTGGCCCGGTTGTTACAGCTGGCGGATTGCTGTTTATTGGCGCCACCAAAGACGGTAAGTTTCGGGCATTTGATAAGCAGACCGGCAAACTCCTTTGGGAAACAACCTTGCCAGCCGCCGGGTTTGCCACCCCCGCTACCTACCAGGCAGGGAGCAAACAGTATGTTGTCATTGCCTGTGGCGGAGGAAAGCTAGGCCAGAAGAAAGGAAATCAATACGTGGCGTTTGCGCTGCCGTAGAAAGCGTCGGTCCGTCGATCGGGCCACTTTGATAACATGAAAAATCTTTTTTACATCGGTGTCGTCGGGTTGATCCTGTTCGAAATAGCCAACGTCTATTTCATCATGCCGATGCCGGGTAGCCAGCGAATAAATAGCCTTGATCTGGCTTACTTCCTATACGCATGGCGATGGGCATTCCGAGCCGTTTTCGGTTTACTGGCCATAGCGGGTGCTCCGTCGGCCATCAGGCAGTCGAAATGGGTGGCGCTGGTCGCACTTGTCCTGGTAGCCGGGGTTGGCTACGCGTTTAATTTCCGGATGGCCGCCGATCACATGTTTTATCAGCCAACGTCCGTACAGCTTCAGCCAGCCAGTCGAAACGCCGTTAAACCAGACCGGGAAATCTTGGGCGTTGAGGTGAACGGGCAGGCAAAAGCGTATCCTATTCAATTTATTGGGTATCATCATCAGGTACTGGACAGCCTCGATGGACAGCCTATTATGGTTACCTACTGCACCGTTTGCCGAACCGGACGCGTATTTCGGCCCGTCATAAACGGAAAACCAGCAACGTTCCGGCTCGTGGGCATGGACCATTTTAATGCGATGTTTGAAGATGGCGAAACCAGAAGCTGGTGGCGTCAGGCCAATGGCGAATCAATTGCCGGGTCGTTAAAGGGCGATACCCTCCCCGAAGTCTTCAGCGAACAGATGACGCTGAAACAGTGGGTTACCCTGCATCCGAACACCCTTGTTATGCAGCCGGATACAACGTTTTCGGAGCGGTACGCCAAGATGGACACCTACGAACGCGGAAAAGGCAGTAGTGACCTTACCCGTATGGATAGTTTGTCGTGGCACGATAAATCGTGGGTAGTGGGCCTGAGCGTTGGCAGGCAAAGCAAAGCCTACGACTGGAACCGCCTGAAACGGGAACGCCTGATTCAGGATACACTCGCCAACCGGCCGGTGTTGCTGGTTCTGGCGAATGACGACCGCTCGTTTTTTGCGTACGAACGCCCTACTTTTTCCGACCGCTTCGTGCTACGACACGATACGCTCCGTAGTGGTCTACAGTCTTATTCGTTGAGTGGTCGTTCGCTGCGTGCTGGCTCCGGACTCGTTCGACTGCCTGCCCATCAGGAGTTCTGGCATAGCTGGCGAACCTTCCACCCCACCACCAGCCGTTACTAATTTCAAACCTATGTGGTCGAAAAACACTTGTATACGTATCATATACACGAGTTGACCCAATGATTTTTCGTTACTTATTTTTCTTTCTTCTTATCTCAGCTGGCAGTTTTGGGCAACAATACCGGATCATAGATCGCAACGCCATTGGCTGGTACGTCTACAACGGCGATCATAAGCTGAGTAAACGCTGGGAATTACATACCGAATACCAGTGGCGACGGGTGGAACTGATTCAAGCCTGGCAGCAGTCGCTGGCGAGGCTTGGTTTAACTTACAAACTAACCGACCAGGTAAAGCTGGCGGGTGGTTTTACCTTTTTTACGACGTACCCATACGGCGATTACCCGGTGGCCGATGCGGGCGTTCCAACCCTCGAAAGCCGGACGCACGAGGATATTCAGTTCAGTGCAACGGCGGGTATCGTTGCACTCAGCCACCGTTTCCGGCTCGAACAGCGGTGGCTCGGGACCGGGGCCGACTCGAACCCCCGCCATATCGAAAACTGGGAATACCAGAACCGAGCTCGCTACCAGATCTCAGGTACCATTCCGCTACAGGGAACCACCATTGACGATGGTGAATGGTATGCCAATTTCTTCGATGAACTATTCATTGGTTTCGGCCAAAACGTTGAACAGAATGTCTTTAACCAAAACCGGATTTCAGGTGGGTTGGGGTATCAGATTCGGGACGCCTTCAAGATCGAGTTAAATTACCTCAACCAGATCACACAGCATCCCGAACTGGAACCCATCACCCAAAAACCCGTCTTTGAAATTAACAACGGCTTCCGGCTGAACGTGAAGTACGATCTGGATTTCAGTAAAAAGTAACGCTGTGCGCCCGTATTCTGTCATGCTGAGGTACGAAGAATATCAGCGGACAAGCAGACTCTATTCAACGATTCCTCGTACTTCCGCATGACGAAAAATGGTTTGCTGCGACTTGCTTGCAGCAAGTTCAAACAAGTACAACGTCACCAACCGCCGGCCGATAATGCATTTATTTCCCCATACCTTGTAGTGCTTTCTGCATCTGTTCGGCCACAAGCTGATTACCGGCTTCGTTCAGGTGAACACGATCGGTGGTCAGAATACCTTTCTCTTTGTTCTCGGGGTTATGTTTGAGGTTGTAGTCCAGAAACGCTTTCCGCAGGTCGATCAGGGGAATGTTCTGCCGTTTGGCCAGATCGCGAATCAGTTGACTGTACTGATTCAGGTCGCCATCCTGCTGGTTACTAAAGTCCGTTTTTTCGCCGATGGCGGCTGGTGTACAAAGCATTACTTTAGCATTGGCCGCCTGTAGTTTCTTGACAACGGCTTCGTAGAATTTAACGAACTTGTCGGGGTCGGTACCCGTTCCGAACGAGGATTTGTGCCAGACGTCATTAACCCCTACCCAGACAATCACAACATCGGGCTGTTTGGCCAGCACGTCGTCGTCCATTCGCAGAAACAGGTCATAGATTTTATTCCCGCCGATACCGGCTCCCATCAGCTCGAATTGCTCGGCGGGAAGCATCTTTTTCAGCCGGTCGATGTAGCCGCCTGGATTTACACCCGCCTGGGTAATGGAATCGCCAAAGAAAACAACGCGGGTGGGCTTGGCAATGGTCATAGCCAGCAGGCCAACGATGGCCAGAAAAAGCAGAGAGTGACTAAGTAGTTTCATGTCTGATAAAGGACCAAGCCCGTTTCCATTACTCATGTTCAGCGTCAGTTTGTTATCTGGATTGTGTTGGAGAACAGGGTTTCATAGCCGGTAAAGATTGGTCGCTGATCGTACAACGACTCAGCTGACGTCACCCAACACAGAGCCACGCAGGCAAAAACTAGTCAGCGAATCAACAGTACCCGCCCGCTTCGAACAAAATGCGCTTCTTTATTCGTCTGGTCGACAACGCTGTAGTCAACCGTCCAGGCGTAGACGTCTTCCGAACAGGGACGATCGTGATATGTTCCATCCCACCCTATATCGGCCCGCTGGCTGAAGAAGATGACACTTCCCCAACGATCATAGACCCGAAACGAGTACGTCGTAAACGTACCTTCGTGGAATACGAGAAACTGGTCGTTATAGGCATCGCCATTGGGCGAAAACGCGTCGGGCACATAAATATCGCTTAGCCGGCAGTTCTGGTCGATCACATTGACGGTATCCCGGTAGAGACAGCCGTCCAGATTTGTTTCCAGCCAGTACGAACCCGGATTAGCAATCGTCAGGATAGCATTTGTGCTCTGGTCTGACCACAAAAAGGAGGTACCCGTTGGCCATGAGTCCTTCTTTCCCAGCACTTTCGTCATGCCCTGGCAAAGCGGTATGTCATCGCCCAAACTAAATGGGCTATCCGGACGCCCGTTAACAATGAGCACGTTTGACACGGTAGAACACTGGGCGCTGCCCACCGCAGCGGCATTGATGGCCTGGGTATTTCGAAGCCGGTAGTACGTGCGCCCCGCCCGAACGGCATTGATTACATAGGTTGCCTGATTGCCATTGGGTATGGATGTCCAGTTTACGTTGTCCTGACTTTGCTGCCACTGGTAAACGGGATTCACGTAGCCAGGATCGGCACCAACGGTCAAATTTAGTCGCGTATCCGCACAAACGGTCGTTTCGGACGCCGATGAGCCGGGAAACTGAATGCTTAGAATGGGGTGAACGGGCCGAAAACTGATGTCATCAATGACCAGATCGTTGCCGCAGCCGCCGAGCCCTTTGTTAACAAGCTTGACCACAATGTCATTGCCGCTGGTGGGTATGGAAAACTGCATGGACAGGGGTGTCCAGACGGGGGTTGCCGAACGGGAAACCGCAGGCTGAATCACTTCGCGGATCAGCGTACCGTCCGGTAGTTCAATCCGCATGGCAATGATCGGGTTGCGCAGGCTGTATTCATCACAGGCACCCGCCTGTAAAATTCGATTTAGGTTAAGCGCCCACAAGGCGAATTCATAGACCACGCCGGGACAGAGGCCCGCTACTTTCTGGCTATAAAACTCACTGGGCTGGTACGATGCATTGACAACGAACATGTTACCGCGTACGTCGTTCGGCGTATGATCTTCCCGCAGGGCGTGCCAGGCCTCACCGTGGCAGCTGCCCGCCACGGTGTCCATCACATTGTATTCCCCATCGTCGGGGCAGCTTTGGGGCACATACTTGAAGTTGGTCAGACCCTGCGCCAGCGGACCCGTTGGCCCGTGGCCAAACGTTTCGCAAATGATGGCCCCTTCGCTGCACTGCGCCCGACTCACGATGGGTGTGATCAGGACCAGCAGACACAGGACAAGGGCCACCGAAAACCTATTCATTCAACGACGTCTTTGTATCGTGAGGGGCCTGGGCCACAAAAATTCCGCCTATTCGCCGTAGTTCGATGCCCACTTTCATCCACAAGGCTCGGGCATAACTTCCGTTGCCTTCTACCCGAAGCGTGCGGGTGCCCGTCCAGACACGGGCCTTTCTGGATTTCACCAGTTTCACCTTGCCGTACTGCAGCATATCGAAGCACATCCGGCCATCTTCCCCCCGAACCTTTCGCATCACATAGCCTATTTTGAGCGCATATTTGCGTTCGTAGCCGATACTGATGCCGTATGCATTCAGGTGAGGGCGTTTTACATGGCGGGCCGTTGCCAGGGTATCTTTCAGCGATTCGTGAATCGACAATACCCAGCGCGGAAAGCCCGGTGCCGGAATAAACGAGTATCGACCACACACGCAGATAACCCCCGGCTGCTGCAACACGGCCATCATTTCGTCCAGCCATTCGGGCGGATAAATCCCGTCGGCATCGGCCGTGAGCAGGTACTTACCCCGAGCCTCTTCCAGTCCCATCTGCCGGGCTGGCCCCCACCCCTGTATGGGCTGAAACACCGACCGCACATGCAGGTGATCCAGGGTCTTCTGCATCTGGTCGGTTGAGTTGTTATTGACGACCAAAATTTCCATGGGAATCGTCGTCTTCAGCTTGGCCAATGAGGCAATACTCCGGAGAATATTTACTTCTTCATTCCAGGCCGGAATAACGACGCTGACCAGGGGCTCGGGATTCTGAAGTGCATCCAGATCCCGGTTGATCGCATCGAATGTTGATTGGGGCACGTCGTCGAACGAGGTGTACGAAAAATTGAACTGATCAAGCCAACTGGGCGCGTTGAAAATACTCATCGTATGTCTTCGGTAAAGGTCAAACTTAAGAAACTACCAGGCTGGGCACGGCCTTGCCGGTTCGATCCGGGGCAGGAGGCTGAAGAATTAATTCAACATGGCGATAGGTAAACACCGACAGCAGATGCACGCACGCCAGACAGGTAAGCACAAAAAGCAGTTCGCCCAGGCCGGTATGCGGTATCTTCAGCAGCTTAAAGACAAGCAGGTCCATCACGGCCAGCACTACCGTATGGTTCAGGTAATACGAGTACGAGAGCTTCCCCAGAAACTCGAACCGCTGACCGGCCAGCACGCGGGAAACCGCCCCCGATTCGCGGGAGAAAACAATAATGACCCCGGCAAACAGAAACGGCATCAGCCAGCTTTCGCTATGCGTGAATGAACTGACGGCAGCAATGGTCAGGCCAATCAATACGACTTCGATCAGGGTAAACTGCCCATAGCTAAATCGAAGCGGAAGCCGTCGATTTAGCTGGTAGGTAAGCATACCAATCAGAAAACTGTAGAGGCAACGCACAAACCCGTAGTCGTAATTAAAGATGATGCTGCCGTTGTGCTGCACGATAAACCAACCCAGCAACCCAAACAGAACGCTGCACATAAGCAGCAGGTTTTTACGAAACAGCACCAGACACAACGCCCACGCGATGTAGGTGTAAAACTCCACGCTGATGCTCCAGCTCGGTCCGTTCCAGGTAACCCGGTCGAACAGATTCAGCGACTGCGTCAGGGTGAGGTTGGCGATAAACGACGGCAGACTCTTATCCGGAGCAAACACCGGATAGGTCAGCTTAACGATGTAGTGATCAATGCCATACCGAACCAGTTCGAACCCCAGCACCAGGAGCAGGGTGAACAGATGGAGGGGGTACAGACGATTGAACCGTTTGCGGACAAAGGGCTGCACACTGGCCAGATCGGTGATCCGATCGTAGTTGCTGTGAGTCATCACAAAGCCGGATAACACAAAAAAGAAGTCGACGAAAATGTCGCTTTTGGCAACAAAGGCAATGCCGGACAACAGTTCCAGGTGCTGTAAATGGAACAGAATCACCATAATGGCCGCCATACCCCGAAACGAATCAACCGCTTTGAATCTCATCGATGTATCAGGCTAGGGATTTATACACATCGAGGGTCTGATCGATGGATTTTTTCAACGAAAACTCGCTCAGTCGTCGCGTCCCCTTTGCCACCAGTTCGGTTCTCAGCGCCGGATTGGTCAGCATATCGGTCAGTGTATCGACCAGATCATCCAGGTCATTTGGCCTGAAGTACTGGGCAGCATCCGTTGCTATCTCACGAAAACATTCCGTATCACTCAGTAAAATGGGGCATTTGGCCTTGAAGGCTTCCAGAATAGGCAACCCAAATCCTTCGTAGAGCGACGGGTAAGCAAACACCTGGGCGTTCTGGTAGAGGTAATTGAGTTGCTCATCCGTGGCGCCGATGTGCCGTACCCGTCCCGTCAGCTTTAGCCGCTGGATGAACTCAATGTCGGCTACTTCCAGCTTACCGCCACCCGCCAGCACGACATGCAAGTCGGGAAAACGGTCGGCCAGTTTGCTGAACGCATTCAAAAACAGGTAAAAATTCTTGTATCCGCTCCGGTCCCCGACGAATAGTACGTACTGTTCCGGCAGGTCGGGCACGGGCTGCGTCAGCACCGGACTGTCGAAATCAATGCCGTGGTAAATGGTCCATACTTTTTTGGGGTCGATGTCAAAGAAGCTGAGCATATCCTTCCGGGTTGTGTTGGATATGGTAATGATGGCATCGGCCCGCAGAATGTTTTCCCGCTTTTGCCGGGTCAGCGGATCGAGCGCCCAGAAGTACTCCGGTAACCGCTCGTACGTCATGTCATGAATGGTAATGACCAGCGGCTTTCTCAGCCGATCCATGAAATACGTATCGTAATAGGTGGGGTGAAAGACGTCGAAGTCGGCTTTGTCCAGCAGGCGTTTGCAATAAAGCTCGTTCAGCCGGTAATCGTATCGTTCATTCCGGTTCAGCACCTTGTCGCTGAGGTTCCCTTTTATGGGCAGGGGTTCGTTCTGGATATAGTGATTTTTGGCATGCATCACCCCCAACTGATACGTAATGTTATCGGTCCGTTTTATTCCCTGAATGATGTTGGCAAAGTAGCGGCTGATGCCTCCGTATTTCTGGGTACTGAATTTCTGGTGGTCAATCAATACTTTAGTCATCGTCTGCAACGGTCGGAAAGGTAGGTCATAGATAAGGGGTTAAAGGGCCATCCAGGCCGCGGGCAACAGATCCTTTGTGTTCCAGGTAGGCTGTTGTTTGTACCATTTTCTGGGGGTAATGACCAGCTTATCCAGGTGGGGATTGAGCCAGGCACCCCACCAACTGAACGAACTGTTGGCAATGATGTGGTGGCGGCAGTGGCTCATCAGCACCAGATCGGCCACATCGCCATTGGGACCGGTATTCTGCACAAAGACCGTATTTTCCGGGAGCGTCAGGTTCTCGTGCACCCACGCGTGGTCATCACTGAACACATACAGCTGCGTCTGGGCGTGGTGATCGTTCAGTTGCTGAAGCGCCTGCTTGTAGTAGTCAAGTCCCACGAAGCCAAAGGTTTTGCTAAACTCCGGGTGGTTTACGTAGTCCCCCCGCCGAATGTGAATAGACACGGGCGTCGGGGTATTGCCGATCTGTTGCCGGTAGTACGAAAACTCAGGACTGGGTTCGCCAGTCAGGGTTAACTCCTGCCGGATGGTGCGGGCATCGTCCCGAAAATAGGCTTCCGACTGCCAGAAACCTTCCAGTATAATGCAGGTCGCGCGGGCATCGACAATGGCCTGGTCGAAGTGAAAATGCTTTTCTTTCAGGAACAGAACCACGGGTGGCAAACTGCGGTTGGGGAGCAGTTTGGTGGCTTTGGAGACGTACTCCATGGGCGATTTCTGGAGCAGCCGGTACGGAACTGCAAAGTGGTCCAGCTTAAACGGACGCACCGTATCATCCGAATACTCATAGAGGTAATAGCTTAAATCCAGATACAAAGCGGCTTTGTTTTTCAAGGCAAGATGCCGGGCCGTTGCATACTGAAAAAGCTGGTTTCCTAGACCACTGGTAATTCTGCTAATAATCATAGTCGGTTAGCACCACGAAGACAGAACGAATCGAGCTTCGATCCTCAGTCCGTGTCCTTCTGGACCGTATCGGCGCAAGTAGTCTGTGCGGACATGGACCGAGGAAGTGAACTGAATAAGTTTTCTTTATTTATTTTTTATAAATATAAAGTTAACAATTATACAATTCAAGTACAACGAAGAAAAATCGTAGAAAGTCAATAATTTGTCACCACATGCCTTAAAACCTCCTCCCGGTCCCTGGCGTGCAGAATGGTGGCTCCGGATAATTTGGGAAATAAGGTCTGGTATTCGTTGAACGGGTGCTCCTTTCCCCAGTTCATATTGGAGAGAATAATGTTCGTACCTCCGAAACAGCTTGCCAGGGCGGCTGTGCCCCCGTGCATGGAAATAAAGTGGTTGCAATTGGCATAAACCATCAGTTGCAGGTGGTTATAATTGGCCACCGTGGCCGGATGATACTGGGTAAACAGATCATCCATCAGCACAACCTCCGGGTGGTTTTCCCGCAGCCATGCGTGCTCGTTCAGCACCATCGTTTCGCTGTTATCCTGAACAATATGCGTCGGCAGCGGTCGGTTGTAAATGATCTGGTATTTATCCCCGACCTGCTGAATGATCCGGTCAAGGGTAGGAATATCCAGGAAGTTGATGGGTGGCTGGTCCCACTCGATGTTGTATTTGTTGGCGATGATCAGAATCGGCTTATCGAAGACGAAGACGTCATTTCTAAAGTGCGCTTTGTATGGTACCTGCGCCCATTTCCGGAAGCTGTAGGTATTGCTGTGCGTCATATTCGGCACATCATAATGCGCGTACGACTCCGTCCAGACCCGCTTTTCAAAGCGCTCTTCGTGCTCTTCGCTGAAGAAATAAAACTCTTTCGTGTGCCGGGTCGAAATGGTTTTCAGCAGGGTCCCGTTCAGGTGGTGCCAGTAGGCAAATGGCAATACATACCGTAATTCCTGGTCAAACTCGCCGTGGTAGCTGATCACTTTGTACTTTTTCTTCAGCACATAATCGCGCACCACGTACCGCCCCTGCACCAGCTTACAGTAGTAATTATCCCGCACAAAATACCACAGATCGTTCGGCAGCTTCGGGTACTTGAGCCGGGCTACCACGTACAGGGACTTCAACAACAACTTTTGCATAGAATCAGGCAGCTTTGCCAAACGTTTTCAGATCGGTAATCGGGAATTTGTAGCGGATCGTCAGGCCCACGTAAATCAATCCTCCCAGGGCTATTTCCACCAGCGTATTGACCGTATTGATGGAATCGGCGTACGATTTATAGAGTATAATGGCGGCTACCATCAACAGGCAGAACAGGATCGGCTTGCTGATATTCTGGGCAAATTCGCCCAGAAACGAGCCAATCAACGAGTGTACGATGCCAAAATTGAACAGCAGATTCAGAAACGTGGCCACCAGGAAAGCCGACGCAATACCAACAACGCCCCAGTACTGAGCGAACAGGAAAACAAGCGGAATCTTGATAACCAGGGTAATAACGTTGAGATAGAAAAGCAATTTCGGTTTTCCCTTCGAGAAGGCCAGCGTAAATAGGGGATTGCTCAACGACGTGAAAATGCTGACAAAGACAAAGATTCGGATCAGCAAAACCGTTGGCTCCCAACCCGGCCCGTAGAACAGAAACACCACACTATCGGCCATGATAAACAGGCCCGCCAGCAGCGGCAGATTCACGTAACTAAGCAGATCAAGAATGGTCAGGTACGATTTTTTCAGTTCGTTGGTATCGCCTTTCAGCCGCGCCAGAATCGGATACGCAACCTGGAGAACAATTGGACTGAGCCGCTGGATGGGAAATACCGCCAGTTGAGACGCCAGGGTATAATAGCCCAGTTGCTTCACGCCAAGCATACCTCCCACCAGAATATTGTCGGAATTGGCCTGGATAAACCCGACAATACCGTCGCCAACATTATACAGGCCAAACCGCAGGTGATCCTTGATCAGATTCAGATCGAACGTAGCGACGGGTTTGAACAGCTTGCGCCCGTAGGCCAGTTGAAGAATCGATTTGATGGCCTGCTGCGCCAATTGCCCATACATCAGCGATAATTCAGCGTACCCGTTGTAGGCCAGCAGAATGGTTACGCTGCTGCCGAACACCGTACCAGCAATGTCGATGCTGGCAACGGCTTTGAACTGCAGCTCTTTCTGAAGCAGAAACAGGTAGATCTGTCCGACGTACACAATACTGAAATACAGCGACGATAATTTGATCACCTGCTCCAGTCGCGGTTCCTTGTAGTAGGCCACCACCAGCGGCCAGCTGAAGAACACGACAACCCCGATCAGTAAGCCCAGCATCAGGTTGAGCAGGTAAATGGTCGACAGTACCCGCCGATCCTCCTCCTGCTTGTAGATAATGGAATTGGAAAAGCCCAGATTGGCAAAAATACTGAAGAAGGCAATCATCAGCGTGCTTACGCTCACAATTCCGAACACCGACGGCTCCAGCAATCGGGCCAGAATGGCAACCTGACCAAACTGAAATACAGTGGAGATGGCCGTGGACATCGTCATCCATTTACCCCCGCTAAGCGCCTGTTGTTTCTGGCTCATTTGGACTGACGGTCAAGTACTTTTTCGGTTGATGAGGCACCGGGCACCACCAAATTTGGCTCATTGTATCGTTTGGTGCGCACCAGCCCCTGTTCGATGTCGCCCAGCGTTGGCGCATCGGTATCGCCCCCATCTACTTTGTTGAGCGCCAGCAGCACCGGGTGTTTGATTCCTTTCATGTAAAGCCCAAACAATTCGTTATCCCGACGCCCCCAAATCGTATGAACCGTAAGCACCATGAGCGACACGGCACTCTGATTGACCAGGTGAAACGGAATCGGGCTACCCACGAGAGCAGGCAGTTCCAGAATGATTTTGTTGATGGTGCTCATCAGCGGCATCTCACCGTTGATCGTCAGGTCTTCCGGCTCCCGCACATTCATGAAACTAGGGTGCATCTCGTAGGGCAAAAACGCGATATTTTCCTGCTCGAATGATTTGTCCGTTTCGGACAGGCGCGGGTAGAAATAAGCCACTTTCTCGCCCGACTCCGCGTACATCCGGGCCAGCCCGTGCGCGCACCAGGTTTTCCCCTGCTTCGAGCGCATACTGAATATCGTGATGAGGGGCGCGTGATCGGACAAGCGCCGGTGCTCGACTTCGATGTTGATGGCATTCCCCAATTGGTCGAACATGCCCACTGCGGCACGGCTGGCTCGCGAATTGGCCGCGAACTTTTTAACCAGTGGGAACACCGCCGTCATGGGTTTACCCAACACCTGCTCTGCCTGCTCCAGCGAGTTAATCCGTTTATCGACCCAGAACCGGATAGCCGCCAGCAACAGCGCAATAACCAGACCCGCACCAGCCGCAATCGCGGTAAACAGCATGCGTTTGGCGGCTTGTGGTGACAGTGGAAAGGCGGGCGGGTCCAGTACGGACAACGACCCGTCAATGCTGATGTCCTGCCGGTGCGTGGTGGCCTGATTCAGCGACTGCACCAGCGTCAGGTATTCTTTCTCGGCAATATCCATGTCGCGGGTCAGCTGGCGCTGTTCCGATTCCAGTGGGGTAAACGCCGTGGATTCGGTCTGGTAATCATCCAGCCGTTTTTTCACAACCGCCATCCGGGCCCCCGACTCTTCGAACTCTAGTACTTTCGTCAGCCATTCGTTCACCAGTTTCATCTTGGGCACCGATTCCGAGCCATTATCGGCCGCGAAGTAGTTCTGGGCAATCTGCTTCAGCTCATCCGATGCCTTGTTGATCCTGGCCTGGTGTTTATCCAGAACGGCCTGGGGCTGCCCATTGGTCCGGGCGGTAATCATCTGCGATTCAGCCGCCGTCAGTTCGGCCTGTTTATCGGTCAGCGCGGTATTGATCTTCAGCAGGCTACCGCCCTGGGTCATCCGGGCATTGAGGGCATTCATGGCCGCTTTAGCCGCCTGATTTCGCATCACTTCCTGATTATACTCGGCCACCAGAGCCTCGCGGGTAACGGAGCGCGTTTTCAGTTCTTCTTCAAAATTGAGCACGTTGTGCTGCACGTTGAATGCCTTCAGTTTGGATTCCGCATTATCCAGTTGCCGTTTGGCTTCTTTCGCTTTGTTCTCGTAGTAACCAACAACGGGATTGGTTTCTCCGCTTTTCAAGGCCGTATACCGCTTGTTGAGTTCACTGATGGCCAACTTCAGCGTCTGCTGGACCACGGCCGGGTCATCTCCTTCATACTCCAGGTCCAGCATATCACTGGCGCTTTTGCGGGTCGCCTTCAGCTTTTTGCCAATATAATCGGCGGTATAGTAAGAATCGGACCCGATCAGCAGTTTCCGGACGGGATTATCCGTCGAGCTTTTCGCCAGACTATCGAGCCGCACCTGGGTATAGGCCAGATCGCCGGCCTTAAGCAATGACTGTCGGAAACTAACCGGAATAGCCGCTTGCAGCGCCTGAAAATTGGCCGCCGAAAGTTCCCGCTCGCTGGGCTTGGTAAGTTGCAGATGCTCGGCCAGCAGGTCCAGGCCAACGTAATAAAGTGTCTGGTTGGATGTCAGCGTTGTCAGGATATTATCGAAGGCGTTACTAACCGCCGAGTAATCGGTCTGAAAACCTTCCTGCGCCGACCGCAGGGTATAACCGGACGTTAAGCCGGTATACAGCGTTGCTTTGGTTTTGTATACTTTCGATTCATTGCGCATGAAATAGTACACCGCCCCCCCGGCCAGGCAGGGGAACAGGATAAACCAGATAATATGCTGCTTCAGGAGTCGAACAAGTCCTTGAATAGTCATGTGGTTAATTGCGTTTCAGTTGATGAATAGGCACCCCAACAAACAACTCCAGTGCGTAGATGGTCTTGATGAACTGGGTTTTCGCTTGTTCCACGGTTGATCGGGTTTCGGCGTAACGGTTGCTGTTGAACGCGTGCGTTTCGGGGGTAATTTTCCCTTTCTGTAACTCTACCTCCCCAATCCGGTAGGCGGCCAGTGATGCCTGATCGTCGCGCAGGCGAATCTGTAGTACCCGCTGGGCCAGAAGCAGATCCTGGTACAGGTTAAAGACATCCCGTTTCAGCAAAATCTCGGCCGTTCGCCGGCGTTCCTGCGTGGCTTCGTAGTTGGCTTTGGCCAGCTGAATCTGGTGTGGCCGACCAATTAAATCATGGATACTGAAGGCCAGGTTGACCCCCGCCCGGTAGCCATTGGATATTTGCCCCAGTTGATCCGTCACGTTTGTTCCTGTGGAGAGAATAGCCTGATTTCCGGTTGAATAGTTAGCGTAACCCGTAACGTTCTGGAACACCTGCAACTTGGCTAATCGATACGCAGAAGCCTGCGAGCTGGCCACCGCTCCCTCAAACTTTACGGATGGCGCGTACGCCAGTGCCAGCTTGAAAATGTCATCGAACGGAACAAGCTGAATGGCAATGTCCCGGTCAAAATCGAAACCCATACTGTCAATGGGCAGTCCGTCTGCTGCTGTCAGAGCGGCATTGGCCGACACGGGTTTGGGCACGGCAACCTGCCCGTAACTGACGGTTGCCGCCGTGGCCCAAAGGACCAGCCCCAGCACCCATCGAAAGGTAAATTGACAAAACCGATTCATTCGTGAGGTAGAAAAGTTTTACGTTATAGCGTATGGATTATGTTTATTGAACAACTTGCTCTTGTTTCCAGGCCCGGGGTATATGCCGGATCACGGCGTCGAACTCGATGGCACGTTGCTCCCAGGAGTTGGCCTGCGCCATATCGACCCGCTGCTGAACGCGCTCAGGATCGGTGTCGGCCAGGGCCCGCCGGAGAGCCGCCACAAAGCGATCCGGGCGATCGGCCAGTTCGATAACACCGCTGAATTCATCCAGTATCGAAAACGGCGTCGACACAACCGGCAATCCGGCCGCCAGGTACTCGTTGATCTTAAGCGGATAAATGGTGTAGGTATGTTTGTTGCACACAAACGGAATGATACCGACGCTGAACCTGGCCAGCAGTGGTGGTAAATCGGCAGGCTGGTGGGGCGGAATGAAGCGTACGTTCGGGAAACTGGCCAGCCGCTCCGGTAGCGCAGGCTCATATACCTCGCCAATAAACTGAAACTCGACATCCGGCATTTTCTCAGCGCAGTACGCCATCAATTCCCAATCAATCCGGTTGTCGGCCGAACCGAGGTAGCCCACCACGGGTTTTGTGGGCGGCTGTTGCTGCGCCAGCTGCCGGGTCCGGTTGAACAGGTCGAAATTCGCCCCGTTCTTGACACAGAACGTTCTGGATTGCAGCCGCGACTTGTCCTGCCGCAACGTTTCGGAGGTGGTAACAACGGCATCGACACGCCGGATGAATTCGTCTTCGAAGCGATCGCCATGCTTACTCATCCAGTTACCGGCCGCCGTGATCTCATCGAAACAATAATAGATTGTAGCACACTCATTCAACTTTCCCAGCAAAGGCAGGCCCACCACCGGATTGTAGGCATTGATGATGAGCGGCTTGTGCATGCCCAGCTGCCGCATAACCGTTCGCAGGCTGCTGGCCAGCCGGTTCGTATTCAGGCCCAGCAACCGATCGTGGGAGGTTGCTGGCAGCCAGTTGATCGGCAACATCAGGGGCGGGTTCCAGACGTGCAGGTCTCCGCCGTGCCTGGTCGGAATTTTCGTCAGTGGATTACTCAGCCGAATGGTTTCCCGAACCGGCATTTCCTTCCGTCCCGTTGCCAGGTCTTTAGCGGTATACATATAATCGACAAACAGCACCCGGTGGCGAGCGGACAACTCCGTCATCAACTGGACCACAGCCTTCTGAAAGTCGCCCGACCAGGGTGTTTGGGTCAGGCAGATAATACTGTCAAATTGTTTCATAGGGTTCGGGCTTAACACGTAGGCGTTCTTCGTGAACGACATCGGAAGGACTCGGTTGGGTATCCCAGCGATTGCAGGAAGCGACCAGCATCGTGCTGATAAAAATGATACTGCTGGTTGGAAACTGCCCCAGTACGGGGTTCGAGTAACCCATGATGGCCATGCCGACAAACTCCGATAGAAAGCCATACATGACCTTTATCATCCACGGGTCTTTCAACTGCCAGACCCGGTAGGCCCCGATACTGGCAAGGCCTACCAGCATGGCAATGTACAGCGCGACCCCAACCCGGCCGGTTTCGATCCAGAGCTCAACATACCAGCTATCGGGTGGCGTTTGGGCGGCCCAGTGCCAGGGCGAAAACCGCGCGCCCATATCGGTTGAAGTACCAATGCCCGCGCCAAAAGGCAGGTCGGCTAGGTAAGCTTTCAATTTCGCCTGGTTCTGCAACCGGAGAATAAACGAGGGGTCGTTCATGGGCGTCAGCGCCGAGCGCATCCGCTGAACCTGGTAATTCGAACTGCCGACACTGGTGTACATCAGGAGCAGCAACAGCGGAACGGCCAAAGCCGCGCCGATCACCAGCTTTAGAAAATCGCGTTTAAGGAGCAGGTAAAAAGCAAACCCACCTACCATCACGAAGAGCGCGCTGCGTGTTCCCGAAATAGCATATCCCCAGAAATAAACCAGCGTCAGCGCCGAGCAGGCCAGCTTTTTGGGCAGCGTTTTTTCTTCGAAAGTCCGAATCAGCGCCACCAGCGTTACCCCCGCCATTTCGCCCCCGAACTGAGCAGCATCCGAGTAAAACGAGAAGCACCGAAGCTGGCCGAACAGCATGTGCGTACGGGCATTGAATCCACTATTCAGCCAGATCACTTCGGCGGGCGACAGGCCTATGTATTGCTGCTTGAATGCCCACAGCGCCCCAAAGAACGACCAGGCCAGCCAGGAGTTAACGAAAATACGCACATCGCGCCGGGTGAGGGGCGTTACCAGCACCATACAGGCAACCAGAATCCAGTGAAGGGAGAACGGCCTTACGTGAAAAAACCAGGCCGGGCGATACGGGGCTTCGGGATTGATCAATTCGATGACGGTATACGCAAACCAGATGGCAACCAGGGCAAATGCACCGCTACGTAACCGGTTCCATTCCATCCGCTTACCGTTCACAAACAGGCTCAGCAGGGTCAGCGACAGTAAGCCGTCGATGAGCAGCCCGATCGGAATTTCAACCAGCGCAAAGCGCGTGAACCCGATGGTATAGCTCATGTGTACGTAAAAAAACAAGCCCCAGCGCGGCTCCGTCAATATCAGAATAACCAGGCTTATGACAACAGGTAAGATAATACCCGCTATGGCCCCCGGTGCCCCCAGCCGACTAACAGCGTAGCCAACAGCCAGGGTGTAAATACCCCCCAGGAGGGTAAGTAACCAGAACTGATTGGACTTGTAATTGCTGAACGTAGAGAGAGCAGATAGGGGCATGCTGATTCCTGGTATTAATTGGTCGGCGTGGCGTTCGTCAGCCTTGCCTCAAACGGTTCGGTTACGGGTGACGGTGTTTTTTCAATATCTGTTTTGCGGACTGTATGCTTGACATTCCAGGCGATCGCATCGCGAACGGCCTTCAGGTAAGCGGGTTGCCGTTGAAGGGCGTAGTGAACGAACGCCTTCGGCAGAGCCAGCCCAAAGTAATAGACATAAAAAACAAGCAACGGCAGCTTCTCCACATTCCGGCGCATGAACCACAGCCGATTACGCGTGTGGTAGTACACCTTCATGGGATTCTGCTTGCCAACGCTCATGGACTCGCGGTGGTAGATTAGGGCCTCTGGCTGATAATAAATCTGGTAGCCCGCTTTGCGTATCCGCATCGACCAGTCCAGTTCCTCGTAATAAAGAAAAAAGCTATCGTCCAGGCTACCCACCCGGTCCAGTACCTCCCGACTAACCAGCATGGCCGCTCCGTGCGCGAAATAGGTTGGTTTGGCCTGATCGTGCTGCCCCTGGTCGGGCTCCATCAGGCCAATGGCCCATGTCCGGCCCGTGTACTTGTTCAGCGGATGATAACCGGCATACTGGATGATATTCGGCTGATCATGATACCGGATTTTGGGACAGCAGACGCCAATTGTTGCATCCTTAACAAATGGTTTAATCAACTGCTCCAGAAGGTCTGGCGTGACAATCGTGTCGTTATTAAGCAGAAAATAATAATCTCCTTTTGCCTGCTGGATGCCCAGATTATTGCCACCAGAAAATCCCAGATTGTCGGGGCTAACGATCACGCGCACGTGGGGGTAGTTTCCCTGTCGTATCCGTTCGGAGGGGTCTTCTGCTGATCCATTATCGACAACAATAATCTCATAGTTGGGGTAGGTAAGCTGCTGGGTTGACTCCAGCAAATCACAGGTTACTACCGCCTGGTTGTAGTTAATCGTAATGAGCGATATGAGGGGTGGTACAGGTATCCAGTCTACGTCTGCCATAGTTTTTAATGCAAGGCATTATTACCATAAATATAAACTCATTATTTACTTTTTCTAGGTAAAATAAACAAAATATGTTCCAACATCTCCGTATTATTAAAAATAAATTTATAAATCGTCAGTGACGAATGATGTATAATGCAGTAGACTCTGTCATTAATCACGATAGGGAAACTTGAGTTAGTGCGCTTAGTAGTATCATTATCAGTTGCTTTAGCCCAATAATCCGGGTAGTACCTTTTGGCCGTGACCCCAAAAAAGTGACCCGCAGGATCACGAAGAACACCGTGGTTTTTTAGCCCCTCTAGAAAAGGGAAACCGTTGTGCTCTTCGTGATCCTGCGGGTCACTGAACGTATTGATTCGGCAGGTTTATGGTATCCGCTACAAGGGCGGGGTACCCGACTAATTCTTCAGTATTTTCCGCATGACTCGTTCGTCGCCCTGTTTTATTTCCAGCAGATAATGGCCGGTGGGGAGTTGGGTCAGGTCCATCTTACCCGAAAATTGCCCGCCGGTGTTCGGGATGGTCAGCCGCTGGTGAATGTGCCCTGTTCCAACGTCGAAAAGACGGACCCGAATGGGAGCAGCAACGGCTCGCTCGGCCTGGATCATCACGAAATCGACCGTTGGGTTGGGGTACACGGTAACAGACTCATCCAGACTTTTCACGTCTGATGCGACAGCCCGACGCGCATTAGGCGCAGCATTGCCGGGTACCACGAACAGGGGCGTCTCCGTTACCGTGAGCGATATTTTCCCCTGATTCGTCGTGACCAATTCCAGCGTCATGTCATCACTCCCGACCTTGGGGCGATAAATCCGGGCCTGCGTTGCGTTACCCAGATCCAGCGTGTAGGATACTGTCCGCCCAACTTCATCCGGAACCACCAGCATATACATTGAGTTGCCGCTCCGCTCATACCGATCCACGAATGGATCACGGTTCAGGGTTTCCTTATAAGAATAGTCCTTGAAAAGCTTTTTCGTCTGGAAAAGAAAGTCAGCCGCCGGCCGTCGGGTCATGTTATCCCCGTTCGCCAGACCGGATGTGCCAAACATACCCCCACCCGAATTGTCGTCGTACAGCTGGTAGAAAAACACTTTTTCGATTCCCATCCGGGCATAAAACAAGGCCGTTCGCAGAACCCAGTCACCCTGCGTTTCCAGCGCTGACTTGTTCCCGATGGGAATGGCCCGCAGCGGACTACCCTGGTTCACATCGTACCCGGCCTCAGTAATCCAGACCGGCATATCGTACGATTGCCGATGCGCCGTTTGCCGAAAATCCTCCGCAATTTTATTGATTGGCGTCACTTCCGGAGCCGCTCCCCGGGTGGAGTTCCCACTCTGCGACGACGAGGTATTATCGGAATACATGTGGTAATTGATGATATCCCAGCACAGATTGACCGAGCCATCGGCTTTGTAGCCACGGTACTGCTTGCACCAGTCGATCATTCCTTTTACGTAATCGGAGCCGCTCGATGCCGACGCCAGTCCACCAATAACCACCTTCACCGATGGATCGGCGTTTTTAACGCCTACCCCCGCTCCCATCGTGTTTTTGTGTCCATCGTAAAAGGCCGATAGATTGGCCGCGTATTCGCGGGCAGTCTGGTAGGCTTTTCGGCCTTTCCACCACTTATCGCGCTCGTTATCGCATTCGATGTACTTGATCAGCCCCATGCCAATTTTAACCGAGTTAGGGGTATCGCCCGTCCAGCGGGGGGTCGAATTAACGCTCAGCAAAGCCGGGTTCACATTCGGATTGTAGCCGTAACGCGCCATGTACTGAAAGCCCATTTTTGCCTGTTCCAGATACGATTGCGGATCAGCAAAGTCTTTGTTATAACGTAAAGGCGTGTTTTCGGCATCGCGCTGGTCCTGCGGGTAGGTGTTAACCATCCAGTCCGGAATCGTTTTCACACAGGCCAGTACGTCGATGCCTTCCGCTTTACAGCGTTCGTAGATCGCGTCGAAGTTCCAGCCTCCGCTCATGGTTGGGTTATACGAGTAGCTTCCTTCTGTCGATTCGAGCTTGTTCCAGTCCATGTAATGCCGAATACCGGAAAAGCTTTTCACCACATTCATCTTGGCCTCATTGATCATCCAGGGCGAATTGCCATCTTCGAAATTCCACTCGTAGGCGTTGACGCCCAGCATATCGCCCAGCTTAACGGATTTGGCTGGTGTGGGTGTTGGCTGCTGGCTGGGCGCCGTGTAGGAGCCGTACAACTCAATTTCCGTTGGGAAAGAACCATACGTATTGATAACCAGATACCGGGCATTGGCAATGGGCTGGTCCAGCTTGAACCGGGCGTTACCGCTGGTGGAGCGGTCGGGATAAGGGCCGACCCAGTTAGCATAATCAGTACCCGTGAAGGTGGCAATTGGAATACGCTGCCATTGAGCCGTAATGACCGACAACGTCATGGGTGTATCCTGGCAGGAGCCGACAAAATCGTAGAAGCGAAGGCTCTCCAGCGTCATTGACTCGCCATCCAGCAGGGGGTAATAGGCATCATACTGGGGCAATACCTTTCCCCAGCCGGTTTCAACAGTAGCATCGGTAACGCCATCGAACAGCCCCTGTAGCCCATTGCTAACGTTCGTTAACTGGTACCAGCGTTTAGAATCAATCGGGATTTTCTTGTTGGCCGCAATAATGGACGATGCCCGGACGACCTGCGTCTGGGTTGCATCGCTGGCGGCTAAATAAGACGACGAAGCGGCCTGGGAAGCCGTCAGGATGGCGGTTCCGGCAGCAACGACGGCGGCCTTCCAGGAGCCGGTAGCGTTCGACACGGACAAAACGGATGGGTTGGATGACGAAAACGTAATGGGCGTCTGGTTATTATTGCTCGTTGCGACCAGCGAAAACTCCCCATCGTCGGTTGTTTTGTCGGGCAGCGCCGGAAAGTTGATAACCGCCTGCGCCTTGGCGATGCCGCCCTGGGCAACGGAAAACCAGTTAAAATTCCAGGCTCCCCGTACGGAAAAAATGCGCAGCACCTGGCTGCCGGCCGGTAAGGTTGCCGTTGTGCTTATAGTGGTCCAGCTCTGCCAGCCACCCGTTCGGGGCACATCAATGCTTCCCAAAACCGCCCCCGACTCCGATCGGATATCGATGCGTCCATTTCCCCAACTATTGGCGACCCGAAACTGAAACGTGTACACACCCGCCGAGGGAGCCGTAACATTGTAATCCATCCAGTCACCATCGTCAATGTAGCTCAGGTCCTGTCCTCCATCGGTGTCGGTTACCTGTTCAGGACGAACATCCGTCGCTACGTCGAAGTTTTCCGCTTCTAGTTTGCCCGGAATCGGCTGCCCGTATACAATGTCGAACCAGTTCAGGTTCCAGTCGCCTTTTAGTACGTAGAGCTGAATCGTCTGATTACCAGCGTTCAGGTGCGCCGTTGCCCCGGTTGTTTGCCAGTTCTGAATCCCGCCCGTCCGGGGTACATCAACTGTACTCAGTGCCGTGCCATCAGCCAGTCGGATCTGAAATTTTGAGCCATCGCCGTAGCCATTGGCAACCCGGAAGCGCAACGAATAAACGCCGGTTTGAGGCACATTGATACTGTACGTGAGCCAGTCGCCCGTGTCAATGCTGTTTATGTTCTGGCCCCCGCCCTGATCATCCGTTGTTTCCAGCCCTATGCCCTGCATAGAGACAAAATTTTCGGCCTCAATCCGACCAGGAATGGTAACGCCTGCCAGATGGCCTGCGGACTTCGTGAATAGACTTGTTGCCTCGGGTTCAACCGCTGGCTGATGATCAGCGTTGAAGCTGACCGTCAGCAACATAAGGATGCCTGTTAGGCTGAAAATTAAATTTCTCTCCATCTACGAACCAATTTTGATTTATATGACAAAACTTACACTTTTTATTTATTTTAACAATATTCTGTATACTTATTATATACATATATCATTATTAATTAATTTTACTACCAACTTGTTTTATCAACGTCCAAGTCATACCCTTTTTTCTCTCTCGATGGCGCTGTTTCTTTACTTTATCGGCTTCTTACTTGCTGGCTACCTGGCACTTAACGTTGGTTACCTATTTATTTCGGCCCTGGCGGGTCGTTTAGGCTGCAAACGGGATGTTTATTCACCCAGCCCCACTGATCTCCAGCGACGGATCGCTGTCCTGATTCCGGCCTACAAAGAGGATGCCGTCATTTTGGGATCCGTAGTCGCCAACCTAAAACAGAGCTACCCTGCTGACTTATACGATCTTGTCGTCATTGCCGATTCATTTCAACCCGAAACTTTGGAAAAACTTTCGCGCTATCCGATCAAGGTAATCGAGGTTGATTTTGAGCAATCGACGGTCCAGAAATCGGTAACCTACGCGCTGAATGCACTTCCGGAGAATACGTATGACTTTGTCGTAATCTCCGACGCGGACAACCACATGGCTACTGATTTTCTGGAGCGAATCAACTACGCCTTCGGGCAGGGCTGGCTGGCCGTTCAGGGGCATCGTAAAGCCAAAAATACAAATAAGAGCGTAGCTATTTTCGACGCCATGAACGAAGAAGTCAACAACAACCTCTTCCGGGCCGGACAGCGGGCATTAGGGCTGTCGGCCATGTGCATTGGCTCGGGTATGGCCTTCGAAACCAACCTGATGAAGCAGGTTATGAACCAGATCCAGACTGTGGGCGGCTACGACAAAGAACTGGAAATGCTCCTGACAATCAACCATGTTCGGGTTGGGTATTTACAGGACGCGGTTATTTATGACGAAAAAGTGCAGAATGTAGCCGTATTCAATAAACAGCGCACCCGCTGGATAGCCGCTCAATTGTACTTCATCAAGTCCTACTACAAAGTTGGTTTTCAGCAGCTGATGAAGGGCAACTGGCAGGCATTCAATGCTTTTTTCCGATCTCTGTTGCTGCCACGAAGCATCTTACTGACTGCCCTTCTGTTGATGGCATTTGTTAGCCTGTTTACCGGCAGTTTACCCTTCCAGCTGTTTGCCGTGGGCATGTTTGCCCTGATGGTGGCCTGCCTGGCGATATCGATTCCAACGGTGCTGTGGAAAAAAATATCGATTCAGGACTTCTTTGTTCTTCCTTCGCTGATTTTCGGTATGTTCCGGGCTTTGCTTAATTTCAAACAGGCCAGTAAAGTATTTCTGCATACGCCCCATGCCGAAACCACGGAATAGAACAATGCTCATTTTCCGGGTGAATCAGGAACAGGTTTGACCGTTCCAGCCGATACTTTTTGCCGGGTCGGTGCGTCTAAGGGGAATATCCGCTCCGTATGCCGCACCGATTCATTACCCTGCTCGTCGTTTTGTTTTTGTTCGTGTCGTTCGATTCCACGGCGCAACCAACGAATGACCCCGACCCGACACAGTGGCTGGATTATTCACAGTCATACTACAAAATTCCGGTTGCCAGAGCCGGTATCTACCGGGTTACGGCCCGTGAACTGGAACGGGCCGGGGTTCCGGTCAGCGACATCGACCCAACCACCCTACAGCTTTTTCACCGGGGCGTCGAGCAGGCTATTCTTCTGGCCGGTGACGCGGACCGGCGTTTCGATTCGGATGATTTCTTCGAGTTTTTTGGACGGGGCAACGATGGCGCGCCCGACTCGCTGCTGTATCAGCCGACCAGCGCCCAGCCTCACCCGTTTTACAGTCTTTTCAACGATACCACAGCCTATTTCCTGACCTGGCGAGCAGACGGTAGACCCGGCCGGCGAATGAACGCCTACGTGGATACAGCCTACGCTTTCTTATCCCCGGAAGCGTACCACTGGGCGGACGATCTGCGGTTATTTACGGACCACTATCCTGGCTGGGCAGCGGGCATTGCCCCCAAAATCGAGTACAGTTATTACGAAGCGAGCGAGGGCTATACGGGCGTTATTCAACAAAAAGGGCAACCCTACACCAATGCCTTTGCGCTGGCAAACGCCGTCAGGTCAGGCCCATTGCCCCAGCTTGATCTGCTCGTTACGGGCCGAGACTACACCAATCACCAGGTCGACTGCTTTATTGGGCCCCGACCCGACCGGATGCGCCTGCTCGACTCCGTTCGCGTATCGACCTACGACAACGCTCACCTTCGGGGGTCGATAAACTGGTCGGATATTGGGCCGGATGACAGCCTGTTTATTTCAACGGTTTCGCGGGGCGAAAACAGCCCGGTCGATAATTACTCGGTATCGTATATCCAGTTGCGCTACCCCCAGGCTTTAACGATCAATGGACCACAGCAATGGTTTCGGCTTGAGCCAAACCCTGTTGCGGATCGCTCCCTGGTCGTTGTTCAGAATGGTGCGACCAGCACCCGTTTCTGGGATATTACGGACCCAAACGCCCCTGGCCAGATCGGGAAGACCAGTTCGGCAAACGGGTCAGCGCAGCTAGTTGTTCACGGGACTTCAGTAGCGAAAACAATTTTCTGCACCAGTCAACCCATTCCGGCAACGGCCATCAACCCCGTCACGTTCACGAACTGGAACAGCAGAAAACCGACCTACCTGATTATCAGTCACGAAGCACTTATGCAGCCGGTTGGTGCGTCGGCTAATGCCGTACGAGACTATGCCGCCTACCGGGCCTCGGCAGCGGGAGGCAGCCATGATACGCTGGTTGTGACGATGCAGCAACTGTTCGATCAGTACAGCTACGGCGAGCGCCACCCACTCGCCATTCGCCGGTTTTTGACGCAGCTACTCCGCCAGACCAGGGGCGCACTGGCCTATTTGCTACTCATCGGGCAGTCTCGCAGTACCCCCGGTATCCGACGAAACCCAGATCAGGCAACACTGGACAAGGTGATGACCGCTGGTTTTCCCGGCTCCGATGCGGAGTTCTCGACCGGGCTGAACGGCTATGCGGAACACGTACCCGCCGTTCCAACCGGGCGCATTAATGCCGCGACGCCACAGGAGATTCTCCATTACCTGATTAAAGTCAAAGAATATGAGCATCCGGACGCCGACAAAAGCTGGCGCAAAAATATCCTCCAGTTGAGCGGTGGGCAGACGGCGGGTGAACAGGATTTGTTTCGTCGGCTGGTTGAGCAATACCAGATCCAGGCTACCACTCAATCGCTGGGGGCACGGGTCATGACGCTGTCAAAGGAAACGGGCAAACCAGTCGAGCTGACTCAGGTTGTAAAACCCGTTAACGATGGTGTGGGGCTGGTCACCTTCTTCGGGCACTCCGGCCTGGACATCACTGATCTGGACATTGGTTTCTGTTCCAACGATGCCCTCGGCTACCGAAACAAGGGCTGGTATCCATTATTGCTCATCAATGGCTGCGCCATCGGCAACTTCTTTTTTGGTCGCTCGACGCTGGCGACCGACTGGGTACTGACTCCCGACCGGGGCGCCATTGCCGCCATTGCCCACAGCCATCTTGGCTACCCGGATGTGATGCATGCGTACAGCAAAACCTTTTATAGCCTGTTGGCCGACAGCTTGCAATTAGATAAGTCCATTGGCCAGCTTCAGCAGGAAACCATCCGGCGGGTGCTGGCTCACTCAACAGACGGGCGAGCGGTGGCGAACAGCCAGCAAATGGTTTTGCAGGGCGACCCCGCCATTCGTCTGTTTCCGTTCCGCACGCCCGATTATGCACTAACGGCCAGAGAATTGACGGTTTCGGGCACTGACCACACTCCCCTAACAAGCCTGAGCGATTCGGTGCAGATCAGGGCCATCGTTCGAAACAATGGACAGTACTGGCGAGGCAGACTACCCGTCCGGGTGCGCCGATGGGTTAACGGACGCGAATCAGGCGTGTTCACTACGGAGGTGGCCGCAGTTGCTTACCGGGACACGCTTCGCCTGTCGTTGCCAAACGAGCGGAACGCCGAAGGCCAGAACCAGATTGAGGTGACGATCAACCCGGCGGACTCGCCCATTGCCCAGCATGAAATTGATCCGTCGAACAACAGCGCGATCATCGATTTGTTAATTCCCAGCCAGAAACCCGTTCTGATCTTTCCGGCACCGGGCAGCCTGGTCAGCCAATCAGCCGTCCGATTGACCGCTCACTATCTGGCCGATGGCGCACATGACTTTGATCTTGAACTCGACAGCACGTCTCGGTTTACCAGTCCCTTCACACGTCGGCAACGCATCCAGGCCACTACCCTTGTCAGTTACCCAGCCGTTTTGCCATCCCGTCCCCGTACAACCTACTACTGGCGCGTTCGGGTAGTCGGGAAGGCAGATACGGCAACCCAAACAACCGAAAATGGCTGGTCGACCGGTTCATTTACGTACGCTCCAGATAACACGTCAACGGGCTTACCGGAGGGGCAACTCTGGCTGGCGGCTTCCCTCCCGACCGATATCCGGCAAGGCGATTCTGTCCTGGTTCGGGCAAATTTTACGAATCTTAGTCCGTATTCCTTTACTGATTCGCTGGCAGTCAGGCAAACGATTTACGCGGCTGGCCTGCCGAATACCCTGACAAAAACGTGGATGGTGAAAGCCCCGTCATCCGGCGATACCCTTCGCGTGGTAGCGTCAGTCGATACCGAGAAACTACCGGGTATCAACCGTATTATGCTCACCATAAATCCACGCCTGCAACCTGAATACACCTTCCTGAACAATACCCTCGATCTGTCCCTGACCGTTCAGCCCGACGTATTGGGACCGATACTCGAAGTAGCCATTGATGGAGTCCGTATTGCAGATGGTGCCGTTGTTTCAGCCCAACCCCTTGTTGATGTACTCGTTGCCGACGACAACCGATCCCTGATTCGCCGGGATACTACAGGACTGGACCTATACCTGCAACAAGCTGATAATAAGGCAATTTTTGAGCGATTGAGCTGGCGCCATGCGGCTAGTCAGATCACCGATTCGACTACTGTATTTCGATTAAGGTACCCGCTTCCCCTGCTCCGCGAAGGCATTCATCATCTGCTCGTGACCGCCTGTGACCGTATTGGGAATAGAGCCGCGCCGTATCAGGTTAGTTTTCGAGTGGTGAACAACCGACAACTAACCCAGTTCACAGTTTACCCAAACCCATTCCAGGATCAGGTTATCTTCACGTTTTCCCTGACCGGCGACCAGGCTCCAGCGAACGCAACGCTCACCATGACCAACCTTGCGGGGCAACCCCTGAAACAGCTTTCCCAATCGGTCCGGGTGGGTCTGAACGAATGGGCCTGGGATGGGCGGGATGAGCGGGGTGGGTTGTTACCGTCGGGGCTATATCTTTATAAACTGACCCTTCGTGGCACTGACGGAAGTAACTGGCCGGTAGCCAATTCCCTATCGAAAGAGCTGACCGGTCGACTTACCCTAAATCGCTGATGCGGACGAGCACCATTCCGACGGCTGCCGCAGAGCACGAGCGCCAGCCCGTTAACGTTATTCCTGCGTTTACCGGCCTGCGGGCGGTTGCAGCTTGTCTGGTTTTCCTGCATCATTATAATCCGGCTCCGGTCGGCACCTTTGCCAACCGGCTTTTTCATCAGGGTTATATCGGCGTTTCTGTCTTTTTTGTGTTGAGCGGCTTTTTGATCCATTATCGTTACGCCAGCGCTTTTCTGAAGCAAACCAACGGAGTATGGCGTCCGTATTTACAAAACCGTTTCGCCCGAATTTTTCCGCTGTATGCCTTACTCCTGCTGGTAACCGTTGGTGTCGAACAGTTGATGGGGCAGCCCATGCGTTTACCGGTACTAATGCTCAATCTTACGTTGCTGAAAGGCTTTTCCGAGACATATCTGTTCAGTGGTATTGCCCAGAGCTGGAGCCTGACCGTTGAGCTGTGTTTCTATTTAGTTGCCCCTTTTCTCTTCGCCGGGTTAAAACGGTGGGGGGCCTTACCCATCACAGCCATGCTTGTTGGTTTTGGTATACTGACCTGGGCAACAATAAATCTGCTTTTGGGTAATACGGACGTTGAGCAGGGGGCAGAGAAATGGGTACCCTTCCTGTTGTTCTACACGTTCTTCGGCCGGTCGTTTGAGTTTGTGGCGGGGATGTGGCTGGCGAGCCAGTGGCGGCAAAACCGATTACCCCATGTTACCTACGCCACGGAAACGGGTCTGCTGGTTATGGGTGGCTGCATTCTCTGGCAAAGTAGTGTGACCCGGTTTACAACCAACAGTACATTACTCAATGCCAGTGAGGCTATAGTCTATAACTTTGTTCTACCCACTGGTATCTGCCTTTTTTTGCTGGGGTTACTCGATGCGAATGCTGCTATTCGCCAGGTGTTTTCCTGTTCGTTCATGCAAGCCCTGGGCCGCAGTTCTTATGCCTTCTATCTGCTGCACATCGGTGTCGTGGCGCGGGCGATGCAAAAAGCGGGTCTAACAAACTATTGGGTAGTATTCGGTCTGATGGTCGTAATGGCACACGGCCTATATACGCTGGCGGAGAAACCCCTGCATCGCTGGCTGGGAGTCCGTGAGTAGCGACCCTTCGTTATTTACCGGGGAGGTGACGAATTAATCCCAACACTCCATTATCAGCAGATCGCCTGTTTTTGCTTCGATGCGAACGAAGCCATCCTCGGCGGCTTCGTTGCTGCTGCTCGTAAAATACCCCAGTCTCAGGGTAGCCTCCTGAAGGTTATACTTCAACCCTTGTGACGTGAAACCCGTTACCGTGCCGACGGGTATTAGAGAAATAGGTGTCCCGGCTTCGTACCACTTCTCAAACCGCCCAACCAGCGGAAAAATTCTGGAATGATCATCGAGCATCACGATACGAATTTGGTCTTTGTACCGCACAATGTTCGTCATGTTCGCCAGAGTATGGTCTGCCCGGCGGCCGGTTGCCCAGATGATGTTGACGGCCGGATAACCCTGGTCAATCAGGTATTCGATGCCTTTATCCAGATCGGATTTGTCTTGATCCGGCGCGTGAACTATGTTGAGCGGGTACTGATGAGCCCGTATGCTATCGAGGTCTAAGCTTCTGTCGAAGTCACCAAGCAATACGTCTACTTTAATGCCCAGGTCGAATACCCGCCAGATGGCACTATCGAGTACCACAACAGTTGGGCTCCACTCCAGAAGCTGGCCCAATAGTTCCTCCGAACAGGCTTCCCCGTTGGCAATCAGCAAGGCGGGTTCCTGTTTTTCCCGGACAATATGGTGTGACGACATACCGGTAGTTACAGACCGCTTTGCAGTATTTTTTCAATATCGCCCGGACTATCTACGCTTGGCGTTTGGTACGTTGTGGCAACAAGTTTGATGCGATAACCCGCTTCCAGCCAGCGCAGTTGCTCCAGCGATTCGATTCGTTCGAGTGGTGAAGGCGGCAGCTGCGTAATCTTCTCCAGCACATCCGCCCGATACGCATACAGCCCAACATGGCGATGGTAGGCATGCTGTTCGTGCCAGCGATCCGGCTCAACGCCCCACAAGTACGGCACCGCCGACCGGCTGAAGTACAAGGCTTCGTTTTGCGCGTTGATGACGATTTTCGCTTCCTTGGGGTCATGCAGCATCGCAGCTGAATCGACTGTTGCCATCTGGGTGGCCAACTCAATGGTGCCATCCAGAACAGCCGCCAGCTCATCAATTTGGGCGGGGTCGATAAAGGGTTCATCCCCCTGAATGTTGAGAATATAATCGGATGAATCTCCCGTAATCAGGCCGTCTGTTTTTAGCCGTTCGTAAGCTTCCCAACAGCGATCAGTACCACTGGGATGATCCGTGCGGGTCATAACCGCTTCGAAACCGATTCGACGCACGACGTCGGCAATGCGTTCGTCATCCGTTGCGACAACAACCTTCGATAAGGATGTTGCCTGACTGGCCTGTTCGAGCACCCGCTGAATCATACTTTTTCCGCCAATATCGGCCAGAGGTTTACCAGGAAAACGGGATGAGCCGTAACGAGCGGGAATTAGTCCGATGATCATGTTCTTATTTTTTCGGTGCTGGCTGTTCGAGCCTTTACCTGATTTTCTGTTCGGGGCCATTAGCACCCACTGTCCAGTAACTCGGTTCAACCGCCTGCCGTTGCTGGTAATACTGGTCGTATACAGGCTTATAGCGTAATCGTTCGGCCATTACGGTGTTGAACTGCCCCAGCAGACCCAGCATTAATTCGCACCCTTCCCGTACCGCAAACTGCCCGCTCTGGCTACCCGTCAGGTAATCGACAAGACCGTTCTGGACAACGTACTTCGTGAACAGTGGATTGGCATTCCGGCGGACCATGATACGCACGCCCGCTACGTCGGCAACGGATAGATCCAGCGCATCATCGAAGAAAAAAGCGACTTCGTAAGGTTGCAGGTTGTGCTCGGCCAGAAAATGGCCCAATACATCAATCTTGTGCTTAGCCTGCGAATAACAGGCGTGAAAATGCTCACGACGGACCAGCGCATCGGCCAGCCCATTTGTCACCCCGGTGATAATAGCCGCAGCGGGAAGTTGCCCACCGTGGTGAAGCCACAAGCCAAACCGCAACAGATTGGTACCCATCGAATCGACTTCACTGAATGAGCTGCTGCCCGCTTCCGTTTTGATGCCATCGTTGAACACGCCATCCCAGTCGAACACGATAGCCCGTATGGTTTTCAGTTTTTCGGCCAGGGCATCGGCTGGTGTTACAAATTGGCCACCCAGTGCGGTAAAAATCTGTTCTGTATCAGTCATGAAAAGAATGTATGATATAGGATGTATGGTATATGATTTGCGGCTAGACAATACATCATATACCATACATCATACATCCTTTGCTAAGCCAGTTCGGGTAAGGTGTTGCGGTATTTCACTTCCACCGCGTGCAGTTCGATGAGGGGTTTCATGAACTCCTCCAGGTAACGAATATCGAGCTGGCTGGCTGCGTCACACAGTGCTTCCGATGGGCAGGTATGTGCTTCGATGAACAGTCCATCAACCCCCGAGGCAACACCGGCGCGGGCCAGTACGGGCAGATACTCGCGAGCGCCCCCTTTGGCATCGGCCGATGGAATACCATACTTCCGGATCGCGTGCGTAACGTCGAATACAACCGGATAATTGGTACGGGCCATGTGGTAGAAACTACGTGGGTCGACTACCAGGTCATTGTATCCGAAGGTGAAGCCCCGCTCGGTCAGTATGATCTGATCGTTGCCCGAATCTTCAATTTTCTTGACGGGATGTTTCATGTTCTCCGGTGCCAGAAACTGACCGTGCTTCACGTTGACAACCCGACCCGTTTGAGCGGCTGCCACCACCAGCATGGTTTGCATACAGAGGTACGCCGGAATTTGCAGCACATCCACTACTTCGGCCGCCGGTGCGCACTGATCGGGGTAATGAACGTCGGTCAGCAGCGGGAAGCCAAACTGTTCTTTTACCTTCGCCAGAATTTTAATGCCTTTGTCGAGGCCCGGTCCGTTGTAATAATTCAGGCTGGAACGGTTGTCTTTCTGGAAGGATGATTTATAGATGATCTTGATGCCGAGCCGCTCCTGGATTTCACGAAGCTGCTCCGCCACATTCATCATAATTTTTTCGTCTTCGATAACACACGGACCCGAGATGAGAAACAACTCATCGGACCCACATTCGATGTCGCCAACGCGAACAATTTTTTGAGACATAGTAGTCGGTAGTTGATAGTAATTTACAGCCGTCGGAACAAATCCTTCAGCACATCGATGGTGATCACTTCCTGCCAGTTATCGCCGATGGCGTGCAGCCACATGTGCGGCAGATTGTAGGAGATATGCGCCATCTGCGTAATGGTATCGTCACTCCAGTCGTTGGACAAGCCCTGCGGCAGATCAATCTGGTGATACGCAACCATTTCCTTGAATTCGGCAACCCCTTCCGGATAGTAGTCACCCAGGTGATTCATGATCAGGCAGTTGGCGTAGCAATGCCGGGTGCCCAGAATCTTGGATAACCCATAACTAAGCGCATGACAAACCCCCACTTCGGAATAGGTGAGGCTCAGGCCACCCATCATGGACGCCACCATGAGTTTATCGTCGTTTTCGGGTGTCTGGCCTGAGTCAGGCCCCAGGTATACCTCCCGGCAAAGCTTCATCGACTGCTCGGCATAGGCATGTGAATACGCGTTATTCAAGCGGCCATTTTCCGATTCGACGCAGTGGATATAGGTATCCATACCGGTGTAGAACCACCAGTTACGCGGCACGCTGGCAATCAGTTCAGGATCAAGCACGATCTGATTGAACACCGTCCATTCGCACTTAAGGCCCAGTTTTTTTACCGGTCCGGTCAGAACGGCCGTCATGGAAACTTCGGCACCCGTACCCGAAATGGTGGGCACACCAACGTGGTAAACCCCCGGCTTTTTGATCAGGTTCAGCCCCTGGTAAAGCGTCGAAGACCCCTCGTTGGTGAGCATTAACGACAGGGCTTTGGCAATGTCCATGATGCTGCCGCCCCCAATGCCAACAACACCCGACGGCAGGCCTTTCGTTGCCAGAATCGCATCGCGTAGCTGGTCAATCTGGTCCGTCGTTGGTTCGTGTTCTTCAACACTGATGTAATACGTCAAATCTTCGGCATGAGCCGGGACCTGCCCTTCTAGGGGTTTGCCCTTAAAGTAGTTGTCGACCAGAAAAACAAAGTAGCCTTCGTTTTCGACCCGGTGTGGAGCCAGTATCTCGTCGAGCTGCGAGAAACTTCCCCGCCCAAAAACTGTCTTCTCGACACCCTTAAAATTCTTATGCGTGGTTTGTGTAGCTACCATATTGGCTGAAAATTTACGCTTCTACCAGTGTTACTTTGCGGATGGCCGCTTCGATGTTCGTGGCCAGAACGGCTACTTCGTCTGATGTCCAGGAGGCCCGGATACCGAACGAGATCAGTCGGCCGATGGTTGCCTGTGCGTTTGGAATATCGAGGTTGTTGTAATCCTGGGGCGCACCGAATTTTTCGATAGGTAGGGGAGCCGCCGTCCGCATCTGTTTGATATGATCCCACTGGTTAATGAAGTGGTACATGTTCGTGAACCAATAATTGAACCCACCGATCCCGGCCGCATTCATCTCATTTACAACACGCTGTGCCGTATCCGTATTGGACATCAATATATTCAGGAACGTAGCCGAATCGCCGTCTGCATCGGGAATACGGGCAAACGATACGCCCGGCACCTGCCCCAGCACGGCCATCAACTGGCTTTTGTGGGCGTTGTTGTTCTTTATGATTTCGGGGACCCGGCGCGTCTGAACCAGACCAATGGCCGCGTGGAGTTCGCTGATCCGGTAGTTGAAGCCAAGAACCGGGTGTTGCTCCATACCCCGGTTGCTACCGATGTGGTCATGACCGTGATCGGAATACGAATCGGCGTGTTTGTAGGCAACTTCATCGTTGGTAACCATGATGCCGCCTTCACCCGCCGTCGCGATTTTAAAGAAGTCGAACGAATAAGCGCCGGTTTTACCCCACAGTCCCGTCGAAACGCCTTTGTAGCTGGCACCCATCGCCTGGCCGGCATCTTCAACCAGCACCAAATTATGTTCGTTAACAACGTCCATAATGGCTTCCATATCAGCCATTTGTCCACACATATGAACCAGGCAAATGGCTTTCGTTCTGGGCGTAATGGCCTTACGAATACCATCGGCACTCAGGCAGATTGTCTCATCGATATCGGCAAAGACGGGCAACGCACCCACCATCAGCACGGCTTCAACGGTAGCGATATAGGTGAAGGGCGGCACGATTACCTCATCGCCTGCACCGATGCCAGCCGCAGCCAGCGCACACAACACAGCAGTCGATCCGCTCGATACGGCATGGGCGTAGGTAGCGCCAACGAGTTTGGCAACTTCAGCCTCAAACTCGCGGGCTTTGTAGATATTATTGCGTTGTGCTTCGTGATTATACCGAAACAGGATGCCGGTCTCGAGCACATCGTTGATTTCTGCGCGCTCAGCGGCTCCAAAAAATTCCATTCCTGGCATAGCGTATTTTTTTTGTAAAAGTACGGCTTTTTGTGTTTGTTAATAGGACATCCGTTTCTCCATAGCAACCCACTCTTCAAATACTTCGTTGGCTTCCTCGCGCAGGAGCTGATGCATCGGAATATGCCGCTCTTCGCGGGGCTTGTCGATCTCTTCGTAAATGAACTGATCGTCGAAACCGGCTTTGGCCGCATCGGAGTGAAACGATGCGTAGACAATCCGGCTCGGACGCGCCCAATAGATAGCTCCCAAACACATGGGGCAGGGCTCACAGGAAGCATAGAGCGTACAGCCATCCAGTTGAAACGTGCCGAGATGCTGGCAGGCATCCCGAATAGCAACGACCTCCGCGTGGGCCGTCGGGTCATTGGTCGAGGTGACCTGGTTACATCCCTTTCCTACGACAACACCATCCCGCACAATAACAGACCCAAACGGGCTACCCTGGCCGCTGGTCATGCCTTCGCGGGCCAATTGAATGGCCTCGCGCAGAAAAAAATTATCCTGATTAGTCATTAGCTTTCGATTGATTCAACAACACTTACCGGATGGGCACCACAACGCCCAGCCCAGTTGAGCTGGCGGAGAGTAGCATACGCTCCTGCCTGTCGCCCCGGTTTTTGAAAATAAAATAGTTGACCAGATCAAAGGCCAGCAGAAAACCACCCTGGGCGATGATGGATGTGCCATAACCACGAAGTTGGTCGGCCTTGTCGGGGTGCGATACGGCCCGCTCCCGCAGATACGCCCCGCCCACTACATAAGCCACATCCAGCCCCGCGTTGAGCAGCAGAATCTGTTTCATATTTTCGTGCTGCCTTACGGCATCCGCCAATGTTTCGGCATCTGCGTTCTTCTTGCGTGAACCCAGCAGGCCAGCCCCGGCAATGCCCAGGTTAACGAGATTCCAGTACACGTTCATTTTGTGGAAATACCGGGTTTCGCCCGATGTTTGCCCGGCCGCTACGGCTCCCACCGCAATATTGGCCACGGCAAAGCTACCGAGTGCCAGGCCGAGGGTTTTCTGATGCCGGATGCGCTGTTCACTGAAGTCGCGGAATTCGGCCGGGGGTGTTGCGCGCTGAGCCATTGTTGCACCGCCAAACAGCACGGAACCAGCCGTTAACAGGAGTTTTCGCAGTAAGATCATAAACGCTGGTTTTGACTATAACCCACCAGTTCAGGATGATGTTTACAAGCCAAGACCCGCTTTGGCGGCCGGATCGTTTACATTAGTCAGTTCACGACTGTCAGGCACCGTCAGTAGCGCTACGTTATTCTGTTGCAGAGCCTGACGCGGGGAGTATTGTTTAGCGGCTATTGCCTGCCGTAGAACCGGATAAAAGGCGGGCTCGTATACGCCCAGTAATGGCTCGGGAAGCCGACCATCCGAATCATAGAAGACGGTAGCCAGCTTCGCCGGATTTCGTCCCTGAAGCAACGCGTCGAGCGACTGGGTCGTGAGCAGCGGCATATCGCAGGCCACCACCAGCCAGGCCACCGAAGCCTTGTGAGCAAACGCCGACAGAATGCCATTGAGCGGACCCGGAAAGTCGAACCTGTCGATTATAATGGGCTGACCAGCTGGCATTTGCTCAGCGGCCTGCTCTGCATTTACCGACCAGAAAACGGCCTCGCAATAAGGTGCCAGCAACTCGGTGAGGTGTTCACGCTGGGGTTTCCCGTGATAGATCAACTGCGATTTGTCCTGTCCCATCCGGGTACTACGCCCCCCCGTCAGAATCAGGCCGTTCAGGTTAGGCCCGCCGAAAATCCCGTTTCCCACCCGTCTTCTCCATTAATTTTGTTTCCCGAATAATTATGTCGTGCGACAGGGCTTTGCACATATCGTAAATGGTCAGAGCCGCCACCGAAGCACCCACCAGCGCTTCCATCTCCACGCCGGTTTTTCCTTCGGTCGATACCAGACAGTCAATGATCGCGTCGGTTCCTTCCGTCGTGATGGTGATCTGGCAGTTGTCCAGTCCGAGCGAATGGCAAAGTGGAATCAGGTCATCGGTGCGCTTGGCAGCCATCGTTCCGGCAATAATCGCCGTCTGGAACACCGGCCCTTTCTTGGTCGAAATATCATTTCCTCCTGTTCCTAAGGGAACCAGATGCTGCATAATATCGGAACCAAGGGCAACAACACTCCGGGCTCGGGCCGTCCGGCGGGTTACCGTCTTGGCACCCACATCGACCATGGCCGGGTTGCCGTCTGCGTTGAGATGAGAAAAAGAGTTCATGGTAGAAACTGATGAATTATGACCGGGTCGCCGACCGTCCGCGGCTGCGGTGCAATGAAAAATAATGAATAGCTTGCGTCTTCCGAGTCAAAAGTCAACATTTATCCGTCAACATTCATCATTACCCCGTTTATGCTTACCGTCACCGACGCTTTCGCCCTTACTCAACAACATAGATTGTACCTGCCCACCGAACCGGTTTCGCTGGCCGATGCCGCCGGCCGGGTACTGCGCGAAGGGGTTCGCGCTGACCGGAACTTTCCTCCTTTTAACCGGGTGGCGATGGACGGAATTGCCATTCGATTTGCCGATTATGCGGCCGGACAACGTACATTCCGGATTGAGGGTACACAGTTCGCGGGTCAGCCACAACAAACGGTAAGCGATGCCAATGCCTGCCTGGAAATTATGACCGGAGCGATGCTTCCCATTGGCACCGACACAGTTATTCGCTACGAAGATGTCCGCATTGCCGACTCGCAGGCAACCATCACCATTGAGGAGGTACAACCGGGGCAACATATTCATCCACAGGCAACTGACCGCCGGGCTGGCGACGAGCTTCTGTCCAATGGTATGTGGCTTGGTCCGTCAGAACTAGCGGTGGCAGCTTCGGTTGGACAAACAACATTGACCGTAACGGCGCTTCCCCGCGTGGCGCTCGTTTCTACGGGCGATGAGTTGGTGGATGTGGCCGATGCGCCCCTGCCCTACCAGATTCGGCGATCCAATACGTACATGCTCCGAACGGCGCTGGCAACGCTGGGTATTGCGGCTACCTTACACCACATCGTTGATGATGAAGCTGTCCTGAAAAGTAAACTGGCAACGTTGCTGGCCGACAACGACGTGCTGATCCTGAGCGGGGGTGTTTCCGCCGGCAAAGCGGACTTTGTGCCCTCGGTGCTGGCCCAACTGGGCGTCCAGAAACATTTCCACAAAATTGACCAGCGCCCGGGTAAACCGCTTTGGTTCGGAACGACAGAGGCTCCGAACGGACAGACCCAGGCGGGTCCGACCAAAGCAGTCTTTGGGTTACCTGGCAATCCGGTATCTACGGTTCTTTGTGGGTATCGGTATGTGCTGCCTTATGTACGCACCTCGCTGGGACTGCCTTCAGCGCCCATACGGTATGCGCAACTGGCCACGCCCATCGTGTTTAAACCAGCCATTACCTACTTTTTACCCGTTCGGCTGACTTCCGAACGGGATGGACGTACGCTGGCGCACCCCCTACCCGGCTCAGGATCAGCCGACTTTGCGAATTTGCTGGCCGCCGATGCGTTTATGGAACTCCCCGCCGAACGCTCTGAGTTTGGTGCCGGAGAAGCCTTCCCGGTATGGTCGACCCGTGGTTGATGGTCATTGGATTATTTATCTGACGATCGATTGTTTTTCTCTCCAACCACCAGTCCTTCGCCTGGGCTCCATTTATCGTACTCCATATAAAAAGCCGTTTGCCGGGCTACATCAACCCCTTTGAGCTTGGCAACTACATGCAGGGCTCCGTCAATGCCGGCCGATACACCCGCTGTAGTAATAACCTGCCCATTGTCGACAAAACGGGTATTCCGTAAAATTTTGGCGTTGGGCGTTGCCTGCTGCAACGGGTCGATGTAGCTGTGGAACGTAGTGGCCTGCTTACCGTCTAAAAGGCCTGCCTTGGCCAGCAGGCCAGCTCCGGTACAGACAGACAACATTAATTCAGCCCGTTCTGCGGACGTTTTTATCCAGCTTATCAGCGATTTATTCTCAATAAACGGTCCTGTCTGGCCACCGGGTAGCACAACAATATCCGGCGTCGGACAATCCGCCAGACTGTACTCAGGTATAATCTTGATAAATCCCTGACTGATAATCGGTTCCTTGCTGAGCGAAACGGTATAGACGGTAAACCCTTCTGTTGACGCGAACACTTCGCTTGAACCCGCAAAATCCAGTATCTCAACCCCATTATGAATAAAAATGGCTACGTTGCGCTTCCTCACGTTTCGGACTTGGTTGTTAATCGAATCTACCGTAGCCACACGCCGTTCAACCAGTGGCATACCGCAGTGCGCACAAATACCGGGCCGTTCCTGGCGCTCCACATCGCATGCGCTACCGCAAGGTTCACAATAATAGGCCATTACATCCGCTTTTATGACTGGTCTTTGGGCGTATACGGGCGTTAGAAAGGTTATCCATAAACAGATAAACAGGCAATAGCGTACTGGATCAGGTAGGTTCATAGTCATGATTCTTAGGAGAAATTTGATCGTCTTACAGTCGTGACAGCGTCGGATTTTTTCCAGATTCGGCGGAGCTGGCGCGCATCCCGAAAGCCACATTTGGCAGCAATAGCGTCCATTGTCATGCTGGGATCATACAGCAGCGTAGTAGCCAATTCGAGCCGTAACAGCGTTGTATATGCATTAATTGTGGTGCCGGTTTGTTTTCGAAATGTACGCGTCAGGTTTCGGGTGCTCATGCCTACAATGTCGGCCAGATCTTCCAAACGGGCATTGGCTTCCAAGTTAGCAATCAGCCAATCCTGCATTCGGTGAATAGCCACATTCATGTGGTTCCGGTAATCCAGGTAAACACTTTTCTGCGAGTGACCCTCGCCACGGCGAAAATAAACCACTAATTCGCGGGCTATCCTGGTGGCAAACAAAGGCCCCTGCTGCTCTTCTACAATGGCCAGCGCCAGATCGATACCGGCGGTGACACCCGCGCTGGTATAAATACCGGCGTCTTTTATAAATAGTCTATCCTGCTGAACCACCAATCGGGGGTGAGTGGCCTGTAGCTCCTGCAACCGTTTCCAGTGAGTTGTACATTTCCGGCCATCCAGCAGACCTGCCTGCGCCAGGACAAAAGCTCCGGTACAAACGGAACAGAGATAAACCCCTTTTTTGTGCTGCTGCCGTAGCCAGTCAAAGAAAGCCGTCTCCTGTTTAAACGCGTCTGACCGAAGATAGGCCATATCCATGCCGGGCAAAAAAATATAATCGCCCGGCAGGGTTTCCAGATCGGCAAACAACGATAGAACCCCGAAATCAAGGCCTGCCGAGCTGGTAACGGGCTTTCCTAATGAACAATACACCAGACGGTAAGGTGCTCCATATTCAGCGGCTTCGTAAAATACCTGCACCGGCCCCGTTAGATCAAGGACGTGTACGCAGGGTGGTACAACAAAAATCAGTTGCGAAGTAAGCGCCATCGACCTGCTCTGTTAAGCTACAAAAATACAGGGTAATTTTACCACGAGAGAGCCAATTAACGGACATTTTGAGCCATCCGGCAGATGACACTCAGCAACCTGGCTGACCGCATTACCGGTGAAAATCGTATCTTTGCGGCTGATTAACCGCTTATGAACGCCACTTTCGCCAACGATCTATTCCGCCAGAGTATTCAGGACTATCACCTGACCGATACCGTCGATACCCCTGTTAACAACCCGTTTGCGGCTGATGATATTGCCTTTTTATTGTATCAGAAAAACTGGATCGATACGGTTCAATGGCACCTCGAAGACCTTATTCGCAGCCCGACCATTCGGCCGGACGAGCTGGTAGGGATCAAGCGCCGGATTGACCAGTCGAATCAGGATCGGACGGATACCGTTGAGCAAATGGACGGCTGGTTCTTTGAGCAGTTTCGGGGAATAACGGCCAAACCAGATGCCCGGCTGAACTCCGAAACACCCGCCTGGCTCCTCGACCGAATGTCGATTTTGCAACTCAAACTATACCACTTCCGGGAACAGGTCGACCGCCCGTCGGTATCGGACGAACACCGCTGGAAAGCACAGCAAAAACTCGCCGTGCTTCTCGAACAGGAGCAGGATCTGGCCCGCTGTTTCGACGAGTTGCTGGACGATATTCGCAGCGGTGACCGGTATATGAAGGTGTATCGGCAAATGAAAATGTACAATGACCCCACGCTGAACCCGGTTCTCTACCGCGAGGCCAAATAAGCGTCGGGACTATTTCTCTCTCCCCTTCACCAAGTGTATGAAGCATGTGCTGCTGCTTCGGTTTTCAGCGATGGGCGATGTGGCCCTGCTGGCTCCCGTTGTTCAGGCGTTTACGCAACGTTACCCCGATGTCCGCATCACCCTGGTGACCCGGGCCAGGTTTGCCGTTTTTTTTGGGCAATTTCCGAACGTTCGCGTTGTTGGTGCCGATTTCGATGGGGAACACAAGGGCCTTATGGGACTGATTCGGCTGTTTACTGATCTACGCCGGGTAACTTCGTTCGACGTATTGCTGGATGCCCACCAGAATATGCGCTCGGCGGTACTGAAGAGCCTGTTTCGGCTGATAGGGGTTCCGTCGTTTACGATTGATAAGGGTCGCGCCGAGAAAAAAGAATTAACGAGGAAGACCAACAAAATCCGGCGGCAGCTACCGCATAGCGTGGATCGGTACGCCCGTGTATTTACTGAAGCCGGGTTGACTCTCCATCCGGCAAAACCTTTTCACTTTCCAGCGTTTACGACGGCTGAAACCGAACTTGGTGTCTTTCTGAACCAGCACACCCTTACGACTGATACACCCTGGTTCGGCATGGCGCCTTTTGCCCAGCACACGCAAAAGATGTGGCCCTTCGAGCGGTTTGCTCCGTTACTGGCGAGGTTGTACGCGGGCTCGCCAGTAACCATTTTTCTGTTTGGCGGGGGAGCAGCCGAGATTGCGCAGCTTGAAACGCTCCAGCAACAATTTCCGCAGGCCATTCTGGTGGCCGGAAAGCTTTCCATGACCGCCGAACTGCTGCTCATTAGCCGACTTCGCGGGATGCTGTGCATGGATTCGGGAAATATGCACCTGGCGGCCCTGAGCGGTGTACCCGTACTGTCGATCTGGGGGAGCACGCACCCCGATGCCGGTTTTGGGCCCTGGGGGCAGGGCGAAGAAGCTATTCTTCAGATTTCGCCTGATGTACTCCCCTGCCGACCCTGTTCCGTATTCGGCAACAAACCCTGCTGGCGGGGCGACCTGGCCTGCCTGAACGATATCTCCGTAGAAACTGTCTCAGGAAGGGTGCAGCAACTGCTCCGCTAGTACAACATGGCTTTTGGCCTCTTGGAATTCCTCCCTTATTGGGATAGCAAAAACAACGTTTCACGCACAACAACCTACTATGGCTCAACGTCGACACGCTTCGATAATTCTGATTTTGGGTGCCATGACGGCACTCTCCCCGTTTTCCATCGACATGTACCTGCCTGGCTTCCCGGCCATTGCCCGCGATCTTCGGGCAACGGTACCCCAGGTAGCGCTTTCACTCTCTACGTTCTTCATTGGTATCTCGGCGGGACAGCTGCTGTACGGTCCGCTGCTCGATCGGTTTGGTCGGAAAAAGCCGTTATATGCTGGCCTAAGCCTGTTCATACTAACCTCCATCGGCTGCATGACCGCACAGAACATCGAATGGCTGATTGCCCTCCGCTTTTTACAGGCCATTGGCAGTTGCGTAGCGGGCGTGGCGGCCGTAGCCATGGTCCGCGACTTGTTTCCGGTGGAAGAAAATGCCCGCGTGTTCGCGCTGTTAATGCTGGTACTGGGCCTGTCGCCTTTGCTGGCACCAACCCTGGGTGGCTACGTTACTACTGCTTTTGGCTGGCAGTCTGTTTTCATTATTCTGGCGATAATGGGCGCACTGCTCCTGGTGGCCACCCGCTACGGATTGCCGGATGGCTACCAGCCCGATACCTCGCTGTCATTAAAGCCCCGGCCTATTCTGGCTAATTTTCTGGCGGTGCTGCGGGAGCCCCAGTTTTCTACCTATGCGTTTGCCGGGAGCATGTCCTTTGCGGGCCTGTTCGCCTATGTGGCCGACTCACCACTTGTCTTCATGGATATTTTCAAAGTCAGTGGGCAGGTGTACGGCTGGATATTCGCCGGGTTGTCGGTGGGGTTGATCGGTGCCAGCCAGCTAAACGGATTCCTGCTGCGGCACTACCGCAGTGAACAGCTTGTCTTTGCCGCCCTCTGCTGCCAAGTGACCATCACCCTGATTTTTCTAGTACTGACTAGTATTGGCTGGCTGGGGCTTACGGGTACGCTGGCACTTCTGTTTGCTTTTTTAGCTTGCCTTGGCATCAGTAATCCTAACAATGGGGCATTGTCTTTAGCCCCGTTTACTAAAAACACGGGCAGCGCGTCGGCACTGATGGGAGCTACTCAAATGGGTCTGGGTGCGCTGGCCTCCTTCTGCGTTAGTATATTCAACAACCATACGGCCATACCTATGGTGAGCATTATGGCGTCAACATCCCTCCTGGCCTTGCTAATTTTACTCGTGGGCCGCAACAGGATAAGAAACAAAGCCATTAAATCGACCGGGTCAGTACAGGAGCCGGTTGCGTTGTGATGAAGCTATTGGATAAAGAAAGAGCGCTGTTTCCGTGGTTTGTGAAAACACGAACCACGGAAACAGCGCTCTTTCTTTATCCACTCATCTTAGGCCACGGCCGCCATTGGCACTGCTTCGGTCTTGCCTTCGGGAAGTAATTCAGGGATTGGCTCTACCGTAACGACTACAAATTTGGAAGCGGGCTGATTGCTGGTCTTGGCAACACTGGCGATGGCAACTAACGGATTCATTTCCGGGAAATAAGCGGCCGTATTGCCTTTCGGTATGTTGTAGGGAATAGCGATGAACCTCTCCAATTTTCGTTGCTGATCCTCAAAATGGCTGGTAATCGTTACCAGTTGCCGCTCCTGGATGTTTCGGTCGCGCATGTCCTGTGGGTTCATAAAGATCACCCGCCGTTCGCCAAAAACGCCCCGGTACCGGTCATTGTATTCATACACCGTTGTGTTGAACTGGTCGTGGCTACGGATAGACATCAGCACCAACTGATCGGGCGTAAGGTCATGTTTCGGCATTTCGGTGACGGTGAAATTTGCCTTCCCGTTATCTGTGTTAAACTTTCGTTCGCGCGGCCCGTTGGGCAGGTAGAAGCCGCCCGGTATGCGAACTTTCTTATTGTACTCACTGAAGCCCGGAATAACCCGGGCAATCGCGTCCCGAATGGTATCATAATTTTCGGTGTAACCTACCCAGTCAACGGTCGATCGATTGCCTAACGTAGCGATGGCGATTCCGGATATAATAGCTACCTCGCTGAGCATTTCACTGGACAACGGTTGCAGGATCCCTTTGTTTTGACTAACCACACCCATTGAGTTTTCGCAGGATGTGAACTGATGGCCCGAGCGCTGCATATCAATATCTACGTGCGTCAGGCAAGGCAGGATCAGCGATGTTTTGCCCGTTACCAGATGCCCCCGGTTAAGTTTGGTGCTAACGAACACCGTAAGCCGCTGTTTGCGAATGGCATCGGCTACGAACTCCGTATCCGGTGCCGCCGATAGCAGATTACCACCCAGGCTCATAAACACGTTTATTTCTCCTTCGTGCATGGCTTTAATCGAATCCACCACATCGTGTCCTTTCTCACGGGGTGGCTCAAACCCATACTCCTTTTCCAGCGCATCCAGCAATTCTTTCTTTGGCTTTTCCCAAATACCCACGGTCCGGTCGCCCTGTACATTGGAATGACCCCGAACGGGGCAGGTACCGGCTCCCATTTTGCCAATGGCGCCTTTCATCAGGTGAAAATTCACAATCTCCTGCACACCCATTACGCCGTTTTTATGTTGCGTAATGCCCATCGCCCAGCACGTAATGATCCTTTTCTTGGGCGCTATCAGGTTGGCGGCCTCCAGCAACTGCTCTTTTGACAAGCCACTTACCGCTTCGATCTCGGCCCAACTGGTTTTTTTGAGATTTTCCAGAAATTCATCGTAATGGGCGGTGTACTGCTCAATAAACTTGTGATCGATCACCTCACCGGGGTTTAGCTCTTCTGCTCGGAGAAGATGCTTCATAATCCCCTGAAGAACGGCCACGTCGCCGTTAATTTTAACCTGCAGATGAATGTCGGCAATGGGTGTACCCGCACTGAGCAGCGTACCCACAGCCTTGATTGGGTTCATAAAATCCTGCGGGTTTTTGAAGTGACTCAAACCTGTTTCGGGCAGCGGGTTAATGGCGATGATTTTTGCGCCCTTTCGCTTGGCAATTTGCAGCGCCGTTAACATTCGAGGGGCATTGGTGCCGGGATTCTGCCCCATGATCAGGATGACCTCCGCTTCGTGCAAATCGTTGAGCGTCACGGATCCTTTTCCCAAACCCAGGGTTGCACTCAGGCCCGAACTGCTGCTTTCGTGGCACATATTGGAACAGTCGGGCAGGTTATTGGTGCCAAACTGCCGCACAAAAAGCTGGTAGAGGTAAGCCGGTTCGTTGGGTACCTTACCCGATGTGTAGAAGACAGCTTCGTTCGGCGATTTCAGCGCATTGAGCTCATCAGCAACCAGTTGAAAAGCGTCGGGCCATGAAATCTGGGTGTAATGTGATGCGCCGGGACGCAGTACCATAGGATACGTCAGCCGACCGGCATTATTCAGGTCGCGGTCGGTCATGTGCGATAGCTCCACTACACTATGTCTGGCAAAAAACTCCGGATCAACACGACGGTCGTCGGCGTCGGATGCGGTTGCTTTTGCGCCACTTTCGCAGAATTCCGCTACCGAACGATGGCCATCGGGATCGGGCCAGGCGCAGGACGAGCAATCGAACCCATCTTTCTGATTGAGTTTTATCAGCGCGTGGGTTCCCCGGCCAACGCCCGCATCCCCCCATGAGAATTCCATGGATTTAAGAACGGCGGTGACCCCGGCAGCCACCGTTTCGGGTTCGCTGAGTTTAAGCCCGGTAAAACCTTCGGGCGGTTGGGCCAGAATGGCGTTTTTTAAGTTGGCACCCGCATTATCGGGTGCGGTAGAATTAGGTTTGCTGGCACCGGAATTACCCGATGGCTCCTGGTGTTCATTTGTCATTTCAATAGTTTGGCTGGGGCGTTTACTGTTGTCGGGTGTACTATTTGTGCACTGTCCGGCCGGATCACCGGGCTCAGATACCTAATTTGATAACTTTCTCGTGCAATGAGCAGGTTGCCAGGCCTGAGCCTGACCATTTGGCAACTCGCTTTGGTCGACTCCGCTCACCTATAGGTAACTAAATAACGGCACGTTTGGCTAGCCGAAAGTAACTTTTTTCCGATCATGTCGTATGTGGATGCCGCCGAGCCGTCGGGGCTTTACTCGAAGTTCTTTTTCTTCGTCCGCAACTCTTTTACGTCAAAGTCGAACGGGAGATCATTCATGCACTTGAAGTGCTTCATCGGGCAGTTGTCGGGGCCGGTTGAGGAACAGGGGCGGCAACCCAAACCGGGTGTTTCGAGCCGAACGTGGGCCGTTTTGTACGGGTAAAACCCGAACTGGGGCGTCGTACTCCCCCAGATTGAATATACTTTTTTTCGGAGGGCGGCCGCTATGTGCATCAGGCCGGTATCGTGGCTGAAAACCACCCGCGCCCGTTGGATAAGCGAAGCTGATTGGTTGAGGTTAAACAGACCACAGGCGTTGTAGATCCGATCATGACCAATGGCCCGCACAATATCGTCGCCTACCCGCCGATCGTCCTTATCACCCAGCAGAATGATAGGATGATTGATCTTAAGGCACAACTCAATCATGCGAAGCAGGGGCAATCGACTGGTTGCTTTCTTACCGCCAATGGCATAGGCAACGTAGTCATGCTGATGCGTTGCGGGCAACCAGCTGGCTTCTACCTCGTCTTTGTAGGGAATAAAGTAATTCAGTCCCCGCCCGTCATTTTCGACGCCCAGCGGCTGGAGGGTAGCCATGAACCGATCGACAACGTGCTGGTCGGGAAGGGCGCTGATTTTCCAGCCGACATAAAGCCATTTGCGGAACAACTGCTTGTCGACGCTATATGATCGAGTGCCCAGCGCGGCTTTGATCAGCTTTGTGACGAACGTATTTTGCAGGTCAATGATGTAATCGAACCGTTGAACCCGGAGTTGCTGAATCAGAGTAAATACGCTGTCGTCCAGGTAGTATAACTCGGTAATGTAAGGATTGTGGGCAACGATGGACTGATAACTCCGCCGGGTGCATACGTGAACAACGGCACCGGGATACTGCTGTTTCAGGCACCGCACAACGGGCGATGTCAGAACGACATCGCCAATAGAGGCAAATTGCAGAATCAGTATGTTCACCGGACGTACGTTGTGTAATCTACTCACAAATCTATTCTATTTATGCCACCTCACCAAACCGTTTAGTGAGTCGATGATGAGGTGTGGCGGGTCGATGATTCAGGGTATGCTGGCGTATGATACCAGATGGTGTTACCACCCAAAGAAAGGTGGCTGACGATATTACTGGACCGTTCACAAAAAACCTTCCGGTTAGTCGTTCGCAGGACTACATCCGGAAGGTTTTCGCTTTTTGCGTCATCCTGAACAGCATTCAGCACGACGCATACTAAATTTATTTCTGCTCGTATTTATCCTTGTACGTTTTGTACAGGCGTTTGTGGCGATCGTCCAGATTCACCTTCCGACCCTGCATGAATACCTGCTCAATGACATTGGTACGCATATCCAGTGCATCACCTGCCGAGACAAATAACGTCGCCTGCTTTCCTTTTTCGAGGGTGCCTACCAGGTTGTCGATACCCAGGATTTTTGCGGTATTTGCCGTAATCATCTTCAGCGCTTCTTCGCGATCTGTAACGCCGAAACCCGCGGCTGTTCCGGCCAGGAAAGGCAGGTTACGGGTACGCCACCACTCGTCGGCGTAGCTTAAACTCACCAGAATACCCGCTTTCTGCAGAATACCCGGCATCCGGTACGGCAGATCCACCGCTTCGTCTTCCCGATTAGGCAGGCGGTGTAAGGCACTCAGAATGACCGGTATATTATTCTCTTTCAGAAACGTAAGCACCCGATTCGACTCTTCGCCCCCCACAATGACGACCTTCGGTACCCCCATTGCCTTCGCAAACGTGACGGCTTCGATGATGTCTTTCCCGTAATCAGCGCGGATGTACAGGTTTTGCCTGCCCGAAAATAGCCCCCGCATGGCTTCCAGCTTGAGGTTCATCGTGGCCGGTGTGGGTGCAGCCGCGTAGGCTTTGGCATCGGCAAACGTCGCCTGCAGGGCATCAATGGCCGGACCCCGTTTTTCGTTTTTCTTAACGATCGTCGTGAAATCCTCGAAATTAAACTCATTCGAGAAATAAGTGGGCCAGTTGAGCCAGAGACCATCGTCCTTTTTCAGCGCAGCATCTTCCCAGTTCCAGCCATCGGCCATCATCACGCTCGAACTACCGGATATGGTACCACCCTGTGGCATGGCCTGGGTCAGCAAAACACCGTTGTTGCGAATCGTCGGGATGATCTCGGAGTCTGTGTTGTAGGCAATCAGCGACCGGATGTTGGGGTTCAGAATACCAATTTCCTGCTTGTCGACGGTAGCCCGAACGGCCCCTGTTTCCTGCAAGCCAACCGTTGCTGCGGGGGATATGATTCCGGGGTAAATGTGCTTGCCCGACACGTCAATGACCTCCACGTCGGTCAGGTTCAACTTGACCAGCGTTCCGTCGACCACGTTGGTAATGACGCCATTGGTAAACAGCACAATGCCATTCGGAATAACCTGCCCGGTGCCTACGTGAACGGTGCCACCCATCAGCGCAATGGTTTTTGTTTGCGGCTTTGCCGGCGCAGGATTCTGGCCATAACTCATCAGCGAGGCCAGGGTGAATATGGATATTAGTAGTTTTTTCATGTTTAGTCAGTTTATAGTTTACGGTATTTGGTATACGGTTACGGTTCCCCGCCGGGACTGACCGCAACCGTATACCAAATACCGCAAACCATTATTTCCCCTCTTCTCCCTCCGCCAGTACACCTTCGATGTCTTCGCAATGCCACATACGGGCTCGTTTAGGCTGGGGGCGGGTTGTCGATGCACCACCGGCCTTGGCGGTCATCATTTTCTGGATCAACCGGGCCCGCTCGGCCTGCATGAGGTCGCGTTTCTGATCTTCGTCTTTCAGGCTGAAGTAGACGGCCCCGTCGATGATGGTGTATTCAGGACGGGCGTAAATAGCCAGCGGGTTGGCGTTCCACAGCACCAGATCCGCGTCTTTTCCGGCCCGAACGCTGCCCAGCTTACTATCCAGGTGAAGCAGTTTGGCCGGGTTCAGGGTCACCATTTTCCACGCATCCTCTTCGGTCATGCCACCGTACTCGATTGTCTTGGCCGCTTCCTGGTTCAATCGGCGGGCCATTTCGGCATCATCGGAGTTGATGGATACCGTTACGCCCTGCCGGTGCATCAGAGCCGCGTTATAGGGAATAGCATCGTGTACTTCCATTTTATACGCCCACCAGTCGGCGAAAGACGACCCGCCTGCCCCGTGTTTCGCCATTTTATCGGCCAGTTTGTACCCTTCCAGAATGTGCGTAAAGGTGTTGACTTTGAACCCAAGCGAGTCGGCCACTTTCAGCAGCATGTTGATCTCCGATTGCACGTACGAGTGACAGGTGATGAAACGCTTGTTGGCCAGAATCTCCGCCAGTGCATCGAGTTCAATATCCCGGCGGGGTGCTGTAGCCGCCGTTTTTTCTTTGGCACTCAATTTGTTATACGACGCCCAGCCTTTGGCGTACTCTTTGGCCCGGGTAAAATGGTCGACATACACCTGCTCTACCCCCATCCGCGATTGCGGAAAACGGGTCAACACATTCGGGTTGGGGTAATTAGCCTGTTTTACGTTTTCGCCCAGCGCGAACTTAATGAAGCCATCAGCCCCTTTGATGAGCATCCCTTCGGCCGATTCGCCCCATTTCAGTTTGACAATGGCTGATTGCCCGCCAATGGCATTTGCCGAACCGTGCAATAGTTGCGAGGAGGTAACGCCCCCGGCCAGCTGACGATAGATGTTGATGTCATCGGGGTTGATCACGTCCGCCATCCGCACCTCGGCCGAACTCGACTGCCCGCCTTCATTGATCGACAGCAGGGCAATGTGTGAGTGTTCGTCGATGATGCCGTTGGTGAGGTGCTTGCCGGTACCATCAATTACGTTAATGCCTGCCGGAACCGGGAGGCCTTTACCAACCTTACTGATTTTTCCACCCGTCACCAGTACGTCCGTGTTGGTCAATATGCCCTCTTTCTCGTTGGTCCAGACGGTTGCGTTGCGAATCAGCATGGTTTCGGCTTTCGGCTTCTGCGCGTTGCCCATGCCAACGAATGGATAGATCACCGTACCGACGGTCGTTGCCGACGCAACAGATGTAGAGACAGCAGACGTGGATGCGGCCAACGTGGATGCAGCCGACGTGGAGACAGCGGATGTAGAGACTGGAGCATCGCCCGAACGAACGGCCGACCAGGTTACGGCTTTACCATCCGGTGTTTGTCCATCCCCTTTAATCGTAGTCGGCGACGTACGATAACCCGTGAGTCGGGTTGTACCCGGCTTTTTCTTATCCTGTTGAACCTGAATTGAGATAAGGTCGCCCGATACGGCTACTTTAGGATTCAGCTTTAGTGTATCGGCGATGATCTGGTACTCGGGCTTGTCGGCTTTACCGGTGATGTTCAGCTTCAGGTTCGTTTGTGCCCCACCGGATGGTGCCCCACCGGATGGTGCCCCACCGGACGGAGCAATCGTCAGATTCCAGATTCCGCGCAGGTCAGCCGCATCTTTGTTATTAACGATATACTGCTTACCCCGCATCCAGTTTTCGTAAATGACATTATCGGCACTGAACAGATTACCGGAGGTAATAATGAAATTAGCCACGTGGCCTTTCTTCAAGCTCCCGATCTGATCGTCGGCCCGAATCAGCCGGGCCGGAGCCGTCGTTAAGGCTTCGAGCGCCTTCTGTTCGGTCAGCCCGTTTTCGATGGCCTTCCGCACATTAGCCCAGAAATCGGCTTTATTTTTTAGCCCCGCCGTAGTGAGGGCAAACGGAATGTTGGCCCCCGCCACACGACCGGCATTCAGGGGAGCCATTTCCCAATGCTTTAGCTCGGCCAGGGCCACGTTATCGGCATCCCAGGCATCTTCAACATCATACGGTTGCGGGTAATTCAGGGGAACAATCAGCGAAGCCCCCGTTGCTTTTACCTCGTCGAGCCGCTGGTACTCATCGCCCGAACTACGGATAATGTACTGAACACCAAACTCATCCCCGATTTTATCGGCCCGCAGAATGCCCAGTTTATCATTAGCCTCAAAAATAGCGGGCAAGCTCTGGTTCCGGCTCAGCGCATCGAGCGACAGATTGGCCTGCTCTTTGTTACCCGACCGTTTGTACCAGTCGGCATCGTACATAGCCTGACGCAGCAGGGCCACGATGCCCATCATCGAATTTGGGTACTGCTGGCTCGAGCTGCCTTTGCTGAACGAATAGTGCGCCGATGCGTGGGGTTTAAGCACCAGCGTATTTTCCCGATCGTCGGCCAGGATCACGAGTGCCCCCGTACCCCGCGCAATGCCATCGTGGGGATGCGTCAACACCGCGCCAAAGCCTAACTTGCGTAGTTCGTCGGCCTTTTTGGTATCGGCTTTGAACAACATGCTGGCATCGTTTTCCGGCTGGATGGCCTGGTTCCAGTAGTACGCGCCTTTCTTGTTCGATTCGTACTGAGGCACTCCCCCCCGCCCACCACCAGGCCCGCGACTTAGTTCGGGCATACCGTAATCCGAATCAATATCGACCAGGCCGGGGTAAATACGTTTTCCGTTTAAGTCGGTTACGACGGTTCCGGCGGGCACGCTCACTGCTGTCCCAACGGCTTCAACGCGCCCATCCCGAATGAGTAATGTGGCCTTTTGCAGTATCGTTTGCGGGTCGACAATGATGGTTGCGTTGGTAAAGGCATACAGCCCCGGACGCTCATCATACACACCATTACGCGGAAACGTAGTCTGAGCCCCAGAGGAATAAGCCAGACCAGCCGCCAACAGTGCTGTCAGGAAATGTTTTGTCATGAACTTACTTGATTGGTTGATGATTGGGATTAACTGTCAAAAGTACGGATTATGATGCGTCTTTTATTCTTTTACCCAAAGAACATTTTGTGTCAGCAAATCGACCAAATAGGTTATTTTAGCCCGAAATTTGTCTGGTTTTATGGCCAAAAATCCATTACGTTTGGTTTATGCGTTTTCTCCTATTTCTCGCTATCGTTGGTCTTGCATCGGGTGTCGCCTTTTCGCAGGCTCAAACGGAATACATGTCGCAAACCACGCGCGATCGTATCAATTTCACCAACCTCAACATTTCGAACAACGCTACGCTGTTTTCCATAAAAGGACCGGCGGGAAATTTAATTGGTCATCCCTATCTCGACACAACCTGGCAGGCAGGAAACGTAAAATTTTATAACCGACTGGGTGTCTCGTTAACAACCGATTCGCTGGCGGGTGTGCCGCTGCGTTTAGACTTGCTGGCCCATGAAATCGAAGTCCGGGCGGGAGCCAGCAATATCAAGGCCGTAAAAGCAACAGCCGTGCGGTATGTCGATATCAACAACTCATTCGGGACGGTTAGCCGCTACATTAACGCCCATGAGTATCAGATGGACGGTCAGATACTTCCTGGTTTTTTTGAGCAGTTGGTAACCGGCAAGCTTGATCTGCTTCTGTACCCGTCTGCCTACATCCGTCGGGCCAATTATAATATGGCGTTGAATACGGGGAGCAAGGATGACGAACTGATGAAAACACAGGATTGGTACGTTGTCCGGGAGAAACAGGCCACGAAGTTCTCACCCGGCAAAAAAGCCATTCTCGAACTCATGGCCGATAAGAAAAAACAAGTCGAGACTTTTTTGAAAACGGAAAAGCCAGATCTTAAATCCAGAGCAGGATTGATGTCCGTATTCGTGTACTATAACCGATTATAGGCAAACAAGCTTATTGATACCATGCGCCACTTACTGCTCTACGTATGAAACGCTTCGCTTGCTTTTTTTCGGGTTTGCTGCTGGTCAGTGCGTTACCCGTAAAGAGTCTGGCCATTTCGATGCAGTTGATCGACACAACGGTCACTCTTCCTGGCAAGCCTGTACTCGTTGGCCGGCAAACCCCTCGCCAGCAGGACATTGCTGACCTCGCCGGGCGCTGGTTTCCAAGATTGCCCATCACCCCGCATGACTCGTCTTCTCTACAAGAAGGCAACGGAAAACGATTCGTTTTAATCATACCGCAGATTGGCTACACGCTGCAAACCCGTGGGCTGGCTGCGGTTCTGGTAAACAGCCCCTTTCGCATGCCCAACGCCAACATGTCGTCGGTAACCGGGCAGCTCTCCTACACCCAGAATCACCAGATTATTCTGACGGCGACCTCGTCGATCTGGAGTCAGAACAATCGCTATTTATGGACAAACGACTGGCGGCTAATGCATTATCCGCAGGCAACGTACGGGCTTGGCATGTACACCTCGACCGATCGGGTCATTAATATGGATTATGCCTACTTTCGGTTCTATCAAAGTCTGCTGCGTCGGCTGGCCCCTAATCTATACGGTGGCCTGGGGTATCACCTCGATCTTCACTGGAATATCGATAGTTACAACAGCCGACGGGAAGTGACCCGGATTTCGAGGTATGAGAACGGCGTTGAAGGTCGATCGGTCTCATCCGGCCCGATTGTCCAGGTCGTGTACGACAACCGAAAAAACGCGATTAACCCGGCGGGTGGCTTGTACCTGAGTGCTAGCTTCCGGGCCAATATAAGCGCACTGGGTAGCGACAACACCTATCAGTCTGCCCTGATCGAAGCCCGTAAGTACGTTCATCTGCCAGTCAGTTCCGATAACATTCTGGCTTTCTGGTCGTACAATGCGCTCACCCTCAGTGGAGATCCGCCTTTTTTAGATTTACCCAGTACCGGTTGGGATAACACCGGTAATGTAGGGCGCGGGTTTATTCAAGGACGTTTTCGGGGGAAAAATCTGCTGTATGCCGAAACCGAATACCGCTTTCATCTCACCGCCGACGGGCTGCTGGGCGGGGTCGTTTTTGCCAATGCCCAGACCGTTACGGAACAGCCCAGCGGCCGATTTGAAAAAGTGGTTCCGGCCGTTGGCACTGGCTTGCGCATTAAAATGAACAAGGTGTCTCGCACCAACCTCTCCATCGACTACGGATTCGGCTTCGACGGATCTAAGGGGTTGTTCTTTAACCTCGGTGAAGTTTTTTAAATCAACGCCCGGACACTGTCCCTAAGAAATAGATATCAAGCTACCCTAGGGGGCTGTGCGTTTATCTAACCACTGACTGGCCAACGAAACTACCTACTCATAACGACTGGCTCATCCGTATATTTACCAATTTTAGTGTCTGGAAAGGTACTTACCCATTGTAAAGGCTGGCCGTGTATTTGGCTCTTCTTTATACTGATCTTTCTATCTTTTTGCCTTATTAATTTTGACTTCGCGGAAAAATTTAAAAAAATTTTTCGCTCAACTGCTTAAGTAAACAAACAAAGGGGTATACAATACTTATCGAATCCGAAAAAGTAATAATACTTAGTATTTTTTACTCATACGTTAATGAATAGCCACTAAACTTATCCTACTGCTATTAGCCCTTAAATTTACATTAAAATTTGATTAATTATAAGGTATAGTTTTAAATATAAATTTTCTCTTTCAGAATATTATCCTGTTGTTATACACAATACCAGAATAAGCAATTGGGTCCGTGACCTATTGCGAATAGTTTTTTATTATTTCATCATTTTGTAGTTTTATGGGATTCGTATTTTTTTTGACCTAACAAAAACATATTTATGAGAAAATTTATATGCCTGAGCATGCTGTTGATTTGCACTCTCAGCATGACTGCCTGGGCGCAAGATCGACGGATTATCGGAAAAGTAACATCAGCCGAGGATGGCTCTCCGTTACCGGGTGTTTCTGTCGTTGTTAAGGGAACGACCAAAGGGACCAGTACCGATGCGGGTGGTATTTTCGACATCTCGGTTCCATCAACCAAAGGAACCGCTTTAGTATTCAGTTTTGTGGGTGTAGCCACCCAAGAAGTTACCATTGGCAATCAGTCGGAAGTGAACGTGAGCATGGCTTCCGACTCGCGTTTGTTGACCGAAGTAGTCGTAACGGGTAGCGGGGTCGCGACCAGCAAAGCCAAGCTTGGAATTGCCGTTGAGAGTGTGTCGGCTAAAGATCTGCCACAAACGCCAACCGCTTCCATTGACCAGGCTCTGATTGGTAAGATTCCGGGTGCCCAAATTTCCTCGACCAGTGGTAACCCCGGCGATCCGGTGAACATTCTGCTGCGGGGGATTAACAGTGTGCAGGGTGGTACGAAGCCCCTCATCATGGTAGACGGTGTACAGGTTGCCTCAACCGATATTAACTCACTAGATTTGAGTAACATAGATCGTGTAGAAGTTGTACAGGGTGCAGCTTCAGCATCCATTTATGGTGCACAGGGGGCGAACGGCGTTATTCAGGTGTTTACCAAAAAGGGTAAAAAAGGACGGACTGCCATCAACTTCTCGACCAGTTATTCGGCGAATGAGTTTTTGAACACCGGAAATGTTCACAAAGCGGAACTGCATCCTTACCTGACCGATGCAAACAACAACATCGTAGACAGTCAGGGCAAGATACTGGACTATACGCAGTATGGGGCGATTACGGGTATATCGTACCAATACGGCGGGGCAACTCGTTACGCCATTCAGGATATTCGGAACGATGCCAGCAAAGCCTACAATGCCAACCTGAAATATTACGACCATTTCAAGCAGGTATTTAACACCGGAAGTACGTATAACAACACCGTTAATATTTCGGGGGCTTCGGAGAAGAGCGATTTCAACATAGCCGCGGCTAACAACCACACGACTTCGCCTATTCTGACCAAGCAGAATGGCTACGTCGACAGAAGCAACCTGTCGGTCAACGTGGGTACCGAGCTCTTTAAAGGATTCACGATCCGGTCTACTACCCAGTTGGTTTATACGAAAAACACCCTGAAGCCGGGCCTGGGATCGACGTATGGTTCACTGAATGGCGGAACGGGTGACGTGGGATCTGTTTACGGATTTCTAAATACATCGCCTTTCTTCGATTTAACCCGGAAACTGGCCGATGGAACTTACCCCGTTTATCCAACCGCAGACTTTTTGAGCATCAACGCGGGTAACCCCTTCTACCGGGCCGCTTATACCGACGCCGTCGATAACAAGATTGATGTCGTTCAAAACTTCAATGCGAACTACAAGATCAACAAGTTTCTCGAACTGGACGCTAAATATGGCATTAACTACCGGAACGAAACCGCCAGGCAGACCTATTACAATCAGTCGCAGAATATAAGCTCGGTTTTCTATAATTCCTACGCCAGCAACTACGCACCGGATTTCAAAGGGGAAATAGACAATTACCAGTACAACAATACGTTCCAGAACTTCTTGGGTACAGCCTTTATCCGGACTAATTTCCAGGATGATTTTCACATAAATCTGCCCATTCAGACCAGCACGCAGATTTCGTTTGATTATCGCAAGAACAGATCGACCGAATATGATACGTACGGCGTAGGCCTGGGTCTGGCGCCCCCGTTCAATATCAATGCGACGTCGACCCAATCTGTCACGCCCTACGATGCTTCGGCAAAACGCAACGGCGACAATGTTATCCCCTTCATCACGTATGGCTATTTAGTCAATCAAAAAGTTGACTTTGGCGATTACGGTGGTATCACCGCCGGTTTCCGTACGGACTGGTCTTCGGCGTTCGGCTCAGGGTCAACTCCGTTCACGTTCCCTCACTTCGACGGCCACATTGCCCCTTTGTCTTTCTTCAAAAACAGCAGCCTGTCAAATACCCTGCCCTACTTCAAACTGCGGGCTGCTTATGGGGCTGCGGGTATTCAACCGGGTGCATTTGACCGGTATCCGGTATTAAATCAGCAGAACCTGGGTACTGGCCTGGTGTACACCATTCCAACCACAACGCAGAACCCAAACCTGCAGGTAGAGGTCTCGAAAGAACTGGAAGTGGGTACTGATTTCACCGTTGGCGGCAACTCGAACCGGACGTGGCTGAACTCCATTTCGGGATCGTTCACCTACTGGAAACGGTCAAGTGAAAACGTAATTTACACGGTTAGCGTACCGCCATCGCTTGGCTCTACGGGTCAGTTAACGAATGCGATCAACATGTCGTCGAATGGCGTCCAGTTCTCGCTGACCGTTCCCGTTTACAAATCGGCCGGTCTGAAGTGGGATTTCACCACCAACTTCGGGCATCAGATTTCCAAGATTGACGCTATTTCCGGCGGTGCTGACATTATCTTGAGTTCCGCGGCTGGTAGCACCGCGTTGGTTTTGACAGCAGGGCAGCCCATTGGGCAGGTGTATGGCTATAAGGCCTTGACCAGCCTGGATTACACCCGCCAGGATGGTACGACCAAGTACATCAGTGAAGCGAACCGGGCCAACTACACGATCGTGGATGGCCGCGTGGTAAACAAGTCTAACTATCAGATTCAGTTTACGGACGAAACATACCCACTGATGAACCCAAACCCGAAATTCAACATGTCGTTTATCAACGGGTTCAGTTACAAAAACTTCCTGACCCTGAACTTCCAGTTTGACTGGGTGTACGGCAGTCACCTGTACAACCAGACGAAAGAGTGGATGTACCGGGATGGTATCAGCGGAGACTTCAGCAAGCAGGTTACCATTGACGGCAAAACGGGCGCTTTCCCGGCCTACTGGTCAAGCGCTTATTACAACCTGTGGGGCAGCACCCGGGGTGCGGGCAACAATGCCACGAAAGATTTCTTCGTAGAAGATGCTTCGTTCGTTCGGCTGCGTAACATCTCGCTTGCCTTCGACCTGGCCAAGGTTGTTAAATTACCGTACCTCAACAGAGCCCAGATCGTGTTTACCGGCCGGAACATCCTGACGTTCACGAAATACTCAGGTTTCGACCCCGAGATCAGTTCCGGATCATCGAACTCGTCGTTTGACCGAGGAGTTGACCACAGTACGCTGCCTAACACCAAATCGTATCAGGTCGGTCTGAATTTTGGGTTCTAATTCTTTAACCATTTTATCTATGAAATTCCTTACTAAACATAAATTTCTGTCTACAGCTTGTTTAACGGTTATCCTGCTTGGTGCGGTTTCCTGTAAAGAACAGCTCGATGTGGGTAACCCCAACGCCCCGACTATTACCGCCAATGTCAACAACGAAACGGGCCTTATTGCTTATGCGCAGGGGGGTGTTTACATCAATGGCTTCCTGAACGGTGATACCTGGCTGGGGAACAGTTATTTCTCATTACCCTGGGGTTATAGCGAGCTCATGGCCGATAACGTTGGGGCCGATGCATCCAACAACCAGGTTACCACCATTGGCGTCCCTGATTACATTATTCTCGATGATGGCACCAAGGTTACCAACCCATCTCCGCAGATAGGTATCATCCGATCCTATAACAATCGGGCTTCGACCGGGGCGGGCAATAATGCCATCTACTACCAGTGGCTGAACATGTACGCTCTAAATAACGTCTGTAACCAGGTACTGGACCTAACGGCTACGATTAAGTTTTCGGGCGATGCGACCAGCCGGGCAAATACCATGAAAGCCTGGGCGTACTGGTGGAAAGGCTACGCCTACGCATCAATCGGCTCTATGTACTACGCCGGTCTTATTGCCGATAAGTCGGGAGCAACGGATGGCAACTACGTTTTGCACGACGCCATCATCAGCAAGTCGAACGATTACTTCAATCTGGCCGCTACGACGCTGAGCGCTGTAACCAGCACGACGGATTATCAGGCTGTGATGACGCAGTTGATTCCTTCGTTTTTCCAGGTGGGTAACGGTACGGTGCCAACGATTGACATGTGGAAACGGAACATCAACACCATGCTGGCCCGGAATATCGTGGTCAACAAACTGGCTCCATTTGTGAATGGAAATCCCGACGCCAAAATTACCAAGTCTACGGCAACGGCCATGACGACTGCCGACTGGAATACGGTATTAACGCTGGTTACGAACGGGATCAAAAAAGGCGATGCGGTCTTTACCGAACGCAGTTCAGCCTCTAACTCGCCCTTCTCGCCCACAGGTGGTACGGTGGCGGCATTGACCTCCAATATCAACACCAGTTCGACCTTCAAGATCAGTGAGCGCTTTATGCAGTCCTTCAACTCGGGCGATAAACGGGTAGCGAACAACTTCAATATGGCTACGACCTACAAGAATAACTACACGTACACGACACGCTACAGCATGGTGCCAAATGGCAATGGTTTGTCTGGCGTATATGTTTACGGATCCAAAGATGTAGGAGCGCACGAGGTGTATATTGCCGGTAGCTACGAAGAAAATGCCCTAATGCTGGCGGAAGCAAACATGCGTCTGGGTAATATCGAAACGGGCCTAGGCTTTGTTGATGCAGTACGTACCTATCAGGGGGCCGGCGTTGCAGCCGTTGTTGGCACAGGACTAACGCTGTCCAAAGCCCTTACCGAACTCACGAAAGAAAGAAGAGTCGCTTTGTTCAGCAGAGGCCTGGCTTTCTACGACAATCGCCGATGGGGCTGGACGTATGATATAGCCAATGGTGGTGGAAGTTATGGCAACACGGTAGTTACCACAGCTGGAGCGATCAATAAGAACGTGACCATCAACTACAACTTTATGGATTACTGGGATGTTCCCGCCGATGAGTCGGTTCTGAACACATCAACGTCGGGGGTTGCTACGAAGAATCCGAATTTTTAATTCGGGTACGAGTAGTATCTTAGCGAACAGGCATCCAAGCAAAAAGCCAGCTCACAACGAGCTGGCTTTTTTTGTAAACTTCTTAGTGACATGCTTTATACACTTCTGCCTTGAATCAATCGGAGGATGATCAGGATAACCGCGATTACCAGAAGCACGTGGATAATGCCGCCCAGTCCAAAACTGCCGAAACCTAAAAAGCCCAGTAGCCAAATGATAATCAAAACGACTGCAATGGTGTACAGAAGATTGCCCATGATTTTTTACGTGTTAAAAGGTTTAATTAGATGGTTTCAGACTACGTAACTACCCTCATAGCAATATGTTCTTCTTTTTATCAATATATGCTTAATCACACATATATCATTTTTTATAGTACCATTGCCCCCGTAAACGGTTATTTTAAAGGTAATATCCTTGTTTACCCCAGTTTAGCTGACTTTTTCGCCTAGTTTCGGCCGTTGGCAGCATAATATCCATCCGTTTTATGCCTTTCCGGCCTTCTTCAGACGACGTTTCGGGTTTAGTTTTTGATTGAGCGGTTCGCTTAAACGTGTCCGTCTGCACGATTAACGGCCAGGGAAAGCATTTGTAAAGACATTCAACGGAAAAGAATGACAGGTGTGCCCGGTGTGCACTGCATAAAAATAGCAGGAAAAAATCTTCCTGCTACACACCCCTTGTGATCACTTGTCAGTTGCCTTCACCTACGGGTGTCGGAGCGGTCCTTTCTCCTGACTGACTGGCCCTGGTGCCCGTTAACTGGCTCTCATCTTTTGGTCCGCGCCGACGTTTTTTCCGGCGCTTTGGCTTATCAGTACTTTGTCCTTCGGCATTTACCGGCTGCGGTTTTTCTTCCGGCGACTCCTTAACGGGGGTTGGCAGGGCACCGTTCGGGTGAGGTTGTCCTTCGTTTCTGACAGCCCCCTTCCGATTGCCTTCCCGTCGTCCCTCGCCTGGGCGGCCCTGTCCTGGGCGGCCCTCTCCGCGTTTTTTATCATCGCGTCCACTACGGCCGGAGCGTCCTTTGCCACGAAGGCCGCTGAACCGTTTGGGATCGAACACGGGCGATTTACCCATGCCTAACTCTTCAGTAATGGATTGTTTATCGACCTCCCGTTCAATGAGTTTTTCGATATTAACAATGCGATTCTGGTCCTGGTCGCTGATGAACGTGATGGCGGTTCCGGTTGTGGCCGCACGCGCCGTACGACCAATCCGGTGAACGTAGTCCTCGGCATCGCGCGGAATGTCGTAGTTGACTACGTGCGTCAGGTTGTCAATGTCGATACCACGCGATAATACATCGGTAGCGACCAGAATCGGAAACACTTTATTTTTAAAATCGCGCAGCACAACTTCCCGGTCATCCTGCTCAAGATCCGAACTGATACCCCGCGAGTCGTAGCCCAGTTTGCTCAACGCCCGCACAATGCTGTTCACCTCCATTTTGCGCGAGGTAAACAAAACCATGCTCTGAACGGGCTTCGTGCTGTTCTTGATCAGATGGGCCAGCAAGGGCAGTTTCTGATTGTCGAACGCCAGGTAGAACTGCTGGTCGATACCGGCGGCAGGCTTCGACACGGCCAGCCTGATTTCTTCGGGATCAGTCAGTAATTTCTTCGAGAACTCCCGAATCTTGTTGGGCATGGTTGCCGAGAAAAGCAGCGTCTGACGCTTGGCCGGAAGTTTCTCAACGATATTCATGATATCGTCGGAGAAACCCATGTCAAGCATTTTGTCGGCTTCATCCAGCACCAGGTAATCGATTTTGTCGAACTTGACGTAGCCAAGCTGCATGTGGGCAATCAGTCGCCCGGGCGTGGCAATGATGATGTCGGCCCCTGTTTCGAGGGCTTTGCGCTGTTTGTCCCAGTCGTCGCCTTTTCCGCCCCCGTAAATAGCAATGCTGTTGGCCTGCACGAAATACCCAAAGCCTTCGACCTGCTCATCAATCTGTTTGGCCAGTTCGCGGGTAGGTACCAGGATAAGCGTGCTGGTATGATCGTGGGCCGTGTGCGAGATTCGGTCGAGGAGCGGAATAAGATAAGCCGCCGTTTTACCGGTGCCGGTCTGGGCACTGGCAATCAGATCGCGCCCGTCGAGAATTTTAGGGATGGCCATCTCCTGAATGGGAGTAGCCTTTAAGTAGTTCATGGCATCCACGCCGGCCAGCAGGTCGTCGTGAAGATTAAATTCCTGAAATGTCAAGGTAACAGCTCGTGAAAGTGAAAAACCGCTGACCTTAACATCCGGGCCAGCAAACCGCTTGATTTGAAACAAATATAACGAAAAAGAGACAAAAAAAACACCCGGTTGCTCCCAATTTCCCTGTCGCTTACCAGGACGTTACCGAATCGATTAGCCTGTTCGCCAGGGCGATGTTGATGCAGCGCCCTGCATACAATCGACTTAGTCAGTGGGCATGGCAGTTGAACAGTACGTCACCGACAGCGCTCTATCGAAACCTTCGCCCCGACTGTTCGTTACATTTTTGTACATGACAAAATCAGTGTCCAGGCATGAAATACACACTTTTACTTGCAGCTATTCTGTTGAGCCCGTCCGTGAGTGATGCGCAGTCTACTCTGTCGCCGACGCTGGAAACGGTAGCCGACTTCGACAAACATCAGCCAATCGGCCTGGGCGTTTCTCAGCCAACGCCCGCCAGTCCGGCCCGTATATTTGTGACGTTTCCCAAGAATCCGGAGAACTACGATTATGGCCTGGCTGAAATCAGCCCTAACAAAACAGGGGCTGCCCAGCGACGCCCCTACCCCAACGCGGAATGGAATAAGTGGGATTCGCTGAATCCGCAGAACCGATTCATGAATGTACAGGCCTTATTCGTTGATCAAACTAATAGACTGTGGGTACTTGACCCCGCCAACCCCGCTGGTCAGCGCGCCATTCCCGAAGGCATTAAGCTACTACAGATAAACCTGTCGACAAACCAGGTAGAACGAATTTACCGGTTTGAGGACTTACCCCGTGACCGGACAGCCCTCAACGACGTTCAGATCGACACCCGTCGGCAAATGGCGTACCTATCCGACCCCGGCCGGGCTGCCATTGTTGTGCTGAACCTGAAAACGGGTAAAAGCCGAACCGTTCTCGAAAACGACAAGTCAACCACGGCCGACCCTGCTTTTGTCCTCAAAATAGACGAGAAAGAGGTACGCGACACCAAAGGTAACCCCTTTAAGAGCAATGTGAATGGCATTGCGTTGACCCACGATTTTAGCTTCGTGTATTTTCGACCCATCACCCAAACAAAGCTTTTTCGCATCGCGACCAACTACCTGGTCGATTCGACACTGACAAACGCTCAGCTCGCTTCGCACGTGGAGGTAATGGGCGAAACGGGCGTGTCGCACGGCATGATTGCGGACAAAATAGGCAATATCTACCTGACCGATTCTCCCAACAAAGCCATCCGTTATTTTACGCCCAACAGACAGCTGAAAACCTTGGTGCAGGACGACCGGCTACTGTGGCCTGATAGTTTTGGTATCGGTGCCGATGGGTATCTGTACGTAACGGCGGCACAAATTCAACGGACCAAGCGATACAATGATGGGGAAGATAAAGTAGCTTACCCATTCCGCCTGTATCGGGTAAAACTGCCTCAATAGCCCCACCGAATGGCCCTTTCTGACCATACCCTACAGCGGCATCCGTATGTATTCGAGTCGAGTTATAAAAAGCTGGGTTATCGTCTCTTTCGTGGCGAACAACTGGATTTGGAGAACGGCGAACCATTTCGTCCTTTCATCAAGATCGTGATGGTACCGGCCGGGTATCGGCTGATGGTGGACTTTACGCTGTACGAGACTACAGCCCCAACCTTGTTCTTTGTAGCGCCTAACCAGTTTCTGAAGTTGCTATCCGGCACGTCCGACACGGCATCGATGCTGTTCTACAACCGGGACTTTTATTGCGTTCAAATTCATGAAGCCGAAGTGGCCTGCGATGGACTCCTGTTCAATAACATCTTTGCGATTCCCAAAGTAGATCTGGCGCCGGAAGTCAATGCACGGATTGGCAGTCTGTTTCTGAATATTGCCGAGGAACTCCGGCTCCGGGAATCTTCGGCGGAGGAGATGATCCGCACTTATTTAAAGCAGATTATCATTTTATCGACCCGCGAATGGAAAAAGCAGAACCTGGATAACCAGCCGCAGCCCGTTGACCATGCCGAAAAAGAGTTTTTCCGGCAATTCGGACGGTTGGTCGAGATACATTACAAGCAAAAGCATGCCGTAGCCGATTATGCCGATCTGATGGGCTTTGCGCCCAAAACTCTCACTAATAAGTTCAACCGGCTTCATCTGGAGAATCCGAACGAGATCATCAAAAACCGAATTGTGCTGGAGGCCAAACGACTGCTGATTTACACTGATCACAGCGTGAAAGAAATTGCCTTTCAGCTGGGCTACGATGACCCTGCGTATTTCAATCGTCTGTTTACTCAAAAAGCCGGAATTTCACCTGCCGGATTCCGGAAAGAAGTGAAAGAATAGGCATTATTTTGATTATACAGGGAAAAATGTACAACAAAAGCCTACTTTTTGCCCTTTTTCAGCCTACGCCGGGGATATACTTTTGTAGCAGAAAAATCAACTAACTTCTATGAAAACGTTCGTATCTTTCGTCCTGCTGGCCACCTTGTTTACAGGCTTCACGACCCATGCACAGGCCCAAAAAAGTACAGCCGCCAAGCCAACCATTCTTTTTGTACACGGCCTTTGGGCCGATGGCTCCTCCTGGAGTAAAGTAGCGGCTCCACTGCTGGCTGATGGGTATAAAGTAATTGCCGTACAAAACCCGACCACTTCGCTGGAGGACGATGTTGCGGCTACCAAACAGGCCATCGACCGGGCGGGTGGCGACGTGATTCTCGTCGGTCATTCGTGGGGCGGTTTCGTTATATCTGAAGCTGGTACCGATCCGCACGTGAAAGCACTGGTGTACGTAGCGGCCCTGGCTCCCGATGCCGGTGAAACCATTGCTACGCTGAGTGCCAAAGCCGCCCCGACGCAGCTTTCGTCGTTTACGCAACCCGTCGATGGGTTCATCACCCTGACCCGCGAGGGAATTCGTAAAGCATTTGCGGGTGACTTGCCGGAACCGGAGCAGGACATGGTCTTTTCTGTACAGCAGCCCGCTTCGGCCAGCGTATTCGAGGCTAAAGCCAGCAACGCGGCCTGGAAACAGAAACCGTCCTGGTACATTGTTGCCAGCGAAGATGGTGCGATCAACCCGGACCTGGAGCGCCTGATGGCTAAACGGGCCAACGCAAAAACTACCGTTGTCAAGGCTAGTCACGTTCCGATGGTGTCGCGTCCCAAAGACGTTCTGAAGGTGGTACTGGAGGCAGCAAAAAGTGTTGAGAAGTAATAAAATATCCGTAATCAGCTATGGCACAGATCGAAAGTACGGATGCGTCAGCACCTATCTGGCAGGTGGTGAGTGAAGGCGTCGAGAAATGGCAATTACGCGCTCAGCCAGGAGAAAACCGGGTGCTTATCCGCATCGGCGCGGGAAAACGCTACCCTGTTCATAGTCACTCGGTACCCGACGAAGTATTTGTCGTTGAGGGCGTGTATGTCGACCCCCAGGTAGAGAATGGCAAACACTTTGCGGCTGGCTCCTACCTGTATTACCCGGTCGGTACGGAACACCAAGCCAGTAGCCCCACCGGCTGCACCATTCTGGTCTGGAACGCGAACCGATAAGACCTCAGATCCAGGCCCGGACAGGCTCTAGCTGTTTGACTGATTCAGAGCATACGTTTCGATTGGCCGTAACTCGAATCAGTTGAACAGCCGAAGCCTGTCCGGGCATATATGAATTAAATCCTGAACAGTACCTACCCATTGGACAGTAGCCTGAAACAGTAGAATAGGTTGTACTTTTGTGCAATTACTATGTCTTGCTATGCTCAATCGTTTACTTCTGATCGCTCTTTTTTTCCCCGTCCTTTCTCCAATACCCCTTTCTGCTCAAACGCCCTCATCGTCTCTGGAGGATACCCTCCAGCTCAATGAAGTTATCGTACGTGGCTATGCGACAAACCGGCGGTTGCTGGAAACACCCGCATCGGTGGGGCTGCTCACCCGCCGGGATTTAAACCAGCGCTTCGGTACACCTACGCTGGTACCCGCCCTGAATACATTGCCGGGGGTGCGGGCAGATGAGCGCTCGCCGGGCAGTTACCGGCTGGCCATTCGGGGAAGCGCCATCCGATCCCCGTTTGGCGTACGAAATATCAAAACCTACTGGAACGAACTTCCCCTGACTGATGCGGGGGGCAATACGCCACTCAATGCGCTGGACGTGCGCGCTCTGGGTCGAATAGAAGTCATCAAAGGGCCATCGGGCAGCTTATACGGAGCCGGCACCGGTGGCACCATTCTATTTAGCGGCCTGGGCGTTCCGGCGGGTAAAAGCAGTGTTGAGGTGTCGGCCCTGGGAGGCAGCTATGGTTTGTATGGCAATGGTATTTCGGTGCAGACGGGCAAAAACAACTCTGCTATATCACTCACCTACAACCATTTGCAGTCAGATAGCTATCGGGATCATAGCGCCGTTGTGCGCGACAACCTGAGCTTGATCGGCTCGTTTGCCGTTAGCCCCAAACGAACGATTTCGGTGCTGGCCCTCTACTCGGATCTTCACTACCAGACCCCCGGTGGCCTGAATGCAGCCCAGTTTGGGAACAACCCACGGGCCTCCCGACCGGCCACGGCAACCTTACCCGGCAGTGCCGACCAGCAGGCGGGTATTTACCAGAAAGTGGGCTACCTCGGCTTCTCGCACGAATACCGCTGGAACGACCGGATTCAGAACACAACCGTCATTTACGGCTCGACAACCGACTTCGCCAATCCATTCATCACCAACTACGAGAAACGGGCTGACCAGGGCCTCGGTGGCCGGACTATTACCCAGATTCGGCTGGCCACCACGTCCATTCCTACAGTTGTTACCGTTGGCGCGGAATACCTGCGCAATTTTACGGTCGATCGTAACTTCGGAAATCGGCGCGGTACGGCAGACACGATTCAGACGGACGAAGAGCTGACCGCCCAACAGTCGACGGTTTTTCTACAAACGGAAAGCGAATTACCCGCCCATTTTCGACTGACTGCAGGATTGAGCCGCAACGAGGTTCGGTATGGTTTTACCCGCTTCCCGACACGGGCGGTAGGCGCTTTACCGGCAACGTTACTCGATCGGGATTTTTCGCCCGTTTGGCTACCCCGAATCGCTTTGCTCCGGACTTTCGGTTCGAACGTTTCGGCTTTTGTGAGCATCAGCACGGGTTATTCGGCCCCATCCAGTCAGGAGGTTCGCCCATCGGCGGGGGGATTCAACACAACGCTCAACCCCGAGCGGGGCACGAGTTACGAAGTAGGTTTACGAGGATCAGCCTTTCGCAGCAAGCTCCGGTTTGATGTGGCGGTTTATCAGTTTCAGCTGCGCGAAACCATTGTTCGCCGGTCCGATGCCGCCGGTGCCGAATTTTTTGTCAACGCGGGCCGTACCGATCAACGGGGGCTGGAAGCACAACTCAGTTACGACTTCCTGTCGCCAACCTACCTCTCGTCTTCATCGAGGTTGTTCAGCCTGCTTCGTCTCTGGAATAGCCTGACGCTCACCAATTACCGATTCCGGGATTACCAGCAGGGAAGCGCTGATTTATCCAACAACAAAGTGCCAGGCGTTGCGCCAACTACCAACGTAACCGGTATTGACGCCGAGACAAGATCCGGCTTTTACGCGCACGTAACGTACCAGTTCCTGAATCAGTTTTCTCTGAACGACGCCAACACCGTTCTGTCTGACCCGACCCAATTGCTCCAGGCTACGCTGGGCTTTCGGCATGTACTGATCAAAAACTGGGTGTTCGACGTCTACGCCAGTGGCGACAATCTCCTCAACAGAACCTACTCCCTGGGCTACGACCTGAACGCGGTTGGCAATCGGTACTACAACGCAGCACCCGCCCGAAACGGCATTGGGGGCGTTCGGCTAAGCGTAAAATGGTAGGCATAGTAACTAATGACTGAACGTCCCATTTTCAATACTTACCGGAGCGGCTAAACGCTTTTTTGGTATTATCTCACCAGTTTCGGCATGACGCGCCAGGAAACTACTTTACATAATTTTAACCAGATTACAAATGTAATCCATCACTCATCATTCCTCTTTTGCTTACCGTTGTAAACCTCATCAAAACGTACCAGAATAGCCAGCCGGTTCTGACTATTCCGGAGCTGCATTTGCCACCCGGCATCCATTATTTTCGGGGGGGTAATGGGTCCGGCAAAACAACGTTTTTTCGAACAGTTGCGGGCCTTTTACCCTTTTCCGGACAAATTTTACTGGACGATCAGTTTGAGATCAACCGCGATCCGGTGGCCTATCGTTTACGGGTGAATTATGCCGAGGCCGAGCCGCTCTTTCCTTCGTTTCTGACGGCACGGGATCTGACAGGTTTTGTCGGGAAAGCCAAAAAAGCACCCGCCGGACAGATTGATCAGCTGGCCACTATGTTAGGCGTCGACACGTTCTGGACGCAGCCGACGGGCCAGTTTTCGAGTGGTATGCTCAAGAAACTGTCCTTGTTACTGGCCCTTCTGGGAACACCTCATCTGGTGCTCCTCGACGAACCCCTGACGACGCTTGATGTTGCCACGGCCGAAAAACTGTTTACCTACATCCGGCAACTCAACGAAGAACAAGCCGTTTCGTTTCTGCTCACGTCGCACCAGGACATTAGTCTTACGGGACTATCTTTAACGGGCGTTTGGCAAGTTGGCAACGGAATCATTTCGCCCACAACCTGACCGGCTATGCTGACTGTTCTTCATCAGGTTTTTGTCCGAACGTTCTACGTCAAAAACGCGGGTACGTTTCTGGTGGTGATTCTACTGGCCTTTGGTTTTTTGAGTGCGGTTGAGCACAAAGCCCTCATCATGGCCGCGCTCGGCTCGCCGTTCTTCCTGGCGATTATTTTTGTTGTCTGGGGATTGTACCTGCTGAAAACGGCTGCTTTCGTCAGGCAGGCGCTAACGGCTCCGGAACACCTCTTCCTGCAAACGTTCTGGCTGCTGCCCTCGGCAACGCGCTGGCTGCTGTGGATCATCGTTCAGATAGCCCTGCTGGCTCCGGTTCTGGTGTATGCAGGCTGGATGCTCCAACTGGCAGTTCAACACGAACGCTGGCATTCATTTATGGCCATTATACTGGTCAATGTCGCGCTGATCGGAACAGGTACCGCGCTGGCAGATTACCGGCTACGGCATCCGAACCCAAACGCCTTCCAATTGCCCCACCTGACAATCAAGCTACCCTATGCGTTGTTTTTCCCAACCTACTGGCTTCGGCACGAACCCCTGTCGCTACTCCTGACGAAGGCCTTCTCCTGTCTGTTGCTGGCGGGTGTCTGCCGCCTGTACCCCACCGACGATTACGACCAGCGACTACTGCTCATCGGCCTTTTGTTAGCTGTACTGGGGCATGCACAGGTAGGAGGTCAGGTTAGTGCATTCGAGCGGCAATACCTGCTTTTCCTACAAAACCTTCCCCTGACGTGGTGGCAGCGTTTCGTCCGGTACGCGTTTATGTACGGGCTTATCTGGCTACCCGAACTGCTGATTCTCCTGCGCAACTGCCCCGTGGGCGTCCCGCTCGATTACATCCTCTGGCTCTGGCTAACGGGCTGGGGCGGTACACTCCTGCTGCACAGTCTGGCTTATGGCTATGAAGCCTTACCCGAACGCTGGCTGTCGGGCGTGCTGGCCAGCTTCATCGGCGGTTTACTGGCGATCATGTTTGGTTTGCCGGTAGGGCTCTGGCTGCTAATGACATGGGTAGGTGCGGTGGGCTATTGGTACTGGTCGTTTGGTCGAACAACAGTCTACCCATAATTATCGTTGTTGAGGCAGGCTTACCGGGTGGTTATCCAATCCAGTATCCTGCTGGCTTTTGCGCCGGTTTCTCCCGTACTCGGGCTTTTACCCTCTCCTCGTAACTCGCTTACAATGTGCGCAATGAGTGGCTGTTGAACGTGTTCCGGCAAAGGAATCGTGTAGGCTTCAGATCCCGTTTTGGTTTCTACGGCAATGACAAAATTCTCAAAAAAAGAAAACGTGATTTTTCCGTCTGAACCGATAAGCTGGGTTTGTTCCAGACGCTGCTCTTTATTTACCGTAAAACACCAGTTGCCGGTTCCCAATACACCAGACTCGAAGTTAAAATTGGCGACAACAATATCATCGGCGGCATACAAACCAGCCTGATTGCTGGCGATACCGGTAGCACTTTTAATGGGACCCAGTACAAATTCCAGGAAATCGAACTGATGCGACGCCAGATCGTGAAAATGACCACCGCCCGAAATCTCAGGGGAAACCCGCCATCCGGGCTGAGACTGCTCGCCCATCTCACCGTCTTTGGGTTGCCAGTTCAACTGAACATGAACATACCGAATATCGCCAATAACCTTCTGATCGATCAACTCCTTTACTTTCAGGAAATAAGGAAGGGCGCGTCGATAAAAGGCAACAAAAAGCGGCATACCCGTTTGCTGACTTATTCGGTTCATGGCTTCACATTCGGCCCCATTGAGCGCCATCGGCTTTTCAACGTATACGGGTTTGCCGGCCCGCATAGCCCGAATAGCGTAATCAGCATGGCTATCGGGGGGCGTTGCAACATAGATGGCGTTTACATTGGGGTCGTTGATCAGCGCGTCCACATCATCGTACCAGGCTGGCACATGGTGCCGTTTGGCATAATCGGCCGCTTTTTCGGCATCTCTCCGCATAACAGCCACCAGCGATGAGTTTGGCACTTTATTGAACGCCTGTCCACTTTTCAATTCGGTTACGTCGCCACAACCGATGATACCCCATTTTATCTGATCCATCCTGATTAACCCGTTCGGAATAGCTATTGAGATCCAAAGCATATTCTGGCAAAATACTATTCATTTCCGGTACGTCCTGCCTGAATTATAAACCAATCAACAAGACGTTGCCCAGGCATATTCTCTTTCCCTGAACCTGCAATGCCACGCTCAGTCCGCTTTTTACGTACTGTTTCAAAAGGGTATATGCCGAGCAGGTTCGGTTTATATTTGGTGTGGATAGTGGTTTCAAAACGCTGACTCTCATAGGGTCAGCGTTTCTTGTTTCACGGTTGTATGAGCCTTCATGTAGCCGTAAGCATACGAAAATAGTTCCGGGTATAGTTGTTATTATTTCCTGAGGATCTGCCTTTTAACTAAACAATTTATAGTTCATTTTCCCACCATTTATCATTGGACGTGGTTGTCCTGAACATTCTCATTACAGGCTGCCTACCGTTATGGATCTGACGCAGTTGCGCCGTCACTTTATAAGATCCCTTCTTTAGATATACTGCGAAACTTTGCATTCTATAATCCAAATTTGTTATACTATTGATCAATAGTGCATGACCTACATATAATCTGGATCCCCCTGGCGCATCAATAACAAATACGTAATAGCTGTCAGTATCCACTTTCAGTGTTTTTTTAATAATAGCTACGGCATTTGTCGACTTATTTGCTTGCTGGCTATCAAGATTTGTTTGTGATTTATGAACTGTTTCTGCTACGTTTGTGGATGGCAACTCGTCCCATGAGCTGCTTGATGATAAGTGAACAGTAGAGGTATCTTTTATCTGTTCACTTTTTAGTTTATGTCTATCTATTGGATAGAAAAAAGCATTCAATGAATCTTTATATTGATCGCGAGTGGCGATGGTTTTCACGTTCAGCGTAGTAGGTTTACTGATTATAATTGCCTGATCCGGAGCGAATCTCGGTGACTTTTCCGTAGGATCTGTACCATCTAGCGTATAGCTAACGGAAGGATTTTTGTTTGCCACAAACAACCGAATTGGCTTCCCTTTTTCGATGAATCCCCCTCTGGGAGCAAAATCGAATTTCTCGGGCCAACAACCCGAATAAATATATTTTAAACCGTCATAAAACGCTTTATATTGTACACTATAGTGCGTTTCATTTTGATACGTTTTCAGTTGCCAGTGTATAGATTTGGGGGCTTTCGTTTGTAAAATATTGTTAAATTTCTTGCCCCCGTTTGTTTCAAACGAGTAATCGTTGGTGGCTATGAATAAAATAGTTTTCTTCGTTTCAAGGGTTGGCAGTTTCGTTTCAGCCAATTTTGCCAAAGATTCCTTCTCCCAATCTAGATTAGGGTCACAGGCAACGTAGGCTTGAAAGAGATCCGGATTTGTCAGAAAAGTGTGCACTGCAAACAGTCCGCCAAGCGAACTACCCAGCAGATTTTTCTGACCATTATTGGGATACTTTTTGTCTATGTATGGTAGAAGTTCTTTTTCTAAAAAAGAAAGAAATAATTTTGATCCATTTTTGTCCACATATGGCTCAAAATCACGATTTCGCTGATTGATACCGTCAATGTAGACATTGGAAATTAAAACTATAATTGTGTTGGGGAGAAATCCGCCTGACTTCGCAAAATTATATGCATTAGGGGCTAGTTCGGTATACCACTCGCCATCCAGCAAATAAATGACCCCGTACAACTCTTTATTCGTTTCGCTGTAGACAGATGGCAACACAATCTTAATACGTCGATTCTCGTTTAACGAGGTTGAAAAAAGAGAGTCTGTTATACTAGAGTTAATTTGTGCGTTTGCATATCCCAAAGACAGCAAGGCAACTAAAAAAAACAGTTTTACTTTTTCTACCATTAGTATTAGTGAATTCATCAACCGGAATAAGCATTACATAACTGGGATAAGGACAAGCAGGAACGTCTTAAGTTGCACGTTTGTAGAACTAATTTTTTACATACTGAGTAGGAAATTCAATAGACAGTCCACTATGGCAGTCAGAATTGACATAATTTGGCCTTAAAACAAAAAATGTCCGACCTCTCAGCCGGACATTCCTGTTGTATATTGAACCTGTTCAAGATTTTACTTTCGACGGGATTTTGTTATTCCAAAGCAGGAGGAATGACAAAATACTACCTTAGCTTTTTTGTAAATCCTAAACGACCTCCTTGGGTTCCGTTACGGAAACTTGGGAAATTTACTAAAGTCGGGTTTCCGTTTTTCCAGGAAAGCGTCTTTTCCTTCTTTTGCTTCTTCGGATAAATAGTAGAGCAGCGTCGCATCACCGGCCAGTTGCTGAATACCTGCCTGCCCATCCAGTTCCGCATTGAAGGAGGCTTTGAGCATCCGCAGGGCCAGCGGACTTTTTTCGAGCATTTTCCGGCACCACGCGATGGTCACTTCTTCTAGTTCGTCGAGAGGAACTACTTTGTTGACCAGACCCATATCCAGGGCTTCTTTGGCATCGTACTGATCGCAGAGAAACCAGATTTCGCGGGCTTTCTTCTGCCCCACAACCCGCGCCAGATAGGACGCCCCGAACCCACCGTCGAACGAACCCACCTTGGGACCTGTCTGCCCGAAACGGGCGTTTTCGGCGGCAATGCTCAAGTCACAGACAACGTGCAGCACGTGTCCGCCCCCAATGGCATACCCGGCAACCATGGCCACTACCGGCTTTGGTATACGTCGGATTTGCATTTGCAGATCCAGTACATTCAACCGGGGCACTTTGTCCTGACCTACGTAGCCGCCATGCCCGCGAATGGACTGATCTCCCCCCGAGCAAAACGCTTCACCGCCTTCGCCGGTCAGAATGATGACGCCTACCCGCTCGTCCTGCCGTGCCAGTTCCATCGCTTCCGACATTTCGGTAACGGTGAGGGGCGTAAAGGCATTGCGCTTGTGCGGCCGGTTGATACTGATTTTAGCTATACCGTCGTAGTAGCTGAACAGAATTTCCTGGTATTCCTTAATCGTTTCCCAGGGATAGTTGCTTTGCATAAATAATGAGTGAAAGAGTGAAAGATAGAAAGAGCGAAAGAGCCGCCCTTTCAAACGCTCTTTCGCTCTTTCTATCTTTCACTCATTATAAGAAACTTCGTGGTACTGCACGTCCCAGGTATGGTCGGCCATCATACGAACGGTGGCAAGACAGCGTTCGAACGGAAACTTGCGTCCCCATTCGGTAGGGCCAATCATGGATAGTAGATCTGTGCCATTTTTGCGCTGGTAGAAATAATAGGTATGCCCAACAACGGGTTCGAAACTCATCTGAGCGGAATAAATACGCTCCGACACTTCGACCCGGTGCCGAATGGCCGTTGCCTGTTCGGCCAGCAACTGCATTTGTTTGTACAGCTGGCTCAGTTGCATGTCCGTTTGCTCGCGCATAGCGGCCACGGCCCGGCCGGTTATTTTTCCCTTGTCTTCCGGCCGAATGACAGCGCCACCGGCTGTATGTGCGTAGGCCAGCAGACCGGGCGCTTCGGCAACCTTATCCGGCGAAATTGGGTTGACGAATACTTTTGCTTCTTCCATTCTTAAAGAGTAAAAGAGCGAATGAGTGAATGAGTGAAACGCTGACACAGGCGCTCTTTCACTCTTTCGCTCTTTCACTCGTTTTTGTTTGGTAACAGCCCGGCAAACGTATTTGTTTGCTGTCGTTGAATGACAAAAAATAACGCATATTTACACCTGAATAGGCCAAGCGCCACAAAAGTACGCTAAAACCGGTATGGAAACCACCCTTTACCCCATGGACAACGCGTTAATGCCACGTCACGAATTTTTCCGTCTTGTTGGTACCAGCATTGGCGCGATTCTGTTGTCGCGCTGTATAGCCGGTTGCGCCGGAGCGGGAGACCCGGACCCAACCCCAACCCCCAGCCAGAAAGTTGATTTTACGTTGCGTCTGGACGATAAGCTAAACGCAAACCTCCTGGTTAAAGGGGGTTATGTGACAGCCAATGGGGTCATTGTTGCTCAAACCAAAGACGGTCAGTACGTTGCGGTCTCGGCTGCCTGCACCCACCAGGGCACCGAACTGACCTACAAATCCGTTGAGAATCAATTCTACTGCCCCCTTCATTTGTCGCGTTTTGATACCACCGGTAAGGTGATCGTTGGCCCGGCCACGTTGCCCCTTACGCAATATACGGTTGAGACAAACCTGGCTGCAGGTACAATCCGAGTTCATAATTAGCGGATACATGCTGGTCGATCCTGTTTCTGCTGACACATGGCCGGTCCCGCAAACGCCTTACGAGGAAGAAGCACTGGCTTTTTGTCGAACCTGGCTGACTAATCAACAACAGTTTACGCTAGTTACCTCCGGCTCGACCGGAACGCCAAAGCCCATTCAGCTGACGCGGGCGCAGATGCAGGCCAGTGCCCACCTTACGGGCCAAACCCTTGGCTTACGGGCGGGTGATCCCGCGCTTGTCTGCCTGAATATCCGCTACGTTGCCGGTATTATGATGCTCGTTCGGGGCCTGGAACTGGGATTGCCCATGACCATCATCGAGCCCGCCAGTAATCCCTTAACGGGCCTTGACCCGGCCACCGCCAGCATTGCCTTTACAGCCCTTGTTCCGCTTCAACTACAAACGATTCTGGCCAACCCCGACGCCGGAAGCAGAGCGAAACAAGTGGATACGCTCAACCAGATGAAGGCTATTCTGGTGGGTGGAGCGGCCACGAGCCCGGCTCTGGAGCAGGCTTTGCAGGTGATTGATGCTCCTGTCTACGCCACGTACGGTATGACCGAGACCGTTTCGCACATTGCCCTCCGGCGATTAAACGGCCCGGATGCGAGCGATGTATTTACTGCTCTGGCGGGTGTCAACTTGGGCACCGATGCGCGGGGGTGCCTTCACATTACATCAGCCGCCACCAATTTTGAGCATATTCAGACCAACGATGTTGTCGAGCTGATTGCTGGTCAACATGGTTCGAGTCCTCACTTTCGGTTACTTGGCCGGGCCGACCGAATTATCAATACCGGCGGGGTGAAAGTACAACCCGAGCCAGTCGAGTTACTGATTCAGACGCTTCTGGCCGAAGATGCGGCTGCTTCCGGTAAGCCAATTCCCCGTCTGTTCGTAGCGGGCTTGCCCGATGAGCGTCTGGGCCAACGCCTTGTCGTGATCAGCGAGCGGGAGCCGATTCATGCTGACCAATGGCAACGGCTACAACATGCCATTCGGGAGTCGCTGGGGCCGTATGCCGTACCGAAAGAATGCCGTACCATTGATCAATTTGCGGAAACACCCACCGGCAAAGTTGATCAGAAGGCGACGGTAGCGCAAATGCGTTAACTTTGTGCCCTTGTTAACCGACGCTTTATGTCCTTCAAAAGTCTTCAGATTCGCTACCAGACGGCCCGTTCGTTGCCCGCCCCCTACTCGTATTTTTATACCCTGTCTATTACGACTGTTGCCGCCAACGCCCTTCAGGTAGCGCTTGCCATTACCTATCCAGACCGCGAAGACATTGATGACGACGAGCTGATTGCCGAAGGGTACACCCGCGATGACGATTATGCCTGGTCGGGTCGATTGCCCAGAGCCTGGTGGGAATCGCTGGCGGCTCTGGTACGTAAAACCCGGCTGCAACCCCTGAATGAGGACGAACTGGACGAAGAGGATGATTTCTGGGATATTACCATCGAACCGGATAATGGGACTAAAACCAGCGGAAAACCCACCAAACCCGACGACTGGCAATACCTGATGCAGGAACTGATTCAGGCAACCTATGAAGCACTCGGCCGTGAGCGCCCTTTCGAGCTAACGTATCTGAACCTCAGCGACCCAAGAGAAGAACTGGAGCTACGAATGACCGCTTCGTTTGTTGACCGCAGCGTGAAACTAACCACGGTCGAAAATCGACGTGAGCAAACGAAAACGCTCCCCTGGTCAACATTGCAGCACGTGATGAGCCAAGTATACAGCTACGATTATGACCCGGATGATGCCCAGCTGAAACGCCCCCGTCGCGACGGTCAATGGCTGAACCTGGGTACCGAAGAGTGGTATGATATCAGTACGTATCGAGCCGTCGGCAAGCTATTTCGGGATCTTTAACGCTGGCGTTGTGTCCTCGCCCATACCTCGGCCGATACCATGCCGCCTACCTGACGACGGTGCTCGTGAAGGACTAAATTCGCATTGAGCAGGCATTGCTGCCAGTCCGCCAGTCGGTTGGCTTCAATGCCTGCCGTTAGCCGGAAGAAGCGGATCATTGTCCATAAAAGTGCGCGCTGCCACCTGGCAGGCGGCTGAACAAAATCCGTCACCAGCCACAATCCGGTTGGTTTGAGCGCGTTCAATAAAGGTGGAATAAACCGGGTTTTCAGGGTCGTTTCCGTAAAAAGATCCAGTACGAAGGGCGTCATGATCACGTCGAACGATTCGTTAGGCAAGAGTACCGTTTCATCCCCGACCCGAAAATCGACCGATCCCAGGAGTGATTTCCGGATCATCCGCCGACTGGCGCGGGCCACCATCTTCCGCGACGTTTCGAGATACACGATGCGTCGGATACTACCGCGCTTCAGAAGTTGCTCCAGAAGCCAGCCTGTACCTCCGCCCACCAGCAGGACGGAAGCCCCGGCTGGTATCTGATCCAGAAAAACCACCTGAGCCCGCTGTAGTTTATGACCAAATACCAGGAAAGCAAGCGTGTCATATACGGGGGCTACCCAATTAAAATTACCTCCGTTGGTTGGGTTAGTGGCCATGTATGGGTTGAAGACTAGCTAAAGTAGATCGTAGTATTTATCGAGCGATTACCCGATGATTGTCCGTGTAATGTTCGCCATTGTAATAAAGCCATTACCTTGGGCCGTGTCCTCACGGCCCATGTGCGCGTTAGCAATACCATCCGATTCAGTGGCTCGTGAGGACACGAGCCACTGAATCAGGACAGAAACACACAAACCATGTCTCAAAAAGTTAATCCCCGTTTTCCTCCCCGAACGTCAGAAAGTCTTTATACATCGCGCATTCACGAATCATCTCCTTATCGAACAAACTGCGTCGGCGGTTTTTGAAAAATTCACTGTAGGCACTGGCGTATCTCGCCCTGCGTAATGTCAGCATATTTTTCACAAATGTTGAGTCTTCCTCATACACATACCCGTTGCGAATCTGCTCGATCGAACGCTGAACGGCGAACGCATGGGCTTCACAACGGGCGGCCATGTAAGCCGATCGGTCAGCCAGGGCGGGCGTTTTGGCCGCTTTTACCGATTGTTCGAAGTATCCTTTGGCGTGCGATGTCGTGTAATAATCGGTATTCATCAGCGCATCGAAGCGTTTTTGCCTGGCAACGGGATCGGTCGGCACATCATACACGGGCGGTTCTCCTGCGCTCCAGTACGACTTGACGAGCAGCCACGCATTCCCGTACCAGCTCAAATTCCACGCACCACACCCCAATTGATAATACAATTCAGCCGCCTGATCGCCCGTGGCGGATTGGGCCTGCTTTTCCAGATCGGCCATATGCCGGGCAAATTGAACCGGTGAGTAGGGATTCGGCTGCGATTCAGCCGGGAAGTTTACACCCATTGGGTTCGAAGCACGCTTGGCTCCCCCCGCCTGATCGACGGCTACGAGCCGAGGCATTTTAATCGCGAATGGGTTGGTTTTGTAGTAGAGCGTGAACGGTTCGCTCTGCCACAGTTTAGGATTTACGTTGCCAAACGCATCAGCCGCTTCGGCATAGCGATGCTCCATCATGAATCGTCGGCCCAGCAACAGCGTCAGCTGATCCGTGTTCAGCGTCGATAATTTAATCAGGCGTTTGTCAAAGTCGGTCTGGTTTGGCTGACGCATGAAGCGAATGGTCTGCTGAAGGGTGGCCGATGAAACCGTATCATCAATGGCATGAGGATCGACTGTACTTGCAAAATACGAGTTGGCACCGGGCTGGCTCGTCAGAATAGTAAACAAATAGGACTTTGCCCGAGCATTATCATCTACCGGCTGCGTTTTGGCACGGCTACAGCTCGACAGCCAGCCACTTTTCGGCGTATCCGAATACGTATACTTGTTGGCAAACTGCTTGCACACAGAAACATAGGCGTTGTTGATCCGGAAGTTTCCCGTGCTGTCGAATGCTTCCAGATAGCCAATCAGCTGCTGTTCTGTTTGCGGTGTAACGACTTCTGTTTGAGCTGACAGCAGCAGCATCCGCTGTACAGCAATCTGCGCGGTCAGGGTTTTGTTCGTGGCTGGCGATTGGTCGGCCTGATCGAGATGCGTTTGGGCTGCCGTGTAATCTTTACCCAGATAGTCCAGGTAAGCAGCCGCCGTGTACCAGAAAGCCGGATCGGCCAATGCTTTATTGTTGGCCGCTTCGAGCGCAAACGAACGTAGTTCATCGAAGTAGGCAGGTGCCTGATTTTTCCGGTTGGCAAACCTTACCGAATCCGGCGTTACACTTATGTTGTTGCGCGTGTACTCCTCGTCGGTCATAAAAAAATAGTACTCGTTTCGGTTGATCTCCCGCGCCATGATCAGTTCGATCAACGGATTTTTTGGGGTCAATCGAACCACTTCTTTGAGCATTGCCAATGCACCCGTTCCGCCGAGCGGTATACCGGGCTGAATGGCGCAGAGTGCATATACAGCCGCTCGTTCCGTGTCGGTTTTGGCGTACTCCAACGCCTTCTCCCGGAACTGGATACCATATTTACGGAGACTCGTTTCGGCGGCTTTCCGGCGCGACGGACACCGGTCGAATACCTGCGCAAATTCATAAATAGCCTTTGCTGTATCGCCCAGGGCCAGGCTGCCCCCCGCCCGGCGGCACAATGCCCAATCGCTGATAAACGTCTTTTTCGGAAGCGGACCCACGAGCTGGTCATACAGGTGCTGCGCCTGTTTGGGATCGCCCAGTTCGCTGGCCAGCTTTACTGCCTGGAAGGCATACCGTTCTTTCAAAAAAGCATCCGTGGTAGTCTGATACCGTTTTTTAGCCTCGTCAAGCGCCTGGGGTAGTTGTGTACTATCTACCTTGGATGCGTTTGGATTCCAGGGATTACCCTGCCCATTGTCAGCCGCCCAGGCAAAGGTTAAATAAGCGACGGCATCCGGATTTTTCTGCTCCAGACTCGCCCGTAACACCCGCACGGCGGTGCTTTCCTCATCGTATAGGGCCCGGCTGATCAACGTGTCCGGTAGCTTGTTGCCGGTGTAGTTTCCCCAGGCTTTTATATTCTCGTCAATGACGGCAGCCGGAACGCTTCCGTACGGCTCATAGGACTCGGCATCATTGTAAAACTGTGGCGTGAAGATGTATCGACTATCTTCGGGTTGCGCATTGCCCGATTCGGGCATGAAGAAACTCATGAACTCATTAGGATCGAACGAGGGGCCACAGGCCAAGCCGATCAGGACAAAGAACATAAAAGCGGGTCTACGGAAGCGGCCCATTGCCAAGCAGTGTTTGAAGCGTTTCAAGGGAATACGAAAAAAGTGCCGTTGAATCAAGGTGGTATAAAGCAAAAGTAATTCGTCGGTTCTGAATTTGGCTCAGCAACCGTTTTTTTTCGTTGACCAGCGTTTCAGCCGTAACGGCCTCAGCCCGAAACAGGTCGCCCCGTTGAATGGACAGCCCCAGCGCAACGGTATCGCACGTGGCGACAAACCGCATACTGTCGGCTTGCGGAGCCAGAAATTGACTGTTTGCCAGAACTTTACGATCAAGATTATTCAGAAAGGTAATAAACCGATTGTGCCGGTACACGACCGTCCAGCGGAATAAGGGCAGTGCAACATCCAGCGGTAGCGGATAAGTCGACACGAAAGACAGGTATTGATTCGCGATGTCGGCGTCGTAGATGGAGTTGCGCGTATCGGCCCGCTTCCAGTCCGCTACGTTATACAGCATCAGCATGCCGCGCGATACAGGCGGAATCCCGGTCTGGTCGGTGTATTTGATTTGATGCAGCCGGATGGTCGCCGAGAGCGGACAGCTAAATTGCTCAGTCAGCAACGAAAGCAATCGAAAATACCGGTCGCGGGTGCGGGGACTCCAGTCACAGTCGACCTGCACTTCGCCGAAGTTTAGTTTATTCTGCTGACAAATTTGCGTAATCGCCCGGTTGATATGGGTTGCCAGTTCTGCTACCCCGGCAGGCGGCAGGTTCAGGAGCGTGCGGTTGGTGATAAAGACCACCGGCACCACGCTCCCCACGGGCTTCTGCCGGAACCGCACAAACGCTTTGGGCACTGGTTTGTGAGTTCGAGCATCCCAATCAACATCGAAGAAATGGACGTATAACTTGTGAACGTGCAGCGTTTTGAGTTGCTCCCGTTCCGGGCGCGTTGGCGCATAGGTAGATTTCCAGTGGTAAAATGCAGGGGTGATCGCCCCTGCGTTTTCGGATTTCTTCTGGTCAGTCGATTGACAGGCTAGTAAAAACAAACAGGCTGCAACCAAGCAGCAGGCCGCCCAAACGCGAAGGCATATCGCTTGCGTATGGGCGGCCTTAAACTGAATGTATTTACCAACCATTCTACGAAATACAGCTATACATCAACGTGTGAATTAGGCCAGTACCTTCATACTCACGGTTTTATGGCTCTCAGCTTTGACCGTTACGTCTTTCCCGAGCAGTTGAATGGTAATGGGCTGGCCCGAAAAATTGTGCACCGTGACGTCCTGCTGGGTAGTTGTTACCTGCAACAACACGCCCCGGAAACGAATCTTGAACGACAGCGATTGCCAGTTATTCGGGCAGTATGGGTTGAGAACAACCCGAGCCTCGTTGCCCTGTCCGGTTTCAATCCGGAAACCGCCAAACCCTTTCACGACCGCCAGCCACGTACCCGCCATACTCGTGATGTGACAGCCATCTTCGGTGTCGTTGTTGTAATCGTCCAAATCAAGGCGGGCGGTACGCAGGTACATCTCATAGGCTTTTTCTTTCATGCCCAGTTTTGACGCCTGAATGGAGTGAACGCAGGGCGAGAGCGATGATTCGTGTACGGTCATTGGCTCGTAAAAATCAAAGTTTCGCTTTAACGTTTCGGTATCAAACTCATTTTCGAAGAAGTAGAGTCCCTGCAGTACGTCGGCCTGCTTGATGAAACACGACCGCAGAATCCGGTCCCACGACCAGTTCTGATTGATGGGCCGCTGACCTTTCGGTATATCCGACACGGGCATCAGGTCCTTGTCCAGGAAGCCTTCCTGCTGCAGAAATACCCCCAGCGATTCGTCTTTTGGCAGGTACATTTTCTCCACGATCTGCCGGGCCGTGGCCAGTTCTTTTTCCTCCCGGAAGTGAATCCGGTCGATCAGATCGGCGTAGACCGAGGGTTCCAGCGCCTTCACTTTCGCTACAGCTTCAATGGTGTACCGAAGCGTCCAGGCGGCAATGTAGTTGGTGTACCAGTTGTTGTTAACGTTATTTTCGTACTCGTTCGGCCCCGTTACGCCCAGCATCACGTATTGGTCTTTGGCTTTCGAGTAGTTGACCCGCTGGCTCCAGAACCGGCTGATGGCAATGAGTACTTCCAGCCCGTATTCGACCAGGTATTGCTCATCGCCGGTGTAACGCACGTAATCGAAAATGGCGTAGGCTATGGCGCCGTTCCGGTGAATTTCCTCGAACGTAATTTCCCATTCGTTGTGGCACTCTTCGCCCGTCATGGTCACCATCGGATAAAGCGCGGCCCCGGCCCGGAAACCAAGTTTCTGCGCATTTTCGATGGCTTTGCCGAGTTGCTTGTAGCGGTAAACGAGCAGATTTTTCGCTACCTTCTGTTCCGCCGTGGATAGGTAGAATGGCAGACAGTAGGCTTCGGTATCCCAATAAGTCGATCCGCCGTATTTCTCCCCCGTAAACCCTTTTGGTCCGATGTTTAGCCGCTCATCCTCACCGGTATAGGTCTGGTTGAGCTGAAAAATATTGAAACGAATACCCTGTTGCGCGGCAATATCGCCTTCAATGATAATGTCGTTTGTTTTCCATTTATCCGCCCAGGCCTGTTTCTGCTCAAACAGCATTTTTTCGTAGCCTTTGCGGGTAACTCGCTGGATGTACTGATGGGCGTCCTTAATGATCGTATCCGAATCGTAATTGAGCGACGATAGGTTCACGGCGTATTTGTAAATAACCGTTTCCTGCCCCTTCCGGCAGTCGAGGGTGATGCGGTTAGCGACGTATTTCTCGTACTTGATGGGCTGCGACTGATAATCGACTTTTACCCCATCCTGCTCAATCTCGACGCACATGCCCGTGGCCACGTGAAAGCCCGTTTTGCGCGTCCGAAGCTCAATAAACGCTTCTCCGTATCCGGTTTCTTTGCGTACCTCATCCCAGAACGTTTCATCATAGTTTGCGTCGCGGTTGCGGATGTCGCCGTTAATGTACGGAGTAATGGTAATTTTGGCCTCAAAATTCAGCGGCTTGATGGCGTATCGGATGGCTCCGGCCTCATCGTCAACGATGGAGCAAAACCGTTTGGCGTTCACCTGTAGTTCCCGCCCGCTCTTCAGTATGGCCACGAACGAACGTTCGAGATACCCTTCCTGCATGTTCAGCACCCGCCTGAAATCCCGCACCTCGCACTGGTTCAGATCGAGCGATTCATACTCGATATCAATGTCGATACCGATCCAGTTGGCCGCGTTCAGGACCTTGGCGAAGTATTCCGGGTAGCCGTTTTTCCACCAGCCTACCCTGGTTTTGTCGGGGTAATACACACCCGCAACGTAGTTACCCTGTAAGGTTTTGCCGGTAAACTTTTCCTCAAAATTACCGCGCTGGCCCAGTCGGCCATTACCGAGCGACATAACGCTTTCGGTAACTTCATTGACGTCACGGTGAAATCCTTCTTCAACAATATTCCAGGAATCCTGGATAATATAATTTTTCATCAACACCAGGGTTTTAGGTTTTCAGTTCTGAGCCGCTGCAATAATAGGGTTCAGAACTGAAAATCTATGATTATAAGCCTATACTTAGGCCAAAAATGTATCCATTTGTGCCTTTACCCGCAGCGCCTGCTTCATATGCCGCTCGGTGTGCGCCACCAGCATTCGGCATGCGTCGCCCAGCCGAAGCTTGAGCCAGTTGCCAAAAAGAGACATTACCTGCTCCCGATTCCAGTTCAGGTAGATGGCTTTGTTAAGCAGGGTGTTCAGTAAGGTTTGTAGGTCGAGGAATTGCCGGATTACATCGGCGGGCACTAGATCAGCGGCTTTTCGGGGGTAGATTACGCCCGGCGCGGGCAATTTGATCCTGACTTGTGGGTCGACGATAAACAGCATTGCTTTACCCACCAGGTCACTTTCCAGAAGCTGATCGCTGGGGTTTGTCTGCACCAGACCAAGCCGGTCTACCTTGTGCTGAATGTTGTGAATGTAGAATCGCTCAGCCAGATTAAGATGCTGCAAACATTCGATAATACTCCATTGATCAGACGCGGGTTTCCAGCGAAGCTGCTCGTCAGTAAGGGGTACAAACTCCCGTTCTACGATGCGGAGAACTGTCTCAAGACGGATTTGAAGGTCGCTGGCAGTAGCTAGTTTTTGCATGAAATTTATTCCAGTCCGGGTTATCGGCCTCTACGATGTGTGCATAATGACCTGCTGAAACAAGTCCAGATCACGCTTGGAATCCAGATCGATGGAACCGGCTTCGAACGGCACTTCCGAACGATCGTTTCGATGGCGGGCGATCACCCATTTAACGCCTTTGTCGCCCTCCAGTTGCAGGAGTTCGTTGATGTAATCGCGGTGAAACAGCGCTGGTACACTGAGCTGAGTATCGTAGCGGCAGGCCACGATACCTTTGCCTTCCTCGTTCTGTACGTCGACCATGTGCTGCAACAGGCCGAGCGATACCAGTGGCTGATCGGTGTGAAGCACCAGAACGGCGTCGATATCTTTGTTGGTGAGGTACAGCGCGGCCAGTCCTATTTTCAGCGACGATGCCTGACCGGTTGGCCAATTCGAATTATCGACCAGCGTGATGGGTAATCCGCTGAGTTCGGGGACGATCTGCGCCCGATTAGCGCCTAAAACAACAACGACGGGCCCACGTTGTAGCGCCAATGCACTTTCTGTTACCCGTCGCAGGAGCGACTGGCCTTTATAGCTGATCAACTGCTTGGGTTCGCCCCCCATTCGCGACGAGTCGCCAGCGGCTAGTATGATGGTTCCGATTCCTGACAAAATTTCTTTTTTTTACTTGAATGTCATGAAAAAAGAGTGAAAAACTAAAGAGCGAAAGAGTGAACATTACGCACAAGCACTCATTCAATCATTCACTCTTTATCGCTGCAAACACCTCCCCTGGATAACCGACCTCGACCAGTGAAAGCCCCTGGGCGGGGGCGGCTCGTCCAGCTTTTCGGCGGTCACGGGCCAGAATGATCTGATCGAAGGCATCGACACTTAAACGATCCTGTCCTACCGCCAGTAAGGTTCCGACGATGGCCCGGACCATGCCGTGCAAAAACCGATTGGCTTTGATATGAAAGACCAGATCGCCGGTGGCCCGTTGCTCCCAACAGGCTCGTTCAATCTGGCAGTTGAACGTCAGCACATCCGTTTTGACTTTGCTGAAACTTTCAAAATCTATGTGATGCAGCAACCGGTTGGCCGCTTCGTTCATGCGTTCAATCAACAGCGGCAAGGTAAACACATAAACGAGCCCATCGCGAAACGGGTCTTTTCGGGGGCTGATCGTGTATTGATAATACCGGGATATAGCCGTGAACCGGGCATGATCGTCGGGGCGGACGGGAAAGCAGTCATACACCGCAATATCCGCTGGAATCATGCTGTTGATCGAGCGGATCAGGTTTACGGGCAACGGGGTATCGAACTCAAAATGGGCAAATTGTTCAGCCGCATGCACACCGGCATCGGTTCGTCCGCTGCCTACAATGGCAATCGGTTGCCGTAAAATCGTGCTTAACGCTGTTTCGAGTACTTCCTGAACACTCAGGCCGTTTGGTTGCCGTTGCCAGCCGTGGTAAGCCGTACCCCTGTAGGCCAATTGAAGAAAGTAGCGCGTCATTAGCGCAAAAGTAGGCTATATATCGGCGTGCTGAAAATAGAAGGGGGCAATGGTTTCAGGAAAATGCCTGTCCCCAGAGCCCCCGTGTTATAAAGAGGAAGGAAAATATCGTAAGTCAGACTTGTTTTGACAACGTGAAACCGGGTTGATAAACCAGCACTCGCCATGTTCAGAACAATAATCAGACCTACCTTATCCTAACCTGCTCGTCAGTGAGTTGTATTGTCTGATTGAGTAAATGGATAAATTAGTGAGGTAACGGTCCACCAGTCGAAAAGAGCTAAATTCGTTCGACCTCGAAGCGTAATTCATCAACCAATTGCTTCAGGCGATCCGTATTGGGGGCCGGAGGAGGCAGTTGCTGACTCACAAAGGCAGCGATCTCCCACACTTCCTGAACATCTTTCAAAACAATTTCCCGATTTTGAATATCGGCCCGGTCGGCCGTTAAGAGCAAAGTTCCCTTTACTTTTACCTGGTTATAAACCCGTCGGCAAACAATCCCGGTTCCATTGGCCGGTATATCGGAACGCTGGGGTTGAATAAGCAGAATATAGAGTTTTCCGTCGGCAATGTCGAACCAGTTCCGGATGAATTTACCCACCAGCAGTGCCTTCGGAAAAACGAAATCATCGCCAGCCTCGAACGCCCGATAGTGCCCCTCGGGCAGGGTAGGCAGGTGCATAGCCGGCAGGTGATGCAAAAAATCAGCCTGCTGATAGCGTTGGCAATAATCGGCAAACTGGCGCTGCATCACCACCGGAATCGTGGGAGCAATCGGTTGAGCCAACGCCGGTTGCCGGGCCGAGGTGGCATGGCCCTCGTACACATTATTAAACGCCATCGAGTCAGCTGGATAACTTACCGGCAACTTGGGGGCCGGGGGTATTACGCGCGGTTCCGGCTGCGCACTGAACAACTCATCGAGGGATGACTGATTTCGTTCCTGTGCGTTAGCGGCTGACGGCTCCTGGCTGAAAACCATCGGCTGAGGCCGTTCGGGCGTTCCCTGACCAGGCCGAACGGGAGACGTAATAACGGGGGGAACGGGCGCCGGGCGATTTTCTTCCTGCGTTCGGTAATACTTATTCAGAACCGACGAAAGGGGTTGCGGCTCGGGAACCGGTAGACTGGGCTGGGCAAAAATATCCGGAAAATCAGGATGCTGAAACGGATCATCCTCGTCGGGATCGAGCTTACCGTCCGTGCGGATCGTATGCAAACGTGACTCAATAGCTTTAGCGGGCTGGCCCAGCGGGATGGTCAAATTGGGGGTTTCGCGAAGTTTCCGAAGGTCTTGCCGGGTTAGCAGCTCAACCGTTGTATTGAACGCTTTAGCAATAGCCTGTATATTTTGCCCGTTCGGATTGGCGCGGCCTTCTTCATAGGCTCCTAATAACGAACGTTTTATGTTTATTTTCCGAGAAAATTGCTCTTGCGTCAGACCATTCAGTTTGCGCAGATAGCGGATGTTGTCACTGACGAGCGTCATCCAGAATAGGGTTTACTAAAGTTTCAGCTAAGATAAGGTTTCGCGTTTTAAATGCCAATACCCGCCCGTTCGGCCGATTTTTTGTATTTTTAGTGCAATTCATAGAACGATACCCCCTGGTGGTAAGCGCCCACTTTACCTGTCCGTATTGCATGACCTCCCCTCTCTCCGAAACCAGCCTGCGCGATAAGTTACAATCGGCGTTCAACACCCAGCGCCAGTACGCACGCCAAATGGCATTGACTACGGCCGAGCAACGTATTGAACGCATCCGACGCATTCAGACCTGGATCAACGTCCACCAAACGGAGATTCAGCAGGTTATGTACGATGACTTCCGAAAGCCGTCCGCCGAGGTTGTCCTTGGCGAATTGATGGCGCTCCACGCCGAGATCAACCACACCATACAACGCCTGAAGGGCTGGATGAAACCCCAGCGACTGCCTACTCCGCTACCCCTAATCGGCACCAAAAGTCAGCTGATCCATGAACCCAAGGGTAACGTACTCATTATTGCCCCCTGGAATTACCCGTTCGTTTTGAGTATCCGTCCGCTGGTCTCGGCTATTGCCGCCGGCAATGTGGTCATGCTCAAGCCGTCGGAGCTGACGCCCCACACGGCCGGACTTATTGACAGAATGATCACGGAACTGTTTCCGGCTCAGGAAGTAGCTGTTTTTAACGGTGATGCCCACGTTTCGCAGGCGTTACTGGCGCTGCCGTTCAACCACATTTTCTTTACGGGAAGCCCGGCCGTTGGGCGGGTCGTTATGACGGCAGCCGCGCGGCACCTGGCATCCGTTACGCTGGAGTTGGGAGGTAAGTCACCCGCCATTGTCGACGGGTCGGCCAATGTAAAGCAGGCAGCCGGACAGATCGCCTGGGGAAAGTTTCTGAACAATGGTCAAACCTGTATTGCGCCCGATTATGTCCTGGTTCACCAATCCGTCCGGAAGTCCTTCACCCAGGCGTTAAGCCATGCCTTAACCGGTATGTACAGCCCTGACGGAAAGCCCGTTGAGTCGTCGGACAGTTACGCCCGCATTGTCAACAAGCATCATTTTGACCGGATTCACGGGTTGCTAAATGATGCTGTGAGCAAAGGCGCAACCATCACACATGGCGGGAAAATGAACGCGGCTGACCATTTCATTGAGCCCACATTACTGGAAAATGTAACGGATGAAATGCAGATCATGCAGGACGAGATTTTCGGCCCCGTGCTGCCCATTCTTACCTATGCCGACCTGGACGATGCTCTTCAGGTCGTTAACCAGCGCGAGAAACCCCTGGCCCTTTACATCCACAGCCGAAACAAAAAAACCGTTCAGTACATCCTGGATCGAACTTCGGCGGGGGACACGGTCGTGAACGACACGCTGCTGCAATTCGGAAACGTCGAGCTACCCTTTGGCGGAGTTAACAACAGCGGTCTGGGCAAATCCAACGGCTTTTTCAGTTTTCAGGCGTTTTCCAACCAGCGGGGCGTCATGCAGCGGGAGTTTGGTACTATGAAATTCATCTATCCGCCGTATACCGAGACCGTAAAGAAGCTGATCAATTTTTTGGTGAAGTATTTGTAGGACATCCTATCCACATTACCAGCAAAAACGCCCTGCATTGACGATACAGGGCGTTTTTTCGTTAAAATCTTGTACCTTGACACCGTATGTTACACCGACACGTTCTTCGCGCTTTATTTCTTCTGGCAGGCCATTTAGTTACGGCGCAGTCCTTACCCATTCTCAGTCAGAACCCAACAAGCTTGCACTGGTATCGCCTGTCTACTCCGCATTTTCGGGTGATTTACCCAACCGGGTTCGACTCTACAGCCCAGCGGACGGCCAACCGGCTGGAACGTTTGTACGAACCCGCCAGTGCATCCCTCCAGAAACAGCCCCGGCGCATTTCGGTGCTCCTGCAGAATCAGACAACGAACAGCAACGGGTTCGTCACCTTGTTTCCACGCCGGTCGGAGTTTTTTGCCGTAGCTCCCCAGGACCCCGGTTTGCTGGGTACCTTCGACTGGCTCGATTTACTGGCCGTTCACGAGTATCGACACGTTGTTCAGAACGATAAGGCACTTCAGGGATACGGACGCGTACTCTACACACTTCTGGGCAATACGGGGCTGGGGCTACCTCTGTTCACTGTTCCCGACTGGTTTGCCGAAGGCGATGCCGTTAGCAATGAAACCCTGCTCAGCACCAGCGGCCGTGGTCGCATCCCTAATTTCGACCTGGGGATGCGGGCAAACTTACTGGCTAACGTAGATACGTCCAGCGTGGGCTCGCCGGGCGTGCACTCCCACAAAAAACGCTTTAATTACCAGAAAGCAGTGGGCGGTTCCTACCGTGACAATGTGCCAAACCATTACGTACTGGGCTACTTTCTGACAACGTATCTCAAACGAACGTATGGGCCCGATGTCTGGAGCCGGGTTCTTAATCGAAATTATCGCCGGTTTCCCTGGCCGTTTGCCTTCTCGGCCAGTATCAAGGATGAGACCGGGTTGAGGACGGAGGACTTATACCAGAAAACGATGGATGACCTCACCGAGACCTGGCAAAAAGAGCAGGCCGGTCTGACCATTACCCCAGCGACAACGTTTCCGATTACCGCCGAGAAACAGGCATCCAGCCGGCCGGTATTTACCAATTACCAGCATCCCCAATTTCTGACCGACTCAACCGTACTGAGCGTGAAAAGCGGCCTTGGCGATACCCCCCGGCTGGTTATTCTAAATAAGAAAGGACAGGAGAAGACAATTTTCGTGCAGGGATTTCCCAATGACCCGGACATGTTGTCGGCCTCGTCTACCAAAGCCTGCTGGATTGAATTTGGCTATGATCCTCGCTGGGGGCAGCGCATTTATTCGAACATCCGTATTCTTGATCTTAAGACAAAAAAACTGACTCGCCTGACGCACCGCGCCCGGTACACAGTGGCCGCCCTCTCACCCGATAACAGCCGGCTAATTGTGGTCGAAAACACGGATCGCTATAAAATCCGATTGCTTGTTCTGGACGCAAAAACGGGGAAGGTTCAGAAAGCTATTCCCAATCCTGACAACGAATTTTACCTGCACCCGCGCTGGAAAGACAACCAAACCATTGTGGCAGTGGCCCTGAAGAATGGCCGAAAAACGATACAACGCATTGATATAGAATCCGGTACGCGAACCGATCTGCTACCACGAGTCAACGAAAACATCAGCCATCCGCAACCCTGGGGCAACTATGTGTTATACAACTCGCCCCGGTCGGGTATCGACAATATTTACGCGGTAGACACCCGATCCAGCCAGGTGTTTCAGGTTACCTCGCGTCCACTGGCCGCTTATCACGCGGCCGTTTCGCCATCGGGTTCGCGCCTGGCTTTTGAAGACTTCTCCGCGACGGGTTATCGCATTGATGATATGCCGCTGGAACCGGCCACCTGGAAGCCCGTGACGGAGCCTGTTAAAGAACAGGGCGTTCGCTATTTTGGTCCGCTGCTTACGCTGGAACCGGGCGCAGCGCAGGGTCGTCTGGCGCTCAAGGATTCGGTATCGGGTGCAGTCGCCTATGCTCCCTCCCGGTTCAGGCGGGTAGCTAATTCACTGAACGTTTACAGTTGGGGACCCGTGTTCAGTAGTACGGGGCAGGCCCTGTCAGTAGGGTTGAGTTCGCAGGATTTATTAAGCACTACGCAAATTAGCGTTGGCTATAACTACAACCAGGCCGAACGGGCGGGCAATGCTTTTGCGCTGCTGAGTTACCAGGGACTTTATCCTATTATTGACGTTAGTTTCCAGCGCGGTTCGCGCAGTACATCGCTGTACATTGATCGGGTAGCGCCCGCCGACAGTTTTCGCACCGACCGCTGGCAGTATAACCAGTTAACCGCTGGCTTCCGGTTACCCTTTCAATTAACCAACTCCAAGTACAGTCAGAACCTTAGCCTGTCGGCTTATTACAACTACTTGCATGTAACGGGTTACGATTTACCATATCGGTACATAACGGAAGTTGGGTCGGCGGGTTCGCTGAATGCGCTTACCTATGGGTTTAGCTACTCGCGTTTGCTTCGCCAGAGTAAGCGGGATGTAGCGCCCCGCTGGGGCCAAACGCTCTCGGCCAACTACCGGAACACACCTTTTGGCGGCCAGCTAACCAGCGAGCAGTGGGGCGTTCAGGCAAATTTGTTTTTCCCGGGATTGGCCAAGCATCATTCCCTTCGGTTTCGGGCGGGATATCAACAGCAGGCGCGGGGTACGTATCAGTTCAGCTCGATCGTGTTTTTTCCCCGTGGGCAATTGTATGTCAGCGACGACCAGATCAAGGCGGGTAGCGTCGAATATCGGCTCCCGATCGCGGACACACATTGGTCACTGGGCCGGTGGCTGTACATACAGCGCATTAAGGCCGGAGGGTTTTATGACGCAACCAACGGACAATCCCGAGTCGAATTACGCGATGCAAATGGCCGGCTACGGGGCTACGAAGACCAGCGCCACACCTTCCAGACGACTGGCCTCGACGTATCATTTGTATTCAACACCCTTCGGCTACGCACCCCCTTTGAGGCAGGTTTCCGTACCATCTACAACGTAATAACCGGTCAGTGGCTGGTCCAGCCGCTGGTGCTGGATATTGGGTTTTAGGGGGTAGAATAGTTTGTGGTTTACGGTTTGTGGTTGGCTGACCGCACCGGCGGACCGGCGTCAGCAACTGGTGCGAAAACAACTGACGCCGGTCCGCCGGTGCGGTCAGCCAACCACAAACCGTAAACCGTCCTATCCCTTATAAAACACCCATTTCGAGAGTTCACGGAAGGTTACTTTTTTACCGTACATCAGAATACCGACGCGGTAGATACGAGCGGCCAACCAGGTGGTTCCAACAAAACCCAGCACCAGCAACACCATCGACAGGGCCAGTTCCCAGACGGGTACACCAAACGGAATCCGGACCATCATGACCACCGGCGAGGTAAACGGAATCATGGATGTCCAGAAGGCCAACGGTCCATCGGGATCGCGCACCGCAATCTGAGCAAAGGCGATGGCGGCAATAATGGGCATCATGATTGGAAACATAAACTGCTGCGTCTCCGTCTCATTGTCGACGGCGGCTCCCACTGCTCCAAACAGAGCGCTGTACAGCAGATACCCACCCAGAAAATAAAACAGAAAGCAGCCGATGATCAGCGGAATGTTCAGCGTTTCAATAGCCGCCATCACATCGGCAACGGGATTTTTGGCCGTTGCCATTTTACCCTGCACTTCCTGTCCGCCGGGCATACCGCCCATACGCGCCGTTACGGCCGACTGCGCTGTTTCTTTGGGACTACCGCCAATAAATTGAGAACTTAGCGTCATCAGACCCACCGTGAGCACGATCCAGAGCATAAATTGGGTCAGGCCAACCAGAGCGACCCCGATAATTTTGCCCAGCATCAACTGGAAAGGCTTCACCGACGAAATAATCACCTCCACAATTCGGTTGGTTTTTTCTTCCATCACCCCCCGCATGACCTGAGTTCCGTAAATCAGCACGGATATATAGATCAACAGCGCACAGAAGCCGCTGATAATGGTCGTAGCAATCCCGTTATTACTCTTCTCGCCCCCGTCGCTCAGGCTGATGGTCTGGGCATCCACGTTCACTTTAGCATCCTGAATCACCTTTTGGGTAATGCCCGCCTGCTCCAGTTTAATGGTTTCGATTTCTTTGGAAATGGCCCGTTCAATATTACTTTGCAACGCCAGGCTCACACTTTTTTCCGAGAAAATCTGTACGGTTTTGGGTTGCTCAATCACGTTTTCGGGAATAAAAACCAGTGCATTGAACCCCTGCTTGACGAACGTTTTCTTGGCGTCCGCCAGTGATTGTTTCGGGTAAGAGTAAACCGTTTCGTCGTCATTTTTGAATTGATTGATAAAGCGACCGCTTTCATCGACGATGGCAATTTTCTTCTGGTTGATCGAACTGACCGCGGCCCAGCCAATGATGGCGTAGAAACCAAAAATCAGCAACGGGCCCAGAATCGTCATAATAATGAACGACTTTTTACGGACCCGAACCATGTACTCGCGTTTGATAATAAGGAAAATTGTGTGCATGATTTTAAAGAATGAATGAGCGAATGAGTGAATGAGCGATTAGCGAGTAAGCTTTTGTGTCGCGCATTTGCTCGTTCAATCATTGGTTTCGCCTACGGCCTGAATGAAAATGTCGTTCATACTGGGTATGTTTTCGCCGAATGCCCGGACCGCCACCCGATCGAGCAGGTAACGAATGAGGTCGTTTACCGCAGCATCGGGCGGAATGCGAATGTCGGCCCGCATAAATCCATCATCGGCGGTCTGGGTTTTGAGTACCTCAAAAGCCGGGGGCAGTGTCTCCAGTTCGCCCTGGTATTCGACGTGATACGTATGGGTTTTAAATTGCTCTTTGATCGCTCGCTTCGGCCCGTCCAGCACCTTGTGCGCCCGGTTGATCAGGGCAATATTATCGCACAACTCTTCGACCGATTCCATGCGGTGCGTCGAGAAGATGATCGTTTTGCCCTTGTCACGCAACTCCAGGATTTCGTCTTTTATCAGATTGGCATTGATCGGGTCAAATCCCGAGAAGGGTTCATCCAGAATAATCAGGTCGGGTTCGTGCATGACGGTTGCCACAAACTGCACTTTCTGCTGCATCCCTTTAGACAGGTCCTCCACATTTTTGGTCCACCAGGTCTTGATATCAAACTTGACAAACCAGATTTTTAACTTCTCCATGGCCTGTTTTTCCGTCAGTCCTTTCAGCTGAGCCAAATAAAGAAGTTGTTCGCCAACCTTCATCTTCTTATAAAGTCCGCGTTCTTCGGGCAGGTAACCGATCCGCTTGATGTGGCTCGGATTCAGTCGCTCACCAGCCAGAATAACCTCGCCGGAGTCGGGGGCCGTAATCTGATTTATAATCCGGATGAGTGACGTTTTACCAGCTCCATTGGGACCGAGCAGGCCAAAAATACACCCCTGCGGCACGGATAGACTGACATCATCCAGCGCACGGTGTTGCGCATACTGCTTGATAATGTGATGGGTTTCGAGTATGTTCATTTAGCTTAGGTATGTGGGTGATTGTGTTCTGTTGGTTCAAACTACCGGCTTTTGGCAGATGGCGCCAACCAATTTACGGATGAACTGTCAACCAGCTACACAGACGGCAATAAAAACGGCCACAATGCGTCTGTTGTGGCCGTTTTTAACGATAAGTCTATACGTAAATTCCTTAAACTCCTCAATTATAGTATTCCCGAACCTGAAAAAGCAGCATCAGAAATAATAATCCCAGCAAGATACCGATCAAACTAAACGAAAAAATACTACTGACGATACTCAGCAATTGTGCGTAATAACTCAGCACCCAGCCCGCCCGCTTCCGATTGAACAGACCGGGGAGCGCCATAAACCCCAGCACGATCTGAGCAAGCGCGATAACCATAGCAATGGTATACCCGATGCCCACCCCGGCCCCACCCCTGTACGATGGGGGTACCATATCGGCCCCGATTCCCAGAAAAGCCAGAACACCGGGCAAAGCCAGCAGCAGCAATACGAGCGATACCATAGGCCAGTATTTCACAAACCCCTCCCGAAAGTTATACGGGAATTGAAAAGGCGCTTTTGTGGTAAAGAAAGGAGCCAGTTCGGTCTCCAGCAAGGCAGGTTGGGCCATAGGACTGTACGGTAAACGAGTGAAAAAAAGTGGTTATACTACCCGGACTATTCACCTCCCGGCAAACGTCCGCTCTATACGAATCAATACCGTTTTATTAAGCGGTAACCTCTTCCGTATCAATTGGCTGCACTCTAAACTCACCTTCCCATTTCGAGATCACACAGGTTGCTACGGCATTACCGGCAACACTTGTCGCCGAGCGGCCCATATCCAGCACCTGATCAATACCGAGTAGTAAAGCCAGTCCTTCGATGGGCAGGTTGAACAACGACATGGTTCCGGCAATGACCACCAGCGAGGCCCGGGGCACCCCGGCAATTCCTTTGGAGGTAATCATTAGGGTAAGCATCATGGTAATCTGCTGCTCGATGCTGAGCGGCACATGGTAGGCCTGCGCAATAAAGGCCGTGGCAAAGGTCATGTACAGCATCGACCCGTCGAGGTTGAATGAATAACCAAGCGGCAATACAAACGAAATGATCCGCTCCGAGCAGCCAAACCGGCGCAGCGCTTCAATTGTCTGCGGGAAGGACGCTTCTGAACTGGCCGTACTGAACGATAGAATAATGGCCGAACGAACTTCTTTTAACAGCGCAAAATAAGGAATACCGACGACCAGACAAATAACCGAAAGTACCACAAAAATAAAGAAGAGCAACCCGCCAAAGAAACAAAGAATCAGGTACGCGTAACCGCCCAGAATACCCAGCCCCTGCTGGGCCACAATGGCCGCAATGGCACCCAGAACCCCAAACGGCGCAAAGGACATCACGTAGCTAGTCACCTTGAACATTACGTGCGAAAGGGCATCGAGTGCCTTGATGATGATTTTCCCCTGCGCGCCAATGGCCCCAACAGCAATACCAAAAAAGATACTGAAAACCACAATCTGAAGGATTTCATTGGTGGCCAGCGCTTCGATAAAGCTGGTCGGAACAATGTGTGTGAAGAACGTTTCCAGCGTAAATTTTTGTACCGTTACTCCAACATCGGTTCCCTTGGCGGGCAGCCGCGTTATGCTCATCACTTCGCCGGGTTTCATAATGTTAACCACCAGCAAACCAACGACCAGCGACAAGATAGTAGCGAAATAAAAGTACGCTAGTGTTTTGAGGCCAATCCGTCCGACGGTGCCAAAATCGCCCAATTTGGCAATCCCTACCACTAGTGTCGCAAACACAAGCGGCCCGATAATCATCTTGATGAGCCGGAGAAATATCTTGGATAGAATGTTAAGGTCAGTACCCGAAAAGCCAGACGTAGTAGCCGGAAAAAAGTAACCAATGGCAATACCAAGCACCATGCCCAGAAAGATGCGAGTCGTTAAATTAGGTAGTCTCATGCGGTATAAATAAAGAGCCGTTCCAGACAAATGTAAACGAATCCGGGCAGTTGAGAAAGCACGTTCATGCCAAGGTCGCGGTTAGGGTTGACCAGGTGACGGGCGTTTGCCTAAAAACTTGGCCGAAGCCGTTCTGCTTTTTTGCAAATTTGGCTTCGATCAGCTATTATGCGACTAAATCAATAGATTTGCAGAATCGATTAACTATTCTATCTCTTTCGAAACACACGTCGATAAATTGGTTTTCTATAAACAAATTGTACCCATAATAGCGGATATAATAAATAATTAGTTAACAAATAAGGCGTTTTAAACGTAATATCATCAACAATAATAGTTTGATCGCCGGCGTGGTCAGCCGAACGCTGAAGCCGATGGTGGTGTTGCCAATACGTGAGAAAAAAAGGCAATTTTGTACCATAATCAACAAAAAAGATTTCGTCATCGCTGGTTTGCTGATCGATAATTCGGCTGATCCAGTCTTGGCGGAATAACAGAAAATTTAGTCTCAAGTGAACCGTATCTCCTTTTCGACAGCCATCAAACCGAACGACGTCTACGGGTGGAAAAGGGGGGCTGAGTTTATCAAAAAGGGTCCGATCAAAGCCAGCCCAGACATCTGGCAATGATTGCTCAACCTGAGTTTTAAGGACAATATGCATGGTAGGCAAACAAAAGAGAAAGCGAAATGTAGACTTACTTATTTTCTTTTCGCCAGAAAGGAACGGGCTACACGTTTGTAGAACAACAGCCGGGGCTTTTTGGCTATATCTATTTCATTTTTTTACGAGCCTGGTTGGGCTTTCTTTTTCCCGCGTTGTGCTGAATCAATGGGCGGTTCGCTGTTTTCTGGCGGGGCTGCTTAGTGCGTCGATACCTGTTCAGGGGGCTCCAGAACCGGACTACCTTACGGTTCGAAACGGCTTACCACAGGGGTTCGTAAAATCACTCATTCAGGATCAGAACGGTTTTGTCTGGCTCGCTACCCGCGATGGGCTATGCCGATACGATGGCGTTCATTTTCGCATTTATACGCACAACCCCCAGCAGGTTACTTCACTTTCTTTCAGTAGCATATACGAAATAAAAGACGACAATCAGCATAAACTCTGGCTGCGTACCGAAAACAATAATATTGACCGGTTCGACCCCGTTACGGAGCAAAGCCACCGAATTTCCAGTTCAAAGGCCTTTCAGAAAGCTCTTGGCCGGGATCAGTTGGTTGGTATTCAGCCCGATAAGGACGGAAACGTTTGGGTGGCTACGTTAACGAATGGCTTTTTTCGGCTGAACGCCAACGGAACTATTTCTCACCGGTACTGGGGCATGCGGGGCGATACCGTTCAGCGTACCCTTCACGCGCTGTTAATCGACCGGTACAACCAACTCTGGTTTGCCGCCAAAGACGGTCTGTTCCGGTTCGATCCTGCATCGGGGCAGTTTTCGGGCTTTCGCTTGACCCAGGGATTACCCCAGAATGAAGTATATGGTCTCCACGAACGGGCCAATGGCGAACTGATGCTGGGTTTCCCCGGTCAGTTTGCGCTGTTCGACCCCGCCAATGGTCAAGTCAGACAAACCATTTCTCTGCCCGGATCACCGACAGCGATACCCCTGTTTACGAAGGATTTTCGGGGTATCGATTACGTCAATCAGAGTAGGTATACCGACAAATCGGGGCTGGTTTCGTTGCTGACGCCTTCTGACAAGGGGGCCGACGTTTCGGCTGGTCGGCAGGTCGCCAAGCTGGGCAAATATTCGGCGGTTTCGCTACTGGTTGACCGCACCAACGTGCTCTGGATTGGCCTGAACGGAGATGGCGTTATCAAGTACGACCTCAACAAGCGCCCTTTTCAAACCTGGCCGTACAACCAGAATTTCCAGACCGACTGGTTAACGCAGCAGTTTAATGTACCCCTGGATGCCATCCCTCCCATCATCCGGCAACAATCATCGGCCAGTATGCGGTACCAGTTCGACCGCCGTAAAAATCTCTGGATCACCACCCCGCAAATAACACCTTACCGCTACAACGCTTTTCAAAAACAGTTTACCCCCGTCCTGCCAACAGGTATCGAGTCGCGGTGGCTTCCGAACGGGGCATTTCGGTTTAGTGCCCTGGCAACGGGCGCGCAGGGTGAACTTTGGGGCTTATTAGGCCCTCACAACCAGGCAGTTGTTCGCTATAACCCCGATAAAGAAACGTTTACCGCGTTTCCGTTGCCCCTGCCGCCGGGCCATCCCTATGAAATTATGGCGATGGTAGTGGACGGAGGCCGGGTTTATCTGGCCACCAAAAATCATGGTTTGCTGCGCGCCGACCTGTCTCTCAAGCGACTGATTCACTGGCATAGTGGCGGAACGGATGCCGGCACGCTACCCGGCGACGCACTCCTGTGCCTGGCGCAGGACCCGCTTCAGTACAAATATCTCTGGATCGGGACGTTTGGTGAAGGACTGTGTCGACTGGATAAAATGACGGGAGAAATTCAGCGCTTTACGGTTGGGCAGGTTTTGTCCAACAACGTAATTTATGCCATTCGGACGGGCGGAGACGGTCGTTTGTGGCTCAGCACGAACAGGGGCCTATGTCGGTTCGACACGCGCACCTTCGAAGCCCGAAACTACATGGCCGACGACGGCTTGCCTGGTGAAGAGTTCAAGCAGTTTCACGATGTTGCGCTTCCCGACGGGCGGCTTATTTTTGGCGGTACGGGTGGGTACACGGTTTTTTATCCCCGAAAAGTACGCGAAGATCCGGTGAAGCCAACTGTTGCGCTTACGGCCCTGCGCATCAACAATCAATTCGTGACGGCCACAACCCCGGGTTCGCCCATAAGCCGGGACATCAACGAAACGGTGGAAATTACGCTGACCCACCAGCAAAACTTCCTGTCTATTGATTTTGCAGCCCTTGAATTTAATCAGACCCACAAGAACCAGTATCGCTACAAGCTGATCGGTCTGGACAGAGACTGGGTTTACAGCGGAAACCAGTCGACGGCTACCTACACGAACCTCCCGCCCGGAACGTACACGTTTGTGGTTAACGCGTCCAACACGTCGAGCGTCTGGAGTCCATACACGCATTCGTTGCGCATCGTTATCGACCCGCCCCTTTGGGCGACCTGGTGGGCGTATCTGGGGTATGCCCTGCTCCTGATTGGCGCTATTGTTCTCTTCCTCCGCAGCCGGATCAACCGCATTCGCCTGAACAGCCGGATCGAATTACGCGAGAAGGAATCCGTTCAGTTAAAGCATCTTGACGAAATAAAGTCCCGTTTCTTTTCCAATATTACGCATGAGTTCCGGACACCGTTAACCCTGATTCTGACCCCGTTGGAGCAAGTTCTGAACGACTCCAGCGACTCCCCTTATCACGGTCGTTTGTCGCTTATTTACCGGAATGCCAATCGGCTCCTCCGGCTGATCAACGAGTTGCTGGATCTGGCCAAACTGGACGCTGGCAACCTGACGTTAACGCCCACTCCCGCCGATTTGCCGGACTTCATAAAACGTACCGTGGCCGTTTTTACGGAAGAAGCCCAGCGGAAGCACATTCAGTTGCAGCAGAACCACTCTATCAGTCACCCTCATTATTGGTTTGATCCGGACAAGGTCGAAAAAATCATCACTAACCTGCTGTCGAACGCCCTGAAATTCACGGATGATCACGGCGTAATCAACGTATCTACGTACGTTATGCCGATTGATCCAGCACTGGCTACGTCGGCGAATACCGACCTGATTCGACTAACCGTGTACAATACGGGCACCGGCATTCCGGAGCACCAGTTGCCCCACATCTTCAATCGATTCTACCAGGCCGACCCCATGACAGAGCGTTCGGTGGGTGGTTCGGGGATTGGCCTGGCCCTGGTAAAAGAACTCGTTGAGATGATGCATGGCCGGGTTTCGGTGGAAAGCACGCCAAGCCTGGGTACGACATTCATTGTCGAATTACCGTGCCGACAAGCACGCGCGGAACTGGTTACAACGCCCGCTGATACCGGAAAATCGTTTGCTGCTTATGACCGGGCGGGCAACAATCAGATACCGAAAGGCGATAAATCGCCCCAGATATTGCTGGTTGAGGATGATGATGATATTGCGGAATTTGTTGTCACAACCCTGCAGGCAGAATGGACGGTGATGCGCCTGAACAACGGCCGGGCGGGGGTCGAAGCCGCCATTGCCAACGGACCGGACCTGATCATAAGCGATGTGCTCATGCCCGAACTGAACGGCTACGAACTTTGCCGCGAATTGAAAAACAACCCGGTTACCAGTCACATTCCTGTTCTGCTGCTAACGGCTAAAGTCTCGGCCGAAAGCCGGATTGAGGGCCTGATGGCGGGCGCCGATGATTACCTGGCCAAACCGTTTCAGGTAAACGAGTTACTCGGGCGCGTTCGCAATCGAATGGCCCACCAGCAGCAAGTACGGCACTACTACCGGACCCAGTTGCTGCGTGAGGGCTACCTGCCGACAACGAGTGAAGCTCCGGAGGATGACTTTATGAACCGGGTGTATACCCTGCTCGAAAATCATTTGGATGATTCAACGTTTGGTGTTGAGCCGCTGGCCATGGCCATTGGCATGAGCCGCATGCACCTGAACCGGAAAGTAAAGGCCATGACCGGATTGACGCCCAATGAACTCATTCGGGCCGTGCGGCTGAAGCGGGCGGCCGAACTGCTGATGACCGGCGCTTCGGTGTCGGAAGTCGCCGACCGCGTAGGATTCGATACACCGGCTTACTTCTCAAAAGTGTTTAAAGATCACTACCTGGTGACCCCCTCAGAATACGTTGACCAACATCGGCAGGAGATCATGCGCTAGTCCGGTTTGGCGGTTTCCTTGCCAGCTTCCCGCTTATTTTTTGTTGTTATTTTGGGTTACCATCTTCCGCTAAGGCGCTTTAGAAGCCTTTTTAAACAAAAAAATTGGCTTCTGCCGTTGATGTTACAAATTTCATAGTCGGTGTTACGAATGAGCAAGGGTTAGGAATCAATGCGCTTTAGTATTGCATCAGTTACTTCTTATCCATAGTATCTGAAAGCATTACTCTCGCTTATGTCCATGTCAACCTTTTCGTTTTCGAACCGGTCTACCCCTGCTGAGTGGCCTCCCCTGAAACTCTATTTGCGTGAAACAGGTCGTCAGTTTTTTTCCGTAACTGATCTGGTTTATCTACAGGCTGTAGCGAACTACAGCTGGCTGAACTGGGCCGACGGACGACGGATGCTTATGCCCCGCACACTGAAATATTATTCACCACAACTACCCACCGAGCTGTTCATCCGTCTGCACCGCAACTGTGTGGTTAACCGGCGCTTTGTGGAACGGCTCGAACGGACAGACACCGGGGGGATAGTGCATCTGACCACGGGCGAAGTTCTACCGGTTTCCCGTCGTCGCTGGAGCCTGGTGAGACGGCAACTGGCCAACAACCGCCCAAACCTGAATTAAACAGAGATTTGCCCAGTTCGTCCTGATCCGGTTGCTTAATCAGCCAATGGATTTATAGGCAACATAGACATCATTGAACCACTTTCGGCTGGTCATGTACGCAGGTAGATGACCAGCCGAAAGTGGTTTTCTTTTTTTTATATGAATGCATAGAGTAAGCCGAACCGCAGAAACATTCTCGTTCAGACCGGGTTGACATGGGATACGCACAAGTTACAGCTCGGTTTGCCACTGTATGTTCCCGACTCCCCCTCTAGCCACCAAGACGCTCGAAGCCCATGAGCGGCTGAACCAGGAATACGGCATACAAGCCGTTAAAGGCTACTCAGATCCCATGCATGAACTGATCGGTACGATTCTGTCACACCGGACAACTCACGCCAACGAAGTAACCGCGTATCGCACCATGCGCGAGCGGTTCCCGGATTGGGAACAGGTACGCGATGCTCCGCTCCCCGACTTGATTGACGCCATCAAAACGGCCAACTATCCTGAAGTAAAGGCGCCCTATATCCAGAATCTGCTCGCGCACCTTTTTCGGGAGAGAGGCACGGCCAATATCGACTTCCTGGGTGACCTATCGACCGAAGAGGCCATGAACTGGTTAACCACGCTACCGGGTATCGGGTTGAAAACGGCGACGATTCTATTGCTCTTCACCTTTCAGAAACCCGTCCTTCCGGTTGATACCCACGTGCATCGCGTTACGCAGCGATTGGGGTTGATCGGGCCAAAGGTAAGCGCCGAAAAAGCCCACACGATTCTGTTAAGTTATTTACCCGAGGACACGCTGACGCTGTTCAACTTCCACAAGCATTTTTACTGGCATGGTCAGCGCGTATGTACCTGGTACTACCCCAAATGCCAGGTGTGCGTTCTTCAGACCATGTGCGACTTTTATCGGACGGGTGGAACGGCCATCCTGAGTAGTACGCCTGTTCGGAAGAAGAAACCAACCGATATGTGAAGCGATCGGCTAGCTGTTAAAAGGCCTATCTGTTCTTGCGATCGTGAAGTCTTTCCGCCTGCTCAACCCAATTGTCCCGCTCAATGCGGCCGGAAAAAAACTCGATCAGTTCGTTTACCTTATTGGCATCTTCCCTGGTAAAATTCGCGATCTGTCGGAAGGTGTAGATGCCCAGGCTGTGCAGCTTTCGTTCCAGAAACGGCCCTACCCCCACAATGTCTTTCAGGTCGTCGGCTTCGCTCGCTACGGCCCGGCCAATGCGGTCGAAATTCACTTCACCGGCGCGAGCCGCGATTCGGGCAAGCACTGCCGTTTCTGAGTTATCCGGAACACCGGCATTTACCGGAGGCACGACGGCAGGGCTATCAACAATCGGTGGTTGAGGCAATGACGTATTCGCTGGCGATTCGTCTACGTCGATCAGTTCTGGTGTATCGTCATTCGACAAAGCAGGCAACAGAGGATCTGCGTGAACGAAGGGCGGTGGAGACGCCACAGCAGCAGTTGCAGGCATAGCACCCTGCCCAGAATGACCGCCCGGTTTCGACTGGCGGCAATCGGCTAGTTCGGCCTCCTTACTGGCAATTGATTTTCGCAGGCTGCTGACTCGTCCGGAGCGTATCGAACGGCCCAGCAGCCACCCGACAAAGGCAGCCAATGCCAGTAAAACAAGTATTTCGGTTAGGGCTACCGTCTGATTCAAGGGGTCTAATCCAAACATAAGAGGATTTTTAAATACGTTAATTCTTCCTGGCTAGTTCAGCGGCCTGGCCTACCCAGTTATCGCGCGCGATGCGACCCGGGAAATACTCGATCAGGTCATTGATTTGCTCAACATCATCGGCGTCAAACGCAGCGATCTGACGAAAGGTATAAATACCGAGAGCGTTAAGTTTCTTCTCCAGAAATGGGCCAATCCCATTAATGACCTTCAAGTTATTGGCTTCGGTGGGCGAGGCCAGCCCGATTCGGGTGAAATTAACCTCATCGGCCCGGGTCCGGATACGGTTCAGGATAATGGTTTCTTCATCATCTGTATCGCTGACAACCAGCGCGGGTTTACGACGACAGTCATCCACGGCCCGTTCTACATTGGCCAGACTAACCGCCATCTGACGAATTGTCTGCTGCCGGGAAACATAGCCAATAATAAAGCCCAGTACGCCAGCTACAACCAGCATAATCAATTGCTGTTGCTGGGCATCAGGTACGTTAAGGGGGTTCATCTCGAACATAAGGATAAGCGTTTATCGGGTATTGTTTATCAGGACAGGAACAGCCTGATGGGTAGCAAAGACGGTTTTAAACGGGCTTTTACTGAATCACGACCGTAACCCGCCGGTTCGCTTTACGGCCCGATGGCGTACGGTTATCAGCTTTGGGTGACTCCTCCCCTTTTGCATCGACTGAAATCTGATCGGCATCAATACCCGATTTACGTAGTTTCGTCTTTACCTGATTCGCACGGTCGCGGGAGAGCCGCAAATTTACATCATCGGGACCCGTGTTGTCGGTGTATCCCGTCAGAAGGAGTTTTTTGCGCTTATGCTCCTTCAGGTATTTCGTTGCTTCCTCAAAAAACTTCTGGGTTTCGTCTGTTTTGATATAATTGGCTTCACTCAGCGGGAAGTATAAGTCAATAGGCTTGAATACCGACGTAAACGTTTGCGATTCGGCTAACTCTTTTTCGGTAATCGGTTCATTCATCACAACGGGAGCAGTTGTTACGTCTTCTGGTTTCGTGGTAATGTCGGTTTCTACTGTCGTCTCGTCGGGCGCAGGAGCCGTACCCGAGAACGCAAAATCGAGTCCGCCAACCAGCGAGTCACCACTGGCTGTAGCGGGCAGATTGCGCTCCACTCCTTTGGTCGTCAACGCTGAAGCCGGAATTCCCTGCTGAATCAGGTACTGCTTAAAGCCTTCGGCCCGGGCCAGTCCCAGGTTGGGAAATGTAGTTGGGTTCGTCTCGCCTGATACGTAATAGCCAATGATCTCCAGCGTTCGGGTGGGATTGGTTTTCAGGTACGAAACCATCGTTTCGAGCGATCCACCCAATGCATTCATGTTGGTATTGGCCCCTGATTTGGCGAAGCGGAAATTCCCCGGCAAGTTGAGCCGAAAGAGATTCCCATCAGCCATGGTAAACCCATCGGCACCAGCGGGCGTCGTATACACCGCAGGCTCTTCCGCTGTTTCGACGGGCGCAGGATCGTTTCCGCAAAGCTGCTTTATCTTACACATGTGCCACCAGGTAGAACCGATCATCCACACAATCAGTAGAATGACCCAGGGAGTTTTATTCGTTAACATAAGAACGTCAAGGAGTTATATCGACACCGAAATCGGCCAGTCCCGTTGAGACGACATGAACCGAAACGATTGCTCAAAAATAGTGGTACGTACGTGAAAAGCAACATAGGTAAGTTTTCTCCCCTGATGCTTAATTTACTAGTTGTTTACCTCCCCTACAGATCCTAAAAAAGTTTCTGCCGTAACCCTGTCTGTTCTTAACTTGCTCGTTCATACAACCTGATACCTGACCGAATGCGTATTGACCTTCGTAGCGATACCGTTACACAACCGACGCCCGCCATGCGCGAGGCCATGTTTTCTGCCCCCCTCGGGGACGATGTACTCGGCGATGACCCGACCGTGAACACGCTCGAAGCTAAAGCGGCCGCTTTATTCGGTATGGAAGCGGCTCTCTTCTGCGCGTCGGGTACGATGACCAATCAGTTGGCGATTCGGACGCATACCCGCCCCGGCGACGATGTCATCTGCGATTATCTTTCGCACGTTTACCAGTATGAGGGCGGTGGCATATCCGTGAATGCGCTGGCCTCGGTCAGTCTGATCCACGGCCAACGCGGCAAAATTACGCCCGAACTCATTCAGGAATACATCTATAACCCCGCCGATTCGCACAAGCCGATCTCCCGATTAGTGGTCCTGGAAAACACGGTTAACAAAGGCGGAGGCTGTTACTATACCGTACCCGAGATTGCGGCCATTCGGAAAGTTTGCGATGAGAATGGCCTGATTCTCCACCTGGATGGCGCCCGGCTTTTCAACGCGCTTATCGAAACCGGCGAACCGATGGGGGCGTATGGTCAGCTGTTCGATTCGATCAGTATTTGCCTGTCGAAGGGATTGGGGTGCCCAGTGGGGTCGCTCCTGCTCGGCAAGGCCGATTTTATCCGGCAGACCCGGCGCTATCGGAAGCTGATGGGCGGTGGCTGGCGACAGGCTGGCTTTCTGGCAGCGGCCGGCATTTACGCCCTCGACCATCACATTGACCGCCTGAAACAGGATCATTCCCGCGCCCGCAAGATCGGAGCCATGCTCGAACGCTTACCCGAAGTTCAGGAAATCCTGCCTATTGATACGAATATTGTCATTTTCCGGCTTCCCGAAACCATCTTGGCCGTCGACTATGTTGCTTCGTTAGAAACAAAAGGGATTCGCAGCATCACGTTTGGGAAACACCTGGTGCGGTTTGTTACCCACCTGGATTTTACGGACGAGATGGTCACTGACATGGAGACAATATTGAGCCGCGGTATTGCCTGATACGAACTTATGCACATACAAACCAGAACCTTACAGAAAGAAGACTATCATGATCTCAAAGAGGCCATGATCGAAGTATACAGTGGCATCGGTGGCGACTACTGGGAGAAAAGCAAGATCAACAAATTACTCAGTATTTTTCCCGAAGGTCAATTCTGTGTTGAAGTCGATGGCCGGGTTGTAGCCTGTGCCTTAGCGATTCGGGTTCAGTACGACCAGTTTGGTGACAACCACACCTACAACGAAATTACGGGCGGCTACACCTTCAAAACGCACAGTGACGAAGGCGACTACATGTACGGCATTGAAGTATTCGTGCATCCCGACTTCCGTGATCTGCGATTGGGTCGGCGGCTCTACGACGCCCGGAAAGAGGTTTGCGAAACGCTTAACCTGAAAGGCATTCTGGCGGGCGGCCGTATTCCCAACTACAACAAATTTTCTGACGACCTATCGCCCCGTGAGTACATTGCCAAGGTAAAGCAAAAGGAAATTTACGACCCAACGCTGACGTTCCAGCTTTCCAACGACTTCCACGTTCGGAAAGTACTGCGCGGTTACCTGCCCGGCGATACCGAATCGAAGGAGTACGCTACCCTGCTGGAGTGGATCAATATCTACTACGTGGCCGAAAAAGATAAACGCCCCCATACCGACTCCATTATTCGGCTGGGCGTGATTCAGTGGCAGATGCGGTTGTTCAAAAACCTCAATGCATTTCTGGAGCAGGTCGAGTTTTTCGCCAACGCCGTCAGCGATTACCGGGCTGACTTTATGGTGTTACCCGAATTTTTCAACACGCCCCTGATGGCCGATTTCAACGACCTGCCGGAGCCGGTGGCGATTCGAAAATTAGCCGACTTTACGGAAGCCGTTCGGGAAAAACTTTGCCAGCTGGCTATCTCCTACAATGTCAATATTGTGGGCGGCAGCATGCCCCTGGTCGATGGAGATGGTAAACTCTATAACGTAGCGTACCTCTGCCGACGCGATGGCTCGTACGAAGAATACCGCAAAATCCACATCACACCCAATGAGGTGCGGCATTATGGCATGGTAGGCGGCTACGAAATCCGGGCGTTCGACACCGATTGTGGCAAGATTGGTATGCTGATCTGCTACGATGTTGAGTTTCCGGAACTGGGCCGCATTCTGGCTCAGCAGGGCATGCAGATTCTGTTTGTCCCCTTCCTGACCGATACTCAGAACGGTTACTCGCGGGTACGCCATTGTGCACAGGCCCGGGCCATCGAAAATGAGTGTTACGTAGCTATTTCGGGCTGCGTGGGCAACCTGCCGCGTGTTCAGAACATGGATATCAACTACGCCCAGTCGGCCGTATTTACGCCTTCTGACTTCCAGTTTCCGACCAATGCCGTGAAAGCCGAGGCCACGACCAACACCGAAATGGTGCTCATTGCCGACGTGGATTTGAGTTTGCTGAAGGAATTACACGAACACGGTTCCGTTCAGGTTCTGAAAGACCGACGGACGGATTTATACGATGTTACGCTGAAAAAAGCCGCTAAAAAGGCACTGAAGCAGAAAAAGGCATCGCCTGACAATGACCCGGAACAAGTGGCTCCCGTTATCGTAGTTGCCGATTAATCATGGATTTAAAAAAGATTCCCGATAGGTCGGGAATCTTTTTTAAACTAAAACTGTAACATTAAATATTACACTAATGACCGGACGATTCGCCATATCGATGCACATTCTGACACTGCTGGCCAAAGCCAACGGCGAATGGCTAACGTCTGACTTTATTGCGGGCAGTATCAACATCAACCCGGTTCTTGTCCGCAAAGAAATCAGTAACCTTCGCAGCAATGGCCTGGTTACCAGCCGGGAGGGCAAGAACGGGGGCAGTTCACTGGCTAAATCGCCAGAGGCCATCCAGTTGTCCGATGTTTTTTTGGCCACCCGTCAGGGCGCTTTTTTAGGGACGTCCCGAAATAGCCCAAATCCCAATTGCCCGGTTGGTAAACAGATCAACCATCATCTCGACGACTTGTACCTCGACGCAGAGCGGGCGCTTATCCAGCAATTAGGCGGTACCACGCTCAGTGAATTTAGCCATCGATTCGATTAATTTTTTTACTTAAAACTGTAACACTTTTTATTACACTCTATTTTTTCACGTTAACAAATCACCTACTATGAAACTTGCCATTATTGGTGCCTCCGGCTTTGTTGGATCAGCTCTTGTCGACGAATCGCTAAACCGAGGCCACGTGGTAACGGCGATTGTTCGCCATCCCGAGAAAATGACGATAACGCACCCCGATTTAACCGTCAAGCAGGGGGATGCGCTGGATGCTGACGCAGTTGCCCAGCTTGTAGCAGGTCAGGATGCCGTGCTGAGCGCTTACAATGCCGGCTGGGCAAACCCAAACCTGTACGATGATTTTTTGAACGGATCAATCGCAATCGAGAAAGGCACCGAAGCCGCGGGGGTCAGCCGGTTGCTGGTTATTGGTGGGGCCGGTAGTCTGGAAGCCGCTCCGGGTGTACAATTGGTCGACACCCCTCAGTTTCCGGCGGACTGGAAAGTCGGTGCAACGGCCGCTCGTGACTACCTCAGCGCGCTCCGAAAGAACACCACGCTGGACTGGACGTTTCTGAGCCCCGCCATCAACCTGGCTCCTGGCGAACGGACAGGCCAATTCCGGCTGGGTACTGAGCAGCCCGTTTTCGATGAAAACGGTGAATCGGCCATTTCGGTCAAGGATCTGGCCGTGGCCGTGTTGGACGAGATCGAGCAACCGCAATTCATTCAGAAGCGGTTTACGCTGGGCTATTGATTTACCATGCGTCCCCGCAAAACGCGGGGACGTATCCTTACAAAGCCAGCACAATCTTGGCATGGTGACCCGTACAGGCCAGGTCAAGGGCCAGAGCCAGCTTGTCAAACGGCTCCTGCGCCGAGATGATTCGTCCGGGCTGGAGAAACCCACGGTCGATGAGCTTAATGGTTCGCCGGAAGTCAATGGGGTGCTGGTAGATGATCGATGTAATCAGGTTGATTCCCTGCCGGGTTATACCGAACTCGGTGATGGCACTGGGCTTATCGGACAGACCCGCCACCACCACATACGCTCCCCGGGGAGCAGCCGCTACGGCCATCGTAAACGCCGGGGCCGCACCGGCACACTCGAATACGGTATGCACGTTTGCTTCTTTCCAGATAACTCCCATCTGAACCGTATCAACATCGGCAGAAATGGGCACTGCACCAAAACTCGACGCCAGATTTACCTTTTCCTGAACGCGGTCATAAGCCAGAACCGTATACCCCATTTCTTGCGCCAGATGGGTTACCAATAAGCCGATAGCGCCTAAGCCAACAACAGCGACCGTGTCGCCTGGGCGAGCCGGCGATGAGTAAAGCGTGTGCAGGGCCACGGCCGTTGGTTCGATAACGACAGCATCCTCGTCACTGATTGTATCGGGAATTTTCCAGGCAAAATTAGCGGGTACAACGGCGTAGTCGGCGAAGCAGCCGGTTTCCAGCACGCCAATGATTCGTTTGTTGAGGCAGATATTACCCCGCCCCTGCCAGCAGTATTCACAGTGACCGCAAGGGTAGTTTGGCTCAATGACTACACGCTCCCCAAGCTGATGGGCGTTTACTCCTTCGCCGAGTTTATCGACGTAACCAATGCCCTCGTGACCAATGATCAGCGGAAATTGCAGATCAGGCCGGTGCCCCTGAAAGATGGACACATCAGACCCGCAAATACCGACCCGTTTCATTTTCAGGCGTATCTCACCAGGCCCCGGCTCTGGCACCGAACACGGTTGAATTCGAATAGACCGTACGCCGGTCAGTACACCGGCGCGCATCGAAGCTCCATTATAACTCATTCTAGTTTTTAGACGATGGTCCTCGCCGGTTCATGTTCGATCACGATTGGGCGCAAAACGGGTAAGACCAGATGAATAACGAGCAGGCCAGCCAGGTAAGAACAACTGGCAAAAACAAACATGGGTGTATACCCAAACGTCGCGACAACATAGCCCGTGAGGGCGGCAACGACCATGCTGACAATGCCACCCAGAAATCCGCCCATGCCCGTAGCCGTAGCTACCGATCCGCCGGGGAACAGCGTAGTCGACAGGGCATAGACATTAGTCGACCATCCCTGATGAGCCGCTGTGGCCAATGCCAACAGCGCCACAACACCCGTGAAACTGTGCACGGACGGAATCAGGTAAATCGGCGTAACCGAAAGAGCACAGATCAGCATAGTCAGTTTCCGGGCGTTGTTTTCGGTCCAGCCGTTTTTCATCAGATTCGTTGCCAGCCAGCCGAAAAATATACTGCCTATATCCGAGACTACGTAGATGATCAGAAACGGGATACCAAAGTTTTTCAGGTCTAGTTTCCGGTCGAGCTGATTGTTGGTCAAAAGAAAATCGGGTAGCCAGGTGAGGTAAAAAAACCAGATCGGGTCGGCGAAGACTTTACCAAAACAGAAAGCCCAGGTTTGCCGGTATCGGCTCAGCTTAACCCAGGAGAGCTGGTTCTGGGGTAGCGATTTACCAGCAACGGCCCGCCCCTCCGTAATATAGTCATACTCAGTGGTCGAGAGCGCTCGTGTCGATTCGGGTTTTGAATAACTGACCCACCAGACCACGAGCATCAGTACCCCCAACACAGCCGAAATCAGAAACGCCCCCCGCCAGCCAAACTGCGTCATCAGGAACGGGATCAACAACGCGGTAGCGATAACGCCCATGTTGGACCCCGCATTCAGAATGCCGGTGGCGGTGGAGCGTTCCCGTTTGGGAAACCACTCGGCAATGGCTTTCATGGCCGACGGAAAATTGGCCGCTTCGCCCAGCCCCAACACGGCACGCACGACAGCGAATTGCCCGACCGTCGACACAAAGCCGGACGCGATACTGGCAACGCTCCAGACCGCAATGCCAATCGTAAACCCTTTTTTCGTGCCGACTCGGTCAATAAGCCAGCCAATCAGCAAAAAGCCGACGGCATACGTAGCCTTGAACGCCGAATCGACCAGGCCCATCTGAATCCGAAACTGTTTCAGATGGGCATCCGTCAGCATTGCATCCGGCGATAAACCCAGAATGACCCGCTTGAAAGCACCATCGGTCATCACGAATGACAGCACCTGTCGATCGATGTAATTAATCGTCGTTGCCAGGAAGAGCAGTGCGATGATTCGCCACCGGTAATTAGTCGTCATTAAAGCAAATTAAGGTAAATCAGGTAAGTCATTTCCGGCAGAAACCTACCTATACAATACCTTCGCCATCTCGAACGGCCGATCCGTTGACATGATATCGGCCCCGTTTTGGGCAAACGTTTTGTAAACCTGATCACCTTTTGCAGCGGCCTGTTTGTCGAGGTTACCCAGGGTACCTAGAATACAGGCAATCCCCTTGTCGTGCAGAAATTTGTATAAGTCAGCGTCGGGCTCTTTAACCCCGACAAAGGCAACCATTCGGTTGTCGGGCACACCAAGTTCGCGCAACCGATCGTATTCAGCCCGGTTACGAATGGTGACCGAGATCATCAGATTCGGATCGAGCTTGGTCAGTCTGGCCGCATCCTGCGCGTTGTACGTGATGACGGCTACATAATCGCTCGCGCCCGTTTTGTGAATCATGTCGACCACTTTCGCGAACGACACGTTGCGCTTGACATCGAGCGTAAATGCTACTTTGTTTTTGCCCCAGCGCAACACCTCTTCCAGCGTCGGAATTTTGTAGGGCGTTACGGTACCCATATTATCCTCCAGCCGGTATTGTCCAAGTTCGGCGTAGTTCCGGTCGATTAATTTTCCGGTGCCGGTCGTAGTCCGGTCGAGGCTGGCGTCGTGCATCATGACCATCACGCTGTCTTTGGTCAGGTCAATGTCGCATTCAATAATAACCGGCAGATTTTTAGCCAGATAAGCAAACGACTCGATGCAGTTTTCCGGGTACCCTTTCAGATCGCCCCCACCTCGGTGAGCAGATATTTTTGCCGGTTGGCCTGGGGTGTACTTAAAGAACGCATAGCCCTTTCCGGCGGGTATTTTCGTGTATGTCCTGGGTGAACAGGTAATCAGGCCAACGCTCAGGCCAAGCACGATAAGTGATTTAACGGTCATTCGGGTCGTTTATGAACTAATGATGGACTATCTGAACGATCAACTGGAACCGTTCCGATAAACCCGTTTGTTGATAGAAGAAAACGTGGACTAGGTTGCCTGTTTTCGTTTGTTTATGGCGCAAAAATAAGGCAACTATTTATAGCATCATCGTATGATTCCCTTTTCAATTCTGGATTTATCGCCGATCGTGGAAGGCAACACGGCTACCCAGGCGCTTCGCAATACATTAAACCTCGCCCAGCATGCCGAGCAGTTGGGCTATAACCGTTACTGGCTGGCCGAGCACCACAACATGCCGGGCATTGCCAGCGCAGCAACGTCGGTCGTTATTGGCTACGTGGCCGGGGGCACGAGCACGATTCGGGTTGGCTCCGGGGGCATTATGCTGCCCAATCACTCCCCGCTGCTCATCGCCGAACAGTTTGGCACGCTGGAGTCGCTCTATCCCGGCCGCATTGATCTGGGCCTGGGGCGGGCTCCCGGTTCCGATCAGGCCACCTCACGGGCGTTGCGTCGGGACATGAACGGCCCCGATACGTTTCCGCAGGATGTCGTTGAGCTACAGCACTATTTCCAGCCTAACGACACCAATCAGTTTATTCAGGCCATACCGGGCACGGGTCTGAATGTACCGATTTGGATACTGGGTTCCAGCCTGTTTGGCGCTCAACTGGCCGCCATGCTTGGCTTACCCTATGCCTTTGCCTCGCACTTCGCCCCAGCCGAATTGTTGAGAGCCTTGCAGATTTACCGGACGCAGTTCAAACCATCCGAGCACCTGAAGGCCCCATACGCTATGGTAGCGGCCAATGTCATTGCCGCCGATACCGATCAGGAAGCCCAACGCTTATTCACCTCCGTCCAGCAGCAGTTTCTGTACATCCGGCGCGGGAAAGCCCGCCAGATGCAGCCCCCCGTCGATAATTTAGAGGATATGTGGCCCGACTATGAACTGGCGGGCATCGACTCCGTTTTCCGTTGCTCAGCGGTTGGATCGCCCAAGACGATCCAGCGGGGACTAGCCAGCATCCTTGCACAGACCAAAGCCGATGAGTTGATTGTTTCGGCTCCCATTTTTGATCATGAAGCCCGTAAGCATTCGCTCACGCTCACGGCTCAGGCGCGTGAAGCCCTGGCCATTCAGCAGTCGGAGCCGGTTCTCGCTTAATCATTTAGGGTTGACTAGAAACGGGACCGGGTTACTTCTGTTGGAAGTAACCCGGTCCCGTTTTTGATTGATGCTGTTGGGGTGGCGTCAGTTTCTTACTTTTTCTACGCCTTTATCAACTGAATCTTAGGCGCGTAAAGGTGAAAATTCTCATCTGCGGAAATAACAGGAACGCCTTCTGCTAGTGCAGTTGCCAGCAACAATCGATCGAAAGGATCTCGATGATGATCAAACAGTGGAATTTGCTCGTACGCAGCAATGTGTTCCTGTTTGATGGGTACTAAGTGAAACCCATCTGTGTGTAACTGAGCGGTTAAGTCCTGAATAGACAAACGCAGTTCAGGTAGTCGGCCTATTTTTTGTTTAATCACAATCTCGAATAAACTTATTTCACTGACCCAGATAGGATTATTCAATAGAATACTCTGTACGGAAGCTGTAATCCTCGATGGCTTGACAATACTCCAAATGACAATTTGCGTATCAGCCAAATAAGCGTGCTTCATTACATATAGTCTTTAAGATCATCCAGAGGGGCATTAAAATCATCGGGAATATTGTATTGACCATCCAAACTTCCCAAACGCACTCCTGCTGCCGAATCAGCGACAATAATGTCAGTCACTGGCTCATCTAGAAACAAGATGACAACTTTTGTACGGCGGGTCGTCGGCGGACGTTCCGTCAAGGTTAATTGACCATTCTCGTAAATTCCGTTCACAGCTGTGTACATAAGCGTATCTGTTGTTAAAAGCCAAATCTACCGTTTCCTGTTAAACGTTAAAGCACCACGTTAACAATTCGTTTGGGTACGACGACGACTTTTTTGGGCGTTTTACCCTCCATCCATTTCTGTACGGTTTCGTCGGCCAGCACCTCCCGTTCGATATCGCTGGGCGCCCGATCGATGGCAAAACTGATCGTGGTGCGGACTTTCCCGTTGATCTGAATCGGGTAGTCGAAGGCATCCTCGACCAGGTAATTTGGGTTGAATTTAGGAAACTCGGCCTGCGAAAGTGTACCCGGTTCGTGGCCCAACGCGGCCCACAGCTCTTCGGTAATGTGAGGAGCGTAAGGCGACAGCAACAAGACTAAATCCTGCAAAATAGCCCGCTTGTGGCAGTTCAACGCAGCCAGTTCATTGACGCAGATCATGAATGAACTCACCGAGGTGTTGAACGAATACAGCTCGATGTCTTCCTCCGTCTTTTTGATTGTTTTATGCAGCACTTTCAGTTCGGCAGGCGTGGGCTGCTCGTCCGTCACAATCCATTGACCCGCCCCGGCATCCGATGCTCCGGCAGCATTATCCTTGTAGAACAACCGCCAGAATTTACGAATGAAGCGATACACGCCGTCGATGCCGTTCGTATTCCAGGGTTTGGCCTGTTCGAGCGGCCCGAGGAACATTTCGTACAAACGAAGTACATCGGCCCCGTATTTCTCCACGATCATATCTGGATTCACGACGTTGAACTTCGACTTCGACATCTTTTCAACCTCGGCCCCAACGATATAGCGTCCGTCTGGCTCGGTGATGAATTCTGCCTTGTCTGCAAGATCCGGCCGGGCCTTTTTGAATGCTTCAACGTCCAGTACATCGTTTTCGACAATATTGACATCAACGTGCAGGGGAGTAACTTCCTGACCGTTTACCTGATTCAGCGATAAGAATACGGCAGGAACGCCTTCCCTTCCCGTACCCGATACACGATACACAAAATTGCTCCGGCCCTGAATCATACCCTGGTTGATGAGCTTTTTGAACGGCTCTTCCTGGGGTACATAGCCCCGGTCTTTCAGAAATTTATTCCAGAAACGACTGTATAACAGGTGACCCGTGGCGTGTTCGGTACCACCGATGTAGAGGTCCACGTTCTGCCAGTAGTCGATGGCTTCTTTAGACGCAAACTCGGTTGTATTCTGGGGGTCCATATAGCGGTACCAGTACCAGGATGACCCCGCCCAGCCCGGCATGGTGCTTAACTCATATTCGTACTCTCCCTTGTATTTCCAGCCTTCCGCGCGGCCCAGTGGTGGTTCGCCAGTTTCGGTTGGGAGGTATTTATCTACAGCAGGCAACTCCAGCGGCAGGTCATTTTCATCAATTAGGTACGGCAAACGCCCTGACGGGCCTTCTTTAAAATAGACCGGAACGGGTTCGCCCCAGTACCGCTGTCGGCTGAATACGGCGTCGCGCATCCGGAAATTAACTTTCCCTCGACCCAGTCCGCGCGCTTCCAGCCAGGTAATCAACGTAGCCGTCGCTTCTTTGTAGGTCATGCCATTGACCATGCCGGAGTTGATATAATGGCCTTCTTTGGTGTTGTCAGCCTGCTTGTCGATGTCCTTCTGGGCGTCCAGAATCGGCACGATGGGCAAGTCGAAATGCCTGGCAAAGTTCCAGTCACGCGGATCGCCCGACGGAACGGCCATCACGGCACCCGTGCCATAACCCGCCAGCACATAGTCGGCCAGGAAGATGGGCACTTTCTCGTCGTTGAACGGATTGATGCAGTAGCTACCCGTAAATACGCCCGAAACAGCTTTCGTGTCGGCCATCCGGTCGCGCTCGGACCGGAGTTTAGCTGCATTGATGTACGCGTCTACGGCCTCCTGTTGCTCTGGCGTTGTCAGCGTGGCAACCAGCTCGTGTTCGGGGGCCAGCACCATAAACGTAACCCCATAAATCGTGTCGACGCGGGTCGTGAAAACGTCAATGTAGTGTTGGGTAGCCGGTTTTTGATTGTCAGTAAACGGCGAGCCGTCAATCGCAAACCGTACACTGGCTCCGACACTTTTCCCGATCCAGTTCCGCTGTTGCTCTTTCAGCGACTCCGTCCAGTCGATGGTATCCAGACCCGTTAACAGGCGGTCGGCGTAGGCGGTGATGCGCATCATCCATTGCCGCATCAGCTTTTGCTCTACGGGATAGCCACCCCGCTCCGACACGCCATCCTTCACCTCGTCGTTGGCCAGCACAGTCCCCAGCGCCGGACACCAGTTCACGACGGCATCGGCGAGGTAGGTCAGGCGGTAATGGAGCGAGACTGCGTACTGCTCTGTTTCGGACAGCGCATTCCATTCGTCAGCCGTGAAAGACGATACCGTATCGTCGCAAACCGCCCGAACGCCCTGGGTACCGTTGGCCGCAAACTTGGCAAACAGCGTATCGATCGGCTCGGCTTTATTGGTTTCTTTGTTGTACCACGACCGGAACAACTCCATGAAGATCCACTGCGTCCACTTGTAATACGACGGATCGGACGTACGAACTTCCCGCGACCAGTCGTAGCTGAAACCAATATTTTTCAGTTGCTCGATGTAGCGCGTCAGGTTGGCTTCGGTCGTTACGGCCGGGTGCTGACCGGTCTGAATAGCATACTGTTCGGCGGGCAATCCGAATGAGTCGAAACCCATCGGGTGCAGTACGTTATAGCCTTTCAGCCGTTTATAGCGCGAAACAATGTCCGAAGCAATGTAGCCCAGCGGGTGACCAACGTGCAGCCCTGCCCCCGACGGGTAAGGAAACATATCGAGAACATAATACTTGGGGCGGTCAGTTGTTTCGGCGGGTTTGTAGGTGTTATTCTCGTCCCAAAACCGTTGCCATTTCTGTTCGGTTTCGCGGTGATTGTAGTCAGCCATAATAGTAGCGCGACGAAAAAGTCGCCTGATTCTCTCAAATAAAGGGCGGCATGTCGACCGCCGTATGCATTTCTTTGCAAAAATAGCCGTTTACGGAGACTTTTGCCTAACGATCCCCCCGTTGAGGGCACAATCACCCAAATGAATCAAATCCGCCAGTCTGCTTCTGCCCAATTCCCCGTTAAATTCAGCCACTCATCTATCGGATCAACCTGGCTATGGGCGATTCTGCTGGGCCTTCTCACAGCCTGCCTGACCAGTTGGGTCGTCGGCGACTTCATTCACCCTCTATCCGACGGCAACGACACCGATCAATACGAATACGTCGGGTATTTTTTCAACAAAAACATCTCCCTCTGGCCTTTCCCGCAGCTTGCCCTCGTTAATACGCAAACGTTTTACCCGTACGGCACGAACCAGGTTTTTCTGGATTGGGGATTCGAGCGCGACTATTGGTACGCTTGCTGCACCCGACTGTTTCATGGGCCGGGCCCTTACCTTCAGTACTATTACGTGTACAGCCTGGTTATCACATCCGTTGGCACGTTTCTGCTGCTCGTTTCCCGATTCGGCCTTCCGAAGTCGTTCCTGGCTGGATTGGTTGTCTCGGTGTTCAATTTTTACGCGCTCTGGAAATACCCCATTCACATGAACGTATGCGTTGCGCACTGGACCGTTCTGTGCATCGTAGCCACGTACCGGCTCCTGTTGGATGTAGCGGATCGACGCCCTGTTTCACTCCCGTATGTAGTAGGCTGGATAGTACTGCACGTATTGGTTCTGGGGCAGGAATTAGCCTACGTAGCTGGGTTTGCTCTCTCCTTTACCACGCTTGCCGTTCCTGTCATAATCGGGATGCTATACCAGCAGTTTCCGGTTGCTGGTCGCTGGCCGTTACACATTCGCGCTTATCTGAACGATGAATTCAGCCAGCGCCGGGGACAGATTATTGGGCTACTGGCGCTGGTCGTGCTCAGTTTGTGGCTGTACCTACCACTAACCCTCCAGATCGCCTTTACGGCCTGGCAATTTGATTTTGGCGTTGTCCCGGAATTACGATCCTGGTCGCATCCCGCGCGCTTGTTATTGCCGCATTTACCCGGCATCGACAGTATATCCATTCCCTACCAACGGTGGTTTCGCGACACCTTCGAAAGCTACGGGCAAGGTAGTCCGGGCCTCTATTTAACGCTGGCTGCGTGCGTAGGCTGGTGGCAGATCCGGCGTAAGATAGCCCTTTGGTTAACCATCGTCCTCCTGCTGATGCTCTGTCTGCTATATCACCCGGTGCTGATTCCGACGCTGAAGCTATTCCCCTGGTTTAGCTTTAACCGACATGGCGGGCGGGCCAGTCTCATTTATCCGGTCCTGTTAACACTGCTGGCGCTACCCGTTCGGTGGCCGCAACGACCGACGGGCCAAATCTGCTGTTTGCTATTGATTGTCCTGATGGGTTTTGAATGGTATACGGGTTATGCGAAACGGCTAGCCATTCCCGTCAATGTAGCGTCGGAGAGCGTTCTGCAGTATTGCGCCGTTGTACGGCGGCAACCCGGTGCCGCCGTGCTCGACTGGCCTTTCTGCACGATTGGGGCCAATGGCGTCGGAGACAAAGAAGGACTTTGCCCCTATTATAGTGCGCAGAACGCGGTGTTCTCCTTCCGGCGTTTCTATGACAAAAGCGGTGTGGGTCAGTATTTTGGCCGCCTGCATCCCGATCAGATCAAGCCCTTTCTGCGCGACGGCTGGCCCCGGCTGCTCGCTCCGGGCCATACGTTTACCACTCAGGACTGGCAATTTCTGGATTCATTTTTGCGGAGAAATAAGTTTGCCGGTATCAACCTGTACCTCGATCTGCTTACTCCCCAGCAACGCGATCAGTTCTACCGGCATTATGGCTCTCCGATTGCCGAAACCAGGTTTCCAGCGGCTGGCCGTGTCGTTTTCATTACCCTTAAACACTAGAAACGTCGTTATTATGCGGAGTACGCAACGGACGCTTTACGTCTCGCGTATACGGATCAGGAACAGCCGGTGAACAACGCATGACGCCACTTTTTACGATTGATAATTTCTCGACTAGCTATTTCGTCCGTATTCATGTCCCGTTTTTTATCGTTTTCGACACTCACCAATGTTGCCCTGATTGGTATTGGCCTGTTCGGCTGCCAGACCGACAGTAGTGTCGAGCCGACCAGTATGGCGGCCGATTGTCTGGTCAAAGCATCATCTGTCAGTGGGACGGCCATTGCGGGAGATTACATCATTACGTATCAACCGACGCAGGCCCTTTCTTCGGTTTCCGGTGCGCGGATGGCGGCTTCAGAAGTCATGATCGGCCAACTGCTCAGCACCAATCACATAGCCAATGCGCAAGCCGACGTTTTAATGGTCGGTGATCAAACCAGCTTTCTGGCTCATCTGACCGAAAGCGAAACCCAAAAATTGCAGCAGGACCCATCCGTTATTCTGATCGAGCCGGACCGGATCATGGCCATGTGTACCTGCGTCGATGTAGCCACAACCACGACCCTGACCTGGGATGTTAAGCAAACGGGTTTTGGCCGGGGCGACCGGCAATCCGGCAAAACAGCCTGGATCATTGACACCGGCATTGACCTGGACCATCCCGATCTGAATGTTGATGGTACCCGCAGCCGGTCATTTATCAGTGGACAAACCTCCGCCGATGACCAGAATGGACACGGTACCCACGTGGCGGGCATTATCGGGGCCAGGAACAACAGCATCGGTATAACGGGTACTGCTTCGGGAGCAACGCTGGTTGCGCTCAGGGTGCTGGATAGTGAGGGGGAGGGCCGATTATCTGGCATCATTCAGGCGGTAAACTATGTTGCCCAGCACGGTAAAGCGGGCGATGTGGTTAACTTAAGTCTGGGTGGCGATGGAACATCCGCCACCCTCGACCGGGCCATAACCCAGGCCGCCAACGCGGGCATTTTATTTGCGATTGCAGCCGGGAATGATGGCAAAAACAGCGACAACTATTCACCCGCGCGCGTAAACCACGCCAACGTATTTACGGTATCGGCCATGAACAGCCAGAATACATTTGCGTCATTCTCAAACTTCGGCAGTAGTGTAGACGTCTGCGCGTATGGCGTTCGGATCACCTCAACGTATAAGGATGGCACGTACGCGACGCTTAGCGGCACGTCGATGGCCGCTCCACACGTGGCGGGGTTGCTGTTTATCCGAGGCAGTCGTTTACCGACGCACGGAACAGTTATGGGTGATACAGACGGAAAGCCCGACCCGATGGCCGGTGAGTAATACCCATTCCTTTTCGTAATGTGGGTAAGGCAAGCTCTTTGGCTTGTCCGTTTGCATCTATCCGCTTGATTTCCGTACCTTTGCCCCACAATCAATCTGACATACAGTCAGTGATGCGGATTGATCTCCGGCTTAACGAGCGGCACTTCATTGTGCCGTTTTTCATAAGTGAAATAATCTACAAACTCGATAGAATTTATACCTTATGCAACCACCGATAGTCTCCGGGACCGAACCAGCCAACGACTCGACCCTCACGGCAACTCCGGCATTGAACCTTAATGGTCTGACTATCACTATCCAGGGCGAGAATGCACCGGCGCAGGCTACTTTGTTAAAGGCGTCTTTTCCAGCGGCCAACGTACAAACCAGCGCGACCCAGCCGCTCCTTCGCCGACGAAACCGCACTGAAATTGCGATTTATGTTTTCTCGGCTATTGCCTTCATGGTCGTTGGCCATCTGCTGTTTAGCTATTTTACGCTGGACCGGCTAACCCTGATGGCGAGTTCAATTGACCTGACTCCCCGGATTTTTTACTTCATTATGGCTGGCTTTGTGGCGCAAATGATTGATGGTGCCTTGGGTATGGCCTACGGTGTAACAGCCACGACCTTCCTGACCAGTGTAGGCATCAGTCCGTTGTTTGCCACCGCCAGCGTTCACAGCTCCGAGATTTTCACCAGTGGTGTGTCGGGGTATATGCACCTTAAGTTTGGTAACGTAAACAGTCGGCTCTTTAAAATTGTCTTGATACCGGGTGTTATTGGCGCGGCACTGGGTGCCTTTCTGATTACCAAACTGGCCGATATGGAATTGGTAGCGAACTACCTAAGTCCCGCCATTTCGGTTTACACGGCCATTCTGGGTATTCTGATCTTAAAGAAAGCCCTGGCGAAACCAACGAAGAAGAAGCCCGTTCGTCAGATTGGCTTGCTGGCCTGGTTCGGTGGGTTTGTCGATGCGATTGGTGGTGGTGGCTGGGGACCGATCGTCAACTCAACCCTGATTGCGTCGGGACGACACCCCCGCTACACGATTGGCTCGGTTAACCTGGCCGAGTTCTTTGTCTCGTTTGCTTCATCGGTTGTGTTTGCCCTGTATGCGGGGCTGGACAATTACGGCATGGTCATTCTGGGCCTCATTCTGGGTGGTATGATAGCCGCACCGATTGCGGCCCGTTTAGCGCAGAAACTACCGGTCAAAACAATGATGATTCTGGTCGGAATTGTGGTAATCCTCGTAAGTTTGCGTAAGATTATTAAATTCTTTTAGGCTGTAACAGGCTCCGGCTGTTACGATTGCGGCTTTTATTGATCACACAGCCAGAGCCTGTGTGCGCCATACTATGAGAAAACAAACCAAAGCCATTCGCATTCAGGCGAAGAAATCGCAGAACCGCGAACACTCCGTACCCCTGTACTTGACCTCCAGCTTTGCTTTCGAAAGTGCCGAACAGGGAAAAGCCTTGTTTGACGAAACGGAAGAAGGCAATATTTACTCCCGTTTCTCCAATCCCAACGTCACCGAGTTTGTCGATAAGGTATGCATGCTGGAAAACGCCGAAGATGGCATTGCGACAGCAACGGGCATGGCCGCTGTGTTTGCGAGTATGGCCGGTTTATTGAAGTCGGGTGATCATCTGGTAGCTTGTCGGGCGTTGTTTGGCTCTGCGCACCAGATCATTACGCAGATTTTGAGCAAATGGGGTATCCGTTATACCTACGTAGATGCCAGCGCTTCAGAAGCGGAGTGGGAAGCGGCTCTGCAGCCTACCGATGGCAAGGCAGCCGCCCGCATGGTGTACCTGGAAACGCCCTCAAACCCCGGTCTGGAACTCGTTGACCTGGAGATGCTGGGACGCCTGAAACAGAAATACAACTTTATTTTAAACGTCGATAACTGTTTCGCCACCCCGATTTTACAGACCCCGATCGACTTTGGTGCTGATTTGTCGGTGCATTCCGCGACGAAATACATGGACGGACAGGGACGTGTGCTGGGCGGCATCGTTGTTGGGCGCGCTGATTTGATTCAGCCCATTCGTTTTTTTGCGCGCCATACGGGACCGGCTCTGTCGCCGTTCAACGCCTGGGTTTTATCCAAAAGTTTGGAGACCCTGGATCTGCGCATGGAGCGCCATTGTCGCAACGCGCTGCAACTGGCCGAAGCGCTGGAGGCCCATGCCGACGTGGAACGGGTTCTGTATCCGTTTCTGCCTTCTCATCCCCAATATGATCTGGCCAAACGGCAGATGAGTGCTGGCGGGGCCATTGTCACCATTGAACTGGAAGGCGGCTTCGACCGGGTCAATGCGTTTTTCGAAGCGTTGACGATTCCTACCCTCTCGTCCAACCTTGGCGATTCGCGTACAATTGTTACCAACCCGGATACAACGACGCACGCGAAACTGAAACCCGATGAGAAAGCAGCTTTAGGCATTACACCGGGTCTTATCCGGATTTCGGTTGGTCTGGAAGACGTTGACGATTTAATCGAAGATTTCACTCAGGCAGTAGAAAAGTCAGCCGAAGTGGTTAAGGAGAAGGTATAATCGAGCCTAAACTTATCCTTCATGGTACGCATTCCGGTCCTTTTTGCCTTGTTCCTTCTGGCGCATGTTACCCATAGCCAGACGATTAAAAAGCCACTCCGCGTCGGTATTGTTGGCATGGTGCATTCGCATGTGCATGGCATCCTGAATAAAGCGTTCAAGGGCCCGGCGCAAACCGATATTGAGGTTGTCGGCATCGCTGAACCGAACCGGGAATTAGCCGAGCGTTTGGCCAAACAGCACGGTTTCAGCATGAGTCTGGTGTATCCGACAGTAGCCGAGATGCTGGACAAAACCAAGCCAGAGGCCGTTACCGATTTCGGCCGGATTGTTGACCATAAAAAAACGGTGGCGATCTGCGCCCCGCGTGGTATTCATGTCATGGTTGAGAAACCGCTGGCAACCAGCTTCGCGGACGCCAGGCAGATGGAAGCACTCGCGAAAAAGCACAACATCCAGCTTCTGACCAACTACGAAACGACCTGGTATGGCAGCAACCATAAAGCGTTTGCGCTGGCCAGCACACAGAATTCCATTGGCGAACTTCGAAAAATCGTTGTGCACGATGGCCACGAGGGTCCTAAAGAAATTGGTGTCAATAAAGAGTTTCTGGACTGGCTGACGGACCCGGTTGCCAATGGTGCGGGGGCTTTGTTCGATTTCGGTTGTTACGGAGCCAACTTGTCTACCTGGCTGATGCACAACCAGCGTCCGGTTTCCGTACTGGCGGTGACGCAACAGATCAAACCCGACATCTACCCCAAAGTAGATGATGAGGGCACAATCATTGTCACGTATCCCAAAACGCAGACCATTATACAGGCATCCTGGAACTGGCCGTTCGCTCGCAAGGATATGGAAGTGTACGGGCAAACAGGCTACGTCGTTACCGTTGATGGTACCCGGATGCGCATCCGATTAAAAGGGGACAAAAGCGAGCATCCCCTGGAAGCTACGCAGGCCGATGCCCCTGCTGCTGACCCTTTTGCCTACTTCGCCCGGTTGCTTCATGGCGAAACTAAACCCGACGAATTAACGTCATTAGACAATAATATGATTGTCATGGAGATTTTGGATGCTGCCCGACAATCAGCCAAGACGGGTAAAGTAGTGACGCTAAACTAAACAAGCCTGTGGGTAGAACCGGGTGGTTCAACTTCATAGGTTTAGCTACTGATTATGATTGCAGAACCGACTCATACACTCGAAAGCCTGACCGAACGGCTACACGGTCTGAGCAACATTGACGCGTTGCGTACACTGGCAGAGCTGTTTCCCGGCGAAGTCGTTTTTTCGACCAGTCTGGGCTACGAAGACCAGGTTATTACCGACCTGATTCTGGCGAATGCCATTCCGATCAGGATTTTTACGCTCGATACGGGCCGGATGTTTGCAGAAACGTATTCGGTCTGGAAAAAGACCAATGATCGATACGCGACCAAACTGGAAGCGTATTTCCCGGACAGATCGGCGGAAGAATCCCTGATGACCACGAAAGGGCCCTACAGCTTCTACGATTCCGTCGAGAACCGGAAAGAGTGTTGCGGCATCCGTAAGGTAGAGCCCCTGAACCGGGCGTTGACGGGTCAGAAAATCTGGATCACCGGCATCCGCGCCGAGCAGTCGGCCAACCGCCAAAGCATGCCCCAGCTCGAATGGGATGCGGCTCATGCCCTGTTCAAATTTCACCCCCTGATGGATTGGACATTTGATGAGGTCAAGCAGTACATCAAGGATAACCATGTGCCGTATAATCCGCTTCACGACCGCGGGTTTGTCAGTATAGGCTGTCAGCCCTGCACCCGAGCCATCCAGCCGGGCGAAGATTTCCGGGCCGGTCGCTGGTGGTGGGAGGATAACTCGAAGAAAGAGTGCGGGCTACACAGCCACGAAGAAACGTTTAAACCGTAAGTTGTTGCCAGTAAAATGAATGGTTGACTCAGTCGATACGGCACCGGTAATTGGTTCGTATGCACTCATTCGCTCATTCACTAATTCACTCATTAAAAAAATGAAGGTAGATTATTTAGATCAGCTCGAATCCGAAGCCATCCACATTATGCGGGAGGTGGCAGGTCAGTTTGAGCGGCCTGCGCTCCTATTTTCGGGTGGTAAGGATTCCATTACGCTGGTTCACCTGGCGTTAAAAGCCTTTCGGCCTGGCAAGTTTCCGTTTCCACTGGTGCATATTGATACAGGCCACAATTTTCAGGAAGCCCTCGATTACCGGGATAATATGGCGGAGCGAATCGGTGAGAAACTAATTGTCCGTTATGTTGAAGATACCATCCGCGAAAAGAAACTGAAAGAACCAACCGGTCGGAATGCGACGCGGAACGGTTTGCAGACGTTCACCCTGCTGGACACCATTGAGGAGTTTCAGTTCGACGCCTGTATTGGTGGAGCCCGCCGGGATGAGGAGAAAGCACGGGCCAAAGAGCGCGTTTTTTCGGTGCGCGATGAGTTTGGCTCCTGGGATCCCAAACGCCAGCGGCCCGAATTGTGGAACCTCTACAATGGCCGGATTCATAAAGGCGAAAACGTCCGCGTTTTCCCGATTTCAAACTGGACCGAACTCGACGTCTGGAATTACATCCGGCGCGAAAAAATTCAGCTGCCCAGTATCTATTTCGCGCACGACCGCGAGCTGCTCATTCGGGATGGCAAGCTGATGGCCACCGCCGGTGGGGTCATTCAGGCTGAAGCCGACGATCAGGTGGTGACACGCCGGGTGCGTTTTCGTACCGTCGGTGATATTTCCTGCACGGCAGCTTCCGAATCAACCGCAGAAACCCTGGATGCTGTCATTGACGAAATCCAGGCCACCCGCATCTCCGAACGGGGCGAAACCCGCATGGACGACCAGCTTTCCGAAGCGGCCATGGAAGACCGCAAAAAAGGCGGGTATTTTTGATACTTCGCTCGTATTAATCAGCTCTGTCGGATTATGTCGGTAAACAACTTTCAATCCCTGCAAACTTATCTACGGGAAAAGTAGATTTTCGACCGGTTTGGCCTAACCCGAATCGGCGTATTTGGCTCCTTCGTGCGGGGCGAATTCTATCAGGACATTGATTTGCTTATTGATGATAAAATTCCCTACAAGCAGCTTATTGCGCTGCGGGATGCGTTGCAAGCAGACCTTCAGGTCCCAATTGATTTAATGCTGCAAGAGTATGCCGAACCGATTATTTTGCACCGGGCCTTAGCCGATGTTCGTTATGCAACCCAGGCCTAAAACGGATTTAGTCTATTGCCTGCGGATTCTGGAAGCAATCGGAAAGATCAATTTGTACACGGCGGGTTATATCGACAAATTCATTGTCTTCGTAACGATTACAGAACATATTCCGGCTTTCAAATCAGCGTTGGAACACCTCATCCAAACTGAATTGAAACAGGAGAAATTTAACCAAATGGAATACGATATGTCGAAACAAAGTAATTTCTATCGCCATATTGACTTCACGAATATTGACTGATGGATCTTCTCCGCTTTATAACGGCCGGTTCGGTTGACGACGGCAAAAGTACGCTCATCGGGCGGCTTCTTTACGACTCCAAGTCCATTCTGGCTGACCAGCTGGAAGCCATTGAACGCGCCAGCAAAAGCCGCGACGATGGCGAAATTGATCTGGCTCTACTGACAGATGGGCTACGCTCCGAACGCGAGCAGGGTATCACGATTGATGTGGCTTACCGCTATTTTCAGACACCCGCCCGGAAGTTCATCATTGTTGACGCCCCCGGCCATACTCAATACACCCGCAACATGGTAACCGGCGCATCGAACTGCCAGTTGGCTATCGTGCTGGTCGATGCTCGTCACGGCGTGGCGGAGCAAACCCGTCGGCACTCGCTGATTGCGTCACTTTTGGGCATTCCACACATCGTAGTCGCTGTCAATAAAATGGACCTCGTCGGGTATTCGCAGGATGTGTTCTCGGATATCTGTATCCACTACGCCGAATTGGCTCAGAAGCTGAATGTGAAGCACGTTACCTATATTCCGATGAGTGCGCTCAACGGCGATAACGTGGTTGACCGGTCAGAATCAATGCCGTGGTATGCGGGACAGACGTTGCTGGAGCATCTGGAAACGGTAGAAATCGACGACGATGCCAATCAGGAGCAGGGCCGTTTCCCGGTGCAGTATGTTATTCGGCCACAAACAGCTGAATTGCACGACTACCGGGGCTATGCCGGTAAAATTACCAGTGGTCAATTCCGCAAAGGCGATGCCATAACGGTCTTCCCATCGGGCGAAACCTCAACCATCGACGCGATTGAAATCGCCGAAACGCATCTGGACGAAGCCACAACACCGATGTCAGTTGTGTTGCACCTGGCCACCGATGTCGACATTAGCCGGGGCGACCTGATTGTTCGTACGGACGATCAGCCGCTTAGCAGTCAGACCGTTGAAGCGATGCTTTGCTGGATGGATTCCAAGGAGTTCAATGTAGGCAATAAGTACGTGTTGCAGGTTGGCACGTTCCGCACACGCTGTTCTGTTCGTGACATTGCGTATCAGCTGAATGTCAATACCTATGAGCAGATTGAGGGCGTCGAACAACTCCGGCTGAATGATCTGGCCAAGGTTGTTCTGCGCACGGCCCAACCGATCAGTTTCGACCCCTATACCAAAAACAGAGCGTCGGGTGGGGCAATCCTGATTGACGAAACCTCGAACGTGACCGTGGGCGCGCTGATGCTGGTTGGCGAAGCGTAATTTTCGCGTATACAGTGTTACCATACAAAACGGCAGTGGCTGTTCCGAAAGCTGGTCTAAGCTTTCGGAACAGCCACGCTGATTACGCACAAAAGTCATTTGGGGGAGTGTACAAAAAAGTACTGACGCCCGTCGTTGTCGCAAGGCCGCCAACGTTATTGCAACAAACTGGTTGAATAGCCCTTTATTGTGATGGTCTGACTTCGCGCAGACGGTATCGTTCTACGTTTCGTTGTATGATCAAATATCGACAGAACGTATCGCTTTTGCTTTATCAGGTCATCAATCACCAGTTCCTCCCCATACTTACCGACCAGGTATATATTAGCGCTGTCGATACGTTGAGTAAGCACTTTTTGCGGTGTCTCCCGATCTAGAATAAATTCATACTGCAGCGTTTTGCCTTGAAAAACTTTGGCTCGAATACTGCCATGGGGCTCCAACTTGATTATGACTTTTCCATTCAGGGTTTCCATTCCAGTACCACGATCGGCGCTGGAAACTTCCTGATATGGAATCAGTAATAGAAAGCTAAACAAACACAGCCGAGAAGAAAACTCGCTGTGACGACTGAGTTTAATCTTTTTCATAACCGTACGATTTAAGGAGGTAAATTTTAACCGAAAGATAAACTACACAATCGAATAAACTACAAAAATAGTTAAAAGGTTTACAAACGGTTTTCCTAAAGTTAACTCCTTAAGAATTTCAAGTATGTTTATAGTCAAGAATACCAATATAGCGACATAAATCTATTACCTTCAACCGATTAACGACGCAGTACGATGAAAAAACAAGCAATCCGGGCGCTGGTCCTGCCCTTGGTACTACTGGCCTTTACGACCGACCTCCCTTACGAAGAGGAAATCAAACAGTGGCGCCAGCAGCGGGAAGCCGACCTGAAAAAAGAAGAGGGCTGGCTCAACCTGGCGGGTCTGTTCTGGTTAAACGAAGGCGAAAATACGTTTGGCGGCAGTGAGAAAAACACCATTGTGTTCCCCGCTGATCATAGCCAGGCAACGCTGGGCAAGTTCATCCTGAAAAACGGTACAGTGTCGGTAGAGACTGCGCCGGATGCTCAGGTTTTTGCCGGTGATGCGCCCGTTCAGACGCTTCAATTGTTTCCGTACACGGGCAAACCTACCGTATTGACACACAAGTCGCTGCGGTGGTTCGTCATTCAGCGGGGCGATAAATTCGCCATTCGGTTACGTGATCTGGAGAGCCCGGCACTAACCGAGTTCAAAGGCATCACTACTTACCCGATCGACCCGGCCTGGCGCCTTAAAGCAAAGTTTGTACCGACGCCCGGCAAGAAAATCGCCATTACCGACGTGACCGGCCGGACCAGCGATCAGGACTCACCAGGCAAATTAATCTTCTCGGTAAATGGAAAAGAGCAAAGCCTGGAATCTACGGGCGACCTAACGCATTTGCACTTCGTTTTTGCGGACCAGACCAACAAACACGATACATATGGCGGGGGTCGATTTCTGGATGCACCGGGCCCGGATGCCGATGGGTACACGTACCTGGATTTCAACAAAGCGACCAACCCACCCTGCGCCTTTACGCCCTACGCCACCTGCCCCACCCCGCCCAAGGCCAACAAGCTGGTTGTAGCCATCTCCGCCGGCGAAAAACGGTATGGCGACCACTGATCTTGGTATTCCTGAAGACAGACGAACCAGTAACAAACAAGCCACCGGGAGTGCTTCCGGTGGCTTGTTTGTTACTGAAAATCATAAACTTTACATCTGCTCCAGAACCCGCTCCATGGATACTTCCTGACCAATGCGCGCTTTTAACTCACTGATTGGAACGCGGATTTGTTCTGTTGTATCGCGGTAGCGAATCGTAACGGTTTCATCTTCGAGCGTTTGGTAATCGACAGCGATACAGAACGGCGTACCAATCAGATCCTGCCGGGTATACCGCTTGCCAATGGCATCGCGCTCTTCGTAAACCACCCGAAACTCCGACCGCAGGCTCTTGACAATTTCTTCCGCTTTTTCGGGCAAACCATCTTTCCGCACTAGTGGGAATACGGCTGCTTTGACAGGTGCCAGCGCCGGATGCAGTTTCAGATAAATCCGCTCCTTTTGCTGGTCGCCTTCGCCGACGGTTTCTTTAGTGAACGCATTGCAGAATACCGCCAGAAACAGGCGATCCGCGCCAACCGATGTTTCAACGACGTATGGAATGTAATTACCGTAGGGCTTACCGGTAGCTGGATCGACCTCATTATCGAAGTACTGCTGCTTTTTACGGCTCAGTTCCTGGTGCGCTTTCAGATCGAAATCCGTGCGGGAATGAATCCCCTCCATTTCCCGAAAACCGAACGGAAACTTGTATTCAATATCGACGGCTGCGTTGGCATAGTGAGCCAGTTTTTCGTGGATATGAAATTTGAGTTTATCAGCAGGCAGGCCAACCGCCTGATGAAACTTCATCCGGGCATCGCGCCAGGTTTCGTACCACTGCATTTCGGTGCCAGGCCGCACGAAAAACTGCATCTCCATTTGTTCAAACTCCCGCATCCGGAACGTAAATTGCCGAGCCACAATCTCGTTTCGGAACGCCTTTCCGATCTGGGCAATGCCAAATGGAACCTTCATCCGACCCGTCTTCTGTACGTTCAGAAAGTTAACAAATATACCCTGTGCCGTTTCGGGGCGCAGGTATATCAAACTGGCGTCTTCGGCCAGCGAACCCACCTGCGTTGAGAACATCAGGTTGAACTGCCGAACCTCGGTCCAGTTGTCGGTACCCGATACGGGATCTTTGATACCTTCGGAGATGATCAGGTTACGAACGCCTTCGAGGTCATTGTCGCCCAGTAAGCGGCCCATTTCCTGCAACAACGCGGTGCTTTTCTCTTCGGCACCGGCGTTGGCGTAAGCCTCTGCTTTCAATTCCAGAAGCTGGTCGGCGCGGTAGCGTTTCTTGGAATCACGGTTATCGATCATCGGATCGTTGAACGAATCCACGTGCCCCGAGGCTTTCCACGTCAGCGGGTGCATGAAGATCGACGCATCAATCCCGACAACGTTATCGTGAAGCTGCGTCATGGCCTTCCACCACAGCGTTTTAAGGTTATTTTTCAATTCGACGCCATTCTGACCGTAGTCATACACGGCTTGCAGCCCGTCGTAAATTTCGGACGAGGGAAACACGAAGCCATATTCTTTGGCGTGGGCGATAATGTCTTGCAGCGATGTGGCGGGTGAGCCGGCGGCTGGCGTTTGTGAAGTATTCATACGTAGGCGCAAAAATACGTTTTTATGCGCAAGTGCGCACTTGCCTTCCGCTAATTGGTGGCGTATCAGCTTGAATTCAACCCAGGAGGCAATGTCTACTGCTTTAATCCGACGAAGCTTGGCTAGTACTGAGTGGAATACCCTGTGTACCAATAAATAAAATACGTAACTATTTTCATACATATTTACTAGTTCTATAAACTATTGCTACAACATTTTCAATAAAACAGATATTTTTGTTTGGTTGGCCTGCGGTGTGAAAGGGTGGCTTGTCCAGCTGACGCGGAATGCGCTATGAATTTCTCGCAGACGCCCTGAAGGGTTGATAAACTGAACGTTATGGTCAATTCTATACGCTTTTTTACTTTTTTTGTCAGCCTTGCCTGTGCAGTCGATCTGTTTGGCCAGGCCCTGCCAGATACCCTGACCACCCGGCAGCAATTCATGACTGAGGTCGGTGGGTTCGGTGCATCAGCACCCCAAACTCCCTTCTGGTTTCGCTCCCGCCAGTACGGCACAATTCCGTTAAACGGACCGGCTGGTCTGGTGCGAGCGGGCTTCGCGCAGCAGTTCGGCGACTTTAAAAACCCGCACAACGTTCACGTGAAAGTAGCCGTTGAAGGTGTATTTTCTGGTGGGGCAACTTCACGGGTTATTTTGCCGGTAGCGTATGCCAGTCTATTGTTTAAAAACTTCGAACTCTACGCCGGTCGGCGACGGGAAATATTCGGTTTGGTCGATACATTGCTGTCTTCCGGTTCCTACGCCTGGTCGGGCAATGCGCTTCCTCTTTACAAAATACAGCTTGGCACCCGTGGCTTCGTACCCATAGGCTTCACAAAAGGTGTCCTGGCGATCAATGCCCTGTTTGCACACGGCTGGTTTTCCAATACCGATTCTGTCCAGCATTCATTTCTTCATCAGAAGGCTCTGTTTGCCCGACTTTCTCTGGCAAAGGGCCGGGTAAACCTGTATGGCGGATTAACGCATCTAGTGCAGTGGGGTGGTCGTTCGGAAGCCATTGGGTATCTGGCTCCTCATGGTCAAATTCCCAGTTCCTTTACCGATTATTTAAATGTTGTTTTTGTTAGGAAACCGCCTGCCGATACAACTCAGTACAGCCAATTTGATTCCGATAATCAGGTGGGGAATCATTTGGGTTCGATTGATTTTGCCCTGGAAATTAATGCCAGTCAATCGAACTGGTATCTGTATTACCAGCACCCCTACGAGGATAAATCCGGCGTGGCTTTTCAAAATATGCCCGATGGTTTATATGGTATTCGCTGGAAAAATCAACGCAGTAAGCAAGGGTTTCAGCTTAAGCAGGTAACGCTTGAGTTTTTGACGACACTGGACCAAAGCGGATTTACAAAAGAGATCGGTGATCGCCTGTACAATGGTGCAGATGATTATTTTAATAACGGCCAGTTCGTTGACGGCTGGACCCATAAACAACGTGTGATAGGAACACCTTTCATCACGCGCTGGCTGGATTCCCGGGCGGATCTACGCGATCTTAAAGGGGGCAATCCCTGGGATGGACGCTACATGATTAGCAATAACCGAGTACAGGTGGGTCACTTGGGTTTGCGGGGACAATGGCCCTCGGGCGTACAACTATGGACTTTATTATCCTTTAGCAAAAACTTTGGCCGCCCCATTTCCAGTGATCCCAGAATGCCACTATCGCAATTTTCCGGACTAGCTAAGCTGTATGTACCCATGCAATGGCTTAAGGGATCTCAGCTATGCCTAGCTATAGCCAGCGATCAGGGAAAATGGTTACCCGAAAACATAGGCGGATGGGTCAGTCTTAAAAAGGTAATCCAGCGGTAACCAGAAGCCGTAACTCCGTTGCGCGCAAAAAATCAATACGGCGGCAAACCGTACGATAACCGGACATGTATACGCATACCCCAGGTTTACTATTTACTCTTCAATCGATCCGGAACCTGTGACGTCTTGACCAGTATTTGGCTACTGATTGTTGTGGAAAGCGTTTCTTTCGGCAACCGATTTAGCACATTCTGTTTCTGCAGAACGCTGGTAAACAATTCTTCGTACTGTTTCAGTACAAGCGGCCAGTGGTAAATAGTATGAATTTTGCGTCGGTTGGCCTCCAGAATTTCCGGATAATCATCCTTTAACAGTGTGTCAGCCGCTTCGGTAATATCGGATTCCTTGGTAAAGTAAAACGCATCTGTCCCTAAGATAGCCTTGTTAAAAATGTTATCGTAAGCGCAAATTAAGGCGCTGGAACCCATTGCTTCCAGAAGCGATGGATTTGTTCCGCCTACCGTATGACCATGAAAATATATATTTGAAAAATAGCGCAAATTATTCAACACCTGTATATCGAATATAGCGCCGACGAAACGTATATGATCATATTCTTTGTACTTTTCAACCAAGTAACGACCGTATTTTGTGTTATGAGCACCCACAACGATAAAGGGTAATTTGGCTTTAGCTTTTGTAATTCCGGATAAAATAACATCAATACTATTATCCGTTTGGAGCCGGGCCACCAGCATATTGTACTTGTGGGGAATCAACGAAAAGGAATCGAGCACGTGGGGATCGGGTTGCTCAAAAACGTACGAACCATAAGGTATATACGTCGACAGCTTTCCGTGTAGCTCATTGATATGACTTTTGATTCCTACCGAATCAGCAATGAGGTAATCGCTGGTTTGAACAGCAAAGCGTTCAGCATGGCGCAAAAACCAGCGGACCAGCCGAGGGTATTTACTCCGCTTCCATTCTACACCATCCATGTTGGTAACGACCACCGGTTTTCGGGGCAAAAGAAAGCCCCAAACTGAGTTTGTTGTATAACCCAACTGAACAATTATATCAAAATTACGATGGTGGGTGTCTAGTATACAATTGAAATCATAGACGAATTGGCCCGCCAGTCCCAAATGAATCTCAGGATCGTAACAATGTACAATATCAACACCCTGATAATTGCTTTCCTGATAAGAGTGATAATGAGAATTATACACAGTAACCTGATGGCCTTTTTTTACCAAATCGACCGCTAAATATTCAGCAAACTGTTCGAATCCACCGTAATTATTTGGGATACCACGCGTACCAATAATGGCAATTTTCATACTACGTATTAAATAGATTGTGAAGTATAAGTCAGTCTATTAGCTACCTAGATAGCTAACCGCAATAGCTACGTTTGTTCTGCGTGGGTTCTTGTTTTAATTAACCGCGCCGGCACACCGGCAACAATAGAGTTGTCAGGAAAAGATTTAGTAACCACCGTACCGGCGGCAATCACACAACCTGATCCTAACGTCACCCCATCCAGAACAGTCACATTCGATCCAAGCCAGCAATTATCCATAATTCGAACGCCTAACCTGGTAACTCCCTGCTTTTTTATGAGCGTCGTTAAATCAGTGAATTTGTGATTTTCAGAAAATATTTTCACACCCGGACCAACAATTACATTATCCCCAATGTCAATTCCACCTTGTCCACTTAAGTAAGCATTAGAATTTATACCAGTCCCGTGGCCAATTTTTATACCTTTCCCGATATTGGATACGACACCGGTACAAATCAGAATTGAGTTCCTACCTATCGACACATTATCACCAATGCGAATACCATCCAGTGAAAGTGCGTTCATAAAGCTATTGTCCTCGATTATGAAATTTCGACCAACACTAGTTTTTCGGATATGAACAATTTTTACCGACTTTCCAATAAACAATAAACCTGCCGTCTCCCTAAAAAAAGGTTTATGGATAAAACCGCGTGCAGCCTGCCAGAATCTATCCCGGATAATAATTAACGACTCAACCGTCGATAAAGAATTAAGTAAATTATAATCAGGATCTCGCTTGATGAATCGAATTAGTTTTCCCAAGTCCATACGTGAGCATTAGGGTTAATAGTTGATCAACAGCACTTTCCCAAGTGAAAGAAGCACTATGCTCGATAGCCTTGTCCTTCATCGTTTTATAGAGTATTTCATTGGTAAGAAGCTTATCAATACTATCTGCCAAATCCTGGCTGTTATCTGGATTTATATAAAGGGCAGCATTACCACATACTTCGGGCAAAGCCGTGCGATTCGAAACAATCACAGGAACTCCGCATTTCATAGCTTCCAGAGGAGGAAGCCCAAAGCCTTCAGCAAAAGAAGGAAAGCAGAAAATAAAAGCACAAGCGTACAATTTATACAGGTCACAATCCGGAACGAATCCCAGAAAAACAATACGATCCTCTAGTTTATGATCAATAATCAATTCATAAATACGTCTATCATCTGTTTTTTTACCACCAACAATCAGTAATTTAACCGACTTATCTTTCATCAAATAAAGGCTATCTATCAAATTTAAAATATTCTTTCTAACATTTACCCGGCCAACATATAATATGAATTTTTCAGGAAGCTTATATTTATCGTACACGCTCAATATATCTGAAGAATTATAACTGGTTAACTGCTTAAAATTTTCACTGATGCCATGATGAATTACAGCTATTTTTTTTTCATCAGATAAATTATGCCGAACAAATCTACTCTTTTCTGTATTTGAAATAGTAACGATAGCATCTGCCCATTTAGCTAACCAGATCATTGATTTAAAATAGATACGCTCTTTAATCGAATAATATTCTGGAAAGTCAACGAAAAGAATATCGTGTATATAAACTATTTTTTTATAGCTACCAGAAAACAGTGTTGTATAGTTTTGAAACAATACAACATTTACTTTATAATACAAAGCGTAAAAATGAATTAAGAATACGTTTGATAGTAAAGTGATGAGTTTAGGCACAAAAACTAAATGTACATTCGGAAATGCACCCCATATATCTGTAGCATCTCCCTTATACTTATTCTGAATAAACAAGTAAAGTTCATACTCATTTCCCTGTAATAATAGATGATCAACAATATTTCTCAGAACCATTCGACCACTTGGCGGTCCTTCAAAATACCATTTAGCATCTAAAGCCAATTTCACTTTATGTAACGTATTCATCAAATAGACTTTTTACTACTTTCACTAGTTGACCAATTAATTTCTGCTTCTGTATACAATTGATCTAAAAAACTTAATCTATTCGACCAACTATGTTTTTTACTACACGCAATTGTACTTCTCGAAAGCTGATGTAAAACAGTTGGATTGTCTAGTAAATAGCTGATTTTCGAAACTATTGTTTCCAGCATTATATGCTGCTTATCAACTGGTATTTTTATAGAACAATCTTCACATAAAACATCCCGCATACCTGAGTGATTTAGCGTTAACGTAGGGACACCGTAACTCAGTGCTTCAAACATTACAGACGGATTTCCCTCCGTAATACTACATATCACGTGCAAATGAGCATTTGCCATAATTCGCAAAGCTTCTTTCCGCTCTACAAATCCGTACCACTCAATTTGAGCGTTAATTTTTAACGAAACAGCTAGTTCTTTAAGCGAGGAAGCTAAAGGTCCTTCTCCTACTACGTGTAATTTCCATTTTTTTCTTTCCACGAAAGATAAGGCACGCAACAATAGTTGCAGGTTTTTCCGCTCGATAAGTGTGCCACACCATACAATTTCAAAACAATCATCCAGTGTTGAAAATCTATCATTGCTTAGTTCATCAACTGGCATCGGTCCCTGTTCTGACAACAGATAGCTGAATGCGCTGTAATACTTATTTATATTTCGCTGATCGTCGCTGGTAGCTGCGATTAAAACATTAGCTCTATTAATCGCTTGACGTACTCGTGAAGAGTAAGTTAACTGATACCAATTTATTATATTTTTGCTCCTAAACAGAAGGTTACTTTTAATCGATTTTCCCTTTAATAATTGATTGTCAATTTTCACCGTACCACCAATGGGTCCCCAAACAAAAGGCTTGTTTAGCTTCCAAAGAAAACCAGGTTCTCTAAAACCAATGGGACCCAGCTGATGAATAATTTCTATGTCATTTTCGAAAACTATTCTCTTTGCGACCTTATAGGCCGTTTTTTGCCACAAATAATAGGCCAAATAAAACAACCAGCTCAGACCAATTTTATTAAACTTATTTATCAATAAAGCTGATGTGGTAGCTTTTATTTCTATGAATTCAATATTGGGAATTGTATTATCTTTTAAATAGTTTTTTAAACTGTATGTATCACCCATATGTTCATCAGAAATTCCGTATAACACCCACAGTTTGTAATTTTTAGATAAATTAAGTATTGTGTTCCAGGCGGCACCATATTCTGATCCCTTATAAGGAGAAATCGCGTAGGCAGATAGTAGAATTTTTTTCATCCTTCCACCGTAGCTAATTTCTTTGTACTTTGACAAACAGTATACTTAAGTCTGGCTAGGAGATTACGTTCAACAGCTTGACCGAACGAAGTATAGTAACCTATAAAAATTGAAAAGATCACCATGTTAACGTTATATAAAGATGCAATTGAATAATTTGTAACAAGCAGTCCAAGAATACACCCAGCAACAATCAGAAATATATTCTTTGCGAATAGGTGATGGATTGTATAGAACCGCCAGCTATCTTTAAGTAGTAAAAAGTAGAAAAACAAGGTCATCAACAAGCCAAAAGCTCCCATTTTCACCAGCGTATAAACGTAGCCATTGTGAAGGATAGGAATTTTTTTGAAGTCACTTCCTCCAAGATCTATGAATAAGCCAAGATCTATTGTCTGCCCTAACCCTCTACCAATCAGCAGGTTGTAGAATTGACCATTATAATAAGTTGCCATGCCTTTATACGATTCAAATCCACGATAGCTCATGTTTACATCTTCATCGGATTTATAATCTTTAATATCGATTTCTCGAAATGAATGCATAAACTTATTTACAAATGTGTTATCAGATTTCACTAGCAGACTTTCTGATTGCATAGACACAAATGAGGCTAGCAAACAAAATAATATTACAAAAAGAAAAGACCCTTTTTTATCGCTCAGTTTTCTTATATATAAAACAACTAATACACAAAAAAGAAAAACCCAATAAGTTCTAGACGCTGCCATATAAATACCTAGCAGGTTTATAAACAGGAAAACTATTGTATAGCTCCGTTTGAATATTTTCGTTGGCGTTGAGTTACAATATAGAAGTACTAATGATCCTAATATAGGCGCGGGGGACCCTTCCGCTCTTCCAACTACTCGTGCTGAGTATGGATCGAAAAAGGCACCAACACCTACTTTAGAAATAGAAATCAATATTGACATGATTGATGTAGCAAAGCCAACAATTACTATTATTTTCAAAAAATTTACAGAAGAAATTTTTGCACTTAACGCAACTCCTAACGCAATGAATAAAACAGGCATTAAAAAATAATAACAGTCTTTAACGGATAAGTAAGCATCGTTATTAATACCAACAAAAGATGAAACCAAAACAGGAAATCCTAGCAGTAAAAATCGATTCGTTTTTATTTTTTTTAGTGATATTACCGGATTTAATAAAACAATAAAAATCATACATATTCCAAGCACTAAGTTTTGCATGCTAAAATATGCACTTATGACTATCAAAAGCAGTAAAAAGAGAGCCATTATAAACATATATTTTTCTTATCTTTTTTAAAAAAAATGTTTGTAATCCATGCATAAGCTACAGTAATTTTTATACTAACCTTCCAATATTCTACGTAAGGAGCGCATTTATGTTTGTTATAATAATAGCGGAGCGACGACTCTAGCAATTGACCTTTGTCACTAAACTTCTTCCCAATGGAAGAGGATATTGTATGAATAATGTATCTATCCTTGATAATTAATGCATTATTGTTATTTCTTAAACGATAATAATAATCTGTCTCTTCACAGTAAAGAAAGAAGTTTTCATCAAACAAGCCATTCTTCTCTATGATATTACGTCCAAATATCATAAATGCACCAACTATATACACATACCTCTGATTATACCATTGAAACTTATTTAATAACCTATGCACCTTGAGCAATTCAGTGAATAAGCTTTTAAACTGAGGGTACAAGTCAAAGGTAACAGTTCGTCCATTTACATTTTTCTGTATAATAGAACCATAATTATTTTGATTAAAGCTCTTCCTTATCGACTTCATTACTTCGGACGTAAAGACAATATCGGCATTAGAAAGAATAAGAATATCGCAATCGCCAAAATGACTCAATCCATAATTACATGCGTAGGCATATCCATTGTTTGGTATGTAGGCTATTTGAAAATTTACTTCGCTATCTATATGTTCTTCTAGATCGTCAATCCGATTATTTTTCGAAGTTTCCACAATTAGAAATTTTACGCCTGTAGGCGAATTATATTTCATAAATGAGTTAAAAAAGAAAAGTAAATCTTCATAACTATTATGCGACACGATCGTAATTCCTATAGTCTTCATACCAAGCCGGATAGCCGTTTACATACATCTCTAATAAGTTACTATACCTGTCAGTTCAGCTTTTTTCGATTCTTACCTATTACATATTTTTCGCTTCCATGAACTGAGCAAAAATGACGCTAATCAACAACTATACACTAATGTAAACTTATTATTTATAAAAAAGAAATAAAATAACTTTTTGAAGAAATTTTTATTACCACCATAGGCATTTAAACCTGGATTACGTACATTTTCCCTCTGCAACATTAGCCAATTCGGCTTGATAGTCATGTAGCCAGTCGTTCTGGTACCTTATAACTCATTCGATAGAATCACACACATAGTCTGTCGGCGATGCCAATTCTCTTTACTTGCTTTTAGCCCAATCCACAACCAGCTAAAAGTCCGCATCAGGTTCAACTTCATTAGCAATTGAGAAATTATTTCTTTTTTAGTCTTAGGTTTTTGGTTTAAAATTTCGCCTGTACTACTTAATATAGGATCCCGTTTATGTTCTGTGTAACGGGAAAACTTGGTTCTATCTAGATGATCTCTATTAAAATGTGAAAAATCAACAAATCGACACGTTAGTTTTAGCTGAGCGGCTATTGTTTTTATAGATTTTTCGGAAAACCAATAATAATGTACTGGTGGCAACTCTGTGTCCCACGAAACCTGCGAAGGGTAAGCACTCTTGTTGGGTGTAGTGACAATGATTTTACCACCTGGACTGAGCAATTTTGATAATGCTCTGATAAAATCAACAGGAGCCGTTACATGTTCTATTACCTCAGTCAATAATATAATGTCAAATCGCTCCTTCCCTTCTCTAACTATCTCGTGTATGTCTACGCATTTGTAGTAATCCCCATATTTCTGTTTGGCCTTGCCGATCGCTTTTTCTGAAATATCTACCCCCTTAATATTGAAACCATTTTCATGTAACGCGTACGACAGGTAACCCAGCCCGCAACCAACCTCAATTAACTTCATCTCTTTGGTGATAATCTTTTTCTTTATGCAGTCTGCTATTGCCCAATACATATCTTCTGTATTAGCCAGGTAATTCAGGGGATTGTTTTCTTCTAAAACCTTATCAGCATAGGTGTAGTATCGATCATATCCCGGAACCTGACTACCATGACTGTAGATTAAATCATAGATTAGATCCGTTTCTGCACCGGTATCATTTTTTATGAAAGATGTATCACATTGTTCACAATGTAGCACATCGTAATACGTACGCTCTTGGTAACCCTGTATAGTTTTAGAAACTTTTGCAGGCTCAAGGCATATATTACATACTGACTGCGCTTGTATCATATGGAATTTTATGTTTTTGTTTAGCAAAAATATACAGACCTGTAGCAACCAACGCTTCAGTTATGACTATAGAGAGAATTGTACCGGTTACTAAAAAATAGTACGTCATTATACAGTTCAGCAGCACCCCTGCACTTGCTACCAGTATAAGTATCTTTCTTACCGCCTTGGTATGACCGTATGCCAAAAGACATATGTAGGGTACCAAATTAAAAGAAACAGAGAATGGTAGTATAGCGCTAATTCTTATTAGATTCTCGACGTATACATTATCTATCTTCAAAAAATAAGTCGTGATTTTTTCTGCCTGGAAATATACTAGCACACTTAGTACAGCACTGATTCCAATGAATGGCTTGGCGAATTTCCAAACGAAATGCTCTATTTCGTCAAACCCATCACCCAGCAGAGCACAGGCTTTAGGATAAACCACTTGAGTAAATACGGCAATGGGTTGCTTGCTAATTACAATCACTTTCTCGACAACACTATAGTAGCCAACCATTGTGGAATCAGCGAAAAACCCTATTAGTAGAACATTAATTCCACCAAAGTATAAGTTTACTGATATAGTAGCGATAAAAATATCCCAGCTGTCTTTTAACGCCTGCACGATGTTTTGCCATGTAGTCTGCTTAAATTTTACTCCATATCTTTTATGTAAAATAATAATTAGTACGAACGCGCTTAAAAGTATCGATAGACCTAGAAAAAAATTAACCAGTATATAATCCTGCTTTCTCATTATAAAATAAAGGACGGAGGATACATAAGCTAATTTTGATACCGCGTTCACGGTTGAGGCTACGAACAAACTTTCTATGCCCTGGAAAACCCAGAAAGGCAACATCGTTTGACCTAATATGTATACCGCACTTAGACCATATAAGCGTACATTAATTTCATGACTTTTATTAAACAGGGTACTCAAATACAAACCAGCAAATAAAATAGCGATCCCAAAAACTAAGAGCACTAGTTTGGCTAGCATTGTATTGGTATAGATCGATGACATTTTTCTGGGGTCATCTCTGTGAATTGACACTTGCCTTGTTGCCGTTAAATTAAATCCATACTCCGTAAAAACAGTGAACACTGACATCACACCAAATGCGTAAGCGATTTCACCAAAATTACTCAGACCAACTGTCTTTATTAGATGGGGGGTTACTAGTATAGGTACTGAAAAATTGACAAGCTGAAAAGCACCTGTCAGGCAAAAATTCTTAATCACGGTATTGCCAGTGATCGTCTTAGCGTATGATTTTATTGTTTGTAAACTTTTCATTTAACCGACACGCCTTTAAGGATTTTAAGCACCGATCAGAAAATCGAAACCCCTTGTAGCATTGATTTTATCGTTAACCAGCACAGCATCAGGTCAAAAGCTAGTGACTGCCGTTTTATATAATGGAGATCGTAGCGCAGCCGATGCTTCATCTTGATCAACTTATCCGTTTCCCCACGCGCTCCACGTACTTGGGCCAACCCAGTAATACCTGGTCGTATTGCGTACCGATGAGCGTAATTAGTCAGGTCAAACCAGTACTGGTTATCGTCCTGGGTGGCATGGGGCCGGGGGCCAACCACACTCATATCACCAATCAGTACATTCAGAAACTGAGGCATTTCGTCAAGGTTCGTTCGACGCAGGAGACCTCCCAGCGGGGTAATTCGGGGATCATTTATTGTTGCCTGGCTGAAAACCGGATTTTTCTGGTGGTACATGGTACGAAGCTTGAAACAGCGAAAAACGCGGCCATTTCGCCCGGTTCGAGACTGTATAAACAGGGCTGGCCCCGGCGATGTAGCCCGAATGAGCAGAGCCAGTACCGGTATCAGCCAAATCAGAATCGATACCGTAACCAGTAGCGAAACACTAACATCGAAGATGCGCTTACCATACTGCGTATACGTTGTTTGATCAATCTGGAGATGATCCCATTTGGTAGAGTTAGTCTCTATTCTTGAATACAGAAAAGAATCTACTGAGAGCATGGAAACTGTATGTTAAGGTGAGATTATACGATCAAGAAATCGTGGGCTTATACGCACTGCCGCTCATTACGTAGCAATGCCCTGTGCTGACTTATAATTATTCTATACACAACTGACGGGTCAACCGCACTCACTTCGCTTGCGTTGTTGGGATGCGCCTTATATCGATTCAGGGGAGGGGTTGGTGCAGCTTGCGTCAGCTTGTACCGAACCGTTTTCGCGTTACGGGAATGACCAATCGTAGTCGGTTAGGGGCGGTTGCCTGTCGTGCTCTTGTAGGCCCTCGGAGGAGTAGATTTAGTAGCATAGTATCTCGTTTTTTAGGTCTATTACTTACGATTAGGTAGGAAACAACTAGTTATCTTTTAATCAATATTAGTATCTATAGTAACTGGTCTGCCCTGTATAGCTGACCGCTGATTTATGGTGTATTTACGAATTTCACATATCTACAGATTTACTTAATTACATATTAGCAAAATAATACTTTACTTAAATGATTAAACAGGTACTTATTCTTTAAAAAGTTCTAATTACCTAAATACGAGTTATACCGTATAACAAATGATTTATCTATACTATATATATATGAATAATAAATAATGCATCTTTAGCCGCTCTTTGATTACTCCATTCTATCAGTCAAAGCCCCTGCAAACCAGGCGTTTTGCCTCTATAGCGGCTTCTATTCACACTTTATTTTCTCCTTGCCAATGCACTTTTTTACGCGTAAAACCTGGCATTGTCTTGTCCTCCTAGGAGCCGTTAGCCTATACATAGGGGCAGCTACGCCTTCCATCGTCCGGAATGCGGTAACCCTTCGTGAACAATTATCCCTGAACAATCCGTTGGCGTCTACCAAGTATCGCTTTGGCGATCTTTATGGCCTGTCTTTTCTACCCGCTTTTCGGCTACCCTACCGGGTTCATTCTCCTCGTTTCCCCCACCCAATACCAGGCCCGACGCATGATTTATGCATTCTGGGCGATTCGTATACGCTGGTCGCTCGACTCAAACCTGAATCATTTCGTAGCATCGACCAAGTCCGCCTGGTTCCGATTGACGATGTACTAGAGAAACCGGAGAACGACTTACCCGAGCCTACCAAGCCTTCTGCGTCTATTCTGGTCATCGAAACAACCGAGCGGTTAGTCCGAGACCGTTTTGGCAGTACCCAGCTCGCAAATTCATCGGTGGCCGTCCGCTCACCCAATCCAATCTCTACAGGGCAACGGATTGGCCAGCTGTGCCTCATTTTTTTTGATAATCTCTTTTCAGGAACGGACATTTCCTTTGGTCTGGAGACGCTCCTGTTTGATTACAACCTGTTAAGACCGCTTAAAGAAGCAAAGGCTACGTTTGTCTACACCTGCTTCGGCCGGATAGCGGAGCGTGTACTGTCGGCTCCCGACGGGCACCGTCTTTACCTGAAAGAAACCATGATGGGAACAACAACCAGCTCGTTTTCTCCGGTTGATTCTACGCAGCTTGGTCAGATCGTATCGGGGCTGAACCGCCTGCACCAGCGCGCCAGACAGCGGGGATACAGCGACGTTTTTCTGTCGATCATACCCAATCCGGTATCCGTTATTGAAACCAATCGCCCTGACTATAATGACCTGATCAGGAAAGTTGAACACCATCCGGGCTTAACGCTGAAGGTTATCAGTCTGTATGAGCCGTTTCGCGCCAACGGACGCTTTTACTACCACCCGTCCGATACACACTGGAACCAGTATGGAATTAATCGGTGGGTATCAGCGATGAATCAGTCCTTTAAAGAGAGTCAGGATGCTTTTTAATTCGCTCCAGTTTCTGCTCTACTTTGTTATCGTTACGCTGGCTTATTATTATCTGGGCTGGAGCGGGCGATGGCGGCTGTTGCTGCTGGCGAGCTGTTACTTCTACATGGTTTTCAAGCCAGCCTATATTCTTATCCTGGGGCTGACCATTGGTATCGATTACCTGGCTGGCCTCTGGCTGGAAAAAACAAGTGGTGCCGCCCGGCGCAGCGTTCTTTTCCTATCCCTGGCGACCAACATCGGCATTCTCGTCTTCTTCAAATACATTGGCTTTTTCACCGACAATGCGGCCACACTGTTCGATCTGGCAGGTCTGCCCGATACAGCCAACGCGGTCACTACCTTTTCCAACAAGGTCTTTGTGGCTGTGCTGAATCTGTTTGGCCAGCATAATAGTCTATCCTTCAAGGATAGTTTGAGCATTCTGCCCATCGGCCTTTCGTTTCATACCTTCCAGGCCATGAGCTATACCATCGAGGTTTACCGTGGCAATCAGCGAGCCGAACGACATTTTGGCATTTATGCGCTTTATGTGATGTTTTATCCGCAACTGGTAGCCGGTCCCATCGAGCGCCCGCAAAACGTTCTCTGGCAGTTTCACGACTACTTCCCCTACAACTTCGAAAACCTGAAGGCGGGCCTGATGCAGATGGCTTTTGGCTTTGTCAAAAAACTCGTCATTGCCGACCGACTGGCGATCGTTGTCAACCCGGCGTACACGCATCCCGAACAGCAAAACGGGCTGACCATGCTGGTGGCTACGTTTTTCTTTACGTTCCAGATTTACTGCGACTTTTCGGGCTACTCGGATATTGCCATCGGGGCAGCCCGGGTCATGGGGTTCAACCTAATGGAGAACTTTAGGGCACCTTATCTGGCTCAGTCGATTTCCGACTTCTGGCGACGCTGGCATATCTCGCTCTCAACCTGGTTTCGGGATTATGTTTATATCCCGCTGGGGGGAAGCCGTAAAGGCGAATTCCGGCAGTACCTCAACCTGCTGATTGTGTTTCTGATCAGTGGCCTCTGGCATGGCCCAAGCTGGACCTACGTGCTCTGGGGCTGCCTGAACGGGCTCTATCAGGTGCTGGCTGTTTTGCGCGAGAAAGCACTAACCCGGCTTCGTTTTTCGGTAACGCCCCCCGGCCTGATTACGCCGTCCGTACCGAATCGGCCAGCGCATTCGTCGGCGTTGCGGGCTATCCTGAATACCCTGCTAACGTTCGTGCTCATCATGCTAACCTGGGTGTTTTTCCGGGCAGCCAGCGTGAGCGACGCTTTTCTTATCCTCCATCGCATGGCTACCCTTTCCTTGCGGGAGCCCATTCGTTCTCCGCTCAATGCTACGGAGATGTGGTTCAGCCTGGTGCTGATTGGCTTACTCCTGCTCAAAGAATACCATTACTTGTCCATTCCAACGCGCCATACTAACCGGTTTTACCTGCTTTTTATAACCTTACTTTTCGTTATTTATTTCTTCGGTATTTTCAGTGCCAATCAGTTTATTTATTTCCAGTTTTGATACCTATTCTTTCGCTATCCGCTTATTCACCCTATTCTGCTCTGCCTGATGGAGTCAACTCTCCCCAAACGTCCTCTCCGGGTGTATACGATTGATTTACTGCGTTTTGTAGCCGCCTTTTCGGTCGTACTTTACCACTACACGTTTCGCGGTTACTATGCCGATAACCTCAGCCCGGTTGCCTATCCCGCCCTCGAATCCGTCTGTAAGTATGGCTATCTGGGCGTGAATTTATTTTTTATGATCAGCGGATATGTCATTCTGATGTCAGCGTACAAAAAGAGTCTCCGGCAATTTTTTGTATCAAGAATCACCCGCCTGTATCCGGCTTACTGGGTTGCTTGTACGCTGACATTTCTGATTGTGTGGTTTTTTGCACCAGCAAAAAACTCGGCCGACTGGTCTTACTATTATAATGTTTCTATACCAAGGTACGTCGTTAATTTAACCATGCTCCAGAGCTTTGTCGGCGCAGCCAATGTAGATGGCGTATACTGGACGTTGGGAGTCGAGCTCAGTTTTTACTTTCTGATTTCGCTGCTTATTTTCTATAAACTTTTTGATTACCTCATGCCCACGCTTGTCGGTTGGCTGGCCATCACCGTAGTCATCGGGCCTGCGTCGACGAGTCATTTGATCGTTTTACTTTTCCCAAAGTACAGTCCATTTTTTATGGCCGGTATGCTCTTTTATTTACTGCATACTCAGTACACGACTCCTTGGAAGCTTTATACCTTATTAGGGATTTCTTTTTTACTCGCTGCCCGTTCGATCATCTACGAAAGCGGGGAATACAGCCAGCATTTCAGGCAGGACTTTTCTCCACTGGTGGGCCTGGCTCTATTGCTTTCCTTTTACGTTGTTTTTTGGCTTATTGCCCGGGGTCGGCTCACCCTTGCTTCCTATACCTGGCTAGCAACGGCCGGTGCCCTGACGTACCCCTTGTATCTGCTTCATCACAATATCGGCTTTATTCTGCTTTATCGACTGGGCGGCTCCCTTAATAGATACCTCCTACTCGTTCTCCTTATCGGGTTCATGCTTTTTGGCGCGTACCTCATCCATGCGCTGGTTGAGAAGCGACTCAGCCAGACCCTGGGGCAACAGTTGGGTAAACGTTTTAACGCGATTGGCCGCGTGAAGCATGTATGATCATGTAGGGAAAGACAGCCCTCCCCTTCATGATTACGGTAATATCAGCACCAGGGGAAGGCTCGCCTTGAGACTGACGTAGCTACGCCCTCTGAATTCGCCACTCCGTCCCCACCAGGTCACATGGTCGCCATTGCTCTGATTTTCGTTCAGCATATTTATTTCGGCGCTGATCATGAGATACTTTGAGCTAACCCCGGCCCGGAGAATCACCCCCGACGATACCCCCAAATCCACCGTCTGAGGTATAGGGTCAGAAATCAGTTCACCTTTTCCCCGGAAGTAGTTACCGATGCCTACCCCCACAAAAGGCACATAGGTTGCCGTGCTGGGCGCGAGGGTATAGTCGAGCATAAGGGCAACCGAATACATGGTCGATGCTTTAACCAGGTTGTACCTGGGCTCAACTGTCTTGTAAGTGGCTCGGTACGTAGATGGCAGAGCCCCTTCCAGACGTAGCCCCACATTTAGATGGGATGACAGGCTATACTGGGGCTCAATGAACAGGACGGGCGCTGTCTTTTGCAGCCAGATACCTCCGTAGGTGTACGTGGCCGCTCCCCCCGCCCCAACCAGGAAAGCCAGTTCCTTTCGCTTACCTACCCTTGCTGGTGCAGTCGGGGGTGTAGTCGCTTTCCTATTAGTGATTGCCGGGTCTGCAACGGACGCAGACGTGTTTTTAGTAGTAAGATCCGGCGCTGTAGCCGAAACCTGATCTGTCTGTTGAGCATACCCTGTCTGATTCGACAAGAAGACTAATGACAGTATACCGATGATGTATATTTTATTTTTCATAATAACTGGTTATTTAATGTTACCATATACGAAAAACACACATTGCCTAGTTTTCATAAATCAACAATTTTTTCATTGTTAGCGAACCAATGGATTAACCATCAGACTCTCTAACCAACTGAGTCTGACGTACTCTCCGTTTCTCAGCAGGATTCAGCCGTGGTAGTCTGGCAAAACATCGACCCCGGACGTTACGTTTGCTCACCCCCGCCGTCTAAGGGGCATGTTCAGCCGCCTTCATACCCTTATTCGCGATTACTTTGGCTATTCTCACAAGGAAACAAGAGGATTTGTCGTCCTGCTTTTTCTGACCGTGCTCTGCCTGCTTATTCCGTTTGTCTATCGTTTTTTTAGCAACAGTACCCCTGTTGACACCTCGGTGGCTGACCAGCGTAAACTGGATAGCCTGGTGGCGCTGATGCAAATGGAAGAAGCTAACCAACCAAGATTTGGCGATCGGCGGGAGCGCGAGAAAACGACGGCCGAACGATTTAGCGAACCCAAACTTGTCAATTTCGACCCGAATACGATCAGTGTAACGGGTTGGCAGCAATTGGGTGTACCGCGCTGGATGGCCGAACGCATTGACAAATACCGCAGCAAAGGAGGTCAGTTTCGCCGGAAAGAGGATCTGCTCAAAATTTATGATTTCCCGCCCGACCTGTACGATCAGCTCGAACCTTACATTACTCTGGCGGAAGCGCCCCGGTCAGCTCCAGTCAAAAACGACCGATATGACGCGACTCAATCATTTGCCAAGCGGACTTACGAAACCAGCAACCGCCCGGCCTACTCTGACAGACCGGCCAAACCCGCTATTCAGCCTTTCGATATCAATACTGCCGACACGGCTCAGTTGATTGCGCTGAAGGGGATTGGCGCTACGCTGGCCGGTCGTATCGTTAAGTTTCGGGATGCACTCGGCGGCTTCATCTCCACTGACCAGTTCCGCGAAATCTATGGTCTCGACTCACTGGCGCTGACCGAGTTGCAGACGTTTGGCAGGATTCGCTCAGCAATACGCAAGATTTCCGTGAATACCGCTTCGGCCGATGAACTGGATCGGCATCCTTTTTTATCGCGCCGGCAGGCACAGATCATCGTGACCTATCGCGAACAACATGGGGCCTATACGTCGCTCGAATCGCTGAAACCCATTCGCGTTCTGGATGCGAAAACGCTTGAGAAGCTGGCTCCGTATCTGGAATTTTGACCTATCTATTGCATTTAGCATGGTAAAATCAGACCCGCAGTTGCTTACGTAAACCAAGCCCTTACCAGCCTAAAGCCATGACCTGTTTCGCACGCTACGCCCCCGCCCTTTTCATGGGTCTGTTTTTCATCTCCGTTCAAAGCTGGGCACAGCCTGTTAGATGGCCCAACGGAGCCAAAGCCGCGATTTGCCTGACCTATGACGATGGCATGAGCAGCCAACTCGAACAGGCCATTCCCGTCCTGAATTCCCTCCGGCTGAAGGGCACCTTTTTTCTCAACTCGGTAGCCGACAACAACGCTGGCGACCAATGGCGACAAGCCGCCAAACAAGGTCATGAACTGGCAAACCACACGCTGTTTCACCCCTGTCTGGCGGCAAAAGGCTGGAAACCGGCGTGGGCATTGGACAATTACACGTTCGACCGAATTCTGAAGGAAGTTCAATCCATGAATACCCAGCTGTATCTGCTGGATGGCAAAAAGACCAGGCGCACATTTGCGTTTCCTTGTGGCGACACAACAGCCGGGGGCCTTTCGTACCTAGACACCCTGCGTCGATCCGGGCTGGTCAGCTATGGTCGTATGGTTGGAGATGACCGTGCCATCGTTACCAATTTTCAGACTCTCGACCTCCTGCAGGTACCTTCGCTGGCGGTGCAACCAGAGCATACTGCTACCGATTTAATTGCCTACGCCGAAAAAGCCGCTCAACAGGGTGGTCTGGGCGTTTATTTATTTCATGGCGTTGGTAGTCAATGGATTGCGGTATCGGCTGCGGAACATAGAAAACTCGCCGAATTTCTGGCCAGCCACCAGCAGACTTACTGGGTGACAACCTTTAACGAAGCCATGGATTACGTGTCGACATGGCAGAAGAGCCACCCCTCATCGGCGGCTACCAAATAGAACGACCTCCGGCGAAGCTTACATGAATCAGCTTCGCCGGAGGTCGTTACGTGCAGCCATGGATTGATTGGCTTAGCGTCTTGTCAAAACCACTACATTCTCGACGTGGTGGGTGTGCGGGAACATGTCAACCGGCTGAACGCCCGTTACCGTATACCCTTCGTCCAGAATACCCAAATCGCGGGCCTGCGTAGCCGTGTTACAACTAACATACACGATTCGCTCAGGAGCTGCCTTTAGCAGTTGCCGCGTTACCGCTTCATCCATACCCGCCCGGGGTGGATCGGTAATCACGACATCAGGGCGGCCATGCTGGGCAAAAAAGTCATCTGTCAGAATGTCTTTCATATCCCCCGCCACAAAGGTTGTGTTGGTTATCCCGTTAACCTCGGCATTAACGCGGGCATCGGCCACCGACGCTTCAACGTACTCGACACCAACCACATGCTTTGCCAGTCGGGCCACGAATAAGGCAATGGTGCCTGTACCGGTGTACAGATCATAGACCCGTTCCTGCCCCGTCAGACCGGCAAATTCGCGGGCAACTTTGTACAGATTATGCGCTTGCTGCGCGTTGGTCTGGTAAAACGACTTCGGCCCAACCCGGAAGGTCAGCGGCCGGTCAGTGCCATCATCCATCTGCTCTTCGATGTACGATTTTCCGGCCCAGTTGATAACTTCCTGGTCCTGATAACTGTCGTTTTTCTTCGTATTCAGGATGTAGTTCAGGGAGGTGATCTGCGGAAACAATACCAGCAGATGATTCATTAACCCGTTGAGCAGTTCGGGGTTGTCCTGAGCCACCTGCAACGTTACCATAACCTGCTGCGTAGTGTCGGCAGTACGGATAATGAGCGTTCGCAGATAACCGGTATGCCATTTCAAATTATACAGCGTCATTCCCTGCTGGTACACGTAATCGGCCACAGCCAGCCGGATCGCGTTGGACGGGTCTGGCTGGAGGTAGCAGTGATGAATCGGCAGAACTTTGTCGAACCGGCCGGGCACGTGGAAACCAACCGCTCGCTGGTCGATCGGCTCATCGGTTCGTACTTCGGTCGAGGTCAGCCAACGGCCTTCGGCGCATGTAAATTCAAGCTTGTTCCGGTAGTACCGGGTGGGATGGGCGGCCATAATGGGCAGAATAGCAGGCAGGGCTATTTTGCCAATACGCGTCAGGTGATCGACCACCTGCTGGTGCTTAAAGTTCAGTTGTTCAGGGTATTGAATATGCTGCCATTTACAACCGCCACAGGTGCCAAAATGCTCACAAAAGGGTTCTGCCCTCAACGACGACCATTCGTGTATGCGCTCGGCAACCGCTTCCCGGTATTGTTTTTTGGAACCGGTTATACGAAGATCGACCACGTCGCCGGGCGCAACACCAGGCCCACCGGTTGGATTTTCAACGAAAATGACGCCTTCGTCGGTACGCACGATGCACTTCCCTTCGGCCGCTACCGTATCTATTCGAACGCCAGCCAACCGTTCGGGTGTTTTATGAATCTTCCTACGCATAAGTCCTAAAAAGATGCTAATTTAAGCAGTCGTTTTCGGACGAACTCTATCTTTTCCATTTCTGCGTATGCCGAAACTGTACCGTTCTTTTTTAGTATCGCTTCTATTAACCTGTTCCCTGTTGGTTACGAGCCAGTTGGCCCGGGCAACGCACATTGTGGGTGGCGAACTCGAACTTCGCTATCTTGGCACACAGAGCGCATACACCCACCGCATTATTCTCAATCTGTATTTTGATAATGTAAATGGCAATCCTGGGGCCGATGATGGACTCGTCTCCGTGGGGGTATTTGCCAAACGCACCAATCAGTTGATTGGCTATGTGGCGCTTAACCGGATTAGTAGTGAGTTTGTCGCCTATACCAGACCCGCCTGTACGAATGCCAGTTTATTGAGTACCCGGCTGATTCGGCATAGTTTGGATCTTACGCTCGATCCGAACGTCTTCAACGACGCTGGTGGTTACTACATGACCTGGGAACGGTGCTGCCGCAATGCGACCATTACCAACATTGAGAATCCGGGCGGGGCCGGGTCAACCTTTTACCTGGAGTTTCCGGCCATCACGGCGGGCCAGACCCGTGTTGTCAACTCCTCCCCCACCTTTACGATCCCTAAAGGTGACTATGCCTGTATCGGGCAACCCTTTACCCTCGATTTCAGCGCCAAAGACGCCGACAACGACAGTTTGGCCTATTCTCTGGTAACGCCCTATAACGGCTTTAGCTCCAGAGACATTCCCAACCCTGGCGCGGGCTCTACATTGGCCAATCCTTATTTTACACCCGGACCTTACCCAACCGTTCGCTGGAGCAATGGCATTTCGGTCACCAATGAAATTCCCGGAACAGCCCCTCTAAGCGTCAATGCCAAATCGGGCTTACTCAGCGTGACACCGAATCAGGCTGGTCTGTTTGTTTTCTCCGTTGAAGTCGTTGAATACCGGGCGGGGAAAGCCATCGGACGCGTCCGGCGCGACTACCAGGTGCTGGTACTCGATTGCCCGAAAAACAATTCACCCAAACTTCTTTTCCGTCCCGACGGTCAGAAGGCCTTTTATAAACCCGGAACGGTGTTGACCATTGCGGAAAAAGACACCAATTGCCTGACGCTGTTTGTAACGGATATTGATCCGAGCCAGCGTGTTACCGTGACAAATATGAGCGGCTCACTGCCCGGCCTGACCCTTGCCCCCGGCGAACTGGTTACGCGAACCAACCACGATACATTACAGGTAAAATTTTGCTTTGGTCGATGCGTTGGCGGTAACGGTACGCCGGTTACGCTGCTGCTTCGTGCCACCGACGACGGGTGTCCACAGGGCTTAAGCGATACCCTGAGCGTTCGCCTGAACATCATTCCTTCCGCCAACAATAAACCACTGGCGGGTACCGATCTATTGAATAACAAAGCCAGCGTCAGTGTCGGCACTTCGCTGACCTTCAATGCCTTTGGTACTGATATTGACAATGATAACGTTACTATTCAGGCCGTTGGTCGCGGCTTTACGCTGGCGCAGGCGGGAATGCGTTTTGGGTCGGCATCGGGGGTCGGTAAGGTTTCGCAGCCGTTCGTCTGGAACCCCACTTGTACCCAGGCAACCCAGGCAGCCTATCTGGTGGATTTCATCGTGACCGACACCCGCTGCAATCGCAACCTCCGCGATACGGTAACGGTGAATCTGGCCGCGGTTGGCTTACCCAGTCAACCGCCGAGTGTTCGAACGACGCTGTCTCAGCAAACCGTTGAGCTGGTCGTTAGCCCCAGTGACTCCGCAGGCCGTACAACGTTCGATGTGCTGGGCAATGACCCGGACCGCGACACACTCCGATTAACCGCCGTTGGGCGAGGATTTGATGTAAAAACAGCCGGTATGGCCTTCACCGACAAAGCTGGTTTACCAACCCTTCAATCGCCCTTTTCCTGGAAACCCACCTGTGCGTTGATGGCGGGAAAAGCCGAAGCTACCTTCGTCGTTGATTTTATGGTCGATGACCGTTCCTGCCAGCCGAATCACCTGGCCGTTACCACAGTTACGTTCACCGTTAAAAACCCGTCGTTTAATGCCGACATCAAAATCCCCAACGTATTTACGCCCAATGGCGACGGCATCAATGACTATTTTGCCGTTAGCAACTTACCAGAGAACACCTGCGATGAGCAGTTTAAAACGATTGACGTAGCGAACCGTTGGGGGCAAACTGTCTTCAAGTCGGCGGACCCGAAGTTTCGCTGGTACGGCACCGATGCCCCTTCCGGCACATATTATTATTTACTCACAACGTCGAAACGAACTTTCAAAGGAACTGTAACCATTATGCGGTAGCCAGTATAAAGAGCGAAAGGGTGAAAGAGCGCAAGAGTGACTAGTCTAGTCACTCTTGCGCTCTTTCACCCTTTCGCTCTTTTTTTAAATAATCCAGACGTTGTCTCGCCGGATGAAGTAGAGATTATTACGCCAGAGAACACGCAGGTAAATATCTTTAGTACCCAAAATACTGACCTTATTTCCCCGGCCAATCACTTCGACAACGGGAGCCGCTGCCGAGGGGTCGGTTCGAAGCAGGACCCGATCATGACTGATAATACCCGACTGTACCCCTTCTGGCAGGTTCGTAAAGATGAGCAGCATGAACAGGTAGATAAAGACGACCCACTTTTGCCGGGTCAGGATGGGTTGCTTCCTGAGCGTTTTGAGCAGTAGTACCGTGAAGACATAGCCCGCCGGGATCAACAGGAATAGCAGCACGTACAGGCCATATTTCCGGTAAAAAAGGTAGAAGTAATTCAGGTCGTCCGTTTCGTAACCGCTCAGGTTATTCGCCCTGGCAATGTCATTCATCCGGCGCAGGACAACATCGTCGGGGTGTCGTTCGAAATAAACGTCCAGGTAGTAGAGAAGCCGGGGTACATCGTTTTGTCGTTCATAGGCGCTGGCCAGTTTCAACAGCATCGGATCCGTGGCCGTATGCCCTTCGGCGAGGGCCATTTCGTAAATTCGGGCTGCGTTGACCTGGTCACCAGCCGAAAAGAGCGAATCAGCCCGCCGGAGGGAGTCTGATGAAACTATCTGTGCGTCAGCGAGTCCTGATAAAAAACAAAAAAATAGACTTATTTTAAGAGGAATGGCTTGGAATGAATGAAATAAGGCCATAATTTTGCACCACAATAAAGAACAACGACCCAGTACTAGGGAAATTGTTTACCCCGATTTGGTAGCTCAGCTGGTAGAGCAATACACTTTTAATGTATGGGTCCTGGGTTCGAATCCCAGCCGAATCACGAAAAAAAAGCCGCTTTCAGCGGCTTTTTTTATGTTAACCCTATCAGAATGGCAGATCGTTGCTTTCTTCTTCGAACGCCGAATTAAACGACATCGCGGCTGGCTGATTCTGCTGAGCCGGACGTGCCTGCTGCGGTGATGCCGGTGCCGACCGGGGGGCTGGCGCTGAACTCCCTTCTCCTTCGGCAATTTCGATGCGGAAAGCCCGCAGCTCCGTATACCAGCGATCGTTGTATTCCCGAGACTCCGCACTGAACGTCGCTTTAAGAGTATCGCCCGTCGCAAACTGTTTCAGATCCGCTACTTTATCGCCCCAGGCGGTCAGGCATACTTTTTTGGGATAGGATGCATCGAGTGTTTCAAGGACGAATTCCTGCTTGCTCCAGGGGCCTTTCTGACTCTGTCCCGATACTTCGGGCAGAACTTTTATGAGTTTTCCGACTAATTCCAGTGCCATACTACTTGGACTTTTAAACGTGATTTAGAGAAATAAAAGTACGAATTTTTGCCCGTTTTAGGGTCATCCTTTTCGAAAAAAGCAAAAGTTTTCAGATTGTATTTTGCATCCTTTAACAGGATTGCTACATTTGCACCCAGATCAAAAAAGGCCATGTGGTGAAATTGGTAGACACGCCATCTTGAGGGGGTGGTGCTGCAAGGCTTGGGAGTTCGAATCTCCCCATGGTCACCCAAAAAAACGTCCAGATTAGTAAAATCTGGACGTTTTTGTTTTTTCATCAAGTCTGTTTCTCCCTATTCATCACGCAAAATTTCCGCAGCCAGCACGTTGACTATTTCCCAGGCGAAGGGATACCACTGATCCCGGTAAGCGTCGAACACTTCCGTGGCGGCCTCGCAGGCGAATAATTTGTAGTTGAATTTTGTGTACTTACTGGCCAGATAACCCGGATAGTAATAGGTCTTCTGATGACGTTGCGCGTGATCGATTTTCAGTAACATCAGGTATTTCCCCAGGCTGTGCTTTCGGTAAGCCGGGTGGTAAAAATTCATAATACCCGCAATGCTTTGCTCCCCGTTGTCGAAAATACCAACCGCAATCAGAGTTGATCCATCACGGATTTCTACGGCATAGGTGTCAAACACGTTGTCATTGGCTCCACCCAGTAAGCAGGATTCGACCGTGTCGGGCGCATCAAAATTTATACCTCCTTTATAGGTGGCATAGAGGGTTTCAATCTCGCCGGTTATAACGAGTGGCTTCACCGTTACTGAAAAGTGTTCGTTGATTCTGAATAGCCTTAGTTGTGCACTGCCAAGTTTCACATCCGCCAGAACAATTCGCAACCAGTGTACCGGACAGACAGTGTCTTCAAAGAGCACGGCATAGCAGGTAAAAACTTCCTGTTGCATTCTGAAATACCCCTTGCTTAGATACAAATCCAGCTTACTACCTCTCATAGACTCCTGAAAAATTTGGTTTACTCATTCTTATTCCAACACAGCCCTTACGACGAATCAGTTCACCAACGCTGTTTATCAAGACACGGAAGGTTTCGAACCCGGCAGGATGTATCATGCTCCCCAGGTCATCGGGTACTGGTTCCATTGTTCAAGCAGAAAGTCGGCCAAGTCAGCGCCGGCTGCTCGTTCGGGCTCGGTTGCGTTGTCTTCCAGGTAAGTCGACACGGTTATGGTAAACCCCTGGGCCAGCAGATCACCCGCAACGCGGTTCCAGCGGTCAAACGCGCTTCCATCTTTCGAGAGGTCGGGAAATAACTCTATTTTCCGATCGCGTACGGGCGCCAGCCGTTCCGCGTTCAGGTAGGACAGGGCACCTACGGCCAACCAGACGAACCCCGGAAAGTAAGGTGTGGCAACTACCGCCGTTTTAGGTGCTTCAACAATAGCAACCGGCTTATCGGCCGGGGCTGTTACCAATTGGGGCAATCCGAATAAACAAGGTGACTTTTGTACATCGTTGCGTTCATCCAGGTAAGCAATCAGCCAGGCAGGGTAAGGCATCTTTTGCTCGTTGCAGCGCTGGGCATACGATGAATGTACCCAGGTTGTCCGGCTTCTTTTTTCACCATCCTTCACCACGTAGGTAACGGTATGAAATGTCTCATCGAACAATTTAATCTGCCCTCCCCGAATGCGTTGTTGCTCATCAATGTACCAGAATACGCACGCACCGGGCCAGCGACCTGACGTACCTATGTTGAACCGTTTCAGCAGATCATCAGCAATCGTGTCGCCAAAATGACGACGCAGTAACCAGGCAAACTGATTGCGGTCGTAATGCCCGAGCGATTGCGCCAAGACTTCATCGGGGATGGCAACAACCGCCTTTCTGGAAACGTCAGCAGCTTTAGTTAACTGATTAACAGGATTGTTGAACAGAAACGTAACGACGCGTTCAGCCTGTTCGAGTGTGGCCCCTTCCTGCTGCATCAGGCTCGTCATGATCTCCTGCTTTGAGGCCCCTCCGTATTTCTGTTTTGTTGCTACTGTAAACCAGCTCCGGGGAATTGGACCTGGGTTGGTGCGAGCTTTTACCTCGTCATGGTACGACAATCCCGATGCCCCTTTTTTATAGGGATTGAGGTGATAGCCACAGTTGCTTTCCCGGTCACAACGTCCATACTGCTCGGGGAGCGGCTCGTTGGTCAGCGTGTCTACGTAGCGGCTCAGCGTCCTGCGATGTTTAGGGCCACAATCAGGGCAATCCGTTTTAATGGCTTTTTTTGGCAGCTGATATCGGAAAGACGAAGTGGACATACGGGTAAAAATAGGCATTTATTGTTTACCCCGATACCCAAAACAATCCCTATTGTTCGCTTCTCTAAAGAGTCATAGCAGCAGCCCCCCTCGGCTCCCCTTCTCAAGCCTCATTTACTAAACTAGTTGTATACCGTCTTGCGGATTGCCAATAACTAAAAGATATGATATATGCTATTACAAGTTACTTAGTGGGCATGTAATGTTGTAACTATTCATTAACTTTCGGCTGTTAGCGTTTTATTTCTCTACCATTCACTGGATGAAACGAGTGCTTTATCCCGGCAGGCTGTCGGCTTCTCAGGCCATACCATGAATTCACTGAGGGTTAATATCGGCCTTCTTGCCAACATAGCCAGCGAAACTGGTCATGACTACACGGAGGCTTATGCCGTATGGGAATTGGTTCGTCAGGACGACGATGCCTACGTTGTTGTCGACACCGTACTCTGGATTGCTACACGACAGCGCATTCATGTTCTCGACGCGCTCAGGCTTTATAGAGGAATCGAGAATTTGTTGGGATAAGCTACGAGCCAACGCAAAAAGCAACAAGGCGCAAAAAGGCCCGGCCTACGGTGTACGTAGCCGGGCCTGGGTCATTAATGGGTTAAGTCAGCTGATGAAAGCTATAATTAAGACGCCTGTATCGCCCTAAAGTAACACGAATAGTTACATAAATTGCTCAATTAGCTGACTTCGAAAAAGTTACTGATCATTATTCTTTTTTCTGTCGGTAAAGAGCGACCTGAATACCAACGGCGACTGCCGTTATTACTCCCTGCGCAACGAAAGAAATAATATGGAATTTTGCCAGCGCAAAAGCGCCAACAACCAGTATGGCCGTAACAACAGCCAACACGATCGGGCGTTGGTAAAAAGGAGGCTTTGTATCCATGACAACAGCAGCGAAGGAGAAGTTTATCCAACAAAGATAGTGCCTTTAATTTAGGGCAACCGAAAACGTATCCCGTGCAACCGGCCGCTTAAAAGCAATCTAAATTACTCTACTTATCGTATATACTTTTTGTTCTATCCACACCGCAGGTCGCCTTTCTTAATCGAGGGCGACCTTTTTTTGTCAATCTGTTTGCCTGAATGAATTCATTTCGTGTTCGGCAATGCCGGCTGTAGCGCCTATAAAGAAATTACTCCCCGTGTAATTGCAGCCCCCAGCGTTTATAGCATCGGTTAATTTCGCGCACGGACGACAAGCGAATTTTAGGCAGATCGAGTTCACAAAACATTCGCTCACAGCGGATTCTATTTCCTGGCGTCCTCGCCATAATGTGATGAATCATGGCCCACTTAAGGCTATCTCGTTTTCCTTCCAGCCCCCCATGTCTACCGGGTTCAAAGAGGGTTCGACAAAAATACCGCCATAAACTCGTTGCCGTAGAAACATCCAGTAGAATCAGCCCGGTGGCGCGTTCCAAACGTTGGTCCAGGCAACTGGAGTAGTTACCATCCATAACCCAATGATCACGAGCAATGGCTACTTTGTGTAAGGCGATAAATTCGTTTGCTGGCCGCACCTGCCAATCTGTATTCGGCAGATGGTGAAGTTGGTCAAGATGAATGACGTCGAAACTACACTTCCGGCCAATGGCAGTGGCCAGCGTCGATTTACCGCTGTTCGATGGTCCTAAAATGCATAGTCGTTTTCCGAGATCTGAGAGTGGTATCATAAATCGACTTCCATCCAAAACGGATCAGACAGGTTATAAGGATTGCCAATATGCTTGCCCATCAGGTTCGCCGGGCTAGCACGATGCCTATACTTCTTTGATTAATTTCAAGTCAATCTGCCGTAGAATCCGGGTGAAGTCAGCCGGATTTTTCGCGAAGTCGATGCCGTCAACATCAACGATGAGCAAAGGCCCCAGCTGATACGAACCGACAAACTCTTCGTACAGTTGATTCAGGCTGTTCAGGTACTCGTCACTGATGGATTGCTCGAACGACCGGCCCCGCTTTTGAATCTGCTGCCGGAGTTTAGGCAGGCTGGCCCGAAGGTAAATCATCAGATCGGGGGGCTGCACGAAACTCGTCATGTTGGCAAACAAATCGCGATAGGTTTTAAAATCACGCTCCAGCATATCCCCGCTCTGGTACAGATTCCGGGCAAAAATGGCCGCGTCTTCGTAGATCGTTCGGTCCTGTACGACGGTATGCGACTGGTCCTGGTGCCGTTGATTGGACTGCTGTATGTCGACGATTCGTTTGACCTGCGCAAACCGACTGTTCAGAAAGTACACCTGCAGATTGAACGCCCAGCGGGGCATATCACTGTAGAAATCAGCCAGGTACGGATTTCCTTCAACGGCCTCGTACAAAACCTCCCAGCCATAATGTTCAGCTAATTGCTCGGCCAGCGTTGTTTTGCCAGCCCCGATATTTCCAGTAATGGCAATGTGCATAAAAGGGGATAAAGAAAAAGACGACCGGAACGGGATTTTTCTCTTCCGGTCGGCAACGAATGAACTTTCGCAAATTGGGTTTAATTTTGTAATAGAAAACGATTGCGTGCCCTTTTTTCATTGTTGCCACTGAGGCAGCCCGGTCTTTTGCCTGTACTTATGAAACCATACCGAGTCCTTCTGTACTACATCTATTCGCCCATCGAAAATCCGGAGCAATACCGGGAAGAGCATCATTTGCTGTGCCTGCACTTGAACCTGCTCGGGCGTATCATTGTGGCTCCCGAAGGATTGAACGGTACGGTGTCCGGGCTGACTGCCGACTGCGAAACGTACATGGACACGCTCCGGGCTGATCCCCGATTTGCCAACGTCGCTTTCAAGGTCGACGAAAGTGACGGGCACACGTTTCAAAAACTGCACGTCCGGGTAAAGCCCGAAATCGTTCATTCCGATCTACCGGTTGATCCTCGTCGGCAAACGGGAATTCACCTGGAACCGGACGCGTTTCGGCAACTCAAAAATGACCCGGATGTCGTATTGGTCGATATGCGGTCAAATTATGAGCATGAGGTTGGCAAGTTTAAGGGCGCCATCACCTTCGACATGGAAAACCTTCGTGACTTACCAAATCACGTTCACGAAATTGATCACCTGCGAGACAAGAAGATAATTACCTACTGCACAGGCGGCATCAAATGCGAAAAAGCGTCGGCTTACCTGCTCGCCCAGGGCTTTGAGAACGTCTACCAGCTTCACGGCGGCATTATCCGGTATGGCCTGGAAACGGGTGGCGAAGATTTTGACGGGGAGTGCTACGTGTTTGATAACCGCGTTACAGTGCCAGTCAACCACATAAACCCCGAGACGGTATCCGTGTGCTACCGCTGCGGCACGCCCACCAGCCGCATGATCAATTGCGCCAGTCCGGTCTGCAATAATCATGTAACGCTCTGTGACGATTGCGGCAATGAACATGGGGGCACCTGTACCGACGCCTGCAAACAGGACCCGAATCTTCGCGCCTACGACGGAACAGGCTACTACGGCAAACAAACCCAGAGTTACTCGCCTGTTCAGGGTTATAAAAGCCGACAAGGGCAGAAGGTGTAAATAAAGAGTGAAAAAAGAGCGAAAGAGTGAAAGAGCGAAAGGCCTGCCGGAGGTTTTTCGCTCTTTCACTGATTCACTCATTCACTCTTTCGCTCTTTACCATGTGTCCAAACCCAGCAGTTTCCGGCCTAGGGGCGAGAGTTCGGCGGTTTGCTCACGCTCTTTTTCCCAGTTCCGGGGGTCGCCCGGAAACGCGTAACCTTCAGGAGCCTGCCGCTCCCGCCAGGATCTGATCCGCCATTGCCGCAGGGTTTCATTGTCTTCTTCGGCGGGCATCATGGAGATATACTGGGCAATCCGCACCTTATCCGTCGATCGATTGGGCCGTATGCCATGGGGCTGCGTACTGTTAAAAATCAGCAGATCGCCCGCTTCCATTTTCACTTTCACAAAGTCAAATCCGGTCGTGTCGGGTTTAAAATGGTCGCGGTCGGCGGGTTGGGTTAGTTTCCAGGTGTCGTAGGTGCGAAAGAGTTCGGGCAGGCACTGAAAACCACCCATGTTCTCGTCCGTCTGATCGGCCAGCGCCAGTACGCCCTGCACGTTTTGTGGGCGGGTTTCGGGATCGTAATCCCAGTGTATGAACCCCTTGAACTCGTGCCCCGGCCGAACAGGAAAATTCAGGTTGACCCGGTCGATGGTTACCCACAACTTTTCGGTGCCCCATATATCAACGAACGCATCGTAGACCCGCGGGTACTGCCGATTGTCCCACTCGTACTGGTGGTTATACAACTCAACCATGCCGCTGTTGGTCAGCTCTTTCATCTTCATTTCGGCCCGGGACGGAGCATACCAGGTAGCTGGGTCGTTGGGGTCTTTCTCGTCAAACTCCCAAATAAATCGGGCCAGCCGATCGGCATTTTCTTTGGGTACGGCCTGTTTGATCACGATGTATCCGTTTTCTTTCCAGAACGCCCAGTCTTCCTCAGACAACACGCGCAGAGGCTCCCGGTTGGGCCGGTCATTGAGTTTAAGTTTACTGGTGGTGGCCGTTGAGGGGTTTCCGGGAATGTCTTTGTGCGCATTAACGGGCATTCCTGCCGGGGCCATTGCGGGCTGCATCGTTTCCATAGATCAATAGGATGTTTAGGTGTTTTTATTGACTCAAAAGTAGTCAATGCAGTGAACAAGACGTTAAGACGATACTAGCCAGTTTTTGCACTATATTGCTCTTCAGCTTGACATTACCCCCGATTTGTGTCATTTGACAGCAAAATCATCTGATTTATGAAAGTCGCGCTTGAGCAAATCAGCCCCGATACCGACAGTTCGTTCCATCTGTTGCTTACCCCTCACCTGAGCGATGTTTTCCTGTGGCACTACCACCCTGAATATGAAATCGTTTACATTGAGGGGGCTAACGGTACGCGGCATGTCGGGGATCATATTTCGCGTTACGAAGGCAGTGACCTGGTCTTCATTGGCCCTAACATTCCTCACCTTAACTTCGATTACGGTGTCAAAACTGACCACAGCAAGGTGGTTGTGCAATTAAAGGAACACTTTCTGGGTGAGGTGTTCTGGCAGGCACCCGAGTTTGTGGCCATCGCGAAACTATTTGAACGCGCCCGGTCGGGGATTTCCTTTTATGGGCAAACGAAACGGGTCGTTGGGGAACGGCTGAATCGACTGGCCAACCTCCCTCCTTTTGAGCGCCTGATGCTGCTGCTGACCATTTTTCAACTCCTGGCAACCAGCACTGAATACACCCCTTTACAGGGCGAAGCCGTGGCCAGTGCCTATAACCTAAACGAACAGCAGCGATTAAAACGGGTAAATCAGTTTATTGCCGAGCACTATACCCGCCATGTATCCATACCGGAAGTAGCCGCGATAGCTAATTTAACGGAAGCCGCTTTCTGCCGGTATTTCAAGCGCATGACCCGACTCACGTTTACGCAATTTTTGAACCAGTACCGGATCAATCAGGCTCAAAAACTGTTACTGCTGGATAACACGGTATCGGATGCCTGCTTTGCGTGCGGCTTCGACAGCCTGTCGTATTTCAACCGAATTTTCCGGCGGGTAACGGGCGAAAATCCGCTTCAGTTTAAGAAACGGCATCAGGCTTAACGGACCGGCAAACAAGGTTTCAGGATTAAGATTCATCCATCTGTATGCCGTATTTGCGTAGCTTAGCGGCAGCAAAATTACTCGTGGATGGCCCAAAAGCGGTAACCGCCCGTAAGCCGCTGACCAGCACCCGGTATCGACGAGTGTACCTGACAACACAGCTTTTATGTCCGAACAAAAACCACTGATTCTTATTACAAACGACGATGGTATTACTGCGCATGGCATCCGTACCCTCGTTGAACTGATGAAACAACTTGGTTCGGTCGTGGTCGTCGCCCCGAACAGTCCCCAATCGGGCATGGGTCATGCGATCACGATTGCGAACCCCATTCGTCTCTATCCATCTGCTATTTTTGGCGATGTACCCGCCTACGAATGCTCCGGTACGCCCGCCGATTGTGTCAAACTGGCGAAGAACCACGTCCTGAAAGACCGGGCGCCTGATCTGGTGGTCAGCGGTATCAACCACGGCAGCAACTCCTCCATCAGTGTTCTGTATTCAGGTACGATGTCAGCCGCCATCGAAGCCGCCATTGAAGGCATTCCGGCGATTGGCTTCTCGCTGGGCGACTTTACGCAGCAACCCGATTTTTCTCACACGCATGAGCACATCCTCACCATTGCCCGGAACGTACTGGAACGGGGTATGGCGCGGGGTACGGCCCTGAACGTGAACTTCCCGATCCGTAGCGCCGAGCCGCTGAAAGGCATTCGAATCTGTCGGCAGGCCAACGCCAAGTGGCAGGAAGTTTTCGACGAGCGACGCGATCCGCACGGCCGTCGGTACTTCTGGCTGGCCGGTGATTTCGTTAATTTCGACACCCACGCCGAAGACACGGACGAATATGCCCTGTCTCAAAACTACACCTCCGTTGTACCCTGTAAGTATGACCTGACAGCGTACCCAATGCTGGACGAGTTGAGAGAATGGAATTTGTAAGGATGTAAGATGTATGGTATATGATGCGGACTATACATCATATACCATACATTTTACATCATACATCCTATATCATTAATAACCATGGCTTTACTAGGTAGTATGCTCAAAAACGGGATTCGATTATCGAATGTCGTCCGACTGCGGAAGTTCAATGCCCTTCGTCAGCAGCGTAAAGTCTTCCGTAAACTTATACGAAAAGCGCAGTTCACCGCATTTGGGGAAGCCTATCACTTCGATGACCTGCTTCGGGCGGCCGAGTTTGGCACCGAACGGGAGTTCTATCAGCAATACAAGCAGCATGTACCCATCCACGATTACAACAAGATGTTCGATACGTGGTGGAAAAAAACGCTGGCTGGAGAACCTAATGTGACCTGGCCGGGAAAAGTAAAATATTTTGCCTTGAGTTCGGGTACGTCAGAAGCCGCGACCAAGTACATTCCGGTTACCAAGGCGATGTCGAAAGCCATCCAGCGGACCAGTATCCGCCAGATTCTAACCCTCGGAAAGTACCAGAACCTTCCGTCAACGCTTTACGAAAAAGGATGCCTGATGCTGGGGGGCAGCACGGATCTGAGCGTTCGGGAGGGCCATTACGAAGGCGATCTGAGCGGCATCACGGCCAGTAAAATTCCGCTTTGGTTTGAGCGATTTTATAAACCTGGCCGCGATATTGCCCAGGAGCGCGACTGGGCCCATAAACTGGACGAAATCACCGAACAGGCGGCCGGTTGGGATATCGGGTATGTGGTCGGTGTACCAGCCTGGATTCAGTTGCTGATGGAGAAGATCATTGCGCGGTACAATGTCAAAACCATCCACGACATCTGGCCGAACCTGATGGTGTTTTGCCACGGGGGCGTTTCCTTCGAGCCGTATCGGCAGGGGTTCGAGAAGCTGCTGGCTCATCCGATCACGTACATCGAAACGTATCTGGCTTCGGAAGGCTTCATTGCCTATCAGACTCACCCCGATGCGGAGGGCATGCAGTTAGTCCTTAACAATGGGCTGTTCTTCGAGTTTATTCCGTTCAACGAACAGAATTTCTCGGCCGATGGCGAGCTGACCGAAGCTCCCGAAACCCTGATGATCGACGACGTCGAAGAAGGTAAAGAATACGCTCTTCTGATTTCGACCTGTTCCGGTGCGTGGCGTTACCTGATTGGCGATACCATTCGGTTCGTCAATAAAACCCGGGCCGAAATCGTCATTACCGGCCGCACCAAGCACTTTCTGAGTTTGTGTGGTGAACACCTGTCGGTGGATAACATGAACAAGGCCATCGAGATGGTTTCCGATGAGCTGGGCATCTCCATCCGGGAGTTCACCGTAGCGGGCGTAACTCACGATACATTGTTTGCTCACCACTGGTACATCGGCACCAATGACGCGGTAGACGCCAACGACCTCCGAGACCGCCTGGATGCCAAGCTGAAAGAACTAAACGACGACTATGCGGTTGAGCGTCGACATGCCCTGAAAGACATCAGCGTTACCGTACTGCCCACCCAAACCTTCTACGACTGGATGGCCTCCCGCGGCAAAATGGGTGGCCAGAACAAGTTTCCCCGCGTACTAAAAAAAGGCCTGATTGCCGAATGGGAAGCGTTTTTGAGCAAATAATGGATGCTCATGGCGTTTACGTAGTGTCAGTTTTAAGGAATTGACACTACGTTGCACCCGTGGTTTAAGTCTTCCCAGACTACCTCTCCGGCAGGCGAATCTGGTGGTAATAAAACGCAATACGCCTTTATTCTAATCCTACTTATGCAACAGAGGTGAGCAGTATTATTTAGCTTTCAAAAATCGTATTGGAACGGAGGTATATGCTCGAAGTAATTGACCATCCTGAGAGCCAGGTTTCCACTTAGGCATCCTGTTGATGATCCGCTTAGCTTCCACTATCAACTCATTAGCTACATCGGCGTGGGTGATCTGGACGTTTGAAATGGAGCCGTCTTTTTCGACTAAGAGTCTCACGACCATTAAGGAACCCTTCGTCAAACTGATGGGATACAGACTAGTCGATTGGATGAATTGAAACATTGCATCGGGGCCACCCGGAAATTCAGGCGGAACCTGAACAACCGCGTAAGCAGTGGTATCCACTTGTCTGTGCTGGTTGTTCGTCTGCCCCAGGCCGGTAGTATGGGTAAAGACGCTGACGGTAGCGACTAAGGGAAGTATAAACAGTGGCTGAAAGAATCCTGTGCTCATTTATGAATGAGTCCAGATGGTGCCTATTTCCACAAGATCTGCATTAAACCAGCCTGTATATACTGTTGCTTTTTACATAGCATAAAATTTTGTAACGGCCAAGATGCTTATATAGCCGTTTGGCAAGAGCAAACTCAACAGCAGTGGAACACCATGTATTCTATTCATTTCCATCTTTTTTGGATTAGCCTGATCTGTTCCAATTGCTCATCTGAGCACAAACGACAAATGCCTGTTCACCAAGCAAAGTTTGTTACAGGCAGTACGCAAAATGGATTGGAGCTATTGGATTACGGTGGCCAGGGCGAACCGATTCTTTTACTAGCCGGCCTGGGTAATACCGCTCATATTTATGACGAATTTGCGCCGAAGCTTACCGACCAGTTTCGTGTTTATGCCTTGACACGCCGAGGGTTCGGAGTTTCTGACCATCCTCTAAGCGGCTATGATACAAAAACGCTCACGGATGATATTGTAGCCGTAATCGATAATCTGCACTTAGATAAAGTTAGTCTGATCGGGCATTCTATCGCCGGAGAAGAGATAACCCGGTTTGCCGCTGAGCATCCTGGACGAGTCAGGCAAGTAGTCTATCTGGATGCAGCATATGACCGTACTTATGTTAATCAACCTTTACCAGGCGGCCCTATTTATACCCTTCCGGCCAAAGGCAATTACGCCAAAAAAACGTATTACCACTACTTAAAGGAAGTACAAGGTATTGATTTATCTCCTGATGCCGACGAGATAAGTCAGGTTGCCCTTTTCTCTGAAAAAGGCAACTATGCAGGCGATATGTCACCTGCCTTTGTGAGTGACGCCATTCTTGGCCAGGTAGAATCTCCTGTTTACTGCCGTGTCCATTGCCCTGCGTTAGCTATCTATGCAGAACCCCGTTCGGCGCTGGAAGTAACTCCGCTCTATACCAGATTAGATGCTGGCAATAAAAAAAGAGCTATTGACGTGTTCCCCTTAATTAAAAGGAGACTGATCGATGAACAGATTCGCTTTAAGAAAGAAGTAGCCGTGGGTAAAGTGATTGTCATTAAGGGAGCAAACCATTACGTATTCATTTCGCACTCGGACGAAACAGCCAGGCAAATACGCTCATTTTTGCAGCAATATAAAGTTTGGTAAAACTCTTGCGTCAATGTACGCAAAACCTTTCATCAGCACATTGGCGCTTGTACAACAATTTCGATGTCTTACTTTATGCATATTGACAGGAATATTCATCCAATTAAATAAGAAAAAAATGAATGAATATGAAGCATATCCTCAGTAAGATTTTAATTACAGTGACTTGTCTTGAACTACTGTTACCTATCCAAGCGATAAAAGCGCAATCAGCTACGGGTAGGCTGGTGCTCGACTACCATGAGCTAAAAGGACTGCTTCTGAAACACGAAAGAACCGTAACAAACATACTAAGCAGGAAGCGGTTCAAACTAGTCTTGAGCAAAAAAGGACCTGAAGGCACTCTTTATACCTACAAGAAAGAAAGTGGAGTTTCACAACTGGTAATACGAGTTCGCAAAAGCGATGAACTAGTTAGTGAGATAGCTTGGCATGAGAATTTAGAAACTTTTGGAACGTTGACCCACGACGCGGTTAATGATGGTTTTGTGCCAGTGGGAGGTAACGGACAATACTACAATCGCTTCCATAACACAGCACTTTTCGTTTATCACGACTTTTCTGATGATAGTGCAATTCCCTGTGCGTTGAGGGTAGTTCAGTAAAAATGGTGTACTTGTAATTTTACTAGAGTAGCTTTCAAATAAACAGCAAGTAAGAAGTATGAATTCGTTATTTACAAGTAAACCAACTATTTATTCAATTAGCTTAATAGTGAACGCTCCGTTTTAGAACGATCAATTTGATCTAATTTATTTGAGTTAGATACTACTTCAGTGAGGATTAGTGGCCCATTGGGTGGAAATAACTCAAACTTGGCATCCCCTTGTAAATAATACGCGTTACCTGCCTTCAGATCCAGGCTTAAAGTTGGTCGAGCGCCTAAAGCTAAAAAGGGAGGCTTAGTTGTAAATTTAGTTGTACCGGTAGGAAGAACAACCTGACAGTGACTGTTTCGACCTAGTTTGCAGAGCAGCTTACCATCGGCATAAACACGATATTATGCCGAAAATAAGCCAAAAGCCTTCCCCTGATATAGATGCACCGTTGCCATTTGTTGTGATTTAGCTTGAGCAAAAAGCAAGGTCTGACTCACACCAAGCAGTAGCAGCATTAACGCAAATTTGTTTCTATTCATGGTACATTTAGTTTATTGGATTAACCACTATTTCTATTGAATACGCTTGGATACCGCACAAAAGTCGTTGTGTAGGTGCCATTACGGTACAAGATTAAAGACAGACTACACTAAGAAGCAATGCCATAATCCATTCATTTAATCACGGTCAGGCTGTTTTCCAGAGTTAGTGGCTGGCCCGCTGGCGTAATAACCTGTAACCGATAGGCATAAACACCGGGCAATAACATCGCACCAGATGCTTGACTCGACCACAGGGCCTGTCCGCTTTGAAGCGTTCTGGACTGTTCATCATGGTAGAGCAAACGACCCCATCGATCAAAAATAGAAAACGCTTCTAGCCTCAACCAGCTAAGGCCAAACCAAAGACTTAACTCATCATTCACCCCATCACCGTTTGGGGAAAAGGCCGTTGGCAGGAAAATATTATTCTCACAGTTGTTGGTGAATTCAACGGCCTGTGTGGTCTGGCAACCTGAACTGTCTTTGACGGTAAGCAGATGACTACCCAATTTGATTAACTCAAAGCTGGGCGACGACTGATAGGGGCTACTGTCCAGACTATACAAAAGGGGCTGCTTGCCAGTTGCGTCAACAGTCAATTGACCTTTACCCGTTGCACACAGTGCCTCAACGGAAGCCGGGTTCGCAATTGTCATCTTATTGACATTGATGACCACAGGAACGGTCGGCGTCTCACTACCCAACACGCCCTGCGTAATGTAAAAAGTAGTGGTTGAGTCCAAAGTAGGCCGGTAAGCGCTACCTTCTTGCAGAAGCACCTGGCCCTGCGGGTCGGCGTACCAATGAACGTCAAAGCCAATGACATAGAGGTCTTTGATATCGGTTGGGCAAAAGGGGTCTTTAGCTTTTAGCCTGGCTCGATACAGTTCAACTACCGAAGGCGTACATTCACATTGCTTGTAGGTGGTTTTTGCCCGTAGCATCTGCCGTTCGGGATTATACGTAAACGTAATCAGGCCCGTACACCAAAAGCCACCAGACAGTGAATGCTGCTGAATCGGAACGTTGATCTCGAATGAGCCTTCGTAGTTGACAAACTGCCCCTTTTCGATGGCAAACAGAACGTTATATTGGGGAGTACCTGCCATCGACTGATAGTAGAAACCGCTGAAGGTATTACCATTCTGGACAATGGTCAGGGAAGTGGGATAGGGATTAGCCAGGCTGTTGCTGTCGCGTTCCATACCCTGCCAGTAACCAGAGATATCTTGTGCCTGGGTAGTAGTCAAGCCTAAAAGCAGCCATAAGCTGAGCCACCAAAGCCCCATTGGCCGAAGTCCTTCCCCTAATTGCTCAACAATCCCGGCTCTACTTTTCATGACTACAACTGTACACAGGTGCCGTTATGGTAAATACTCGAGAAGGTGAAACAAATACAGGTATTATACTACCCAATGAATGGACAAAAGCACGTAGTTTCTTATCAAATGCAAGGATGACCCCGGAGTAATCATTTGTTACTCCTCTCATCTTACCAGTTCAGCGCTTTCGATAACGGTTCAAGCAGCCGCGTATAGGCGATGTTGGCGGCTCCGATGAGGAAAACAACGCCCGTTGTCCGGTTGAAAATCAGGACGACACGGGGCGTAAAGAGCCGTTTGAGCCGGTTAGCGTAATAAGCTAGTGCTGATTCGGTTACGAAAACTCCTACCAGAGCGGCAGCCATGAAAGCGTACTGTTGCCCCGTTGAATAGTGCATGTGCGACCGGAGGTAGGCGACAATGGCTACCCACGACACGAAATTGACGGGGTTGAGTGCGTTCAGGAAGAAGCCGGTGGTGAAGTAATAGATAAAATTGCCAAAACTTGTTTTGGGATACGCCAGCCGGGGCGTTCCTTTCAGGATATTGACCAGGCCCATCGCCACCAGGAACAGCACCCCGACAATAGCCATGAAATTCTCGAAACCCTGAATTTTAGGAAGGAAGGCGGTGCCCAGCAGAGCGGCCAGCACAAACAGGGTATCGCCGGTAATAACCCCAAGAACAATTTTCATTCCAGAGCGAAATCCATTATCGACACTGTTCTGAATCAGGGCAAAAAATACCGTCCCAAATGTCAGACAGAGCGCAACGCCGACCAGGAAACCGAAAAGAATAGGTAAAAACACAGGCAAATTATTGTTTGTTGTTGGTAGTTTATGGTTTGTCGTTGCTCCTGCACCAGCCCCGATCGCCTGGGGCAGTACCGACAAACTACAAACCACAGACCACTCACTAAGTTTAAATTCCCCGCAGCCGCGCAACGATCAGCAAACCACTCACGCTGAGCGAATCGGTAATTCGGCTCGTCATGGCCATCTCGACGGCTTCGACAAGGGGCAGTTTCCAGACCCGCAAGTCTTCCGTTTCTTCGGGCGCGTGGTCGCCCTGCTCCAGTTCTTCAGCGATGTATAAAAAACCCTCTTCATCGGTTGCGGAGTTGGACGTATGAATGCGGGCAACTTTTGTCCATTTCTGAGCCACCAGACCCGTTTCCTCCTGTAACTCACGTTTGGCTGACTCCAGTGGGTCGGTGCCCAACGGCGAGCCACCTTCGGGAATTTCCCACGAGTATTCATTCAGGGGGTACCGGTATTGTCCAACGAGGTATGTGTTGCAGTCGGCATCAATCGGAATCACGCCAACCGCTTTGTTTTTAAAACTGACAACGCCGTAGATGCCGGGTGTACCAGCCGGGGTAACGACCTCTTCGTGCCGAATGGACAGCCAGGGATTTTCGTAGGTTATCGCCGAATTGAGCGTTTGCCAGGGGTTTTCAGTTGAATTCATACAGAAGCTAAAACAGTTCTCTAGTTGAGAGCAGGATCAGCTGTCGACACATTTTTGGCGTCTCAACAGCCGGACACTTTCCCAGTAAGGCGCTAAGTTATCACCTTTAACCCATACACTGTGACAAGGCATGCCGCCTTTTTGGCGCTACCAGTCTTCAATCAGGTTGCCTTATTCTCGTGCGCTACCCTTAAATTGACCCGAATTTGCCTATTTTGACCTCCTGCGTCTCCATATGAAAATCCCCGTCTTACTTCTCCTTTCCAGTCTGCTGATTCGTTCGGGCCTTGCCCAGACCATTCGCTACGATGTGTCGTTCCCGAATGCCATTCACCACGAAGCCCGGATCAGCCTGACCGTTTCCCAGTTACCGAAACAAACGGCAACGTTTCGAATGAGCCGCTCCTCGCCGGGGCGGTACGCTACCCACGAGTTCGGTAAAAATGTCTACGACGTTCGGGCGGTCGATGCGCAGAACCACCCCCTGACAGTTGTTCGAACGGAGGGCGATGTGTATACCTTACCAACGCACAAGGGTACGATCAAGCTCAGCTATACGCTGTTCGGCAATTATCCCGATGGCACGTACATGGGCATTGACCCTCAGAGCATTCATCTGAATATGCCCGCCACGTTCATGTGGGTCAAGGGCTTCGATCAACGGCCTATTACCGTACAATTCAACCTGCCAGACAGTAACATGGGCGTTGTGGCAACCCAACTGGTCCCTACCACGGATCGCTACACATTCACGGCCCCCGGTTTACAATACTTCATGGACTCGCCGGTGAAGATCGGAAAGCTGGCCGTTAAGGAGTGGCAACGAACCAATACCGATGGCAAGCCGGTTACGTTCCGGGTGGCGCTGGAAGCTGCCGTTGCCGATTCAACGGCGGGTGAATTTGCCGAAAAAATTGCCCGTATCGTGGACCAGGCCAAGGCGGTTTACGGCGAATTCCCGAGCTACGATTACGGTACTTATACATTTCTGGCGAGTTTGAATCCGTACGTTCGGGGAGATGGGATGGAACACCGCAACTCCACGATGATTACCGTTCCGGTTGCCTTCACCGGGTCCGAGAAGGTGTTTGGTGTATTTGCGCACGAGTTTTTTCACGGCTGGAATGTCGAGCGCATCCGGCCCAAAACGCTGGAGCCCTTCAATTTCGAGAAGAGCAACATGAGTTACGAACTCTGGTTTGCCGAAGGATTTACGCAGTACTACGGCGAGTTGCTGCTCGTTCGGGCGGGCTTCACGCCAATTGATGAGTATGCCAATACACTGGCCAGCCTCGTTTATACGAAGCAGCAAACGCCCGGCGCTACCCACTATTCGCCCATTGATGCCAGTTGCCATGCCGTGTTTGTCGATGCCGGGGTGTCCATTGACCGAACGAATTACGGCAATATGTTTACCTCGTATTACACCTATGGGGCTGCGGTGGCGCTGGCGCTGGACCTTGAATTGCGCCAGCGTAACCAGTCGCTGGATACGTACATGCAGGTGGTCTGGAAACGGTTTGGCAAACCCGAGCAGCCCTACACTGTTGACGGCCTGCAGACCGAACTGGCCCGCCTGACAACCCCCGAGTTTGCCCATTCTTTTTTCGGCAACTACATTCGCGGCCACGAAACCATCGATTATGCTTCCCTGCTGGCCAAAGCGGGCTTTGCCGTCAAAAAAGCGCAGGCAGGGAAGGCCTGGATGGGATCGGTTCGCTACGCCGAAGTGAACGGCGGGCTGTCGCTACTCGGCAATACCGTTCGGGAAACGCCGGTATACAAGGCGGGCCTCGATATGGACGATATCCTAACAGCGGTGGATGGGCAAGCCGTGGCAAAAACCGAAGCGCTGCAGGCCATACTGGCGCAACACAAGCCCGGCGATGTTGTTCAGGTAAGTTATACCCACCGGGGCGAAGCAAAAACGGTTCCGGTTACGCTGGCCGAAAACCCGGCAACATCGGTGCTGTTATACGAAAAAGCGGACCTCACGCTGACGCCTGCCATGCAGGCATTCCGATCTAACTGGCTGGGAACTAAGAGAGTAAAGTAACCCGATAGCTGTTTTAAGGCGTTGTTCGTGGTAAAAGGTACGCAATCCGGCGGCCACGAACACCAACTTTCCCCTACCAAATCGTTACCTTTGCCGTGTTCAAATCGTTTCCGACGATTGACCCGACCGTATTATAGACCCCGTACCACGAGCTTCATGAGTGCCAGTCAACAAACGAAATACCGCTGGATGGGCATCTCACTAGGGCTGAGCATCACGTTGCTGGTTCTTAAATTCACGGCTTATTTCCTTACCTACTCGACCGCCATTCTAAGCGATGCCATCGAATCCATCGTGAACGTCATTGCCAGTGGGTTTGCGTTTTATAGCATCTACCTCGCCGGTCAACCCCGCGATTTGAACCACCCGTACGGCCACGGAAAAATCGAATTTCTCTCCTCAGGGTTCGAAGGTGCCATGATTCTCTCGGCGGGTCTGGTCATCATCTGGCAGTCGATCCTCAGCTTTTTCGAACCCAAAGTACTTGCTAACCTCGACTGGGGATTCGCCCTGATCGGGCTGACCGCCGTGGCCAATGCCTTTGTTGGCTGGATGCTCATCCGGTCGGGCAAACAAACCGACTCAGCCGCGCTGACCGCCGATGGCAAACACTTGCTCACGGACACGTTTAGCAGCATCGTCGTCATGATCGGGGTGGCGCTGGTCAGCTACACGGGCAATCACTGGATCGACAGTGTTCTTTCCCTATTGATCGCCATCGTTATCATTTACAATGGATTTCAGATCACCCGGCAGTCGGTAGCGCGGCTGATGGATGAAGCCGACGTACCAACGCTGCACCGGGTCGTTAATCTGCTGAATGTGCACAAAGACCGGAACTGGATCGATGTGCACAACCTGCGCGTTCAGAAGTACGGTGCCGATCTGCACATCGACTGCCACCTGACGCTGCCCTACTACTGGAAACTGAACCAAGTACACGAGGAAGTGCATCATTTCGAAGATACCCTCAAAGATGGTTTTCGGGGCGAAGTCGAGATTTTTGTGCACACCGATCCCTGCGAAAAAGCATGTTGTCACTACTGCCGCGTGGCTAACTGCCCCGTTCGGGCCTTTGCTTTTCTCAGCGACGTAGACTGGACGCCGGACAACCTTCCGCTCAACCAGAAGCACTTTGTTGCACTGCTCATGCCGGAGGTATAGGTACAACAATCCGGTAAGGTATATTTGTCAGGGTCCGGCCTTTGCTCTTACATGAGAAGCCATCCGCCTGCTTTACTCGCCCTGGCCCGACTTTCTGGCCTGCTACTCATCTTGGTTAGTCTCTTGAGCACCAGCCTGTCAGGCTGTAAGCCAGCGTCTACGCTAAACACACCCGCGCCGGTAACCCCGCCCATTGCCGCTACCGCTACAACGCCATCGTCCGCAACAATTTCGGCCCCGGTTGTCTACGCGGCCAGTTTCGACAACAACCTGTATGCCCTGGACACAACCACTGGGCAGCCCCGCTGGATTTTCAGGGCCGACACATCCATTCAGTCGAGTCCGGCCGTTGGCTATGGAATGGTTTATGTAGGCAGCAATGATTACAATCTGTATGCGATCGACGGGAATACCGGCGTCAAAAAGTGGGCGTTCAAGACTGGCGGAATCGTTTATTCCAGCCCGACCCTGGCGAACGGCATCGTGTATGTGGGCAGTCAGGATGGCAACGTATACGCCATTGATGCCACCATTGGGAGTCTGCTCTGGCTGTTTACGGGTCCGTTTGGCTTTTACTCCAGCCCAACCGTTGCGAATGGCCTGGTCTACATTGGCGGCCAAAATAACCGAATTTACGCGCTCGATGCGGCTACGGGCCTCCCGCGCTGGATTTCCAGTACGGAATATTACATACTCTCCAGTCCGACCGTTGCGAATGGCTTGCTTTATATTGGAAGTCGGGAAGGGAAGCTGTATGCACTTGATGCCGCCACGGGCAAGCAGCGCTGGACGGTCAAAACCGGCGGGGCCGTCGATTCCAGTCCAGTCGTTGCCAATGGGACTGTGTATGTTGGCAGCAATGACCAGCGTTTGTATGCCCTCGATGCATTGACCGGCCAGCAACGCTGGGTTTTTGAGACCGATACCGCCATTTATTCCAGCCCGGTTGTTGCCAATGGAATTGTTTACGTAGGCGGCCGAGACCATAATCTCTACGCGGTCAATGCCAGCACGGGCAGCAAACTATGGTCGTTCAGCACGAACTATGATATTTATTCGACACCCGTAGTGGCCAATGGTGTGGTTTACGTGGGCAGTAATGACTACAATGTTTACGCCGTCGACGCAGCCACGGGCCGTAAACGCTGGAGTTTCAGGACCGGGGGTATCGTGGTATCCAGTCCGGTGGTCGCCCAAAAAAACATAATAACCGGATCGTACCCCACCATTAGCGGGGGCGGTAAGTGATGTTGCCTTTACCTGTAGACCTGTTTTAGTATTTTCTGGACAATACACTCCAGTAACCTTCCATCGGCATGCACAGGACTTTCTTTTTCCGATTCCTTTACGGGTGTGGCGTGATCGTATCTGCCGTTTTTCTTCAGGGTTGCATTGACGCCTACAATCCCGGAGTACCCTTAAACTCCGACTTGCTGATCGTCAGCGGTATTGTTACGAACCTGAACGAAACGCAGACCATTAGCCTGAATCGTGCCCGTTCCACCATTGATAGTGGTTCGGTCAATACGCCCGTCCGGCGGGCCACGGTTACGGTGCTGGTCAACGGCACGACGCCTATTACGTTACTCGAAACCCAACCCGGTATGTACAGTTTTCCCGACAACTTTCGGGGGCAGGTGGGCGCGACTTACCAGCTTCGTTTTCGAACCGAAGAAGGCATTAGCTACGAATCATCCATTGAAACGATGGCGTCGGTCCCGCCGATCTCAAAAGCGTATGATCAGTTCAATCCGCAGGGACCAAAGACAACGGCCGATGGCTTGATGGTTCCCGCCAACGACGTGTACATCGACTTTCAGGACCCGGCCGGTGAGCGCAATTTCTACCTCTGGCGATGGCGGCTGTATGAACAGCAACTCTGGTGTGCCACCTGCCAGCAGGGCCGCTACATTGTACTGGACGTGGGGCCCGTGGGCAGCGGCCCAATTGACATTATCGGCTGTGTACGCGACACGACCCTAAGCCTGTCCATGCAGTTCGACTACCCCTGCCGGCAGTTGTGCTGGGACATTTTCTACAATACGGCCATTGATGTTTCCGCCGATGTCTACACAAACGGTCAGCTACAAACGGGACGCAAAGTAGCGAGTGTTCCCATTTACCAGCGCAATCCGGCGCTTATTGTCATTCAGCAACTTTCCTTATCGCCCAATGCGTACCGGTACTACAAACTATTTGCCGATCAGGTGCAGAATACGGGAACCCTGGCCGACTCTCCACCCGCTCCTATTTCGGGCAACGTAAAGAACCTGGCCAACACAACGGAAAACGTTATCGGCTATTTCTCGGCGGCTGCCGTGACGGAAATCCGCCACAAGATCAAGCGTCAGGATGTGACATCGGGAACGTTTCAGGGCTTGTTTTATGCCATCAACGGCCGGGTTCCCCGACTGGAATCGTCCTATCCCGGCAGCAGCACGTACGGGGGCAGTGTCGCTTCGGCGCTTTGCGTACCCAGCCGCACCCGAACCGACCTGTTCCCGCCCGGCTGGAATGACTAATGAACCCTTCTACTCCCTGAACGGATGAGCCGACACGTACTCTCGCTTGTCATTTTTCTGCTGGTCAGCCCGGCTCTGCAAGCCCAGCTGATGGTTAACCTGAGCGGCATTGTCCGCGACTCGGCTACGGGAAAACCGTTGGCTGGGGCAGCCATTGTGGTTGACTATCGAAAAGCCCTCACGGGCACCAATACCGATGAACAGGGCCGATTTTCCATCGGCCTGACCGCTGGCGACCATATCGTGGTAGCCCGTCTGGTTGGTTATACGCCCGTGCGGAAAAGCGTTCGCCTGACCAGCGATCCGGTAACGATCCAGATGACGTTGATCTCCGTTGAAAGCCAGTTGGAAGAGGTCGTCGTGACGACCAAAGGATTCGATCAGACAATCCGGCAACCCATTCTGGGCGTTAATCAGATTAATATGAACGCGTTAAGAAAACTGCCGGCCGCCCTCGGTGAAGTCGATTTACTGCGCGGCTTGCAGATGCTGCCGGGCGTGTCGAGTGTGGGAGAAGCCAGCAATGGCGTTAACATCCGGGGCGGCACCACCGACCAGAACCTGATTCTGCTGGACGATACACCCATTTTTAATCCGACCCACATGTTCGGGCTGTTTTCCATTTTCCCATCCGAGGTCATCAGCACGGCCGATTTGTACAAGGGAAATGTACCGGCCCGGTTTGGTGGCCGGGCGGCTTCCGTACTGGATGTGTCCTTGCGAAATCCAAATCTGGACCAGTTCAGTCTATCGGGGGGGGTAAGTCTGGTTTCAAATAAACTCACCGCCGACATCCCTATTGTGAAAGGGAAGTTTGGCCTTCTGGTTGCCGGGCGCGGGGCTTTCAACGACTTCCTGCTGCCGATTGTATCCGACCGGCTGGCGAACATAAAAGCCAGATTCGGGGACGCTGTTCTAAAGGCATTCTGGCGCATCGATGAGCGCAACACACTAACCATGATGGCGTATGGCAGTAAAGACATCTTCCAGACCGATCTGCTGGCCAACCTGCCCAATGTTAACGGAACCGCCACCCGCTACGACCACCAGACAGTTAACGTCATGGCCCGCTGGTTCCGAACGCTGTCGCCCCGGTTGAACCTGCAAACCACGGGTATTTCTGTACACTATGTTCCCAAAATCCTGTCTCCTGAACTGAGCGGCAATGTTGTGAGTTTGCGGTCTTCCGTGTTGCAACGGCAGGTAAAGTCGAACCTGAATGTTCAATTAACGAATCAAAAGCTCGAATTAGGGGTTAGTGGCACTCATTACCGGATTGAGCCGGGCACGTTATTTCCCGGTCAGAGCAGCAGCGTTAACTACGTAACAACGCCAACGGAGAATGCCCTTGAGCTGGCGGTTCATGCCGATTATGAACGCAATTTCAGTGACCGTTTAGCCATTTCGCTGGGCCTTCGTTACTCCCAGTTCCTATCCATGGGGCCATCGCTGATCAGGCAGTATGCCCCCGGCGAAACCCGCGATGATTTTTCGGTTACTGATTCAATCCGGTATGGCGCGGGTCAGGTAGCGAAACAGTACGGCGGTCCGGAACCCCGAATTGGCCTTCGGTATACGCTGGGTCCGAACGCATCCCTCAAATTCGGGTACAATCTGATGCGGCAGTATTTACAGGTTGTCACGAATACCACAACGCCCCTGCCCACCTCGCGCTGGAAAACCTCGGACCCGAACATAAAACCGCAAATCAGCCAGTTGCTCACCGCCGGTTATTTCCTGAGTTTCAAAGAGAACATCTACGAACTTACGCTGGAGGGCTACTGGCGGACTACGGAGCACATTATCGACTATCGGCCAGGCGCTGATTTTCTCCTCCAGCCCTATCCGGAAACGCAGCTGTTGCAGGGTCGTAGCAGAGCCTATGGCCTCGAAACGATGATTTCCAAGAAAAAGGGTGAGCTCACAGGCTGGCTGAATTATACGTATGCCCGCACCCTGAACCAGGTATACGAAGGTTCTTCCATCGAGCAAAATGTAAACGCGGGTAACTGGTACAAGGCTATTTACGACCGCCCGCACACCGTTAACGCCAGCATGACGATTGATGTAGACCGGCACAACAGTTTTGGATTTACGTTTGCCTGCAGCACCGGGCGACCCTATTCGGCCCCCACGGGGTACGTTACCATCGACGGAACTCAATACCCCTATTATGGCGAACGCAACAACGAGCGGTTGCCGGCCTATCACCGAATGGATTTCGCCTGGAACATTTACAGTCCGGGCATGAGAAAACGACGTTGGGAGGGCCGCTGGGCTTTTACCATATACAATCTATACGGTCACAAAAACGCCTATTCTGTATTTTTCAAAACCGAAAACGGCAAAACGAATGCCTACAAACTTCAAATCTTCGCGGCTCCTATTGCTTCCCTTTCCTACAACTTCGTTTTCAAATAATTTGTCAACTGGCCAGCAAGCAGCGAAGACCTGATCACAGGCCCATTCAGCACATGAACGTCAGAAAAAGTCAATCTTATTTTATAGAAATAGTTGTATTTATTCTTTTTATCTGCCAATTTTGTTTCACTTGCTACCGAGGTAGCACACGATATTGCTTTTTTTCAATTCAGGTTGTATTCAAAAACCAGCAAAAAACGGCCCTTCCTAGCGAATTGGGGCCGTTTTTTCTTTTTTGGACATTTTACCGGCCACAAATGCCCTTGTAATCGCAGAACTGACAGACTTCGATCTGATCGGTTTTTTTAAACGGCTCATCCAGGTCGAGCAGCCGCTGAATCAGTTGCTGCAACAACTCCTCCGAGTCTTCGATGTATTGCGCGGGACTGTCGTTGTCGCCAAAGCGGACGGGGTTTGATTTGAAACCGCCGTTTACATCGCGAAAGGAATAGAAGCCCGCTTCGACCGGCATACCCTGGGCCGGAAAAATGTCCTTTTTAGCCCGGTCACGGGGCAGTCCACCGTAGTCGCTGATGTTTTTGAGAGCCAGGTATCGGTACAGCCACAACTGCCGCATCTTATCCTCCTTACCGTCATTCAATAGCTTGTCCATCAGCCCAATAGGCGTTTTATCCGACAGATCGACTTTGCCGGTCTTGTAGTCGACAATGCGGATCTGATCGCCAAACTGTTCGATACGGTCAATTTTACCCGCAATCCGAACCCGGATAGGTGCACGCCCATCAACGGGCACGGTCAGGTGCGTTTCCAGGGTTTGCTCGGTGCCAATGACGGTAAGGTCGGGTAAGGCATTCTGTTGCCGCTGAAAGTCGAGCATTAATTTCTGGGCCAGATCGTACAACAGCAGATTCATGCCCGACTCAATCACCCGCCCCTTCATGGAACTGGCAAATTCCTCTTCCAGCAAGTTCTTAATAATGGTTTCATCAATGGGAATCGACTTCATCCGATAGTCAAGATCCAGGCGCTCCATCACTTTGTGAAGCCAACTCCCGAACTCGGCGGCACCCATTTTCTCCTCTATGTCTTCTTCTTCGCTGATGTTTACGATCCGGCTGAAATAAAAGCGCATAGAGCAGCTGACGAACTGGTTCAAATACGATGGATATAGTCCCTTTGTGGTAAGCAGGGTGATCAGATCCTCCCGTATCCGTTCCGTTTTAGCTACCCGCAGTTGGGTCAGATCGGTTGTTGCCTTGTCCGTTGACCGCCCGAAACGAACGGTTGGGTGGCTGATGCGAACGAGGCCGTTTGAGCGAGGAACCAGTTCGTGCTCCAACTGCCGGATAAACCGGCTTGGCTCCCCTTTACTACTTCCGTACGCATCCGTCGAGGTCGTGTACAGCAGAACCACATCGCTGGCCCGTTGCAGGAGCCGGTAAAAGTGGTACGCCATCACAGCCTCCTGCTCTCGATAGGTGGGTAGAAACAGTTCGGACGCTATGTCGAACGGAATCAGGGAATTAAGCTTCCGCGACTGGGGCAAGATCCCTTCATTGACGGACAGAATGATGACCCGGTCAAAATCCAGCGCCCTCGTTTCGAGCATTCCCATGATTTGCAACTGGCTTTTTCCTTCACTCGTAAACGGAATGGACGTTTGCCGAATCAATTCGTACAGAAACTGGCGAAAACTGCGTACTGTAACGTCGGCCTGCGCCTTGGCGTGACGTCCGTTGCGGGCTATCTCTCCGGCATTCCCCTGCCGCTCAAGGGTTGCTTCGAGTTGTTTAAGAAGGGTAAAAAACAGATAGAGATACTCGATTTCGATGGCATCCTGACTCGTCCGATACACATCGCGCAGCAGGTCGATCAGGTCGTAAAAGGTTCGAATGGCCTTCATCGGCTCTTCGTTGGGCCAGCGCGTGAACAGTACCTGCACGAGGGGGTCATCCTGCCCCAACTCCTTCATTTCCTGTTCGGTCAGATAAACCCGCTGGTTCTTGACAATTTCTTTGGCAATCCACTGAAAGAGGGGCTCCGCCGGTAACACGTCGCCGGTAGGCAAAACCTCCCCCGGCCACATGAGCCCGCGGATGCGTTCGTACTGTTTCAAAAATGGGTGATTCAGCAGCTTTACCACATGACGATGGTGAAACTTGGGAATCTTCAGGTCACGCCCGTCCCTGGTCCGGAACTCGTGCACCGTGCGCTGCATCTCAAACAGCGTATCGACCAGCGTAAACATCAGCGACGACCGTAATGACAGCCCCATCGTTACGTTTAGATCCGTTACGTTTTCATCGAGTGCGTACAGGACCGGCACCAGCAGGGTTTCGTCGGCGAGGACAATGGCCGTTTTGGGTGAATGACCTCCGTTACCTGTATGCCCGGCCTGTTGCCACTCGCTGTACAGTTTTCCGGCCACTTTCGTTTGCATACTGGCGTTGGGCACGCCAACCACGCGAATGTTTTTCGCCGAGCCGAGCAGATTATTGGCTTGCTGGGCCAGATCAGCATGGTTCTGTTTCGAAAAAAACCAGCCATTTTCTTTGTACCGACGCAGAAATTCGCCCGCTTCCTGCCGCCGGTCGTCCATGTAATACTGGTCAGCATCCCAGATCAGTTCAGCCTTCTGCGCATCGACCAACACTTTAATGATGTGCTCCTCGGCCCGGCTAAGCGCATTGAATCCAACAAAATAAACCCGTTCGTAAAGCAGATTATCCCGAATCAGCGACTCGACGTTCTGGGCCAGCAGCCGATAGGCCATTCCCCGGTAAGCGAGTCCCTGTTCGTTCAGCCGTTCATGCAGCGCGTGGTACGCCGTTTGCAGGTTCTCGAACAGCTTGAAGTAGCGCGCCGTCCCGGGCGTTTCGGCAATGGGGCTGGCCGTCGATGGCATATCGACCTGCCAGCGTTCGAGAGTCTTGGCTGCGGTGAGGTAGCTGAATAACTCATTGGGACTGACCAGGTATTGGTCAATACGGTCGAAATCAGCCAGCAATACCGATGCCCAGCCGATAAACTGCTCGAACTCCACCAACGGGTCAATTTCCCGGAAAACGTCGTAAAGGTCGAAGAGTAGACTAACCGAATCGATTAACTGAACACCCGCAGCCTGTGTAATAAAATCGTCGACGGCGAGGGCATGGGGAGCCAGAAAAGGCCGGTCGGAAAGGGCCGCCAGTTCATCTAGAAAAACGGATACGGCCCGGCGCGTTGGTAAAATCACCCACACGTCGCGTAAACTGGGACCGTGGGTATCAAATATGCGTTTAGCCGTTTGGCGAAGAAAAGTCATTCTGTCTTGTGTGAGCCGGGGCAGGTGCCCCGGACAGTAAAGATACAACTTGTCGGCCACGGACCAGCCCTTTAAATGGGTCAACTCGTTCAGTGCATGCGATCGCCCCGAATCGTCAGCTTCGCGATAATATCAGCCTCCACGGTCAGAAACTCCTTCCACCGCTCCCGTACACGCTCGGCGGGCAAATAGATTTCCGCCAACTCGATAAACGTCCGGTAATGGCCCGCTTCCGAGATCATCAATTCCCGGTAAAACTTCCGCAGACTCTCATCGGCAATCTGCTCCGACAGGAGTTTGAAGCGCTCGCAACTCCGGGCTTCGATCAGGGCATTCATGAGCAGGTTGTCCATCATCTGCTCTTTGTAATCGTTGATTGACCGACGCAGCCGGGTTCGTACCTGGTTCACGTAGTCATCTTTGCGGTGCCGGCCAAGCGGGATATTCCGTTTTTGAAGCTCCTTCAATACCCGATGAAAGTGGCCCCACTCTTCGGATACGATGGGCGTTAAGGTATCAACCAAGGCTGGCTGATCGAAATACTGAACAACCAGCGAGATACACGACGAGGCCGCTTTTTGCTCACACCAGGCATGGTCGACCAAAATTTCTCCGATGTTCATTTCGGCAATATTGACCCAGCGCGGGTCCGTAGGCAGTTCGAGTCCTAAAGTCGTCAGTGACATACACGTAGAGCCGCAACCCTTTGCGGCTGATAAATCAAAATTGACCAAACAACCATGCCACGGTTCCTATACCGGATTAATCGTGACACAACTGGTTGACTAAACAAAGTTAAGCACGAAAGGGCGTTACTTTTTCGCAACCCCCTACCCCGATTTTGCGTTAGTCAGGTACGATTACGCACACATGAAAAGCTACGTTCAACTATTTATTCTGGTCGCGGTGCTTCTCGCTGGCTGCCAGCAGCGTCCGGCGGAGAAATCCCCGACGGTTATTGATACTGCCCCGGCAAAACTGCCCACAGTGCAGCCCGGCGAGGCCGTAGCAACGGTGGCTGGTGGCTGTTTCTGGGCCGTCCAAGAAGAAATGAAATTACTCAAAGGAGTGCGAACGGCCGTTTCCGGCTACGCTGGTGGCGATCTGGCTTTTCCAACCTACGAACAGGTTGGCACCGATCAGACGGGGCATGCCGAAGCGGTACAGATTTACTATAACCCGGCCGTTATCTCGTACGATGTCCTGTTGGATGCCTTTTTTGCCGGTCATGACGCCACGCAGCTGAACCGGCAGGGGCCCGATATTGGCAAGCATTATCGCTCAGCGGTTTTTTACCGGACACCCCAGGAAAAAGCCCGGATTGACGCGGCCATAAAGCGGGAGAATGGCTCGGGGCATCACCAGGGCCGGGTTGTTACGCAGGTTGTTCCCTACGCTGCCTTCTACCCCGCCGAAGGGTACCACCAGGACTATTATCGCCAGAATCCCTACAACATGTACATTCAGCTGGTTTCGAAAGCAAAAGTTAACACCTTTGCCGAGCGAATGGAGAAGTGGGTAAACCAGTAAGGACGGACCACCAAAACCAAAACCTCGTCCTTCCCTGCAACACATTGTCAACCCCCGTAACCGTTCGGCTAAATCTGATATTGTGGGATTGACCGGAACCTCGTAACATTGCCCAGTCTTTAATCGAAGGGGTAAAACTCAAAAAAGACAACCCCGCAACGCCAGACAACTATGCCAGAACCTGACAAATCACTTGGTCGTAAGATCCTGAGTTTCTTCGTCAAAGAAGAAGAGCCGGGCACCGCTACCGGTACGCCACCAGCCACAGCATTGGCGCCAACCGCGCCCCGCCCTTCGGCTGGCGTACCCGTGCCCGGCGTTACCAGCTCGGCTCCGGTAACCCCCGCTGGCGGATCGACGGGTAGCCCAACGGGAGGTGTAGACCCGAAATTTGCGGAGCATCTGGCTAACGTACTGGCGCAGAATAACCCACCCGGCCCTGATTATTTTGAATTTCGCGAAACGCTCCGTAGCCTCAGCAACCTCGGTTTGCCGGAAGACAAGCAGTTTCAGGCGGCCTGGGCAAGTTTCAAGGCGCTGGCCGGGCCAACCTTCAGCGGCTCGGCAGACGCCACGGTGTTGGCCAACACCGCCAATGGGTATATTGCCGCCCTGAACAAAGATCGTGACGGGTTTACCAAAAGCGTAGAAACGGCCCTGGCCGAACGCGTCGGCGGTTTGCAGAATGAACAGAAACGATTACAAACTGATAATGAGTCGCTCGCCAAGCAACTCGTGGAGATTCAGAAACAGATCGACGTCAATACAAACCGGCTGACGGCCATTACGGGTGAGATTACGGAGCAGAGCGCAAAAATCACCCAGAATCGGCAGAATTATGAATCTACTTTTTCGCATTTCATTGACCAGATTAAAAGCGACATCGCCAAGATGGCGCAGTATTTAAAATAAGTTTCTATTGCTGAAGTTCTTAAAACCATAAACCAACAAAAATGGCAACTCCTGATTTTTCTAAACTCGGTGGCGGTGCAGACGGCGAAAAGCGTTCGTTCTGGAGCCGTCCCGAAGGTGTTCTGGGCATGCTTGTCCTAGCCGGTGTGGCCGGATTTGGTCTGGTTTACTTTAACCGGATCATCGAATTTCTGATTCGCGCCACGTCGAATATCCTCGAACTGTCGCTCCTGCTTGGCGCACTGGGCGTCCTGATTTTCCTGTTCACCAGCAAAGATGTTCGTACGGCGGTCTTTTTCCTGTTCAAATCGCTGATGCGCAGCATTACCGGCACAGTTATTCAGCTGAATCCAATTGCTATCATGAAAATCTACATCGACGATTTGAAGCAGAAACGGGAGAAAATGCAGGGTCAGATCAACATTCTGGCGGGCCAGTTGGTTAAGCTGAACAAAAAAATCAATGAGAACAACGAAGCCATCAAGCAGAAATTTGCCGAAGCAAACAAAGCCAACTCACTGAGCGATAGACCCGGTATGCGGGAAACGGCGCAACTGGCGACCATTGAGGGGGCGGGTCTTCAGGAAATGAACGAAAAGCTGCTGCCGCTACAACGGAACATGAAAAATGTGCTGGCGTTCATGGAAAAAGTGAACCAGAGCGCCGACTACATTATCAAAGAAACGGAAATTAAGGTTCGACTTAAGGAAACGGAATATCAAATCGTTAAAGACAGCTCAAACGCGCTCAAGACGGCGGTCAGCATTTTCAAAGGCGACCCCGACAAGAAGTTCTACTTCGATCAGTCGATGGAATACATTCAGGACGATATGAGCATGAAACTTGGCGAAATGAAGCGAGCTATGGATCTTTCGATGGATTTCATCAACGGTGTCGACATTCAGAACGGCGTTCTGTCCGACAAGGGCGAAGCTCTGCTGGACGCATACAACAAAGGCGAATTCAAGATGGTCCAGCTGGATGCGCCTGCCCAACCCCTCAACCTCGGTGCCAACCCACCGAAGGACGCAGGATACAAGAATTTGCTGGACTAATTTTTAAAGAGCGAAAGAGTAAATGAGCGAAAGCAGACCGCTGATGCGGTGCTTTTCGCCGATTTCCACTCTTTCGCTCATTCACCCTTTCACTCTTTATAAAGTTATGCAACGATTAACCGTGGCCGGTCGGCTACTCATCACAGCCCTGATTCTGGCGGCTGCTTTCTTCGCGTTCCGTTATTTCGGTGGTAACGCAGCCCTGCGCAAATTAGCGCCCAAGGATAAAGAATACTCCGAATCGCAGACGATGCCCCGGGCTGATGATAAAACAGCCGAGGGAACCGTCGAAGAATCATCAGCCTCTTCATCAGAAACCTCGTCAGGTTCATCAGAAAGTGAAGCGACAGATCAGCCACGTCAGGCGTTTACTTATACCGCTCCCGAGCCGCAAAACGGCCAGCTCAAAGGGGTTGTTGAACTGGGTGCCAGCGGCTTTAATTCATTCATTGTTAAAATCGACGATCAAAAACGCTGGAAACTCGAAAAAGCTGAGTTCGGTAACAGCCTGGTTCTGGAAAATATGGCGAGTGATGACGACATCCGGTCAGGTCTGAAGAGCTACATCGGCAAAATGCTCGATTATGGCGTTGGTGGCCGTAACATTCACTTTGTTGTGAGTTCCGGGGCGATCAAAGCGGAGGGTACTCAGAAGATTATCAGAGCCCTGAAATCGTTAAACTACGTTGTCAATACAGTGACACCAGAGCAGGAAGGTTCACTTGGCCTTCGGTCTGTGCTCCCCGCCGATTATGCCAGCAATTCATTCGTAACGGACATCGGTTCGGGAAACACCAAGATTTCATGGAAACAGGGCGAGTCGATCAAGGCGCTGGAAACGTACGGAGCCAAGTATTACTCGAATGGAACCAGCGACGAAACCGTAGCCACGGAGGTAGCAGCTAAAGCGAAACAGGTGCCAGCAGATCACCGTAAAACCTGCTTTATCATCGGGGGCGTGCCTTTCGAACTGGCCAAGTCGGTGCGCAAAGGCAAGGAACGGTATACCGTTCTCGATGCACCATCGGCTTACAAACTGGAGAACGCCAAATCGAAATCGGGCCTGAACATTTATAAAGCCATTGCCGATGCAACGGGCTGCAACCAGTTCGTTTTCGACTGGGATGCCAACTTCACGATTGGTTACCTGCTGACGCTCAAGTAAAGAGCGAAAAAGCGAAATCGGACCGCCGATGCGGAGCGAAAGAGCAGAAATGGGCAAAACGCTCTTTCTATCTTTCACTCCGCATCGGCGGTCCGATTTCGCTCTTTATTTTTGATCGGATCTGTATTTTTTCGAGATTCTTTTCCTCCCCATGCCCTATTCCTGGCCTACCTGCTTTCTGGTCTTCCTTTCGCTGATTTCATTTTCCGGATGCCAGCCGGCCTTGACCGAACCCGCTCCATCGAACCATACTTACTTTCCGTTAGAAGCGGGGCAGTACAGCATCTATAACGTGCAGGAAAATATGTACCCGCGTAGGGCAGCATCCACCCAACGGAATTACCAGATTAAGGAAGTGGTGGGTGATCCGTACATTAACGTAACCGGACAAACGGCCCATCGGCTCATCCGCTACCGGCGTTCTATTGATAGCCAGCCCTGGCAGGCCGACTCGGTCTGGTCGGCCCGAATCGTCATGAATGAAGCCATTCGTACGGAGAATGGCCAGGATTTTGTTAGCTTACTATTGCCAGTCAGAAACGGATCAAGCTGGAACGGCAATCGATACAACACGGGTGGGCAAGATGAGTACGAACTACGCAACGCCGGCCAGCCTTTTCGCGTATTGGAGAAGTCGTTTGATGAAACGGTAACCGTTGTTGCCCAGGACGATTCGACGCTGGTTTCGCAGGAGAAACGAATGGCGGTATACGCCCGGCAGGTTGGGCTGATTTATAAAGAACGAACGTATTATCAATTTTGTACCAATAGTCCAGGTTGCATCGGAAAGAACCAGATTGATTATGGCATTCAACAAGTGTACCGTATCCAAACGTACGGAAAGGAATAAAACGGTCTGGCTTCTGCTGGTGCTGTTGTGCTGCCAGCTGAGTAGTTTCGGGCAAACCACCCGCAAATACCTAGTGCTGCTGCGCGACAAAGCCAACTCGCCCTACAGCATCAGCCGCCCGGAACAGTTTCTGTCGCAACGTTCCATTTTACGTCGGCAAAAGCAGGGCATTGCAACACTGGAACGCGACTTGCCCGTCAATCCTACCTACGTAACGCAACTTCAGCAGGCTGGAGCGAAAGTCTGGTTCACTTCCCGCTGGCTCAATGCTGTGCTGGTCGAAACCAACGATGCGACACTGGCTGCTATACAGAAACTTTCGTTTGTAAACGGGCTGGAATTTGGCCGGTCCCTGGCTACGGCCCGCCCAAGTGCCGAAGCCCATACTATATCCGTCGGAAAGCTGGAGTCCTCGGCCAGTACAAGCGATACGGCCTTGAATTATGGCAACTCACAGGCGCAGATTACCCAGCTCGGGGTCGACAAAATGCACCAGCTGGGCTATCATGGTGAAGGGATGCTCATCGGCGTGCTGGATGCCGGTTTTCTGAACGGCAACAACGTAGGCTTTCTAAAACCGGTTCTGGATGAGCAGCGAGTTGTGTCGACCTACGATTTTGTAAAGAAAGAAACGAGCGTGTACGAAGATGATTCCCATGGGCTTTCTTGCTTATCGGCCATTGCCGCCACCGCCGACAAACAACTGTACGGAACGGCGTATAAAGCGTCGTTTATTTTACTTCGTACCGAAGATGCCGCTACGGAAAAACAGATTGAGGAGGCAAACTGGCTAATTGCGGCCGAATATGCCGACAGTGCGGGCGTCGACGTGATCAGTTCATCGCTGGGATACACGCAGTTCGATGATGCCACCACCAGCTACACCTACCAGAATATGGACGGAAAAACGGCCTTGTCCAGCCGGGCGGCCCAGATTGCTACCCAGACGGGTATGGTCGTTGTGGTGGCGGCTGGCAATGAAGGCAGCAATGCATGGCATTACCTGTCGGCGCCGTCTGATGCCGCATCGGTACTGGCGATTGGTGCCGTTACGCAAACCGGTCAACGCGCTTCATTCAGTTCATTTGGCCCTTCGGCGGATCAACGGGTAAAACCCGACTTGGCAGCTCGCGGACAGGGAACCATCATTGGCAGTCCGGGTGGGCAAATCGTATCGGGCAACGGCACCTCTTTTGCTACCCCTTTGGTCGCAGGTCTGGCGGCTGGCTTCTGGCAGGCTCACCCCCGTTTAACAGCCGCTCAGGTAACGGATGCCCTTCGCCGGTCGGGGAGTCAGTTCGGTGCCCCCGATGATCAGTTGGGTTACGGCATTCCAAATTTCGAGCGGGCTTCGGTTCTGGCTGATTCCTACGGTCAGTTGCTGGTCTATCCAAATCCGTTCAGCGATGCCGAAGCCCTGGGCGTGCAATGGGGAGATGTTCAGGCAAATGCCCCTCTGGATGCTACACTGACCAATGCAGCCGGCCGGATCATCTGGCAAAATCGCTATACCTCGCCCGGAGTGAGCGCGTTCACCTTACCCAGTCTGAATTTGTCCGCCGGGATGTATTTCATGACCCTCATTTCGGGTGATAAAAAACGTACAGTAAAGCTGATTAAGCTGTAACAAGGCTTTGGTACAAGCGCTGAAGAGCTGTTGCAATTGCTTTGTGAATGATGAATTGGGAAATCGGCTAAGAATTAAATAGATCCGGGCGGCTGTAATGACCAATCACGTCGAAATCAAGCTTACTTTTTATCACTTCGTCCAGATCCAGATCGGCGATCAGGATACCTTCCTCATCCCACAACGGCCCCGCTAAAAATTCGCCTTGTGGTGAAACAATGGCACTACCTCCCCTACTCAGTACGGGCTCATCGTCGGTCAGCATCGACTGGTAATCGTCGGGATAATCGTGTCGGGTGAAATACTGATTGCATCCCAGTACGAAGCAACGGCCCTCACAGGCAATGTGCTGGAGCGTGGCAGGCCAGCTGGGGCGGGCATCGGCGGTGGGCGCCAGGTAGAGTTGCGGAGCCTGCTGATAGATGCGCATTCGGGCCAGGGGCATGTAGTTTTCCCAACAAATCAGGCCACCCATCCGCCCAACGCTCGTATCAAACGTTTGCAGGGAATCCTTTCCCGTTCCTTCCGCCCACACCAACCGTTCAATACCGGTAGGTTTAATTTTCTGATGCTTCCCAAGATACCCGTCCGTCGGTGATATGTAGATCAGGGTACAGTACAGGCTCCCGTTCAGGCTGTCGCGTTCTGTTACACCAATAGCCAGATACACGCCATTGGTACGAGCAATTTCCTCCAGTCGACTTAACTCCGGGCTGGGGAGTTGCAGGCTATTCTGCCAGTACGTTTTATAGAGTTCACGACCGGCCTCTGTTCGCGATCCTATGGTTGCCCCGAACGTAAATTTTCGGGGATAGCCAGGAATGAACGACTCCGGAAAAAGCAAAAACTGGCACCCCTTCTGCGCCCCTTCAACAACCAGTGTCTCCAGTTTATCAATTGTTCTTGTGATGTCGAAGAACACGGGCGTTGCCTGAACCACCCCTACTTTTACCTGCATGATCTTATGCTTGATTGGCTACGGGTCTGGGGGAAATAAAAATCGACAGCCAGACCCGGCGGGCTAGCCGAAAGAAGTAAGGTGTCAATAGGATCAGGGTGGGTACCAGCCCGACCAGGTAATAGTCCAGATCAATGTCCAGCCAGCTTACAAAGATAAAGAACGTCAGTAGCGTATAAATGGTGTATAACGCATAACTCACAAACATCGACGCCCAGTAAAAGCCAGGTTCGGGCATGAAATTTTCGTCACAATGCGGACAATGATCGTGCATTTTATCGAAATTCCAGCTGAATGCGCTATTCGAGACGAAGAAGTTACCCTCCTGACAACGAGGGCATTTATTATTTAATATGCTGTACAAACGACTATGGTTGGCTGACATAATGCTATCGATTTTAGGCTGATTGTGGTAGAAACCAGCGTATCATACTGGTCTTTTCTCTTGAGGCAAAGGTACCCAAATCCTGGCTGGCCCCGAAAGACAGATCAAGTCGTGTATAGCACAAATCAACGATTACTGGGTTTATAAGTTTGCCCCTCCGACCGCAAAAACAGCCTCGGATCTTGTGGAAACGGGGTAAAAATAAACGGGTCAACTGTGCAGACAATTGACCCGTTTTACGTTACTCGATCCGCTCAGTTACCGATCGTTGTGCTATCTGTTCTGCGTTTCTTAACGTAGTAGTCATCCGTCGACACGGACGGTCTGGGTTCGCTTACCCGTTGCACTTTGTAATTCCGGTCGGCCAGACTCGCCGAGGGTGTATGATCAATCTGAATACCGCCAGCTGGTTGCTGATTGGGCATCTGGTTTTTGTAATTAGCCAGACGCGCATCCGTAGCAACAGGTTGCTGCACGGCAACACCTGCTTTGCTCTCCTGACGCCGGGCGGCCGCAGCCATATTCGGATGCTTATAGTTATGGGTCGAATACATCGGATTGTTCAACGGCTTGCGGCCGCCGTTATCCTGCGAAAAAGCTTGCTCTGACAACGCCAGTAGGCTGATGCCAGCAAGCATAAATACGATCGATTTCATGGCTATCTCTATGGTTTTGTTGTCCAACAAATCTAAGACTCTGTTGAATTAAAAAACAATTAAAATAGCTACTATATTTCTAGTTTTTTACATTTTTTCGCACCATTCTTAAAATTGACTCCGAATCTGTTAAATTTTCTACCGTTTTTACAGAAAACCATTGAATATTCGTTATTTCGTCAGAATTGCCAAACGCTTCCAGTGGGTCCGCTTCGAGCAAAAAACGAATGTCGTAGTGCAGGTGCGCCGGAACACCTTTTCTGACTGGAATTTCGTGAACATCAACGTCGAAAATACCATCGGATACCAGCTTTAACGAGGCCAGTCCGGTTTCTTCGCGGGCTTCGCGCAGGGCTACCGCAGCTACATCAGGATCGCCATCAGCATGTCCGCCGGGCTGTAACCATCGATCAAGTTTCCGATGATGAATGAGTAACACCTGCTGACGATCAGGGCTGACAACCCAGGCCGACCCTGTGATATGACCAATCAACAAGGCCCGATCGAAGCAGTTGGGATATGTCCGAACAAACGCAAGGGTAGCCTGTGTCATCGACTGTTCGAGCGCATCAGCAGGGCTATGTTTTTGCAGTAGAACGAGCAATGGGTCGCGGTGCATATAGTTGGTTATTTGCGTAAAAAAGTCGCAATTTGGGGCAGATTTTCAAATAGTCTATCGACAATCATGCGCAAACTTTCGCTTACAGCCGTTACTTTTTGTTTAGCCGCTCAACTGGCCACCGCCCAGATTAAATTACCGTCACCCAGCCCCGGCGCATCAGTTATGCAAACCATAGGCACAACCGATTTGACCGTAACATACTCCCGGCCAAGTCTGAAAGGGCGCACTCCATTCGTCGGCTCGTTCGTTCCGGCGGGCAAAGTCTGGCGCACCGGTGCCAATGGCGCTACGGTTTTTACCACCTCAACTGATTTGATGGTAAACGGCAAAACCTTACCAGCGGGTAGCTATTCGATTATGTCGATTCCAACCGCCGACGCGTTTACGCTGATCTTCAACAAAGACAAAGCCGTTACTGAAGCGTCGTACAAGCAAGCCGACGACGTGTTGCGGGTAGACCTGAGCCCTCAGGCAAACGACGAAAAAATCGAAACCTTTACCATTGGTTTCGGCGACTTGACCGATAGCACGGCTAAACTGAATTTCATGTGGGCCAATTCGAAAGCCAGCGCTGACCTGCGCGTTGACGTAAACGCCAACGCGGCCGCCAATGTAGACAAAGCCGTAGCCGACAAACCCGACGATGCGGCTGTGTTACAGGCCGCGGCCAACTACAATCTCTCGAAAAACCGCAACCTGGAGCAGGCATTAACGTGGATCGATAAGTCAATTTCCCTGAAAGAAACCTACCGCAATCTGTACGTAAAATCGCAGATTCTGGGCAAAATGGGTAGATACACGGATGCGGTTCCCGTGGCGCAAAAGGCGCTATCAATGGGTCAGTCGTCCAATGATTCGGCGTTTCCGTTCTTCAAGGAAGGCATCGAAAAAAGCATTGAGGAATACACCGCTAAAATTCCCAACATGCCCGGTATGAAAAGCGGAAAGGGTAAGAAAAAGGCGTAAGCGACCGCCTGATCTCCAGACAAAGCAGCCCGGTCCGAACGTTCGGACCGGGCTGCTTTATACTTCTCAATTTCGTTACGCCTTAGTCGTTCGGGGCATGATTTGCTGCAACACCCAGGCAATGCCCACAACCAGCAGACACCCGATGGCGTTGAGCCATAAGAAAGCGGTCAGATCCAGATACCAACTCACAATGACCAGTATCTCGGCCAGTATCGACGCCCAGAACGTAGCCCGGCCTCCAATTGATTTGACGTAAAAAGCCACGACGAATACACCAAGAATGACGCCGTAAAACAACGACCCCAGAATATTGACGGCTTCAATCATACTACCCAACCGATTAGCAAACTGGGCGACAATAATGCAAAATACCCCCCACCCTACGGTAGACCAGCGCGACACATTCAGGTAATGCGCGTCGTCGGAATCACTCTTGATCAGTCGTTTGTAAATGTCAACAACGGTTGTCGAGGCCAGCGAATTATAAGCGGAAGCGATACTCCCCATCGACGCGCTGAAAATGACGGCGATCAGCAAACCGATCAGTCCATGCGGCAGGTAATCGAGTACGAACCGCAGAAAAACGTAATTAACATCGTTGACATCGGCCGATGGATTATTCTGCTGAATGAGCTTGGTCACGTCCGTTTTCACGGCCTTCAGGGCTTCATCCGTCTGGCGCAACATCGTACCGGCCGCATCCTGCGCAGCTTCATTATCTGTTTTCAGAGCCACCTGCATAGCCTGCACCGCCCGTTGCCGCTGCCCCGTCAGGTTCTGGTGCTTTATTTCGGCCAACTGGTAGGCAGACGCGTACTTACTTTGCTTCAGGCGGTCGGTTTCCTGTTTGTTGAAGAAGGTAGGCGATGGGTTGTATTGATAAAAGACAAACACCAGCACACCCACCAGCAGAATTAGAAACTGCATGGGCACTTTTAACAGCCCATTCATCAATAACCCCAGCCGACTTTGCCCAATGGACTGTCCGGTCAGGTAGCGCCCCACCTGCGACTGGTCGGTGCCGAAGTACGATAGCTGAAGAAAGAAACCACCAATCAAACCCGACCACAGATTATAACGGCTATTGGGGTCAAATTTAAGGTCGATCAGGTTCATACGTCCGGCCTCACCCGCAATGTGTAACGCATCGACAAACCCAACGCTTTCCGGCAACATCTTAACGGTCAGGTAGCCAGCCAGTCCCATAGCCAGGGTAACAATGGCCATCTGCTGAAGGTGTGTGTACGAAATGGCCTTTGTGCCACCCGTTACGGTGTAGACGAGCACGATGCCCCCCATGAGCAGATTTGTCCAGTAAATATTCCAGCCCAGAATGGTTGACAGGATAATGGCCGGGGCGTAGATCGACAAACCTGTCGACAGGCCACGTTGCAGCAGAAAAAGACCGGCGGTAAGAGTTCTTACACGGGCATCAAAACGGGTTTCCAGAAATTCGTAGGCCGTGTAAATACGCAGCTTATGGAAAATAGGAACGAACGTAACAGACAGCACAACCATAGCCAGCGGCAGGCCAAAATAGAATTGTACAAACCGCATGCCGTCCGTAAAGCCCTGCCCCGGTGCCGACAAAAATGTGACGGCGCTGGCCTGCGTTGCCATAACCGAAAGCCCGACATGGTACCAGGGCAACGATTGCCCGGCCAGCAGGTAATCGTCCATGCTGCGGCTGCCCCGACTGCGCCACAACCCATAGGCAATGATACCCACCAGCGAAAACGCCAACACGCTCCAGTCGAGAACACTCATGACAGCCAGCGCATTAACAGGTAGAAAAACACAATTTCGGCAACCAGGCTACCAATCACGATAGTATAGAGTTGCGTCCATGAGCGAGCAAAAGGCGGCAGATCAGAAGGGTTTTCGGGCATGTAGGGATGACTTATCTGACAATAACGGCGAAAATAGCGGAAATCGGTGTATCGTCTTCGATATTACCCAGCCAGCAACTCATTTACCCCTGTTCGGTCCATTGCTCTCGTTCAATCAAGATCGCCTAAAAAATAACCCGCCTGACTGCATGCACAGTCAGGCGGGTTGATAGTAAACCTATAATTAACTACAGCGGGTTCTGCACAATTTTGGGGTTCGCGTTGATCTCGCGCCGTGGAATCAGGAATTCCCATTGATTATCACCAGCCGGTACATCGAAGATCACCACGACAGCACTGCTGATATTCGTCGTACCGTTTCGGTTCAGCGGCTGGTTCATGCGTTTCAGGTCCGTAAACCGGAAGCCTTCACCCCAAAGCTCGATGCGTCGTTGAAACAAAATCTCGTCTACCAACGCCGTACCTGTTTTGGTTGACTTTACGTACGACGGATCGCGCTTGCTGACCAAATCGAATAAAGCAGTAGCCGCCAGAGCGGTATTGCCGGACCGTGCCTGCGCTTCGGCTTCGATGAGGTACATCTCCGCAGCCCGCATGTACGGAACGTCGCCCATGGTGCTGGTCGATGGTGTACCCGGCAACCGAAACTTCTGGTTCAGGTAAGGGACCCGCACACCACCCGTGGGCACAACCGAGTTAGCCGTTGTTGGCGTTTTAACCCACATCTTCGACCGCACATCCGCCGTGGGAATCTGGTCGTAGAGCAGACTATTGATGGATTTCGGCGTCGCCCGAATGTTCGTCGAGTTGAAGTTCGACGACATGTACGAATGAAACGCCCCAAACGTTTCTGACTGATCTTCAACGTGATCAAAGCCCCACATCCACTCGGGATTGCTGATATCCGAAAAGCCTTCCTGGTACTGAGCAACGCTCATCAGCGTATACGACTTGCGGGCTTCAGCGGCATATTTGGCGGCATCGGCCCAGTTTTGCTGCGCTAAAGCTACCCGCGCCTGAAAGCCCTTGATCACGTCGAGGTTGATGTGCGATTTAAAGCTGCGGGTACTGGTCAGCAGCGTTGCAGCATCGGTCAGATCTTTGTTAATCTGCGTATATACGTCTTCTACCGTAGCCCGGGCTGATCCTTCCGTCACTGGGGTTAGCACCAGCGGCACGCCAAGCTGGCTATTGGGTTTAGCAGCCGCGTCGTACCGCTTACCGAAGAGCTGCACCAAGTTGAAATACGAGAAAGCCCGAATACCGAGTGCCTCGCCTTTCACCTGGTTTCGCTCAGCTTGCGTGCCAGCCGCATTATCAATGTTAGCAATCGCAATATTGGCATTGCCAATGAGCCGGTAGTATAACTGATAAGGCAACTGGTCACCCGTAGAGTTCTCATCGCGGTGGGCCAGCCAGCGAGTTTCATTCACATGCCAGGTATTCGATGTGTTACTGATTACCACATCTTCACCGAGCACATCCTGAATGATCATCATGGCTGGGTGGCCAAAGTGCCCCTGTGAGCTCAAGTACCGGACAACCATGGCCCGGTAAATTCCGTTGATGGCCGCACTGGCATTTTTCGTGGTAGAGAAGGCCGCACTGGCATCAATGCTACCGGTGGGGGCCGTATCCAGATAATCTTTTTCGCACGACGTGGTCAGCAGACTCAATGCCATTCCAAGCGTCAGAAATTTTAGTTTCATGAGTTGATGTTTCGGTTCTTAAAGCGTAAATGAGACGCCCAATACTAAGCTCTTGGCCGGGCTGAATGCGTTGCTGGTTACGCCACTAAATTGCTGCTGCACATTCATGCCTGTCCGGCGCGACAGGAAAAAGAAGTTTTCGCCACTCACGTAAACCTGAGCGTTTTCCAGGAATAGTTTACGAGCGACAATGGTTGGCAACGAGTATGATAACGTTACGGAACGTATGTTCAGATAGCTGGCATCAATCAACCAACGATCTGACGCGGCATCGAAATCGGTAGTCCGGCCCGCATCCATCCGGGGCACGTCAGTAATATCGCCGGGCTTCTGCCAACGCTTCAGAATGTCGACGCTTTTCGCGCTACCGTAGCCACCTGAACTCATTAAACCAGCATAAGCACCATCGTAGGTTTTACCGCCCAACTGGTACACAAACAGCGCCGTGAGCGAAATTCCTTTGTACGTAAACTTATTCGTAAACCCGCCCGACAGCGCCGGAATAGATGATCCGTTGTAATGATAACGGGCGTTGTTCACACTGGTCGTTAGCGTATCGCCCGTTTCTGTGATGCGTGAGTTAGATGCTACGTAACTAGCCGCCCGGTATTGAGCCTCACCCGTGGCTGGATTCACACCCCTGTATTCCCGTAACCAGTAGTCATAGATGGACTGGCCAACGGCGAGTTTTTTAGTTCCGTCAATAATTTCGGGATTCTCATCCGGCATTTTCGTGATCCGGTTCTTAATGCGGGTAGCATTCATGTCGAGACGCCAGGTAAAGTCCTTTGTGCGAATCGGTTCAACACCTAATTCGATCTCCATACCCCGGTTATACATCGTTCCAATGTTGCGCGTGACCGTCGATATTCCCGCCGATAACGGTAACGGCACGGCAAAGATCAGGTTTGACGAACGGCGGTCGAAGTATTCAACCGTACCCGAAACCCGCCCTTTAAACAGACTGAATTCAAGGGCTGCGTCAAAAGCGTTACTGGACTCCCACTCCAGATTACGGTTACCCAGGCTCGTTTGCAGAATGCCCGCTTCTGATGCGTTATTCCAGCTACCCAGTCCGTACAACGCCTGCCAGGCGAAATAACTAATGGTATTATCCTGTGCCGATTGGCCCGTAGTACCCCCTCCATCGTTACCCGTCTGTCCGTAAGATGCTCTCAATTTGAGCGCATTGATCGTTGGAATTGACCGCAGAAAGTTCTCCTGGTCGATACGCCAGGCCCCACTAACGGAATAGAAGGTTCCCCAACGGGCATCCTGATAGAACTTGCTGGAGCCATCGCGTCGAACCGAAGCCGAAAGGAAATATTTCTGATCGTAATCGTAATTGATCCGCGAGAAGTACCCTTCTACCCGACGCATGAAGGAAACTGAAGCCAGGTTTGTGGTGGTCGTGAAATTGACCAATTCATAGTTGCCCTCCACAATTTGCTGTGTACGCGCTCCTTCCAGATTGTTATCGCCCACCTGAAAGTTTTCGTGACCAAGTAACACCTCGACATTGTGCTTCCCGAACGACTTGTTGTAATTCAACAACTGGTTAAGGTTGAAGCTGTTGATATTCTGAAATTCGTGCGTCGCCCGACCCGCCGGAGCACCGTCCCCAATTTCCGGGTTCCAGAACGTGTAGGTATTCGTATTCGTAAGATCCGCACCAATATTCGCGGTAAACTTAAAGTCGTTTAAAAACGAAATTTCGGCATAGCCCCTGGCACTCAGTACATTCCGACGAAAATAGTTCTGATTTAACAGCGTTTCGGCAATAGCGTGCCGCCCCCCGTACTGCGGTCTGGATGGTAAGCCCAGCGCGGTCAGGTTGCCATAATCCCAGCGTCTGTTCCCGTTGGGCAACGTTAGGAACTGACCTGGATTGTTTGGATCGTACGCATAGACGGGGTAGATAGGTCCCATGTTACGCGAAAAGAAGAATGGATTAACGAATGACGTACTACCTGTGTTGCCCCCCGCATCTGCCTGGTTCGATTTCGTAAACGTTGCCGCCAGGTTTGCACCCGTCCGTAACCAGGGTTTCATTTGCGAATTGACGCTGAGTCGGCCCGTAACACGGTTGAAGTCCGATCGAATCAAGTAGCTCTTATCGCTCAGGTATGACAACGACATAAAATAATCCGTCTTGTTCTGACCACCCGCAAAGCTTACGTTCAACTCATCCCGGTTTCCCTGGCGGGTCAGTGGTTTCTCCCAGTTCAGATCATCGGGCGAAAACTTCAGTTGTGCGTTGGGATTCATCTGACCGTTAACATCGACGACCTGATTGTCCGCTACGTTATATACGTTATAGCCAACCAGGCTGATCAGCCGGTTTGTAGCATCCTGACTGGCGGTAGCCAGAGCGACCGGGTTTGTAGTGCGATAGGCAATACTGTTGCGGTAGGTTTCCCACATGAGCGGGTAATATTCCCCGACATCTACCCGCTCGTACTCCGGTAAGCCCCTAGTGCTTATTCCTTTCGTGTAGCGAACGTTGATCGAACTACGATCTTTCTGACCTTTTTTTGTGGTCACAACCACCACCCCGTTAGCAGCACGCGCTCCGTACAATGCCGTCGACGCAGCATCTTTCAGGACCGAAATATTATCAATGTCGTTCGGGCTGATGTTCGAGATATCCCCCGAATACGGAATTCCGTCCACTACATACAGTGGATCATTACCCGAAGAGATCGAGCCAAAGCCCCGAATACGAATAAGCGGAGATGCGCCGGGCTGTCCATTGCCGGCGGTTGTTTGAACCCCCGACACGGCTCCCGACAATGCCTGAGCCAGGTTATTCACAGGACGATCCTGAATTTGGGTCGGTGAAAGCGTACCGGCCGAGCCGGTGAAAGAGGCTCGCTTGGCGGTACCGAACGTTGTGACGATAACTTCGTCCAGATTAGACGCATCGGGCACCAGCATAACAGCAATGGTCGATTTATTGCCGATCGCCACTTCCTGCGAAGCAAAGCCGATAAAACTAAAGACCAGACTACCAGTAGCCGGTACGTTTAATCGGTAATTCCCTTCAGCGTCGGTCGTAGTACCACGGGTGGTTCCCTTGAGCTGAACGCTCACACCCGGCAAGCCGGATTTGTCTTCTGATGACGTAACGCGTCCCGTCACTAGATTGTCCTGCGCCAGCACCGGCAAACTGAACAGGAGTGTAAATAGCCAGATGGCTGATAAAATTTTCTTCATGAAGTGTGACCAGATTAAATGCTTTTTAACGCCTTTTTAATACTGACCGCAAAATTACATGATAATCGCAAAATGCAACATATTGTATTTTAATATTTCTCTATCTACATATTTAATATGGCATTTCACTATTTTTTCACAATCCAATGAATGTATATTAACTTTTTACTTTTTGGGTGCTGCTACTCAAACCGGCCACAGTCAACTTTTTAAAGCGTATAGAGACTTGGCATTGAAATAGGCGCATTATTTCTTTGTTTATAAATACTACTTGGTTCCATTCAGTGACTAATAAATACTGATCAATAAGTAGTTACTATAGTCGATTGGCCCAATAAAATTCAAGACAATTCATCTTCACGAAATCTTTTTTCGTCTCTACGCCAAAATGCCGGATAAATAACCCGCTTTTTTGAATCCAATCTGATCACACAATACCACTGAGATGGAATAAAAAAGAGCCTGTCTGGTCCAAGTCGCAACAGTGTACTGTTGCGACTTGGACCAGACAGGCTCGCACCTAATCAGCAGGCAAATTGGAGAAGAGTAGAGGCAGGCCCGCTTACCTAGTTACGTCCGATAATCAGGTTATACGCAATGTACGGATAAACGTATGTTTGAGGGCGGGGCTGATAGTAGCCATACAGGTATGAATAATAAGCCTGCACAACACCCAGCACACCAATATCGAACGCGTGTCGGCTACGGTTCAGGCGAAGCGCTACGGATAACTCCGCATTAGTACCGCCCCGGTAAGGGTTCAGGTAAAAGGTGTTGTCGCTGAGAAACGTCAGGTTATGCGAGATTTTATGCATTACTCCCGCTGTTACGTAAGTCGTCTTGCCGCTCAGACTGTTTCCGGGGTAGAGCCGCATCCCGTAGCCGAGAGTAGCATTTCGCTGGCTGTTGCCAAACGACATAAGTCCCTGAAACACTAATTGCTGGTTTATTCTGAAGTAATACCCCCGCTGGCTGGGCTGATAGATGGCATTGACGCCAACCCGAAACTGCTCGCCGATGGGAAACGTCAACTTGCTGTTGATGCGGATTGTGGCCCCCAGTATCGTTTCCCGTGCGCCGTTTTCGGCATTGATTATTCCGAAGAATGGGTTTACGTTGACGCCAATACTCAGGTTACGCGAAACACCGTACTGAAATTCATTCAGCAACAGGAACGTGTTTCGGTAGTACAAGCGCCCTTTCTCGGCATTGTAGGCCGCCTGACCCGTCAATAGCCAGGGCGAGAACCGATTTGGAAACGCACGTTCGGCAACCTCCGACAGCGGAACGGGTTCGGCCTGCGTTTGTACCGAATCGACCCGAACGAGCAGTTCCGGCTCGAAGTAGGTTAGCTGCCCGTTCTGCTTCCGGACGGTTATCATGGTGCTGTCGCGCCTGACGAATTTCCCGCGGAGATTCGTGCCGTCTTTCAGAATGAATACCGTGTAGGGCAACTCCCCGGACGCCGGTGGTGTAGGCCGCTCGGTCGGGCGACTGGCGGAAACAGAGACGACCTGATCGGCCTCTACGTACGACATATCGCCGTTTGATTTTCGTACCGAAATGATCGAGCTGTCCTGACGCACAATATGCCCGCGCAACGTTGTACCATCGCGCATAATCAGGTACGAATGCTTACGTTCCGTATCCTGTGGGGTAACGTTGATCCGCTGGGCCAGTAAAATTGTGGGGCTCAGTAACAAGGCAAGGAGAACTGTTTTCATGGCTGGAGGTGTTGACTTTTGCAGAGACAATATTGATCATTCTAGCATGCACACGGTGACAAACCGGCAATTATTTTTTCAGCATATAGCCCAGACCTCCGATTTTCCGCTAGGGTTGGAAATCGACCGGGCCGAGGGCGTTTTTCTTTACGAGAACGGTGGCCAGACCGCCTACATGGACCTGATTTCGGGCATCGGCGTAAGCAATATCGGGCATCGGCATCCCCGCGTTCTGGCAGCTATTCATAATCAGTTGGATAAGTACCTTCACCTGATGGTTTATGGCGAATACGTCCAGACGCCCCAGACGGAGCTTGCCCAAGCACTCGCTGACACCTTACCGTCCAGCCTGAATACAGTTTACTTCACGAACTCCGGTACCGAAGCCGTTGAGGGCGCGATGAAACTGGCCAAGCGCTACACGGGTCGCCGTGAAATCATCAGTTGCTTTAACGCCTACCATGGGTCAACCCAGGGCGCCTTGTCGCTTTCCGGCGATGAGAACTTCAAACGAAACTATCGCCCGCTGCTACCCGATATCCGGCATATTCAGCACGGAAACTGGGCTCACCTTTCGCAGATTACGCAGCGAACGGCCACCGTTGTGATGGAAGTTATTTGTGGCGAAGCGGGAGTCCGCGTTCCCGACGCAGCCTATTTGCAGGCTGTCCGCCAACGCTGTTCGGACGTGGGTGCCCTGTTGATTTTCGACGAGATACAGACGGGTTTTGGCCGGACGGGTACCTTCTGGGCGTTCGAAGCCTTCGACACCATTCCGGATATACTACTGTGTGCCAAAGGCATGGGGGGCGGTATGCCCATCGGTGCCTTCATCAGTTCGGCCAAGATCATGAGCGTATTCCGAAACAACCCGATTCTCGGACACATCACTACGTTTGGCGGGCACCCGGTTTCGTGCGCATCCTCCCTGGCGACGCTACAGGTCATTCAGGACGAAAAACTCCATGAACAGGCCGAAGCGAAAGGAGAGCTAATTAAGCAGCTACTGGTGCATCCGGCCATTCGGGAGGTGCGCGGCAAAGGACTGATGCTGGCCGTTGAGTTTGACTCGTTCGACATTCTGAAACCCGTCATTGATCGAGCCATCGAAAAGGGCGTTATCACCGACTGGTTTTTGTTCTGTAATAATTCCATGCGGATTGCCCCCCCGCTGATCATCACGGAAGACCAGATTCGGGAAGCCTGCGCCATTATTCTGGACGCGATTAACGGGTAATTTTTTTTCGACAGGATTGACAGGATGAACAGGATTGCGGTTTATTAAATCCTGTTCATCCTGTCGAAACTTTTTAAGGAAACAGGACGGTGAGCGTTCCAACGAGAAGGGCAATACCAAAGATGATTGCCAGACCAATAATGACGGTCTTAAATAAACTACCTGAATTTTTAGGAATTTGGCCAGCCATATAGTCAAGCTTATTGTAGGTTGTAAAACGAGATTATTGAGGCTTGTTAAACTCAAATCTCCTCCAAAGTATTTTATAACGGAATATTGCCGTGTTTCTTCTTGGGCAATGTCACCACTTTGTTTTCCAGCATAGTAAACGCCCGGATAAGCTTCTGGCGAGTCTGGTCGGGCATGATAACCTCATCGATATAGCCCCGGTTGGCAGCCCGGTACGGGTTGGCAAATTTCTCGGTATAGTCCAGCACTTTCTCCTGCAACTTGGCCTGCGGGTCATCGGCTTCGGCAATTTCGCGTTTGAAAATGATCTCGGCGGCTCCGCTGGCCCCCATGACGGCAATCTCGGCCGACGGCCAGGCATAGTTCATATCGGCCCCGATGTGTTTGGAGTTCATTACGTCGTAAGCCCCCCCGTAGGCTTTGCGCGTGATGACCGTTACGCGGGGCACGGTGGCTTCGCAGAACGCATACAGCAATTTGGCGCCGTTGGTAATGATGCCGTTCCATTCCTGATCGGTGCCGGGCAGAAAACCGGGTACATCTTCGAGTACCAGCAAGGGCACGTTGAAACAGTCGCAGAAACGCACAAACCGAGCCGCTTTGGTACTGGCGTGAATATCGAGCACCCCGGCTAAGACCGCAGGCTGGTTGCCCACTACCCCAATACTCCGCCCGCCAATTCGGGCAAAACCCACAACAATGTTTTCGGCAAAATTCCGGTGAACTTCCAAAAAGCTACCGGTATCAACTAGTTCCTCAATCACTTCCCGCATGTCGTAGGGCTGGTTGGGGTTGGCAGGAATAATGTTGTTGAGCTTCGGCCTTGCTTCGTCGGTGGGTTCGTAAACCAGCCTGGGCGGTTCATCTTCGCAATTTTGCGGAATGTAGCTCAACACCTGTTTAATGTTTTGAATGCAGGTGAGTTCGTTTTCGCAGGAAAAGTGCGTTACCCCCGATTTAGTGCTGTGGGTGCTGGCACCACCCAGTTCTTCGGCCGTAACGGTCTCATGCGTAACGGTTTTCACCACGTTGGGGCCCGTCACGAACATATAGCTGGTGTTCTCGACCATAAAAATAAAATCGGTAATGGCCGGACTGTATACCGCTCCCCCCGCGCAGGGGCCCATAACCGCCGACAGTTGGGGAATGACCCCCGACGCCCGCGTGTTCCGGTAAAAAATGTCGGCGTACCCCGCCAGCGACAGTACACCTTCCTGAATACGGGCGCCACCCGAGTCATTCAGACCGACCAACGGAGCCCCGTTTTGCAGCGCCAGGTCCATCAGTTTACAGATCTTTTCGGCATGGGTTTCGGACAGAGCGCCACCGAAAACGGTAAAGTCCTGCGCAAACACATAAACCAACCGACCATGTACCGTACCGTAACCCGTCACGACACCATCGCCCAGGTAGTGTTCCTTATCCAGTCCGAAATCGCGGGTGCGGTGCATGACAAACTTGCCAATTTCTTCGAATGAGCCTTCGTCAACCAACAAAGCGATCCGCTCGCGGGCGGTCAATTTCCCCTTTTTGTGCTGAGCATCAATACGGTGCTGCCCACCGCCAAGTTCGGCTTCGGCATTTTTCTGCGACAGAATATCCGCCTTGGATAGTTGAGGGATGTTGGCTTGATTGAACTCCTGAAGGGGTATAGTAGGCATGCCGTTGATCGTAAGTAAACGCGTGTAGACAAAGTTAATTTTTCTTGCGGATTCCAACGGTTGAAACCGTTTTTGTCTTGTACATTTATTGACGGCCCTGCTGTCTGTACTGACGGTATTATCAACTCCATTTCTCTGAATAGGCGGGTGGATACACTGGCCCGCCAAAAATTGGCTTTCTTTGTGAAAACTGCGACCAACCTACGTTTGAAAGCCTTCTACGTTACGCTACTTTTTGTTTTAACCTGGCCGGTGGTCACGGTTGCTCAGCCGCTTGGCGGACAGCGTGTCTTTTCTTTTCTGGATTTGCCCACGCACGCTCGTGTGGCCGCCCTGGGCGGACAGGTGGCAACGGCCATCGGTCCCGACGGGGCCTATCACCTGAATAACCCCGCCCTGGCCGATTCCGTCAGCCCGAACCTGGTCTCCATAAGCTTGATGCCTTACCTGGCAGCAGCCAAATACTACACCATTCAATACGGACTACCAGTCCGGCCCAAAAACCCGGAGCGGCACGCAGGCTGGGCGGTCGGTATGCAGTATTTGAGTTACGGCCAGTTTACGTTTACCGATCCGGCTGGTACGAATCTGGGTACGTTTTCGGCGAACGACTATGCCATTAGTCTCACCCATTCCCGTACAGAGGGCAATTTCACCCTCGGGGCGACCTTCAAAGCCGTTGGCTCAGCCATCGAATCGTATGCTGCTTTTGGGGTTCTGGCCGATCTGGGCGGGGTATGGCGGCACCCAAATCACCGACTGACATTCGGGCTGGTCGCAAAAAACGTGGGGTACCTGATCAGGAATTACGGCCCCACAGACGCCAGCCTTCCGTTTGATTTACAGGCGGGTGTGACCCTGAAACCCCAGCACGCGCCCATCCGCCTGACCCTGACAGCTCACCACCTGCAGCGTTTCGACATCAGCTACAACGATCCGAACCTCAATATCCGGTATGATCTGAGTGGCAACCCGATTCCAACGACTACCAGCGTAACGGAGAAGCTGGCCCGCCACCTGAGCGTTGGTGCCGAATTACTGGTCAGCAAAAACGTGCATTTGCTGGTCGGTTATAACCACCAGAAACGGGCTGAAGGTACCCTGACAACGGGCGGAGGGGGTGCGGGTATTTCATTTGGTGCCTCGGTGCAGGCGAAAGCCTTTCAACTCACCTACGGTCGGTTTACCTCCGTGCCCACGGCAGGTACCAGCCAGCTCTCGATACGGATTGATCTGGACCGGTTGATGAAGTAACAATTGGAACTATATCGGTATCGCTCTTTGCCGAATTACAGCATCTTCTACAACTGTGATGTATCGGTAAAATTGCCAATTGTCTGCCAACAGCTGAATCAATAAGTGGCCTGGATAATCAGGAGAGTAAGCATCTAACCGAAAATAGATTATTCCTAAAGGACGATAACCATCTTTAAAAACCAATGTCCCATGATCTCCATCAAACGTTATTAGAAGTCGATTTTCATCAATAGCCATTTGCATAACGCCCGTATCGGGCAAGCCTCCATTCTCGATACCGATGTGTTTTATGTCCCAACCAGCATCAACTAATACCCGAAAGGCAGGTACAGGTACGTTCTCGTCAGCTAACCATGCATAACTTACCGATGTCATGAAGCCTGTCGAACAGATGGCTGAATCTGGAATACGTCATCTTTGATCGTATCGAGCATAAACCCGTAAACAGCCTGTAAAGCTTCCGTCGGCAGGTTGGGATAACTATCAAAAATCATTTGTTCCGTCCAGCCATTCGCCAAACGATCTAACAGTAATTCGACCGAAAGCCGTGTGCCCTTAATGATGGGTTTTCCACCTAAAATAGCTGGATCAGTATGGATGTACGCTCGCCAGTTCATAAGTAATTAGCTCATTAATGAAGTAAAAATAGCCTATTTTTCAGAATGAACTTCGTTTCTATTTCGTTTATCAAGGATTGTCGGTGCTAAAAACAAGCGTTCTGGCACATTTTCCCGTTTCCTTTGTTTCCTAAGCAGGGAGCGCTCAACTCGCTCCGTTTCTTCAATGACCCAATCACTCAAAGACCTTACGCCACGGCAAATCGTTGCCGAATTAGATCAGTACATCATCGGCCAGCACGACGCCAAGCGCAATGTTGCCATCGCCCTGCGCAATCGCTGGCGCCGTATGAACAGCATCGCTGATATGCAGCGGGAGATTACACCGAACAATATTCTGATGATCGGGGCAACCGGCGTTGGCAAAACGGAAATTGCCCGACGGCTAGCCAAAATTGCCGATGCGCCCTTCATTAAGGTAGAGGCTTCAAAATTTACCGAAGTTGGCTATGTCGGCCGCGATGTGGAGAGCATGGTGCGCGACCTGGTCGAACAAGCGGTCAATATGGTTCGGGCGGCAAAAAAGGAAGCCGTTCAGGCAAGGGCCCACCAGATGGTTGAAGATGCGATTCTGGATATTCTGATTCCGTCTGTCAAGCCCGCCAACGGCCAGATGGGTTTTGAGAATGAGAAAAACGACCGCATTCAAGGCGACCCGGATGCCGAGCTGAACGAGCGTACCCGCGAACGGTTCCGCGAAAAGATCCGCACCGGCGAGATGGATGACCGCAAGATTGACATTGACGTACAGCAAAGTCAAACCCCAAACATTGGTATTATGGGTGGTTCGGTCGATGACTTGTCGATGATGAACATTCAGGAGATGATTGGCGGGATGATGCCCAAGCGGGGTAAAAAGCGGAAGGTGACCATTGCCGAAGCCCGTAAAATCCTGCTGGAAGAAGAAGCTGCCAAGCTGATCGATATGGACGAAGTGAAAGAAGAAGCCATTCGAAAAGCCGAAGACGCGGGAATTATTTTCATCGACGAAATCGACAAGGTGGCTTCGGCCCGTTCGGGGAATGGCGGAGGTGGACCCGACGTTAGCCGCGAGGGTGTGCAACGGGATCTATTACCCATTGTGGAAGGCAGCGCGGTGAATACCAAGTACGGCGTCATTCACACAGATCACATTTTATTCATTGCGGCCGGGGCGTTTCACATCGCCAAGCCCAGCGACTTAATTCCGGAATTACAGGGTCGTTTTCCGATTCGGGTAGAACTGCAAAGCCTGTCAGAAGATGATTTCTACCAGATTCTGAAAGAGCCGAAAAACGCGCTCACCAAACAATACGAAGCAATGCTCCAGGCCGAAGACGTCGAGCTAACCTTTCAGGACGATGCGCTGCGCGAACTGGCCCGGATCGCCTTTGAGGTTAACGGCGACGTTGAAAACATTGGTGCCCGGCGGCTGCAAACGGTGCTTAGTCACCTTATGAACGACTTCATGTTCGATATTCCCGACGTTATTGGTGCCAATGCCCACGTGGTTATCACGAAGGAACTCGTCAACGAAAAGCTGAACAGCCTGGTAAAAAATCGGGACCTGAGTCAGTTTATCCTGTAACATCAAGCGCACTATTTAACAAAAAATAGTCCCGATTGTCGGGACTATTTTTTGTTAAATAGTGCGCTTGATTTGCGTAGAGCTAATTGGGATACGCCCGGAGGTTGGCTATACAATTGGCCGTTTTATCTCCCCTATTGGGTAATCTTCAGATCCGTGAAGTATCCTTCTGTTCCTACGTCAACCCACAGGCCAATCCCGCCCGATTGAGTAGCGCCGAGCTTCATGTCTTTGACAATCAAACAGGGTTGTTTTGCATCGTTCAAATACAATTTCGCTTCCTGCCCATTCACGACAATTTTTAGCGTAATCCACTCATTGAGCGTCATATCGGCATACGATTCGTATTTCTCCGGGGATTCTTTGCGCAGGCGATCAAACTTGTAATCAGGGTAAGCGTAGTATTGAGTCGAGTGATTCCGCCTGACCTGATCGTCTGCCCGGCCATTTGTCGGACGAATATAGATACACTCGTAGGTGGAATTGGTCGCGTCAACTCGAAACGCCACGCCGATAAAGCCACGCGCTAATGCTGAGGCATTTTTTAGTAGTCGGCTCAATACCTTTACTTCGATGGTGCCATTGGTAAAGTTGATTCCGTTGATTTTCACAAAAGTGGGTTCATCTACCTTTTGTATCGTCGAGTCCTTTACGACCTTGAGAGCCTCTTTGCCCATCATCCGCTCGAACGACATGGACACCTGGTTGGGTACCAGTTTATCCCTGTCCAGTTTAATGGCCTGCCCATACATAGTCGTGGCAGTTGCGAATAGACTACTAATCAGGGATAAAAAAACAAGCTTAATGCTATACATAGCAGGTAGTCATTAATTGATAGAATGAGTTAAGGCAGCACAACCCGTTTACCAGCCCCCTGGTTACTATCCATAAATTGATGCGCTTCCACGATCTGCTCCAGCGTAAACGTTCGGCTGAGGGCGAGTTTGACCTGCCCTGCTTCAATCTGGTGGATGAAGTGCTGAAACACGTGTGTCGGGCTGGTTATCTGACCGCTGTCGTAGGTGGTCAGTCGCACCGTAGCCGGAATAAACTCCATCGGGGCGAAAGCCGGAATCGTCCAGTTTTCGGCCAGCATCCCACTCATGCAACCCGTACCGCCGGGTTTGAGGCAAGTCAGTGAGTCGTGCAGGGTAGCTGTACCCACCAATTCCAGCACCTTATCAATACCCTCTGGATAAATTGTTCGTACAGCCTCTCGGAGTGGGCCGTTATCAATGAGTACGTGTGTGGCTCCGTTGTCACGTAACGCCTTTTCTTTTTGCGGGTTGCGCGTTGTTGCCAGCACGGTCAGGCCAGCCAGGCTGGCCAGTTGGGTTGCCAGCATCCCCACCGATGAGGTTCCTCCCCGAATCAGCAGTGTTTCACCCGGTTGAATAGCCAGGGCCGGATACAGCGACCCATAAGCCGTTTGAAACATTTCGGGAATCGCGCCCAGCACCTCCCAGGACAGCGTGCTCTCGAACGAATGCAATAGATGTCGGGGCAAGACGGTGTATTCAGCATAACTACCGTCGAAATCCCGACCCATCCCACCCATCAGCGCCATAACTGACTGACCTTTGGTGTATTGACCAGAGGGGTCAGCTTCTACTTCGCCGACGCATTCGATACCAAGCACCCGCGGAAACCGAACACTGGGTGAGTAGCCTTTACGGGTCATTAATTCGGAGCGGTTCAAGCCAAATGCTTTTACCCGGATCAGTACCTGCCCTTCGCCGGGGGTTGGGATGGGACGCTCCTCAATGATCAGCGCATCGGGCCCACCCGCTTGATAGATAACAGCCGCTTTCATGGCGTTTGTTCGTGTAAAGAGTATTAACTAGTTCAGGAAGGGAAGCATACTGGCCCACACCGCCGGGAAATTTGTCAGGAACACCGGGTGTGGTGCATTGGGGATAATGCTTAGCTGCGCCTTCGGAATCATTGCATAAGCAGCCAGGACTGTTTCTAAGGGAGCGTTCTGATCCTTTTCGCCAACCATGACCAATACCGGGCACCGGATACTACCTAGTATCTCCTGGCTTATGTTGACCGTATTATAGTATTGGTTCGCCGTTAGGAGCCATTGATCGACTTGTTGCGGCTGCGGCATCAGGGCCAGTTGCTGCTGGCAATACAGGCTATCCATGCCAAACAGTATAGTCTGATTAAGGGCAAACGACCTGAACCCTTTTTTCCATTCACCGGCCCCAATCGCAATCAGCTTCTTAACGGTCTTTGGGTACATCTGCGCCAGAAAATAACCGGTGTAAGCACCATCGCTGAAGCCCAGAACGGTTACGCTGTCGTTGGTGATCGCCTGAATGATCGCATTGACATCTTGCGCCTTGCGCGGATAGCCTGGCGATTCAGAACCCATCTCCGATTTTCCGTGGCCCCGGGTCGAAACGGCAATCACCTGATAACGTTTTGAGAGGCTGTCAATAAAGGAGGCCATCTCATAGGTCGAGCCGACGATTCCACCGTGCAAAACCACCAGGGGTCTGCCTTTTCCGTACACTTCATAATAGATTCTGGCATCTCCGGCAGTAACGTAATGACCAGCCTTGGGGTTTTTACCGTACGGAATGGAGCCTACTGGTGAAGGGACCTGCTGCCTAAAATACCGCATCTCGGCTTGCTGACCAAATACCAATGAGGGAATAAGTGCCAATACGAAGAGCAGTCGACAGGTCATCGTTGTATCCTTTAGAAAGGCAAAGTTGGCCAACCGTTTACCTTTCAGAAATAAGCTAGCTTAAGAAATACCCTTAAACTAAAGTAAGTTATACGCTAGCGTAAGGTCGGACCGGCGCTCCGGTGGCGCTGTGTGGTAGCGAGGTCTTTTCGGATTTTGCTCAGAAATTCCGGCGTAATACCCAGGTAAGAAGCGATTTGGGTGTTGGGGAGCCGCAAGGCCAGCGCCGGGTATCGGTCAAGAAAGGCCAGGTAACGTTCCTGCGCGGTAGAACTGATTGTTTGCAGAACGCGGGTTTGCAGTTCCACATACTTATTCTCGATGATAACTTTAAAAATGCGATCTAACTTGGGAATGGCAGTATAGAGAAAATAGAGATCCTGTTTTTCGATTTGGAGAATAAGCGATGGCTCAATGGCTTCGATAAAAAAACCGCTGGGCCTTCCTGAATGAAAACTGTCAATGTCGGCGATCCAGTTGGTTTCAGCCGCGAACTGGATCGTATGTTCAACACCTTTACTATCAGCGGCAAACATGCGAAGGCAGCCTTCGAGAACAAAGGAGTAATGCTGACAGGGAAAACCTTCCTGAAGAGTAGCTTGCCGACGTTTGATTTTCCGCTGGGAGACTCTGCCTTCGAAGTGCTGCCTTTCTTGTTCGGTAAGGGGCAGGTAGGTTTCAAAATACGTTATGAGTGACGGTAATGACATGCTCGAACGGGTAAATGGATGTCGGCTGACGAACGCTTAAAGCTACATAGTTTACCAACGTTACTAAACGTTCACAAAGTCCTTGATCGAAAACATACTATCTAGTATGTTTGTAGAAAATTATCGTCCCATGTCTAAAGCGGCAGCAACCCGACAGGCAATTCTTCTTAAAGCATTCGATCTGATCTACCGGAATGGGTTTCAGGCCACCAGCATTGATACCATTATTGCCACTACCCAGGTGACCAAAGGCGCTTTTTTTTACCACTTTAAAAACAAGGAAGACATGGGATTGGCCCTGATCAACGAAGTGATTAAACCCAGAATGGAAGACGACTTTGGTCACCGACTGTCCCTGTCGGACTACCCCGCTGAGGACATCTACGCGCTGATGAAGTACCTGCTTCAGACCTCCCCCGACTTTCAGGTTCAATACGGCTGTCCGGTGGTCAACCTGGTGAACGAAGTAGCCCCTACCAGCGATTCGCTTCAAAAAGCCCTGCATGGCGTTTTGAGCCAATGCTTACAACTGTTGCGCAATAGCGTACAGCGCGGGCAGGCATTAGGACAGATTCGGCAGGATATCGATGCGGCTGAAGTGGCCGATTTTATCATGATGGGCTATAGCGGCATCCGAAATATGGGCAAACTGTTCGGCGTAGTCTGCTATCAGACGTACCTCAATGCATTAAAACGCTATCTACAGCAGCTGGCTTAATTTTTTTACCAAAAAACATACCATGTAGTATGTAAACAAGCCTATTCTCGAACCTTATGTACTCAATTCTGCTCCTGTTGCATTCGTTGTTTCGCTGGCTGGTTCTGGTAAGTTTACTCTACGCCATCATTCGGGCTTACCGTGGCTACGCAGGTCAACTGGCCTTCTCCGCAGCCGATAACTCGATACGGCACTGGACGGCCACGATCGCACACAGTCAATTAACACTTGGGTTTGCGCTTTACTTCATCAGCCCCGTCATTGATTCATTCCGGCAACAGGGCATTAAAGCCGGTGGGCCGGTGGCGTTTTTTGGGTTCATTCACATCGGCCTCATGTTGCTGGCAATCGTTCTGATTACGCTTGGTTCGTCGATCGCAAAACGGCAACTCGTTGATCGAGCCAAGTTCCGTGTCATGCTCATCTGGTTTTCGGTAAGCTTACTGATCATCTTACTGGCTATTCCCTGGCCGTTTTCTCCGCTCGCCAGCCGGCCTTATTTCCGACTATTCTAATCATGAAAAATCTATTAACAGCCAAAGTTGGTCGACTCCGGCTAATTGGCTTCCTGGAAGGCATCTCCTTACTGGCTTTACTGGGAATTGCCGTACCGCTCAAATACGCTTACGCCGACCCGTCGCTGGTTAAAGCCATTGGCCCGGTACACGGTCTGCTGTTTCTACTGTTTGTCCTGAACACGCTTCAGGTGGGCGTTGAGCAACGCTGGCGATTTGCCACGACCACCTGGAAAGTGCTGCTGGCGTGCCTTATTCCCTTAGGCACGTTTTACATCGACCGCAAAATCCTGCGTCATCTCCCAACCCAATAGACTGAAATACCACAGGGTAGGATTGACTCCGTCAACTCACAACGATCACCGGGTTCACCTTATCTATCCGGAGGTGTCGGTGTACCCATTGGTAACAATGACCTGACTGACCAGCACAAGTGCGATATGTGAGGCTACGGTCCGATTTGCCTGGAGCGAGGTTTTATGTCCTGTCTGTTAACTTACGGGCACTCACCCACAAAACCAGCAATGCCAGACTGCTCCAGATAAGCAACTGCCAGGTTACCATCGACCACCCGCCCCAGGCCCAGCATTGAATCCCCACGAATGTACCAATGGCTCCACCCAGGAAATAAGTGGTCATGTAAACCGTATTGATGCGGCTGTGCGCCGTGCTGTCCAGGGTATAAATGAGTGCGGTATTGGTTACCTGCGTCGACTGAGACCCCAGGTCAAGCAGCAGAACGGTCAGGGTAAACGCAACAGCCGAAAACGGGAATACCTTGACGATCAGCACGCTTAGAATAATGAGTGATACCGTTATCAGCCGTACCTGATTGGCATTACCCTTGTCGGCCAGCTTCCCGAAATAAGGCGCCATCAGCGCAGCCCCGATGGCCAATAGCCCAAACAACCCGATGGTGCCGGTCTGGTACCGAAAAGGTGGCCCGCTCAGATGAAACGTCAGTGTAGTCCAGAAGGAGCAGAACGTTCCGAACACGAGCGCGCCCAACAGGGCTGTTTGTCGCAGCAGCGGGAAACGGCGTATCTGGTGTACCGTTGAGGCCAGTAGCTGCCCGTAGGTACCCCTGAATTCAGAGGCTACATTGGGCAGAGAAACCTGTAGCGCAATCATCACCCCGGTTACCATAGCCGCCGAAATACCGTACACGTACCGCCAGCCCAACCATTCGGCGACGAAGCCGCTGAAGACGCGGGCGAAGAGTACACCGACCAGAATGCCGGTAAAGATAATGCCAACGATTCGTCCCCGATTCTCACGCGGCAGACTGGCCGCCATTGGCACAATAATCTGAACCGACACGGCCGACAGACCGATGAGAAAACTCATGATATTAACCAACAACAAGCTGTTGGCGAACGTCATGCAGAGCAACGCGATAACCAACAAAATCTGCAATACCAGCATCAACCGCTTCCGGTTCACTTTATCGCCAAGCGGAGTCAGGAAGAAAAGCCCGAACCCGTAACCCGCCTGCGCCAGTACGGCTACCCGGCCAACGTCATGTTCGCTGGCCTGAAACGAGCGGGCCAGATGGGGTAAAATGGGTTGATTGTAATAAATATTGGCGACACAAATGCCCGCCGATACGGCCATAATGGCAATCTGGGCGGTTGTTAACCCACTGCTTTCTACTCTGATTGGCTGTTCCACAACTGTATGACTAACCTGCCTATGCATTGTTTGAATGAATCGCTCGTTCAAACAATGCATAGATGTGGCTGTATACACTCTGCTTGCATTAATCGACTAAATTCCTTTACTTTTGCCATAAAACTACGCCGTACGTTGAAGCGCCTAGTCTCCATTGGTCTACTCAGTTTATTCATGTGCCACATACTGGCCTATGTACTGGCGCTATGGACCACCAACTGGCAGGAAGAGAGCGACTTATCTAATCGGCTGACCGTATACCGAACTGGCGATAGCCCTGTTGAGTTTTATGTTCCTTTGAGTAAGAAGGCTCCCAACACGGTTTTGTCGGAACACACAACCGAAGGTTTTGCTTATCGGGATAGTTATTACGAAATTATCAGACAGGAAGTCAAAAATGACACGATTCACATTCTGGGTTATGTCAATAAAAACCACTCGTTCTGGCAACAGGATTTGCTTGAGTTTATCAAGCATCAGCTTGGTAACGAGTCAGGAACATCGCAGAAAAAGACGAATCATCTGCTGAAGAATTTCTTAAAAGAATATTACCCTGGCAGACAGGCCGTTGTGTGCTTCTGCCATCCTCACTGGCGGGAAACTATCCGGATTCCTTCAGCCCCTGCCTCCCTCTCTAGCCGGGCAATACCCGTTTACTCGCCCCCTCCACAAGTCTGAGCAGTTCATAGTATCCATTAGCTGTTCCAAAACAGTACAGGTCTTTCGGAATGTGAAACCCAACCAGTTTTTGTCGATAACTGAAGGAACCAACAAACTGGAACGGGTAGCCCTCAAGTCGCTTAATTTCAGCAAAGACGTAGCGCCGATTTGCCGAACACCACTGGCTCTTGCTTCGACATCAAGCATTCGAAAACTGTAAGCGGTTTCTACTGTTCCCGGTCTTTATCGGTACGCATTGCCTGATCAGCCAACTGATCAAGAAACGGCAGGAGCCAAAATTTCCTGGTGTTTCTTGATCAGTTGGCTTTATTGGTCATAATTTAAGCGGTCATCAGAACCCGTTTAAACGAGTTACGTACAGTTATCTATACTGGTGAAGTGATACTCATGTAGGCAACAGAATACCAGGCCCAACAGTATTGGAACAAGATGTACTGCAAGCAAATTTGACAACGTATGGAGAATGAATTGAGACCCTTTTGGAACAGGTACTTCACCTTTAACTGGCAATTCGGCCTTGCCTTGCTCTTCCTTGTCTGCATACCCAGATTTGTATTGGTCTTACAGGCTAATGCGTCAGGCAGTTACGGGTCAATCGGGGCACTCATGGTTTTGTCTTCCCTTTGCCCATTTATATTCCTGTCTCGGTCTGGGCGACGAAAAATCGGTTTAACGAAACCTCAGCGATACCGTGGCCTTGTACTGGCTTTTGCCGCAGGTCTTATTTTCAGTCTGTTCCTTTATTATGTGGGCCACAGCTTGTACGGCAATACTTACGAAAACTGGTATACTTATGTTGGCCGATCCTATAAAATACCGGCGGCAATTAAACCGAACGACAAGACAATTTTATTTAGTATTGTCGCCTTAACTGGTATGTTATTTAGTCCAGTTGGGGAGGAGTTCTTTTTCAGGGGAATTGTTCACGCAAGTTTTGCCAACTCAGTGGGCGATAAAAAAGCATCGATCATCGATAGTTCAGCCTTTGCCTTAACGCATCTATCCCATTTTGGTTTAGTATTTGTCAACGATCAATGGCGTTTCTTAACGGTGCCAGCCCTGCTTTGGGAACTAAGTATGTTTTTGGTGAGTATACTGTTCTTCCTGTTCAAAACGTATTCAGGCTCCATTTTAGGAGCCGTAGTTTGTCATGCTGCCTTCAATCTGGGCATGACTTACTGTATCTTCTATTTATTGTGACTACTGCTTTACTGATCCGTTTACTTTAACATAGTAGCTGCTTCTGGAAGCATAGCCTGTTACAGCGTTCGGTCAGACAAACGGTTTATCCTTTCCAACCGGTAAGCTTGTCAAGGAATCTCTTCGTGAAAAATGATAGAGCGATGAAACGTTGTTTTCTGTACCTGATGTTGCTTATCTGGAACGCTTCGCACGCGGTGTATGGGCAGATGCTCCCAGAATCTACTAACAAAAGACACTACACTGATCTGACGGCCAGCCAGGAAATTACCCGACTTTATCGGAAGTTAAAGTCCGGGTACGCGTTTGATAAATTGGCCCAGGAATACTCCCAGGATTACGGCTCCTATACGGTTGGCGGACTGTTGGGCTGGCAAAAACCCGATCAGTTTGTTACGGCTTTTAGCCAGGTTATTGGCGGACTGAGTAAAGATCAGGTATCAAAACCGTTCAAAACGGAGTTCGGTTACCATATTGTCCAACTCCTCGATCAGAAACCGGGGGAAGTCCTGACCAGGCATATTCTTCTGAAAGTAGACCGTTAATGGAAGATGGGCAGACTGGAAGCAAGCAAGTATATACATTGCCACCAACGCTTCATTGTTGTTTATATGACAAAAAAGTAAATCAGCGTTAGACTAGAAAAACAACAGTCGTATGCATAAGCTACTTGGACTTTTGTTGCTGGGTTCGCTTTCCAGTTGTGAGCCAGCGGATCAATTCAACGATGTAGCCGCTCGGGCTTCAGGCAGGTATGCCATTCAGTCTTACGTTTTAAATGGAGATACCCTCTACAAAAGCAGGGGCGTTAATAAACTTGGCGTCAGCGAGTTCTACGTCGTTGTTGATCGGAAGGGGCCAGACTCCGTCAGGGTAGGAAGTGTTTATAAAACAAGTAGCGAGACGGGCTCCCATACGCACATAAAGGACGTTGGCGTTAGCGAAACGAACGGCGTGTTTACCCTCACGTCGGCCATCAGCACAAAGTTGTACGAAGGTCGGATCGAGGGGGATGTCTTTTACGAAAAATCCCTGTGGGGTGGCCCCAGTATTTTCGTATTACCCCCCGCCTATACAGTAGAAAGCCCTGCTGACCCAACAACGGAGGGAATACGGATTACGGCGAAAAAACAGCGATTCTGAAAGGTACAATGCCCTGTCGCTCCTCAAGAACAGTTAATTTGATGTAGCGAAGTGATCATAAGCCAGCCGGGCAATATCGGCGATGATTCGCTCATTCGTCTCTTTGCTTTCGGTTGAGTTCGTAACGAAGACGCTGATGGCTAGATGTTTGCCGTTTGGCAACGCAATGAAACCCGCATCATTGACAGCCCCCGTCAGACCATCCCTAACGCCCGATGTACCTGTTTTGTGAGCGACTACCGTACCGGCGGGTAGCCGTTTCTTTAGCCGATCTTCTCCCGTTGTCGTTTCAACCATTGTTTTCCAAAGAAAGTCGTGGCTACTGGCCGACAGAATTTTATGCTGATAAAATAGCTTCAGCAACCTGAGCATGGCTGCCTGCGTTGTCCAGTTGGTATACTGAACATCCCAATTTCCCCTCGCCTGCATCCGTTCTTCCGTGTCCCGAATGGCCACATCCCGAATACCCAGTTGATGAATAAAGGCATCTACCTGCTTTGGCCCACCCAGTAGCCGGAAAAGGTAGTCGCAGGCGCTGCCGTCGCTGTCGGCAACCATGTACCGAATGATATCGGCCAGCGGTAGATCTACGCCACCATTTGGGTAGGCTTCGCCCATCGGGCTGTGCAAACCAGGCACTATATCGCCCTTCTTTACGGGCATCTTCTGCGTAAGTTTAAATCGTCCTTTGTCTACCTCGTTCAGTATGGCTAAGGCAACGTGAAACTTGTATACGCTCTGCATGGGCATGTGTTTATCGCCATTGATGACAAGCGTCTGTCGACTACGGAAATCGTAAATACCCACGCCCACCGTTGCGTTCTTGCCGGTAATAACCTTGTCAATTTTTGGTTGCAACGGCTCAACCTGAGCATACAGCGAAAGGCTATACAACAGCCCGATAACTAGCAGAGAGATTTTCATGATGGGAGTGAATGGGTTATAATGGCCGGAAAAATCAGCAGCACGAGCTGCTGGTTCTACCACACATTACGGCTTGTAAAACTGAAAGTGATAGTTGTTGAGGTACTTCAGAGTTTGCAGAAAATGCTTTCTGTCGATTTCGGCTAAATCGGCGAGTACGCTGCCTTCGAGCTGAGCCAGTTGCTGATACACTTGCTGCACCGTACCAAGCCCTTTCTCCGTCATGGATAACCGCTTGGCCCGACCGTCTCGTTCATCGGGAGTTTCCTGAATCAACTCCTGCCGGAGCAGTCGGCGCAGAATATCGACGCCCGTTGTGAACTCCGTTGCATTAGCGATGCATACCTCTTTCTTGGTAGGCATGTTCATCTGGGCAATCAGCGATAGAAACAGAAACTCATCAGCGCTGGCAAACCCATGCTCGGCCATGATGGGCTTGGCGTAGGATTTCGCGTACCGATTCAGACGCCCCACAAAAAATGACGTCAGAAAATCCTCATCGCCGAAGGCTTCTGACAGCCGCTGCCCCGATTTCAACACCGGTTCAGAATCGGGCAAGGGTGGCGCTTGCCGTAAAGGATCGAGGTGGTGAAGCAACCAACCCGCAAACTCCCGAAGATCAGCCTGCGGATGGTCTTCACTGAAACGCTCCCAGGCGGTAAGTACCGGTACAGCCGATGCATATGCCATATTTACTATATTTTCGTATCAATAAAACAAAACAAATACGATATGGCTATTTAAATACCTTTAAACAGGTCAACTCACCAACGAGCCAACCAAAGGTAAGTTTTAGTTTACTACTAACCGTTTTATCGTCATGATAACCCCCAACGCAAAAAAAGTACTCATTTCAGGGGCCAGCATTGCGGGCCCGACGCTGGCCTTCTGGCTAGCTAAATACGGTTTCGATGTCACCGTCGTGGAGCGGGCAGCATCCCTGCGGCTGGGTGGGCAGAACATCGACGTTAACGGCCCGGCCAAGAAGATTGCGCAGAAAATGGGCATTAAAGAGGCCATCCGGGCGGCCAATACGGGTGAGGTGGGTTTGCAATTCATTGGTCGGGACAACCAGGTAGCAGCCGCTTTCCCTAAAGAGGGACCGGTTAGTGGTACCGAGGAACTGGAGATTCTGCGGGGCGATCTGGTTAACATTCTGTATGACTGCACCAAACAGACTGTAGCGTACCGGTTTGGCGACTCGATCACGGCGCTGGAGCAGCAGCCCGACCAGGTAAGCGTCACGTTTGCGAGTGGCAAAACCGAAACGTTTCAGTTCGTCATTGCCGCCGATGGTGTCCGCTCCAGCACCCGCCGACTGGTATTTGGCGAGGAACCTGTCTTTGAGTACCTGGGCTTATATACCGCTTATCTGACCATTCCCCGCAAGCCAACCGACACGAACTGGTGGCGCTGGTACACAGCCGTTGACCGACGGATTCTCATGCTTCGCCCGGATAATCAGGGAACTATGCGGGCTTCTGTCGCTTTCCTGGAGTCGGATGAAGCGTACGAGAAACTCTCGCTCGCTCAGCAGAAAAGTGTGTTGAAAAGCAAGCTGACCGGCGCGGGCTGGGAAGCAGACCGGATCATCAACGCCATTGAGGAGACGCAGGACGTTTACTTCGATAAAGTTGGTCAGATCAAAGCCCCCAGATGGTCTGATGGCCGGGTGGCTATGATCGGCGATGCTGCGTACTGCCCCACACCGCTAACCGGTAAGGGTACGACGCTGGCGATGGTAGGGGCTTACCTGCTCGCGGGTGAACTGGCCACCCACGAACGCCATCAGGACGCCTTTGCGGCCTACGAACAGCGCATGCGTCCGTATGTGAAAGCCGTGCAGCAGTTGCCCCCCGGCGTCCCCTGGCTGGTATATCCCGAAACAGGTCTGGGTGTGTCCGCCCTGAACACGTTTGCCGGTATCTTCGCCAGCAAGCCAATTCAAAAGCTGGTGGGCCTATTTACCGCCAATAAAGCCGACGATGAAAGCGAAAAAGAAACGATCGTGCTGCCCGATTACGCCTGATCACCCGTCAGAGATTACGACAGGCTACTGATTTGGTTATTGAGTAAACTCAGGGTTCGTCATACTGAATACTTACTGTACGAATCCGGCTACTTGCTTTATCTTTTCCGCTAAGACCGATACCAACGCGGGGTGCCCGGTCCCAACGGGGAAGAAAAGAACCATCTAGCGGAGCATCCGTCAACGGCTGGTATACGCCTTCTTTGGTACGCCAGCCGAATTCGTAAAATCGGCCTTTTTGACTCCGTACTTGCAGCGTCACAGGAGAAGTTCCTTCCGGTATTGGCTCCGTCTTCAGAACCCTGCGCGTACCGGCTTTAATTTCCCAAAGGTCAAGCGCTCCCGCCCGAATACCCAGGCCGACCTGGTTTTGCGCATCGCCATACAGGCACAAGCTTTGCAACAGGTCGGCTTGGGGAGCGATGTCGGCTAACATCGTATAGGTTCCCTGTTTGATGACCAGGCCCAGGAAAGTGCCCGTCTTATCGGAGCCGTCATTAACTAGTTGCAACTGACCCTGATGCACCGCGTACACCGGTCGGGAAAGGCTCACATCCCAGACCCAGGGAACACTGGCCTTGTCCTGGCCAAAGATAACCGTCAGGTTTGGCTGGCGTTTCTGAATGGCCTGAAACGGTGATTCAGCCTGGGTTGGCGTCGAGCGTCCGTGTCGGAAATCGGGCCATTGGCTCTTGTCATCCCAGATTAGTTCACTGAGTACTCCCTGACGGCCGGTAAACGTAAAATCGTCGCCCTTGTAGGCATGGTGTAGATAAAAATAGCGGTGATCGGGCGTAACAACTACCGTTCCATGACCGGGGCATTTCCAGTCTTTGTCGCTGACCATCACCGGGTTGTTTTCGTATTTCTCCCAGGGCCCTTGTAGTGTTCTGGCACGCGCCAGACCCACCTGGTAGTTACACTGCGCTCCGCAACAGGCGTTACCCGAATAGAGCATATAAACGTAGTTACCTCGCCTGAAAAGCGCCTGTCCTTCGGCTCCCCCCTTTTCCCAGTTGGCAGGATCAGCTTTAATGAGCGAAAATGCCTGTCCGGTAACCTTGAGCCCATCGGCCGACAGTTCAGCCCCCAGTATCTCGATGGCCCTGCCTTTGTCTAACCCATAGGCCTTCCAGGTAATGAAGCGTTTACCGTCATCGTCGATAATAAAGGGGTCGATCGCTTCGGTGGTCCATTCGAGCAACAGGCCGTGGTCGGAGAATCCTTTCGTCAGGTCACGCGTAGTCGCTACGCCGATAAACGAACGCTGGTCACTTTTCCGCCGGGCCGTGTAATACAGGTAATAGGTGTTATCCCGATAAAAAAGCTCCGGAGCCCAGTAACTGCCCATCGTCCACGAGGGTAGTTCATTGAACGCGGGCCCAACATACGCCCAGTTTACCAGATCTTTCGAGGTATAAAGGGGATAGGCCGGGCCCCACTCCGACGAGGTACCAACGGCGAAATACGTGTCGCCAACCCGAATAATGGACGGATCGGCAAAGTCGCCCGCAATCACTGGATTCGTATACGTGACGCGGGATTTAGGCGCGCGACCAGATTGAGCCAGTGCCTGAAAGGACACCGCCAGCGTAACAAGAAGGATAAAAAAGTGCTTTCTCATCGGGTACTTACTTGAGAACGGTCGTGTCCGTTCGGCTGAAACTTAAGTCAGGCTGTATTTACGATACGATAAGCTGAACGAGCTGCGTGATGGCCCGGTCAGTATCGGCACGCTTCCGATCGGGCGGGTCGAATCGGTTAAATGGCTTTACGTCAATAACAAACGTTTCCTCAACGACCTCTTCGTCAATGGGTGTGTAGAGTTTATAGGCCGTTACCTTCACCGGTATTAACCCGTGTTTTGCTTTAAACCGGGTCAGCACAGAGGCCAGCCAGTGTTCAACCTGGGCCGTGGAGCAACCATCAGCCGGCACGAACCGAACTTCGGCCTGCTTCCGGTCAACGAGTGTTTGGTCTTCGGGCTTATAATGTCCCTCGCAGCTCGAAAAGGTTCGCACCAGCCCCGTCTCGTTCAGCACCTCAACCAACGGGCGTATAGCAGGCTCCAGTTCATTCATCAGGGTTCACCATCCAGTAAGGTCATCTCATCGGCTTCATCCAGGCGATGCCTCCTACCCGGCCGATTCGTTCGCCAGAACCAGCTCAGGTACACGACTGCGGCCAGTGCCAGCACACCCGCTACCGCAAAAGACGCATCAACCCCCGGCTTACCCATAATGTGGTTATGCAGCCAGCCCGATGCCAGCGCTCCCAGCCCAATACCGGCTTCGAGGGCGATGTACATGGTAGCCATGGCGCGGCCCCTCGTTTTTTCATCGCTCAGATCAGCTGTCCAGGCCGTTACGGTTGGCGAGTTCATCCCCCATGACATCCCATAGAACACAGCCGCCGTCCAGAACCAGGTCGTCGAATCGGTCAACATCAGGAGACCCATCGACAGGGCCAGCACAGCCGTCGACACAAGCAGAACGGGTACACGACCGTATCGGTCAGATGTTCGACTGAAAACCAGCCGGATAAACAGGGAGGCCAGGGTATATACGGTAAAAAACAGGCCATTGTTCGTAATGCCCAGCGGTGTGCTCACCTCCGAAATAACGGTAAGAATTACGCCCGACGAAAACGACTGTAGCAATAGTACAATAAAGGGAGGCAACGCCTGCTTATCGAAAATTTCTGCCTTTTTCAGGCGAAGCAACCCAAGCCGGAAAGGCTGTGTATTGGGCAGGGTTTCGGTCATCTGAAGCAAGATAAGAATCGACAGCAACGCAAATGCTGAGGACGTCCAGAACATCACATTCATGGAAAAAGCGTGCGCCAGCCAACTGCCAATGGCGGGTCCCAGCGACATACCCATGGCCGTAAACAACCCCAGCGTGCCCATGGCCTCGCCCCGACGGGTAGCGGGCACGATGTCGGCCACGTAAGCCGATGTGGCCGTGGGTTTGGTGCCGGTCGAAAAACCATGAATGAGTCGAAGCGTCAGGAAACCACCAACCGTGAGCAGGTAGGGATACAGAAACCCACAAACGAAACAGACAATCGAGCCAAAGGCCATGACGGGCACCCGACCAACCGTATCCGTAATTTTTCCGCTGAATGGCCGGGACACCCCCGCCGTCAGCGTGAACAGGGCGATGATCAGGCCAATGTATTCTTTACCGCCCAGCCTGGTCAGGTAAGCAGGTAACTCGGGGATCATCATCTGAAAACTGGCCGAGAACAGAAAGTTACTGACGCAGAGCAACCAGAATGAGGCCGTATAAAGCGAAGGCCCGGCCGAAGCCCGGCGTGTACCGAAAGAGCGAGTGGAGAGCAAATCTGGCGTTGATGGTTTGGCGTTGTAAAGGTAGCCTGATCGGCGAACATAAAAAGGACAGCAGGTACTTCGTGTTCATTAGGTTGATTCGGCCAGTTTTGCCGTAAATTTGCGGCATGAATGGTGACTGGATACGCGGTATGCGATGAATTTGTTCGTTGCCCGGTATCACTGGACTACCAGCCCGATTCATCGTTCATCATTTATTATCCATTTTTTATTATGTCGCGTAATCTAAAAATCGGCCTGTTTCTCACCGTCTCCATTCTGTTAACGACGTTTACCTTTTACTTCTGGCAGGTTTTCAGAAGCCCTAACCTGCAGGTTCAGGATGACGACAAAACGTTTGCCCTGCTGATTCCCAGGGGATCTACCTTCGATTCGGTCATGGATACCCTGAAAACGCACCGGGTCATTAATGACGAAACCTCGTTTCGTTTTCTGGCCAAGATGATGAACTACCCCGAGCGGGTTAAAGAAGGGCGTTACGAAATCAAACCCCGCATGGGCAACCGGGAAGCGCTCGTTAAACTGCGAAGCGGCAGCCAGGACGCCATGCCGGTGACGTTCAACAGCATGCGCCAGAAAAGTGACCTCATCCAGCGACTCGGCAGCAAATTCGAATTCGGCTCCGCTGCGTTGGGTAAGCTGCTTAACGATCCGGCTACCTGTCAGAAATTCGGCTTCGATACCACAACGATCGTCTGCCTGTTCTTGCCCAACACCTACGAGTTCTTCTGGACCATCAAACCCGAAGCGTTTCTGGAGCGGATGGGTACCGAATACAAAAAATTCTGGACCCCCGAACGCCAGGCAAAGGCCAAAGCGCTGGGGCTGACGCAAACCCAGACGCAGGTACTGGCCTCTATCGTGGCGGCCGAGACCAACAAACGGGACGAGCAGCCCCGGGTGGCCGGCGTTTACCTGAACCGGCTGAAGCAGGGAATCAAGCTCGAAGCGGACCCGACGGTTATTTTTGCCCTTCGTGATTTCGGCATCCGACGGCTGCTTAACAAGCAGCTAACCGTCGATTCCCCGTATAACACCTATCGGTACACGGGCCTCCCCCCCGGCCCCATCAACCTACCGGCACCCGCCACCATCGACGCGGTGCTCAACGCTGAACAGCACGATTACCTCTATTTTGTGGTCAACGCGAGTTTCAACGGTTACCATACATTCTCCAAAACCTTGTCTGAACACCTCGCGAACGCCCGTCTGTACCAGCAGGCCCTCACCCGAATGAAGATTATGAAATAAGACATGACGTTGTGACGCCACGCACAACGTCATTCATTTTCGACTATTTTCCGCTAATGATTACCTTCGACGTCACAGCCATTCGGGTCCGGTATTATGACACGGACCAGATGGGCATTGTTTATTACGGGAATTACGCCCGTTTTTACGAGATTGGCCGGGTTGAAACCCTGCGAAACCTGGGGCTGAGTTATAAAGCCATCGAAGACAGTGGCATTTCGATGCCCGTTTATGACCTGAATTCCCGCTTTATCCGGCCCGCTAAATACGATGATCTGCTGACCATCCGGGTAACAATCCCGCAGATGCCCAAAACGCGGATCATGTTTGATTACGAGATTTTCAATCAGGCGAATCAACTCCTGAATACCGGCCAGACAACTCTTGTATTTGTCCGTACCGAAACGGGTCGCCCCTGCGCAGCCCCGGCGGAATTAGTTGATGTTGCCAAACCTTTCTTTGAGCAGTAGGTTAAAAAAGTTGATGCCAGATCATAACCCGATGATGCAGCCTGCGTATCATCGGGTTTTGGCTATTCATACCCACCCAGCACTACTCACTAAAAAAGACCGCCATGTTCGACCAACTGATGAATGTTAAGGCGTTGCGGAATGTCCGTACCTGGCTGTACAAGCATCATCCGTTCAATTCTAGAATTACCTGGTATACCTTCCTGAATAAGATGGTTGCCCAAATTACGGATAACAACACCAGCGAGCGGGCAGCCTCGGTATCGTACAGCCTTATTCTGGCGGTATTTCCGACAGTCATCTTTTTCTTTACCCTCATTCCGTTCGTCACCTTTATACCCAACCTCGAAGACCAGATCATGGATTTTTTGCGGCAGGTGTTGCCCGGGAATACTTTTAGCACCGTCGATACCACCATTCGGGATATCATCAGCCGTCCGCGCAGTGGCGTCCTGTCATTTGGTTTTCTGTTGGCCCTGTATTCGGCAACGAGTGGACTGGTCGCTCTCATGCAGGCGTTCAATTCGTCGTACCGTTCCGACGAAGGGCGGAGTTTTCTTAAGCTCAGGCTCGTGGCGGTCGGGCTTACGTTTACACTGGCGTTTGCGCTTATTCTGGCCGTCGTGGTCCTAATCATCGGTGGTATTATCAGCGACTTCCTGCTTCATTTTGGCTTGCTCAACAACGCCATCTTTGTTAACCTGCTAGCCATTGGTCGCTACCTAGTCGTATTCGCCGTTTTCGTCGGTGTTGTGTCGGTGATCTACCGGTATGGACCCGATGTGCGCATGAAATGGGCGTTTATTACACCCGGTGCGGTTACCGCTTCGCTCCTGATTGTCCTGACAACCTTGGGGTTTTCCTACTATGTTTCTAATTTTGGTTCGTATAATAAGGTATACGGATCAATTGGCACGCTAATTGCCCTAATGATCTGGATAAACTTGATCTCACTTCTTCTAATCCTGGGGTTTGAGATGAACGTTGCTCTGTATAATCTCGAAGGTGATGCAAACCCGAGCGTGGCTGAAAAAACAACAAACGCCACCCCGGAGACTTGAGATGACGTTTGCAAAACCTAACCCATAAATGTAAAGGCACATATCCAGACTTACCGAACACGTTGGCACGCCTGATATATGTTCAATTTTTATTTTACAAAAAGCACGCCAACATTGCCAGTCGACTAATTATTTGTCAATTTTTTTCCGTTCGATAAATAATTCGGCGGTTCCGGTAACAAATAGGTTTTACTTCGACCTTTCACACAACTCAACTACGCAGGTTGAGTCTCGCTAAGTAAAGACCGCCACGCTTTTTTTATGGTTTCTGTTACCGGCCAAGTCAATCTATTGCCGATGAGCCCTTATCTCAATCGGATAAAGCCTTGGGTTAGCGTCATTTGCACAAGTTTTGAGCAGCAGCATTACGTCGAGCAAGCCCTGCAATCGGTTGTCGCGCAGGATTATCCGAATGTCGAATTGATCGTCATCGACAATGGTAGCACGGACGACTCGGCAAAGCGCATAGCAGCCTTTGTTGAGCGTTACCCCGCCACACAGTTTATCCAAAATTCGGTTAATGTAGGGCTGAACCGGGCGTTTAATCAGGGGCTGGCCCTGGCCGAAGGACGCTATGTCATTGATTTATCGGCCGATGATGTACTGCTCCCTGGCCGGATCAGGAAACAGGTAGCCCTGTTCGAAGAGCTGGCGGGTCCCTACGCTGTTGTGTTTTCCAATGCAGCCTACATTACGCCAACAGGGCAGGATTTAGGCACTCATTACGCCATCGACACCAACGGAAAGGCGCAGACCACTGTCCCGTCCGGTAATGTTTTTCAGTCCATCCTGGAATCGTACTTCATTTGTACGCCAACCATGATGATGCGCCGGGATGTCCTGAACGAGCTGGGCGGCTACGACGAAACACTGGCCTACGAAGATTTTGACTTTTGGGTGCGTTCGGCCAGGCTTTACCATTATGCGTATCTGGACGAAGTACTGACTTTGAAGCGCCAATGTCCGGGCTCCCTGTCGGCACAGGTGGTTTTACCAGACAATAACCTGCTTCAGTCAACCTTGACCATTTGCCACAAAGCCTACGATCGGTGTACTACCCCGAGCGAATACGGGGCGCTGGCCAGGCGCCTGCGCACCTTTATCCGCAAGGCGTTTTACGCGGAGCAATTTGAGCTGGCGTTGAAATTTGGAGATCTTCTCCGCCACATCGAGCGACCCGACTTCTACAGCTTCCTGATTTTGGAACTCAGCCGGTTTCACCTACCCGTTAATAAGCTTTATCAGCAATACCTGAAGTTTCGCCAGCAGGCATGAACCTCACCGGGGGGGCGAAGCGACAAAAGAGTCTTCTATTTCATCCGGTAACCTGTTTTGACCCGCTCCCGTATTGGTTAATTATGCCTGTCAATTCCGGCAGCGAGCGCCTTAAGAAAACTTAATACTATCCTAAGCAGGCTTTTAGGTCAGCAGACTAATTTGACCCGTCTAACGTGGCGGCTAGAACCAGTCTGACATGAAACAACCGGTATACCTTATCCTTTTTTTCTCTGCAATCAACGCACCACTTTATGCCCAGCAGCTTGATTGCGCTACCATTGGGTTTGAACAAGGGACAACCAATGGCTGGACGCTTACCAACGGACAGGTGGCGAACCAGGGGCAACAGGTTGTCTTTCAGAATGAGACGGTTGGGACCCTCGAAAACGGACATCGAATCACGAGCCTGAGCGATGGCAACGATCCCAAGATAACCGCCGAAGCCATTCCGATGGTAGCGCCCGGCAGCACACATTCCATCCGCATCGGCAACGTGACCCGGGGAAGTCGGTTCGATCGCATCAAAGGATCGTTCGTGGTTACTGCCGACAATACACTCTTCCAGTACAAACTGGCTGTTATTTTACAGAATGCCAACCACGAGGCTTACGAAAAACCCGGCTTTACGATCCGGATTACCGACAGCGACGCGAACGAACTGCCCTGCAGCTATTACGACGTACAGGTTTCGGCCGCGGGTACGGTCGATGGATTTAAAACCCAAGGCGATATTCAATACCGCAACTGGACCATTGGAGCCATCGACCTGCGCCAGTATGTAGGCAAGCGCATCACCGTGGAGGTAACCGCTCATGGCTGTACGCACAACGGACACTTCGGCTACGCTTATTTCGATGCACAGTGTCTCAAATCGGAAATCAAACAGGCATCGGCCTGCCCCGATGCCCAGGGATACATCGTGTTGACCGCCCCCGATGGGTTCGAAAAATACACCTGGAATACGGGCCAGACCACCCGTTCTGTTCGGGTGAAAGCAACTGTCGGTCAGCGGTACTGGGTAACAATAGCGCCATTTTCCAGCCTGAATGCGAGTTGCGAATTCCAGCTCGATCACCAGATCCGTTTTCAGCCCGTCGAAACCGCACTGGTAAAAACCATTTGTGAGGGCGATGGTTTTGTAGTGGGCGACAAGACATACCGAAGCAGTGGTCAGTTTACACAAACCATTACCCGCAACGCTCTGTGCGACAGTACGGTTAAACTTACCCTCACCGTTAGGCCAATTGGGCGTTCCACACAGCAGGTGACGATCTGCGAGGGCGGAAGGCTGGTCGTCGGTGACTCAACCTACCGTCGTGCCGGTACTTACGTCAATCATTTTAGCGGGCCATCAGGCTGTGACAGCCTGGTCACTACGTATCTGACCGTCAATCAACTTGCCACCCGTATCAGCGCCGATGTACTGATTACTCAAGGAGATAGTACGCTGCTGGACGTTGTAGCAACCCCGTCGGGCCCTTACAACTACCGCTGGAGCTCCGCCGAGCGGTTAAGTTGTCCGACCTGCGCTCAAACCTGGGCAAACCCATCGGCGACGACTCGCTACCTCGTACAAGTTTCGGACAAGAGTGGCGTTTGCCAGCAGGAAAAATTCGTGACGGTGACGGTTGTTCCGTGTGGCTTGTATGTACCCACTGCTTTCTCGCCCAATGCCGATCAGTTGAATGATTTCTGGGTGATCAAAGGCAATACCTGTGTCAGGCAGATTCGGAAAATGACGATTTACAACCGATGGGGGGAAGTGATTTATCATCAGGAAAACGTCGCGCTGTCAGACGCTGCGCGCTGCTGGGATGGGCAGTATCAGGGGCATGAGGTTCTCTCTGGCGTTTACCCCTATACCATTCAGGCCGAATTAACGAACGGTGATTTAACAACCTACCAAGGTGTCGTTCAGTTGATTCGGTAATTTATTCACGCCTACCTCATGCGTCTGGTCAATAGCCATGAACAGGTCAGTCCAGGTGGTCGACGAACAAGTTTAGACGGACAGTGCCTGATCCGTACCCTACACGTTTTGAATCCTGGTTTGCCGATTGGCAAGCGTGGCAGACCCATAACTTGATTTTCTGCCGGACTTTTTCGTTTTCTTTCGCTTGTTCCACCAGATCAACAATCCGGTAATGGGCAGACTAGCCGCGATCAGGGCGACGAACAACGCGATTATCTTGGTTGGCCAGCCCAGCAAACTACCCGTATGAATAGGGAAAACCATCCGGCGGGCCTTGAACCCACGGGTCTCGTCGGCATAAAGCCGCTTCTTAACCAGGTCGCCGGTTTTGGTATCGAAGTACAGAAAGTCAACGATGTTGCTGATGGTTGCTTCATGATTCTTTTTCGAACTGGTGATCGACAAGCTGTCCTTTTCGGGCAAGATTATGGTAACGAGCCCCGTGTAGGGTAGCATCTGATTGGTCTTCGCGTAGATTTTCTGGTATACATCCGTATGCAACGGCGTTGTTGACGGAGGGTTTGCGGGGGCTTCCCGTTTGGTCTGCGGCTTCCCGTCAAAGGCGTAGAAAAGCAGGTTGTTCACCCATTTGTAGCTCCAGATCAAACCCGTTGAGGCAATCAGGAATACGAACGGCAATACATAAAACCCAAAAACAGCGTGCAAATCCCAGGTAAGCCGTTTGGAAGAAGCCCCCCATTTTACGGTGAACCGCTGCTGTTTGTTTTTACGGTTTGGCCACCACAAGATAAATCCGGTGAACATGATGATCAGAAACATACTGCACGAGATCCCCGTAATGATTTTCCCGGTTTCGCCCAGACACAGATAACGGTGCATCCGCAGTACGACGGAATAAAAAGCATCCTGCTCCTGACGGGTCGCCACCATCGCACCCGAATAAGGATTCAACGCTACCGACAGCAGGTCTTTCGGATTTTTACTTTGCTGTAGCCCGATCACAACCGTGCGCCCGGGATGCGGTTCAATCTCGATGCGACTTACTTTCTTTCCCGGAAACTGGGCGGTTGCCGTCTTTACCAGTTGGTCGAGCGGGAGCCGTTGCCCGTTTGACGGTGGTGTCAGGGTATGAAACTGCGCGTACATGATCGGCTCCAGTTCTTCTTCAAAAACAAGCAGCGAACCGGTCAGGGCAACGATAAAAACGACAAGGCCGGAGCCCAGCCCCAGCCATAGATGCAGTGTTGACGCAATAGTTTTTCCGGCAGATGCCATTGGATTAGGGGCTATACTGTATATGTTTTTTTCGAACCGGATTAACAGGATAGGCAGGACTCTCTCTGTTGTCTGCAAAATCCTGTGTATCCTGTTAATCCGGTCGAAAACTCTAGAAGGTATACGAAACCGTTGCCATGTAGTTGCGCGGAGCCCCCGGGAACAACCGCAGGTAATCATAACCGCCTACCCAATACGTTTTATTGGCCAGATTATTCAGGTTAACCTGAAACTGGAATTTTTCGATTCGGTAGTAGACTGCAGCGTTAACCAGCATGTAGGCGGGAATCGTTTGCGTGTTATTCAGCGACAGATTTCGCTCCGTTACAAAATTACTGCCTAAACCCAATCCCAGCCCCTTCAGGCCGGGGTTTATAAACGTATATTTTGTCCAGAAGCTGCCCTGGTGCCTGGGCGCATTCGGTTTTTGCAGGTTCAGGAACGCCTGGTCGGCTACCCGCACCCCCGCGTCCGTAATTTTAGCGTCGTTGTAGCTGTATGTAACGATCAGGTTCCAGTTCGGTAGAATATTCCCCGTTACGTCCAGCTCGACTCCTTTCGCCCGCTCCTGCCCGATCTGCATCATCAGGTTTGGGTTATCGACAGCGTTAGCGGAGTAAAGCGTGTTGCTCTGCGTGATGTCATATACGGCTGCGTTGGCCGTCAGCCGCCCATCCAGCCATTCGGTCTTTAAACCAACCTCGGTGAGTGAGCTTCGGATTGGGTCGAAGGGCCCGCCCGATGTGGGATCGCTCTGTACGGTGGCGTCTTGTGGGTTATAGCCCTTCGTATACGTACCGTACACATTAACGTTCCTGGTCACGCTGTAAACGGCACCAATCCGGGGCAGTAACGCATGCTGAGTCACGTTGTTTTCGGCAGCGGTCGTATAGGCTTTTTTGTCGATGTACGTATCGTAACGAAGACCGAGCAGAACCTGAAGACGGTCGAGTTTGATCTGTTCCTGCAGATACAGGCCATGCAGCGAGTAAAAAACAGGCGTGGTAGCCGCGTTGGCCGTTACATTATACGTGTATTTCGTTACGTCTTCCAGCTGGTTGTTCTGGAGCGTCAGGTCATAATGTGAAACATTTGGTCTTGGAATGCTTCGGGTCACCCCGTTGCTGGTATACGTATAAAACTGATACAGGTCCGGACGTTTTGCGTTGTAGGCAGCCGCCCCACCCGCCTTCAGCAGATAGCCATTTGCCGTTTGCTGACCTGACCCTTTCGGGGTGGTTGACTGGATGTAGTCATAACCGACAACCAGCTTGTGTTCGGCCCGGCCCGTTTTAAAATTGTGGTTGAGGAACAGCGAGAAATTGTCCATGAACGATTTGGTTTGCCGGACAAACACCTGACGGGCTACCAGATTTGGAATGGCTACCCCGGCCGAATCAACTCCATTCGTGTTACTACTCCGGTGCTCCAGCAGATCTTCGGTGTAGCCAGTCCGCAGGTAAGCCATATTTAGCGATGTGTTCTGGCTGAATTGATGGTTGAGGGCGGTTGTAATCAGGTACGTCTCTTCGTTCAGGTAATCATTCACGGCGTTCAGCGACGTAGCCGTAGCGCTGGAATACAGGTTATTTCCGGCCACCGACTGGCCCCGGTCGAGCCGACTATTTGATTTATTATAGACCAGATCGAAGTTGATACGGGTTTTATCGGTGGGTAAAAACGAGACAGAGGGTGCAATAATGATGTTTTTGTCGAACTGCAAATTACGGAAGCTCTGCGCATTGACATAACCGATATTCAATCGATAGAGCAACGTTTTACTCTCGTTCATCGGGCCCGTAAAGTCGGCCAGCAACCGCATGGTATTAAAGCTACCCGTGGTGAACATCAGCGACTTCTGGTTGGTAGTCAGGGGCTTTTTGGTAACCCGGTTCAACGTACCACCCGGTGATGTATTTCCGTAGAGAGCCGAAGCCGCCCCTTTAATGACTTCCACCCGCTCCAGGTAGTTGACGGGCGGTTGTTTCCAGAAACCCGAAAATGTGCGCAATCCATTAAATAGCTGGGTGGTGCTACCGCCGTTCATGCGGAACCCACGAATAGTCAGATCGTCGTAGAACGTAAACTGGTTTACACCACTCATATTTTTGACGGCATCGCCCATCGTAAAGGCGCCCTGATCGCGCAGCACTTCTTTGGTTACGTAGCTGATGGCCTGTGGTATTTCCTTGAGCGGAGTCGCCGTTTTGCTGGCGATGAACGATACATCGTTTTTATAAGTCGTTTCCCGCCGGCCGGTGATCTCAACGGTTTGCAGTTGGTGCGTATTCTCCTGAAGGCTGAGATTCAGCACTACTGTTTCGCCCGGTGCCAGCGTTACGCGCCGTTTAACGGTTGTGTAACCAACACCCGACACAACGACCTGGTACTTGTCGGCGGCTACGTCCGTCAGCGAGAACTCACCCGAGGCCGAACTGACTGTGCCTTTGCTGGTACCTTCCAGCATCACATGAATCATGTCAACTGGTTCACCAGTGTCGTTGGTTAGTCGACCTTTAATCGTCCCATTCTGGGCAAATATATACGAACTGAGCAGTACAAACAGACAGGTACAACGTATCTTCATTGGCTGTGTAGCGATATGTGAGGGGGACTGTTAATCGCTGCAAAATTATGTTTATTTAGTTTTATTACAAATAGATGACGAAACGTAGGTTGATATTCATCGAAGCGTCCTATTTACTTACCCTTTTAGCATACGGTCTGGGCAAAGTTTAGTAGGTTCTTCCGCTATATCCCGTTCATTCGATCCATAAAACTACTTCACCAGATGCTGTCCGGAGTCGGATTAACTTTGTCCGATAGTCAGACCAACCAGCGAAACCGGATTAGCCCCTTTACCGTTTATCAAGCATGGCAGGTTGGCCCATCGAGTCGATGGCAGCCGCTTTTCATACACTCAAAACGATTACTATGGCGGCCGAATTCATCAAGCTTTACCCCAAAAACCCCGATCCCCGTCGAATTGAACACATTGTGCGTGCGCTCCGCGATGGAGCCGTTGTCATCTACCCAACCGATACGATCTATGGTATGGGCTGCGACATTCATAATGCCCGCGCCGTGGAGCGGGTAGCCCGCATAAAGGGAATCAAACCAACAAAGAATGATTTTTCGTTTATCTGCTACGATCTGAGCCACATAGCCGACTACGCCCGAGTAAGCAACCAGGCGTTCAAGCTCATGAAGAGTCTGCTGCCCGGTCCATTTACCTTTATCCTTCAGGCTACGGGCAACGTGCCGAAACTGCTCAACACCAATAAAAAAACGGTGGGTATACGGGTACCGGATAATGACATACCCCGGCAGATTGTGCAGCAGTTGGGTAACCCGATTATTACGACCTCCATTCGGGATGAAGACGAAATCATTGAGTACTCAACGGACCCGGAACTGATTTTCGAGAAGTTCCAGCATCAGGTCGATATCGTGATTGACGGGGGGTACGGGGGCAACGTGCCCTCCACCATCGTTGATGCTACCGACGATGACTTTTCGGTCATTCGCCAGGGCCTTGGTGAATTAGTTCTTTGATAAGTTAGGTTTTGGCTCTATACTTGCACGCTAGGGTTGACTCTCCTCTAAACCGGACTGCAACCCTTTTTTTGTGAATTATTCAAATCTCATCTCATTTACGTATGCGCTTTTCTTTGGCCGCGCTATCTGTGTTGGCACTTAGCCAGCTAACCGGCTGCTCAACACAATCAAAACAGGAAGAATCGTCAAAAACGGGGAAAATTGCGGTTGAAGCATCCGCTAAAAGTCCGGAAACATCCAGCACCGCAACCGATTCATCCGAGACGCCGGCAGCTACTGCTGCGGCACCCGCAGGCCGCTCGGGTGGCGCATCTACCGGTGATCCTTCTCTCGATTCGCTTACCTACGCCCCAACGGGTGCGTTGCTACCCAAATACCGCATATTTGCCTATTACGGGAACCCCCATTCCAAAAAGATGGGTGCTTTGGGCAAATACCCTAAAGAAGAAATGCTACGCCGGCTGGACGATGAGATAAAAAATTGGCAGAAAGCCGATCCCGCAACCCCAATTCAGCCTGCGCTACACCTGGTTGCCACGTCAGCTCAGGGGGCGCCGGGTAAAGACGGCGGCTACCGGATGCGCATGTCCGACAAAACCATCAAAAAAGTGTTGAAATGGGGCAACGAGCATAAAGCCATTGTCTTTCTGGACATTCAGCGGGGCCACGCTCCTCTCGGCCCGGAGATGGCTTACATGGAAAAGTACCTTAAGCTTCCCTTCGTTCATTTGGGCATCGACCCTGAGTTCTCAATGGTAACGGGAGCCAAGCCGGGTACAAAAATTGGCAGCTACGATGCCGCCGATGTCAACCAGGCAGTCCAGTTTTTGAGCCGGATCGTTAAAGAAAATAACCTGCCTCCTAAAGTACTGGTGGTTCACCGTTTTACGCAGGGCATGATCAAAAATTACAAAAACATCAAACTCGACCCCAATGTCCAGATCGTTATGGACATGGATGGATGGGGACCGCCCGTACTCAAGAAAGATTCGTACCACGACTACATTCAGAAGGAGCCCGTACAGTACACTGGCTTTAAACTGTTCTACGACAACGACTTCCGGAAACCTGGCTCCCGCATTATGACGCCAGCTGAAGTACTGGCGCTGGATCCAAAACCAATGTATATCCAGTATCAGTAAGCTGGCTTAGTCAATAAATAAGAAATGGAGACTCCCGGAGTCTCCATTTCTTATTTATCGTAACCGTGAATAACAAATTAATTTTTCTGCTGACGTCAAGCGTCGGGATGACAGAGAATCATCTCCATTCACTCCTGATCGGTATATTATACTAGTTAATCAACCTCCCTACCCGGCTCCAGCGAATTTTGTGGAAAATATCAGCGGGAACGGGGTCGAGCGATAACCAGACAAAAACTGCTTTACCAACGATGTGGTCTTCGGGTACAAAGCCCCAGTAACGGGAATCTTCGGAGTTGTGGCGGTTGTCGCCCATCATGAAATAGTAGTCCTGTTTGAAGGTGTAACGACTGATCGGTTTTCCGTCGATTTGAATGTCGGATGGGGTTAGTACCACGTTTTTATTTTCTTCGTAGCGCTCAATGATAGGGCCGTACACCGCAATCGTTTGCTTATTGATCGGAATGGTTACCCCTTTTTTGGGTACGTTGAGCGGGCCAAAATTATCCTGATTCCAGGCGTAGGCCGCCCCGCCATAGATGCGAGCATCCCGTTGACCTGCCTGTTCGCGGAGTGGTTCAATGCCTTTTATCCAGTCGAACTGCCGAAATTTATCGATTACGGTTTGGGTCGTATTGATCTGATACCCCACCAGGACCGATGTTTTGGTTGCCTCATTGACCTGTTCGAGCGGTTGCCAGTTGATAAACGGCCCTTCTTCGGATTTAAAGTCATTAACGATGTCGAATTTCCGGAAAAACCGCTCGTCAAGTACTTCGGTAGTTTTTATGAAATAGGTCGTTTCCGACCGGGCCGGTACAACCATTTCCTTGCCATTGACATAGACCTGTTGCTGCCGGATCTCAATGACATCACCCGGAATCCCAATGCATCGTTTGATAAAATTAGTTTTCAGATCGGATGGATACGCAGGTTCGTTCGGTTTGAGTGGCGGGTAATTGAAAACAACGACATCTCCATTTTTCACCGTCGTAAAACCGGGCAACCGGAACGAAGGCAGTTGAATGGCCGTGCTGTAGGAAGGAATGTTTGTGCCCCATATTTTCTGGTGCGTCAACGGTATTTGCAAGGGCGTTTTTGGCGTGCGAATACCATAGTGAAGCTTGCTAACAAACAAAAAATCACCCACCATGAGGCTGTTTTCCATCGAAGGCGTGGGAATGGCAAAAGCCTCGAATGTCAGAAACCGGATCAGGGTAGCCGCAATTACGGCAAATAAAAGGGAATCAAGCCATTCCCGAAGGGGCGACTTTTTGGACTTAACTGGCTGGCCAGCCGCTTGTGTTTTTTTTCTGAACATGACCGGAAAGGGGGTTTAGCGTAACTACCAAAACAGCTGGGCAGCTGAATGAGAGTAAGATACCCATCGCGGTCTCACGCAACATTCCATTTTACAGAAACGGCCATATATATGGCTGAACAGCGTGATGCCCCCCCTTCCCAACCCTGTTTGTTCGTGTTATAAACGCAGAAAGGCTCAGTCGTTGACTGAGCCTTTCTGCTACATGGAAATCAATTTGCTACCGGTTTTCAACCAATGCTTTAAACTCATCAACGGTTACTTCCTGCGTAGCAATCGTCAGTTGCGTTTTAGCGTACTCAATTACTTTATCATCATACACCCGGTTGAATGTGCTGGTGTAATTCTGTCCATTGTTCTTTTCGTCCATCAGGTAATTACGAGCGATGCGGTCAATGGTTTTATTCATTTCTTCGTCTTCGCCACCCATGAAGCCAAACTGCTCCTGAACCATTAGGCGCGTTACAGCCAGTACTTCGTCGAACTCAACATTGATATCAGCTTTTTCGGCGATCTTGTTTTTAATGAGTTGCAGTTTCACTGACTTCGTGAAGTCACTGTATTGCTCCTCAATTTGTTCCGGCGTGAATTTGCCTTCGTTTACTTCCAGCAACCAGTTTTTCAGGAATTCGTCGGGCAGCAGAATGGGTGTGTTGTCGATCAGCGTTTTTTCGATGTCCAGCCGCAGCAACTGCGCTGACTCACGGCCGTAGTTGCCTTTGATGATCTCGGCTACTTTACCACGGAACTGCTCTTCATCCGAAACGGCCCCTACGCCCAGCACCTTATCAAAAAACTCCTGGTTCAACTCAGCGGGTTCGTGGCGGGTTACATCGTCAACCTCAAACGTAAATTCGCCCGTCAGATTCGCTACTTCTTCTTTCGGAGCGCCCGTTGCATTGGCGCGCGCTTTCTCATCCGGGAAAGCCTGCTCCAGCACAAACGTAACGACGTCCCCTTTTTTCTTGCCAACAAACTGCGCTTTGGCCTCTTCGGCCATCTGGTTCATTGGGAAAGCTGTTTTGGCGGAGAACGGACCGTCAACCTGCTTCAGTTCCCCGTAAATCGTATCGCCGTCGTTTACCTCTTCGCCATGGGCGTGTGAGTGAAAACGCTGTTGTAAATCGGCAATAGTCGAATCGATTTCAGCTTCTCCAGCCTGAATTTCGTATTGGGTTACGCTTGGCAGATCGCTGAAATCAATGTCAAATTCAGAGGCCAGCCCCAGTGTGTAGCTAAAGGCAAAGTCAGACTGATTATCCCAGTCAATGGCTTCAGCCTGCTCCCGGTCGGGGACGGGATCGCCTACAACCTGAAGTTTATTTTCACGGATATACTGGCTAACCGTTTTGCTCAACATGGCATTGATCTCATCGACCAAAATACTCTTGCCGTACATTTTCTGTACAAGCGATGCGGGAACGTGACCTGGACGGAACCCCTTCAATTGAACTTTACGACCGTAATCTTTCAGTTTTTTATCAACTTCTGGCTTATAGTCGGCCGGGGTCAGCGTAATTTTCAGCGAAGCATTGGTATCGCTGGCTTTTTCTAGAGTAATATCCACGTTTGTATCGGTTTAAAATGATGAATGAGCGAATGAATGATTGAGTGAATGTTAGTCCATGCGACAAAATACAATTCACTCATTCATTCAATCACTCATTCAAACTTCAGTACGGGCGGAGGGACTCGAACCCCCATGCCTTGCGGCACCAGATCCTAAGTCTGGCACGTCTACCAATTTCGCCACGCCCGCAAATTGATGGCCTGAACGGGTAGAAACCGTTCGCTGAAGGCTGATCAACCGGTGGTTGTTTCAGCTGTTTCAGGGTGCAAAAGTACAAAAAGAATTGACTATGCAAAGCATTTTTTCAGAAGTTTTATTTTTCACAATTATTCCATCCGTTTTCGATTATTAATTTGTTAACTTGTAAGGAGAGTGCAACCCAACCTAAAGGCAATTTACCGCAACGAAGCCACTATGATGAATGTCTCAGCCGAACCCGTTATTGATTTAGAACTGGAGCGGCAGGAAATCCTGAAGCGCTACCGACGTTTACTGCGGGCAGCTAAACCAATGTTAAAGGGCGACGACGCTAAGCTGATCAAGAAAGCGTTCAACACATCGGCCGAAGCGCACAAGAACATGCGTCGCCGGTCGGGAGAGCCCTACATCTATCACCCGTTGGCCGTCGCTCAGATTGCCGTCGAAGAAATTGGCCTGGGAACAACCAGTATCGTAGCCGCCCTCCTGCACGATGTTGTGGAAGATACCGACACAACCATTGACGATATTGATCGGGCGTTTGGTCCTAAAGTTGCCAAAATCATTGATGGCCTGACTAAGATTTCGGGCTATTTTGAGTACGGAACATCGCAGCAGGCCGAGAATTTCCGGAAGATGCTGCTAACCCTGTCAGACGATGTACGGGTTATTCTGATCAAGCTCGCCGACCGGCTTCACAACATGCGTACGCTGGACTCGATGCCCCGCGATAAGCAGTTGAAAATTGCCTCGGAAACGATTTACATATACGCCCCACTGGCTCACCGGCTGGGATTGTATAGCATCAAGTCGGAGCTGGAAGACCTGTATCTAAAGCACGTTGAGCCGGAAGCGTACAAGGATATCGCCAAGAAACTGCGCGAAACCCGCCTGGCCCGTGACCGGTTCATCGGGCGGTTTATCGAGCCAATTGAAAAGGATCTGGTCGAAACAGGCATTAAATACGTTATTAAAGGGCGGCCTAAATCCATTTATTCGATCTGGACAAAGCTCAACAAGTCGAAAAAGCCCTTCGAGGAAATTTATGATTTGTTTGCCGTCCGTATTATCCTGGACGTACCACAGGATGAGGAAAAAGCAGCCTGCTGGCGGGCTTACTCCATCGTAACGGATCATTACAAACCAAACCCGGACCGGCTGAAAGACTGGATCAGTACGCCACGAACCAACGGGTACGAGTCGCTCCACACAACCGTGATGAGCCGCCTGGGCCAGTGGGTTGAGGTACAGATCCGTACGGAACGGATGAACGAAATTGCCGAAAAAGGCTACGCAGCCCACTGGAAATACAAAGGCAACGATACCCAGACCGGGGCGGGCATCGAAGCCTGGATTAGCCAGGTTCGCGACATGATCGAGTCGGCAGGTAAGGGCGATAAAAAAGCAGCCATTGAGTTTGTCGATGATTTCCGGAGCAATCTGTACAGTGAAGAAGTTTTTGTCTTTACTCCCAAAGGCGATCTTCAGGTGTTGCAGCGTGGCGCCACTGCGCTTGACTTCGCGTTCGACATTCACACCCAGATTGGCGCGCGGTGCATGGCCGCCAAGGTCAATAACACGCTGGTGCCGCTGAGTTACGTACTGCAAAACGGAGATCAGGTTGAAGTCATCACGTCCAACCGTCAGAAACCCAGCGAAGACTGGCTGCGGTTTGTGGTTACGTCGAAGGCCAGAACCAAGATCAAAGATTTAATCAAGGAAGAGAACAAGCGGTTCGTGACGGATGGCCGCGAGCTGGTCAACAAGAAGTTGCGGGTATTGCGGATGGAGATGACCAATGAGGTGATCAACCAGTTGCGGGCGTATTTCGGCTCGAAAACCACCGACGATTTTTTCTACCGCATCGGCAAAGGACACATTGACGTCGGCGAACTCAAGAAGTTCAAATCCGATAAAGAAGCAAAAGAAAATCGCGCCAATAAACTCAACACCGACGCCCTGCCCGATGCAAAGGCGTTTGTGAAAGAGTTAAAGAAAATCCACGGCGAGCGAGCCGATGCTGATATGCTCCTCATTGGCGAGGACATGGACAAGATTGATTACACGCTTTCCAAATGCTGCAACCCGATTTCGGGCGACGACGTTTTTGGGTTTGTGACGATCAACGATGGCATAAAAATTCACCGGGTCACCTGCCCGAACGCCGTCGAGTTAATGTCCAACCATGGCAACCGGATCATTAAAGCGAAGTGGACGTCCCAGAAAGAGCTGGCTTTTCTGGCCGGGCTCCGCATTACCGGCACCGACCGGGTGGGTTTAATCAATGATGTGACGCGGGTCATCAGCAACGAACTGCACATTAATATGCGTTCTGTGGCGATTGATTCGAAAGACGGTATCTTTGAGGGAAATATCCGGCTATACGTTCACGATACGGGTCACCTCGAAACCCTGATGCAGAAACTCGAACGAGTTCAGGGCGTATTTGAGATCGTACGTTTTGATTCTTAACCGATGAATACGGGTGATGAATGATGCATCGCTTCGGCCGGTGATACCCATCATTCATTATTCATCATTACTTTTGTCTTATGCCTGCTTCGACTCAAACAAATTTAGATGCTGCTCAAATGATTTTTCGGGCCTACCTGGAACGGAAGGGCCTTCGAAAAACGCCCGAGCGGTTTGCCATACTGGAAGAGATTTACAACCGGCAAGACCACTTCGACGTGGACGAGCTGTATATCTCGATGAAAAACAAAAAGTACCGGGTTAGCCGGGCCACGGTGTATAATACGCTGGACGTGCTGGTTGACTGCGACTTGGTAACCAAGCACCAGTTTGGCCGCAACCTGGCACAGTACGAAAAATCGTATGGTTTCCGGCAGCACGACCACCTGATCTGTACCGATTGCCACAAAGTAATGGAGTTTTGCGACCCGCGGGTCCAGAATATTCAGAATATGGTGGGCGACATGTTAAAGTTCAACGTGATGCACCATTCCCTGATTTTTTACGGTTCCTGCAACCGAGATCAGTGTGAAAACCGCCAGACCGATAAAAACGCGCAAAGCCAGCCTGCCAACACGGCACATGCTTCGGTAGGTGAGTAAATCAGGTTATCGGGAGGACTTACTAACCCAATCACTGTGACAGGCAACGTGATTGTAGCTATTTTCCGGTTTAATGACAACGCACGATTGCTTAACCGGGGCCTTTTTTAATTTTTTCAAGAATGATCGATGTTTTATTAGGCCTCCAGTGGGGCGACGAAGGAAAAGGTAAAATTGTGGACGTACTGGCTCCGCAGTATCAGGTTGTAGCCCGTTTTCAGGGAGGGCCCAATGCCGGCCATACCCTCGAATTCAACGGATTGAAGCACGTGCTGCACCAAATTCCGTCCGGTATTTTTCGCAATGATATTTTGAACATCATTGGCAACGGCGTTGTGCTCGACCCAATTGTGTTCAAGAAAGAAATTGACGGATTAGCCAAGTACAACCTAGCCTTAACTGAAAATCTACAGATTTCCCGCAAGGCATCCATCATTCTGCCAACGCACCGCTTGCTGGATGCTGCCTATGAACAGGCGAAAGGTGAATCCAAAATCGGATCGACCCTGCGGGGTATCGGTCCAACGTATCAGGATAAAGTAGCTCGTTTAGGCCTTCGGGTTGGCGATATCGAATCCCCTACCTTTTCGGATAAATACCAGAAGCTGGTAGCTGTTCACAAGGTTATTTTGGAACAGAACAACTTCGATTATGCAGCGGCTTTGCCCCAGGCTGAGGCTGAGTTCTTCGGCGCGGTTGAGTTCATGAAACAGTTTCAACTGACTGACAGTGAATACGCCGTCAACGACGCCCTGACCAGCGGCAAGAAAGTGCTGGCCGAAGGGGCTCAGGGTTCTCTGCTCGACATTGATTTTGGTTCGTATCCATTCGTGACGTCCTCCAGCACCATGGCGGCCGGTGCCTGTACGGGTCTGGGCGTAGCTCCCCGTAAGATTGGTGAAGTATTCGGCATTTTCAAAGCCTACTGTACCCGCGTGGGTAGCGGCCCTTTCCCAACCGAGCTTAACAACGAAACGGGTGAGATGATCCGCAAGGAAGGGCGTGAATTCGGCGCTACCACGGGCCGTCCGCGCCGGTGTGGCTGGCTGGATTTACCCGCCCTCAAATACGCCATCATGATCAATGGTGTTACCCAACTGGTGATGATGAAAGTGGATGTCCTGAATATTTTCGACGAAATTCAGGTCTGTACGCACTACAAACTCGCCGATGGTACGCTTACCGAACAGATGCCGTATGACCTTTGCGACACAGACGTAACGCCGATTTACCAATCATTTAAAGGCTGGCAAACAGACCTGACTGATATTCGCTCGTTTGTTGATGTGCCCGCCGAACTGGCCACGTATGTCTACTTCCTGGAAGATACGTTAGGTTTACCCATCAACTTTATATCAACCAGCCCCGACCGAGAAGCCATCATTCATCGGCAGGCCGTGGTTGCGTAGTCTGCATCTATAGCATAAATTGTCTGGGAGCCGCCCCCGCTATACAAGCAGGGGCGGCTTTTATGCCTATTTTTGGCGACACGAAGGTAGCTTATTTGTCCATTCCGTTCGTTGTTTGGGCACCAGCTGGCCCTGGTTCATTCAGGCGGGATAACCCATCCCAGACTAACTTCTTACCAGCGTTTTATAGGTATGTCCGTAAAGAATTTTTACCAGACCGTCTACCAGACCGACACCCTATTCCGGGTAGACGGCGAATCGTGGGGGTCGCCCGCTGACACCCAGGTAGGTGCATCCGTGGCGATCGAGGAGGTCACGGTTGTTGACGATGCCCCCAATCTGCTTTCTGAGCTGGATGAACTGCTTGAAGGGGCATCGGTCTTTCCGGTGAATACGACAGAAATAGAGGTAGTTGTCGACATGCTACCCGTTGCCGTCGTACGGCCTGCTCCGGAGCCCGTTTCGGTAAAGGCCATACCGGAGCCATTGCCGCAACCGGCACCACGTCCTGTGGCTCCTTCTATCTTGCCGCCAATCCAGAAGCAACCAAGAATGCCCCAGTTGAATCACAAAGTACTGCTGCTGGCCGATGAAGAACTGGACCCCAGTAATTTGCTGTTTCTGGAGAAGATCCTGAAGGCTGTCAACCTGAACGTTGATGGCGTAGACCTGTTGAATCTGCACGGGGTACAGGGGATGGACTTTGCCGAATTACTACGGGGCAAATACATTAACCATTTCATCACCTTCGGGGTACCTTTCGAACGAATTAACCTCGACATCATGATGGACCGCTATTCGCCGGTTCGGTTTGAGGGAATCACGTTCTTGATGGCTGACTCCCTGCCAACCATTGAAGCCGATCAAAACTTAAAAAAACGTCTCTGGAGTGCTCTACAACGCGTTTTTCGGCTTTAACTAACGTACGTTTCCGCTGCTTAGTCCGTTTACTACCAGGCATTCAGTTCACTTACTCGCTTTTGCCAGCGTTTACTAATGACGTTTTTTCAACGATTCCGCCGTTCTCTTTCCGCTGCACCCCTTGCCCTAACGGGCGTACCGACGCTACCGCCTTCGGTATCTGGCTCACAACCATCCGGCTTACCTACTCAGCCGATTGCCGTCAGTCCATTATCCGCTCACGTTCCGGACCCTTTACCCGAATGGCTGGCCGACGAGGATTCCCTGCGTGATGAAGGCGTATTGTTTGGTTTGTCGGAGGCCCGACCCGATGGAAAGGTTGCGCAGATACGGTCATTTTTTGCCCGGCAAACGGCTCCGTTGACCGAATCAGCAGACGAGAACACCGAGCGAATTGGTGAGTTTAATCTGGTTATCGACCAGCAGGAGAATCGAATGACTACCCTTCGGGATCAGATCAACGAACTGGTTGATCAGCAACCCCGCCCCAGCAACCTGATTCGGACGGTGGCGAGTCTGTTTTTTTCACTAGGCGTTTGCGTCTGTAATTTTTACCTGATCGATGAAACATTGCGCCCGCTGTTTCCTAATCGGCTGATCGCGATGGGTATATTTCTGGCAGGTATGTTCAATTTGTTTTATCGAACATCGTTCTTATACGAGGAAGGGGCTCGCTTGTCGGTTCGGCGAATAGTGGCAGAAACCGGTTTGCCGCTGGCGGCATCGCTGTTTGTGCTGGTCCAGGCGCTCCAGTCGGAGTCGACAGGCCAGGCCGTTGCGCTGTTTGTTTTCGTCTTTTTTCTGTTCCTTCTGGCGGGAAATCTGTTTTTGAGCAACCTTGTTACTTTACAAACGGACTTTGCCAATATTGACGCGAATCGCCAGTTGATTCAGACAAAAGCGCAACGGTTGCCGGTTTGGGAAGCCGAAATTGATCGGCTGAACCAGGAGGTAGATACGCTTCGCCGTCAAAAGTGGCCGCTTGTAACCGCCCTGAATAACACACAGACTCAAATTTCGCAGTTGAACGCCCGGCGCGATGAACTTGTTAACCTGTTTTTGAGTGAATTCGATCTCGCCCGAAGTCTCCGCGACAGACTCCCGGAGCAGCAGCGGAAAGTCATTCTAGCTGGGTCGCCAGTTGCCATGCATCATTAACTAGTTTCTATGGAGCCAACAAACAACCCAGACTTCCATCACGGCTACACAAGTGGTGTGGAAGGCGTGAATCGGGAAACATACGAAGGGTATTTATCGAGCCAGATCAACACAGACTGGCTTACCGAACGAATTGACGAAAAACGCACGGAAGTAGCCGCCATCAACCACCAGCTTTCGGAAGCGACCGAAGCGAATCGTGCAGCCTTCGCTGCGTTACAAATCCATACGCTACAGGTAGAGCGACTGGCCCGACAGGTGGGTCAACGGGAAGCCGACCGGCAGGTTGTGCTGGCGGATCGGGCTAATTTACGCGAACGTCGGACTAAAGCGTCGCCGGATTATTCACTGTTTGCGGGCTTGTTGTTTTTGGTGGCAGGCATTTCGTTTCTGGCGGGTGATCTGATCATTTCCCACGAAATTGTTGCCTACGCCCTCAACATCCGCGATACCAACGAAGCCTGGGCCTTTGCCGTTGGTTTGGCTATGGTGTCTATCCTGCTCAAACCGGCCTACGACCGACTTATCGAAAAACCATACCAGGAGGACCCGGACAAAAACGGGCGTCGATACGGTCAGTTCAAGATTGCGCTGGCCGTGTTTGCGGTCATTACGCTGGCCGTACTGGGCTGGTTTCGGTACGAAGCCTACCGCACCGACCAACTTAAATCGGCCATCAACAAATCGGTTCGGCAGCTTCAGTTGAATACAGATCCTTCGGCGACTACGCAGGTTCTTAGCCCCGCTACGATAAACAAAATCGAGAAGCAACTAAGCGAATCGAGCGAGTTGAACCTGGCGCTGGTGAACAGTCCGTGGGCCTTGCTTTCGTTTGTGCTGAGTGGCATTCTGTTTGCGCTGGCGGGTGCCGTGTGCCTGGGAATAGCGTTGCCGGTACTTTCGGCGTTCTGGTTTCGGTGGCTTCAGGCCGACATTAAGTTGTGGAAACTGCGCCGTCGGCTGAAACGACTGGATAAGGAAATCGCCCCGCTCGACATTGAGTTAGCCGAACAACGTACCCAGCAAAATGTGTTGCAGCACAACCTCGATTTACTGCCCGATTTGAGCGAGCTGAAAAAGCAGCGACAGACGATAACCACCGATCTCAACGAATTACTGGCCGAACTGAAACTGGCACAGACAGACAGTCGGATCAGTAATTTTAACGATGGTTACGGACAGGGCGAAGCAACCCGCACCGTTTTAAGCGAAGAAGAACAGCGGCAGCTTCGCAAAGAAATGCTGACTCTGCAAAACGGGAACCGTAGCCGAACCAGCGAAGCCCGGCCTGCGAGTACGCCCGCCATCAATGGCACGAACGGAAAAGCGCCGGGATTACGCCCCCATCAGACAATCCGGAAATTCCTCTCGGACGAGTTGTAGATCGTTTTTTGTGTACGCTCGCTGTTTCAGGAAAGATGTTCTCGCCTGAAACAGCGGGGCGTATCTAGTATCCTTCGTCGGTGACCAGGTAATACTGCTCACTCCTGGCTTGTTTGTCTTCAGTCAGCGTATTGATGGTGAGCCATTCGACATGCGTGTACGCATCGAAAGAACCGCTTGTTGTTTCGGTAAGCACTTGATTTCGTTCCGCCAGCTGCTTCTCAATAAACGAAATGGCTTCTTCACGGGAGTCAAACGTGTCGATCAGGTCGCCGAAATCCAGCGTAGGCTCCGTATCGGGCAATTCTCCGTTGGTGTTCGAGACGGGCGATTCGGGGCGCTCTGAGCTACCTGTCGTTTTGGGGCTTGCATACAGTTCAATTGTCATTCGGGCATGTAGATTTACGGTACGGCAGCCATTGGGCTGACACTCTCTGTAATGAACTCCGCCAGCGAAGGAGTGTTGGGCAAATGGTAAAAAAGAGACAAATCCTTATCTGCCCGTAAATCGTTATACCCTAAACCAACGCATTAACCTGGGTTTCGATGAACGAACCGAATTTATTGTTTGAGTGCCTGAGCTACCAACAACGACATTTCCCGCTCAACGATATGCTATGCGTCAAAGAAGCGGGCCAATGGAAACACTACAGTACACAGGATGTAAGTAATCTGGTCAATGCGTTGAGTGCAGGCTTGCTTACGCTGGGCATAAACGACGGCGATGGCACGGCCGAAGGCCGGGATAAAATTGCCATTCTGAGCGCAAACCGACCCGAGTGGATGCTGGTCGACCTGGCGATTCAGCAGACGGGTGCTGTTTCTGTACCCGTTTATCCAACGATCAATCCGACCGAACTTCACTTTATTCTACAGGACGCGGCCGTAAAACTGGTGTTTATTGGCGATGAAAAACTAGCCCGTAAAGTGGCCAGTATCCAGGCTGACTTACCCGACTTACAGGCCGTATTTACCTTTGATCAGGTTAGCAATGTCCGGCATTGGCGGGAGTTACTGATAGACCTAACGCCGGACATCGAACGGCAACTAACAAAACGGCAACGGGCCATAACCCCCGCCGATCTGGCTACCATTCTGTATACGTCTGGCACAACAGGCACGCCTAAAGGGGTTATGCTCTCGCACCAGAACATCTTGAACAACGTTTTCAGTAGTTCCATTTTGTTGAGAGAGGTCGGAATTCAGGGCCAAAAAGTACTGAGCTTTTTACCCCTCAACCACGCTTTTGAGCGGATGGCCACGTACTGTTACATATATGGTGGAGCCGCCATCTACTACGCCGAAAGTATGGATACGATTGGTGAAAATTTACGGGATGTTCAGCCCACGCTCTTCACCACCGTTCCCCGCCTGCTCGAAAAAGTATACGAAGGTATACTCGCGAAGGGGGAAGAACTGACTGGTATCAAACGACGACTATTTTTCTGGGCCTTGAGGTTAGCCGAGCAGTTCGAACTAAATACCCCGCAGTCACTTGGTTACCGGCTCCAGCTGGCGCTGGCAGACCGGCTCATATTCAGCAAATGGCGGGCCGCGCTGGGCGGGCAGATTAAGGCCATTATTACCGGTGCAGCAGCCTGTCAGATTCGATTGCTTAAGATTTTCGGAGCCGCCCGGATTGTGATCATGGAAGGGTACGGCCTGACCGAAACATCGCCCATTATCAGCGGAAACCGCCACAGCGACGAAAACCGGATGTTCGGCACCGTTGGGCCGTTGCTCAAAGACGTTATTGTTGCCTTTGCTGAAGATGGCGAAATCCTCTGCAAAGGACCGAACGTAATGATGGGCTATTACAAACGCCCAGATCTGACCGCCGAAACCATCATCAATGGCTGGCTTCACACCGGCGACATCGGCAGTATGGTTGACGGTAAGTTCCTGAAGATCACCGACCGCAAGAAGGAACTCTTCAAAACCAGCGGGGGCAAGTATGTGGCTCCCCAACCCATCGAAAATAAACTAATGGAAAGCCCGCTGATCGAGCAGATTATGGTGGTGGGCGAAGGCGAAAAGTTCGTTGGTGCCCTGATTGTTCCTTCTTTCAAAGGGCTAAAAGAATGGTACACGCTACAGGAGAAAGCCTACCCCGGTACTGACACCGCCGTTAGGGATAAATCGGTTTTCGCGCTGTTTATGACCGAAGTGGAGAAATACAATCGATTTTTCAATCACGTAGAGCAGGTAAAGAAGTTTGCCTTATTACCTGCCGAATGGACTATCGAAAACGGCGAATTGACCCCAACGCTCAAGCTGAAACGAAAGGTGATTCGAGATAACTACAAAAATCAGATCGCACAAATTTATGCCTCCAGTAACCAGTAAACCTGTTTTCGTTCTACCCGTAGGTATCAGTTCATTGATCGGTCGGTACACCCAGAAGCTGCTGCCAGTCGCATTCCAACTGATGCACTTCTGCAACGAATAGTAGCTCACCTTCGTCCGCTAAACCAGCAGGCAGGTAAGCCCGGCGACCTTTATCAAGTAGTTCGACGGTTATGAGTTGAGCACCCGTCGAAACAATCTCGTTTAGAACGTCGAAAGTAAGCTCCAGATCGACAAAACTCCAGGAAAAGTACCGATGCTGATTGGTAGCATCGATGGTCTGTGCGCGAATAATCATACGTAAACAGGTAGGCGATGCGCCCTAAAAATACTCATCTTACTTATAACCAGCTAAGTATATATACTTGTTTAACACATCTTTTTTCGGTGCAGGTCTTGACTTACCATTCGGGCAGCGTTGTGAAGCGGTATTCATAAGTCTATTCATTCGTTTCAGGGCACCTGATGAATTGGCTACCTTTGCGAATGGATTATTTTAAGCACTTACTCGACTTACTGAAAACAGAACGGGACGAAGACCGTAACCAGTACCGCAGACTCACCGAAACCACCTCCATAGCCGAACGCAGAGCCAATGGCCTGACTTGGTATCCCATTGCAATCAGAGGGTCAGAAATGAGCCGGGGCGACTACGTGACCGTCGAAGTAGAACGGACTACGCACCAGGATGTATCCCATCAGTTACGCGCCGGGGTACCTGCCCTGTTTTTCAGCAACCATGATCCCAAGGCCGACCGTGTGGAAGGGACGATACACTACCAGAGTGGTAATCGACTCAAAATCACCTTACTGACAGACGAATTGCCGGACTGGACACGCGATGGCAAGCTGGGTGTCGAAATGCTCTTCGATGACAAGAGTTACGACGACATGGAAGAGGCACTTAAAACGGCCAATGTTCTGAGCCAGGACGTTAAAAACCGTCTGGTAGCTATTCTGACCGGCCAGTCCTCCCCTACGTTTTACCCCGACAGGCAAAAACCGGCAATCCCAAAATTGAATGACAGTCAGTTACGGGCTGTTGAAAAAATTCTGTCGGCCAATGAGTTAGCGATCGTTCATGGCCCGCCCGGCACGGGCAAAACAACCACATTGGTGCAGGCGATCAAAGCGCTGATCAGGCAGGACCATCAGAAGATACTCGTTGTCGCACCCAGCAATACAGCCGTCGATCTGCTGAGCGAAAAACTGCACGAGGAAGGGTTAAACGTGCTTCGGGTGGGGAACCCGGCCCGCGTATCGGAGCGATTAATGGCACTCACGCTCGATCATAAAATGGCTGAACATAGCCTGATGAAAGAGGCTAAAAAACTCAAGAAACAGGCGAATGAGTTCAAGAACATGGCGCATAAGTACAAGCGCAGTTTCGGTAAAGCCGAACGCGATCAGCGGAAAGCCCTATTCGACGAGGCCCATCGCATCATGAAAGATGTGGGCAATACCGAGCAGTATATCGTTGACGATCTGATTGCCAAAGCGCAGGTTGTTACCGCCACGCTGGTCGGGTCAAACCAGTACCTGATTCGTAACCTCAACTTTCACACAGTTGTCATTGATGAAGCCGGGCAAGCCCTGGAACCGGCCTGCTGGATACCCATTCTAAAAGCGCAGAAACTAGTATTAGCGGGCGATCATTGCCAGCTGTCGCCAACGATCAAGTCGAGTGAAGCCGCCCGTAAAGGATTAAACACCACGCTATTGGAAAAATGCGTAGCGCTGCATCCCGAAGCCGTCACGTTGCTGGAGGAGCAGTACCGCATGCACGAGCACATCATGGGTTATTCGTCGCAGGTGTTTTACAACAATCAGTTGCGGGCACATGCATCAGTCGCTACCCATTCGCTGTTCTCGGGCGATAGGGCTCTGACCTTTATTGATACGGCAGGCTGCGGATTTGAGGAAAAGCTGGACGGTACGAGTTCCACAAATCCAGATGAGGCTGCCTTCCTGATCAAACACCTGACGCATACTGTCAGCGAATTGGGCGCGCACTATACCCCGGCAATGTTCCCGAGCATTGCCGTCATTTCACCGTACAAACAGCAGCTAAACCTCCTGAACGAGCAACTCCTGCACACCCCCGATCTTGAGCCTTACCGGCCCAAAATAGCCGTCAATACTATCGACAGTTTTCAGGGGCAGGAGCGGGATATTGTCTATATTTCTATGACCAGAAGCAACGACCAGGGCGAAATTGGCTTTCTATCGGACGTGCGCCGAATGAACGTAGCCATGACCCGCGCCCGTAAGAAACTGGTCATCATCGGTGACAGTGCCACCCTGTCCGGCCTTTCTTTCTACGCGGACTTTATCACCTACGCCGAAGGGCTGAATGCCTATCAGAGCGCCTGGGAATGGATGTAACAGGATGATTTCCTACTTGCGTAGCTAAGGCATACCATCATGGCTATGTAATCAGAAAAATTATTTTCCCTTAGTTGACCTTAACCAAATCAATCTTGAACACCAGAATTGAATTGGCCGGAATGTCGCCCTGCTCCTGCGAACCATAGGCCAGACTGGGGGGCAAATATAGCGTGATGCTGCCACCGGGAGCCACCAGGGGAATGCCTTCCTGCCAACCCACAACGAGCTGGTTCAGGGTAAAACTGATTCCCGAAGCACTGTCGAAGGTTTTTCCGTTTGTGAGCTTACCGCTGTAGTTAACAGTCACATTGGAGCAGGCAGTTGGCTTATTTCCCGAACCGGGTGACTCAATCGTGTAGTAAAACCCACGGTCATCGGCTTTGGCGGGAATGTGGTTGGCATCTATGTACAGCTTCAGAGCAGCGGTTTCTTCTTCAGGCGCTTTAACAGAAACGACAGGTTCGGTACAGGGTTTATCATTTTGCTGGCAACTACTTGCCAGGAGGGCCCAGCCCAGCAAAACCAATGCGCATTTTTTCATGAATTGTGTTTAGCTAATCGTATAGTGTTCTGACACAGCCTGTTTAGCGGTATCGAGGGGACAACAACACAGTCAAAGTTACGCAGAAACAAAATCCCAGAACTGTTTACGACTAATTTGCCTGGTATCGAGCCTCTATTCATACGGCCTGTAACCAGGACAATTTCTTTTCTGTGAATTAACGTGTAGGTTTATAACTACTGACCACCTGACGAGTATGCACCAACAAAACGTAATCAACTACCTGATCACTTGGAGCATTGCACTCTACTGTTTCTGTTTTCCCGTTTCGGTCAATGCGCAATTGATGAGCCGGATCGATTGTTTTTTGCCTATTGGCTGGGATGGTAAAGAAGCGAAATTAGTGGTGAACCGGTTACACAAACCTCCGTTGATCGATACAGCCACCGTAGTGGACAGGCATGCGACTTTTACCGTCAACCTAGATGAGTATAGCCCAGCCTATATCTGGCTGGATGGCAATCCCGACGATGTTCATTTCTTCCTCGATGCTCCCCAAATCGACATTGCAGTTGATCCTAAAGCTTTTGATCAACCACTCTTTTCAGGCTCGCCGAGTAGCGAGTTGTGGTTGCGTCAACGACATCTACTACAAGAATTAAGTGAGTCTCAAAACAAAGTAAGGGACGATTTTTTTACTACGTCTATCCCGACCGATTCGCTGTTGATCGATTCACTTTCCGTAGCACTGGTAAAGTTTGAGCCTACCGCCGATTCGTTGAACAAGGCACATAACCAGGTTATGACCCAATTAATTTTGGCGAATCGGGAAGCTGCGTCAAGCTGGTATCTGTTTGCGTCAAATTTTTCTGGATTACCCTATGCAACGACGCTAGCCCTGTTCGACAAGTTAGCCTACTTTCGGTCCAACCCCTCTTACAAACAGATCAATGAAACGTTGTCCCACAATAAAGTGGGCCAGAAAGCAGGCCTTTTCAACGGGCTGACGATGACGGGCGACACAATCAGATTAGTCGATCAGTGGAAGCTGAATAAGGTTACTTTACTCGATTTCTCGGTAAGCTATGAGGCCTCTCACCAACTCAGACATCGTGCGCTTAAGAAGCTTTACACGGTCTATCATCCGTTGGGCCTGGAGATTATTACCATTTCGAACGCATTAAGCCATGATCTCGTTCAGGACATTTTCGGCGAAGAGAAGCTACCCTGGCCCATCGTCCTGCCTCTACCAAATGCATTTGGCGGACAGGCCGATTCTCCGCTTGAACGAATGTCGGATAACCTACTTGTTGACGATTATGGAACGGTAATCGGGCGGGACATGTCGATTCAGGCACTGGAAGGCACTTTAAAAGCGTTGCTCAACAAAAAATAACATCGCTATAAAATAACCCCTGCCACTAACCCGACAAAAATCAGCACGTACGGTGGAATTTTGGTATACAACAGGACGCCAATTGTCAACACGACCACCACTACCGATGGCCAGTGGGGCGCCATTGGTTCAAACAGGGCTATGGCCGCGGCTGCCGTCAGGCCAGTGCTGGCCGCATTAATCCCTTCCAGCGACGCCCGCACAACACGGTAGCGCTTTAACTGCTCCCAAAACCGGTAGACAAAAAAGATGAGAAACGTACCGGGCAGGAAAATGCCAGCCGTCGAAACGAAACTTCCCCAAAACTGGCCACTGAGCCCGGCATCCCGCATAGAAAGAGCCCCAATGTAGGAGGCAAACGCAAAAACGGGGCCCGGTACGGCCTGCACCAGACCAAGCCCCGACAGAAACTCCTCGCGGGTCAGGTAATGTTTGAACGCCACAAACTCGTTGTAGAGCATAGGCGTCAGTACCTGCCCCCCGCCAAAAACGAAACTTCCGTTCCGGTAAAAATTCTCGAACAACCGAACCGACAGCAACTGCGTATAGGCCCCCAGCATGGCAGCGCCGATGAACACCCCAAACCACAGAAAAAAGTTAGCCCACTGTACATGCAGTGGCTTCTTGGTCATTCGCTCCTGTTGCTGGTACGTCAGCGCGGTGGTTAGCCCACCAACCAACAGCACAATTGGCGTCATAACCGGCGACCGGAACAGATAAGCAGCCACCGCAGCTACCAGGGCCAGGGCCAGACTGATCTTATTTTTTATGACCTTCTGCCCGATTCGATAGCCGGCCACGACCATGAACCCAACGGCCATCGGTTGAATAAAGCGCGCAAATTGAAGGGATAGTTTTTGCTGCTCCAGGTAATAGATACCCATGCCGGCAGCCGTCATAATGCTCACGGCTGGTAAAACCCAGATAAGCAGTGTCAGATAAGCCAGGTTGGGACCACCAATTTTGAATCCGATAGCCGTAATGGTCTGGGTAGACGTTGGACCCGGCAATACCTGCCCCAGTGCATTCAGTTCCAGTAGCTCTCCCTCGGTCAGATAGCGTCGCTTCAGCACAAGACGCTCGTAAAACATGGCCAGATGAACCTGTGGACCGCCAAACGTCGTCAGCGCCAGAATCAGCACATCTTTCAGAAAGATGAAAATGCGAATTCGGCGAACGGGCTGAACAGTAGACAGGTAAGGAAGCATACGGGGCGATTAACGGCGATGATCGACGGGCAGTACGCGATCTTGCCAGCGGGCCTGACAATCAATCATCGCCATGAATATAGCTACTTTTTGAGTCCAAGCTCTACGAGTCGTTCGTTCAAAAATTCACCGGCGGTCATGTCCACGTATATCTTTGGGTGCTGAGTATCGATGCAACTCTCCAGGCTGGTCAAGTCCATCTCTGCGCGTGGATGCATAAAAAACGGAATCGAATACCGCGACTGGTTCATTTTCTCCCGTGGCGGGTTCACCACCTGGTGAATCGTCGATTTTAGTTTATGGTTGGTGAGCCGGTCCAGCATATCGCCGACGTTCACAACAACCTGGTCGGGCAGGGCCGTAATGCCGATCCATTTTCCGTCACGCCGGAGTACTTCCAGGCCATCGGCCGATGCGCCCATCAGCAACGTAATCAGGTTAATGTCGCCATGAGGAGCGGCCCGTACGGCCCCGTCGGGGGTGGTGTCCGGATCAAGCGGGAAATAATGAAGCGCCCGCAGAATGCTGTCGCCGTTTTTTACTTTATCATCAAAATACGTTTCGGGAAGTTCCAGATAAAGCGCAATGGCGCGGAGGAGTTGCTTCCCCGCATTTTCGAGGGTCCGATAGGCGACTAGGGTTGCTTCCCCAAATTCAGGGACTTCTGCGGGCAGCACATTAGCGGGCATGGCCCCCTCCGGATCGGGCTGACCGATATGGTAAAATTCCTTTAAGTCAGCGACTTTAAATCCTTTTGCGGTTTCTTTTCCTTTTCCGATATAGCCCCGCTGTCCATTCAGTTCAGGGTGTTCGTATTGCTGCTTGAGTTCGTCGGGCGACGCGAAAAAGGTCTTTGACGAATCATAAAGACGTGTCGTTAACTCATTGGTTAACCCATGATTGCGGATAGCCACAAAGCCAATTTGGTTGAACGCACGGCCCAAATCCTGCACAAACTTCGCCTTCCGGTCGGGTTCGCCCGACGTAAAATCCGACAAATCAAGCGAGGGTATTTCGTTATATAACTCTTCTGATAACATGGAGCGAAGCTATTTTTACAAAAATACGTAATGTTAGTAGAGACGCAACCCCTTGCGTCTCCTGTATGGTAGCTAAACTATCCAGCACAGGAGACGCAAGGGGTTGCGTCTCTACATTGTTAATTAAATCAGGCTCCGAAATGTTTACCGACTTTGTTCCAGTCGATCACATTCCAGAATGCGGTGACGTACTCGGGGCGTCGGTTCTGGTATTTCAGGTAATAGGCGTGTTCCCAGACATCCAGACCCATAACAGGTGTTCCTTTTTTCTCCGCCAAGGCCATGAGTGGATTATCCTGGTTTGGTGTCGAAACGATTTCAACGTCATTGCCATTTTTGATCAACCACACCCAGCCCGAGCCGAAACGCGCGGTTGCTGCTTTACCCCATTCGGTTTTAAAGTTATCGAACGACGTATACTTCTTGTTAATGGCTTCAGCCAGGGCACCCTTTGGCGCACCACCCGCATTAGGACCCATTATGTTCCAGAAGAACGTATGGTTCCAGTGACCACCCGCATTATTCCGAACGGCTGCCGGTGTCGTGCTGCTCACACTTTTCACCAGTGCATCAATGTCCATCTTCGCCATATCCGTCCCGGCCACAGCCTTGTTCAGGTTATCAACGTAGGCTTTGTGGTGTTTGTCATGGTGAATTTCCATCGTCATCTTGTCGATGTGCGGTTCAAGCGCACCCGCGTCATAGGGCAACGGAGCCAGCTTAAACGGCCCTTCGGCCTGTGCTGGCGCAAATCCTAATGAACGGAAGGCAACTAAACCGGCGGATGCACCGAAGGCTAGTTTCAAAAACTCGGAGCGATTCATGCGAATGTTGGTTTTTGGGATATAAAAAAGCGTCTGCGACGGTATAGGTTGTTAATCTGAACAGCCGCAACGGACGAATGTTCAACAAACCCAAAGGTCAGAGACGCAAAGAAACGAGATTTTCGTATCCGAAACCGAGCGGGTCCGCGTTTCGGGCCAATCGCTGGATTAATTTAATGCAACGACCAGCCTGAAACGGGAAATCGTTCAATCTGACAACCACTAATCATAGGCAATGCGGCTCAGAATACTACGTCCGAGGGTAACCTCATCGGCGTATTCGAGGTCGCCCCCGATCGGGATACCCCGCGCAATAGTCGAAATCTTGAGATTGAACGGTTTGAGCTTTTTTTGCAGATAAAACGCCGTCGTGTCCCCTTCCATGGTGGGGCTGATGGCTAGAATGATTTCGCGCACGTGTTCACCTTCTTCGCTGCGCAAACGAGCGATAAGCGAATCGATCTGCAGATCGCTCGGGCCAATTCCTTCCACCGGTGAGATAATGCCCCCCAACACATGATAGAGTCCTTTGTACTGCGCCGTATTCTCGATGGCCAGCACATCGCGGGTATCCTCTACCACGCAAATAATGGCCTGATCGCGTTTGTTGCTGGCACAGATTGTGCACAACTCATGATCGGACAGATTGTGGCATTTCTGGCAATGTTTGACTTTGGTGCGCATGGCCGTCAGACTCTGAGCCAGCATTTCGGTCTGGTCTTCATCACGTTTGAGCAGGTGCAGTACTAGCCGGAGAGCGGTTTTTTTTCCGATTCCCGGCAGTTTCGACACCTCGTTCACCGCGTCTTCTATAAGCTTAGATGGATACTCCAATTTCAGTTGAATTAAAGAGCGAAAGAATGAAAGAGCAAAAGAGTGACCAGCGCATCAACTTCCGCTCTTTCACTCATTCGCTCTTTCACTCTTTAGTTTAAGACTTCCGCCGAAATGCCGCGTCGGCAGATTTCGTTGCGCATTGGCACAAGTTCTTCCCATGAACCGTTCTTGACGGAGCATTTGCCTTTGTAGTGAATAAGCAGCGTACATTGCTCAGCCTGCTCGGCTGTATGTCCGCAAACGTCGATCAGCGTTTCAATGACATGCTCGAACGTATTGACTTCATCGTTGAAGACTACGAGGGTATGGACATCGGTTTCAACAACTTCGTCGAGTACGGCCACACCGGTTTCTTCAAAAGGTTGCATAGGAGATAAAATGGTATTTACTTAGCAAATTTACGGCAAAATGGGCACTAAAAAAAGCCAGTGCCCTGCTATAAAAGAACCCTCTTTCGCTCCAAAAAGTTGCCTGATTATCTATGAATACCACCCTCGCTTTAGTCATTCTGATCGCCTATTTCGGAATGCTGATTGCTGTTTCGTTTTACACCGCCCGAGGAGCTGATACCAATGCTTTTTTTACGGCTAACCGGCAGTCGCCATGGTGGTTAGTGGCCTTCGGGATGATTGGCACCTCGTTGTCGGGTGTTACCTTTATCTCCGTACCGGGGGCCGTGGGCAAGATCGGTTTCTCGTATTTCCAGGTAGTCCTGGGTTACATTATCGGCTACATCGTCATTGGCTCGGTCCTGATGCCCCTCTATTACCGGCTGAACCTGATTTCGATCTATGGCTATCTCGAAAAACGCTTTGGATTCTGGTCCTACAAGGCAGGGGCTGGCTTTTTTCTGCTGGCGCGCACGGTTGGTTCCGCCGTTCGGCTCTACGTAGCCGCTGGCGTGCTGCAACTGGCGTTGTTTACGCCCCTGGGAATTCCGTTCGAGGTATCCGTGCTCATTACCATCGGGTTAATCTGGATCTATACATTCAAAGGGGGCGTTAAAACCATTATTGTAACGGACACGCTCCAAACCGTGTTTCTGGTTACGGCCGTTGTGCTGACCATCGTCTTGATTTCAAGGGAACTGGGTTTCTCGTTTGGCGATCTGGTCCGAACGGTGAAGGATAATGCGATGTCGCAGGTGTTTTACTGGGATGCCAACGACCCCAAGAACTTCTTCAAGCAATTTATTTCCGGTGCGTTCATTGCCATTGTCATGACGGGGCTGGATCAGGATTTGATGCAGAAGAACCTGACCTGCAAAAACATCGGCGAAGCGCAGAAAAACATGTTCTGGTTTACGGTTACGCTGGTCTTCGTCAACTTCATGTTTCTGTCGCTCGGTGTGCTTTTATACGTCTACGCGCAGCGCGAAGGCATAGCCATTCCTACGCGCACCGATGATCTGTATCCCATGCTTGCCCTGAACCACCTAGGTTTGCTGGTGGGTATTACGTTCCTGCTGGGCATTACAGCCGCTACCTACGCCAGTGCCGATTCAGCGCTGACGGCACTAACAACCTCGTTTTGTGTCGATTTTATGAACGTCGAAAATCGGCCGGAGGCCGAGCGCTCCCGCATCAAGCACATCGTTCATATCGGCTTTTCCATTCTGTTCTACGTCGTCATTATTATTTTCCGGCAAGTCAACAGCAAAGAGGTCATTACCGCCGTTTTTGACATCGCGGGCTATACGTATGGCCCCTTACTGGGTCTATACGCGTTTGGTATCTTCAACAAACGTCCGGTTATGGACCGTTTTGTTCCCTGGATTTGCCTGGTTTCGCCCCTGCTTACGTACTACGTCAACGAGCATTCGGCGGCCTGGTTTGGTGGCTACCAGTTCGGGTTTGAACGACTGCTGCTCAATGGTTTATTTACGTTTGTCGGGCTGTGGGCGGTGTCAAAGCCAGTTGTCAGACAGGAAGCCGTGGCGGTGTAGCCGGGTAATAAAAACAACGAAATGTACTGCCTTTAACGCCTTCCCGCGTACCTTCGTTTACTGCCGATCAGCGGTGACCTCAACTCTGTTATGACGATCAAGTTTTCTGCTATTCTCTTCGTACTGGTTCTGGCGTCGCCGTGGGCCAGGGCTCAATTCTGTTTCTCGCCCGAGCGTCCACAGCTTGGTCAGGTGGTCTCGTTCACGTACTCGCCCCAAACCACTCCCCTGGCGGCAGACAGCACCATCGAAGGTCGTTATGTCCGGTACGGGGCACCTAATGCCATGCAGCTTAGTCAGCCGACGAGTGTTGCAATGACGCGGGTTGGCCATGACTATGTAGGGCAACTGGTTTTACCCAAACGAGAGGTAGCGGGCCTGATGCTTCTTTTCCGAAACAGTAAACAACCCAAACGGGCAGACCTGAATAAAGGCCAGTTATACGTCATCCCGGTTTGCGATCCCACGGGTCGGCCGGTACCGCATGCAACCGGCGGACAGGCATCCGTCTTTACACGCAGTCATTTTATCTACGAAGCCGGGGCCAAATATGACCCTAACTGGGTCGTGACCTTGTACGAGCACGAGATACTGCAAAACCCTGATCTTCGTCCGCAGTACTGGTCAGACCTGCTGGCGGCTCAGGTCAAGCAACGGAAACCCGGCTATGGCCCGAAAGTAAAAGCCGGTATCGACGCTTATCTGGCCTCCCGACCAGCACCAACCAGTGCTGAACTGACCACGGCGGCTCAGCTGTACGAAAGCATGGGCGATTTTACGAAGGCAAACGCCCTGCGCGAACGGCAGAAACTCATTGAACCAACGGGTTCGCTCGTGCAGAAAGACCGATCGATGGCTGTACGCAACGAGCCGGACTGGAATCGTAAAAAGGTAGCTTATCAGGCCTTTTTGACGGAGTTCCCCAACTCGTCCTACCTTCCCGCCTTAACGGTGCTAATGACGGATGGTTACTTTAAAAACAATGACATCAAAGGGTTGGTAACGTTCGTAGAGAAGCAACCCGCATCGCATACCGATGTGTTGATGCTCAATACGATTGCCTTTCAGTTGGCTGACGAACGACGATCGGTACCCGAAGCGGAAATCTTGGTGAAACGGGCAATGGATGTCTTGAAAACACAGCCTAAACCCAGAACGGCCGTAGGTAACTGGGAGACGGAAAAGCAAAACTGGCAACGGCAGTTGCAGAATACCTACGCCCGTACGCTGGAACAACAGGGCAAATACGCCGATGCGTATCCGCTCTACAAAGAGTTTATTAATCCCGATGATCTGGACAACAGCGACCCACGGGTTACGGAACGATACTTTCTTTGTGCCCTACGAACAAACCACGTGGCAGACGCTCAACCAATGGCCGAGGCTGCGGTTCAGATCGGGAAAGCAACGCCGGGATTGAAAACGGCTCTCCACGATTGGTATGCCAAACAACCCGGCAATACCGCGGCCAAGGCGGATGCGTATCTGGCTAACCTCGAAGCCGATTTGCGGGCTGAAAAGCAGGATGAACTCCGGCAGCTGCTAATTAATGAACCGGCCCCGGCCTTTTCGCTCACCGATTTGCAGGGACGTACTATCTCATCGGCAGCGCTGAAAGGAAAGGTTGTCGTGCTGGATTTCTGGGCCACCTGGTGTGGGCCATGTATTGCTTCTTTTCCGGCCATGCAACAGGCCCAGATGCGGTTCCAGAACGATCCTGATGTGCGCTTTTTGTTTGTTAATACACGCGAAGGCGGTCCGGTGCAGCGAGTGCATAACTTCATGAACCGCAATACGTACAATTTCGTCGTACCGCTCGATACGCAGCAAAAGGTGTCGAGTGCTTATAAAGTGCAGGGAATACCCACTAAAGTCGTTATCGGTCCCAACGGTCGGGTTCGGTACCGGGCCATTGGCTACTCGGGCAACCCCGAAGCAACGGTCAACGAATTAAGCATGGTCGTTGATATGCTGAAAGCAGAGAAATGAACTAGCGTGTTAGCAGCGTGAGGTCAAATGTGAAGCCGGGCAGTACTGGCGCAGCGGCTAGCGTTTGCGCAAAAGAAGGAACTGTTTCGACGGGTTGATCGGGGCGGTAAATAAACACCTGCTGACTTTTACGATCAATCAACCAGCCCAATGCGCAGCCATTCTCGCGGTATTCCTCCATCTTATTCTGAAGATAGACCAGGTCATCACTGGTCGAACGGAGTTCAATAACAAAGTCAGGGCAAACAGGGGCAAATTTCTCCTGTTGTTCCTCAGAGATTGCTTCCCAACGGTCTTTCTGAACCCAGGCCACATCCGGCGATCGAATTGCTCCACTAGGCAACTTAAAACCCGTAGATGAATCAAAGGTATACCCAGCCGCTCTTTCTTCATTCCAAAGAAATACCCGGCTAGCTAGTATCAGATTAATATTTCCTGTTTTTGATCCTGTTGGTAACACTATAATTATGTTTCCGTTTTTATCACGTTCCAGTTCGAGTGGGTCATTTGCCCGACAGAAGGTAAAGAACTCATCGTCCGTCATTACCTCGAGCTTTTTAAGCACAACCGGAAATTCCAGCTCCATAACGGTTTCTGTTTAGTTAACCAACGGCGAAATACCGTATTTGCGCCAAATTAACAAGTTACGCCAATGACCGTTCGCCTGGCCAATGCCGCTGATTTACCGGCTCTGATGCACCTCATCCGCCACGTTGTTCCCCTGATGCGTAAATCCGGAAATTTTCAGTGGGATGACCATTACCCAAACCATACCGTATTCGAAGCGGATCTGGCTAAGCAGCAACTCTGGGTAGTTGTTATTGATGGATTGCTGGCGGGTGTGGCCGCCATAACGGAAGACCAGGAACCGGAATACGCTCAGGTTGGCTTTGATTTGACCCAGCGCGCCATCGTGACCCACCGACTCGCCGTTGACCCGGCTTTCCAGGGGCGGGGTGTTGCCGTGGCGTTACTCAATCAGGCCGAGCAGATCGCCATCGAACGCGGTATCGCTTACCTGCGGATAGATACAAACTCCGAAAACCAAGTCACTCAAAAGCTTTTCCCTAAACTTGGTTACCAATACGCGGGTGACATTACCCTTAGCTTTCGGCCGGGCCTGCGCTTTCTGGCTTATCAGAAAACCTTATAGACGGCCTTAGTTGTTGAGAAAAGCGAAGTTTTTCCCCTGGTAACGGGGCAGGGAAAGGCTATTTCGGATCAGCACAAATGATTGATAGGCACTTGAAGCCGCGGCCACATTGTCGAGCCAGGCCGGAATATCGCCCCCCGGATCGAGCCGGCATGTGTAGATAACCTGCATCCGCTGCTTTGCGATTGGTCGGACATGCCAGATCGCCAGCCAGTCAGCAATACGCACCGTGTTGGGCTGAGCAGCCACCAGATTAGGTACGCCCACTCCTTTTACCTCCAGCATTTTTGAGACCGGATCATGCGCAAACGTTAACTGAACACCCATGTCGCGATCACTTACGGGCCAGGGCACGGCGGTAACGACGTGGTACAGTAGCTCCGTTTCGCTGACACGCTTGATCAACCGTGCCGATTTCGTTTTATAAATAACGTTTTTATAGTTGGCAATGTCGGACAGTAGGGCGACCAACTGAGTCTGCGTACCGGGCATAATACAGTCAACCCGTAGTTCACTCGACCGACTACCGGGTATATTGCGCGTATAAACCTGTATTTGATCTTTGTCTTTCGCCAAACGCCAGCCTTCCTGAGCCTGCGCCCGAGCCGCTTTCAGGGGAAATACAAAACTACTGATCGCTAGTATCAGATAGCCTCCTAACCGAAACAACTTCATAAAGTAACTGCGTCTGTTTGTCAATGATACTGCCTGTTCATCGTAATTAACGTTGTCACTCCTGTTTTGTTGGATACAAGGATTCGGTCTATCAGTTAAACACCATGGGCCGTCCTTCTTCAGGAACCAGAAACTGACTCTCGGGAATCTTGGCCGCCTGTAAGGCTTTGCGCAAATCGGCGGCAGGTTCGGCAAGCCCATCATCGCCCTGCTGAAACGTACCAAAGTGAATGCCGACCGCCTGGGTCGCCTTTAGATCAACGAACGCCTGCACGGCTCCCGCTGGCGAAACATGCACGGGAGCCATGAACCACTCGGGTCGATAAGACCCAATGGGCAGCAGGGCCAGCTTGATGGGACCCGTTGCTGATCTCTGCGCTTGCTCGGCAATCTTTTTGAAATGAGGGCCGTAGCCACTATCCCCGCAAAAATAAGTCGTGCCAAAACTGGTGTGCAGTAAATAACCGCACCAGAGCGTTTCATCCCGATCGCCAATACCCCGGTTGCTGAAATGCTGGGCCTGCGTACACCGCAGCAATAGCTGATCATTTACGCGCAACGTGTCGTTCCAGTCGAGCTCCGGCGAGATACGGCCATCGACCGAGCGCGGCAAATGCGACACCCCGAGCGGAGTGATAAAGAGCGGATTATGGGCCTTGACCAGTTTTTTGAGCGTAGGCAGGTCGAGGTGATCGTAATGGTTGTGGCTTAACAAAACAACGTCAATGGGCGGCAATTCGTCCAGACGCAGTCCCGGCGGCCGTTTACGTTTGACGCCTAACCACGACGTTGGCCCCACCCGCTTTGACCAGACAGGATCGGTAAGAATGTTCAGACCCGCCGTTTGAATGAGAAACGTGGAGTGGTTAACAAACGTCAGAACCAGCGTATCGCCTTCCACGCGCGTAGCGGGCCGGGCACCCACAAAAGCGTCTGGCTGTTCTGGCCAGGGGCCTTTATCGCGGTGAAGCAACCACTTCAATAAACCGCCCGATGTTCGTTCGGGCATATTCGGGTTGTAAAATTTCTTGCCGTTAAAATGGTCGGTAATCGGACCTTTGTAACGAGGGACGCAGGACGATATAATCAAGAGGAGACACGATAACGTGAGGAGCGATAGGGCTGTAGGCATCGGGTACTAAACGACAAAGTGGACCAAATTGATTAAAACAGCGCCAATTGGCCAGATCGGGCAAAGGCCCCCTCGTGCTCCAGCAACCATTTCTTGCGCCACAATCCACCCGCATAGCCCGTCAGTGACCCATCGGAACCGATTACGCGATGGCAGGGCACCACGATCCAGAGGGGATTTCGTCCATTGGCAGCTGCTACCGCCCGAATCGCCTTCTCATCGCCAATGCGCCGACTCAATGCCAGATACGACAGGGTGGTACCAAATGGAATCTCCCGCAAAGCCTGCCAAACGACCTGTTGAAAAGCTGTACCAGCCGGGTTCAGCGGGAAGTCAAACGCAGGCCGTTCCCCGGCAAAATACGCTTTTAGTTGAGTAACAGCCTTTTCAACCGGCGTCGGCAAGTGGGTATTGCTCCAGTTTTCATTGACTACACTATCGTGACACGAAATAACCGAAACGCCCTGCTCATCGCCGGTAACGCGAACAAGACCCAGGGGTGATTCAAACATGGTGGTCATAAGCAAACAAGCGCGTTCTGGTTCTAACGGTGTTTCAATATACAGAAAAAGGTGCCCGCTATTTAAGCCCAGGCACCTTTTTACCTTAATTTGTCTTCTCACGTGGTGACCAGTTCGTCCGTGGCCACGACAAAAGCCGGAGGTCAGTTTGCAACCAGTTTCAATATCTTTCCGCTGCCCAGATCACACAAATGGATTTCTTTTTTCTGGTCCTCGCCGAAGGCTGAAATAGAACCGGCCCGCGTCATAAGTTCCTGGGCTGTTGCAGCTTTGTTTCCATTTGGGGTCAGTGCCCATATACGACCACTGGCATAATCGGCAAAAACGTATTTACCCCGTAACGACGGGCTTTCTGTTCCCCCATACACCATACCACCAGTGATGGAGATGTCGCCATTGCTGTGACTGTACTGCCAGACGGGAGCCACCAGATCAGAAGCATTGGCGGGGTTATCCTTCGCGTTATAATCAGCGTTACCTTCTTTTACACGCCAGCCGTAGTTACCACCCTTTGTAATAATATCCACTTCTTCAATCGAATTCTGCCCAACATCGCCTGCCCATAAACGGCCTTCGTCGTCGAAGCTGATCCGCCAGGGGTTACGCAAGCCATAGGCGAACAGCTCCTCCCGATAGCCTTTGCTGTTGCCTTTAAACGGATTGTCAGCCGGAATTCCGTAATGACCCTTTTCTGTACTGTTCACGTCTACGCGCAGGATTTTACCGAGCCAGCTGCTTTTGTTTTGACCGTTATTCTGCGGATCACCCCCACTGCCACCATCGCCGGTCGAAACATAGAGGAAGCCATCCGGACCGAACAGGACTTTGCCGCCGTTGTGGTTTGAGTAAGGCTGCGCAAACCGAAAAAGAATAACTTCGGAAGCAGGATCGACCTGCGATGCATTAGCGGATGATGCTTTGAAACGACTCACCACCGTCTCACGCGGGTTATTCTTGGTGTAATTGACGTAAAAGAAGCCATTCTGCTTAAAGTCAGGATGAAAGGCCAGGCCCAGCAAACCCATCTCGCCACCCGATGCGACCTTGTTACGAATGTCCAGGTACGTACCGGCTGTCGCCGTATTGGCGTTATTTTCGAAGACCCGTATTTTTCCTTCCTGCTCAATAACAAATACGCGGTTTGTGCCGTCCTTGGCGTAGGTATATTCAACGGGCGACGAGAACGTCAATTTTGGGTATGCATTAATAACCCTGGCGGAAAGAGCAGCGGCCTTGGTGTTATTGCTTAGGGAGTCTGATGTCACTGCGTTCGATTGATCCGATGGCTGGCAGGCAGCCGCCACCATCCAGGCGACCCCCGACGTTGCCGACAGCGAAATCAAAAATGCAATGATCGTTTTACTGAGCATAATAAGTTGGTTCATTAGTTTACCTGTTTTTCCTTTGCAAATCGGGTTCCAGGAATTGCCGACGAACTTTGCGGCCCACTTTTTGTTTAAAAATCAAAGAAACTATTGTTAAAATCCGGTTTAACACTTGTTTTACGCGTCGTTGGCCAGTGTATTGATTCCCCAAAACGGGGCAGAAATTCTACCGGTTTATCAATCCGATGTACCGTTGATAGCCCCTTTTGGCCGCACGTCTTCCCGCATCTCGACTCAGACAATGATTACTATGACTACCGAAACCAGTACTTTCCTCGATCATTTACAGACGCAGCGAGCCCGTTATCGCTACAAGCTTCCCTCCCGGCCAGACGCCGGACGCTTTATTGACCAGCTAATGCGGCTGCTTTTTCCGGTTACTCAGGAATGCAAATCCATCTCGCAGCACGTGGAAGAAACGTATCAGCATCTGAACGAACAACTCGTTTGTTTGCTACATCCGCTGGAGAAAAACCTGGCCGAAAGTCCGGTAGTTATCACCGAGCGCTTTTTCGAGCAGTTACCTACTATTTACGACAGTCTACTGTTCGACGCGCACGCGATTGCCGACAATGATCCGGCGGCCGTTGGCATCGAGGAGGTCGTAGCCGTATATCCGGGATTTTATACCATTGCGGTCTACCGGATTGCGCACGAATTACTCAAGCTTAACGTCCCCCTCCTGCCCCGGATGCTCACGGAATACGCCCACGGCCAGACGGGTATCGATATTCACCCCGGCGCTCAGATTGGCAAGTCGTTTTTTATCGATCACGGCACCGGAGTCGTTATCGGCGAGACAACGATCATCGGCGATAACGTCAAGATCTATCAGGGTGTAACCCTCGGCGCTACCCACGTGGCTAAATCAATGGCTCAGAAAAAACGCCATCCGACGATCGAGAACAACGTCGTTATTTACGCAAACGCGACTATCTTGGGCGGTTATACGGTGGTTGGACACGACTCGGTTATCGGCGGAAACGTCTGGCTGACGACCAGCGTAGAAGCGCATTCGCTGGTTTTCCATCAGCACCAGACCGACGTTCGGCTACGGTCACTCGAAGCCGCCGAACCCATCAATTTTGTCATCTAAATTCATCGGATGCGTGGTTAGCAGACTTCCGTCTGAACCACGCCTTGTCTTATAACTCTTTTTTTCCATGAAAGCGGCCTCCATTCTCGACACAATCGGTAACACACCACACGTACGCATTAATCGCCTGTTTCCCGGCTTCGAAGTATGGTCGAAGCTGGAGCGGGCCAATCCGGGGGCAAGCATAAAAGATAGAATTGCGCTGTCTATGATCAATGACGCCGAAGCGAAAGGCTTGCTGACGTCAGACAGTACGATTATTGAACCAACGTCGGGCAATACGGGTATTGGCCTGGCGATGGTAGCGGCCGTAAAAGGATACAGAATCATTCTGGTCATGCCCGAGTCGATGAGTATTGAACGCCGTAAAATTATGGCGGCTTACGGAGCTGAATTTGACCTGACACCCCGCGAGAAAGGGATGAAGGGCGCCATTGAGCGCGCCCATGAGCTGGTGGCCCAGACGCCCGGCGCCTGGATGCCCCAGCAATTCGAAAATCAGGCCAATATTGATATCCACGTAAACACGACGGCTCAGGAAATCCTGGCTGACTTCCCCGATGGGTTCGACGTGCTGATTACAGGGGTTGGCACGGGCGGGCACATAACCGCCGTAGGGCAGGTGCTCAAACAGGCATTTCCCAATCTGAAAGTATATGCGGTAGAGCCCGAACTCTCACCGGTTATCAGCGGTGGCTCACCCGGTCCCCACCCCATTCAGGGTATTGGCGCCGGTTTCATTCCCCAAAACTTACATACCGACGTCCTGGACGGGGTAATTGAGGTTAGTAAAGAAGAAGCCTACGAAATGGCCCGCCGGTCGGCGCGGGAAGAAGGAACGTTTATCGGCATTTCGTCGGGTGCTTCGTTGGCCGCCATTGCCAAAAAACTACCGGGTCTGGCCCTCGGAAGCCGGATTTTGACCTTCTGCTACGACACGGGCGAACGTTACCTTTCCGTGGACGGACTGTACTAGAACAATACGTTTGTTTACAGTTATCCGTAGACCGGATGGACCCGCTCCATTTAGTCTACTGATTCTTTATTTTCTCAACCCCCGACTTCATGTTTCGAAACACACCTACGTATAGATTAATAAAAGATACTGCATTTATTACGGCTGGCGTACTTGGTGCCGGCATGGGCATCAAGGGCTTTCTGCTGTCTAGTCATTTTATTGATGGTGGCGTTACGGGCGTTTCAATGTTGCTCGCATCCCTTATCGACGTACCCCTACCCATCTGGCTCTTGCTGATCAACTTACCTTTTATAGGCCTTGGGTATCGGCAATTTGGCAAGCAGTTTGCGCTTAAAAGTACGCTGGCTATTACCGGACTATCCATCAGCCTAGCCGTTGTTCCCTATCCGGATGTCACCCCCGACTTTCTGCTGACAGCTGTTTTTGGCGGGTTCTTCATTGGGGCGGGTATTGGGCTGGCCATGCGGGGGGGAGCCGTTCTGGACGGAACCGAAATTGCCGCCCTGCTCATTAGCCGAAGCAGTCCGATTCTGAAAGTAAGTGACGTAATTCTGGTCTTAAACGTACTTATTTTTGGTGCTGCCGCCTTTTTTCTGGGCATAAATCCAGCCCTGTACTCCATGATCACCTATTTTGCAGCCTCAAAAACGGTGGATTTTGTTATTCACGGTATCGAAGAATACACCGCCGTCCTGATCATCTCGAAACATAATCCCCTGATTCAGAAGCGAATTATTGAGAAAGGCTGGGGTATAACAATTCTTAAGGGCGATGGGGGCTACGGCAAGCACGGCAGCCACCAGGACCTCGACAACGTACTGTATACAGTCGTTACCAGGCTTGAGATCAGCCGGTTACGGGCCATAGTAACCGAACTAGACCCTAAAGCCTTCATTATCCAGCACAGCGTCGATGATGTAGCCGGTGGTAAGGTTAAGAGCTTGCCTATGCACTAATGACACCCCCGACGAAAGCCTTTACTTAGTCAAAAGCGCCGGGTTCTCTTCGCACTATTTACCTCAAATCGCGGACAAACCGGCGCATTGTTTCGCGGTAGATTTGTTCAGACTGATCGAGCGATTGTTCATCTTTGAGAAGCATGGCCAGCATGATCGTGCCGTGCGATACCGACCACCACTGAAAATAAAGCCGTTTGATGCTTTCTTCCGCTTTGGGGATGAAGGAAAAAATGGTTTCGCGAACAATGCGACCCACATCCTGCATGGTTTCTGACTGGTATACCGGGAGGGTACAATAGGCTCCATCCAGGTTATACATGACCTGATAAATTTCTGGCTGGTGGCGGGCAAAATCCCATTGCACGAGCGAGATTTCGTACAGTCGCTTTTCAGGATCACGGTAAAGTTTTAGAATACGGCCGTACTCCTGCGCCAGATGCTGGAACCCTTCATTTCGTATTTCATCCAGCAATATATCTTTACTATCAAAGTATTCATAGACAATGGGCGCGCTGTACTCGATTGCGTCGGCTATTTTTCGAATCGAAACGGCTTGCCACCCCTCACGACGGGCAATTGACTTAGCCGTTTTTAAGATACCGGAACGGGCTTGATCTCGACTACGTGGCTTGCGTTCGATAGTTTCCATACAATTTCAGGTGCTTAATCTTTAGTTAACGGTGTTATATCGACTGAAAACTACGGATTAATAACGAAATAATACAACGATCCTCAAAAAAGTTAAATAATCGAGATTTGGCAAAATAACTATCTCTCTTATAAACAGACAGTTGCATCAAAATAGCGTATACTTTACTAAGTAGCATCCTGATGTACGAATTACCAGTCACTTATTGGCGCTTGGCCAGTATCCAGACGGCTTCGTCTCCGAGCGCAAACGGTTCTCCGTCAATGGTACCGTAACAATCGAGAACCGGCAGCCCTGCTTCACTAAATAACCCACGAAGTTCAGCCAGCGTATACACAAAATGCTGCGCCAACCGAGTCTGCGTTTGCCCCGCCCGAACATAAGTCAGGTGTGAGTCGATTCGGCTCTCCATCGGGATGTACTCATTTTCAGCCAGAAACAGAATTGGTTCCTCACCATCGTCACCAACGGGTTGCCAATTGCGGGCCTGATAATCGGGCAGCACGGATTCGGCCAGCATCTCGGAATGAGCGAGGAAGCGGCCACCAGGCTTCAGCAATCCGGCAATGCGTTTCAGGAAAGACAGCATGTCGGGCCTGGGAAAGAAACTAAAACTATTGCCTAGGCAGTAAGCTGCGTCAAATGACCCGGCGGCACCGATAGTGGCTTCCGGCGTTTGAAGAAAATCGGCGGCCACCGTAACCAGTGAAAGCTTATCAGCCTGAGCCGCCGAATTAATTTCCGAAATGTATTCCTCCGAAATATCGACTCCTGTCACATGGGCGCCCATCCGAGCCAGCGGCAACGCATGCCGACCGTAGCCGCAGAAAATGTCCAGCAGGCGATCATCCGGACCAAAGTCCAGCGTTTCAACCAGTAGTTCGAGGTCGAGCTGCGTTTGCTCTTCCGTCTGGGCCGCCTTCCACGCAATCTGTGGCAATCCGTGAAAAAAAGTAGTGTACCAGGCCATTACGGATTAGTTAAGCGACGTCAGCGTTTGCCGAATAGCCTGAAAATCAGGAACATCACCAGCGCTTTCGAGTACCTCCGCGTATTGAATAACGCCATTCTGATCAACGACAAAAGCGGAACGTTTGCTAACACCCTTCAGATTCAGCGCAAATGTTTCGTAATAGGTATCATACGCCTGCGATACTTCTTTATTGAAATCAGATAATAAATCGAAGGGCAGGTTCTGCTCGTCTTTGAACTTGGCCAACGTGAAGGGTGAATCGACCGAAATGCCCAGTATTTCTGCGTTCAGATCCGAATAGGTGCTGATATTATCCCGCATTTCGCAGAGTTCGGCCGTGCAAACGCTGGTGAAGGCCATCGGGAAGAAAAGAATAATAACATTCTTTCCTTTTAAACTTGACAGGCTAACTTCCTTTTTATCACTGTTAAAGAGAGAAAATTCGGGAGCTTTTTGACCGGGTGTAAGCATACTTATTTTTGATTTTGGAATTATGCGTGTTGATTTGAAAAAAGAATCGTCCTGAATTTTTCGGAAAAGACGTTTGTACCGCGGACAAAATTCAGGAAAAGCGCTGGCAAAACTAGCTAATTTGCCATTAATCAGGTTATAGATGAACACCGGAAGCACCAAAGGTGGTCATTAACCTACATTCCCATCACCTATTATTTTCAATAAATGCAAAACTATTGGGGTATTGACCTGGGCGGCACCAAAATCGAGGGTGTTATTCTATCCGCTCCTTCTCCCGACGCTGTCATTATTCGTAAACGCATTGACACCGAAGCCCACAAAGGTTACGACCATATTATGGGCCAGATTATTCGGCTCATTGATATGCTCAAAGCGGAAACCGGTCTTCAGCCCGACCGGATTGGGTTTGGCACACCGGGCTCGTTCGATCCGGCTCGTCAATCCATGAAGAACTGTAACACAACGGTGCTGAATGGTAAACCGATGAAGCAGGATCTGGCCAGACTATTGGGGGTACCCGTTGCCGTGGCCAACGACGCGAACTGTTTTGCGCTGGCCGAATCGACAATGGGCAGTGTGCCTGACATCGTTCCCGACTTTCAAACGGTTTTCGGGGTTATTATGGGAACTGGTGTTGGCGGGGGTGTCGTTATCCGGGGCCGCGATGGTGTGCCCTTCGTTCTAAATGGTCTGCAGGGAATCGGTGGTGAGTGGGGCCATAACATCCTGGAAGAGAACGGGTACCCCTGCTATTGCGGAAAAGCTGGTTGCAATGAACAGGTGATTTCGGGACCCGCTCTACAACGCTATTACGCAAAGGTAAGCGGAGAGGAACGGACAATGAAAGAGATCATGGATCGTTATCAGGAGGGCAATGACCTGGTAGCCAGTCAGACGGTAAACCGCATGCTTGAGTATTTCGGGCGGGCAATTTCCGTTATCATCAACATCCTCGACCCGGATGCTATCGTCCTGGGTGGTGGCGTTGGCAATGTGGACTTGTTGTATACCGAAGGGGTTGAACGAGCCAAGAAATATGTCTTCAACAGCCGGGAAATCAACACAAAATTTCTGAAACCCAAACTAGGGGACAGCGCCGGTGTTTTTGGGGCCGCGCTGCTGTAAGTAGCGTAGTTTGGGTGAGCCATAAACCGAAACGCACGTAATCATTTGAAATCTGGACAAGGGGCAGTAGCTTTGTCCTTAATCCGCCCTCTTACCGGGGGCGGATTACTTGTTCTAAATCAAACTATAAAGTCTATAGGCTTTGTAAAAAACGTTTTTTGATTCTAAAACAACTCATCTAATGACTGTTATCATCAGCAACCAACGCGTTACCGTTCGCTCGTTTTCCATAAACAAACACCCCGTGTCCATCGTCAGTCCAACCTACCGACATTGGAGCAAAGCGCTAAGCCAATCGATGGCTCGTCCCCGATTTTTAGCCGACGAAGCCAATGACACAACGCTTAATCCTTATTCGAGAGCGTTCTTTCTGCTTTGGTTAGCGGCCTCATTGATCGCCGTTGGCGTGCACTACATGTAACCCGGACTTTCGCCGGAATCCGAAAATCTATGCCCCGGTTTAGTTGGATCGTTAGTAAAACCGTGGCACAGATTTCGGCAAAGGTCCGGTTATTAATAACCAATGCCTGCCCTTAAGGCTTTTACGGATGTGCAGCTTTTCACGTAACTGCCCTACCCGTTGCGTACCCTTCATCAACGTCTAATGCGTATAAAATCTCTTGACCTGCTTCGGCAGGAAGCCGACGAAAGCGGAAAATCGACCCTGAAGCGTTCGCTCGGTGCATTCAACCTGGTAGCCCTCGGTATCGGGGTTATTATTGGGGCCGGTTTGTTTTCACTCACGGGTATTGCAGCCGCCAACCATGCTGGCCCGGCCGTTACACTCTCCTTTGTTGTTGCCGCTATTGGCTGTGCGTTCAGCGCCTTGTGCTATGCCGAATTTGCCGCCATGGTGCCCGTAGCCGGGAGTGCTTACACCTATGCGTACGCTACGCTGGGTGAGCTGTTTGCCTGGATCATCGGCTGGGACTTGGTTCTCGAATATTCTGTGGGAGCCGCCACCGTTGCCATTAGCTGGTCACAGTACCTGACTCGCTTTCTGGCCAAATACGACATTCATTTACCTCCGCAGTTAGTGCAGTCTCCTTTCGAAACGCTGACGATGCCCGATGGTTCGGTCGTGAGTGGGTTTATTAACCTGCCCGCCGTTCTGGTCGTGGTAGCCGTTTCGGTGATCATTGTCCGGGGTACACAGGGCTCCGCGGTGTTCAACGCCATTGTTGTGAGTCTGAAAGTGCTGGTGGTGCTGGTTTTCATAGGGCTGGGGTGGCAATACATTGATCCCGCCAACTATTCGCCCTATATTCCGCCGAATACGGGGGTATTTGGTGAATTCGGCATTAGCGGAATTTTACGGGGTGCGGGGGTCGTTTTCTTTGTCTTCATCGGTTTCGATATTGTAGCTACCATGGCGCAGGAAACCAAAAATCCGCAACGCAATATGCCCATCGGCATCCTGGGTTCACTCATTGTCTGCACTATCCTGTTCGTTTTGTTTGGCTATGTTATGACGGGACTGGCCAATTATACCGAGTTTAAGGACAGCGCGGCCCCGGTGGCCATCGCCATCGAAAAGACGCCCTATGCCTGGCTCAGCCAGGCCATTATCCTGGCTATTCTGATCGGCTATACCTCCGTAATTCTGGTTGATCTGCTCGGGCAGTCGAGGGTGTTTTTCTCGATGAGCCGGGATGGCTTACTGCCCCGCGCCTTTTCCGAGATTCATCCCCGCTTTCAAACGCCCTGGCGATCAAATATCCTGCTCTGCATTTTCATCAGCCTGTTTGCGGGTCTGGTGCCGATCCGGGTAGTGGGCGAAATGACGAGCATAGGCACATTACTGGCCTTTATCATGGTTTGCCTGGGGGTATTGATTCTGCGCAAACGGCAACCCGACGCACCCCGCGCTTTCCGAACGCCCTGGGTACCGGTTGTGCCTATTCTGGGCATTCTGACCTGCGCACTCATGATGCTGTCGCTCCCCGCCGACACCTGGATTCGGCTGGTCGTCTGGCTGGCGATTGGTTTGGTCATTTATTTCGCTTACGGCCGAAAACGAAGTAAACTGGGAAACCCATCTGCCTGAATCCGCTTACCCGTTTCCGTTCTTACTAAACCGGCACTCGCTCATCAACAAATGCTGACTGTCCATACCATGAATCGATTTATGTTTTTTCCGGTAGCGGTCCTGACCGTCCTGACCGCATCGGCCCAGTCGACAATCCCCGTTCCTTCAATTCCCGCCGAAGCCCAGAAAGTCGCCCGCAGTGTTCGTCCGGAAGCTATTGAAGCCCACATGCGCTACCTTGCCGATGATAAACTGGAAGGGCGCAAACCCGGCACGAAAGGGTTCGAGTTGGCGGCCCAATATGTCGAGAAGCAGTTCAACCAGCTAGGTTTTCGTCCGGCTGGTCAGAAAGGAACCTACCGTCAGGCGGTACCCCTCCGTCGGGCGCAGGTACGTGAAGAAGCCAGTTCGATGGCGTTTATTCGGAATGGCAACGAGCAGCCCTTAACGTATGGCAAAAACTTTATTCTTTCCCCCAATTTTGGCAGGGCCACCAGCGATGTTTCGGCACCGGTCATTTTTGTCGGCTTTGGGGTATCGGCTCCTGAGCTGGGCTACGATGACTATAAAGGTATTGATGTACGCGGGAAGATTGTAGCCTGTTTCAACGGGGCACCCGCCATTTTCCCATCCAATCAGCGGGCGTATACCGGGTCAACGAAAGCTGAAGTGGCGGCATCACGCGGAGCCGTTGGCCTGATCACGTTCAGCCTGCCTACCGATGTACGCGCCCGAATTGAGTCGAACTCCCCCCGAAACCGGCAGCCCATCTACCGGTGGACGGATGCGAAAGGACAGGCTCAGCGTACGTTCCCCCAGTTAACGGTCATTGCCTCCCTGGGTGATTCCACCGCTCGATCTATTTTTACGGGAGCGGTCAAAACGTTTGAAGAAGCCCGGATAGCCGCTAATCAAAGCCAGCCCCAGGCGTTTCCGTTGCCTATTTCCGTTCGTGCCCATACCCAAACCGACCTGAGCGACGGACTGGTCGGCGAAAATCTGGTGGGGTTGCTGCCTGGCTCCGACCCCAAACTGAAAGAGGAGTACGTCGTTTATGTCTCTCACCTCGACCATCTGGGTATAACAAAACCCACCACAGGCGCGCCCGGTGATTCCATCAACAATGGTGCCCACGATAACGCATCGGGGGTAGCAATCAATCTGGAAGCAGCCCGCCTGTTCGCTACGCTGCCCAAAGCCCCCCGTCGATCCATTCTTTTTGTGGCCGTTACCGGGGAAGAAATGGGCCTGCTGGGCTCCGATTATTTTGCCAGCAACCCGACCGTACCCAAAAACAAGATCGTAGCCAACCTGTGTCTGGATATGCCTTTTTTCTTCCACCCCCTTCTCGACATCGTCCCGTACGGGTCTGAGCATTCGAGTATGAAAGGGGCCGTTGATGCAGCCGCGCAATTTGTGGGCGTAGCCATTGCCAAAGATCCGATTCCGGAGCAGGCCGTCTTCATGCGCTCCGACCATTTTAGTTTTGTTCGCCAGGGCATTCCCGCCATTTACATCAAAAGTGGCTCAACAACCGGCGACGACCGCGACGGAACCAAACTCAATCTCAACTGGCGGGCTACGATCTATCATACCCCGCAGGACGATATGAACCAACCCTTCGACTGGACAGCGGCTGCCCGGCACGTACAACTACAGTTTCTGATTGGCTACCTCACCGCTCAGAACACCGACCGGCCGGTCTGGAACGCAAATGACTTTTTTGGCACTAAGTTCAGTCCGGCAACGGCAACCAAAGTCAACTAAGGCGTCGGCGAAATTATAGAGCGACCAACTACTCCCGCCAACCTTCGGGTTTATAGGGCGTTCGATTGTCAGTTGGTGAGCAGACTGCCATGTAGGGTGGCTTTTGGGGAATGGTCGTGATAATAGAAATAGCAGGAGCCAATGGGGGCGACGGCTCTGGAGTAGGCGCTCGTCCATTCATGGCCAAGAACAAGCCGGGAGGAACGCCCTGGGTATCCTTTCGGTCGAGCCAATACCGGTTTGTGGCTACACCTGAGGCCGTAAAAAAACCAACAACACGTTCCTGTGGATTAGCTATATTCCGGATGTTACCGACAATCACACCGGGCGGTGAGTCCGCTACTCCCCCATTGTTTTGGGTCTGCTCCTGAAATTGCTCATAGAATCGGTATGCTTCCGCAGTCAGGGCTGACTGCCGGATCTCAACCAAGCAAGGAGCGTGTTGATAAAAGGGAATTTGCGCTACTTTCCGCGCCGAAATACTGCCCCCGTTGCTGTACGTATCCGCGAAGACGTTTACTTGATAACTCGTAAAAATGGCCCAGCACTTGGTTCGACAAGAGTAATCATAAACCCAGTAGGACAACGGAGTCTGCGTTAAGGAGGGCGGTGGATAAAAGCAGTCTTCCAGCAATGCATCACCCGTTTGGTAATATGGTAAACCGTTGCTGGAAATCAACGTCAGTACGTTATTAATTGAGTATTGACCCTGTACGCAGCTTCGGCACCACTCCTGTTTCTCCCAAAGTTTCCAATCCCAGCGGTAAAAGTTGGCTTGACGAATGGGGTCTTGCGTATCAATGTATACATCGTGAGCTGCGGTGTATCCACCAAACTGGGAGACAGGCAAACTATACGGGTTGAATTGCGCTCTAACCGAGGAAATGGGCGGTGCCGCCGGCATAACCTGCTGCTTAGACTCGTAATGAGCGCCACCAGGTAAGGTAACGCGAAGTTGATACGCATGCCCAATCTCCCCTCTAAAGTCGATCGGTAGCTGATAATGACCATCCGTCGTTTCATTCGCCCGAATCACCGGCAAGGAATCAACTACTACCTCCACACTTGCTTTGGTTATGGGAAGGGAACCGGGTAGCCCCGTCAGCGGATCCGCAATAGAACGGTTTAACAGGACAATCTGGGGTTCGGCCAGATTGGTGATCGTCCCATCAATGACCACCACATCCAATGTACCTCGTAGTGGTAGATCGGCAGGATCGACGCAACTCGAAAGACACAGGCCACTACTCAACCAAGTTGCCAGAAGTAACAAAAGATGTCGCATTTGGAGTGAGATAAACTGATGAGTAAGAGGCACGCCTAGAAGGAAAGCTTACCTACTCCCGCCAACCTTCGGGTTTATAGGGCGTTCGATTGTCGCTTTGTAAGCAAGGGGCCATAGGCGGTCGATCCGTGTTTGGCCAAATCCAGACTTTGGCGGCATCCCGTCCGCCCTGGTAAGGTGGGGAAGGCTCAGGATTAGGCCGCCGTTGATTCAGTGCATAGAACAGGTCATCGCCAAGCTGCAGGTGAGCCCCTGACGGGTCCAGGGCACCGTATGCAATACCCTGAATATCTTTACGGTCAAGCCAATAGTGCTCCAAAGAAGCCGCAGAAGCCGTAAAAAAACCGACTGTTTTTACCTCAGGCTGAGCAACTTGGTGTACGTTACCCCCCAGAGCGGAAGGGGGTGTATCGGCTAATCCGCCCGTGTTTTGGGTTTGGTCCTGAAACAATTTGTAATACCGATAAGCATCCGCCGTGAGTGACAGTTGACGAACATCCACTAAACCTGGCTGATAATCGTAAAAGGGAATCTGGGCAATCCGTTGCCGACTAATTAGCCCCCCGTTACTATCCCTATCGTCAAAGACGAGGATGTCATAGCCATAGATAATTTCCCAGCAGGCAGCCCGACATCGATACTCGTAGTTCCAGTAATCGTTGGGCACCTCAGGAGCATCAAATCGCTCCATCCCTACCATCGGTCGAAAACAGTCTTCATAGAGTTCACTACCTGTCACAAAATAACTCCGATCCTTGTACAGAAAAGGTACTACTTTGTAGGTCGTATAAACTCCCTGCGTACATGTTTTACACCAGTACTGACGCTCATAGAGCTTCCATTCCCAACGATAGTAGTTATGCTGCTCGACAGGGTCCTGGCTCTCGATAAAAATATCATGAGCAGCGGTGTACCCGCCCAACAACTGGGGCGATAAACTCTTGGGGTTAAACGTCGCGCTTACCTTAGTGATGGGCGGCACGGGGGGCATAATCTGCGGAGTCGATTCGTACGTTACGCCGTCGTTGAGCGTAAAGCGCAACTGATAGGCATGCCCAATTTGCCCCTTAAAATCGCTGGGTAGCTGGTAGCTGCCATCTACAGTTTCATGACAGCCAATCACCTGGGTGGAATCAACGACAACTTCGACAGTCGCTTTGGTAATCGGCTTACTGCCAAAGCGCCCCGTGAGTGGATCGGCCGTAGAGCGATTCAGTTTAATAAGTTGGGGTTCGGCCAGATTGGTGATTGTCCCATCAACCACAATAATATCGTTGGTACCTCGCACACGTACGTCTTCGGGGTCCACGCAGGCCCACGGAAGCAAAAGCCATGGCAGAGCGATAAGAAAACGAATGAGGGATACGGACATAGAGCCAGCATGGATTATGATTTACTTAAACTCGAAATTATAGGTCAGGCTGGGGATCGGGGCGCCGAAGATACTGAGCCGATACGGGTTGGTCGCCTGCCCCTCAGTGCGGTAGAAGATCGAGTAGACATTCTTGCGACCGTACAGGTTGTATACCGTAAATGTCCAGTGCCCCTGCCAGCGCCGGTTCTTCAGGCTCGGGTTGTAGATGTTCCAGGCAAAGTCCAGCCGGTGATAATCCGGTAGCCGGTACTGGTTGCGCTCATCGTAATAGGGATAGGTTCGGCCCTGGTAGCGAATAAATCCCTCCGGGGCGGTGTAGGGCCGACCGGAACTGTACGCAAAGTTAAACGAAAAGCTATGGGTTCGCCCCTGATTGATGGTCAGGCTCAGGTTCACACTGTGGGGGCGGTCGTAATTGGCCCGGTACCAGTTCCCCCCGTTGATCTGCTGCTGAAAATCAACACCCTGGTTGACCTGATTTAGGGTACGGGAGTAGGTGTAGTTGATCCAGCCCGTCAGTTCACCCTTCTTTTTAGCCACCATGACCTCCAGGCCGTAGGCTTTACTCCTACCCGGCAGCAACTGGGTTTCGGGATAGGGCTGCAACAGGAAATCGGCTCCCGGCTTGTAATCCAGAATATGCTGCGTACTCCGCCAGTAGGCCTCGGCCGATAGCTCAAAAATGTTGTTGGTCGAATTCTGAAAATAACCGGCTGACCATAACTGGCTCACCTGGGGCTGAATATGGGCATCGGATGTTTTCCAGCGGGACGTTGGCAGGGGCGTTGTCGTGTTGGTAATTACCTGCAAATACTGGCGCATCAGATTGTATCCCAGCTTGATGGATGAATTGGGCGTCAGGGCATAACGTACACCCAGCCGGGGTTCCAGACCGCCGTATTGCTTCGTCACCTGCCCGGCCCCGTAGACGATCGAATCGACCACCGTGGTGGCATCGGCCACTTCCCCATTGGCCGGCCCGTCGTTACGGTACCGGCGTACCACCGATGGCCCCAGGTTCAGGAAGTGTGAGTACCGAAGGCCCGCCGATACGGCCAGCTTATCTGACAGGCTAATTTCGTCTTCAGCATGAATACCCAGTTCCAGCGCCTGTTCGATGGGCGTCTTCCGGTAATTAACGGCCAGACTGTTACCCGGTATCAACTCGCCGGGGTTAAGCCGGTAATGGGTTCCGCTGATGCCCACCTCGATCTTCTGATTATCGAGCTGGTAGTTCAGATTCGACTTGATCTGTCGTTGCAACAGTGACTGTTTTAGAACTACCTTATTCGCGGTACTATCTTCGGTCGACAGAATGCGGGGAATATACCGGGCCACCAGCGCCGTTGTCTGCAGGTTTATCCTGTCATTGATGGCGTGAAACCAGCGGACCATACCGTTGGCCGTTTGCTGGGCGTACTGGGTATTGACCGCGTTGATATTGGCCAGGCTTCCCAGCAGATTGGTCTGAAACAAGTCCTGGCTGTAGTAGCCCATCGCCGTCACGGTGTTCCTGTCATTGACTCGCCAGAAGAGCTTGGTGGTTCCATCGCCGAACTTGGCCCGGATGTTATCGAAGCGGGGCGAAACGGCCCGCAGCAGAAAGTCATTAAAGGCTCCTCTTCCCGACACCAGCAGCGCCAGTTTTCCCTTCACCAGGGGCGTTTCCAGGGTGAGCCGGTTAGCTACCAGACTGATACCCCCGTTTAAACTAAACTTATTGAGGTCAGGATTCCGGAGGCTGATGTCAAGTACCGAAGCGGCCCGCCCGCCATAACGAGCGGGTACGTTGCCTTTGTATAAGTCCAGGCCACTCACCGCGTCAGGTGGAAACACCGAAAACAAGCCAAACATATGGGTCGGGTTGAAAATAGGGGTGTCATCCAGCACAATCAGATTCTGATCCGTAGTACCGCCCCGGATGTTGAGTCCATTGGCGGCTTCACCTACGCTGGTAACGCCGGGCAGCATTTGCAGACTCCGCAGAATATCCACCTCCCCCAAGGCCGCAGGCATCTTCTTCAGGGTAGCAATATTGATCTGGCTCACACCCAGCAGGGGCTGGCGAACGTTGCGGTCGTAGCCTTTACTGGTAACTACCACCTCTTCCAACTGGCTGGATACTGAAGGTAGCCGAATATTGAGAGCCATATCGTCGCGTAAATTTACCGTGGTCCGAAAGGGGACAAAACCAAGGCTACGCACGACCAGTACATGCTGCCCTATACGGGTTTTGATCGAGAAGTGCCCCTCCGCATCCGTATAGGTACCAGTTGCTGACTTCTCATAATCGAGTACTACGGCAGCCCGCACAATAGGCTGGTGGTTAGCAGAGTCCTGGACCGTTCCCGAGAGTGTATAGAGGATTTGAGCGTCTACTGGGTATACCATCAGGAGTAAACTCCATTGTACAATAGATCTTTTTGTCATAGTAACTATCTCCCCATTGCTCAGGTAAACAAAGCCCCTTTTTCTTATGGATAGAAAGGAAATAAGTTATAAAATATAATCAAATAAGATAATTATTGATCTTCAGGTATTTGTTTACAAAGAAGTTTATGCTTAACTATTTCTGGTGGGCTACAAACCATTTAGCCGGGCCTATTCCGGTAGGCCCGGCGTTAATCCTGCCAGCCCTGCGGCTTTACTGGAGTTCTTGTGTAACTGGGTACACAGACAGCCAAGGGAGGTCGGAAACATTCTTTAGCAGGTTCGTTTGTTGGATCATGACCATTGAGAGCTTGGTATAGTCCAGGAGCGAAACCGATTGCATCACTCCGGTTCAACCAGTAGCGAAGTGATGCAACACTCGATACAGTAAAGTAACCGACCACTGGCTCATTTCTCCGGACTGAGTTATGAATATTGCCAACTAAAACGGCAGGCTGGGCGCTCGCAACACCACCCGCATTGCGCGTCTGATCATCCAGTTGTTTATAATAGGCGTGGGCTTTTTGAGTAAGCGACTGTTGCCGAATTTCGACTAAGCAGTGTTCTTTTGAGTAGAGCGGTATCTGAGCGACACGAAGGGATTTTACGAGTCGTCCATTGCTAGCGTCATCCTTGAACAAAACCAGCTTATTCCCGTGCAAAACTTCCCAGCATTGGGTACGGCAGTTGTAATCAAAAGGTGCGTAAGTAATGCGCTCGTTTACGCAATCGTCAACTAGTTTGCCTTGTGAGTCGGTAATTTGATATCGCCCGCCATGGCAGCTTCTGCACCAGTCCTGCCTTTCCCAATCAATCCATTCCCAGCGGTAGTAGTTTGCCTGATCAGCTGGGTCGGTGAAGTCTACGTAGAAGTCATGAGCTGCTGCGAATACGCCGTTTAGTTGTTCAGCTGATGCAAGACTAGCAGGATTAAACTGCGCACGAACCCGAGCGATTGGGGCAACCGGCGGCAGACTCTCAGCGATTGACTCATATTGTTCACCATCACTCAACGTAAACCGGAGTTTATAGGTATAGTCTATTTCTTATACATGAACGTAACGTTTGTTCCTCCTGCACATTGCCGGATACTTACAGGTAAACGTACGGTATACGCGTCATCCCGTATCACCCTGGACGTTTCTTTTTTGGACTGCCTTGCTTAGGTCACGCTTAGCTGTCAACTATTCTCCGGATTAATGTCGTCCAACTTGAATAACTCCGTATTTACCACCCTACTCAAAACCTGAACGAGTCTGGTAGTTAGCGAAACAGGTGAGTGGCGCTACTCAACTCCGGGTAACTGGCTGGCGACAGGACTTCCGGAACATCACTTGGCTCCGTTCGGGAAGTAATGCGCTTACTGATGCTGTAGCTGTGCATTTTATTTGCAGGATATTGATCGGCGAGCAGCGCCAGAGCCTCTTTTTCGTCCAGATCCTCGTGCAGCCAGGCCTGTTCGGCTTCGGGCGTCAATACACAGGGCATTCGTTTTTTCGTGTTGTGAATGGCGGCCAGTAGCGGATTGGCTTCGGTTGTTAGTAATGTATAGGTAGGCCTCAACTCCCCCGTTTCGGGATCGAGCCACTCATCCCACAAACCGGCAATGGACGTGATTTTCTGATCGCTGCTACTGATGTAAAAGGGAAACTTCTTGCTTCCCTGCGTGTACCATTCAAAAAAGCCCGTAACCGGAATCAGACACCGCCTGCCAGCCTGGGCGGCCGGGCGAAACGATGGTTTCTCGTAAATTGTTTCGGAACGGGCATTGATCGTTTTGGTCCGAATGTCCCCGGCGGCCTCCTGACTTCGGACCCAGTTTGGAATGAGCCCCCAATGAATAAGCTGTAGTTTACCCGGCTCCTGCCTTGTTACAATGGGCCAGGCGGGTAGGTTATACGCATTGGTGTGGTATATCGGCCGGAAATCAGCCGAAGGCGGCAACACAGCCTGATAACGGGCCTCAAGCTCGGAGGCATTGACATTGAGTGACTTATGGAAGCACATACGAATACTAAACGCGTCGGTTAATTGTCTACTGATATACTGGATAAACCAGTAAATAACCCTGCCGGTTATCGGTTCCCGCAGATTAATCCGGGAAGTGGATCTGTTCCGGATCAACTGCTTCGGCAAGCCCGAACAATTGCCGTCTACGGCTCGTTTACCAGCCTTACAACCGCTATCGTTTACCTAGTTTTTTTCGAATGCCTGCTCCTGAAACCTCCGTTTACCCCGGCCTTTCGGCCACCCTGCATACCCTCGAACAAACCAGCTGGCAACAACTTGTCGCTGTGCTCGACAACAAACCAGACGAGACAACCGCTCCCGGCTTTAAAACAATGATCGTAGCTTCCCGAACGGCCACTGGTGCGGATGCCCGAACGGTGGTACTCCGTAAAGTTGACGCCGATCGAAAATACATCTGGTTTCATACCGATGTACGGGCGGCCAAGGTAATGCAGTTCGAAGCCTTTCCCGACTGCACGCTGTTATTCTGGGACGAAAAATCGCAGGTGCAACTGCGCCTGATGGTCGATACCCGTTTGCATACCAACGACTACGTAGCCGATGAACATTGGCAATCGATAGGCGTTGGCAACCGGAAGAACTACCTGTCGGAACATCGGCCGGGTAGTGAGCAACCCGCTCCTTATCCCGGCTTCCCGGCTCACCTGGGTGCCAGCTTGCCGTCCATCGAAGAGAGCGAAGCGGGTCGCGTCAATTTTGCCGTGATCGAATGCCGAGTACTGACTATGGATTACTTGCAGCTAAACCGAAGCGGACAGATTAAAGCGCTGTTTCAATACGAACCCGATGCCAAAATGGCCTGGCTGGCTCCCTAGTCGGGACGAGTCCAGCCTGTTCGATTGGCCAACAGGCAGCCACCAACGCCGATTTATTGTTGCAACACATACCATTTCATACGCTCCGTCAGATGGCAACCAGCGACCGCGCATTCAACTACGACCTCGACTACCGCACCCTGAACCTTCGCGAACAGCCTGAACTATATCGTGTCGGGAAGGGCGAAATGGGGGTGTTGCTGGTACGGCCGTACAAAGATGAAATTCTGCCCTACTGGCGATTCAAGACTCCCGACATAGCCCGGGAGTCATCCGAGAAAATCTACCAGCTGTTTCTCACCTATAAGCAAGACGGCGACTTCATTGGCATGGATATGGCCCGGAAGTTTTTACAGATGGGCTACACTCGCTCCCGGCGTTACGCCAATCACAAAACCGGCCAGAAATACGACGGTGCCGTACCCGACGACAAGAAAGGACAGTCGGGCGCCCACGGTCGTGACCAGCTACCCCGCGATGAAGACCCCGTTAAAGCGGAGTCGGCGCGTATTTTCTACGGAAAATACCTGGAAGCCCGCGAAGATGCCGACTACAAGAAATTAAAAAAGGAATGGCAGGAGAAATACGGGTAGGTTTCTAAAACAATCGCGGAGACGTCATACAAGCTACCCATGCTGATCTTCACGACTACTGGCTTCTATAACGCTTGCGTAAAAGGCGTGCTCCTCCCGCGATGAAACATACTAAACCCAAGCCCTTCAGCAGACTTGCCCAGCCAACGACATAATACGTATCATAAAGCTGAATGTCGAAGGCAGCCCCTTCAACTAAAAACGAGGCTGCCAGCAACAGCGCGCCGAGCACCCAGGGCACCCATTTTGTCTTCATAGATAAGCTAACATCAGGTTTCAGGCTGTCTCCAGAGATCTACGAAAGCGCAAACTCCACAATTGCTTGCGAGTGTATTCTTGTCGTGTCAAAGACGGGAATGGTAAAGTCATTCTGACCAATATTCTTCAAATTTGTTTTTGTAGAAATCCATTTCCATCGTGAATTTCGTTCCCAGAAGTCCTACTTCCCTAAGTCCTCTCTTTTTTACAGCCTTCGCCGTTTCGACCCCAATATGGATTATTGGCACGGCTGTCGTTTCCTGAAGTTTATCGGCAAACATATGAGCGGTGTTGGCGCCCAGCGCAATACACTCAACTCCGCTCCGCTCTAAACTTTGACAGGTGCTAAAGATAGGCCGTTGTCAGAATCAACGAGCCAAGGCACGCTAAATACAATCAGAAAACTTGCCAATATCTAACGCAAGATGGTACTTTCGCAACTAATTACAGATCGTGTTAACGGGAACGCTGACATAGCGCATACCCTGCTTGTACCATTCAGCGCTCGAACCAAGCACAATAATCTGTTTATCAGAGATCTATTATTTATATGCAACTCCTTGACGGTAAATTTCTTTCGGCACAAATCAAACTGGAAATCGCGGCAGACGTCGCCCAGATCATCGAACAGGGCGGAAAGATCCCGCACCTCGTCGCTATTCTGGTTGGTAATAAGGGCGCTTCGGAAACCTATGTCGCGTCTAAAATGAAGAACTGCGAAGAGGTAGGCATGCACTCGACACTCATCCGGTTCGACCCGTCGGTGACCGAAGCCGAACTCCTTGACAAAGTTCGGGAAGTGAATGAGAACCCTGATATGGACGGGCTCATTGTGCAGCTTCCCCTCCCCGATCACATCAACCCCGACCGGGTAATGGAAGCCATTGACCCCGCGAAAGACGTAGACGGGTTTCACCCCATCAACATCGGGCGCATGGCTAAAGGGCTGCCGGCCTACATTTCGGCCACGCCACAGGGCGTTCTGGAAATGATCAAGCGTTACAACATCGAAACGGCGGGTAAGCATTGCGTCGTAGTGGGCCGGAGCCAGATTGTGGGCCTGCCCATGTCTATCCTGATGCAGCGGAACACCTATCCCGGCAACTGTACTGTTACGATTACCCATAGCCGCACACAAAATCTGGCCGAGATATGCCGCTCCGCCGATATTCTGGTCGCAGCACTTGGCCGACCCGAGTTTGTTACGGCAGACATGGTAAAAGAGGGGGCTGTTGTGATTGATGTGGGCTTGGAGCGCGTGCCCGATGCCAGCAAGAAAAGCGGCTTCTCACTGAAGGGTGACGTAAAATTCGACGAAGTAGCCCCTAAAACAAGTTTCATTACGCCCGTTCCCGGTGGCGTGGGCCTGATGACGATTTGCTCCCTGATGCAGAACACGTTGAAAGCCGCCAGAAGGGAAATTTATTAGATCGGCCAGTAAATCAATGCAGGCGCTCGAAAGCGCTAGTTACGAATTTACTGCCTGAATTAGGCCGGTATCGTTACGCTTAACAAACTTTAACAGCCCATCCTGCCTAGGACGGGCTTCTTTTTGCGTAATTTTGGTCCGGCCTGTATGGGTCACTACTTACACAAAAGCAGTCCGTTTAATCTTCATTTATATGCCGTCATTCAAACGCCTGAACACCCTGACAGGCTGGTTCGCTTTCGCCATCGCCCTGATCACCTTTGCGATGACCGTCGAACGTACCGCTAGTTTCTGGGACTGTGGCGAGTTCATTGCGTGTTCCTTCAAACTTCAGGTTCCGCACCCGCCCGGTGCACCATTCTTCCTGCTGTTGGGCCGAATTTTTTCCATGTTTTCCTTCGGGAACCTCACCAGCGTTGCCTATTGGGTCAATATGGCATCTGTTATGGCTAGCGCCTTTACCATACTTTTCCTGTTCTGGACCATCACGATGCTGGCCCAGAAGCTGCTCAATAAGCCGGAAAGTGAGTACACTACCGCCGATACCCTGCTGGTTATCGGTACGGGAGCCGTGGGTGCCCTGGCCTATACCTTTTCCGATACGTTCTGGTTCTCGGCTGTTGAGGCAGAGGTATACGGGATGTCGTCCTTTTTCACGGCTATCGTTGTCTGGGCCGCGTTTAGATGGGAGCGCATTGAAGATGAAGCTGCGGCCAACCGCTGGCTTATTTTCATTGCCTACCTGACAGGTCTGTCCATTGGCGTTCACTTACTAAATCTGGTCACGCTACCCGCGCTGGCCCTGATTTATTACTTCAAAAAGTACCCTAAGCCAACCTTTTGGGGCGGAGTGATCGCATTCGGCATCGGCCTGGTTATTCTGGGTATCATCAACTCGGGTATCATTCCGGGCCTACCAGGCATGGCCTTTGCCGTCGAACGGTTCTTTGTAAATATTCTTGGATTACCATTCACGTCGGGTGTTATCTTCTTCACAGTCGTGTTTATCGGTGCCATTGTGTACGGTATCATCTGGTCGGCGCGTCAGAAACGGGTCGTTCTGAACACATCGCTACTGGCTCTCGCATTCGTTCTGATTGGCTATGCCTCGTACATGCAGGTACTCGTTCGGGCTGACTTTAACCCCCCGATCAACGAAAACGATCCAAGCGACGAACTGAACTTCCTGTCGTATCTGCGTCGGGAGCAGTACGGTAGCCGCTCGTTACTGTACGGCCCTGTTTTCACGGCCCGCCCCATCGACCAGAAGCAGGGGGCAGCTATGTGGAAAAAAGAAGGCAACAAGTACGTTGTCTTCGACCACCAGCCCGAGTACGTCTACGCGCCCGGTGACGAAATGCTGTTTCCACGGGTATACAGTAGTCAGCAAAACCACCCCGCCCTGTACCGGCAGATGCTGGGTCTGGCCGAAGGGCAAAAGCCTACCATGGGCGACAACCTGAAGTTTTTGTTCAGCTACCAGTTGGGCCATATGTGGTGGCGGTATCTGATGTGGAACTTTGCCGGCCGGGAAAGCGACGAGGAAGGTGCGGGTTACCTCCTGCCCTGGTCGACGGATCAGAATGCTCCTGATCTGCTGGTGCATAACAAAGCCCGCGACAATTTCTATATGCTGCCGTTTATCCTGGGCCTGTTTGGTATTACATTCCAGTATTTCCGCCGTCGGCGCGATTTTCTGATCGTTGGGCTGCTCTTTCTGTTCACGGGTATTGCGCTGCAGGTCTTCCTGAACTCTCCCCCATCCGAGCCCCGCGAACGGGATTACATTTACGTAGGCTCGTTCTATTTCTTTGCCATCTGGCTGGGTCTGGGTGTCATGGCCATTGCCGAAGGCTTACGAAATACGCTGAAATCCGATGTAGCCCGCAATGGCCTGGTGGCTGGTCTTTGCTTGCTGGTACCCGTTATGATGGGCGCTAAAAGCTGGGATAACCACAACCGCGACAAGCGTTACCAATCGGTGGACTTTGCCAAGAATCTGCTCAACTCCTGCGCACCAAACGCGATTTTGTTTACGGGTGGCGATAACGATACCTTCCCGCTCTGGTACGTCCAGGAAGTAGAAGGATTCCGGCGCGACGTTCGGGTGTGTAACCTGAGTTTGCTGGGTACCGAGTGGTATATCCAGCAAATGAAGCGCAAAACGTACGAGTCGGACGCCCTGCCGATCTCGCTTGAATTCGATAATTTCAACAAAGGCAAAAACGACATCGTGCCGTTTTATGAAGTGCCGGGCGTGAAGAACGGGATCGACCTCAAGCAGTACATCAGCCTTATCAAAACGAGCAGCCCCGCGGTGCAGGTACCCCTCACGAATGGGGATATGACAAGCATCCTGCCTTCGTCGGTGCTGTTCCTGCCCATCGACAAAGCGGCTGTTGACAACGCGAAGTTCGTACCGGCGGCTCTTCGTCCGCTCATGAAAGATACCTTGCAGTGGACCATCGGCAAGAAAGATCTGTATAAGCCTGACCTGATCATGCTCGACATGATTGCGACCAACAACTGGAAACGGCCTATCTACTTTTCGAGTACCCTCGCAAGCGATAACTACCTGAGCCTGAAAAACTACATGCAGCTGGAAGGCTACGCATACCGGCTGATGCCGGTGGCCGTACCGGGTGCAACGGATGGCTATGTCAACTCCGACATCATGTATACCAACATGACCAAGAAGACATTCTGGCGCGAGTTCAACAATCCGGACGTGTACTATGATGAGACCTACAAAGGACCACCCGTTATTTCGGCCCGTATTGCCTTCTTCCGGCTGGCCGATCAGTTTATTCGGGAAGGCCGCAAAGACAAGGCACTCGAAATCCTGAATTATTCATTAAAGGTTATTCCAGACAAGTCGATTCCGTACGACCAGATCTCATCGAACTACGTACGATTCCTGTTCGAGGTTGGCGATGCGAAGAAAGCCCTTGAAATTGCCGACATCATGGCTACCCGGGCTGATCAGGCCCTGACGTATGACAAGAGTGGCAACGGACGCTTCGGCAATCCCGACTCGGACCTTTACATTCTTCAGACGATTGTAGAGGCCTGCAAGGAAGCAAAGCAAACGGCAGCCGCCAACAAGTACGAAGCCATTTTCCAGAAGCACATTAATGCGTTCGGCTGATTAACGGATTACCTATAAAAAAGCCCGAATCACTCAATGTGATCCGGGCTTTTTTATGTTTGTCTACTTTCAACGAGAAGTCGATTGCTGCGTAACTGCCCACCGCGAACGAGTGCATCGATTAAAACCAGAAAACCACTTTGCTAAAATAGTTTTCGTAGGCAACGAACGATAGACTTTATGCATCTTTATATAAACTATTCCCCTCACTATTATTCGTATGCGCAAACTTGTCCACTGTATTGCCATTCTCTCTTTGCTGTCTATCGGTTCTCAAGGCCGGGCCGACGATCTCGATAATTTCATTCGAAAACAAATGCAGAAACGGCGCATACCCGGATTGTCCATAGCTATTATTCAGGACAGTAAAATCGTAAAGGCGGCAGGGTATGGGTTTATTGATAAAAATAAGACCACACCGGTCACTCCGTCTACTCTTTTTCAGGCTGGCTCCATTAGTAAATCAGTGGCGGCAGTCGGGGCTCTGCACTTGACGGAAGAAGGGAAATTATCGCTCGATGATGATGTAAATAACAAGCTGAAGACCTGGAAAGTCCCCGAAAATGAATTTACCAAAGACAAGAAAGTCACATTACGCAGCTTGCTCAGTCATACCGCCGGGCTGACGGTACACGGCTTTCCCGGTTATGAGACAGGAACGCCAATTCCAACGGTAGTGCAGATTCTCGACGGTTCACCACCCGCCAATACACCTGCCGTTCGGGTAGATTTCGTGCCGGGAACACGCTGGCGGTATTCGGGTGGCGGCTACACAGTCATGCAGCAGCTTATCACCGATGTAACAGGCCAACCCTTTCCGCAATTTATGCAGACAACTGTGCTGGGACCATTGGCTATGACCGCAAGCACCTTTCAGCAGCCCCTTCCTGCCAACAAAGCCAGGGCAACAGCCACGGGTCATTCCGGCGAACGCGAGGCCATAAAAGGTCGCTGGCATATTTATCCGGAAATGGCAGCTGCCGGGTTGTGGACAACGCCATCTGACCTCGCTCGATTTGCGATAGGTATTCAAAACGCCCTGGTGGGCAAACCTGGTGCTGTTTTGTCGAAGCAGATGACCCAGCAGATGCTTACCGACCAAAAGGATAAAGATGGCCTGGGCGTTTTTTTACAAGGGGAAGGCAATACCATGCGCTTTGGGCATAACGGGCGGGATGAAGGTTTCGATGCGCTGATGACGGCTGGTGCGCAAACCAGACAAGGCGTCGTTATTATGATCAACGCCAATGACAACTCTCAACTGCTGAACTACATCGTTGATGAAGTCGCGAAGAAATACCATTGGACGGGTTATCCTATAACGACAACAGCCAGACGGGTAGCGGTTCCCGTCGACGCAAAAAAGCTTACCGCTTATGAAGGTCGCTATGAGCTTTACAATAACCGCATGATCACTCTAACCGCGACCGGAGATCGGCTATTTACCCTGGTCGATGGGTTTAATGACGAGGAATTCGTACCCGAAACAACAGCTCGCTTTGCCTCGACAGTTCGGAATACCTATCTCACGTTCACCACAGATACCAGTGGAAAGGTTACTGAACTGATCTGGAAGAATGAGAAAGAAGAACGAAAAATTCCCCGTATCGGCCCCCTCTTCCGCTCACCTGAACCGACAATAGATCCTGACCCGGCTCGCACTCACCGACTTGAATCTGCCTTGACCGCAATGGCGCAGGGAGGCAAAGCAGTAGCAGACGTTGTGGGGGTTACACCGGGAGTACGGCAGGCGTTCAGCCAGGGGGCGAGTTTCCTTTCCGGGATGACGTCGCTTATGTTCATTAGCGCGGAAGATGTGAAAGGGCGTGGCATTGAGCGTCACGAAGGCAAAGTAGACCGGATTATAACCTATAAATTCGGTTCCGCTACAGCTCCCCGCTACGTACTCATCTATCTGACTTCAGATGGCCTCATTACGGATTATGACATAGTAGAAAAGTAAAAGCACGAATCTGGTATGCTCAAGGCAATGCCAGGTGTTAGAACTGGCCTATTTTAGCAGACCCTGGCACAACGAAAAAAGGCCCCGATCTTTACTATATCGAGGCCTTTTTATGCTTATTATTTTATCAACCATGAAAGAAGTCTTTCATCTTGTCGAAGAAGCCTTTTTCGTTTTTATTGGGCTTTGGCTGGAAGTTCGGCGAGTTGCGCAGTTTTTCGAGAATACCGCGCTCTTCGGCCGATAGCATTTTGGGCGTCCAGACGTTGACATGAACCAGTTCATCGCCCCGTCCGTAGCCGTTCAATTCTTTGATACCTTTCCCTTTTAAACGGAGGATTTTGCCGCTTTGCGTACCGGGTTCGAGTGTAATACGGGCCTTCCCGTCAATGGTCGGCACTTCTACATTCGTACCAATGGCCGCATCGACAAAGTTGACGTATAAATCGAACACGACATTGTTGCCGTCGCGTTTGAGGTCCGCATCTTCCTCTTCCTCAATCACGATGAGCAGGTCGCCAGCTACGCCACCCCGTGGAGGAACGTTGCCTTTGCTACCAACTGATAACTGAATGCCTTCGGCCACCCCAGCCGGAATTTTGATTGGAATCACGTCTTCCTGCAACACACGTCCTTCGCCAAAACACGCGTCGCAACGGTCGGTAACGATCTTGCCTTCGCCATTACAGGTTGGGCAGGTACTGGTCGAGACCATCTGACCAAGCATGGTGTTCACTACTTTACGCGTCTGGCCCGTACCGCTACAGGTTGAGCAGGTCTGTACTGCCGTTCCGTTTTTGGAGCCGTTGCCCCCGCACGTATTACAGGTAACGTGGCGCTTTACTTTTATCTTTTTCTCTACACCGTTGGCAACTTCCTGTAAGTTCAGCTTCAGCTTGATGCGCAGATCGGAACCGCGACGAACGCGTTGTCGGCCACCACCGCCACCACCCTGAGCTCCCCGGAAGAAACTACCAAACGGCGAATCGTCACCAAAGACGTCACCAAACTGGCTGAAAATATCATCCATTGATGGGCCGCCAGCGCCATATCCGCCCCCGGCTGCACCACCCATCCCGGCATGACCAAACTGATCATACCGTGCTTTTTTCTGAGGGTCATTAAGAACATCGTAAGCCTCAGCCGCTTCCTTGAATTTTTCTTCGGCCGTTGGATCGTCCGGATTTTTGTCGGGGTGGTACTTGATCGCCATCTTACGATAGGCTTTCTTCAGGTCTTCCGTCGTGACGTTCTTATCAACGCCCAGTATTTCGTAATAATCGCGCTTCGTTGCCATATCTTTCAAAGAGTGAAAGAATGAATGAGCGAAAGAGTGGTCAGTGCGATGATTGTCGCCCCGTCCAAGGCACTCTTTCATTCTTTCACTCTTTCGCTTTTAGCTGCCTACAATCACTTTTGCAAACCGAATGACCTTGTCATTCAGGTAATATCCTTTCTCTATTTCTTCGATAACTTTCCCTTTCAGGTCTTCGCTGGGCGCTGGAAACTGCGTCACCGACTCGTGCAGATCAGCGTCGAAGGCTTCCCCCTTCGACACCATTGGCTTCAGGCCTTTTCCTTCGAGCGTCTTGAACAGCTTGTTGTAAATCAACGAAACGCCTTCTTTCAGGGCGGCCACGTCGTTCGTGTTATCAATGGATTGCATAGCCCGTTCGAAGTCATCAACAACCGGAATCAGGGCTTTCAGCACACCTTCGTTAGCGTTATTGATTAACTCCAGTTTTTCCTTGGCTGTGCGTCGACGAAAGTTCTCGAAATCAGCGTATAAACGGAGATATTTGTCTTTCAGTTCGGCTACTTCACCGCCGTTTTTTTCGGGTTCCGGTGCGGCAGCTGCGGTTACAAAGCCTTCGGTCGACGTTGTTTCTTCGGCTTCGGCTGGCTCTCCGCCATTGATCGTCACAGCTTCTTCATCGGTGACCGACGCGGTTGTCAGGTTGTCAGGTTGTTGCGTATCGCTGGATGCCTGATCATCCAAAATGTCTTTATTTTCCATTACTGAGCTTCTATTTCTCTTCCAGAAATTCATAGGCAAAGATGGGCAAAAGACCGGCCAAAACCGCACTTCCTGCCAACTTGACACGTAGTATGCAGACCCGGACCAGTTGATTTTGACCAATTTGTCGGATTTATATTCGGCTTTCCTGTGTTTGCGTTGTATCGTTTCAGCCGTATTAACCTATTTTCTCTCCCCATGCATTCGCCGGCCAGCCACTACACGCAACTCATCAAAGCGAAAGCCGCTGAACTGGGCTTTGACTTTTGTGGAGTAGCTAAAGCGGATTTTCTGGAAGACGAAGCACCCCGGCTGGAGACCTGGCTAAAAAACGGGATGCACGGCCAGATGAATTACATGGCGAACCACTTCGACAAACGGCTCGATCCCCGGTTGCTGGTCGATGATGCAAAATCCGTGATCACGGTACTACTCAACTATTACCCCGAGCAGAAGCTTCCCGATAACAACAGCGACCTGAAGATTTCCAAATACGCGTATGGAACAGATTATCACTTTGTTATCAAAGACAAACTAAAAAATCTTCTGACTTACATAGGGGAAGCGATCGGTGAAGTTGGCGGACGGGCTTTCGTCGATTCGGCACCGGTCATGGACAAAGCCTGGGCCAAACGCGCCGGGCTGGGCTGGGTAGGCAAACACACAAATCTGATCAATCGGGAGATCGGCTCGTTTTTCTTCATTGGCGAGCTGATTCTTGATCTGGAACTGGAACCCGACGGCCCGATTACCGACTACTGCGGCACCTGTACACGTTGCATCGACGCCTGCCCCACCGATGCCATTGTTGGGCCTTATGTCGTCGACGGCAGCAAGTGCATTTCTTATTTTACAATCGAGCTGAAAGAAGCCATTCCGACCGAAGTTCAGGGGAAATTCAATAACTGGATGTTTGGCTGCGATATCTGCCAGGACGTATGTCCCTGGAACCGTTTTGCCCGGCCTCATAAAACACCCGCCTTCGATCCCCACCCCGATTTGACCCAGTTTACCAAAACCGACTGGGAAGAAATTACAGAAGATGTTTTCCGGGAAATTTTTCGCCGGTCGGCTGTTAAGCGGACTAAATTAGAGGGATTAAAACGAAACATCGCCTTCATTGCCCCGGTGGCCACCGCACTGGATCACAAATCCGAGAGCGAGTAAGGTTGTTCGTCCAAACAGCTTCGTTGAGTTATTTTACTGGAAGATACGCACTCGTCACGGCCTAAAAGATAGCGCCTTACAGTAGAGAATTCTTTGAAAGCAGAATCCGTAAATAGCTATTGCCAATTGAGTAAATGCGAGCTCTTGAGGTTACTCAGCGTTGAAAACTTTTAGAACCTGTTTAGGATTTTTCTTCTGATGAGATTTTGTCATTCCGACGCAGGAGGAATCTTCGATAGCAGCGCATAAAACAGAATCACCAGAAAATTCCTCCTGCGTCGGCATCGAATCAAACTCATTGTCGGGTTAAACGAAGACAAAAAGAATTTTGCAGCAGCCACTCATCTTATGTCAAGAGATTACAGCCGTTTTACACATAAAGACAATTCATCAAATACCTTAAACTAGTACAACTACTTTTTCACCAAACCGAATTGCTTATTTTTGAAATCGATTACCACAATACGATCTAAAAAATAACTGTTACCAAAACTGCCAATTACTCCGGCTTCATCAAAGAGCGGCTCATGATGCTTGTAGGGATCAGGATGATAATAGATTACTTTAGGGGTGAGTACGGTTTGACCTAAACGAATTTCAGACTGCATTAGAGCCCCATAAACATCCGAATATTTCCCCCAGGTTGACACTCGCTTCACTGTATCAGTTACCGCTACTGGATTAATCACATCCCAATGTTTTTTAACCGTCATAATTGGAAATAGACTTGCCCCTGAATCATAAAGTAAATAGTACTGCTTGCCATTAATAACGACTGACACATGAGGACGATGGTTCTTGATCTCAATGGGGACGAAGTCGATTTGACGGAGAGTTTTATGGGGTAGCGCATCCAGTATAGCGATCTGCTTTTTAGAAAAATCCATGATCAAAATTCGATTCTCGCAAATATCCGCTCCCCAGGAACCAATTGATAACTCTTCATTGGGGGTAAGGGAAGCAGCGTTGATCGCTTCGCCAGATAGATTATTAATCCAGACTTTATGTAAGGTAGGCCCCTCAGGAAGCATTTTCAGACTAACTGGTTGAAATCCCTTTTTATTCTTATCGCTTAAATCTGGCAGAAACCCATACTGATCAGTGTGCTGTTGCTTTAGTGATTCGAGCGTATTGCCGTTCAACACACTCACATCCGACCCTGTATCGAATTGCAGCTCAAAGGGGGTAGACACGTTGCCTAAGCGTCCATTAATAAACATGGCTAAGTTATCGAACCGTCGTCCTCCAAGCGTATCCCCATACCAGCGAAAAGGAATCCATCCTTTTTTGTCAATTTGCTTTCGAAATGAACTGACTTGAGCGGAGCTTAGATGAGTAATCAAGGCGGTTAGAAGTACCAGTAAGTGTCTCTTCATAGAGCAGGTCAAAAGCGAATAAAATTTATTGTATAAATGCAATTAGATAAAGAAGATATATTATTCCAAGGCCAACTCCTTTTTAATTGTCAGCCCTGGAATATGACAGTATAGATGTCAGTACTTACATTGTTCTCCAGCAAGCATCTTTTTATTCTTCCCCCCCTTCGTTAAACCTTCCACGCTATTAATTCAATCATGCGTAGTAAGCCTTGAGCGCTTCGCCAACACGCCAAACGTCCTCGAATGTGTTGTACAGAGGAGTTGGTGCCAGCCGGATGCAATCCGGTTCGCGCCAGTCGCCAATAATGCCTTGCTCCGTCAGGTAATTGAATAACCCTTTCCCGTTTTTACGTACCAGCAACGATAGCTGGCATCCTCGCTGGTTAGGGTCGTCGGGGGTCAGGATAATGACTTCCTCCTCTTGATTCAGTACATATTCCAGATAACCCGTCAGTTGTTCACTCTTTTGCCGGAGCGCCACGATACCGGCTTCAGCCGTGATCGCAATGGCCGACCTGTGCAGTGCCAGTGCCAGAATATTGGGGGTGCTGACCTGCCAGCCATCGGCACCGGGAGCAGGCAGAAATCCGGGGGTCATCTCAAATCGTTTGTCTTCCCGATATCCCCACCAGCCCGCCAATCGGGGGAGGTTCTGGTCATGGTGCTTTTCATGCACAAACACGCCCGATACAGCGCCGGGCCCGCCATTGAGGTATTTGTACGAACACCAGGTGGCAAAATCAACCCCCCAATCGTGTAGCCGCAGGGGAATATTGCCAATGGCATGGGCCAGATCGAACCCGATGGGAATACAATGTCTTCGGGCCGTTTCAGCAATGGCCGCCATGTTGTAAACCTGTCCCGTGTAATAATTAAGGCCACTCATCCAGACCACCGCCAGCGAGTCGGCATGCTCGGCGATAGCGGCCTGAATATCCGTCGTGTGAATCAGCCCCGTTCCGTCAGGTCGTGGTGCCACTTCGATAATCGCATCGTCTGGTACGGGGCCGCCATGCATCCTGACGTGCGTTTCAAGCGCATACTGGTCGGACGGGAAATCACCTTTGATGGTTAGTATCTTGTATTTCTGAGTGGTTGGCCGGTAAAACGAAGTCAGCAGCAGATGAAGGTTCACCGTGAGGGCGTTCATGGGGCAAACTTCGCTGGGCTGTGCCCCGACTATATGACCCAGTGCCTCTTTACAGGTTTCATGATACCGCAGCCACGGCTGTTCGGCCGCTTCTGTTTTATCGAACCAGCCCTCAACGCCCAGGTTTTGCCAGATGTTAAGTTCCTGATCCAGAGCCGCCCGGGCCGTTCTGGGTTGCAGTCCCAGGGAATTGCCGCAAAGATAAATCAGTTCCTGCCCGTTGCGCCGGGGAATGTGAAAGCGGTCCCGATACTGACGAAGGGGGTCGGTCTGATCGAGTTGCCGGGCAAAATCAAGGGTGTTTTTATAGATCATTGAGGGAGTCTACCTTTTTTAGGTACCAAATTCAGGCTATTTATGCTGCTTCAGCAACCATGCATAGAGTGCCTTATCTTCGTATAGGTACTGAATGTCATGACCTTCGTTTTCCAGTCGGGTAAATTTTACCTGACCCTGACAGGCATGTAACCGGTTTACTAATCGCTCTGTTTCGGAGATGGGAATGAGATCGTCAGCCGTTCCGTGAAATGTCCAGATCGGGATGTGTTTAACCCGGCAGATCTGGGTAGAATCATCGCAACCGCCACACAACGGCAGCACAGCCGCAAACGTGTTTGGGTACGCTACAGCGGTTTGCCAGGCTCCATACCCACCCATGCTGATACCGGTTAAATAGATTCGTTTCTGATCGACCCGGTACTTCATTATTAGTTCGGTATAGAGCGAATCGAACCAGTTATCAGTAGACCAGAATTTACCATCCGGGCATTGGGGCGAGACAATAATGAACGGAAAGTTGCGGCCTTTATCGACTAGATTCGGTAACCCATACACCTTCAGCTTGGTTAAATCCTCTCCCCGCTGTGACCCTCCGTGCAGGTAAATAACCACCGGAAAAGTGGCCTGGCTGGTGTTGTACTCGCTCGGCAGGTAGAGCAGGTACGGATATTTTGCGCTATTTTTTATTCTGCTCTGTGCCTGCGTTTTAGGTAGCAGACTCAGCATAAGCAGGCCGATAAAAGCGGAAATCAGAAGCGTGCGCATCAGCGGGGAGATTGTGCACAAAGATTGGCAAATAGCCGTTAAAGTCAGTGACGTTTCCTAAACGTATTTCCAACCAATTCGGTCACAGCCGGGTCAACCCAATGATACTATTCCAGACGATGAAACCCTTTCATTTTTACCTCCTGACGGCCTGCACCTTAATCGGAAAGAGTGCCGTTTATGGCCAGTCGAAAAACCAGCCGGTGTCCTTTCCGACTTACAACCAGATCAAACCGGCAACCACTGACGTCTTTGATTATGTACCACAGCAACCTGACCAGGATTTCAACAAGCAACAAGTTGATTTCAAGCCAGTTGACTACCCGTACCGTGGCGTCATGTATAGCCATGATATCAAGCCAGCAACGAATACCCGATACGTTAAAAAAGTCATGAATCAGGCTGAGAACCAGTTTGACGGCATCTATGGCAAACCATCGGCGGAGGTCAATCGGGTGATGCAGCTGTTTTTTATACCTATTAAAAAGGACTAGCGTACAGAACTTTCGTAAACATCTGAGCCACAGTTCTCGATGACATATGCACAAACGGTGGCATACGGATTCTGCTATAAACCTGAAACGACGGGGCTGTTAATGACTTAACCGAATAAAAAACATACTAAAACAATATAATAGGTTGAGTGTTGTTGTGGTAAATAGATAACGTTTTATGAAAAATCGTCTAATTACCAAGACACGTCGGAGTCAGATCATACAGTATTCATGTCTGGCTTTGTTCGCTACCTTTTCCCTGACTGCCTGTCAGGATCACCGCATTCCGCAACCCGGTCAGAGCATTCAGTCCAGCAGTCCTAAACCGGATTGGGGTCCAACCATTACCCCCCAGATGCTGGCCGTTATTGAAGAACTGGGTCGCCTGGCTCCCACACCAATCAACCAGCTTTCGCCACAGGATGCCCGCAAACAGCCATCCTTCAAAGACGCCGTCAATTCGCTGCTCGACAAAAATGGCATTGCTCGCCCGAAAGCGAACGTTACCATCAGCGAACGAATGATCACGGGAGCCGACAACGCCCAGATACGTGTCAAACTATACACGCCTAATACGGGATCGGGGCCAAAGCCGGTTATTGTGTATTATCACGGCGGAGGCTGGGTAATCGGCAGTCCGGAAGTTTACGAATACTCGACGCTGGCGCTGGCCGAAGAAACTGGTGCCATCGTTATGTCGGTTGATTACCGGTTGTCACCCGAATTCAAGTTTCCAACGGCGCACGAAGATGCGTACCGGGCTTACGAGTGGGTAAAAAATAACGCAGCGACAATTAACGGCAATCCGGCAAAAGTAGCCGTTGCGGGCGAAAGTGCCGGTGGCAACATGGCCATTACGGTCTCCATGATGGCCCGCGATCGCGGTCTGGCTCTTCCGGTTCATATTTTATCGGTGTTCCCGGTGGCAAACAACGATCTATATACGGATTCGTATAACCGCTATGCCAACGCCAAGCCACTAAACCGGCCTTCAGTGGAATACTTTACGGCTAATTACTTCCGCACGCCAGCCGATGGCGACAGCCCGCTCATCTCGCTGGTTGACGTAGCAAACCTCAGCGGTTTACCCCCAACAACCATCATCGCGGCTGAAATCGACCCGTTACAGACCGAAGGCATGCTGCTTCGGGACAGACTTCAGGCGGTGGGTGTGCCGGTCACGTATCAGCTGTACGCTGGCGTAACGCACGAGTTCTTTGGCATGTATGCTATCGTTCCCGAAGCGCAACAGGCCCAGACTTTGGCGGCTACACAATTGATCAACGCCTTCAAGTAGAACCATTTAGTTTAAGCGCGAAGTGGCCCCACGCTTTCATAAGGCGTGGGGCCACTTCGCGTTTGAGCAGTACGCTTATTGATGATCCATTCCGCTATCTTTCTTGCAGCAACTTGGGAGTTTGTTGTACCCTGCCTGATCGGCCACGACTTCTTCAGCGTCGTAGCCGGTTTTGCTGATATTCGCTTTTAGTTTGGATACATCCGTTTTAGCCGGATTGTACTTGATCGTTACAACCTTGGATTTCACGTCAAGGTCCGCTTCTTTAACGCCCTTTTCGTAAGACAGATTCCGTTCGATACGGGATTTGCACATGCCACAAATGGCCGATGTCTTTATTTTTACTTCTTTTTCCTTATCGTCGCGGGTTGGTGCGTTGGCGAATAGGTTGCCGGCGAGCAGGACAGATGTCAGGGCAGTCAGAAACAGGTTACGCAACATAGGTGTACAGGGTTTATGGTGAATCTATAACGAATTTTCGTATCAAATGGTGCCTGACGTACAGCAACTTGCCTAATGGCTCATTCCTTTCCGGTACCGATGACCCGCGTGATTCATGCTTTTCATCGTCATCAGGCTGGGCGACAGGCGCAGGTAGATTTCTCCCGAAACAGGCGTTTTTCCATAAAAGGACTGCAAAACCTGGTCGGGCATGCTGGCCGTTACCTGGGCTCCCATAACCAGATCGGTACTGCGCTGCTGGACGATTCGGTAATTCATGCCAAGGGTCAGGTTATTGATCATAAACGATTGATCGCTGGTAATTTTTCCGAGGTCACCGGATGAGGTCGGCTGGTAAATACCCAGCTCCTCCGCCGACTTCTTCACGTTTTCGAACCGACCATAGAAGGCAACTTTATCCAGTTGCAGACTACTTTCCGCCAGATACGAGTTCTCCCCTGCCCCATCGTGATGACTATTTCGTCCCCAAACAACGGCCGACGTTACGTAACTGCCCGGTCCTATTCCTTTACTGTGCAAAATGGATGCCGTTGTTCGCGTAACGTTTTCTTCGGGATGCGCTTCTTCAGGACTGTGCAGAAATCCCTGCGAGAACTGGAGGGCAAACGAAGGAGATGGATTCACGGATAAGCGATACGAGTAGCTGTCAAACTTGGGGGCATCAAAGTTGTAGCGGTTCTCGTCCGGTTCGCGTCCTTTAAATGTCGAGGCTTCCAGCTTGGCCCATTTGTACCGGAAACCCGCCGTAGCCACGCCAAACAGAATATGGGAAGCGTCCTGCCAGTGATGGCTCAGGGGCGCGTCGGGATTATTAAATGAGGAAATCCGGTGCATAAAGGCCGGTGGGCCCAGGGCAGGTTCACCCGGATAACCAACGTACCCATACAGATCGACATCTTTACTGAGCGCATGGCTGTAACTCACCGACAATTCTGACACAAGATCATGCGGATGCTGCCGATCAATCAGGGGCTGTCCTTTGTAGGTTTCGCCCGTTTGAAACAGCAATGGGTACCCACCGTTGCCCACTGTCAGCGGATCGAGCGACAGCATGGCACGCACCTGAAACAGGCCACGCTGCCCCACTTTACGCTGTGCCATGCCCATAAACCAGTTCGGCGCGCCCAGTTGCTGTCCTCGCCCCCGTCCGTCAGGATGGTTGCTATTCTGGCTGGTGTACCGCAGGTAGATGGCGTAATGCAGCATGTAGCTCCAGCCTTTGGGTGTTGGCTGGCTCATATAGGCATACATAGGTGTGTTGTCGGGGTGCCACGATGTACCGGACCCGTTCCGGTTCATGGATACGTTTCGGGACAGCGAATGCGTCATGCCCATCGTCGTGTCCATGGTCAGGCCATGATTCAGGAGTTTCATTTCGCTCACTGAGCCGCCTTCTTTCATACCCTCGTGCTGGCCCATATCCATGCCGGGATGATGGGCATGATCCATCGGTTTGGTTGTATCGGCGCTGTTTTTTCGGGACGTTTTTTCTTTCGCAGGCTTATCAGGAGCGGGCATCGCCATGCCTTCGTGGTGCTTATGCTGCGCCTGAGCGGCTCCAACCAGCAGGGTGAACCAAAAAAAGAGAAATAGTCTATTCATAACATCGTTACGGCGAAAGAGTAACATCAACCGTTAATTAGTGGTCATTTACGTACTGCTAATCAACGGTTGATATTGTAAAGAGGTTGATTTCTATGCGTTGGCCGACATCGACCGGCATTCATCGGCACACGTACGGCAGGCTTCGGCACAGGCTTTACAATGAGCAAAATGATCGGCGTGTTTTTCGCATTCTTCCGCGCAGGCCTCACATACTTCAGCGCACAGAGCCATAAAATCGTGGGCAAATTCGGAGCCACGGGCATCCAGCCGACCGCAAAGTGTACAGATATCAGCACAGTCGCGACAGAGTTTGATACAGGCCGTCATGTCGTGCCCTTTGCCATCTTTATCGCCCATTTCCAGGCAGGCAGCAACGCATCGTTCGCAGGCTTCTGCACAGCTAAAACAGGTGTCTGTATGGTTGTGGTGGTGTTGCGTAGTTTCCATAATCGTTGTCGTTTGATTGACCATCGTTGGTCTGACAAAATAACTACGCATTCCCGATAGGGTTTTTACATAATTGCGGTCTGGTTTCATAAAACCAGGCTTGTCATCCATTACACCTGCACAAAGAAGGCGTCGAGGCTTTTTTCAAGGTCGGCAATGGACACAAAAACATCTTCCTCAATGTGATGCTTTGTCTGCCCCATTTTAATGACGTGACTATAAGCGGAGTAGCGCATGTCCATTACCTGGGAGAGATACGCAAAATGATCGACGATCATGTTGGCCGGAAACAACTCAAAAAGGTGTGTACCCGGCTCGCACCAGATTATATTCGTGAAGGAAGCCCCGTGCGGCCCCATAATGAACGAAGCATTTTTGTAGATAGCGACCTGCTCGGCCACCGACCTGGGTTTATCGTCAATAATGGTGAAGTCGTATTTCTCCAGAAGTTTGATCAGGGCCGATTCATTCACCACTTTACGACGCGTGGAACGGCTAACATAGATTCGGTTTTGACTGGTTCGGTTGATCGTCAGTTTGGCTTCTACCAGCTTTTTTAACGCGAAAATATCAGCAGGATCCGGGTAAAACCAGTGCCCGCTATTCGCCAGGATACACCGCTCGAATCGAATGTCGCAAACAACGCTATCGAAGACATGATCCGGCTCAACGCCAATCAACGACAGATACTCCCGTTCGTAGGTTGTTCTGAAAAGCGGATAGGCCAGAGCGGCCTTCGCAAAGACCTGCTCCGGCAGGGCCGCTTTTATACGACTTAACTTGGCGGCAACCAGTATCACGAAGTCGTAGTAACCACCAAAGACGACAACATCTAGGTAATGACTAAAGGGGGCAATCACCGTTTTATATGGGAGAACGGTTCGCTTGCCAAAGCCCCGCCAGTTCTTCATCAGGTGGTAACTCTCAAAATCCAGGCATAGTATCCGGCCATCAGTCAGGATGCCCCCGTACGGAAGCTGAACCGCTTTTTTTGACCCTCGTTCGTATTGCCAGACATACGACGGATGGGTAACGGCCCGGACCGGCGGAAAAATCAGCTTTGTTAACTCCCCCTGGTTTTGTACACCAGGTATAAAAACCTCTTTTGCCGGGTTGCTCGCTACCTGACAGTGCCGTAGAAAAGCGGCTGTATCCTCTTTGGTCAGCGGATCAGCGTTACACGCTCTTAAAACCAACTTGAGTAAGGATCTCGAAAAAACCTTAACGGATGTAAGAAGAGTATATAGCATAGGCATGGCTGGATTACGCTTCTTTAGACTAATTTTTTGCTGGTCAGCTACAACCTTAATCGTATGTTAATTGCGGGCCATCCCCTAAATAGTGTCCAGATTCCGTCGGCTGGCGTGAACATCTTTTCGGAATTGACTTGGTGTCTGGCCAGTCACCTGCCGAAATTGGTTGGAGAGGTGCTGAACACTGCTGTAACTCAATCGCCAGGCTATTTCGCTGAGGGTGAGTTCGGCGTACTGCAGCCACTCTTTCACTTTTTCGATCTTGAGGGCAATGATGTACTTCTCCAGGGTCTGGCCTTCACTAGCCGAAAACAACCCGCTCAAATACGAGTATTCGTATCCTACCTTTCGCTCCAGAAACGTCGAGTAATTTTCGGCGGGAAGCCGCTCCGCTTTCAGATGCTGGATCTCGTTGATGAGTAGCACCTTAATGTGTTCTACCAGCGATTGCTTTTTGTCGTCGATCAGATCGAATCCATTTTGCTGCAACCTGTGGCGGATTGCTTCGAGCAGCTGGACAGAAGGTGGCGTATCAAGGTCGACTTCGCCCAGGTCAACCCGCTTAATCACCAAACCCATTTGCTCGAGTTCGTCGCGCACCACCCGCTTGCAGCGATCGCACACCATATTTCGGACGGTTAGTATCATTAGTTCACGGGTTTAAAGCGAAATCCTACATAAACCATGCGCCCCGTTACCGGCCCCCACGCCCGGCTAGCCGCATCGAAACTAGGGCCATAGGGATCGTTGGCCGCAAAAATGGGGTCCAGTTGCCGGAAGCCTGTCAGGTTCTCGCCCCCCAGATAAATTTCCCAGCCACTCCTGAACCCACGACTGATCTGGGCATTCAGATTGGCGAACCCCGGCGAATAGTCGGTTGGTGAGTTTTGATTAAGGGCATGAACGTAGCCTTCGCGCAGGTAGTGAATCCGGCGGGGACTGTTCCATTGCAGGGTGGCGTCAAATTTCCATTTATCGTAGGGCAGTGCATAGCCTATGTTCAGCAGCACCCGTTCGCGGGGCACCATCATTCGGGGCAGCAGTACCGTATCGCCCGCTGGCATGGCTGTACTCTGCTGGGTATCGAATAACCGGTAGGCCATCTTCACCTCGAACCGCCGGGCAGGCTGTACGTTCAACTCGGCCTGGAAACTGTTGGCAAATGAACGACCATGATGTGTTGCATCGCGTAGATTATAGAAATAGAGCAGCGACGAGTTTTCGACATTGACCACTAACTGGTTCTGAAAATCAGTGCGGTAGTAATCCAAGACCAGCGATGCTTTTTTGCCCAGTACCATAAAGTCTTTCGTCAGGCTAAGGCCATAATTCCAGGAAACTTCGGGCTTCAGGGGCGTCAGATTCCAGTTAGCATAAGGTCCGGCGTTTCGGTTCTGGTTCATGAACACCGCCCGTGAACTGACTAGAAACCCCATGTTTTCGCTGATCGGGTTTGGCACCCGGAAGCCCCGCCCGGCAGACGCCCTCAGCGTCAGACTCTGGTTGATGTTGTACTTCACGTGCGCGCGGGGTGTCCACTGCGGACCGAATAGATTGTGGTAATCAAACCGCCCCCCAAGCACTACTGTCATTTTTTCGGGATAGGTGTACGTGTATTCGGCAAACACACCGGGCACCGATTCCGTACGGCGGGTTTCTAATGAGGCTAGTGTTTCGTTGTAATCGTCGAGTAAATAACTCAACCCGGCTTTGTAGGTGTGGTTGGTGTTACCAATGATATTCTGATAAATCAAATTGGCATAGAACGTTCGTTGCTGGCCGCTGTATGGCCGGAAGCCAATAACAGCCGTTTGATCGTGATGAACGCCGTTTATGATCAGGCCCAGACCCTTGTAGGGTTTATCGGGGTAGAGAATAGCCGTTTTTGAGAAAAACTCCAGTCGTCTGGTCGTGTTCCCGAATTGATACCGGGCAATGCCTATGGGTGACCGAAACGTGGACAACTGTCCACCGTCGCGGTCTTCGTAAAGCGCCTTTACCCCAACCTGCGCCATAAATCGCTCGCTGCTGTATTTATAGCGGTTGATGGCATTGAGCTGCGTGTACAGGGGCAAATCCCGGAAACCGTCCCTGTTCTGATCAATTTCTTTCTGAAGGGTACTGGCGTGGCCTAATACGCCCACGCTCCACTTTTTACTGAGCGTATGCGACCAGTTCACGTTGCCCTCGATGCGCCCGAAACTGTTCGCGTAGCCGTTCAGAAATAGCTTGTTCGTATCGTCCGGTTTCTGCAGTTCAATATTCATTTGACCACTCATGGATTCGTAGCCGTTCACAACGGAACCGGCTCCTTTGCCCACATCGATACTGGTGATCCAGGTACCGGGAATATAATTAAGCCCAAAAGTAGTGGCCAATCCGCGCACCGTTGGAATGTTTTCGATATTGGTCTGGACGTATTGCCCACCCAACCCCAGGAACTGAATCTGTTTTGCTCCGGTAACGGCATCGCTATACGACACACTAACGGAGGCATTGGTCTCGAAGCTCTCCGACAGGTTGCAGCAGGCGGCTTTCGCGAGGGTGCGCTGGTTTATCAGTTCGGTTTGGATTGGGTTAATGCGGTCGATCTGCCCCGGCGCTCCCGACACCGTTACCTCCTGCAGGGTGCGCTCGGAACGTAGGGTTATGGTTAATTCGACCGATGAATCGGTAACCGACAAGGTATCGGCCTGGTAACCAACATAGCTGGCAATCAGTCGTTGCGAGACAGGATGCCCCGGCACTTGAAAGTTGCCGTTGGCATCGGTTACGGCCCCCAGGGTTGTTCCGGCCCAGATGACCGTTGCACCAACCAGGGGCACACGCTGCCCGTTAACGGTTTCGCCGACGCTGCCCCGAACAGGTCTGTTTTTTTCGACGGTGCTGGTATCGGATTGTGCCCGCAAGGGGGTCACTGTGGCGAATACGCCCGCCCATAACCCACTGATAAGCAGGACAATTCGTAAAGAGAGAAATTGCATGAATTCGCTGATTAATAAGTGTGTAGAACAGGCCTGTGTTGACAAACACGGGCCAGAACAACGTAATCAGCGTATCAAAGAAGGAGGCTCTGAACGAGCGTCAGAATGTCGCGCCCGGAAAGCGAAGGGGGCGACGAAAAGGGGGAAACAGCAGCTGATTTGTCTGCAAAAACGACCTCGATAATCCAGGCCAGAACGGCCACAAAACCAGTTATAACGGCCTCGGTGACAACCTTGACGAACTTGGCAACAAACTGGCTTAACGACGACGAGATATCGACATTTTCGTAGCGTTGGTCGTCCTGGCAGCACTCGGTTTTTTTGATAACCGTTTGCTGCACTGGCATGGCCTGCTTGCCGGTGGCACAACCCGGTGATTTCACCTCGCTGAAGGCGACGACCATCGTTTTTTTCTTGCCCCGCATCTGGCACGAATGCTCCACCAAACCGAAGCCGGTACTGCTCAGCAGCACGACACAGGCCATCAGTAGGTTAAAGAATTGGAACAGATTGCGTTTCATGATGGGGCAAATATCAGCACGGAACGAACTCAACGCAAGTGCTGGCTCTTGAAAGCCAGGAATTTCGTAAAAAAAGAATGCCATTCTGTAAAAGGATGGCATTCGATATGGCAGACTAGAGGACTTCCGGTTCAGGGCTGAGTACTTCGCTAAGGGGGCGAAGGTTACGTTGCTCCTCTTCATTATACGGAAATATCTCCAGAATCTTGGTCGTGTTCACATCCGTGATTTCGAACGGATCGAGGGCACTTTTCAGGCTAATTTCCACTTGCTCATACGCCTGTTTCGGCGTTTCAGCATTGACGAGCATGACACTGGGCGTTTTCTTTTGTTTGCCTGTTTTTTCGTCGTCGGTGATGAACATGGCTTTCACCTTATACCAGATTTCGCCCCCTTCTTCGATATGAAACACGTCGGCCAGTTTCATGCGCGAAATGTTCGTAATTTCAAAGTCGGGTGTATTGGCAGCGATCTCCTGATAAAGACGGGCCTCCGCATCCGTATAGCTAACGGCGTCTACCAGATAGGCTTCCGTGATGGTTTTTTGCTTGATAAATTCTTCATTCCGGGTGCCGACATTCGAGTCGTCAATCGGCTGCTGATAGCGGATTTTTCCGAGAAACCAGTTGGGCATTTTAAACGGTTTTGATACGTAAATAGAACAGTTTTATGGGGGCAAAAGTGCAGAATAAAGGCGAAAGAATGAAAGAGTAAATCGGACCGCCGAAGCGGAGCGAATTTGCCAGCTGGTTTTCGCTCCGCTTCGGCGGTCCGATTTACTCTTTCATTCTTTCACTCTTTCGGTTAGCCTGCCGAATGGTCTGCTCGATCGTATCCCATTGCTCAATTGTGACCTGTTCAAGGTGGCTGAACTCGCCAGCCATCAGTACTTCGCCCCCATCAATCGTGATGCTTTCGCCGGTAATGTAGCCCGAGTAGTCCGATAGCAGGAAAGCGGCCAGATTCGCCAATTCGCCATGTTCGCCAACCCGGTGGAGTGGAATGCGACTCGTGGGGTCCATCATACTGGCCAACGGTTCGGGGAAGAGCCGATCCCAGGCTCCTTTGGTCGGAAAGGGACCGGGGGCAATGGCGTTGAGCCGGATACCATATTTGCCCCACTCGGCCGCCAGCGATTTGGTCATGATCAACGCACCACCTTTGGCAACGGCCGAAGGCACCACATAACCCGAACCCGTTGTGGCGTAGGTGGTTGAAATGTTTAATACCGTACCCGGAATTTTGTTGGCGATCCAGTATTTACCCACGGCCAGGGTAAAATAGTACGTGCCGCGCAGAACGATGTCGACAATGGTATCGAACGCCTTGTAAGACAGCCGCTCGGTCGGGCTAATAAAGTTTCCGGCGGAGTTATTCAGCAAGCCGTTCAGTTGCCCGAATCGCTCGATTGTTTTCTGAACAACAGTCTCAATTTCATCCGTATTTCGCACGTCGCAGGCAATGGCCAGCACCTTACCCGACCCACTTATTGACGTCATCTCCTCCGTCAGTTCGTTGGCGGTTTCATCCAGCACGGCCTGGCGACGGCTACAGATGGTCACGTTGGCACCCAGTTGCAGTAAATAGCGAGTCACGGATTTACCCAGTCCCGTACCACCGCCCGTTACGATGATTGTTTTCCCCTTCAGCGTCCCATCGCGCAGCATACCTGTTGTCATGATCAATGTTGAATGATAGAATGATTGAGTGATAGAATGACCAAGCAATGAGTGAGTCGAGAATTATTCATTCTATCACTCAATCATTCTATCATTAACTCAATATCCCCGGTTTATCTTCCTGTTAAATTCGGCTTTGCGTTTTTCGAGTGTGGCCTGCATGGCTTCGCCGAAATCCACCGATGGCATCTGGCTGGAGTTCCAGACGGCAACGTACTGTAAGCCATCTTCGATGGATTTGTTGAGGCTGTAATTGAGCACCTCTTTGGCTCCCTGCACAGCCGAAGCCGGATTGTCGGCAATCTGCCGGGCCAGCGTGCCCGCGGCTTCGAACAGCGTGTCGGGCGTATCATAAACATGATTGACCAGCCCAACGCGTTCGGCAAAAGCGGCATCATAGTCGCCCCCGGTAAAGGCCATCTCGCGGGTAAATCCCTGCCCGATCAGATGGGGTAAAAACTGCAATCCGCCGATGTCGGGCGTTATGGCCAGCCGGGCTTCCCGAAGGCTGAATCTGGCGTCGCGAGAGCACAACCGAATATCGGCCGCGGCAATCATGTTCAGGCCGCCCCCAATGCACCAGCCATGAACAGCCGCGATAACGGGTTTGGGAGATTCGTGTATCTTCACAAAACCCGACTGCATGAACCGAATCTGATCCATCAGCTTCCGGCGCTCGCTGGCCATCGGATTTCCCGAAGCCATCCCCGCAATGCGCGGCATCATCCGGGCCACGTCAAGGCCATAGCTGAACTGATCACCGCTGCCCCGGAAGATAATGCATCGAACATCGGGCATCTGGCTTACGTCATCCATGGCATCCGGTAGCTCTTCCCAAAACTCCGGCCCCATGGCATTTCCTTTGCCCGGACCAAGCAGCGAAATGGTCATAACGCCATCTGCTGATTCGACTGATAAGGACTGGTATGGTTGCTTCATAGCCTATAGTATGCTTGCATACGAATGTCTAAAAGTAGTATACGGACTGTTATTACTGACACCAGCTAAAAAATTAAATCATAACGCAGACCGACAAGCCAGCTTGCTTTGATAAACACCAGTAGCCGCCAGTTCGGCAAACAGGATGACCACGCTACCTGATCAACTTTCTTACTGTTCCTGCTGTTTCGATGTGGAGTCCAGTATATATCAGTCTCTAACGATCCTCCTATGCATTTCGATACCCTTGCTCTTCGCGCTACTCATCAGCCAGATCCAACCACCGGGGCCGTTGTTTCCCCCATTCATTTGTCGACCACGTTTGCCCGCGATGAAGCCAACGAATTACCCGCTAATTATACCTATACCCGCCCCAACAACCCAACCCGCGAGTCGCTCGAAAAAGCACTTGCCATACTAGAAGGGGGAGCCGTTGGCATGGCGTTCGGATCGGGACAGGCGGCTGCGATGACGCTTTTCCAGGCGCTTCGTCCGGGCGACCATGTACTGCTGTCTGCGGATGCGTACTATGGCACACCTGCCCTGCTGGAACAGGTTTTTCACCCCTGGGGACTGACCTACACGCGGGTGAACATGAGCGATCTGGACGCCGTTGAGTCGTCACTTCACGAAAATACGCGGGTGGTGTGGTGCGAAACGCCCTCGAACCCTATGCTGTCTATAACCGATTTGCTGACCATAAGCCGACTGGCGCACGAAGCCGGAGCCATTTGTGTGTGCGACAATACCTGGGCAACGCCGGTTCTTCAGCGTCCTATCGACTTTAACGTCGACGTGGTGATGCACTCAACGACCAAGTACATCAGCGGTCATTCCGATGTACTGGGAGGGGCACTGGTATTCAGGCAGGACAACGAGTTTACGCAGCGGGTTCGTCTTTTGCAGGGGTTGTCGGGCGCTGTTCCTTCGCCGTTCGATTGCTGGCTGGTGAGCCGGGGCCTTAAAACACTGGGGGTTCGGGTGCGGGCACAAAGCCTGACCGCTCAGGCCATTGCTGATTTCCTGACGGATCATCCAGCCATCGAAAAAGTGCATTATCCCGGCCTAGCCAATCACCCTGACCGGGCCCTGATCCAGCAACAGATGAACGGACCGGGTGCTATGCTTTCCGTACAGGTAAAAGGGGATGCCGGTGATGCGATTCGGTTTATTGGTCGACTGCATCTGTTTACGCGGGCCACCAGCCTCGGCGGTGTGGAGAGTCTGATCGAGCATCGGGCCAGTGTTGAGGGAACAAACTCGACGACCCCGAAAAATTTGCTCCGCCTGTCAATCGGTCTGGAGCATGCCGATGATTTAATTGCCGATCTGGCTCAGGCGTTAATGTAATGCCGTACAACCAGCGTAGAAGCCCCGGGTTGCCGCTACGCTGGTTATTCTGCTATTTTTTCGGCGTTATCTGCGGAAGCAGCTTCAGGTTTGGCAGTTCGATGGGACCTTTCGGGTGGATGCGCCCCCCGGGCATGGTGTACATGATGGACGAGTCCGGACCTTTTATGGGCATGTTATCTAATGTAGCCCGCACGACGTTAGGCCCATCTCTGGGATCACGATAAAAAGCGTTGTTCGGTTGCTTGGTCGGCATGAATGTGTGTAGATCAGGCACCGGCCATCTGCGCTCTTCCGGAATGGAGTCTTTCCGGATGGATCTGGTCGGTGCCTGGGCGTACGCGCACCCCGACAGTAGAAGTAGGTACAGGAGTTTGCTCATGGTATGGTTCGGAATATGTTGTACAGTGTGATGCAAAGACCCGCTCCAATCCACAAACGTTGCAGGGCTCTACCCACTTTAATCGTGGAAACTAAAGCGGTACCCCTGTGGTTTGTTAGGCATATTCACTGAATTGACCGCATGAAAATCACCCTGATTTCTACCTCATCGCGCAAAAGCAGCAATTCCCTGCGCTTTGTTAATTACGTTCGGCACCTTCTGGCGGCCGAGGGTCAGCACGAGGTATCTGTTGTTACGTTTGAGCATTATGATATTCCCTTTGTAGGTCAGGGATCCGTCAAACCTGACCAGTTAACCCCTTTTCAGCAGGAGTTGACCAGTGCCTGGGAGGCTGCTGACCTAATTCTGTTTGCGATGCCCGAGTATAACTGGACGGCCCCCCCACAGGCAACCAACGCCATTCATCAACTGGGTGGGCCATCCTTTAAACAGCTGTTCGAAAACAAAGTCTTTGCCATGGTCGGCATCTCGAATGGGCGGGGCGGGCGTCAACCGGCGCTGGATATGACTACGGTGATGAACAAAATTATCAGCTTCACGAACAGCTATTCTATCGTTTCGCCGAAACTATATGAGTCGCACGAGACGGATAAAAACCTGGATGAAAACGGGCAGTTCATTGGTCACGAACTGTACGAGCGTACGGTGAATACCTTTTTAACCTACACCCTAAACGTGGCTACTCGCTGGTTGGCACCAACGCTGGTGGAGAAATAACCTCCTGATAGATAAGCAAGTAAGCAAAAATGGCACAGAGCTAAAACTTTGTGCTCTTTTTGCTTACTTGCTTATCTAAACACCGTCCTGCTCATGAAAACGTCGACCTTCTTTCTATTCCTGCTTTCTGGTCTATTGGGTAGCTGTTACCAAACAACCGAGCCTACTCAGGTAGCGCTGCCCCTCACGTTAGTTGACGGCTACGGACCGTTCCACCCGGGCTTTGGCTCCCTGGGAAACGACCATAGAAATGATCCGGAGGGCCGGAAATTCTGGGGTAAGATGTATTTGTCCGTTAGCGGTATTCCAAAGCACTGGTCACATGTCGACAAAGCGATGGTCTGGTTAAATACGTATCAACTCATCTATCAGAACTACCTCGCTGGCAATTTCACGAAAGACCAGTATAACTATCTTCAGGAATCCTGGAAATGGGTACCCGATACACTGACTCTCTCCAAAAAGCCTATTAAGTGCTACGTTTATACGTTACATGGCTTTGATGAGCAAACTGGCAAGTGGGCGGTGATGGTTGATACGGATAATGACCTTGATTTCAGCGACGAAACGGCTCTATATCCCGACGTCATTAAAAATAATGACCCTTATTCGTATAAAAATCCACCCATCGTAAACTACGAAGTGTATCGAAATGGCGATGTCGTGAAGATGGCCATCCCGATGGTGATAAAAACGATGGGCAGCGAATTCATGTATAATTTCCCCCAGCATGCTCAGACTACGTTCAGGAAAGACGGCAAGGCCTATAAATTGTCCGTCATTTCGGGCTTCACGAAGCCCGATTTTGAAAATGCAGCCTTCATTGAGTCATCGTCACTCACGAATGATCAAAGGGTCAGCGACGACAAACTAGTCGAAATCCGCGAGAACATCCGGCTGGATGGCGTTATGTACAAAAACAAGGGCGTCGATTTCTACAATAACGTTTTACGTTTAGCCCCCCTGGCAGACGGTGCCAACGAATATACCCTGCAGGTTGGTTACCCTTTCCGGCCATTCTCGGCGCAGGAATTCACATCCAAACAGCCCATTACCCTGGCAGATTTCAGAGGGAAGTTTGTGTACGTTGACTTCTGGGGAACCTGGTGCAAAGGATGCGTGAACGATATTCCGGCTCTGGAAAAAATGTACAGCAGCCTCGACAAAACCCGTTTTGAATTTATTGGCATAGCCGCCGACTCCCCCAACCGATTGGCGGATTTCGTTCAGAAACGGAAGGTAAAATGGCCGCAAATACTATCGAACAAAACAAACAAACTCGTTGACACTTATGGCATTACTGCGTATCCAACATCTGTACTCCTTGACAAAAATGGTGTTATCATTGCCAGAGATTTAAGAGGAGATCGGCTGAGCGCTAAACTGAAGGAGTTAAGTGAACAGTGAACGCTTATAATGTCCAACCCGGTTAAGCCCGATCTGTCTGTTCAGGCTGACGAAATAGATAAACGCCTATCGTATCATTCTCCTTAACCGGCTGGCTATTTTTGTTGAATGAAACAGCGAATTCCCCATATTACTCTGGTTGTCGATACGTACGACGATGCCATTGCCTTTTATACCCAAAAACTTAACTTCACCCTGGTTGAGGACACGGTATTGAGCGAAACAAAACGCTGGGTTCGCATCGCTCCGCCCGGCTCTACAGACGTTTGTCTTCTACTAGCCCAGGCCGCAAACGAAGAACAGAAAAGCCGGGTGGGCAATCAGACAGGCGGACGGGTTTTCCTGTTTCTGTACACGGACGACTTCTGGCGGGACTACAAGGCTATGACTGCCAATAACATAACGTTTGTTCGCCCGCCTTCGGAGGAAGAATATGGTACCGTTGCCGTATTTGAAGATTTGTATGGAAACTTGTGGGATATGATCGAGCCAAACTAATGTTGTGCAGGAACTGGTTCTTCCCGGCCTTCTCCGTGGTGTCGGGTTGAAGAACCCGACACCACGGAGAAGGCCGGGACAGAGATAAACTAGTGATCATCCCCTTACACAAGCTTTGCTTCTTTAGCATACAAGCCAACCAGCGTATCGACGGTGTAATCAATCTCATCGGCGGTGTTGTATTTACCGAAGGAGAAGCGAACATAGCCCCGACTGGCATCCAGCCCCGGCAGGGCGGCCAACACATGGGAGCCGATACTCGAGCCGCTCGAACAGGCTGAACCACCCGACGCCGAGATACGGGCAATGTCCAGGCTGAACAGTAGCATGTCGCTGATATCCGAAGCAGGCAGGCTGACATTCAGCACGGTATATAAGCTGTTGTCAACGTTAGCGGAATCACCGTTGAACTGAACATCCGGCATTTTGGCCCGTAACCGCTCAATCATCCGGCTTTTCAGCGACGTAATGTGCTGGCGATGTTCATCCATGTCGCGGTAGGCAATTTCGAGAGCTTTGGCCAGCCCAACAATGCCATACACGTTCTCGGTACCACCGCGCATGTTGCGCTCCTGTGCGCCCCCGTAAACAAACGGATTGATTTTCACCCGGTCGGCGTTGACGTACAAGAAGCCAACACCTTTAGGACCATGAAATTTATGACCGGCTCCCACAATGAAATCGACGGGTAGCTGTTGAAGGTTATGTTGAAAGTGACCCATCGTCTGTACCGTATCGGAATGGAAAATCGCATTGTACGACCGGCATAAGTCCCCTACCCGATTCAGATCCAGCATATTACCAATCTCATTGTTGCCATGCATGAGCGAAACCAGTGAACGGGTCGAGCCAGCACCGGCCTTTTGATTTTGCTGCAGAAGCTCCTCCAGATGAGCCAGATCGACATGCCCTTGCTGGTCCAGGCTGACCATGCTTAGCTGAATAACGCCCTGTTTGGCCAGATGCTCGAGGGTATGCAGTACGGCATGGTGTTCTACCGGCGACGTGATTGCATGGGTAAGGCCGTAGGTTTCAATGCTGCTTCGAATGGCCGTATTGTCGGCTTCGGTTCCCCCCGATGTGAAGAAAATTTCGGCAGGCGACGTATTCAGCAACATAGCCACTGTTTTCCGTGCTTTTTCAACGGCCGTTCGCACCGCCCGACCGTGACTATGGATGGAGGAAGGGTTGCCGAATTGTTCTGTCATAAGCGGCAGCATGGCCTCCAGAACTTCGGGATCGAGCCGGGTGGTAGCGGCATTATCGAGGTAAATGGCAGCGGTTGGTTTCATTGTCAATCGGTTGTATCAGGCCACAAAGGTACGGCGAATGCACATACCGTTGAAACAGTAAGTAAACACACGTCGTTCTCAGTTTACACGATTACCTTTGCTAAATGGATTTTTCTCAGGCAGCCGGCCTTATTTACACCGAACTTTCTCTCTGGACACGCAACGCCATCCGATTCATCCCTGAATTAGCGGTGGCCATCATTGTCTTTATTCTTTTTACCTTTCTGTCGCGCTGGTTAAGCCGGGGAATGGTGCAGGGGCTACGCCGGGTAAGCGACAATCAATCGCTCGTCAACCTGACGGGGGCGCTGATTCGGGTTCTGGTCGTGGCTGTGGGGCTATTTGTGGCGCTGGGTGTGCTGGGGCTCGACAAGACGGTAACCTCGTTGCTGGCCGGTGCGGGGGTTATTGCCCTGGCGGTCGGCTTTGCCTTTCAGGACTTGACCGCCAATTTCATTTCGGGGACGATGATTGCGCTGGCCCGACCCATTCAGGTGGGCGATACCGTCGAAACCAACGGATACACGGGCAAAGTCCTCGACATTAAACTACGATCCATCGTTATGGATAATGGACAGGGGCAAACCGTCGAGATTCCCTCCAAAGACGTCTTCCAGAAACCAATTACCAACTTCTCCCGCATCGGTCTCCGCCGAATCGAGCTGGCAGCCGGTGTTTCGTACATCGACGACTTAGCGAAAGCCCAGCAGGTTGCCAAAACCGCCGTCGCTAAACTTCCATTTGTACTGCAAGGGCATCCCGTCGAACTGCACTACCGAACGTTTGCCGATGCCAACATACAGTTTATCTTGTGGTTCTGGATCAATCCATCGTCAACTAACGCACAGGCAGCGCTAAGCGAAGCCATTATCGCCGTGAAACGGGCCTTTGATGAGCAAAAGATTCTGATCGTGTTTGCCGGACAAACCTTCGACCTGAAACAGAAATTAGCGAATGCCCAGCCGGAGAGTTGAGGAGTGAGCCTGTTTAGGGTAAATTTGGGATAACTGACCTCATACTGGTTTATGAAATTTTCCGCTTTGCCCAGGGAAAAGTAGTCGAATAATGGACGGTGAAGACTAAGCTATGCCGTTAATCCGTAAGAAGCCGTCTGTGAATTCGTTACTGAACTCACAGACGGCTTCTTACGGATTGGCTAACCACTCCATTAATCTACTTTGTAGAACTTGGCCCCGAACAGGAAGATCACTGCATAACAGATGATGGGCAGGTAATAGGCCGATGCGACATCGTGTTCAGCCGCCATACCCATCAGAAACGGAAAGATAGCGCCCCCAACAACGCCCATCGAAATAAACGAGGATGCCTGCTGCGTGTGCGGACCAAGGTTTTTCAACCCCAAACTAAAGATGGTTGGGAACATGATGCTGAAAAAGAAATTAAGCATCAGTAGCGCAATGAAGGACGGCCAACCGAAACTTTGGGCAACGATAAGGCACATCACGATGTTACAGACGGCGAAAATAGCCAGCAACGAATGGGGCGCGATAACCCGCATCAGGAACGTACCCACAAAGCGCCCAGCCAGCATAAGACTCATAAAGAGCACCATGTAATTACCCGCTGTAGCGTCGGAAAAGCCCATTTTTTCGTGGCCGTAGTTGATAAAGAATGCCCAGGTTCCTCCCTGCGCGGCTACGTTGAAAAACTGAGCAATAACCGCCCAGATAAAGTGCTTGTGTTCGAAGAGAGTCTTTCCGGGTGCCGTATCCACATTGGCAGCGTCAGGATTAGCCACAACGGCGTGCGGGTCCGTCAGCGCAGGCACTTTTACAAAAGAAAATAAAATAGCGATGGTCGCAATGACGCTGCCGATGACAATATATAAGGTTTTAACCGATGTCAGATCGGTGCTTCCGGCGGTGTTGTTCCGTAGCAGAAAGTAAGAGCCGATGGCGGGCCCGATGATAGCTCCTAACGCGTTGAACGCCTGAGCAAAATTAATGCGCTGATCGCTGGTGCGCTGGTCGCCGAGGGAAGCCACAAACGGGTGCGCAACGGTTTCGAGAGTCGAAATTCCGCAGCCCAGAATAAACAGGGCAATGCCAAAATAGGTAAATGATGCAGCAGCCGCGGCTGGCACAAATAAAAACGATCCCAGCGCAAACAGTGATAGCCCCAGCAGTACCCCATTTTTATACCCGAATCGTTTCATGAACAGACCGGCGGGAATACCCATAACAAAGTAAGCCCCGAAAATAGCAAACTGCACAAAGGCCGACTGCGTCTTGGTCAGACTTAAAACGTGCTGAAAGTGTTTGTTCAGTACATCGCCCATGGTAATGGCAATGCCCCAAAACATAAAAAGAGACGTAACGAAAATGAGGGTAATTAGGTACTTATTGTCTGTAAAAGTGGCTGGCTTTAGTTGGCCAGTCGCGGTGGTTGCCTGCATTGGTTAGTTAGGTTTAAAGCTGATTCAGCATTCGAGCCCATCATTTACGCCTGTAAAGTCATTGGGTTGGCTAAATTACCCTTATTCACGTTAATATGCACGTAGAGACGCATACTTGGGTCTTCTATCGCGTCAGCCTTTTCAATTTGTCCGTTTTTTCCGTCGTCCAAAGCCTGCGGGTAAGGAAAAACGCAAGGCTGACGCGACAGGAGACGCAAGTATGCGTCTCTACGTTGGCCGGTGATGCATTTACAAGGTCATGACGTTAATAACCGTTGTACCGGTAGTTTTGTCGTTTGCTGTACTGCCGCCCCCTGTCTGAACTTCTTCAGCTAAGTGCCTACGGGGTTAAAAAAGAGCCGATCCGGTTCATCTTCCCGTTCTGCTTCATTCTAGATCAAACAAAGAAAATATAACCAACGGGAAACTTTACAATCACTAGTTTAGTTAACACTGTTATAAAGTATAACACTACTCGAAATGGGTATTCTGGAACGTCGGTTACGACAAAAAGTAGAAGTTAAAACCAGCATCTTGCAGGCGGCCTGGCAGCTCGTTCTGGAAGAAGGCTGGCAGGCGCTTTCTATTCGTAAAATTGCCGATGCTATCGAATATAGTGTTCCCGTCATCTATACCCACTTCGAAAATAAAGATGCGATCCTTCAGGAATTCACCAAAGATGGCTTTCGCCTATTGACCGAAGCTGTTGTTCAGCAGCGGGACAGCCAACCTGATCCTAGTCAGCAACTGGTGGCTATGGCGCAGGGGTACTGGGATTTTGCGTTCACGCATAAAGAGTATTATCAACTCATGTTCGGGCTGGGTATTCCCCTCTGCGAACAGGTGAATCAGGTAGCCGAAATGAAGCAATTTTCCAATGTACTCATCGGGGTTATCCAGGAAGCAATCAACAGCAGTCGGCAACCCGAGGTCAACGCTTTCCTGAAATTTCACACGTACTGGTCCATTCTGCATGGCTTGGTATCAATCCAAATGATTGATCGCCAGCCAATTGCAAACCCCTGGAGCCAGTTGGTACTGAAAGACGCTATCGACGGATATATTAAAGCCCTGAACGGCTAATTTTTTTGCCTTTTTACTAACACTGTTAGTTTTTATATCGCCTGTAAAAACAACGAGTCATCCAACACCATAATTGATCAAAAAGCAGCTTATAAATCATAATCAGTCAAACCAATACACAATCATGGCAACAACGAAATGGGTTATTGACCCGATGCACTCCGAAATCCAGTTCAAAGTAAAGCATCTGGTTATCTCAACGGTAACCGGCACATTCCGGAATTTTGAAGGTGGCGCAACCACCGAACACGATGATTTCGACAACGCCGAAGTTCATTTTTCCCTGGACGTCGACAGTGTGGACACCAATCAGGAAATGCGCGATACTCATCTGAAAGCAGCCGACTTTTTCGATGCGGAAACCTATCCCAAAATCAACTTCAAATCGACTTCCTTCAAAAAAATTGACGACGACGAGTATGCCATGACCGGCGACCTGACCATCAAAGGCGTTACCAAACCCGTAACCCTGAAAGCCGAATACGGTGGTACGGCTAAAGATGGCTATGGCAACCAAAAATTTGGTTTCGAGGTAACTGGCAAGATTAACCGCAAAGAATTTGGCCTGACGTACAACGCCCTGACCGAAACAGGTGGACTGGCGTTGGGCGAAGACATCAAACTATCAGCGAACATCCAACTGGCTAAAGCTGCCTAATCCGTACACCCATGGACGTTGAAATCTGGAGTGATATCATGTGCCCTTTCTGCTACATCGGTAAGCGAAAGTTCGAGCATGCCCTGGACCAGTTTACCCACAAAGATCAGGTCAATATTGTCTGGAAGAGCTTCCAGCTCAACCCGGACATGAAGACGGAACCGGGCAAAAACATTAACCAATACCTGGCCGACGTAAAAGGCTGGAGCGTGGCCGAAGCGAAACAAATGAACGACCGCGTTACGGCCATGGCCAGTGAAGTCGGTTTGTCGTATGACTTCGACAGGGCCGTGGTTGCCAACTCCTGGGATGCACACCGGCTTATTCAGTTGGCCAAACAACACGGCCTGGGCGATGCCGCCGAAGAGCGCCTGTTCAAAGCGTACTTTACGGAAGGTCGCGATACATCTGACTACGACACGCTCCTTGAACTGGGTACGGAGATTGGTCTGGATACGAACGACGTGCAGCAACTCCTGACCAGCAACCAACTGGCCGAAGCCGTCAATCAGGACATTTACGAAGCCCAGCAAGTGGGTGCCCGTGGCGTACCTTTCTTTGTTCTGAATCGCCGGTACGCCGTTTCGGGCGCCCAACAGCCCGAAACGTTTTTAGGTGCTCTAGAAACCGCCTGGTCTGAGTGGGAGAAATCCAGACCAGCCATTACTGAATTACCCGCCGACGGCCCAGCCTGTACGCCCGGCGAGGTTTGTTAACCACTACCAAGAACCTACACAACATGGAATTATTAGAAGCAATGAACTGGCGGTATGCCGCCAAAAAAATGAACGGACAGACCGTGCCCGCCGAGAAAATAGATACGATTCTGGAATCTATCCGTTTATCCGCGTCGTCGGTAGGATTGCAACCCTACAACGTGATTGTGATCGACAATCATGAATTGAAGGGGAAAATTCACGAAAAGGCATGCCCACAACCGCAGATCGTTGAAGGGTCTCATCTACTGGTTTTTGCGTACTGGGCAGATCTGGATGCATCACAAGTGGACGATTATATGCAACTGATTGCCAATACGCGGAGCGTTTCCGTTGACTCGCTGGTTCCTTTTGCCGACTCAATAAAAGCGAACCTTTTTTCAAGAACACCGGAAGATCGGGCGGTCTGGTCATCGCGTCAGGCCTACATTGGCTTGGGGTCAGCCCTGATCGCGGCTGCAACCGAACACGTCGATGCTACACCCATAGAAGGGTTCAATGCCGCAGCCCTCGATGAACTGCTGGACTTGCCCGCCAAGGGTCTGCGCAGTGTGGCGCTGATCGCCCTCGGCTACCGTGATGAAGAAAAAGATTATCTGGCAAAAGCGCCAAAAGTGCGTCGACCAAAAGAAGACTTCTTTATTGAGCTAGCGTAGTTTTCACTACTCTTAAAAGAGCAACCCGGCATCATTCGTTATATGTGGTACCAGGCTGCTCTTTTAAGAGTAGCGAATAAATCAATCGAAAGGCCTGTATTTTCTCAGGAATGTCAGCCGACGACTCACTTGTTTAATCCACTCCCGTGCCATTAGCTCGTGGGCAAACACGGTGGGATGAATACCATCCCAGACCCAGTATTCGGCGTTTTTCCGGACAATGGCTTTGTCCAGCACTGCCGGATAATCGACAAGAACAGCGTCAAACTCAGTCGCCAGTTTTCGAATGACTTGCTGACGGGCCGCGGTATCATCCCGCCACAGCTCCCAGTTTTCCTTACGCCTTCCTACCGGATACACAAAGGGAAGACCCATCACAAACAGAACTCCGGGATAAGCCTGTCGGCTTTCCGACAGCAAACGACGGTAGGTCGTTTCGAATTGATCCAGCGTAGTAGCCTCCGCCGATTTGTCAATTGTAGCTGCGGTATCGTTGATACCAATCAGAATACTGAGCACGTCAGGTTTAAGATCCAGCGTATCGGTTGACCATCTTTTTTGAAGATCCGTGACTTTATTACCGCTAACCCCTCGGTTATAGAAAACAAAATCCCGATCAGGAAAATCGGCGCCAATTCGGCTGGCTATCGAAAAAGCATACCCATGACCCATGATGTGGTTTGGATCGGGAGAGCGACCCCGATTCCCATCTGTGATTGAGTCACCCTGAAACAAAAAAACAAGCCCGGCATCTTTACCTAACTTAGTACCTGAAAAATTAACCAGGGGTGAATTCGGGCCGAGAGCCAGTCCGGCTAAAGCGGACGACTTCAGAAAGGTCCGCCGGGAGGGTTTATGAAGCATAGTGACCAGAAGCTTCTTTTCTCTCCTGTTTACCCGAGTTTTCGTCTCCTTTATGATCTCAGCCGTTCGGGCAAGTACCCTCATTGGTACCTATCTCAGTCGGGATAACCCCATAGTACCATCCTGTTGTAGTGGTATGGTGGCTGGGGGGACCAAAAAATCTCCACCATACCTTTAGTTAATGTCAAACCGAACGTATCGGCTAACCACAACATAATCAGACCAATAAATTATACAACAAGAGACTTTCTGTAGCTATTTAGCGAAAAACAAAACTTTATACCCCATTCAATAGGTTGAGTAACTTTACGCTCAGTAGTATCGCTCGAAATGCCGCATAGTTATCCCATTCTGTTAGTCGATGATGATCCAAGTATAGCCGATCTGTTAACCCGTTCGGCCAAGCTGATCTTCCCCGAAGCCAGGTTTACGCATGTTAGTAGCTATGCGCAGGCTGCCCGTTACATGAGTGACCTGACAGGAAAAGGGCCACGGTTGATTCTGTTAGACATTAACCTGCAGGTAGGTTTAAGCGGCCTGGAATTTCTGAAACTCATCCGTAGCCACCCGCAGGGGCGCTTTCTTCCCGTAGTCATGCTGTCTTCGAGTCGGGAAGATGTTGACACGATAGCCGCCTACCTGGCGGGGGCTAGTGCGTATACGCAAAAGCCAGACAGCTATGCCGGATGGAAGAACTACGTTGGTAAGCTACGTTCCTACTGGTATGAAACGGTAACAGTTCCTCAACTATGGTTCGAGCAGGACGAGAACGGGACGGATTCTTACCAATAAAAAAAGCTGCCTTTGTCAGGCAGCTTTTCGGGTAAAACCCCTGTTCTTAAAAAGCAGCCGCAAATTCTTTGGCAAAGTCAGCCAGCTTCACCGTGCCCATTACCGTTGGCTTGTGCAGGTCATAATCCGCCCGCAACATTCCGCTGTGAATGCTGGCCCCTAAGTCAACAAACCCATCGACAAAGGAAGTCGGCATTCCGGCCCCAATCATGGCGTTTTTCACTTGTTCGTCGCCGAAAACCACCCATTTAAGGTCTGGTTTACCAAGGGCATCGCCCAAGACCCGAGCTACTTCATTGGCGGTAAGGTCGTCACTGGCTATGTAGCGCACGCGATTTCCCATCGATGGCGTTTCGAGTTCTTCAGCAGCTACGGCAGCAATATCGCTCGGGGCAACCATCACCAGTCTGTCATCACCCCCGTAATTTGTGCCGATAAAACCCTGCTCTTTAATTATCGGGACAAAGTTGTACAGATTGTAATAGAAGTAACCGGGGCGCAGGTGTGTAATGGCTACATCCGGTAGCTCGTTCAACATGCGCTCGGTATAATGCGAGCCCAGAATCAGGCCGGTGCCTTTGTCTAAATGCGCCCCGTAACTGCTGAGATAGACGACACGCTTTATCCCCGATCGCTGAATGGCCTGTACATAATGGCGGCCAATTCGCTGGTAGTAGGCCAATTGATCGGGCTCGGCATAACTCGGTGGCACCATGGCATACACGGCATCGGCACCGGTAAATGTGGCTGCCAAAAAATCAGCATCTTCCAGCGAACCAATCGCTGCGATGGCACCAATCGCGTCAATGTCTTTTTGCTTTTCCGGCTTACTACTGATGACGGTAACGGTATGTTTTTTTTGGACCAACTCCGCTACCAACGGGTGGCCAATGTGCCCTAATGAACCTGTCACTATAATTTTCATAACACGTTGCTTTGTTTACAGGACAAAGGTCGCCCGCCCCGGCTTCGGGTTTGTAGCGGAATCATGAATTGTTGTAGCCATTTCTCTACCGGTAACGGAAAGGGACTACGTAAAGGACTGCCGGAAGTCTAACGGGGAGCAATTGGTCTTGCTCTTGAATAATTTGCTGAACGACTGCGAATGCTCAAACCCTAGTTCGTAGGCAATTTCACTGATCGACAATGTCGTTGTGGACAATTTCTCTTTGGCTTTTTCGATCAGTTTGTTGTGTATGTGCTGCTGGGTACTCTGGCCCGTCAACACGTTCAGCAGCACGCTTAAGTAATTAGGGGATACATTCAGGGCATCGGCGATGTACTGAACTGTTGGCAGCCCTTTTTCTGCCAGCGCGTTGCTGTTGACGTACGCATCGAGACTATTTTCTAAACGGGTAAGCAGCTGGTGATTCGTAATAGTACGCGTGATGAACTGGCGATGGTAAAACCGGTCAGCGTAGGTCAGCAACAAATCAAGCTGGGCAATGATCACGTTCTGACTAAACGTGTCAATGGGCAAATGGTACTCCTGCTCAATGTGCTGCATGATACCCGCGAGCCTGGTTTCCTCTTTCTCCGACAGGTGCAGGGCTTCGCTTACCGCATAGCTGAAATAATCGTACTGCTTTATGGCTTTGGCCAACGGTGTATTCCACAAATAATCGGGATGAACCAGCAACATCCAGCCCGTGTGTGTCAAATCGCCCTCGGCCTCAATGGAAAAAACCTGTCCCGGAGAAATGAAGAGGAGTATCCCTTCGTCGAAGTCATATACCTGCTGACCATATTTCATCTTGCCGTTAAAATTCCGCTTGAGGGCAATGGTATAAAAGTTATGAATGATACGCAGCGGCCCATCACCTGGCGGGCGTCTAATCGCGTCGAAATTAAGTACACTGATTAATGGATGCTCCGGTTTGGGCAATCCCATTAGTTGATGATACTCGCTTATCGTATTGACTCGGAGGGGCTGCGTACTTTTCATTAGACGGACATGAAGCTTTTCTGACCATTTCGGAGTATGCTCACCACACCCGGCTCGCTACTACATTGATCAACACATTCACCGCAAAAGCGATTCCAAAGGATAGCGCGATCGAAAATTCGTTGAGCAGAAAGGCCTGCAGGAAAAGAAAGGTGGTGAACCCCAACAGGCCAATGACAAGACCACGAAGCGTTGTAATGGCGGCCCGGCTACCCTGGAGCGTATGCGAGAAAATGGCCAGAATGGTCGTCATGATTGGGAAGGGCGTCAGGATACCACTCCAGTTCGGACCTAACACGCTGGCTAGTTGCGTAATAGCCAGAACAAACAACGTGGCCACAACCATTCGGATCGTAATATCGAACGGCAATCGTCGGGCAGCGACCGGAGGGCCAATGGGCGAAGGGAAAACCCGTAAACCAAGCAACACACTACCAATCACGACCGCGTAGCTAACGAGTAAGGTCAACTGTAGATACTTGAAGAGCAAGGCCGTTGCCGTATACAGCCCGTATGAAATAAGTAGCGTTGGCAACCAGGTCAGTTTGCGCGAGAAGGCCGCGTAGCTGACACAAAAACTGATCAGCGCCAGTATGCCGGTCATTGCCCCCTGAATGGAATTGATCCCGAATGCCTTGCCCTGCTCCAGAATAAAAAACAGCAGAATAGGACCCGCCACCCAGGGCATACTGCCAATCAATCCGCCAACTTTACTCCCCCACTTTCGAATCGCCAGCGTAACCAACGCAATCACAGAGGGCATTAATACTATTTTGAGCAGCAGTACATTCATTTAAAAAAACAGGTCAAAGTCGGCACGAATGGGCCCTCACTCCGTCACAAAGTACCCGACGAAAGGAGCGCATCCGGGTGCGAAGTTACACGCTTTCTTTTCCGGCAATTGTTTTAGGGGTACCAACCCGTCGATACGGCACCAGGATTTCGTCTGCCAGCAGTTGGTACGAAGGTGTAGTTGTACTGATGGGCGCTCGAATTATCTCGAAAAGGTTAATTTTTTTACCTATACTTGACCAATAGTCTACCGGCGTTCCTGGGGTTACTCCTGACAGAACAGGGATGACTCGTACCCATTCATCGTTCGCCAAACGTGCGCCTGCGTTATGAAGAATACGCCCGTAACCATCAAGGATATTGCCCGCTCGCTCAACATCTCCATATCGACGGTTTCGCGGGCGCTGCGTGGCCTCCCCGAAATTCACCCGGACACGCGAAATGCCGTGATCAAGCTGGCGGAGGAACTTGATTACCAACCCAATCAGTTAGCCAAGAATCTGGCCAAAAGCCGTACCAAGACCATCGGCGTTATTGTGCCTAACTTGAGCTATCATTTTTTCTCCGCGATGCTCAACAGCATCGAAGAGGCTGCTTTACAAGCGGGTTACAGTGTGCTGGTCTGTCAAAGCAATGAATCGTACCTACGCGAAATCACCAACATTCAGAATCTGTTACGGAGTCAGGTAGAGGGGTTTATCATTTCACTGTCGCGCGATACCGATAATTACGAGCACGTCGAACGGCTGGCCCGCAAGAACGTTCCTCTTGTGCTATTCGACCGGTACGTTGAAAGCATCGACGTGTCGAAGGTCATTGTCGACAATGAGGGGGCGGCCTTTAAAGCGACGGAGCATCTGATCGAGAACGGCTGCCGGCGAATTGGCTTTCTGGCAGGACCGGCTCGCCTGCTGTTGAGCAACCAGCGAATAAAAGGATATCGGGCAGCGCTGGAAAAACACAATTTACCGGCTGACGACCAATACGTGTTCCACGGCGACTATACCCAGGAGAACACCATCCTGCAAACACTGGCTTTAACGAGTCTGCCCCAACCGCCCGATGGCCTTGTGACGATTAGTGATCGGGTAGCCTATCCGGCCATCTATGCCATGAAGCAGAAGGGTCTTCGCGTACCCGATGATGTAGCGGTCGTAAGTTTTAACAATGAACCCGTTTCGGCCTTCTTCTCGCCATCGATAAGCAGCGTCAGTCAGCCCATTCAGGAGATGGGCACCGAAACAGTTCGTCTGTTACTCAAGCAACTGGATGCTGCCGAGACCACTACGGTGGTCAACGAAACCATCATCATGGATACTCAACTTATTGTGCGGGCATCGTCACTCCGGCCAGCAACCTGATGCGTTCAGTTATAGCCGGTAACTGCGGATGTATTCGCCGGGCGGCATACCCACCACTTCCTTAAACTGGCGGTTGAAGTTCGACAGATTCGTATAACCGCAGCTAAAGGCGATCTGGCTGATGTTTTCCCGCGATTCTCGCAAATGCCGGCACGCGTGTTCGATACGAACCTCATTGAGCAATTGTGAAAACGTTTTGCGGGTATGTTGCCGAAAAAAGCGGCAGAAAGCGCCGGGCGTCAGGTTAGCCACACTGGCGACATCTTCCAGGGATATGGGCCGGGCGTACTGCTGGAGAATGTACGAAAAAACCTTCTCCAACCGACGCTGATCGTCGGGTCGCTGGGGTCTGGTGTACGCCGTCGCCGACAGCACCTCCCGATCCGGGTTGCTGGCCAGGTTGTCCAGTAAGTGCAGCAGATTCAGCAGTTGCTCGAATGGACGCTGTCTGGGCATATCCTCCAGTTGGGTCGTGAGCGTATTTTTTACCCGGCACCGCAACCGAACGCCATGCTGGGCTTCGGCCAGCAGAAGGCTCAGATGCTTTGTTTCCGGCAAGCCCAGCATCGTTGCTTCCAGGTGGTCGGGTTTGAAAAGAACAGTAACCGAAGTGGCCAGCTGGGTTGAGTCGGGGAGATAGTAGCGGGGATCACTCAGTAAAACATGGGGCAGGTTAGCCCCCAGCAGCAAAATATCGTATTGATCAAAACGGTCTATCTTATCGCCAACGATCAGCGTGCCCTCCCCCTGCTGAATGAGAGTCAGTTGAATTTCGGGATGAAAGTGCAGATGCCCGTAAAAATGGGGGGAGCTGTCCTGTTCAATTCTGAAGGAGCGGTCATCAACGGTGGGAACGCGAAAGAGAAGCGGCTTCATCAATACCTGTTTGACTGGTTTTAGCAATAATTTCTCTAATATGGTGAAATAAATATTAGTATCAACGAATTAATGGCAACGAAATCCCTAACTATTTTATGAACTTTGATGGTGTCAAACGACCAATCAGTTTAACCGAACTAGTTAACTTTATTCTTACACCAATGAACGTATCTGTCTTGTGGGAAGGTGTCTATCCCGCGCTCCTAACGCCATTTACAGCTGATGACGAATTAGACATTCCTCTCTTTGAGAAAAACCTGCACGCCCAGCTCGATGCGGGTGTACACGGATTTATCATTGGCGGCTCACTGGGCGAAGCCAGCACGTTGCTGAACGAGGAAAAAATTACCCTGTTAAAATCGGCGCTGGCCATTTGCGACGGCAAGGTTCCTGTGTTAATCAACATTGCTGAGCAAAGCACCAAACAGGCCATCGCCTGCGCTAAAGAAGCTGAAGCCAACGGCGCCGACGGACTGATGCTACTGCCACCCATGCGCTACCCCGCCGATGCCCGCGAAACGGTAACGTTCTTCAAAGCGGTAGCGAAGGAGACCAGCCTGCCCATCATGATTTACAACAATCCTTACGATTACAAAATCATGACGTCGGTAGCCATGTTCGAAGAGTTGGCCGAACTACCCAACATTCAGGCCGTTAAAGAATCAACCCGCGACCTGACCAACATTACCCGGATGCGTAACGCCTTCGGCGACCGGTTCAAACTGATGGGTGGCGTTGATACGCTGGCTCTGGAAGCCTTGCTGCTCGGTTGCGATGGCTGGGTAGGCGGTCTGGTCGATGCGTTCCCGCAGGAAACAATGGCGATCTACGATCTGGCTAAAGCCGGTCAGGTTGCCGAAGCACTGGACATCTACCGCTGGTTTATGCCCCTGCTTGAGCTGGATATTCACCCCAAACTGGTTCAATACATCAAACTGGCAGCTCAGGCAACCGGCATTGGTTCGGAGTACGTACGAGCTCCCCGACTACCGCTCATTGGTGCCGAACGGGCCCAGGTTGAACAGGTTATTCAGTCGGCTTTGGCCAAGCGTCCAGTTCTTAATGTAGCTTAATCAACAGCCTCACTACGGGTTACGATTTAGTCTATTCGTTTTTTCTCTCCATTAAAAACATGGCCGAGTATCACTTTTTCTGCATCGACGCTCACACCTGCGGCAATCCGGTCCGGGTGGTTACGGGCGGTAGTATTCCGTTTCTGCAAGGGGAAACCATGAGCGAGAAACGGCAGCATTTCATGCGTGAGTACGACTGGATTCGGAAGGGTTTGATGTTTGAACCGCGCGGCCACGACATGATGTCGGGGAGCATTTTGTACCCGCCCACCAACCCGGCCAATGACGCGGGCGTTCTGTTTATCGAAACCTCCGGCTGTTTGCCCATGTGCGGACACGGCACCATTGGTACTGTTACGGTGGCTATCGAACAGAACCTGATTCGCCCCAAAACGCCCGGTGTGCTGAATCTGGAAGTACCCGCCGGACTCGTTCGGGCCGAGTACCAGCAGGATGGAAAAAAGGTGACATCGGTAAAGATTACGAACATCAAATCGTATCTGGCGGCAGAAAAACTAACCGTCGAGTGCCCCGACCTGGGCCCGCTGACGGTCGATGTCGCCTACGGGGGCAACTTCTACGCCATCGTCGATCCGCAACCGAATTTTCCGGGACTGGAGCATTACAAGGCCGAACAACTTATTGGCTGGGCACGCGAGATGCGAACCCGCCTGAACGAGCAATACACCTTCGTGCACCCCGAAAACCCGACCATTAACGGGCTTAGCCATATTTTGTGGACGGGTAAACCGCTGAAAGAAACCTCAACCGCCCGCAACGCTGTTTTCTACGGCGACAAAGCCATTGACCGGTCGCCCTGCGGCACCGGAACATCGGCCCGCATGGCGCAGTGGTACGCTCAGGGTCGCCTGAAGCCGGGCGAAACGTTCGTTCATGAAAGCATTATCGGGTCAATTTTTAACGGTCGCATTGAGGCCGAAACGGAGTTGGCGGCTAACCCGGCCATTGTACCAAGCATTGAAGGCTGGGCCAGAATTCACGGCTACAACCACCTTATTCTGGACGAAGACGATCCATATGTGTATGGATTTCAGGTAATATGACACACGTTGGCATTATTGGCGGAGGCATTATCGGGCTCAGCTCGGCTTATTATTTACACAAAGCGGGGCACCGCGTTACTCTGTTCGATCAGACGGAGATTGCTGACGGCTGCTCGTTCGGGAATGCCGGTATGATTGTGCCCAGCCATATCATACCGCTGGCACAACCGGGTATGATTGCCAAAGGCATGCGCTGGATGCTCGACTCCAGCAGCCCCTTTTATGTAAAACCCCGCCTGAACATGGAGCTGGCCCGCTGGGGCTGGTTGTTCTACCGACATTCGACCAACAAACACGTTGACTACTCCATTCCAGTTTTGCGCGATATTAGCCTGTTAAGCAAAACGTTATACCAGGATTTAGCCGCCAACGGCGATCTGAATTTCGAATGGCAGGAACGGGGTTTACTGATGCTGTACAAAACGGCATCGGCCGAGCACGAAATGGCGGAGGAAGCCAGCGTAGCCAACCGGGCGGGGATTGAAGCGCAGGTACTGAACGGGCAGCAGGTTCAGGATCTGGAGCCTCATACGCGGGTTGATGTGCGGGGGGGTATATTATATCCCGGCGATGCCCACCTGAATCCGGGTGAACTGGTTCGTTCGCTGGTGGCGTATTTGCGCAGGCAAGGCGTCACCATTCTGGAGAATCATACCGTGACAGGCTTCGGCAGGAACCAGTCGCGTATCACATCGGTACAAACCGCGCAGGGTGACTTCTCCATCGACGAACTCATTGTGGCGGGGGGAGCCTGGTCTCCGTCGCTGGCCCGCCTGCTGAACCTGAATTTGTCGATGCAGGGCGGAAAAGGGTACAGCTTTGCACTGCACAATGTCAAAAACAACATTCGTGTTCCAGCCATCATGCTCGAAGCGCGCGCAACGGCTACCCCGATGGGCACCGACCTGCGGTTTGCGGGTACGCTCGAAGTAGCCGGTACCGACATGACGGTGAATATGAATCGGGTGCGGGGCATTGTCCAGTCGATCAACAAGTATTACCCGGATGTACCGGTTGCCATGCCTCAGGTCGAAATGGTCTGGCGGGGATTGCGTCCCTGTTCACCCGACGGACTGCCCTACATTGGCCGGACGGAACGATTCGATAACGTAATTCTGGCCACCGGGCACGGCATGATGGGGCTCAGCTTAGGCCCCGCCACCGGCAAGCTGGTGAGTGAAGTGGCCAGTGGCAAAGCGGACAGCATGGCGATTGAGGCTTTCAGCCCGGATCGGTTTTCCTGAGTTCTCTCTGGTATCTGTTACCGATACCTTTTTTAGAAACGGTTTGAGCCAGTTAAATTAGGATTAAGTCCCTAATTTAACTGGCTCAAACCGTTTTGTTTTTTTGGTAAAAGACAAGGATTATCCAGGTCAGGCCACAACGCTACTAAATTTATAAGGCCAGATTCCAGGCTGGAACGCTTATTCTGTTTGCTATGTACGGTAGACAAACTTACGTCCTTTAGCGTGTTAGTGTGGCTAAGATTTGTTTCAACTTCTCGTAGCTTCCCGGGCCTTGCAGGTTAGCCGCTACTTTTCCTGCTTTATCAATAACCACGAAAGTTGGTATAGAGACAATATCGTATTTGATGTGAAAGCCGTGTCCGTCGAGCACGGGCACAAATGGCAGCGCTTTTGTATTTAGTTGGTCGGCGTTCTTCAGCTGTTCACTACTCATGACTCCCAATACAACGGGACCAGTTTCTGACTGATAAGGCTTTAACGCATCAGCCAGCATGTCAGTCTGTTTGTCACCCCAGAAGGGTCTGTCCAGGCTTATCAGAAAGCATAAAACAACCACATTTCCCATCAAATCGGCGGAACGATATATCTTCTCGTCGAGGCCTTTCATGCTGAAGGGAGCAATAGCTTGACCAGCCTGAGGCTGCCTGGCCGGATCGCGGTCGCGAATCTGATGTGTCTCGTGCTCTTCGGGCGTCGTTGGCCGCAACAGGTAGGACGCTGGCTGCCCATATTCATTGTAATTGGCCACCAGATGATAAGCGTACGGGTCCTGCTGAATAAGTTGACTATACTCTTTCATCGAAATCCGCTTGCCGGTCTTCTGATCTGTAATAGGGGTAGTTTCGTCGATCCGTCGGCTATAACGAAACCCGGACTTTTGTACACTTATCTGCGCCTGGCATGTTGTAACGACAATCCATAGGCACATGATTAGACAAACTCCTTTCGGCAAAATTTTCGGGGTCATGAGGATAGCTGATTGGTAAGTAGATGTCAAGTAGACAAACTAGCCTTAAATCTATCGTTTCTACCAAACAGTTGGTAGTAAATTACACTCGCAGAAGCAGAAAAGTCGCTCCCTGCAAACAGGAGCGACTTTCTGTTACTCATCTTTTTAGTACTCGTCGAGCTGGATGTAGCCAAGGCAACGTATTTAGTCTTTCTTGTACTGCTGAATAATCTTGTAGAGAGCCTTCTGTTTTTCCAGTTCGGGGAAGAACTCGAATAGCTGAACGTGCGCGTCATAATCAAGCGAAAGCGCGGCCTCCAATTGAATGAGAGACTCGCGATAATGACCCGCGTGGATCAAATAAACAGCCGAGCGGTAATACAGGTCTGCTTCGGCGGGCATGTCGTTGATACCCGATTGGATAATATCATTGGCCCGCAGAAAATCGCCCTGGTCAAACGGCACCAGTGACCAGGTCAGATACACATCAGGATTTTCGGCATCCACCTCAGCTGCTTTTTCAAACGCTTCTACGCTCGAAAGGACGTTTCCGATCTTGTATTCCGTTTCGGCGATGGCCAGGTAGTACTCACCGTTCTGATCGCTAAGCTTAACTGCTTTTTGCAGGAACGGCAGGGCTTCGTACCACTTACCCGATTCGCTCAGACAAACGCCGATGCCAAACCAGGCCTCATCCCACATGGCATCCAGTTTGATGGCTTCGCGGTACTCCTTGATGGCTTCGGGGATGCGATCCTGTTTCTCCAGGCTAGCCCCGAGATGGCAGAACGTATCGGCCGTCGCTTCTTCGAATTTCAGCGTTTCGCGGTAACAGGCTTCGGCTTTCTCGAACAATCCCAGATTCATGTACGTATTACCCAGGTTGAAATGCGCCGAGGCAAAGTCTCCCTTAATAATAACCGCATAATCATATGCTTCGGCGGCTTCTGCGTAACGCGCCAGTTTACTATAAGCAATACCAATGTTGTACCAGGCATTGTACGAATACGGATCCGTATCGATCAGCTGTTGGTAGTACGACAGACTGTTCTCCAGCTCACCCGTTACATCCAGACAAAATGCCAGTTCATACAGTGCATTCTCGTTGTTAATGTTGAGCGCAATCGATTTTTTGTATTGCGTGATTGCTTCATCGTATTTACCCCAGTTCTGATAGCTTTGACCCAATTGAAACAGAATATCGTCTTTATCTTCGGCGCGGTCGAGCAGTTCTTCCAGCACCTGAATCGACTCTTCGTATCGACCGGCCATGTTCAGGACTGACCCCCGCATAAAGGGTATATCCAGATCGCCGGGGTTAAACAAAGATGCTTTCTCCAGCAAATCCAGTGATTCATCAAACCGTTGAAAATTAGCCAGAATCTGCGCTTTGTCGAGCATCAGTTCCAGCGCGTAAGGGAAGTTTTCCAGGCCGGCTTCAGCCGCCTTGAACGCCTTGTCCAGATCACCCTGATTGAGGTAGTGCTCAATCATTTGTTCATAGACATCCAGGTCGAAAAACTGACTTTGTTGCTGATCCAGCATTTGCTCAAAACGCCGGATTGATTCTTTTATATCGCCTTCTCGTTCTTCGAACTCTTGCTCCATACTATTGCCTTCAAAATGTGGGCGGATAGGGGCCGCACCAATGGCGCGGTTTATCCTTTGGCACTTCAATATAAACTCAAAAAAGCGAAACTCCAACCCCCGAACCGAAAATTTACGGACCGTCCGGAGGCTATTTATAAGCGGCTGCTACACGCTTTAATGTCTCACTAAGTGCTCGATACTGAAAATCAAGCACCTTTTCAATGGTGTGCCCATCGTACTGATATAACGAACTTGCCGACCGTGCCGTTTCTTTGGTTATCAGTGGACTCCTGTTCATCATCCAGGCCCGGACAGCTTCTAAAGGCCATAGCAACCGGCTTATTGTGGCTGGAATCGATACGGTCGGTGGCCGTTTATTCAGTACGGTGGCTATCTGTTCTAACAACAAACGATACGGAATGGTGCCCCCATTGAGAATGAACCGCCGGGCGCTCACGTCAGATTGCATTAGGCTCACAAGCACATCCGTTACATCCAAGACATCAACGTAATTAACTAGACCAGCCGGGTAAAAAGGCCGCTCATCGTGTACGTACTTGATAAGTTGAAGACTGCTTCGGCTCCAGTCGCCCACACCCAGCACCACAGACGGATTGACCATAACGGCATTAAGTCCCTCAGCCACACCCCGCCACACCTCCAGTTCAGCCCAGTATTTCGTTTTGGCGTACAGGGAGTTATTCGGCGAATCTTCCCATTTTAGCTCTTCATTGATCAGCATTGGCTCGCCCACGGCTCCACCTTTCACCGTTGGTCGGCCAATGGCAGCTACCGAACTCACATAACCCAGTTTTCGGACACCCGCTTTCAGGCAAACATTGACGACGTTGGCGGTTCCTTCCACATTGATCCGCTCCATTTGATCCCGATCCTTGGGCAGGAACGAGACAATGGCTGCGGCATGAATAACATCCATGTCCGGTTGAATGACAGTTTCCAGCGAGGGAATATCCAGTACATCCCCCTCATGCCAAGTAAGTTGATCAGCTACGTCGGCTAAGAGCCCATACCCGCTCGCTGGCCGAAAAAGCGCTGCAACCGAATAGCCATCAGCCAGATAACGCCGGGCAATGTGAGAGCCAATGAAGCCAGTAGCCCCGGTAATAAAGACTGATTTACGGAAGGATGATGAATTCATTCAGAATGCGTTGGAGCGTGAGGAAGCCGGGGGCCTGCCGGGCGTGGATATCTGGTTAATAATAATTGGAATATTCGATTTCCCTACGTTTGGCTTGCCGATAAATACGTTTACGCGCTTGCAGTCGAGCCGCAGGTCTTTGATGGACTTGAAGTTTTTGATTTCGACCCAGTTGAGGAAATTATTCGTATTCGGCGTGGTGTTCTCCATAGCAGCCCGGCAGTTCTCTTTGTGTAAACATAACAACGTTCGGCCCTGAATTGCTAATTTTGCGGGCAAATAAGGTTTTCCGTTCCCTGTTGGCGGTGGTTCGTTAAGGCCACGGTTAAACCGAAGACCAGAAACCGAAAACCGAAAACCAATCTATGTCTCAAGAAAATCCACAACGCTATACCGTTACGGCGGCCCTGATCTACGCAAACGGTCCGATCCACATCGGACACCTTGCCGGTTGCTACCTGCCCGCCGATATTTATGTTCGATACCTCCGGTCGACGGGTAAAGACGTCGCATTCATCAGCGGGACCGACGAACATGGTGTACCCATCACGATCAAGGCAAAAAAAGAAGGCATCACCCCACAACAGGTCGTCGATAAGTATTACGGCCAGATCAAGCAGGCGTTCAATGACTTCGGAATCTCGTTCGATATTTACTCACGCACATCGAATCAGATCCATCACAAAACGTCGCAGGAGTTTTTTACGAAACTGTACGAGCAGGGTGATTTTGACGAGGAAGTAACTGAACAATACTTTGATGAAGTAGCCGGGCAGTTTCTGGCCGACCGCTACATCGTTGGCACCTGCCCGGTTTGCGGCAACCCCAATGCCTATGGCGATCAGTGCGAACGGTGCGGCACGGCCCTCAGTCCCATCGAACTCGTTGAGCCCCATTCTATGCTGTCGGGCTCCAAGCCGATTCTGCGTTCAACCAAAAACTGGTTTCTGCCGCTGGACCGGATGCAACCTAAAATTGATGAGTACGTCAATAGTCATCCGGAATGGAAAACCAACGTGGCTGGTGCGTGCCGGTCGTGGCTGAACGAAGGATTGCGCCCACGCGCTATGACCCGCGACCTGGAGTGGGGCATTAAAGTACCCCTCCCCGATGCGGACGGTAAAGTGCTGTATGTTTGGTTCGACGCGCCCATTGGCTATATTTCCATGACCAAGGAATGGGCCGAAGAGCAAGGCCGTGACTGGGAATTATACTGGCGTGACGAACACACCAAACTTGTCCACTTTATCGGAAAGGACAACATCGTCTTCCACTGCATCATTTTCCCGGCTATGCTGATGGCCGAGGGAAGCTACATTCTGGCGGATAACGTACCAGCAAACGAGTTTATGAACCTCGAAGGCGATAAAATCAGTACCTCGCGCAACTGGGCCGTCTGGCTGCATGAGTACCTCGACGAGTTGCCGGGTAAGCAGGACGTACTGCGTTATGTACTGGCGGCCAACGCCCCAGAAACCAAAGACAGTGAGTTCACCTGGAAAGATTTTCAGGCGCGCAACAACAACGAACTGGTTGCGGTGTTCGGCAATTTTGTAAACCGGGCCGTTGTGCTGACTCAGAAATTCTGCGATAACCATGTTCCTGTTCGGGGCGAACTGACCGAGTACGACAAAACGGTCTTTAACGAGCTGGCCCTGTTTCCGGATCGCATCGGTCAGTCTATTGCTCAATATAAGTTCCGGGAAGCGCTGGCTCACCTTATGGATCTGGCACGCCTGGGCAACAAGTACCTGGCCGAAACTGAACCCTGGAAAGTCGTCAAGACCGACCCACTTCGCGCAAACACGATCCTGAACATTGCCCTTCAGATTTCGGCTAACCTGAGTATTCTCTGCGAACCTTTTTTGCCGTTCACAAGTGAGAAATTGCGCAGTCAGCTCAACATCACCGAGCACTTCAACTGGACCAATGCCGGTCGGACCGATTTACTGACCGAAGGTCATTTGCTGGGTAAAGGAGAACTTCTGTTCGCTAAAATCGAGGACGACGAAATCAATACACAGATTCAGAAACTACTGAATGCCAAACACATGAATGAGTTAGAAACCAAGAATGTTCCGCCCCTTCGGGATGAAATCAGTTACGACGACTTTGCCAAAATGGACATTCGCATTGGCACGATTACCGAAGCCGAACGCGTACCCAAAAGCGATAAACTTCTGAAATTAAAGGTGGACGACGGCCTAGGCGGACGTCAGATTCTGAGCGGCATTGCCAAGCATTTTGCACCCGAAGACATCATCGGAAAGCAGGTAACGTTTCTGGCTAACCTGGCCCCTCGCAAAATGATGGGTTTTGAATCGCAGGGCATGATTCTGATGGCCGAAGACCGCGATGGAAAACTAGCCCTCATCGCTCCCGGCGATGCTGTCTGGAACGGAGGAACGGTCAGTTAACGTATCAGTTGGCCTGATTTTGACAAGCCGGAAGGATTCGCTTTCCGGCTTTTTTGTGATAACAAGGCAAGCCACTGCGATTATATCCGTTGCCCGGCAAATGCCTGTTCTGGTGAAACGTTCGGCTTGAAAACACTGTTACCCATCTGAACTTGCCCTGTAGTTACCCCTGTGAACGAAGAACAAAAAAGCGCCGGCCGGATATTTGACCTGGCTATCCTCCGGCGATTATACGCGTTTATAAAACCGTACCAGACGCGCTTTTACCTCCTGATTGGCATTATTATGCTGGCGGCCTGTCTGGCTCCGCTGACTCCCCTGCTCATTCGCTACACCATCGACAACGTCATTGCCGAAGGAGATTACCAGCAGCTGACGATCATGCTGGTCATCATGATTGGTGTACTTGTTGTTCAGGCAGTAATCCAGTTTTTAAATACATACCTGTCTGGCTGGCTGGGCCAATACGTGATTCGTGATATTCGGGTACAGCTTTACCGAAAAATACTTCATCTGCGACTCAAATTCTTTGACAATACCCCTATCGGTCGATTGGTGACGCGCTCGATCTCCGATGTCGAAACGCTAGCGGATGTATTCAGCGAAGGCATGGCCGCTATCGCAGGTGACATTCTGCAACTGGTCCTCATTATTGGTGTCATGTTCTATACCGACTGGCGACTGGCGGCAATCAGCCTGTCGACCATTCCGGTTATGCTGTTCAGTACCTATGTGTTCAAGGAAAAGATCAAAACATCGTTCAATGAAGTCCGGACGGCGGTGGCCAACCTGAATTCGTTTGTTCAGGAACACATCACGGGCATGAACATTGTCCAGATTTTCGGCAGTGAAAAAATTGAAGCCGAGAAGTTCAAAGCCATCAACAACGAGCATCGGGCCGCCAACATTCGGTCTATCTGGTATTATTCGGTCTACTATCCCGTTGCCGATATTATTTCGGCGGTGGCCGTTGGCCTGGTCGTTTGGTACGGCGCGCAGCAGATCATCAGTTCAGACGTGACGTTCGGGACAGTTACGGCTTTTGTCATGTTTATCAACCTGTTCTTTCGCCCGATCAGGATGCTGGCCGACCGATTTAACACGCTTCAGATGGGTATCGTGAGCACCGACCGTATCCTGAAGTTGCTGGACAGCGACGAGTTCACCGTTGACAACGGCACTTATGCACCTGCCACCATCCGGGGAGCCGTTGAGTTTACGGATGTCTGGTTTGCCTATAACAATGAAGATTGGGTACTGCGCGACATCTCGTTCCGGGTCAATGCGGGCGAAACGGTGGCCTTTGTAGGCGCAACAGGCGCAGGCAAGTCGTCTATTATCAACTTATTAAGCCGTTTTTACGACATTAACAAAGGCGAGATACGCGTTGATGGCAGGGACATTCATGAGTATGAACTGGGTCATCTGCGCCGGAATATCGGCGTCGTGTTACAGGATGTGTTTCTTTTCTCCGACACCATCGAGAACAATATTACGCTGGGCGACAAACGAATCAGCCGGGAGAAAATAGTGGAAGCGGCCAAACTGGTTGGCGTTCACGATTTCATCGAACGCTTACCCGGTGGCTACGAATACAACGTAATGGAGCGCGGGTCCACCCTTTCGGTTGGGCAGCGTCAGTTGATCTCCTTCGTTCGGGCCATGGTACAGGATCCCAAGATCATCGTCCTTGATGAAGCGACCTCGTCGGTGGATACCGAAACCGAAGAAATGATTCAGGATGCCATTGGCAAACTGATGAAAGGACGCACAGCCATTGTCATTGCTCACCGGCTCTCCACGATTCAGAAGGCGAACAACATCATTGTGGTAGATAAGGGACGCATCGTTGAACAGGGCAACCACGAGGAGTTGTTGCAGCAGGAAGGCTTCTACGCCAACCTGTACCGGATGCAATACAAAGAAGTCGTTTAGGACCAGAGCCGGGGCTCGTTCTTTGTACTTCCGAGAAAACGTAACTTACCCGTGGCGGTATTATCGACGGTCGGACAAGCAGCGTAGATGATCAGGTGGCCCGTTAGTCGCGCAGAGCGGCTTCTTCGTCCTCGGGTCCGGCACCCGTTGTGCCTTCGGTAATTACCTTATGACCTGACACGTTCGGCTTATCATTCATGGGCCCAGGTCCGCTGCCATCGAGGGCATACGCTATCGAAGCGGCTAAATCATCGGGCGCGAGTTTCGCAGACTTCTCGACGGGTTTAGGGTATTCTTCACCAGCGCGCTGATCAATCACTTCCTCATCAGCGGTGGGATCATTGTCCATACCAGATGGAACACGGCTGGACGTGCCGCCAGTCAATTCGTCGGAATCAGGGCTGAAGTGTCGCATGGGCGTTGATGAGTTTGATTTTCTCTATAACCCGCGAAACAGGCGTGCTGTTTTATTCCTCGGCCAGTTTCTTGACCATGATCTTGTCAATCCGGCTCTTGTCCATATCAACAATTTCGAAGCGGTATCCATGCCAGACGAATGATTCTCCCGCCTGAGGAATGTCTTTCAGAATGTATAGCGCAAAGCCACCCAGTGTATCAAAGCCCGTTAATTCACGACGAGTCTGGGCGTTGATATTGATCGACAATGACGACAGGAAATCCTCGAACGGAAGTTGTGCGTCGATGAGATAGCTCCCGTCTTCGCGCTCCCGGATTTCGTAATCGGAATGGACATCGTCGTTGATATCGCCCACCAGCACATCCAGAATGTCATTCAGGGTAATAACACCCAACACGCCCCCGTATTCATCCACAATGACACCCACGTACTGTCTGCGCTCCCGAAACCGTTCCAGAACCTGATAGGCCCGGTTATTTTCCGGAATAAATAGCACATCCCGTTTCATATCGCCCAGGTGCAGAAGCTCCGAGTCCAGGTCTCTGCCTAAGAAGTCTTTCGTGTAGATCAGTCCAACCACTTCATCGACTCCCCCGTTGCAGAGCGGATAAACCGAGTGTTTGTGCTCCAGAATCCTGGCTTTGTTTTCAATCGGATCATCTTCCAGATCGAGGTACACAATCTCCTGCCGGTTCGTCATGAGGGAAGTAATCTTACGATCGCCCAGCTGAAAAACGTTCTGCACGATTTCCTGCTCAATTTCTTCGATAGCTCCTCCCGAGGTTCCTTCCTGAATCAGGCTTTTAATTTCCTCCTCAGTTACCGCACTTTCGTTCGGCCGAACATTCAATAGCTTCAGCAGTAAATCGCTCGAAATGGTCAGTAAGGCAATAAACGGCGACGTTAACCGCGAAAGCAAAAGCATCGGCGCGGCCATGGTTTTGGCAATGCCTTCCGGATTGGACAGGCCAATTCGCTTTGGTACCAGTTCGCCGAAAACCAGCGACAGATAGGTTAGCAGCAGAAGTACCAGCACGACCGCTACCGAATGTGCATATGGACGAATAAATTCAACCTGGGCCACATACGCCTGCACATCAGTCGTCAGTTTATCGCCCGAAAAAATACCGAGTAAAATACCGATCAGGGTTATGCCGATTTGTACCGTTGACAGGAAGCGGTTGGGAGAATTAGACAGATCGAGGGCAACCTGAGCCTGGCGATCTCCGTTTTTGGCGGCTATTTCTAACTTGGATTTGCGAGAGGAGACTAGAGCGATTTCTGACATCGAAAACACACCGTTCACCAGTGTCAGAAGAAAAATAATGAGGAGTTCCACAAAGAGGATGATTGGCCTGTTGCAAAAATATAGAAATGGAACTGGTTTGCAACAGACTCAACAGTGCGACAGACCATCTGTTTTGCTACTTTTACGCTTCGAACCGTTAATTTTCTGATGATTGTCTTTATTAATGACCGGCCTATTCGGCTCGTTGGCCCAAAAGCCGCTGCTCAACTGACGAATCCTGCGTTGGCAAATCACCCGGAATTCATTGACTATGATCAACTTGTCGATGCACGACTGGAGGTTTTGAAGCCAGATGCCCTGCACGGCCACCTGCTAATCATCAACGCTACGCCTGCCACGGTCAATAAACTGCTTACGCTGCTTCAGAAAGCCAATGCGGGTCAGCTTCTTTCCATTACCCTGGGTTGCCTGAATAAAGATGATTGCGAGGAGGCCATAAAAAAACCGTTCAAGATTATTAAAGCCGCAGGGGGCGTGGTTTTTAAGGGCGACAAGATGCTGCTTATGTTTCGGCGGGGCGTCTGGGATCTTCCCAAAGGCAAACTGGATAATGGTGAAACATCGCGAAAGGGAGCCGCTCGTGAGGTTCAGGAAGAAACGGGGGTTCAGGTTTCCGTCGGTGAACGAGTCTGTACGACCTGGCACACGTACACCCAGAATGGCAACCGTATTCTGAAACGCACGAAATGGTATAAAATGTCGGTCATCAATGACAGCCGCATGGCTCCACAGACCGAAGAAGATATTGAAAAACTCGCCTGGTTTGATCGTCGGGAAACGAAGCTGGCCTTAACCAATTCGTTCAGTTCGATCCGGTATGTGTTTGATCAGTTAGATGCATAGGACAGGAACAGGAATACGTTCCTGTTCACTTTGCCTTATCCGGATCCTGGTTCTGTAGTTGATACGGCAGAAATTCATCAACATCCTGACCATACCGATGCAGGTCACGAACAATGCTGGAACTGATGGGTGCCAGATGCGGTGAGGTAATCAGAAAAACAGTCTCTACGTCTTCGTAAATGTACCGGTTAACCTGCGATATGCCGTTTTCGTATTCAAAATCGGTCGTGTTACGCAACCCACGCAGCAGGAACCTGGCCCCGATGGAACGGGCCACGTTGGCCGTCAGGCCGTCATAGCTCATCACCCGAACAGCGGGCTGGTGGCGAAAAGCACTCTCAATTAACTCCGTCATCTGCTCGAGCGGAAAGTAGCGCACCTTGTGGGCATTTCGCCCAATGCCAATAACTACTTCGTCGAATAGCTGTAACCCACGCAGAACAATATCTTCATGACCCTTGGTGAACGGGTCGAATGAACCAGGAAAAAGGGCGATGCGCTTCATAGTGAATGGATGCGTGAATATGTATTCGACTTATTCACCAAGTAAGCCCAGTCCGTACAGACTTAAATACCGATGATCGGGCAGATCATCAAAATCAGGGGCTACGGACAGACCAGGGGGTGTTTGTCCGAAGGACAAGTTAGGCAGGAACCGACTCAATTCAGCGTACGCTTCCGCAAAAGGCGTTATTTCGCCGTAAAGAATGATTCGGATTTGCTCCGCGCTCAACTTCTGTTCGTCAAGCACGTACAACAGGTAATAGGTTAAATCCTGTACGTTTTTGTACCCGAAGCGATTGCAGTAACGGACCTGGTGTGCATGGCGATATATGACCGTGACAAACTCATCTTCAAAGAACAGATAAACGTTATCGGGTGTCAGCGCATGACGATCCAGGTTGGCGGTGGCCTGAATCAGCGCTCCCACCTGATGAACAAAGACCAGGGGCTGAAGCGGATACATCTCCGAGAAAAAATCGGCCAGCGGGTGTTCGAGGTTGAAGACCGACAAAAACCCCTCCGACGGATGAGCGAATGCCTGCGCAAACTCGTGTGCCGGCAGGGCACTTCCCCGCATCAGGGCCAGGTAACTACCGGCATATTCTTTCCGGAAAAGTGGCGCGGGCACAAGTGTGAACGAAGGCGAGTTTACGCCAATGCGTATTTCCTGCCACGGTCCGGCCGACAGAACCGGATGTTCCCGAAAAACGTCCGGTAAAATACCCGTCATGGACCGATCGGTCAGCAGGGATGAAAATGTGTAATCGCTGAGGTAGACACCACGCCCCCGCTTATCCTGCACCAGTATCCGGAACCGATCCCGCCCAACCTCCAGACTTAATACCGATTGGTCGGTATGCCGCGGATCGAACGAGTCGGAGCCAATGGAAACAGTAGGTGTAACGGTCACAGCGATTTGCACAATATCGAATAACTAAAGTTTACGGGTAGATCGATTAACGTCATTAAAACGGGCAATCAATTTCCAATATTTTCACTGCAGATAACCGCTCAGTTTAAAAACATCATCGAGCGACTGGCAGTAGCGGAACAACGCATGTACCTCTTCCGGCGGATAACTCTTTATCTCATCGAAGCTCATCAACCGAACTTCTTCGATAATTTGCCCATCGAGACTCATTTCGGGGTCAACTCCTTGGCGAAGTACCCCGCCCGTTACCCGCACGGTAAAGAACAATTCCATGGCGTGGAGGGGCGGCTGCATGAACTCATTCACAAACAGCATATCACCGATTTCGACCTCAAGCCCGGTTTCTTCAATGAATTCCCGAACTAGGGCTGCGGGGGCTGTTTCACTGAACTGAGCCCCGCCACCTGGGGGGCACCAGAACGTATCAGTAGGACCAATGCCCCGGTGTCGAACCATCAGCAATCGTTCATCTTCCCGATGCAGGCCGCAGACGCGCAGCCGGAGCCGGTTTCCATACAATTTAAGAACCTCTTCCCGAGGAGTGTCAGCTACTTGCGTCACGGTCTGTTACGTATTTGGGGACGCAAAGGTAAGGAAATTAGCCTGTATGATGTATGATATAAGTTGTATTTACCCGGCTACATCATACATCCTATGGCCTGCATTCAATCAATACGGGCTTCCGGATATGTAGCTTTCGAGCGAGTCAATGCGGGTTTTCTGATCACGGATAATGGCCGTAACAATGTCATTGATCGAAATAATACCGATCAGGTTTCCTTTTTCCATAACCGGCAGGTGCCGGATGTGCCGATCTGACATGATAATCATACCATCCTCCAGTGATTGTTCAGGCTCGATGGTGATAACGCTCGCCGTCATAACGTCGGCAATGCGGGTGTCATCGGAGTGACGATCCTTCAGAATCACTTTGCGGGCATAATCCCGTTCAGAAAAAATGCCGGTCAGTACACCCTTGTCGACAACCAGCAAAGCACCGATGTTTTTTTCGGCCATGACCTTAAGTCCATCCAGTACGGTTTGATCGGACGAGACACTATAGAGCGCGTTAACTGACTTTCCCTGAAGTATTTGACGTATGTTCATTGGGCTAAAGGTTTAGTGGCGGGTGAATATAAGAAAAAGGGTGAACGAGCGAAAGGAGATGCCGAGAAAGGAGCGAAAAATAAAAGACAGAGCTCGTTTCTCTGCTTTCCAGTCTCCCCCTTTTTGTGTAAATTAGTCGCATGAACGAAACCAAAGCGGCTGCCGAATTGCTAGCCAAACGTTTCCCTTTTAAGCCTACTCCCGGCCAGGAACAGTTTTTTGAACAGATTGGCCATTTCATTACTCCTCAGGAAGTTGAACACTACCGCGATTGCTTTTTGCTGCGGGGTTACGCCGGTACCGGGAAAACGACACTCGTTGGTACACTCATCAAGGTACTTCCTCGGTTTGGGTATAAATCAGTGCTGCTGGCGCCTACCGGACGGGCCGCCAAAGTGATGACGAACTACGCCAAGAAGGCTGCGCAAACCATTCACCGGAAAATATACCGGCAGGTGGCCGAGCCGGGTTCGGGTAGCCTGGCCTTTCAACGGCAGAAAAATTACCATGAAGACACGCTGTTTATCGTCGACGAGGCATCGATGATTTCGGACGAAGCCGATTTCGGTGGCAAGGGACTTCTGACAGACCTGATCGACTATGTCTTCGAAAACCCCGGCAACAAGCTTATGCTTGTCGGCGATACCGCTCAGCTGCCCCCCGTTGGTCGAGAGTTGAGTCCCGCCCTGGACCGGGGGTTTCTGGCGAGTGCCTTCGACATGACCGTATATGAACAGGAATTGACCGAAGTCATGCGGCAGGACGAAGAATCGGGTATTCTGTACAACGCAACCGGCCTGCGCCTGTTGCTCGATGGGATTTCGGCTACCCCCAAAGCCGTTGGATTTGACGCCCTCGTTGGCGATGGCTCTGACTCCACTCCTGCCGAAATGCCGCCAATTCAGCTCAACGTGCGGTCGTTCAATGACATCTACAAAATGCCCTTGATGAAGCTGGAAGACGGCATTCGGTATGCGTACGACAAATATGGCCGTGAGAATACGGCTATCATCTGCCGATCGAACAAAACGGCAGTGCAATACAACCAGTTTGTTCGACGAATGATTGACCAGTGCGAAGAAGAACTCGACGCGGGCGATATGCTGATGATTGCCCGAAACAATTATACCGTTCTGGACGAAGATTCTCCGGCGGGGTTCCTGGCCAATGGCGAGTTTGCGGAAGTGCAGAAGATTCGAAACAAAGAGGAAATGCATGGCTTCCGGTTCGCAACCGTTACCCTGCACCTGGTGGACTATGAGGAGCAACCTGATTTCGATGCGAAAATTATGCTCGATACGCTGCATACACCCGTGCCCTCACTGACCGCCGATCAATATAAGTCTCTGTACGAAAGTGTATCGAAGGACTACTTTTATATCAAGAGCAAAAAAGAACGATCAGAAGCCATCCGGCGCGACCCCTATCTGAACGCATTACAGGTCAAATTTGCGTATGCGCTCACCTGTCATAAGGCGCAGGGTGGCCAGTGGAGCGCTGTTTTTGTCGATCAGGGCTTCTTGCCCGAAGGGCAGGTAAACGACGAATTTGTCCGTTGGCTTTATACCGCCCTGACCCGGGCAACGGATGAAGCGTTCCTGATGAATTTCAATCCGCAGTTTTTCGGGTAAAACTATCGTTTCGGTTTGCTGTTTTTAGTATATGGCTGGCTAGCCGTACCGGCGGACCGGCCTAAGCTATCTTTGCGTCGGTAGACCTTATACCAAAACCTGTAAACCCAGAAAATATGTCCCTCGATTGGATTATGAGTGCCTGCATTGGCGTCGGCCTGGCGGCCTGCTGCGGGTTTCGGGTGTTTGTACCGCTGCTGATTGCCAGCGCAGCGACAAAACTTGGCCTGATTGGCACAATGGCTGGTTTTGAGTGGCTTAGTGGCTGGCCTGTTCTGCTGGGCCTTACGGTTGCCACGGTCTTTGAGGTTGGCGCTTATTACATTCCCTGGCTCGACAATCTGCTCGATACCGTTGCCACACCCGCATCCATTTTGGCGGGCACCCTACTGAGTACGTCGTTTCTGCACATCGACAACCCCGTTATCCATTGGGGGCTTGGCTTAATGCTTGGCGGTAGTTCGGCCGGGATTGTTCAGGCGGGAACAAGTTTATTACGACTCGGCTCAACAGCAACGACCGGTGGGATCGCTAACCCGGTAGTCGCCACCGGCGAGAATGTAGCCTCGTTAGGTTTGTCCGTGTTTACAATTTTTCTGCCACTCGTAGCGATGGTTATCATCGCTCTGATCCTGATTTTCATCATTGGTCGTCTGGTATCCCGCCGGAAAGTCTGGTTTACGAAGGCGTCTACTAAACAGACAGGTGGACCGATCAGCCAGATACCCCGAAGCAGCAACGGACGGCTATAATGCCTGACCGAACGAATTGTTTGTACTTCAGTTAATTACTCCAACATCAGAATAATCAACTGAAGCACAAACAATTCGGTCAGATATTACAACGTAGCGACCGTCCGCTTCACAAACGCGGTCAGATCAGCTCCGGTAAGCATATTTTGCGAGAGTAACGCCAAGTCGTACACTTGTTTGACAAGGGCCTTTTGCGTATCGGCTTCGGTTTCCGCCAGAATTTTGCCAATCAAGGGATGGTTTCCATTAACGACCACATTGTGCGTCATGGGGAAGTTTCCGTAGAATGACTGCTCTCCAGACAGTGCCGACATATCTTTCATCCGACGCATAAACTCCGGCAGGGTAATCGTAACGGGTAGTTCATCCGTTGGCTGGGCTTCGATGCTTACGTTCAGCATTTTGTTATCCAGCACCTGGTCGAATACCTCTTTCAGTTTCGTCTGATCGGCCTCCGACAGAACACTTTCGCTGTTCAGTCCTTTGTCGATCAGCTTATCCAGTGTATCGGCATCAACCCGCTGGAAATTAACCTTTTCCAGCTTCTGTTCGAGGGCATTGATGAAGTGTGCATCGATAACGTTATCCAGCAGTAGGACATCATATCCGCGCCGACGAGCCGATTCGATATAGGCATCCTGTTGCTTACGATCCGACGTGTAGAGCAGCACCAGCGTCTCGTTTTTATCGGTCTGGTTGGCCTGCACTTTCTCGCGGTATTCGTCCAGCGTAGCAAATTCACCTTCCGTATTTTTAAGTAGGACAAAGTTTTTGGCTTTCTCCCAAAACTTGTCGTCGCTCAAAATACCGTATTTGATGAATAGACCAATATCGTCGAACTTTTCTTCGAACGACTTGCGGTCGGCATTGAACAGGTCATTCAGCTTGTCCGCTACCTTACGGGTAATGTAGCCGTTGATCTTCTTGACATTCGTGTCCGATTGCAGGAAGCTGCGCGACACGTTGAGCGGAATATCCGGCGAGTCGATGACCCCATGCAGCATCATCAGGAAGTCAGGAACAACGTCTTTTACCTCATCGGTAATGAATACCTGACGGCTGTAAAGCTGGATTTTCTCGCGCTGAAACCGCAATTCGTTTTTGATGCGGGGAAAATAGAGGATACCGGTCAGATTGAACGGATAGTCGACATTCAGGTGAATCCAGAACAACGGCTCCTCGCTCATTGGGTACAGCTCCCGATAGAAGGTTTTGTAATCTTCGTCGGTTAGTTCCGATGGCGATTTGGTCCAGATCGGGCTCGTGTTGTTCACGACCTTCCCGTCAAACTCTACGGGTACGGGCAGGAATCGGGCGTATTTGTCCAGGATGCCCTGCAAACGACCTTTGTTCAGAAACTCCTCCGAGTCCGGAGCAACGTGCAGAATAATATCCGTTCCGCGTTCGGCGCGCTCGGCGGGTGACAATTCATATTCGGTTGAGCCATCGCACGTCCAGCGAACGGCTTGTGAACCATCCCGGTATGATTTTGTGACAATATCAACCGTCTCAGCCACCATAAATGCCGAGTAAAACCCTAAGCCAAAATGACCAATGATCTGGCCTTTGTCGTCGGTCTTATCTTTATATTTTTCCAGAAAATCCGTTGCGCCGGAGAAGGCAATCTGGTTGATATATTTCTTGATTTCATCGGCTGTCATGCCGAGACCATTGTCGCTAATGGTTATCGTCTTTGCCTCTTCGTCGAGCGATACGGTCACTTTCAGGTCGCCCAGTTCGCCACCGAACTCCCCAAACGACGCAAGTTGACGTAGTTTCTGAGTAGCATCTACGGCGTTGGAGACCAGCTCCCGCAGAAAAATCTCGTGGTCAGAATAAAGGAATTTCTTAATGATCGGGAAAATATTCTCGGTGTGGATCGAGATCTGGCCCCGCGTGGACTCGCCCCGCGTGGACTCACCTTGTTCGTTTTGTACTGCTTCCATAATTTAGTCAGAATGAGATTATGAATCTGATTAGGCGACGTCAAATCCTGTTCCACCCTCTTCATTTGTGACACATTGACAGAGTTGCGGGGCTGGAGCGGCAGAAATTGACGTTTTAACCATCACAAATTCGCCGTTAACGAACAGGCAATACCCATTGGTTGTTATGCCTGCCTATGCCTACGACCGCTTACACTGACATAACGCTGCCCGAATTGCAGCAACTTCGCCAACAACCGCATACGGCTATTATCGATGTACGGGACGAATGGGAGTTTGACGAATTTAACCTTGGCGGACTCAACGTCCCGCTACCCGACATTCGCGCCCGGAAAGCTGAACTTCTACCCTATCAGACGTTAATCGTTATTTGCACGAACGGGGCTCGGAGCCGGGTGGCAGCCAAAGACCTGCTCCGGCAGGCCGAATTCCAGCATAAAACCATCTACCACCTGCACGGCGGCATCATTGAAGCGGTTGACTAGGTCACAATGGTGAAACCGGGCTTGGCAGCCTGCTTTTCCACCTGTGGTAGAGGAATCTGTAGAATATCATGCACGCTCACTCGAATGAGTCGGCTCAACTGGTTGAGGGGTAAATCGTTGCGCTCAAAGCCAAAGGGCTCTTCTATTTCTTCACCAATCAATTCCAGCCCAACCAGAATATACGACGTCAGCAAAACGACCGGAATGGTCAGGTAGCCGAAGGCCGTAATAACGGTGAAAGGCAACATCATGACATAAAGCAGAATGAACAGTTTGATGAACAGGGTATAGGAGAACGGAATTGGCGTACTCTTGATCCGTTCGCAGACACCGCAAACATCCATGAGCGTTGTCAAGTACTGATTCAGGTTAATATGCTGCGATTCAGAGATGTGGCCGTCGCGATACAGAATTTCCGTTTTTACCCAGAGCTGGTTGGCTACGCCCGCCGGTTTATGATCAAAGTTGCGTAAGTCACGGCGCTCGCCCTGTTCAACCATATCCAGCTCACTTAAATCAGTCATATCGCGCAGGTGATTTTTTAACGCAAACGGAAAGTTGGAGATGGCTTTGGCAAAGAAGTGTCGGCTTTCGTCATCATCTTCGGGCAAAACGGCATTGAAAAAGATGGCCAGATTGCGGCAGTTGTTTACTAGTTCGCCCCACGCCTGGCGGCCTTCGTAAAAACGGTCGTAAGCCGTGTTTGTCCTGAAAATGAGGAGCAAGCTAAGCAGAATCCCCATGGCGCTCAAAAAGGAACCGGGCGTATCTTTCAGGCGAATATCGAGGAAAGTCATTTCGCCAATCGTAACCAGCGTTACATACACACCGATGATGATCAGCTGGCGGAGGATCGCTTTTGCCGTGGGGCCGGTGTGAAAATGATAGATGGATGGCAGTAGGCCCTTGTTTTTGTAAATGATCATTCTGTTGGACGATTGCTTGACTTCCTGATTAACGCACTAAATCCTTAAACAGTTATACGACCAGCGAAGACCCGTTTGGCGGGGCCAATCAGGTTAATGGCATCAAATTGACCATCAGCCAACTGCTTAAATGACACGCGCAGGTTTCCGCCAATTGTTTTGATGCCTACCGGACTGGTCAGGGCCAGCTGCTGGTGAGCAACCAGCGCCACAGCAGTCACCCCAGTTCCGCAGGAATAGGTTTCGTCTTCAACGCCCCGTTCGTAGGTTCTGACAAAAACCGTATTGTCCGCCATGACCTGCGCAAAGTTGACGTTTGTGCCACGGGGTTTGAATTGATCACTGTATCGGATGGCACGCCCTTCAGCGACAACATCGAGCGATTCCAGATCATCCACGAACAGGACGACATGGGGTGAGCCGGTGTTCAGAAACGTCAGTCCGTTGCGGTCTTCGCTACCCGATACGGGGCTCATTTTCAGCGAAATATTCTCATCATCGACAACGGCCGTATGTTCACCGTCTACGGCTATAAACTGTGTTTCCTGCTCAAACATGCCCAGGTCGTGCGCAAACCGAACAATGCACCGCCCACCATTTCCGCACATGCTGCCCTCTGCCCCATCGGCGTTGAAATAAACCATCCGAAAATCATAGTCCGGATCGTTTTGCAGCAAAATTAACCCATCGGCTCCAATGCCAAACCGGCGGTGGCAGAGCTGTTCAATCAGCGCCTGGTTAGCTGCAGGAAACGTTTTGCTTCGGTCATCGATCAAGATAAAGTCGTTGCCGGTACCCTGGTATTTGAAAAACTCCATGACGATTGGGCTTTTTGGCTATAAAAAAAGCCGCCCTTGCAGACAGCTTTTTCAACAATGTTGTGTAACGCGGAGGTAATTAAGCAGCTGCAACTACTTTTGCTTTGCGCTCTTTAACACGAGCAGCCTTACCCTGACGACCACGCAGATAGAACAAGCGCGCACGACGTACTTTGCCCAGACGGACGATTTCGACTTTATCGATGTTGGGTGACAGAAGCGGGAAAATCCGTTCAACGCCTACGCCATTCGATATTTTGCGGACGGTAAACGTCTCGCCACCGGTGCTTGGGTTACGGCGTTGAATAACCGTTCCTGTAAACACCTGAACACGTTCCTTATTTCCTTCGCGGATTTTAACGTGTACGTTCACCGTATCACCCGCCCGGAATGTGGGCAACTCGGTGCGACGCTGCGCGTTGTCTGCCTCCACTAATTTGATTAACTCGCTCATGACCGTATATAAATCGCCAGATAACTATTTGCGAAATGAGCCGCAAAGATAGTAATTTTCTCAGTAGGAGAAAATACTTTTGCAAAATTACGTGCTGGCTCAATAACCGACTCCATGAAAATACTGAACGTTGATCAAATTCGTTCCCTTGACCAATCGACAATTCAACACGAACCCATAGCACCGATCAATTTAATGGAGCGAGCCGCGCTCACCTTTGTCGACTGGTTCATTGACCACTTCCCGACTACAACCAAAACGAAAATTTTCTGTGGCCTGGGCAATAACGGGGGCGATGGTCTGGCGATTGCCCGTCTGCTTCTGGAACGTGAATACCCCATTGATATCTTCGTGGTGCGGTACGCACCCCGCGAGTCGGATGACTTTATGCATAACCACCGGCGGCTCAAGCTCGTGACGGATAAGGTCCACTACGTTGAACTAGCCACTGATATTCCGACCATCCGCCACGACGACGTTATTATTGACGCCATTCTTGGCTCTGGTCTGTCGCGACCAACCGAAGGCATTGTCAGCGATACAATCAAGGCCATCAACCGCGCACCCGCAACCGTTGTTGCCGTCGATATCGCCAGCGGACTGTACACCGATCAGCCGAACAGCCCGACCGATGTCATCATCGAACCCGACTATACCCTGTCGTTTCAGTTACCCAAGCTGGCCTTCCTGTTGCCTAAAAACGGGCCTTATGTGGGCAGTTGGCACTTGCTGGACATTCGGCTACACAAACGATTCATCGACAAAGCGCCAACGCCGTATTATTACACCCAACCCCATGAGGCTCGCCTATTGCTTCATAAACGGAATCAATTCTCTAACAAAGGCACGTTTGGCCATGCTTTGTTGCTGGCAGGCAGCTACGGAAAAATCGGAGCGGCCGTTCTGGCCGCTCGTGCCTGCCTGCGGTCGGGGGTAGGTTTGCTGACTGTACAAGTGCCCCAGTGTGGTTACAGCATTGTACAAACCAGCGTTCCCGAAGCCATGTGTAGTCCGGACTGGCATCAAAACGTGCTCAGTGGAACAGCCCAGACGGGCCATCCGGATAATGAAAGCATAAATCCATCCGATTACTCGACTGTGGGCATTGGTCCGGGCATTGGTAAAGCGCCCGAAACGCTGGCCTTCTTGAAAGGCCTGTTGCCTACGTTGAAGAAACCGATCGTTGTCGATGCGGACGCCCTGAATTTGTTGGCCGAAAACCGGGAACTGCTGACTCACCTGCCTCAGAACAGCATCCTGACCCCACATCCCAAGGAATTTGAACGACTCACAAAAAAATGGAGTAACGATTACGAGAAACTCACCATTCTGCGCGATTTCGCCAAAAAATACCAGGTCGTTGTGGTGTTAAAAGGAGCTCATTCAGCCGTTACGACACCCGATGGAGACATTCATTTCAATTCAACGGGGAATCCGGGATTGAGTACCGGCGGCACGGGCGATGTGCTGACGGGTGTTTTAACCGCCTTGCTGGCTCAGGGATATGATCCGGTAGAAGCGGCTGTACTCGGCGTGTTTGCCCACGGCCTGGCTGGCGATCGGGTAGCGGAGCAACGAGGCCAGATTGGCATGATAGCTTCAGATATAATCGATGCGCTTAAGTGGGAATAAATAGGCCGAAACTGTAGAATAACATCCACACATTTACCCGACGAGACAGCGTTGTTGTTGTCCATAAGTTACCGCCTACGAAATATTCATAACGGGTAGTTATACGTACTCGGCATATTCCGGTTTTTTACGCTTTTCAGGATTTTAACAAGGTCCCAAATTTGCGCCAGTATTAGTAAACAAAATACTACTGCGCACGATGAAACATACGGTACAGCGGGACCTGCGAACAGGTCGCCCTTCACGAAGAAGCCGGGGCACTCTCGATCAAACAACTGCCTTGGGCGGCCTGACAATAGCCTTGTTTGCCTATATACTTTACTATTTCATTTATCCGATGGTTGCCAAGGGTCTGCTTTGGTAATTTCCCCTTCGACTACTTCAGGAATTGGTAGGTGGCAAACGCTGAAACATAGGCCAGTATCATCATATACGTTAGCTGTACCATGGGCCATTTCCAGCTCTTCGTCTCTCGCTGTGTAGCTGCCAATGTGCTCATGCACATCATAGCAAACACGTAGAAAACTAACAGCGACCAGGCCAGCGCGGGTGTATACATAGCCTCCCCTGTCTCGGGGTTGCGCTCCTGCCGAAGCCGCTCCCGAATGGTTACTCCGGCGTCATCTGCCCCATCGCCAATGCTGTAGATCGTGGACATTGTCCCAACGAATACTTCACGGGCGTAAAATGAACTCAGCAAGGCAATCCCGATCTTCCAGTCATAGCCAAGTGGCCGAATAGCGGGCTCAATGAAATGACCAAAATTACCGGCGTAAGACGCTTCAAGTCGTTCGGAAGCAATCCGGTTTTGCAGCTCATCCGACGTAACTACCGGCTTTTCCTGTCGGACACGCGCTTCCGCCTGCTCCATCGCGTTACCGGGGCCGTAGTTTGACAGTACCCACAATATGATAGATATGGCCAGGATAACGCGTCCGGCTTCCCAGACAAACGACCGCACGCTTTCCCATACTGTTAAACCGACATGATTCCAGCGGGGTAACTTGAACGTTGGCAATTCCATAATGAAATAGCCCCGTTCTTTTGTCTTCAGAAACAGCTTCAGGACATAGGCGGCCAGTAGAGCACTGACCAGCCCAAGCAAATACAACCCCATCAGGGCCAACCCCTGCAGATTAAATACGCCTAGAACGCGCTGGCTTGGCACCACCAGCGCAATTAAAATTGTGTAAATTGGTAACCGGGCCGAGCAGCTCATCAGTGGTGTTACCAGAATGGTAATCAGCCTGTCACGCCGGGTGCCGATGCTGCGCGTTGCCATGATGGCGGGAACAGCACAGGCTACCCCCGAAATAAGCGGCACAACGCTCCGCCCATTCAGCCCGAACTTCCGCATGATTCGGTCCATGATCACCATGACCCGCGCCATGTAACCCGACTCTTCCAGCAAGGCGATCAGCAGAAACAGAAAAGCGATCTGTGGAATAAAAACGAGTATACCCCCAATACCCGCCAGTATACCATCGGTGAGCAAATCGGTGAGTGGGCCAGGGGGCAAACTTTCTTTCAGCTGCCCATTGAGCCAGGCGACACCCGTATCAATGGCATCCATAAACGGTTGCGCCCAAGCGAAGATAGCCTGAAAAATCAGCAGGAGCACGAAGCCGAAAATGGCGTATCCCCAAACAGGATGTAACAGAACACGGTCGAGCTTTTGACTCCAGGTCGGCTGGTTGATTGGCCGTTTGTCCGTTACAACCTCCGTTACGATTGCCGCTATACGTTTGTACCGTGAGATCGTCTCATTGGCCTGAAAGGTTGACTCGTTGAACTGATGTTTGTCAATAATAGCATCGAGACCCATTTGCTGAGAACGATTCAAAAACGAGAACCCATCATGCTGAATGACGTACTGAAGAGCGAGGTAATTATTATCGAGCTGGTATTGGGTTCTGGTGTCGGTAATTATGGCTGAGGCTTCATCGGCCGGATCGAAGAAAAGCTTGCCCGGCAGGGTCGGCGCCAGCATCTGTTCCTGAACTGCCTTTTTAAGTTGATCAATGCCTTCACCGGTCCGGGCGTTGAGCCGCACCACGGGTACACCTAACCGCATGGCTAGCCGCACCGCATTAACTGATTTAGCCTGCTGCTGCGCCACATCGAGCATGTTCAGCGCCAGAACGGTCGGTACACCCAGATCAATAACCTGCGTGAAAAGGAGCAGGTTCCGATGAAGATTAGCGGCATCAATTACAACGACAGCCACATCAGGATAGTCGGGATGGCTGGGATTAGCCAGAATATCCGTAACGATCTGTTCGTCTAACGACTTGGGATAAATGGAATAAACACCGGGAAGGTCGATAACGACAGACGACGTTTGCCCATCCAGAGGCCAGATTCCGGACTTTTTGTCCATCGTGACACCAGGAAAGTTACCCGTCTTCTGACGCAGGCCGGTCAGTTGATTGAATAAAGACGATTTGCCGGCATTTGGGTTGCCAATCAGGGCAATTGTGGAAGACGATTTCAAGGCACAGGTTCAGACGTGGCCGCCCTACACGATGCATGAAGACGGGACCATCCACACGGTTAAGTCTATTTATTCTTTATTCTGAATCATAATAGTAGCCGCTTCTGACTTACGCATGGCCAGGCAGTACCCGGCTACGTTCAGGCATATCGGATCACCCAGGGGCGCTTTGCTGTGCAGGCACACTTCAGCACCCGGCAAACAACCCATCTCAAGCAGCTTAAGCGACATTAACTGGTTATTGAACGACTCAATGATGGCTCGTTCTCCAATTTTCAGGTCAGCTACGGTGCGCTTGCTCATGGTCATCGGGAGGCTAATCTTTATTTAGATTCAGTTTAATTAACGCAAGATTACGACGGAAAGTTTATCGACGCAAATCTATCTCAGCAAATCCCACGCAAACCGGACTATGGTTGCGGCAATAAGCACCAGGAAAAATACCCGGATAAAGCGGTTGCCTTTTAATATGGCCAGTCGTGCTCCCAGAAAAGCACCCGTAAGGTTGGCAACCGCCATCGGCAGAGCGAGCGCGTACAGGATTTTGCCTTCACTAACAAAGTACACAGTACTGGCGAGATTCGTGGAAGCGTTCACCAGTTTGGCGTGGGCACTCGCCTTAAGGAAGTCGAAACCGATTAGAGTAATAAATCCCAGAACGAGAAAACTGCCTGTTCCCGGCCCAAAAAAGCCATCATAAAAGCCAATGCCCGCACCCATACTCCACATGCGTATTCGCTGCTGCCGGGGCGTCACAATTCGGTTGGAGACCTGCCCGAAGTCTTTTTTGGTGAATGTGTAAATAAACACCGCCACCAGAATAACGAGGGCAAGTGGTTTCATAAAGCTATTGGGCACATGCGAGAGCGTCCACGAGCCAAGCCACGACGCCCCAAAGGCAATGGCCATCATGGGTCCAATGAACCGACCAACAACGGCGACACGTCGGCTGTATTGAAAAGCCCCCATCAGGCTACCGAACATAGACGGGATTTTGGTTGTCCCGATCAGGGTCGGCACCGGGTACTGCGGCAAGGTAAAGAGCATAGCAGGCGTTTGGATCAGCCCTCCCCCACCAATAATCGCGTCGACGAAGCCCGCGAGGAACGAAAACCCACAAAGAACCAGAACGGTAGAATAATCCATCAAGCGAGCCTACTCCTTAATAACAGCCGCGCAAAAATAGGCAAGGCATAATGGCTGCGTTTCAGAAGGTGAAACTATTTCTTTTTCGCATCAGCATTGCGCTGTAAATTTGCAGAATTATCAGATAGAGCATGGCAGAATCAGTACGACAGTTGGGTGCGTTGATGCGGAAGGAGTTTCTGCTGGAGTGGCGACAACGCTACGCGCTCAACGGTATGCTGCTTTATATTGTGGGGGCCGTGTTTGTGTGCTACCTGAGTTTCAATGCCCGGCGCGGTCAGTTAACGCCCATCGTCTGGAATACATTGTTCTGGATTATCCTGCTATTTACCGCTATTAATGCCATTGCCAAAAGCTTCGTGCAGGAACGGGCGGGACGTCAACTTTATTACTATACGCTGGCGAGTCCGCAACAGATCATCCTGTCGAAAATTCTGTACAATACGGTCCTTATGCTGATCCTGGCCTTTTTAGGCTTTGGTATCTACGCCTTTGTGATGGGAAATCCGGTCGATGACATTCCGGTTTATCTATTAACACTTTTGCTGGGAGCCATCGGTTTTGCGTCTTCGCTGACGCTCGTATCAGGCATTGCCAGTAAAGCAGAGAACCCGGCAACGTTGATGGCGGTCTTGAGCTTCCCTATCATTCTGCCGTTGCTGCTTATGCTATTGAAAGTCTCCAAGAATGCCCTGGATGGTCTTGATCGAAGCGTAAGCTGGGGTGAAATCACGATTGTGTTAGCCATTGACGCTATTGTGGTGACACTTTCGTGGCTATTGTTTCCGTTTTTATGGCGGAGCTGATGTAACGCGGACAATCTGTCCGCCCTTATTTGACCAACCCTGCGGACAGACCATCCGCATTACTTAAATGAAAAAGAACTGGTGGAAGGCCCTGGCGGTCTTGATTCTAACCTACGTAATTTTACAGGGCCTGTTGGGCGTCGTACCGCGCCAGCCAATTTTAAATGAGAGTATCCGGAACGTATATTTTCATGTTCCCCTTTGGTTCAGCATGATCGTTCTGCTGCTGACGTCTGCCATTTATTCCATTCGGTACCTGCGAAACGGTCGGCTGGACGATGATCTGGTCGCGGTTGAGTTTGCCAACTCGGCCATTCTGTTTGGCTTGCTGGGCTGCCTGACGGGGTCAATCTGGGCAAACTTCACCTGGGGCGAACCCTGGCCGAATGATCCCAAGCTAAATAGTGTGGCAGTGGGAATGCTTATGTACCTGGCTTACCTGATTCTACGCGGCTCCTTTGACGACGAGCAGCGCCGGGCGCGTATCTCAGCGGTCTACAATATCTTTGCTTTCGCTGTATTCGTTCCGTTGATTTTCATCGTTCCGCGCCTGACGGATTCACTCCACCCTGGCAATGGCGGTAACCCGGCTTTTGGAAAGTATGACATGGACAACCGGATTCGGCTGGTATTTTATCCCGCCGTTATTGGCTTCACCCTACTGGGCGTCTGGATTACCGAGCTTCGCGTTCGATTCCGTCGGCTGAAAGCCGCTCTGGACGATTAGAGTCATGGCCCCGGTCGGAACCACCGTTCGGGGAACATCCGTTCGGGGAATGATTCGGCTTATCTTTGCGTTATTTTTCTAACTACTTTATACGACAATGCGACTGCCTTTTCGCCTGACCTATCTCCTGGCAACGTTACTTCTCTTCAGCCAAAACCTAATGGCCCAACAGCCCGCAGCGGATGGCATCGAAATGGCCGATCGGCTTCGGGCTGACGGTAAAATCTGGGTAGTGGTTGCCGTAATAGCGGCCGTTTTTGTTGGTATCATCGTTTACCTTATTCGGCTCGACCGGCAGATCGGGAAGCTGGAAAAAGACGTAAACGAGAAGAAGAATCAGTATAGTTTGTAATTTGTTGTCTGTCGTTTTTCAGTCTATAAACCACAGCGGTTAAATCCGTTAACCCCATGAAACTCTCTCACATTTTTGGTATTGTTGTTATCGCTCTAGCCATCGGTATAATCGTTGCTACCGCGGGTGATGCCAGTTCGTATGTTACCTTCAAGCAGGCAACCGAGCTTGCCAAGGATGGTGACGATAAAATGATTCACGTAGTCGGCAAGGTTCAGAAAGATGCCCAGGGACGAATTACGGATATGCTCTATAATCCTGCCATCGATCCGAACCACTTCGAGTTTACGCTGGTCGATAACAACAACCAGGCGCAGAAAGTGGTTTTCAACAGTCCCAAACCCCAGGACTTCGATCGGTCAGAGCAAATTGTGATCATTGGAGCCATGCAGGGCGATCACTTCCAGTGCAACAAAATTCTGCTGAAATGCCCATCCAAATACCAGGACGGCAAGCTGGAAACCACCGAACACGAAGTAAAAACAGCACAATTATAAAAAGAGCGAAAGAATGAAAGAGTGAATTAACACCTCCTCTGCGGCTCTCGCTCTTTCACTCATTCACTCTTTCTCTCTTTCTAATTTAGCGAATGATACATACCACCGTCGGGCAACTCGGCCACTTTTTTGTCATTTTATCGTTTGTTACGGCACTCGTAGCAACGGTCGCTTATTTTCTGTCCGCCCTCGGGCGAGGACAAACCGTCGAGGAAGCGGAGCCCGTCGAGGAGCCCCAGTTAGCCTATGCCGGTGAGTCAAGTCTGGGCGGGAAGAAAGCCAGACACAAGACGCCATCAAAGCACATCAGTCAGCCCGAGCCAGCCGATAAAGACGACTGGCGGACACTGGCACGATGGGCCTTTTACATTCATGGCGCGGCTGTAATCGGCGTCGCATCGAGCCTATTTTACATCATCTACAATCATTATTTCGAGTATCATTACGCCTGGAGTCACTCGTCGAGGGCGCTGCCGGTTCAGTACATGATCTCCTGTTTTTGGGAAGGTCAGGAAGGGTCCTTCCTGCTGTGGCTGTTCTGGAATGCAGTTCTCGGTGCCATTCTGATTCAGACGAGTGGCAAAGGCTCTTTATCCCGGCAATGGGAAGCGCCGATGATGGCCGTTTTTGCGCTTGTTCAGGCATTTTTAGCTTCCATGATTCTGGGCGTCATCTTTGGCGATTCATTTAAGGTCGGGTCGTCACCGTTTCTGCTACTGACGGAAGCCATGCCCGATGCACCGATCTTTACGGCTGACCCAACGTTTGTACCCAAAGACGGGAACGGACTGAACCCCCTGCTCCAGAACTACTGGATGGTTATTCACCCGCCAACCCTGTTCCTTGGTTTTGCGTTGGCGCTGGTTCCTTTTGCCTATTGCATTGCCGGTTTGTGGCGCAATCAACCCCTCGAATGGATACGTCCCGCGCTGCCCTGGACACTGATCGGTGGTATGGTGCTGGGGGTTGGTGTTATGATGGGTGGTTACTGGGCTTACGAAACCCTCAACTTTGAAGGGTACTGGAACTGGGACCCCGTCGAGAATGCCGTATATGTTCCCTGGCTGGTACTGGTCGCTTCACTGCACACCATGCTGATTGCCAAGCGGAGTTCGACAGGGCTAAAAATGTCCATCATTCTTACGATTGCCACCTTTGTTCTGATTCTGTATTCCACCTTCTTGTCGAGGAGCGGCATTCTGGGCAATGCGTCCGTTCACTCCTTTACCGATTTAGGTTTGTCGGGGCAATTGTTGCTTTATCTAATGGCCTTTATCGTACTGGCGGTTATTCTGGCGGCCAGCAAATGGAAATACATTCCCGCCGATAAAGAAGAAGCGTCGGTATACACCAAGGAATTCTGGTTATTTATCGGGGCTACTGTACTGTGCCTGGCCGCTTTTCAGGTGATTGCAACAACCTCTATCCCGGTTTATAATAAAGTTCTGGAATCGTTCGGTAAAGTATCAAACCTGGCGCTTCCTGCCGACCAGGTGGCTCACTACAGCAAATTTCAGATCTGGTTCTTCGTCTTTATTGCGTTGCTGACTGGCGTTGGCCAGTACATGTGGTGGCGTAAACTGGAGCATAAAAAGTGGGATGCCCTGGTTACACCCAGCATCCTGACCTTATTGATCAGTGCGGCTCTGATTGCCTTTGGCGAAATGAAAAACCCGGTGTACATGGCTTTGCTGGTGGCTTCCGTTTTTGCTTTAGTCACCAACGGGGCTACCCTGCTGGACATCATGCGGGGCAATCACCGGCTATCGGGTGGCGCTATTTCGCACATCGGCATGGCCCTCATGCTCATTGGCATTCTCTACTCGTCGGGTTATACGAAAGTGATTTCGCTGAACAACAGCGGTTTACTCATTTCCAAACAGGAGGAGTTCACCAAGGATAACAACAAGCAGAACAAAGAAAATAAGCTGTTGTGGCTGAACCAGCCGGAGCGCATGGGCCCCTATCAACTGACCTACCGGGGTAAGCAGATTGAAGCTCGCGACGTGCCGGGTTACATTCCCCGCCAGGATGTGGTGGTGATTGAAGGCGATTTCCACGGTATTGCCCAGCGTGATATTGAGCAGAACGGTAAAGTCTACCACAAGAAAGGAGATACGCTGGCCCTGTACCCGGAAAACACCTATTATCAGGTCGAATACCGGGAGCCCAATGGAAAAATTTTCAATCTGTATCCGCGTGCGCAGGTGAACGAACGGATGGGCTTACTGGCCTCACCCGATATTCGGCACAAGTCTGATCGGGATATGTACACGTACGTATCGTCGGTGCCGGACCCTGATGCCGAGAACACCTGGGCGAAAACGGAAACGTACAGCGTTGCGGTTAAGGACACGTTCTTTTTGAACGATTACGTGGCTATACTGGACGATGTCTCGCGTACAAACCAGGTGGAAGGCGTTGACATTGGCCCCAATGATGCGGCTGTCCGGGCTAAAGTTCGGGTGCTCGACAAAAATGGTGAACACATAATCAGCCCTGCTTTCGTGATCAAAGACCGGATGGTAGCACACCCGGCCGAGGTGAGCGACGAGTTGGGTGTACGGATGCAGTTGAACGAAATTGATCCGCGCACGGGCAAGTTCACATTTGCGGTTAACCGGACGCAGCGGGATTACATCGTCATGAAAGCCATCGAAAAACCACTGATCAATATTCTCTGGATTGGCACCCTGATTGTTGTGATCGGCTTCCTGATCGCTACCATCCGTCGGTATCGGGAGTTCAACAAGATGCAGCGTAAATCGGTTTAATGAGTTTGTGGTTCGTCGCCAGTTGCGTACAATGCGGCACTGTCCGTTCAGTAAGCAACAGGCGACGAACAAGCCGTTACCTGTCAAAAACACATGAAACTATCTGAAATGCTTCTCCTGGCCGTTTCCATTGGCTTTTTAGTTATCTGGATTGCGGAATATCAGCGGACTACTTTTGGGGATAGCTACTGGTTATTAATGCTGTTTCTGGGTTTCCTTCTGGCTTTTCAATACGTCCGAAGCAAGCGAATCGAACGGGAGAAGGCAGTCTCGCCAACGATCAAACAGATGATAGAAGACCGCAGTAAGAAAAAGAAACACTAAGTGACGCATAAGACAGGGTCTTTTAGATTCATTACTGTTCATGCCTAACGCAGCGTTTACAACGCATCATTTTTCACTAAAATTTGGAATCGTACGCTCTTTTAATCGGCGCCTTGCTTGCCCTTGTACTCGCTGGTTTCTTCTCGGCAGTTGAGATGGCTTACGTATCTGTCAACCGATTATACTTCGAGTTGCACAGTAAACAGGGTCCGTTGAGCGAGAAACTGGTATCAAACTTTCTAAAGAACCCTATTTTATTCGTCGGGACCACCTTAACGGGTAACACGCTTTTTCTGGTTCTTTATACCGTTCTGGGGGTTACGGTTCTTAACCCCTTCCTGACAATTATTCTGCCCGAAAGCTGGGCCACGCACGAATCGGTGTTTATTTCCATAGAAACGCTGATTCTGACCATCATTTTCTTACCGCTGGCGGACTACATCCCCAAGAGCCTTGCGCTCATTCATCCCGACCGTTTTCTGGAAGCGCTGGCCGTACCACTTTGGGTGATCTTTAAAGCCATTGCCCCCATCGTTCGGTTACTGGTCGGAACAGCACGATTCATTATTCGGTATATACTGGGCAAGCGTAACCCGGAAATTCGCCCGGTTTTCGGACTGACCGACCTGAACCACTATCTCCAGCAACTCAATCAGAAAGCCGATACCGAAAAGGACGTAGAAGTCGATGCGAAAATATTTAACAATGCCATTGAGTTTCGGGATGTACGCGTACGCGATTGCCTGGTTCCCCGGACGGAAATTAATGCCATTGCGGTAGACGATACGGTTGAAGATCTTCGGTTAGCCTTTCAGGAAAGTGGCCATTCCAAGATTGTGGTCTACCGCGACACGATCGACGATGTTATCGGCTATTGTCATGCACTGGCCCTGTTCAGGAAACCAGCCACGGTCGAAGAAATCATTACCCCCATTATCATTGTTCCGGAAACCATGCCCGCGCAGGATCTACTGTTACGCTTTCTATCAGAGCGCAAAAGTCTGGCCCTCGTTGTCGATGAATTTGGTGGCACCGCTGGCATTGTGAGCGTAGAAGACATGGTCGAAAAGATTTTTGGCGAAATTCAGGATGAGTACGATACCAATGAAGATTGGGTAGAGCAGCAACTCGATGAGTCGAACTGGCTGTTGAGCGCCCGGCACGAAATTGATGACCTGAACAAAACCTACGGCTGGACGATTCCCGAGGGCGATTATGACACGCTGGGTGGCCTGATTTTAGAAGCACACGAAGACGTACCTCGGGTTGGCGAGGTCATCGAGTTTTCACCCTTTACCTTTACCATTATCTCAATGGACGGCACACGAATTGATACGGTAAAAGTCCATCTAACCAAAGAATAATTTTTTTGCTTTCGTTACCATTCTCTTACATCGTGAATAAATCATCCATTCAAAAAACTGTAGCGCGTCATCTACTGGAGGTACAGGCAGTACGACTCAAACCCAATGAGCCGTTTACGTGGAGTTCAGGCTGGAAATCGCCTATTTACTGCGACAATCGGGTTACGCTGGCCTATCCAGACGTTCGGACTTACATTAAAAATGCGTTGGCGGAAGCCATCCGGCACCGGTTCCCATCGGTTGAAGTCATTGCGGGTGTGGCGACAGCGGGCATTCCTCAGGGCGCCCTGGTTGCCGATGTATTAGGGCTTCCCTATTGTTACGTGCGCCCCGAGCCCAAAGCACACGGGATGGGCAAGCAAATCGAAGGCCATCTGTCCAGCGGCCAGCGCGTCGTTGTTATTGAAGACCTGATCTCCACCGGAGGCAGCTCACTTAAAGTCGTCAATGCGCTTCGGGCGGCTGGTGCCGAAGTGGTTGGCATGGCGGCAATTTTCACCTACGGATTCCCGATTGCGGAACAAAATTTTGCCAGTAGCAACGTGCCGCTGGTTTGCCTCAGCGATTATGACGCGCTCCTGATCGAAGCGCAGGCACTCGACTACATTTCGGAAGATGCGATGGAATCATTGTCGGCTTGGCGGCAAAACCCGGCTCAATGGGGGCAATAATTCAATATAACTAATGGTTGCTGATAACTCCGGGACTGGCGTTTACTTCCTATAGTCCAAATTCATTACCGTAAACACATGGCTACCATCACGGCAAGCATTCAGCGAACACTTTATGAAACCCACTTGTCAACGGGTTCGCAGGTCATTGTTGCCGACGAACCCGTTGATGTGGGCGGACAGGATAAGGGCATGCGACCGGGCGAACTGCTGGCCGGATCGCTGGCGGCCTGTACCGTAATGACCTTGAGAATGTACGCAGACCGGAAAGGATGGCCCCTTGACTCGGCCGTTGCACACGTCGATTATACCAGTAATCCAGAAACAAAGCGGTCGCTCTTTTCAGTACGCCTGATTCTGAATGGCGACCTCAACGAAGAGCAACGAGCGAGGCTACTGGAGATGGCTGATCGGTGCCCTATTCACCAAACCCTGGAGAACCCCGCTGATTTCAACACAACGCTGGTAGAGTACTCAGCGCAGGATTGAGCAGGATTGACCGTTATCCGGGCAACATGGCGCTCATATCCGATCCGTGCGTCGGGTACGCGAACAGCATATCGCTCAGGTCTTTGGCCAGAATACGGTGCTTTATGGCTATCGTGAACAGGTTGATGACTTCCTCACTGCCCGTGCCGAGCAAATGAGCCCCGACAATCTCATCCGTTTTCTCGTCGACCAGCGTTTTGAAAGCAGAAAAAGGCTCGTTAATTCGTCGGCTGCTGTACCAGTCGCTGGTTTCCCGGAACAGCACGTTCACGTTTCTCCCCTGCTCCTTGGCCTGTTCCTCCGTTAACCCGACAGACGCCAGCGGAGGGACAGTGTACACGGCTGAGGGCACGGGTGCATCCTGGTACGTTTTCCGATTGCCATTCAGTATATTATCCGCAACAATACGGCCTTCGTAGGAAGCCAATGGCGTAAGGGGTAACCCTTTGTCGGTTACGTCGCCACAAGCGTAGACAATCGGGTTTGAGACGCTTTGCAGGTATCTATTAACCAGTACCCCTTTCTTTCCAACGTCAATACCCGCCTTATCCAGCGCCAGTTCGGCAGTGTTAACCACGCGCCCGGCAGCGTGAACGACAAGATTGGTCGATACCGTGTGGCTCTTTTTCTGTTGCGTGTACTGGACGGTGAACTCATTTTCCTTTCCCGATACAGCGGTCACGTTAGCGTTCAGGATAATGCGTATGCCAATGGCCTCCATTGCCTTGACCAATACAGCCACTATGTCGGCATCAAATCCCTCCAATGGGCGCTCTCCCTGGTGCAGAATGGTTACCCTGGCACCGGCACGGGCAGCAATGTGCGCAAATTCAAACGCGATATACCCACCCCCAACCATCACAATCTTGTCCGGCATTTCTGGTAGATCCAGAAAGCCCGTACTGTCAATCAGCAAGTCTTCGCCAGGGATACCGAGCGGTTTGGGATCCAGGCCTGTTGCCAAAATAATATGGTCAGCCTGTAACTCATCCTGGCCGACCCGCACTGTATTGGCCGAAGAAAACGAAGCGACACCGTGAAAGGCCTTGATGCCTTGCTTGGCAAACTTCTCGTCCGTTCGTTCGGGAACGGGATCAGTGAATGTATTTTTGAACTTCATCAGTTCAGGCCAGTCAATGGCTGGTTGCTTCGTCATTCCTTTGCCAACCATCTGCTCAGATCGGGCAATAATCTCGGCGGCTCCCACCAGCACTTTTTTGGGGTCACAGCCCCGTTGCGAGCACGTACCGCCGAAAGGCAATTTGTCGATGATGGCAACCGTCTTGCCAGCCTCTCTGGCTTTTTGCGCGACGGTTGCCCCAGCGGAACCGGTGCCAATAACAATTAAATCAAAATTCTGCATGTCCTGACGAAAGGTGAAGGGTTAGCAGTATAACCCGAAACGGACGGTACTGGCTAAAAAAAGTGGCTGATTCATCTGAATCAGCCACTTAAACCTGGTAATGCAACGCGTCAACTTACGCGACAGCTTCGTATAACTCTTCGCGCTGCGCTTTTACGCGCTCATCAGTGAGGTACTCATCGTAGGTCATCAGTTTATCGAGGATGCCAGCCGGAGTGATTTCGAGCACTCGGTTAGCCACCGTTTGGACAAACTGGTGGTCATGCGATGTAAACAGGATAGGGCCTTTAAAGTCGATCAGTCCGTTGTTCAGCGATTCGATTGATTCAAGATCGAGGTGGTTCGTTGGTTCGTCGAGCATCAGGAGATTAGATCCCGAAAGCATCATTCTCGATAGCATGCAACGCACTTTTTCGCCCCCACTTAGTACCGTTGCCTTCTTGAGCGACTCTTCACCCGAGAACAGCATACGGCCCAGGAATCCCCGAATAAAACTCTCATCTTTTTCAACCGAATACTGCCGCAGCCAGTCGACCAGGGTTAGATCCGATTGGAAAAATTTCTCTTTTTCAGCGTCGGTCGGAAAATAAGACATCGTGATCGTGACACCCCAACGGAATGTACCTGAATCGGCTTTACGCTCGCCCGCCAGAATATCCAGCAAGGCAGAAACGGCCAGCCCATCGCGACTGAACAGGAAAATTTTGTCCTGTTTGTTCATCGTGAACGACAGGTTCTCGAATAGTTTCGTACCATCCTCGGCCGTGTAAGTCAGGTTTTCAACCGTTAAAATCTGATCGCCGGGCTCCCGTTCAGCTTTGAAGTTAACGTACGGGTATTTCCGGGATGACGGCTGAATATCGTCGATCGTCAGTTTTTCGAGCAGCTTACCGCGACTTGTTGCCTGCTTCGATTTGGATGCGTTGGCCGAGAAACGACGGATGAATTCTTCCAGTTCTTTCCGCTTATCTTCCGTTTTCTTATTTTGATCCTGGCGTTGTTTCAGGGCTAGTTGACTCGACTCGTACCAGAACGAATAGTTTCCGGCAAAGAGCTTAACCTTGCTGAAGTCAACGTCGACAATTTGCGTACAGACCTGATCTAAAAAGTGGCGATCGTGGGATACTACGATCACGGTGTTGTTGAAGTTAGCCAGGAAGTTTTCAAGCCAGATCACCGACTCTACGTCGAGGTTGTTGGTTGGCTCATCAAGCAGCAGGACATCAGGGCTACCAAACAAAGCCTGCGCCAGCAGAACCCGCACCTTCTCCGAGCCGTTGATTTCACTCATCGGCGTGTAGTGCATGTCCTCTTTGATACCCAGGCCTGACAGCAACGTAGCGGCATCCGATTCGGCATCCCAGCCATTCATCTCAGCGAATTCCGATTCGAGTTCGGCGGCTTTCTCCCCGTCGGCATCCGTAAATTCGGTTTTGGCATACAGCACGTCTTTCTCCTGCATGATGTCATACAGGCGTTGGTTACCCATGATTACCGTTTGCAAGACGGGAAACTCATCGTAGGCAGATTGATTCTGGCTCAGCACCGACATCCGTTCGCCGGGGGTCATGATAACCGAACCGGTTTGTGGTTCAATTTCGCCCGAAAGAATTTTAAGAAATGTCGATTTCCCGGCTCCGTTAGCGCCAATGACGCCATAACAGTTACCGGAGGTGAATTTTATAGTTACGTCGTCGAAAAGCACCCGCTTTCCGTAGCGCAGTGAGACGTTTTGTACCGATATCATGATGTGATTTCCTGTTCAGATTGAGCGGCAAAGGTACGAATTTTTAGCGAGAAATAAGGTCGTGGTTTTGTCCGTGGTCAGCGCTTTCCGTCTGGGTGATTACGGGCCTCCGCTTACTTTCCCCGGACGCACCGAAAGCCGAGATTGTTACTCCCGCTGCTTGTTTCGCCCTTGCCCCGACTCCCGGCTTTGTAACGGATGCAGTACTGGTCGCTGCACAGAAATGACCCGCCCCGCTGTACGTGTTTGACCGCTCCCGGCTCTTCGGGATCGTAGCTGTCGACAGGACCCGCCGGGTCGCTTTTGGGCGATTTACTGTAGTAATCAGGCCGGTATAAATCCTGGCACCACTCCCACACATTGCCATCCATATCATAGAGCCCATACGGATTAGCCGGATACGACTTAACCGGTGCAACACCGGCAAAACCATCTTCGGTCGTGTTGTTTGCCGGAAAATCACCCTGGTAAATATTGGCAGTCCACTTTCCGGCGGGCTTCAGTTCGTTCCCCCAGTAATAGGTTCGATTTCCTTTGTCTCCCTGGGCCGCAAACTCCCACTCGGCCTCGGTGGGCAGGCGTTTCCCAGCCCATTTGGCATAAGCGGTGGCATCGTCAAAACTGACGTGTACAACAGGCTCCTGTTCATGCCCGGCAAGGCTACTCTTGGGGCCATTGGGATGGTTCCAGCTTGCTCCTTTCACATACGACCACCATTGCAACGGGTTGGCCAGCGAAACTTTCTGAGTGGGGGGCGTAAACACGGCCGAACCCGGCACAAGCTGCTCGGCAGGAACACCCGGATAATCAGCGGGATTGAGTGGACGCTCGGCTACCGTCACGTAGTTGGTGGCCGATACAAAACGAGAAAATTCGGCGTTGGTTACTTCATGATCATCCATCCAGAAGCCTTTTACTGTAACCGAATGCACGGGCCGGGCATCCGCAAACTCATCGGCCCCCATCTGAAATGTCCCGCCGGGAATCCAGACCATACCGGTTGTGCCCATCGCTCCCGAACCAGCCTCTGAAGCCGCCGTGCGAATAGCCGCCGAACGCGAAGGCATTCCTTTCGCAACGCAGTTAGCCCCCGAGTCGGCGCTTATTACCTGTTCGCTTTCCGGCTTGCCGGTAGAATGGCAGGAAAGCAGACTAGCCAGCATGGCAACACTCAGTAAGCGCTTCAGCCCGTTATCAGTTGCTTCCCAAAAGAGTAAGTGCTTCATCATCCTTATACTTCTGTATTTGCCCCTTAAGTCTCTTTTTCAAATCCGCTGTTATGGCCTCGTAACCCTTCGTTCCGTACAGGTTGTGCAGGTTCTGCGGGTCTTTTTTAACGTCGTACAGTTCCCAAAAATTCGTTGGTCCATAAAACCGGGCCAATGTGTACTGGTCTGTCCGGATGCCGAAGTGTGGATAAACATGGTGCGGCTCCGGATACTCGTAGTAGTGGTAATAGGCTTCCTTGCGCCAGGGTATCTTCTCTCCTTTCAGCAACGGCAGAAACGATTCGCCCTGGATTGCCTTTGGAATGGCTGTGCCTGTCAGGTTCAGTAGTGTCGGTGCCCAGTCGATATTTGACACGAGATCCCGTACCTGCGTGCCGGGCTTGATCACCCCCGGATAGCGAATGACGAAAGGCGTTTTCAGGGATTCTTCATAAATAAACCGCTTGTCGAACCAGCCGTGTTCACCCAGGTAAAAACCCTGATCAGAGGCATAAATGACCACCGTATTGTTGGCCAGCCCGGTTTTGTCCAGGTGATTCAGCAAGGCACCAATGTTACGATCCAGCGAATTGGCCACTGATAAATAATCTTTCAGATAGCGCTGGTATTTCCATTCGGCCAGGGCACGACCAGATAGCTTTTTTGCGTCGAACTCCTTGCTGATTTTAGTTTCGTAGTAGTCGTAAAAAGGCTTTTTCTGTTCGGGCGAGAATCGGTTAAAAATACCGCTGTTTTCGTAGTCGGCGTGCACCTTCAGATCTTCTTTCAAACGCATGGTTTTCTCGATGGTCATGTCCTGCGCTTTGGCCGCTTCCCGACCGGCGTAGTCATCGTAAAAAGTCGACGGCAGCGGAAAGTTAACCTTGTCGTAAGCGCCCAGATCGGGGGCATCGGGTAACCATTCCCGGTGGGTTGCTTTGTGCCCCACAACCAGGAAAAACGGCTTCGATTCGTCACGCTGGTTGAGCCAGTCGATGGACAGTTTCGTAATGACGTTGGTTACGTAGCCCGGATAACGAACCGATTCATTTTTCGAGTTAATAAACTCCGAATTATAGTAGTGTCCGTGGCCGGGCAGCACATTGAGGTAGTCGAATCCGTGGGGCAAACTACCCAGATGCATTTTCCCCACCCAGGCCGTTTGGTAACCATTTTTCTGCAATTCTTCGGTAAATACCGGCTGGTTTACATCGAATACCTTTTCGTTCAGCTTGTACCCGTTCAGGTGGCTGTATTTTCCGGTGAGCAGGGTGGCCCGGCTGGGTCCGCAAATTGAGTTGGTCACCACATTTGTGTGCAGGATAGCCCCTTCCCTGGCGATACGATCGATATTCGGGGTCTTTGCCAGCTTACTTCCGTAGGCGCTGATTGCCTGAGAGGTGTGATCGTCGGAGAAAATAAAAATAATGTTGGGCCGGGCCGTCGTACGGGGTACGGCATTCCGGCGGGCAGGCGGGGCAGTTACTCTTTTCGTGACACCCCCCGACAGCACCAGCCAAACGGAAAACAAGGCCACAGAAGCAACGAGGCAGCGAAGGCTATTTTGTCGATTCATAACAAGTTTAGAGAATGATAACGGATTTGGTTTTTGGCAGGATTAACAGGAAAAGAAATGATTAAAAATCTGAAAGAAAATCCTGTTGTTCCCTGTTAATCTTGTCAGAAAAATTTTAATTTATCCCAATAGCACCTTGGCCAACTCCTGCCATGAGATCAGGCCAATGGCCAGCACAGCCAGGCCCAAGCCAATTTTATTGGCCGTCGATAATTTCTCCCGAAAAAAGAGCGTAGCCAGGAGGGCAGCCAGCATTATGACACCAATGTTATAAATCGGATAAACAAAGGCGCCATTACTGCCAAAAGCCGACAAAGCCAGCAAGAGCGTGTAGAAGCTGAGAAAGTTAGGAACGCCCAGGGTTACCGCGCCAACCAGGTTTTTGACCTGAATCGTTTCTTTACCCTGAACAACCCGAACAAGCAGCATACCAAGACCAGCCAAAACAGCGCCCAAAACCATCGTCAGGGTTACCTGGATCGTTTTGTCGGCGGATGGAATGTAGTGCAGATTCATGTAATTGATCAGGGTATTGGTGGCTCCGTAGAACAGGAATACACCCACGGGCAAGAGAATACGGGGGCCTAATCGGCCGGACTTGCCTGACCTGAAAACCTCCTGATTGGCCGTCTGTGGCTCTTTTTTGTACGTGCTCAATCCAACCGCAACGACCGCGAGAACCAGCCCTACGGAGTTGAGCGCATCGAAACCCGAGGTACCGCTTCCGGTCCGAAAGACAAACAAACTGAAACAGACCGGAATAACCAGGGACAGGTTATTAGCCAGCGAAGTGGCCGTAATACCCATCCGCTGGGTAGACGCCCCCGAGAGTAAAAACGTCAAAATGAATCCCACGCCAAGCCCCAGCGACAACCAGGTCCAGGTCTGCGATAAATCCATGGTGAACGGTTGTCCGGCGGGCAACAGCAACCAACCCGTCAGGAAACAAACCGGGTAATTAAAAACGATGGCCTGAAATGTATTGATTTCGTAACGGGGAAATAGCCGGAAGTTTACTAGCAGACATACCGAAAGAAGAATACTGAGGCTTAAAAACAGCATGAGCAGTAAGTATCGAATGGGTAATTTTGGGCCTAAGTTACTCCACTGTTCGGTTCCGGCTTATCTTTAGACACAATTCAATTATCTGTTCCGGTAACCGTTTTCACATGATAACCCTGACTCTGCGTTTGCTGATCGCGTTTTTATGGTTTCCAACAGCTCTGGTATTCGGGCAGCAGAACCTGTCGGTTTCGGCAACGATGGCCCCTACCTATTCGCACACCTTTTATAAGTCCCGCTTCTTTTTTCCCAACAGCGATGGTCAGGTTGTGGAGCCTATCTATATGAGCGGCAAACGTTGGGCACCGGGCTATTCGGGTGGTGTTTCTATCCTGTATACCTATGCGCCGGGCTGGTCAGTTGCCTCGGGCATCTGGTACCAGCAACTCACTACGCGGCAGGCCCGTCAGACGGCGGCAGGCGATGGTACCACAACGGTACGCAACCGGGCCATTCGCATCCCCCTGCTGCTCAATTACGCATCATCGACGAAACGATTATCGCCGTATTTTTCGCTGGGGTTCCTGACGGATATTCCCCTGTCAGCGCGGGTAATAGTGGTGCGGACGGGAGAGTCAACCCAGAATCTTACGCTGGCGAACAGCACCCGTCCTGTTTTTAACTTTATGCTGGGGGCTGGTGCCAAATACCAGCTTTCTCGTCGGTATACGTTGATGGCGCAACCCGTATGGACGTATCAACTGGGCCAATTGGGCGGAGCCAGCACCGACAATCCATCTTATGAACTGAGTTTGCTGACTCAGCTAGCGTATTCGTTCTAACGAAGAGGCCTCTTGCAGCAGGCGCATCCGGTAGGCATTCATGGCCGTCTGGCCAAGCTGATTGACGAGTTGATAGTTGACCACAATACCCACAGCAGCACCAATGCCGGGGATCAATTGCGCCATCTTGGCCAGATCGATGTAATCGCGATACTCCTGCTGGAAAGTCAGCCAATCGAACTGGTTGATGTCATTGGGTAACTGGCGGCTGTGCTCCGGCCAGTTGGCAATGTGCTGGTAAATTACCTGCCGACGCTCCTGACTTGAAAAGGCCAGTTGAAAAACGTACAGAATGAAAACCCGCTCGCGGTAATCGCTGGTCGAATAGCCATACAGGCTCGCCACTTCGAACAGCAGCTTCATCTTCAAACTGAGTAGTAACGGAAAGTCAGCTAGGCCCAGCAAGAAGCCACCGGCCCCCGTAACACCCCCTTCTGCAGCACTGGTTTTCTTGTAAAATTCGATCCGTCGGGCTACGGCCGCATCGCGCTGGACCAATGTCTGCCCGGTTACGGGCGCCCGGTTCAGGAAATCGGCCCCGAACAGGACCGCTCTGGTCATCTGTTTAATGGTGGCGGTAACGATGGCGTGAATACGGTTCGGGATGATCCGGTTCATCCGCTTTTGCAACGATGTCGATAGCCTGCCAAACGTTGAGGGCGGCTTTTGCATGCTTTGCTGCCAGCGAATCAGTTCAGTCTGAACGGCTTGTTCGTATGGATTCATGCTACTAATTTTGGCAAAAAGTGGTACCTTCATCGAATCAAAAAATCCGTAAGCTTGTTGAAATCACATGCATATTCATAAATCCCGACGTCGCAAGTTAGTAGGTATGATGAATGTCCTGGTTGTTATGGTGGCGCTGGTGTTCATTTATTTTGCCAGCACCGGGCACAAAACCATACCAGGACCAACGACCAAGCCCGTAGCTGTTGCCAGCAAAAAAGCCAAAACCATCGCTCATCTGGATGTTTACGACCAGTTGAATCTTCGTAAAGTCGGTTTACAGAAAAGCGTTTTCGAATACGCGTTGCGTGGCTGGCAGAAAATCGACACGGCTAAACCAATGCTGACAATTGTTGACCTCAGCCAGCCTTCCTCTCATAAACGGCTGTACGTAGTCGATTTATTTCATAAAAAGCTATTATTCAACACCTACGTTTCGCACGGGCGCAACTCCGGCGATCTGGTAGCGAACCGCTTCTCCAATACCCAGTCGTCTTTTCAAAGTAGCCTGGGTTTCTACCAGACGCTCAACACCTACATGGGTAAGCATGGCCTTTCTTTACAGCTAAAAGGGTTGGAGAAAGGGTTTAACGACAATGTTTACGATCGGAACATCGTTCTGCACGGAGCCGATTACGTTTGCGAAGACATTATCCGCAAAACGGGCCGACTGGGTCGTAGCCAGGGGTGTCCGGCCGTTCCCTACGCCGAATCGAAAGGCATTATTCAGGCCGTAAAAGGTGGCTCCTGTCTCTTTGTTTACTCGCCCAACCCCGATTACCTGAAACAATCGGCCTACTTGGCCAGCGAGTACACGTCTTTGTAGAAATGCAGCTTTCCACTGGCATCAACATCAGCAATATTGTAGGTAATAAAAACCGGAAACTTTTTCGGAATCGGTAACGTACGGGGCTTCTGGTCAATCAGGCATTTGTTCATAAACGCAGCATCAAAGGTGTTGGTACCGAGCACAAGATTGGCCAGTTCAACGGGTTTCTGAACGCGTACGCAACCGTGGCTGCGCCAGTGGTCTTTGGTGGTTGTGAACAGATCCCGGCTGTTAGTGTCGTGCAGGTAAATCGCCAATGGATTAGCCAGATTGAACTTCAACAAGCCAAGCGAGTTCTCACAGCCAGACGCCTGGCGAACGCGATACGGAAAGTTCGTTTCCGACAGGCTTTCCCAGTCAATGTCCTCCGGATCAACTTCTTTGTCTTTCGCGTCCAGAATCTGAAGGTTCTGATTGTAGATGTACGACAGATCCCGTTTCATGCGGGGAAGCATTTCTTCCAGAGCAATGTTCTTCGGTACGTTCCAATACGGATACATAACGATGTCCTGAATGTAGGTCGTCATGCAGGGCGTCATTTTGTCGGGTTTGCCCGAAATAACCTGCATCGGCAGCAGTCGTTTACCCGTTTTGTCGAATACATTTAGTTCACCCGACGGAATATTGACCATGACGAACTGGTCTGGATTGAACCGATTGACGTACCGGTAAAAATTGAGCGTTTGCCGAAGTAAACGCAATGAATCGGCCAGTGCCGGGTCGCTACTTCCCTGTTTGCGAAGCCGGTTGTAATGACCGATCAGTTGTTGATAAGGTGTAAACGTAGCTAGTGCCGCCAGCGAACCGGGTTCCGCTTTAGCCGACCAGCTGGAGTCTACGGCTTCTTTCAATCCGCTGAACGCCATACGGGAAGGCTTCTTTCCATACCGCACCTCCATCATGATATCCGCCAGCACTTCCTTATTTCGGGCGGCATCAGTCCCGACTTTATAGCGAGTGGTATCAATCCCTACCGAATCAGCATAATGGCACGCCTGGTGCACCAGTTGGGAAACTCGCTGCGCTGAATCGTCTGATTTTTCTTCCTCAACCCTAGCCTGATCTGTCTGGTCTTTCTTTTCGCCTGTATTCGTAAAGAAAGTTTTACCAATAAAGAACAGAACGACCAGCCCTGCTATCACTGCTACAGCAATGCCTATTCCTCGATTATTCATGTGTATCTACTGTGTATGCGTACGTACTATAACACCAAATACGGTCATTGGTTGTAACATTACGGCCAGAAGCAGGTCTATACTCCGTTTGCTATCTGATGAAACCACCTTACCTACTATTCGTTTTTTCTGCTTTACTGATCGGTTTTCTGGTGTCCTGTCGGTCACTGACATTTCAGCCACCTACTAAAACCTCAGACACCTATTGTTCGCCTACCATCCAGTATGCGTATGATTCGACGCACTTACCCCAGCCAGATAGCCAGTTGGTGCTTCGAACCGATACCAGCTTAATAAATCGCTACTCACAACACGACTTATTTCTGGCCAATGCGGTTGGTATTTTGCCCCTGCTCCGCGATCTGTCCAGGCTGGAACAAAGTACCCGACCAGCCGACAAACTGGAAGGTATTCAAAAACGGCAGCAAATACTTAACCGGCTGCTGCTGGCATCTACCCAGATTGCGGGATTGGCGGCCGAACTGGATTGCGAAGGCGAACGGGCCGATCAGATCGCTGCGTATCTGGATCAACGGGATACCAAGCGCGTCCGACGGCTTACCATCCTGTCCGTTGTACTGGGCGCTGCTACAACCGTAGCGACGGCGCTGATTCAGGCCGATGGGCCCAATAAGGTGGTGGGGGTTGGCGGGGGCGTTGCCAGCGCCGGACTTGGTGGACTAGCCGCTTTTTCGTCTAATCGCTCCGTGAACTTCCGGCACGAGCGCAATCTGTTAACAGACATCTGGTTACAGCCCAAACAGTCTTCGGTTTATCCGCCGGTGGTTTGGTACGTGCTGAACGAAAAACTGTTCAGCAACATTGGCGAACACGCGATCAGCTACAACATCCGCCAGCGCTGGAAGAATTATGTACTCAACGATGTTCCGATCGCGCAACAGGCATTGTATTTTGGTCCGGGTGGCGATTATCAGGCTGATGATCTGCATAATCGGGCCAATATGCTCAACCAACTCCAGTCCTCCGTTCGGTCCATCAATCAGGACTTACAAAGTTTGGTTTTGGCGTTAGCCAGGTAGTAGAACGGGGAAATCCACCAGGCAAGATTACCTGACGAACTCCCCCGTTAATTACAATTTCACGTTACTGCTTGGGCGCAGTTGGCATCAATACGGTGTCGATCGAATGAACGATACCATTGGTCGCTTCAACGTCGGCCTGATTTATCGTTGCCGTGCTGCCTGCACCGTCGGTAATGGTTATCGTATCGCCCTGCTTGCCTACCGTTAGGGTGCCGCCCGTGACCGTTTTCAGCTTTTGTCCGTCCTGTAACTGGTCGGCCGTAAACTTACCCTTCACCACATGATAGGCCAGCAGTTTTATCAGTTTAGGTTTGGCTTCCGGTTTCCACAATTCAGCCACAGAGCCGGATGGAAGCTTTTCAAATGCCTCATTCGTTGGCGCAAAAACGGTGTAAGGTCCTTTGCCGCTGGCCTGCTCGGTCAGCCCCGATACCCGGAGAGCCCGAAACAATATCGTATGACTAGCCGATTTGGCCGCACTGATTGCCAGATCCTTTCCCGTTGAGGTTCCCGTTTTTACCGTCGTCGTTGTCGTAGCCGTTTGGGCAGCCGAGTTTTGACCTTGCGCGAGAACCGACGCGTTCGAGCCGACCAGCAGTGTAACCGATAAGGCCAGGCCTAGAAATGGTGTCTTGTTCATCTGGATTTAGTTAGACATGAAACGTACGGCTTGTTATGCGGACAAGCCCGGAGCAAACGCCCCTGATTGTTGATTAAACGGTTAATCTACCCCAGAAAATTGTTCAGGAAAGAGAGAAATTGAGTAAAAGGGACACAAAGCGTTAATGAATGACCGATAACTGGCCCCGGTAAGTCGTATTTAACCCGCCGTTGCCGGTTTTAATCTGATAGGTATAGACACCTGTTCGTACTGTTTCCTGCTTGTATGTACCATCCCAGGGCTGCGTATACCCTTTCGAAAAAAAGACGAGTTCGCCCCAGCGACTGTAGATTGATACTTCGGCCTGTGGAAACGCATTGATGTTCGGAATTATCCAGGAATCATTCATGCCATCGGCATTGGGCGAGAATGCTGACGGAATGTAAAGGGGCTCGCTTACCTCAACCAGCACGGCAAACGTAGCCACGCAACCACTTACACTGACCGCCGTTAACTGATAGGGTGTCGTTTCGTCCGGACTAGCCTCGGGACTGGCGACATCGGCCCGGCTCAACGCGGTAGGCGGACTCCAGGCGTACTGACGAATGGCTTCATCGCTTTGTGTCACCAATTGAACAGTGCTCCCTTTTGTTATACCGTACGTCGTTTGGCCGGTTAGCGTTGGCCCGCCCGAAACAACAGCCCAGCGTCCCTGCGACGCCCGGCAACCGTCGGCCGATGTGATCGTATACCGGAGTTCGTGCCGCCCCACGCCGGCAACTGCCGGATCGAAACTATCGTTTCGCACGCCCACGCCGGCGTAAATTCCGCCGGCGGGTTGCCCGCGCAAAGCGATCAGGGCCGGGTTGGTGATGCACACCGACGCAATGGAATCGAACTGCACTGCCGGAGAGTCAAACTGGCCAAGTGTGTAGCGATTGGATATTGCTGTGCAACCCGTTGGAGCCGTTACGGTGACCTGATAAACGCCCGCCTGCCGGGCCATAAGCTGCCCATCAGTAGCGGTGAGCTTTATCCCGTCAAGCTGCCAGCTATAGCTATTCCCGCTCGCCGTTCCGGCCGTGAGCTGAACAGATGAGTCTGGACAAAGTTTGGTAGCTGCTGCGCTGATCTGAGCGGCTGGCCTGGCATTCAGCGTCAACTGGACACTATCCAGCCCGTCACATACGGATTCCGACGATGTTGTCAATACCCGATACGTTCCGGACTGATAGACCCGCAGCGTAGCCTGCTCACCGGCAATGGCTCGCCCATCCCGACGCCATTGGTAGCGTGTTCCGGGCTGCCCATCCGCTTGTATCGTAATGGTATCGCCAGTGCAGTAAGGGCCAGGTTTACTTACCGATAATGCAACGGCCGACGTTGTTGATACGGTAACTTTTACCGCCTGCGAGACGGTGTCATTGGCGCAGACTTTAGCCTGACTTTTTACAACCGTGTATATGCCCGACTCCGCCACCCGTAATGTATCGGTTGTCGATCCTCTGATATTCGCCCCGTCTTTCTGCCATTGATAGGCCCAGGCCGGGTTTTTCTCCACACTTAACACCAGCGGTTTGGTGCCGCACCAGTTCACCTCGGCTGTTGATTTACCATCGGCCAGTACGGCGGCAGGCGGGGGCGTATTCCGGGAACAATCGACGACAGGCAGTTGAAAATCACGCCGGACAACGCCAATAAGTACCCCATTCCGGTATTCTTCACATTGAACGGTAAACAGGTAGAGCCCGGTTTGGTTTGCCCGCACGGACAACTGTCCCGTCGTTGGGTTGATCCGTAAAGCAGGGTTCCCCGGAATGATGTTGGACAGATCGTATCCTGGTGCCCAGGCGATGGTCGGGTAACTGCTGCGTGGCGACTGGTCTATGCTGTTGGCAACGCCCCGGTTCGTGTACCCATTCAACGGAGTTACCAGCGAATACTTGAGTTGATCGCCGTCGGCATCCGTGGCTCCAGCGTTGAACGTGAATGGCTTATTGATGCAGATGTAGTCGCCGTTGGGTACCCCGAAGTCAGGAGCCGAATTTTTGACATACGCCCCGTTTTTAGTCATTGCCGGAAACTCCAGGTAAAATACCATGCCCACACCAGCGGCCGTATTGCTATTAACGTTCGTCAGATCGTCCGTTCGGCAACAACGCTCCCAAATTATGTAGTACCCCCCAGGGTCATCGTATTTCTGTATATCGAACTGATGAGTCGTGTAGTACTTGGCTTGCGTAAACTCTAATTTACGCAGTGTAGCGCAGGCTTCATTGTCGAAGGTAAGCGGGAGCGTTTCCTTAAGGTCAAGGGCAATCCGTTCGACCAGCATAGGATCCTGCTTGCGGTAGATCAGTAACGTAACAAAATCATCCCGATTGCCGGAACTGGTCTTCGTCTGATCCCAGTATTGGTTCAATTGCAGCAGAAACAGACCGGGCGTTGACCCAACCGCCCGCATGCTCACATCGCCACCAATGATGTGGGTTGCCTTACCGGTAAATGACAGGAGCAACGCTGTCATACACAGCATCACTCTTTTTAGTTTAGAGGAAACTTCACTCGTTGCCCGGTGCATAACGCCAGTACAGGTTAGTCAGCTTTGTGTAGTCAGTATCACGACAAAGCAATACTGAATATACAAACACGACCAGCACCGATCAGTTATGAGGATAAAGTCTATTTATCCTATGGTACATTAGCGAAACACTAACGCAACAAGTATAGACTAAAAGAGCTCATTTGGAGAGCACCCCTTTGGCAATGAGGTATGGAATCAAAAGCCAGAGTAGCCCTTTGATCAGAAAGAAAAGAAAACCGCCCCACCCGACGCGTTTGAGCCAAAATTTGAACCGCTCATTCATAGACTAAAGATACTAATTTCCGATTGCCCGATTTGCTACATCTGTACAGGTGCCCTAACCCGGTTCGGGATCAGCCCCCCTTATCCAGAGATGACAGGAAGCAAATGACAAACCAATTTTGTAAACATAATTCAGGACGGTATAGGAACCAACAAAATACAGTGAGGTGGGCTTAAAACTCGGTTTCGATAAATTATACAAAAAAATAACAGCAACTTTGCCCGCTTAGTTGTTATAAAATAATAATCATTTTAGGGTAGAAGTAATCATGAATATCACGAAAGACAAAGTTGCCGCCATTCACTATACCTTGCGCGATAGTGATGGTAACGTACTGGATTCCAGCGAAGGACGCGATCCATTGTTCTATTTACACGGTGCCAATAACCTGATTCCGGGTATGGAAGAGGGTCTGGAAGGCCGTACCAAAGGCGACGTACTGAAGTTGGATGTTGACCCAGAAAAGGGCTATGGCAAGCGTGATCCTCAGCTGGTTGAAGAGGTGCCCATTAAGGCTTTCGGTGGCCAGAAAATTGAGGTAGGAATGCAGTTTGAAGCCAACGATGGCCAGGTGATTACGGTTACCAGTGTTGGTCCGGAAACCGTAACCGTTGATGCGAACCACCCCCTTGCCGATCAGAGCTTACATTTCGATGTAGAAGTTATTGACGTTCGGGATGCAACCTCCGAAGAACTGTCGCACGGCCACGTCCATGGTCCCGGCGGACATCATTAATCGGTTTACGGTATTCGGTTTAAAGCGACCCGTCGCGGCTATCACAAACCGAATACCGTAAACCAAATACCGTACGTATCTTTGTGCCACAAAATCATGGCACAACTAGGTACAGATAAGGCGATTGCCAAGGCATTTCTGGAAGCGGGGAATGTCGTCGGCATTCCAACCGAAACAGTTTATGGGCTGGCGGGTAATGCGCTTAACCCCGATGCAGTTCTCACTATTTTTCGGGTAAAAAATCGCCCTTCCTTCGACCCGCTCATTGTTCATACAGACTCGTTCGATAAGCTTACGCAGTTCGTTACCGCCATTCCGGATCGCGCCTACCAACTGGCAGAAACCTTCTGGCCCGGCCCGCTGACTCTGCTGTTGCCCAAACAGAATCTGATCCCTGATCTCGTTACGGCGGGACTGTCCAGTGTGGCGGTTCGTATTCCGAACCACCCCCTCACCCTCGATCTCTTACGATCGCTCGATTTTCCGCTGGCAGCCCCAAGCGCCAATCCATTTGGCTACATCAGCCCGACCACGGCGCAACACGTAGCCGACCAACTGGGCGATCGGGTGCCGTACATTTTAGATGGTGGCCCCGCCGGTGTCGGCCTTGAATCGACAATTATTGGGTTCGAGGATAACGATGCGACAGTGTTCCGACTGGGCGGCATGGCGCTTGAGCAGATTGAGGCCATTATCGGCCCTGTTTCCGTCCGAACGCACTCAACCTCGAATCCCAAAGCACCGGGGATGCTGAGCAGCCATTACGCACCTCGTAAACCCCTGATTCTGTTATCAGCTGGCGCAACCCCCGAACCGGGCGAACGGGTGGGCGCTTTAGCTTTCCGGGAGCCCTTTGGCGGCATTCGTACAAATGATCAGCGCATTCTCTCGCCCACCGGCGATTTAACCGAAGCCGCTAAAAATCTCTTCGCCCACTTACGAGCGCTGGACAATCTACCCATCGATGTCATCTACGCCGAACCTTTACCCAATGAAGGGCTTGGCTGGGCCATGAACGACCGGCTCCGGCGAGCCAGCGTCCAGGACTGAGGAATGGCTTTTCTATTTGATGCTTGTTGCTTTACAGGCTGTCCAACTCCACACTCCTCCCCTGCAAGCCACCCGTATGCACCGCTACGACGGTCGCTCCTGCTGGAAAGTACCCCTGCCGGGCCAGATCATAAATGCCCCAGAGCATTTTGCCGGTATACACCTGCTCCATCAATACCCCGTTTTTCTGTTCAAACGCACGGATGAAGGTGAGCAACTCGGGCGTGGTTTTAGCGTATCCACCAATGTGATAATGGAACAGGCGCGGACAGTATCCCGGCTGTTCGTTGGTGAACCGGGTCGCGGGGAAGCTGTCCGGCCCAAAACCTTTCAGCACGACAAAGCCCAGTACATCGGTTTGGGTTGGTGCTGACTGTACCAGCCCGGACATTGTCCCCCCCGTACCAACCGGGCAACAGACAAAATCGGGTACGTAACCAAGTTGAGCCACAATCTCCGGAATGATTTCGGCCGTACCCTGCACAGCCAGGTCATTCGTGCCGCCTTCGGGTATCACATAGCAGGCACCAACTTGTTGAATTAATTCGGCTAGAAAATCAGGCGTGTCTTTTCGCCGGTAAGCGTCCCGACTAACGAAATGGAGATGCATACCCGCTTCCTGGCAAAACCGCAGGGTATCATTTAGTGGCTTTCCGGCAAGTTCTTCGCCCCGCACAACGCCAATTGTCCGAAACCCAAATACCTGTCCGGCGGCAGCCGTGGCGTATATATGATTGGAATACGCCCCGCCAAACGTCAGCAATGTGGTGTGCTCCTGCTCGCGGGCCGCCAGTATGTTGTATTTAAGTTTTCGCCATTTATTACCCGACACCAACGGGTGCAGCAAATCATCCCGTTTCAGAAACAGGTTGATGTCGACAGGTTCGGGAAAGGGACTGGTAAGCAGCTGAAGTGGCGAGTTACCGGCCAAATTGGCGAGTTGTCGGGCAAGTTCGTCCATAATCCGTATTTTTGCTGATTCATGACAAACCTAGGCGGTTTTTGAACCCGATAGGTCTATTAGGTACAGAAATGATAGCGGAAGCGGAAGACGAATTACCCGAAGACGACGAATTATACGAGCATCACCGCATTGTGGTGGACAAAGGTCAGAGCCTGCTGCGGATCGATCGTTTCCTGATGGATCGATTGCAGAACGCCACGCGCACCAAGATTCAGGCGGCTATTGACACTGAATCCGTGCGGGTAAACGACAAGACAACCAAAGCCAGTTATAAAATAAAACCACTGGATGTCATCACGGTTTCGCTGGCACACCCACCCCGCGAAACGGATGTAAAGCCGGAGAATATACCCATCAACATCGTCTTTGAGGATGACGACCTGCTGGTTATCAACAAAGTAGCCGGTATGGTTGTGCACCCGGCCCACGGAAACTGGGATGGCACGCTGGTCAATGCCCTCGTTTATCACTTCCAGAACCTGCCCACCTCCCGAAACGGCGAAATCCGTCCGGGTCTGGTTCACCGCATCGATAAAGATACGTCGGGCCTGATGGTGATTGCGAAAACGGAATACGCCATGACGTATTTGGCCCGGCAGTTCTTCGAGCACTCCATCGAGCGAACCTACAATGCACTTACCTGGGGCGTTCCCAACCCGCTGGTTGGCACCATTACGGGCTTCATCGGACGATCAATTAAAGACCGTAAAGTACAGGCCATCTACGATGATGAGTCGAAGGGGAAGTGGGCAATCACGCACTACACAACGCTCGAAGAGCTGGGGTACGTTGCACTGGTCCAGTGTAAGCTGGAAACCGGTCGGACCCACCAGATCAGGGCGCACTTCAAACACATTGGCAATCCATTGTTCAATGACGCCATGTACGGGGGCGACCGAATTTTACGCGGCACACCCGTTGGCAGCTACAAAGCCTTTGTCGAAAACGCATTTAAATTATTACCTCGTCAGGCACTACACGCAAAATCATTAGGGTTTACGCACCCCCGAACGCGCGAGTGGCTTCAGTTCGACTCCGATCTCCCCGACGATTTCCAGGCAGCACTGGCTAAATGGCGGAGCAAAATGACGAGCCGGACAACCGGGGCGGATGACCAATAAAGTAGTATATTGGGCCAGTCACACGTATTCATTCCCTGTTTTATCATTCACCACTTCCTTTTGTAATACATGATTTCTATTCGCCCCGGTACCCTTGAAGACGTGCCAGAAGCTTTTGCTCTGGTTATGGAACTGGCTATTTATGAACGGGCCGCCGATCAGGTTACCAACACAATCGAGCAGATGGCTATCGACGGTTTTGGTCCGAATCCCCTCTTCGGGATGATTATGGCCGAAGACTCCGACAGCAAAAAAATTGTGGGTATGGCCCTGTACTTCTATCGGTATTCGACCTGGAAGGGCAAGCGATTATACCTCGAAGACATTATTGTTACGGAGAACTTTCGGGGGTATGGCGTCGGTAAGTTACTCCTGGATGCCACCATCGAGATGGCCCGCGAAACCCAATGTACGGGTATGATGTGGCAGGTACTCGACTGGAATGAGCCCGCCATCGGTTTTTACAAACAATTTGGCACCCGTTTTGACGATGGCTGGACAAACTGCCACCTCGATTTCTAGAAAGTAAAGCTAGCCCAAAAACCTTACCTTTGCCTCTCGCGCATAGACATTAAGCATGACGTATCGTCAACGAAAAGCCATTCGTATAGCCGGATGGGTGTTTTTAAGTATTTTTTTGCTGGCTCTCGCCGGTGCTGGCATTGCCTATTCCAAACGGGAAAGCCTGTTAAAAACCGCTCTCGAACGAGGTATTCGTAAGGCGAAACGTGACTACGACCTTGATGTCAAGATTGGGTCTGCTAAATTTACCGGCTTCAGTTCACTGGCCTTCAACGACATTTCGGTGGTGCCGGCGAAGCGCGATAGTCTGGCGCGTATTCAGCGGGTAGAGCTGGAAGTTCGTTTCTGGCCATTGCTGGCGGGCAAAATCGGTTTGTCGGGCATGACGCTCGAAAATGGCCTGATTCAGGTGATCAAACGCGACTCACTGACCAATATCGATTTCTTTCTGCACCGTAAACGTGATTCAACCGCAGCCAGCAGCACCCCGGTTGAAACGACCCGCCGGACGAATCTGGCCGATGTGACGGAGAATCTGATCGATAATATCTTGTCTAAAATTCCCGACGATCTCAACGTCAGCAATCTGGAATTCAGGGGGATGGATGTCGGTAATGATACCATTAACCTGCTCACGCGGACCGCCCTCATTAAAGACGAAAATGTTACGTCAACTATAACGTTGAATGGGAACCAGGCAACCTGGCATCTGGCTGGCACGGCTGATCCCAGCGACCGCGAATACAATCTGGCGCTTTACGCTGAAGGCCGGAACGGACGCCCTCAACCGATTGAAATACCGTACGTTTACAAGAAATATAACCTTAAGGTTCAGGCCGATACTCTCCGCGCCGAGTTGCGGGATGTAGATCGGTCGGGGGGGCAATTCCGGCTCGAAGGAGCAGGCTCTGTCCGAAATCTTCGGATCAACCACCCGGCCATTGCCCGCACCGACGTACTGGTTCCGAGTGCCGCCGTTGATGCCAATCTTTTCGTCGGCGAAAATTACGTGGGTATTGATAGTTCGTCAACGCTTCTCCTGGGCGAAGTGAGTGCGCGGCCATTCGTCAAATACACCCTTCCCGACGCAGCCTCGTCTACTGGCAAACAGTATGATGTGCAGCTGCATACGGACCCGCTGGATGCACAGGCGCTCTTCAACTCGTTTCCGCAGGGACTTTTTGAGTCGCTGGAAGGGATGCAGGTTAGCGGGCGGCTCAAGTATGACTTGTCGTTCCAGTTTGACACCGCCCTACCCGATTCGGTTAAATTCAACTCCGGCCTGACACAGGAAGATTTCCGGGTAATCAAGATGGGCCGGACGGACTTTGCAGCCATTAACAAACCGTTCGTTTATACGCCCTACGAAAAAGGCAAGCCGGTTCGTGACATCGTCGTTGGTCCCGAAAATCCGAACTACACGCCCATCAACCAGATTTCGCCCGATCTGCGCAACGCGCTATTAACGTCGGAAGATTATAACTTCTTCACGCACAACGGCTTCAACGAAAAGGCGTTCAGAGTATCGATTGCGACCAACTTCAAGGAAAAATCATTCAAGCGGGGAGCCAGTACCATCTCCATGCAGTTAGTGAAGAATGCTTTTCTAAGCCGGAACAAAACGCTTTCCCGCAAAATCGAGGAAATCCTGATCGTCTGGCTTATCGAAAACGAACACATCGTTTCGAAAGAACGAATGTATGAAGTGTACCTCAACATCATTGAGTGGGGCCGCAACATTTACGGAATCGGTGAAGCCGCCCGGTATTATTTTGCCAAAAGCCCGGCCGATCTGAATCTGGGCGAAAGTATTTTCCTGGCTTTCGTTGTCCCACGCCCGAAAGCGGCTCTGAACTGGTTTGTGCCCGACGGTACTCTTCAGGTCCGGAATGTGCGGGGTTATTTCAAACTGATTGGCCGCATTATGGCCCGCCGTGGCCTTGCCACCCCTGATTCGGGTGCTTACGGGTTTTATGATGTTCGTCTGCGCCAGGGACTACGTCGAGAGGTGGCCCCCGTCGATTCTCTATTTCAGGGAGATAGCCTGATGACCGACCCAATTGATCCGGAAATTGATGCCGATGAAGAGGGCGGTAACGGCATTGGCAATTTCTTTCGTCGACTGTTTAAAGGCAAGAAACCGGACGACAATCGCAGCAGTGAAGAACAGCCAACGGTTCAGCCAGACCGGTCGGAAACGCTTCCCGGTGTACCGGCACCCGCCGATACCGTCAAAACCCGCAAGCAGTTACGGCAGGAAAAGCGGGAACGAAAACGACGGGAGAAAGAAGCGCAGCAGGCGTTGGAAAATGGCAATCAATAAAACGAGAACGCATGAAAGCGCTGTTTAGACTTTTGTTATTGGTGGTCGTGCTGGGAGGACTTATCCTGTACGTTGTCTCCCGGCACAATAATACCGCTCTGAGTCCGCAAACCATCGATCTTCGGGTTGATTGCTCCGACCTGGAAAATGTGCTGGTAACGTCTACGGTCAATGTGGTCGTGGAAAATCTATCCTCCCGGTCGCACAACGATATATCGGTAAAACTGCTGGCCTTCGATGAGAGCGGAAAAATGCTCAAAGAGAAGTACACCACGTTCTCCCGAACACTTTCGCCGAACAGCCAATTCGACAAACCCGTTACGCTTCCCGCCGGGACCAAGCGTTGCGACTGCAAAATAGTTAGCTCACAACCAGCCCGTTGATACGGGCTGTCAGGCACCGGTCAGGGTTATTGCTTTTTGCTGATAGGTGTCCTTCTCAAGCTGATGTAGCAGAAAAGCGGCTACATCGGCGCGGCTGATTCGGGGGAAATCAAATCGGCTAAACGGCAAGTGTTCTCCGATTCGGTAGTGCCCGGTTATGGGGCCGTTTGTCAGGCTGGTAGGCCGTACGATTACCCAGTCGAGCCCACTTTCCCGAACGGCCTGTTCCTGCTTTTCTTTTTCGGCTATCACACCGCTCAGCAGCGTCTTGATAATCAGCTTGCTGGGTAGCGATGCTTCCTCGTAACTCGTTCCCACCCCTAGCGACGATACCACGAACAGTTTCTGGACGCCCGCCTGATGCATGGCCACTACCAGATTACGGGTACCCTCCGCCACTGCCTGATCCTTTTGGCCGGGTCGGCTACCCAACGAACAGATAACCACATCCTGACGCCGGACCGCCGGTAATACGGTTTCGGGCTTAAGCACATCGCCCGTTAGAACCGTTAAATTAGGATGCTGAATGAGCAGTTTAGCCGGATCCCGAACAAAAGCGGTTACGAAATGACCCAGTTGAAGTGCTTGCTCCACAACCTGGCGTCCTGTTCCTCCGGTAGCCCCCACGACTAATACTTGCATAAAAAAGCTGATTTTAGGTATGTGTATAACCCAAAACCAGCTGTTCAGTTTTTACTATAATGCCGACCGGATTTTATTCCAGCAGATCCGGGCGTCGAATCCGGGTTCGTTCGAGAGCCTGTTCGTGCCGCCATTCGTCGATTTTTGCTTCATGACCCGATAATAAAATATCGGGTACCCGATAGCCTTCGAACTCGGCGGGGCGCGTATAGACGGGTGGAGCCAGCAAATTGTCCTGAAATGAGTCGGTCAGGGCTGATGTTTCATCATTCAGCACACCGGGCAGCAAGCGAATGATGGCATCCGACAGCACGCACGCGGCCAGTTCCCCACCGGACAATACATAATCCCCAATGCTTACTTCTCTGGTGATGAATACCTCTCGAACCCGCTCATCGACTCCTTTGTAATGCCCGCACAGAATGATCAGATTCTGTCTCAACGAAAGCGCGTTAGTCGTCTGTTGATTTAGTCGTTCACCATCTGGCGTCATGTAAATTATCTCATCGTAAGCGCGCTCGTTCTGCAACGACCGAATGCATTTGGCAATCGGCTCAATCTGCATGACCATACCGGCTCCGCCCCCAAAAGCATAGTCGTCTACACGTCGATGTTTATCCGCCGTGTAATCGCGCAGGTCGTGAACCACAACTTCCACATAGCCTCCCTGCTGAGCCCGTTGCAAAATGGAATGGGCAAAGAAACTATCCAGTAGCCGGGGCAGACAGGTTATAATATCAATCCTCATCGGTGTCATCCGGGCTGCGGTCAGTATCGTTGCCGTTTACGGCTTCGTTATCATCATCCTTGCTATTCTCTTCCATATAAATCTCCAGTAACCCGTCGGGTAAGGCTACGTTGAGTTTCTGGGTAGCGCGGTCAACCGTCCGAACAATATCGCTGTTGATTGGAATCAGGACTTCTTTGCCCAGGTAATCCATGGCAATCAGGTCCTGCGCATTCATCGCATACACGCCCCGGACAATACCTAACTCGCCCGCTTCGGCATCGACAATCTGGTAGCCAACGATTTCGTGAAAATAGAACCGAGTCTCATCAGTAATAGGCTCCAGCTCATCCAGGGGTAAATAGGCACCACAGTTGATCAGCCGCTCGGCCTGCTCAATGGTATCTACATCTTCGAAGGCAATGATAGCGCGACTCCCTTTAACGATAGCGATGGATTCGATAAAGTAGGGGATCAAGTCTCCTTTTACTTCCAGCAAAACGGATTCCAAATCGGCGTATTCGGCCGCGTTGTCTACGTCTAAAAAAAGGACTAGCTCGCCACTAACGCCATGCGTTTTGGTGATGTGTCCTACCTGGTAACAATCATCTTTTGTCATATATAAAGTGGCCCGTTAGCGCCTTATCAGAACCCTGTTCTTATTCGTTAGCCATGCGGTACTCAGCGAAGTGACCCCGTTGGGGGTCGTTGAGCAGCCACATGTAGTACAAAAATAGCCTGCTCATCGTTGAACAGGCTATTTTTGTACCATTTCAGAGCACGAGGCTCCGTAGAAAATTATTCAGCAGCTGGCGCGTCCGTTGCTGGCGTTGCTTCAGCTACGGGAGCTTCCTCAACGGCAGGTGTTTCGGTTGCAGCAGGTGCCTCAGCTACAGGAGCTTCTTCAGCAGCAGGAGCCTCAACAACTGGTTCTTCTACTTTGTTTTTCTTGGCGATAGCTTCAGCACGCGCTTCGTTCACTTTTTTCTCAGCATCCAGGCGAGCAGCACGATCCTGCTCTTTGGTTTGCGTTTTCGTGTCGGCAGCACCGGCCTTCCGACCATCTTTCTCATTTTTCCAGGTCGAGTATTTCTCGTCAGCCTGTTCCTGTGAGATGGCACCTTTGTTAACGCCGACTTGCAGGTGTTTGCGGTACATGATGCCTTCGTGCGACAATACCGAACGGGCGGTATCGGTCGGCTGAGCACCTACCATGAGCCAGTAAACAGCCCGTTCCGACTTCAATACGACCGTCGAAGGGTCGGTGTTGGGGTTGTATGAACCGATTTTCTCGATAAACCGGCCATCGCGAGGAGAAGTTGATTCCGCGATCACGATGTCATACATCGCCATTTTTTTGCGTCCGCGACGCGCTAAACGAATTTTAACAGCCATTTGTGCTTGTTTGTTTTTGACGGGAGACGCATCCCCCTTGTAAAACGTGGCCGCAAAGGTACAAAAAAAGTTTGAGGTTTTTAGTCAGACATTTGAGGTTTTCTTAAAAACAACATCAGACGTCTACCCACAAACCTCAAACTTTCACAAAAACCCTTCACTACACGAGTCTATAAGCCGGGTTCTGTCCTTCTACCAGAAGTAGAATGGCTTATCATTTATCTAGGATGGTCGTCACCGGCCACCTCGTTCGACCTACCCACGTCGGCGTTCAGCGCGCACCCGGTGGGGGTTACACTGAAGCGGGAACGGGCCGCTCCGCATCCGACGCATATTTGGTCTTTCAGCCCCTAAGGTTTATCCTGCCCCGCTGGTCACCCAGTGGGCGGTGGGCTCTTACCCCACCTTTTCACCCTTACCCCACCGTAATGGGGCGGTATATTCTCTGTGACACTGGCTGTCGAACGGTCGTCGCCAACCGCCCGCCTTCCCGTTAGGAAGTAGGGTGCCCTATGCTGCCCGGACTTTCCTCGCCCAATTACTCTGACGCGATAAGCCGACTCGTATCGCTCGGGGGTGCAAAGATACAGATAATCGAGGAGGTTTAAAGAAACCAACGTGGCGTATCGATTGTAAGTCTATTTCTCAGCACGCAGGGCGGTGATGGTCAACTTGTTGTCAAGCTAAGCCCGCCCGACCCTTACTTAATAGCCGCAATAGCAGCCGCGTAATCAGGCTCTTGCCCTATTTCCGGCACTTGCTGTTCGTAAACAATTTTCCCTTCGGGATTCACTACGATCACCGCACGACTTAATAATCCTTTCATCGGTCCGTCGGCAATTTGCACCCCGTACGAATGGCCAAAATCAGTTCTAAAATCAGAAAGCATTACTACATTTTTAATGCCTTCCGCGCCACAAAAAGCTTTTTGGGCAAAAGGCAGATCTTTGGAAATACAGAGAACGGTTGTGTTTTTTAGTCCTGCCGCATCCTCGTTAAATTTCCGTACCGATTTGGAACAAACGCCGGTGTTCACGCTTGGGAAAATATTCATGATCACATATTTGCCCTTATAATCAGCCAGGGTATTATCCTTAAGATCGATACCAGTCAACGTGAACTCTTTGACCGACGTGCCCACCGCGGGTAGTTTACCAACGGTATGAATGGTTTTACCACCCAGAGAAATGGCCGTACCCGTCGTTTGTGCCAGCGAGACACCTGTAACGAATAGTCCAGCAAGTCCCAGAAGAAAGAGTTTAAAGGCGTGCGTAAAATGTTTAGAACCGGTCATAAACTGTATAGATTGATAGTGATTCCTTAAATGTACAAAGATAGCCGCTCCAATCAGACAACAGGCAATACTTTCGTTGTTCTGGCTTGCTCGGTTTATAGGGTGATCTGTTGTTTACTTCGGGGGCTTCATAACCTTCCGGTTACGTATTTCTGCCAGTTGTGTTGTTCGCTAAATCCTAGCACGTCCCGAATTTTACGATTAGAAAATAAGGCTTCATGCTCGCCCAACTCGCGACTGATTGGCACACCGGGGAAGAATGTCTCAGCCAGTTCTTGGCTAGGAAGAATGGCTCCATTTTGATCGTTTCCCGCATTAAAAACCTGATACCCAAGACCTTCTTTTTGCAAACATAAATCCACAATCTGGCCCAAGTCACGCGCATCAATGTAACAGAAAGCATTCCGGCGTCGCACCTCAGGGTGGGCAAAATAAGTGGGAAACAGCTCGGCGTACTCGTGGGGCTCAATCACATTGCCAATGCGGAGGGCATAGATATCAAAACCCGACCGGCGCTGGAAGCTGCGAGCCGTTTGTTCATTGACCACTTTCGATAAGCCGTAGCTATCCATGGGATTCACGTCATACTCTTCTTCCAGCGGCAGTACAGTAGGATTGGTTTTGCCATCAGAAAAACAGATGCCGTAGGTCGTCTCAGAGGAAGCAATAATAATTTTTCGAATGCCCAGTTTCACGGCGGCCTCCAGCACATTATAGGTACCGATTGTGTTGACCCGAAACGTCTCATTATCGGGTTTGAGTAAGATTCTGGGTACGGCCGCAAAATGAACGACGGCATCAAATCTGGGAATGCCGGTACCAGGCTCCAATTCAGCCAGGTTGGCATACGAACTCATGGCACTAAAGACTTGTCCGGAATCGGTAACATCAACGACCAGATTGTCGACCCCCGGTTGATTCAGGGGTGTCAGATCGACATTGAGCACCTGGTATCCCTGGTCGATGAGGTAAGCAATAACATGCTTCCCGGCTTTTCCCGATCCGCCTGTAAAAAGTATTCGCTTTTTAGTCATGTATTCGTCTGGTTGAAACTATTTTTTTGGTCATGATTGGTCATGAACTAATACTGGTCGATGAGCAGGACCTGCCCTCCTTTTGGGGCGGGATTCTACAGAGATCAGACGATTTCCAGTCCGTGCGAGACCTAGCTATTGAAATTCGTCAGACGGATTCCTATGGTCTCCGATCGGGGAATCGCTTAATTTTCTGCCTAACCTTTACCTACCAGAAACCTCTTCACCACTGATTAATCGAATGCCCGGATGGTCGGCCAGGATACTCAGGACTGTATCGAAATACGTTTCGCCGGTGCCATTCTCTAAAGCCCTCAATTTATCGGCAAACAGTTTTTTGTTGTAGGGCGATTCTGGTCTGAGTTTGTCCAGATAGTAAGTTCGGGTCGTTTGATAGCCTAACGCATTCCGGCTATGGTCCATATGGTGCCAGACAAGGTCAACCGATTGGACGCCTTGTAGGGCGCCGTAGCCCCCATACAATAAATCATCGAGCGCGTCGAGACTAGGACCGATCGTCCAGCTTTCGCCAACCATAAATACCCGGTTAATCTCCGCATAAAAAGAGGGGATGTCGTTGATGGCGTTACCCTCAATCTCTATCCGTTTGACCATCGTTACCTTATTGTAATCCATCAACTTTTACGTTGATTCGTCCTTTAGCATTAACGACAGCCAGCATAGCGGTGGGGGTCAGGTAAACCTGATCGGGCTTGATTTCGTCGATGTGCCCATTGATCGTGACTCCTTTTACGACCTGATTATTTTTTAATCGCTCCTGTAACAACAACTGCATATCAGCTAGTTGCGAGCCGATGGGTATGGTGAATTGCTTCTCGAGGGTGCGGGCAAACGTACCTTTCAATAGCCAGCTGGCCGACTGCTGCAACACATTACGGGTATCCAGGTCGTACCGCAAATCTTTCAGCGAGATGGTCTGCTGCTGTGCATCGTAGTAAGGCCGTCCGCTCAGGTAAATGTCGCCATTGATCGTGCCTTTCAGGCCAGCCTTAATAATGAGGTTATCATTCTGACCGTACATATCCATGCTCGTAATGGTGATGGTGTACCGATTCTCGCTAAAGGAAAACGATTTTCCAACGAACTCGTCGGCGGCAAGTTTAGCCGCTTCCGGATACGTGGCTTCACTCAACAGCCCAATCTGAAAATCGTCCTTTACCTGCGGAACAACGGTTAGATCGGGGAGCGATACCGCAGGTTTCACATCGGGTTTAGCTCCGGTCGTCGTGAGTGTAAATCCTTCAATGCCGATGGTCGATCGAATGACCCGCCCCTCAAAACGCAATGGCGTAATGAGGATGCGTTTGGGCACCACCTGTAAATAAGTGCGGTACTTTTCGGAAATGAGGTAGGGCTCCCGGAGCGTATTCCAGACTTTCAGCACGGGAGTTCGAAGATCAATGTTCCGGCGCACCTGCTGATCCAGCGTTTTGGTGATGCTGCCCAGATTTTTGTCGATCATTCGACCAACAATGTTGGTGATCGGAATACTCAGCCCCACAATATTCACCGTTGGCCGACGCACCCAACCGTATCCATCCGCTTCGGTGTGCGTATTGACCGACCAGTCATGATCCAGATCAAACTTCGTCTTGAAACGCAGGTCGAGTTCAAACTCGGTTTCTTTGTACTGCGTGAAACCGAGTACCGATATGCCCGCTTTTACCCATATGCGCAGTGGCACCGTAAAGTGAAACAGGCTATCCTGCGCATTGACCAGAATAGTACCCCGCTTCCACACCTTCGTCATGAACTGATCCTTGTTGTTATCGTCCAGACTGTTGTCCTCGTAGATCAGGCCGTTGACCTGCGCATTGATTTGCCGTTCAACGTCGCCCAGCGCAATCGACACAGGTACATGAGCCGTGGACAAAAAGCGTTCATTTCGAACTTCCATTTCGGTGGTATTATAAGCTTCCTTGGGCGCCTTGGTATTCAGCCGGTTACCAGACGGATGTCCGCAACTTAACAGAAAAAAACTACAACACAGAACAGCACTGCTTAAATAGGCCAATGGACAGACCCTGTGACCTAAAGCCTGTTTACTTAAGCGTGACCTTCGTGGCACCATAGCCAAATTTCTGCTTTTGAGCGTCTTCAAAAAATTTAACGTGCGGATGCTGCCCTAATCGCTTGTGGAGTTCGGTGCGTAGCGATCCACTTCCCACCCCATGAATGAATGTAATATCGCTCATGGCGCTGGCAATGGCATTTTCAAGCGTTTTCTCGAATGTATCGAGTTGCAGCTTCAACAGCTCGGCCGGATTGCGATTGCCCGCTCCCTTTGGCAACAATGTCTCAATGTGCAGATCAACCACTGACGTTGGCCGTTCGATGGATACACCCTCTGTCTCCGATTTAGGCTTGAGCATTTCTGCCTTCAAATCCTCGGGGTGAATTAGTGCCGGTTTGGGCTGGGACGCACGATTGCTGCCTGGTGCCGACGGCTGCGGCTGTTCACTCTCCGCATCCAGCTGCGTAATGAAGCCAGGCAGATTAATCACGGGAACCGTTGTCTTGTTCTTAAAGAAAGTGGTGGCACGGGCTTTGAACCGCTTGATCAGCGGTGGCCGCAACGTCGATTTACCCGCTCTGAACCAAAGTCCCTGGACTACAAATGTCGGCCAGCTTTCGAAGCTGGCATGCAGGTACAGATCGTTCATTTTCTGTTGCGACTTGGGTTTCAATAAGCCGCTATGCAGCCCTCGAAACTGAACCCCACCGCCCGCACCCGCCGATTCTTCGCCCAGCACATAGGCAAGCTCCCAATCGGTATTGTTGATTAGATGGAGCGTGTACTCGCGATCATTGACCGGCAAGAACGCCAGGTAAATTCCTTGATTCGACAGAATGGTCGGGGCCTTGGGCTCTACTGTTTTCTGGGGGGCAAACGTGCTGGTTTTAAGCAGGCGGTCAGCCTCCAGAGGAGAAACGGGAACCAGTTCCGAACGCATTACCGGAATCCGGAACCCGTCTTCAATTTCAATTTCGATCATATCGCCGGGTAAAAAGCGCGATACCACTCCCTGTTCTTTTGCCCGGAGTAACCGGACTTTATCACCGATATTCATACTCGTTAATGGTCAGCCGTGTCAAGTCAATTGTCAAGTAGCTTTGGGGGCCAATGACCCGCCAAAAGTATAACCGATATAAACAAAAATCCCTTTCACTGACGGGCAAATCATTTGAAGAGAAATTTCAACAATCGACTATCTTCTTGGCTATCAACCAATACGCTGGGGCAAACTACCGGCATTAAGGTCGTTATTATCTTTCAGGGCTACCCCCGTCAGTTGCAGACGGAAGGCCGACTGAATGAGATACAGAAGTTTATCAACGGCCATTTCTGGCGATAAACCCTGTTCCCGGATGTTCGAAATACAGTTTCGGCGTTCATCCGTCAGACCAGATTGGGGCGCATATGTGATATAAGCTCCCATACTGTCGAACGAACTCAACCCCGGCCGTTCGCCAATAAAGACAACGGCCAGCCGAGGGCGCAGCATCTCCCCGATGGCATCAGTAATCGCTACCCGGCCCTGCTCGACCACGAATAGGGGCGTTAGCGAATAACCCGCCTGCTGAAGCTTACGGGCCAGCAGGGAAATGACCGGACCCGCATTTTTCATGATGGCCGTTGCGGATAAACCGTCAGCGATGATCAGGCAGACATCGGCCGGAGGGTTGTTAAGTTGCTGTAGGTAATCAATGGAACGGTCGTCGAGCAATCGGCCATAATCAGGTCGTTGCAGATACGTATCCCGACTCTCGGCCCGGCTTTGCAGGATGTGAACAGGCAGGCCAGCATCGGCCAGAGAGGTCTGTAGATCACCCAGATCCAGCTGCGAATATACCGCATCTTTGGCGTGCGCGTGCGCCAGCCTGAAGTGAAGTGATGCCTGAAGCGGCACCGAAACGCCGGTTTTCCCCAGCGCAATCCGGGCTCTGGTATACGCCTTCAGCGGCTCCCATTCATCGGGCTCTATGCCGTTCTTTCTGGATTCGTTCATGCGGGAAGAAGGGCTGCGACTAACTGGTTCTGCGCCCCACCCGACAGCCGGTTTCCGATACCATCCATAATGCCCTGCCGAAGAAGCCACGCTTCAAATTCGGGAGCCGGTCGCAGGCCCAGCACCCGGCGCAGGTAGAGTGCATCGTGGAACGAGGTAGACTGGTAATTAAGCATGATGTCGTCGGCACCGGGAATACCCATGATAAAGTTGATGCCCGCTACCCCTAACAACGTCAGTAGTGTATCCATGTCGTCCTGATCGGCCTGGGCGTGGTTGGTATAGCAAATATCCATGCCCATGGGCAAGCCCATAAGCTTTCCGCAAAAGTGATCTTCGAGTCCGGCCCGAATGATCTGCTTCCCATCGAACAGGTATTCGGGGCCAATGAAGCCAACGACGGAATTGACCAGAAAAGGAGCAAACTTCCGGGCTACAGCATAGGCGCGCACTTCGCACGTTTGCTGGTCGACGTTGTGGTGCCCGCCCGACGAGAGGGCACTCCCCTGCCCCGTCTCGAAATACATCAGGTTGGTACCAATCGTGCCCCGTTTCAGCGACAGGCCCGCTTCGTACGCTTCCTGCAATAGCGACAAAGTAACCCCAAAACTGGCATTCGCCTTTTCGGTACCGGCAATCGACTGAAAGATCAGGTCAACGGGCACCCGCTGCTCAATCAGTTGTAAGGTGGTCGTTATGTGGCTCAAAACGCAGTTCTGGGTTGGCATATCGAGTCGTTCGCGCAGGTTATCCAGCATGTACAGCAGTTGCGCCGTTGCCGCCGGACTATCAGTGGCCGGGTTAATGCCAATCATGGCGTCGCCACTACCGTACAGCAATCCGTCAATAATGCTGGCGGCCACCCCTTTCGCATCGTCGGTTGGGTGATTGGGTTGCAGGCGTACGGATAAATGACCTGACAATCCCTGTGTATTTCTGAATCGGGTGACGACCTCACATTTCTTAGCGACCAAAATCAAGTCCTGATTTCGCATCAGCTTGGATACGGCAGACACCATTTCCGGCAGCAGGCCGGGCGCTATCTGGTGCAACAGGACGGTGCTGGCTTCGTCGCTCAACAGCCAGTCGCGAAGATCTCCGACGGTAAAATGGCTAATGCTCGAAAAGGCCGCTTTATCGTGGGTATCCATAATCAGGCGCGTTACTTCATCGCTTTCGTAGGGAATAACGGCTTCATTCAGAAAGGTCGTCAGCGGCACATCGGCCAAGGCGATCTGGGCGGCCACCCGCTCTTCGTAACGCTCGGCAACCAAGCCCGCCAGCGCATCGCCCGAACGCAGCGGGGTTGCTTTCGCCAACAGTTCCTTCAGGTCCCGGAAGCGGTACGTAAAGTTGCCAATGGTGCATGTGTAGGCCATAAACAAATTTGTGTGTAATACTCGATCCACCGACAATCAAAAAGCTCCGTACGGTTCACAGCTGCGATTTCCAGAACCTACACAGTAACATACAGACCTTTTCCTCAACCCATGTTATTCGGCCGGGCTGGTCACCATTTCCCGTTGCCATTCCTGCTTCACTTTTTGGTACCTGCCCGATACGTAAAATACACCCGATAGGATAACCAGTCCGGTAAAGAATAGAAAACTCAGCCAGCTGTAGAAGTAAATCATGGCTACCAGCGTCACAATGGCCAGCACCAGAGCCAGCGCCGGGAAGTACGGATACAAGGGTGCTTTAAACGAACGGGGTAAGGCAGGTTGTGTTTGCCGGAGCCGAAACAAGGCCAGCATACTGACAATGTAAACGACTACCGCGCCAATCGTGGACAGGATTACCAGTTTACTCGTGTCAAATGAAAGCAACGCGATAATGCCGAAGACGGCACCCGCCATCAGCGCCCAGACCGGAACTTGGCGGGTTTTACTGACCAACGCCAGGCCGTGAGGCAGGTAGCCGCTACGGGCTAGGGCAAAGATTTGACGGGAATAGCTGATGATGATGCCGTGAAAGGAAGCGATCAGGCCAAACAGGCCAACGCTGGCAAAGAATTTGGTCAATGGGTTCTGCCGGCCAAGCACAAGGGCGATGGCTTCGGGCATGGGGTAATCGAGGTGATCCAGGTTTTCCCAGTTTGTAATGCCGCCCACACTAATCATAACTGTGAGGGCCAGAAAAGCCAGCGTCAGCACCGCCGAAATATAACCTTTGGCAATGGCATTTTTCTCTTCTTTCACCTCCTCGGCCACCATTGCCATGCCCTCCAGGCACACAAAAAGCCAGATAGCAAACGGCAGAGCCGCAAAAACACCCGACCAGCCGAAAGGCATCGGGTTGTGCAGAAACGTATCGAGGTGCGTGTGTGGGTACACGACGCCAATAAACAGCAACAGTTCACCGATGGCGATAATGGTCATCACCAGGGAAAACCAGGCCGCTTCTTTGATGCCCAGCAGATTGATCAGCGTGAACACAACGAATGACCCGATCGAGCACCAGACAACAGGAACGCCGGGGTAAAGAAAATGGACGTAGCTGCCCAGCGCCAAAGCAATAGCAGGTGTCGCAAACAGGAACTCAATGAGGGTAGCGTACCCGGCAACCAGCGCCCCAATAGGCCCAAAAGCCTGGAGGGCATAGGCAAACGGGCCTCCGGCGTTCGGAATAGCCGTTGTGAGTTCGGTGAAGCTAAAGATAAACGTAAAGTAGAGTACCGTAATGAACAACGTTGCCAGCAACAGCCCCAACGTACCAGCCACGCCCCAGCCATAGTTCCAGCCGAAATATTCACCGGAAATAACCAGCCCTACACCAATGGCCCATAAATGAATCGGTGTCAAGGCCTTTTTCAGTGCCGGAGTTTCGTTAGCCATCGAGGTTGGTATCGTTTTTTACAAATCCGTACAAATAGGTCAATTCTCTAAAAGTAAAAACAAAAAGCGGTCAGCCAATAAATAGCCGACCGCTTTTAGACAGGTTTTTGCCTGTATTAACCGAAATTACTCAATTTTTCCCACCATATCTTCTGGTTTCACCCACTGGTTGAACTCCTCTTCGGTGAGATAGCCAAGCTGAAGAGCGGTTTCTTTGAGGGTTGACCCATTTTTGTGAGCCGTCTGGGCAATTTCGGCGGCTTTGTAATAACCGATCTTTGTGTTCAGGGCGGTAACGAGCATCAGCGACGAATCGACGTGCTTTTTGATGTTTGCTTCGATGGGTTCGATGCCTTCCGCACACTTGTCGTTGAACGATACACAAACGTCGCCGATGAGCCGGGCCGAATGCAGGAAGTTGAAGATCATGACCGGCTTGAACACGTTCAGTTCGAAGTGACCGCTCATGCCCCCAATGTTAATGGCAACGTCATTGCCCATTACCTGCGCGGCCACCATCGTCATGGCTTCACTCTGGGTCGGGTTTACCTTGCCCGGCATGATCGACGACCCCGGCTCATTATCCGGAATGTGCAGTTCGCCGATTCCCGCGCGCGGGCCGCTCGACAGCATCCGAATATCGTTTCCGATTTTCATCAGGCTGGCGGCTACTGTTTTCAGCGCGCCGTGGGCCTCAACAATCGCGTCGTGGGCAGCCAGGGCTTCAAACTTATTTTCGGCCGTTATAAAAGGCAGACCCGTCACCGAAGCAATGTGTTTCGCGACGTTTTCGGAGTAGTTCGGGGGGGTGTTGATACCGGTTCCTACGGCGGTACCTCCCAGAGCCAGTTCGCTAAGGTGGGCCAGTGTATTGTTGATGGCCCGCAAACCATGATCGAGTTGCGACACGTAGCCCGAAAGCTCCTGCCCCACCGTCAATGGTGTAGCGTCCATGAAGTGCGTCCGACCAATTTTAACGATGTGCATGAACGCCTTCGATTTAGCCGCCAGCGTATCACGCAGCTTGGTGATACCCGGAATGGTCACGTCGACCAGAATTTTATAGGCCGCAATGTGCATGGCCGTCGGAAACGTATCGTTCGACGACTGCGACTTGTTTACGTCGTCGTTGGGGTGCAGGAATTTCTTCTCATCAGCGAGTTGACCGCCCTGCAAAACGTGTCCGCGGTAGGCAATCACCTCGTTTACGTTCATGTTCGACTGCGTACCGGAGCCGGTTTGCCAGACAACGAGGGGAAATTGATCGTCCAGCTTTCCGGCCAGAATTTCGTCGCAGGCCTGACCGATCAGATCGCTTTTTTCCTGCGACAGTCCACCCGCGTCGAGGTTCGTCAGCGCGGCCGCTTTTTTCAGGTACGCAAACGCCCGGATAATTTCGCGGGGCATTTTGTTGATGTCCTGAGCAATTTTGAAGTTTTCGATAGAGCGTTGGGTTTGGGCGCCCCAATAAACATTGGCCGGAACCTGTACCTGACCCATCGTGTCTTTTTCGATGCGGTATTCCATGAATAAAGAGTGAAAGAGTGAAAGAGCAAAAGAGTGACTTAGAAAGGCGACGGGTTTTCGCTCATTCAATCGTTCGCTCTTTCACTCTTTGATATGACTGCAAAGGTAAAACTGAAAAACAATTCTCGCTCGTCGTTTTTCGGTTAAACTAAATTCTCGCGTAGAACGGCCTCCCACCGGCCTTTAGGAAAGATAAATACAGGCGGAATACGTACCGCGGTGATCTAAAATTACCGGGAAATAGTTAGTGTCGAAAGGCCCAAAGCGCTCCTGTATGCCCACGAACAAACTACCTCAAAAAATAGCGGCTCGCCAGCACGAAATAACGGCTGATTTCCTGCGCATTATTGACCGGCATCTGTCCGATATTGTCGACGGTCGCGTGCTGGAGATGTACGAAATCCGGGACATTGCCGATGAAATGCATATTCACCCGACGCACCTGAGCAATACCATCAAACTGGCGACCGGTAAGGCACCCTGCTTCTTTTTCGAGGAAAAGATCATGCATATTGCCCGAGCAATGTTGCAGGCGAATCAACGCTCCATCGCCAACATCGCCACGACCCTTACCTTCGACCCCTCCAATTTTACCAAGTTCTTCAAGCGATTTCAGGGCATGACGCCCAAACAGTATCGGGAATCGGTTTTGCAGGAAGAATGGGCAAAAACTGAACTACTCACCATTTAATCTGAAGCTGTCACCATACTCCGGCGGATTGAAAGCCTCACTTTTGCGCCATCATCCTTAAACACAATACGATGGCAACTGAAAACAAAATTGCGCTGGTGACCGGTGGCAGCCGGGGTTTGGGCAAAAACATGGCCCTTAGGCTGGCCCAGAAAGGCATTGGTGTCGTGCTGACGTACAACAGCAGGCAGGACGAAGCTCAATCAGTGGTCGCTGACATTGAGGCCATTGGTCAGAAAGCAGTGGCCCTGCAACTGAACACCGGCGATGTCCGACGCTTCGACGCCTTTTATGAGCAGCTACAAACCGCACTGCACGACACCTTTGCCACAGATCGCTTCGATTTTCTGATCAACAATGCCGGTACGGCTGCCTATACCTTATTCGCAGATACCACCGAAGAGCAGTTTGATGAGATGGTCAATATCCATTTGAAAGGGGTATTTTTCCTGACGCAAAAAGCCCTGCCCCTGCTCAACGACGGTGGCCGGATCATCAACATTTCGACGGGGCTGGCTCGGTTTGCCAATCCGGGTTCCTCAGCTTACGCCAGCATGAAAGGGGGCGTAGAGGTCTTTACCCGGTACCTGGCCAAAGAGCTGGGCGCCCGGGGAATCGCAGCCAACGTGGTCGCTCCTGGTGCCATCGAAACCGATTTTGGCGGGGGACGCGTGCGCGACAATGCTCAGATCAACAGCCATCTGGCGTCAGTTACGGCGCTGGGCCGCGTCGGCCTGCCGGACGACATCGGCGGGGTAGTTGCCTTTCTGTGCAGCGAGGAAGCCCGGTGGATCAATGCGCAACGAATTGAAGTTTCGGGCGGTATGTTTTTGTAGCAATTACTTGTCTGACTAAGTAAGGATCAATCAGGGTCTGTGCTGATCGGAAAGCCGATTATACAGACCCTGATTGGTTTCCCTGGTTCATGTCCTCACGAACCACTCGTGTGTCAGCCATAATTGCCAGCCGGGTATTTGGCCCGTAAAGACACGGGCTATGGAAACCAACGTACATAACGTTTCAGTCGTTTGTATCTTCAGAGACCGGCTTTCCAAGTTGTATTTCCGTAAATGATTCGTCAGTTTTACAGGATAAGTCTTTACCCAAACTACGTATGGATCAACGCATTATTAATCTCTTCGACGAATACACGCACAAGCCTCTTAAACGGGATGATTTTCTGAAACAACTGGCGAAGCTGACCGGTAGCATGGCGGCTGCCCTAACCGTTCTACCACTTCTGGAGGTCAACTACGCGCACGCCGAAACGGTGGCCCATCAGGACGACCGGATCAAAACCGAGTCGGTTACGTTTCCTGGCTCAGACACCACCATGAAAGGATACCTGGCCCGGCCAACAGCAGCAGGTAAGTACCCTTCCGTTGTCGTCATTCACGAAAACCGGGGGTTAAATCCTCACATTGAAGACATTACGCGCCGGTTAGCCGTTGCCGGCTTCTTGGCGCTGGCCCCCGACGCCTTATCTGCCTCTGGCGGAACACCCAGCGACGAAACCCAGATGCGTGAACTATTCGGCAAACTGGATCCCGGGAAAACTCGGGAAAATTTCGAGAAAGCCCTCGATTACCTCAAAACACGGCCCGAAAGCAACGGGAAAGTCGGGTGCGTAGGTTTTTGCTGGGGGGGTGCCATGGCCAATCAGCTCGCGGTTCACTACCCTGATCTGAAAGCAGCTGTTCCTTTTTATGGCCGCCAGCCGGAAGCTGCCGATGTACCCAGCATAAAAGCCGCCGTACAACTCCATTACGGTGGTCTGGATGAGCGCATTAACGCCGGGATTCCGGCTTACGAAGAAGCCCTCAAAAAAGCAGGCGTTCCTTACGAGCTGTATGTGTACGAAGGGGCGCAGCACGCTTTCAATAACGATACAGCACCCACTCGTTACAATGAAGCCGCAGCCAAACTGGCCTGGGAACGGACAACAAAATTTCTGAAGGCGCGCCTGTCGTAATTACCAGCCATTTAGTAATAAACCCGAACAATTCGACAGGTTTCTGTTTTACTTATCGGCGGCCTCTTCAGCGTCTATGTAGTGGTTAGCTATTGATCAATAAATAGCCATTTCTTTAACGTAGTTCACCAACACAACGCATGAAAATCGGCAAAAAAGAAAACCCGGTAAAAGAGTTGAGTTTCGCCCTGGGAGCGGGCGTATTGGCAGGCATAGCCGGTACCGCAGCCATCACGATTTCTCAGATGATCGAGATGCGCATCACGAAACGGAAATCCAGTACAGCACCCGTCAAAGCGGTCTCCAAAGTTCTTAAACTGAAACCTACCCGAAAAGACGAAAAAGAAGCCGTATCGCAGGAAATTCACTGGACTTACGGCACAGCCTGGGGAATTCCAAGAGGGATTTTGTCTTTAACGGGGGTACAGGGCTGGCCAGCCACGCTTCTGCATTTTGCGGCAATCTGGGCAACCGAACTAACGATGCTTCCGTCGCTCGACGTAGCTCCACCCGTTACAGAGGAAGAGCCAAAGGCAATAGCTATTGATGCCCTTCACCATGCCGTTTATGCCGTTGCCGCCGGACTGGTGTACGACGCCATTGCGGAAAGCGATTGATTGATGAAATTTTCTGCTGTCATTTATTGATAACGCAATTTTTTATCTGTTTTTACTAAAACGATAGTTAAAAAGTTGGCAAAATCAGAAAAATAAAAAATCATGATGGGTTACTTTTTCAATGGTAGCGTATTAAGGGAGTAGAAACATACTAACTACTTTAATTCTACTAACGACATGGCAAAATCTGCATTCTTCCTACTGTCAATGATGGCTCTAGCAACGGCTTGCTCTAGCACAAAAACGGAGTCTACTACATCGGCAACGACAGTGTCAGACAGCGCGTCTACGATGGGTGATTCAACGACTACAATGAGCGACTCTACGTCGACCATGATGAGTGATACAACAAAGAAAGACTCGATCAAGTAGTCGTTCTTTTTCATATTCCGATTAACAAAGAAGCCCCTCTACAGAGGGGCTTCTTTGTTAATCGGGTTGTTAATTCCGGCAAACAGTTAAAGGTGTGGTGAAACCATCAATTTCCGTTTCGACAGCGATCCGGCAAACCAGTTTTTACGCAGGCCCACATAAATACCGGTGGCAGTAGGCAAAAAAGCGCCTTGATCCACTGCCACACTGGTATTTAGTTGGATAGTGCCCAGCATCGGTAATTGAACCGGACCGTTCACCTGAACCAAACCCGAAAACTGATTCAGTGTGCTGGCAAACGGCGCGCTATACGTACCCCTATTTCGGCTGTTCGATGCCTTGAGTAACCAGGTTGTTTGTTTACCAAGGTGGCCGCGCAGACCAATGTGCAGGACGGCTACCCGGTTGTTAATGATGGGTCCGTAAGGAAGATTTGGGCGTATGTCGCCTTCGGGGGTGAGAAACGGGGTTCCGATGGTGTGTGCATGAGTGGTCCACCCATCAATGAACTGAGAATTGTTAAAATAGTCGACCTTTCCCCGGCGCTGCGGATCATCAATAACGAATTGATTGCCGCCCTGATTCGCGGTATACAGGAATTCGATTACCCCACGATCCACGGAAAAGAAGCCATTCCCCCGATGCCTCCGGCGAATACTTAACCCGTTCAAGCCGTCGGCAATGGTAGTCAGGTACCAGATCGCACCGGTATCGTACGGATTTTGCCGATAGACCAGGAACGCACAGTCGCCAATGTTGAATTCGGCCCCTACATCCAGTGATCCCAAATGATTACCCACCCGATTCGTTTCGTCGAACGCTGAAATGTTCCCATCTACGGACAAATCAGAAGAGGGCAGCATGGTTACCACGTACAAGTAAGCTTTCAGACTCGAGGGGAGCTGCCCATTGTTCGATACATTCGTCCCTAAATAGGCCGACTGGCCTCCCCAGACGGCCTGGTGGTTGATCCCCCCGTATAGTCGGAAGGGCCAGGAGGATTTACCCAATCGTACGTAGAGCGAAGCCTGGTGAAGAAAAGTACCCTGAACTTTCCGATTCTCGTTCTCGAACCAGGCATGGCCGTAGATCGCATTGATACTGACAGCGCCTTTGGTGAATCCTATGGGTGCGTATCCCCGTGTGCCCAACTGGATCGTCGGTAAGGGCAGTGCATTGCCCGACATGGCGTAGGCTCCAGAGGTCAGCAGCGTGTCGACGAGCCCTATAATCGTTCGTCTACGACCGATATACAACTCAAGTTGTCGCCAACTGGCTTTTACGTACGCCTGCGGTACGATCACTTGCTTCGTCAACGAACCTCCGTTTCCAACAGCCTCGATACCGTATCCCCAATCAATTTTTCGGGTGGATGAGGCCCGATAGTCAGATGACAGCCCAAGCCGTACCGTACCGAAAGAGCCCGCCAGCGGTACCGTACCATATTGATTAGCCCGTTGCCAGAACGGCACCATCGGCCCCGTAGTCAGTAAGGCACCCACTTCGGTGTACGCCTGCGTGGTTCTGCTTACCGAATCCGATTGAGCTGATGCGTTGTTGAAGGAAGCCAGAAGCGAAAGAAGTAGTAAACAGGCAATATAGTGCATCGACCCTCGGTTGGATTGAGCAAATCTACCTAAACACCCCCTTCCTCAGATTAAAGCGAAATGAAACTACCTGCTGCCAATAAACAGGTAACCACAGCTTGATTTTACTTATTTCGTTAACTTCTCAGCTGCTTTTTCATCAACCATCCAGACCAATTCACCATCGGCGGGCTTGATAACCTGTGACGGATACTTATCAGGGTCGTAGTCCCCTTCAAGTACTTCTTTAAGCGGATCGGCTTTTTTTGGCCCAGCAATCAGAAACGCAACGCAGGAGGCCCGATTCACAATCGGCGCCGTTAACGTTAGCCGATACATATCCTGCTGCGTCAGGAAGTACGCTTTGGTCCAGGCAGTTGCCTCATGGACAACGTCGGTGCCAGGAAATAGCGAAAGTGTGTGCCCATCATCGCCCATACCCAGCAGGACCAGGTCGAACGTAGGGCCGGTGTCGCCGAAGTACTCATGCAGAATTCGGTCGTAGTCAGCGGATGCAGCCTCGGGTTCAAGGTCAGTACGCCAGACATGAATTTGTTCTTCGGGGGTGTAAACGTGCCCAAGCAGGGTATCATACGCCATACCCGCGTTGCTTTGCTCATCGTCGATGGGCACATAGCGTTCGTCGCCCCAGAAAACGTGGAGCTGAAGCCACGGAATCTGATCAACATAAGGTGCCTTAGCCAGCAGTTCATGTAACGCTTTAGGCGTACTTCCTCCCGACAGGGCAATCGTGAAGCGGTCCTGCGTTTTAAGTACTTCTTTAATACGCTTTGTAATAAAATCAGCCGCAGCTTTGGCCAGATCGGCGGGATTCTTTTTTATAATAAGTTGCATAACAGACGGTTCAGCTCTCACTCGGTGTTGTGGGCGAGAGTTTGTTAAACAAAATCCTCACGCATAGGCGTAAATACATCGACCAGTACCCCAGCCTCTTCGCAAACGGCTCCGTGCCAGACATTGGAAGGAATGTAAAACACGTCCCCCGCCCGCACGATGCGCGTTTCCTCGCCAATCATGATCGAAAACGCCCCACTGGCCACATAGCTCATTTGCGTATGAATATGGCTGTGGGGTGCGCCAACGCCACCCGTTTCGAAAGCGACCTTGACCATCATCAGGTTTGGATCGTAGGTCATGATTTTGCGCTTCACACCTTCGGCTACCGATTCCCACGGTAAGCGCTGGTCATCGACGAATAGGCTGGCGAATTGGGACATGGGTTGCAGTATTCAATATCTGAAATCGGTTTGCATCTTTCTGTGGTCTATGGCCCCGTGGTCTGTGTTTCCACGGGCCACGGGAAGACGTAAACGACTAACCCCTACTTCATCATCCAGTGAAAGCCGTCTCGCTCAACCAGTTGCTGGGCGGCTTCGGGACCCCATGAACCAGGTGCATAATTTGGAAAGTCAACAGGTTCGGACTCCCAGGCATCCAGAATCGGCGTAACGACTTTCCAGGCCGCTTCAACCTGATCGGCCCGCATAAACAGCGTTGCATCACCGGTCATGACATCCAGTAAAAGCGTTTCGTAGGCTTCCGGCTCCTGACCCTCATAATCCTCCTTGTAGCTGAACACCATCTCTACCGGATCGATGGCGAGCGTTTGCCCTGGTCGCTTGGCCTGGAACCGTAACCGAATATCCATGGCCGGCTGAATACCGATCGTCAACTGGTTCGAAGCCCAGTTTTCGGTGGCTTCTTCGGGAAAGGCGTAGCTAGGGGCGGGTTTGAACTGAATATTGATGACCGTTGCTTTTTCGGGAAGCGACTTGCCGGTACGCAGGTAAAATGGCACATCCTCCCACCGCCAGTTGTCGACGAATAGTTTAACGGCGGCAAATGTTTCTGTCTTCGAATCGGGCTTGACGCCTTCCTCTTCACGATAGCCAGGAATGGTTTTGCCGTCTTTCTCGCCGGGTCCGTACTGCCCCCGAACGGCCATATCCTTTACCTGCTCAGGCTTGATCCGGCGGATGGCGTTCAGAACATCTACCTTTTTGTTACGAACCTCGTTGGCGTCGAACGAAATAGGCGCTTCGGTCGCCACCATACACAGCATTTGAAGGAGGTGATTCTGGATCATATCCCGCAACGCACCAGACCCTTCGTAATAGCCACCCCGCCCTTCGAGACCGACCGTTTCCGAGGCTGTAATCTGTACATACTCAACATAACGTCGGTTCCAGATTGGTTCGAACAGTGAATTGGCAAATCGCAAGGCTAGTATATTCTGTACCGTTTCTTTCCCTAAATAGTGGTCGATCCGATAGATTTGCTCTTCGGCGAATAGGCCGCCCAGCAGTGTGTTTAGTTCCTGTGCCGTTTTAAGATCGTGGCCGAATGGCTTTTCGACCACAATTCTGACGTGGGATTTATCGCAGCAGAGTTCGAGTTTGCCCAGGTTGGTGGCAATGCCCGGCACCAGTTGGGGCGCTACGGCCAGGTAAAAAACAACGTTGGCCTGACTACCCCATTCCCCTTCTTTCTTGGCAACGAAGTCTGACAGTTTCGAATAGGCGTTTGCGTCACCCGCGTCCATTTGCAGGTAAGAGATGACGTTTGAAAACGACGCCCACGTGTTTTCCAGGTCGTCTTTCCGACGGGAAAACGACTTTACGCCTTCGAGCAACCGCTCCCGGAACGACTCATCGGTATACTCACTTCTTCCCAATCCAACCACCGCAAACTGGTCTGACAGGTAGTTATCGAGCGACAGATTGTACAAGGCAGGGGTCAGTTTGCGAAGATTCAAATCTCCGCTACCGCCAAAAATAAATAAGATCGTTGCCGAGGGGCGCTGATTAGTAGCTGGAATCATAGTCAGTTAGATGGACGGGCTGCAAATTACCGCCAGTCTGTTTTCCGAACAAGTTTACTCCGTTAAGGTTTCATCTTAGCCTACGATTCTGCTACTTTTGGCTGTTGTTTTAATCCCTATTCGTTTACATATGAAAATTGCCATAGGCTCCGATCACGCTGGTTTCCGTTATAAAGAAGCCATTAAACAGTTCCTCACAGGTCTGGGACACGAAGTTATCGATAAGGGTACGTATGCCGAAACGCCCTCTGTCGATTACCCACTTTACATCCGCCCCGTTGCCGAAGCTGTTGCTGCCGGCGATGTTGAGCGGGGGGTGGTACTGGGTGGCTCCGGCAATGGCGAAGCGATAATGGCTAACCGGATTAAAGGGGTGCGCTGCGGCCTGTGCTGGAACGAAGAGTCGGCCCGGCTGTGCCGCCAGCATAACGATGCCAACGTTATATCAATTGGCGAGCGGATGATGAGCGAGGAAACAGCCCTCAATCTGGTTAAAATCTGGCTCGATACCCCCTTCGAAGGCGGTCGACACCAGGCTCGCATTAACGAGCTTGACCGGTAACTGATCAACCCATGACTATCCTCTGGACGTACCTGAAACCGTATCGCTGGCTGGCAGTGCTGGCTCTGGCGTTGGCAGGTACTGCCCAGATACTGGCCCTGGTCGACCCCATTATTTTCGGGAAACTTATTGACGAATACGCGACAAATCCCGGCCGGAAAACCGATTCGGAGAAGATCAATGGGGTGTTGTTTCTGCTGGGACTTGCCGTTGGCGTAGCCGTTTTGTCAAACATCACCAAGGCCTTTCAGGAGTATACCACCCGGCTGGTCGTTCAGAAATTCGGCACCGACATTTTCAATGACGGCCTGAAACAAACGCTCCGGTTATCCTACCAAGAGTTTGGCGACCAGAGTAGTGGAGCTACGCTGTCCATTCTCCAGAAAGTTCGTACTGACACGGAGAAGTTCATCAACGCCTTCGTGAATATCCTGTTTTCGTCGCTGGTCGGCATCGGGTTTCTCATTTGGTACGCCGTCACGAAACACTGGGCCCTGGTACCCGTGTTTCTGATTGGCGTGTTGCTGCTGGGTGGCCTGACGGGTATGCTCAGTACTCAGATCAAAACCACGCAACGGTCGATCAACCGCGAAACAGCCCTGTTGTCGGGCGTTATTACCGAGTCGTTACGCAACATTGAACTGATAAAAAGTCTGGGACTAACGTTTCCGGAAATCAGACGGCTTAAGGTGCAGACCGGGCGCATTTTCGAGCTGGAAATGTTCAAGGTAAAACGGGTTCGGCTGCTTTCGTTCTGGCAAAGCACCACGCTCAACGTGCTCAAGCAATCGGTTCTGTTCACCCTCCTGTGGCTTATTTTCCGTCATGTTTTAAGTACCGGCGAGCTGATTTCCATGCAGTTTATTTCGGTTGCTATTTTCAGCCCGTTGCAGGAGTTAGGCAATATCATTCTGGCGTACCGCGAAGCCGAAGCGGGGTTGCACAGTTTCGAAAAATTGATGCAGAAGCCCATCGAACGAAACCCGGAATCGCCTGTGGTTGTCGGGCCCCTCGAACGACTACGTTTCGATGATGTGGTGTTTCGGCACAACGGCGCGGTTCAGAATGCAATTAACGGGGTTTCTTTCGAAGCCCAGCTGGGCGATACCATTGCTTTTGTGGGGCCATCCGGTTCCGGAAAATCTACTATGGTCAAGCTGCTGGTTGGTCTTTATCGACCCGTCGATGGGGAGATTTACTACAATGACATTTCCACGAAAGATATTCGCTTCAATCCGATGCGTCGACAGATCGGATTCGTTACCCAGGATACGCACCTGTTTGCCGGAACCATCCGCGAAAACCTGTTATTCGTTAAACCCGATGCTACGGAAGCCGAAATGCTCGACGCACTGGACAAAGCGGCCTGCGATCACCTGCTGGCTCGCTCGGCCCACGGGCTCGATACACAAATTGGTGAGGGCGGACTGAAAATGTCTGGGGGCGAAAAACAGCGGCTATCCATTGCCCGGGCCCTGGTCCGGCACCCACGCCTGCTGATTTTCGATGAAGCCACATCGGCACTCGACTCACTAACCGAAGAAGAAATTACCGATACTGTTCGAAGCGTGTCGGCTCTGAATGAACAGATTACCATTCTGATTGCTCACCGACTTTCGACCATTCTGCACGCCAATACCATTTTCGTGCTGGAGAAAGGCAAAGTCATCGAAATGGGTAGTCATGATGCATTGGTTGCCCAAAAGGGACTCTATTATGCCATGTGGCGGCAGCAAATCGGCGAACGCAGAACAAATCTGACCAATGCCGAGCCTTAACTATTACCTGTTTCAACCAGCTTATACATTACCCAAAAAAGAGGCTACGACAAGAGCCCAACAATGGCGGCACAGCTTTTTGCCCGTGCCTTACTGAAAGTCTCCTTATGAACAAGCGTGGTCGGCAGGTCAGCTATTTTCTGTCCAGTCAGTATTTTTCTGATGGGTTACGCACAACGCTGTCCATTCTCCTGCCTTCTTTATTCCTGGCGCAGTTCGGGCAGCTTCAGGCGGGGATGGCCATGTCGCTGGGGGCACTTAATGTCAGCCTGAGCGACGCCCCCGGCCCGGTTATGCACCGGCGCAACGGAATGGCCATCAGCGCCCTGATCAGCTTTTCGGTAACGTTCATAACGGGTTTTGCCCGGATGCATCCGTACGTGTTGGGCGTAGAAATATTCCTGTTCAGTTTTTTCTTTTCCATGTTTGCCATCTACGGCAGTCGCGCCACATCCGTGGGAACGGCGGCCCTGCTCATCATGATTCTGATGATCGACCGACCACTCGACGCCCGGGGTGTCATCCATGAGAGTACGTTGGTATTAGCTGGTAGCGTCTGGTACAGTACCATTAGTTTGATCGCATCGCGCCTGCAGCCGTACCGACTGGCGCAGCAGGCACTGGGGCAATGCATCCATGAGATCGCTAAACTCATGGCCATCAAAGGAGACTTTTACGACACCAGTACCCAACTGGACGATAACTACCGCCGACTGATTGCCCAGCAGGTCGATGTGAGCGAAAAGCAGGATGCCGTGCGGGAAGTCTTGTTCAAAAGTCGACGCATTGTTACGGAAACCACGCGAACAGGCCGGTTGCTGCTTCTGACGTTTGTGGATGTGGTCGATTTATACGAACAGATCATCGCGATGTATTACGACTATTCCGACATTCGCGAGCGTTTTGGCAAATCGGCGGTATTAGATGCTATTTCCCGATCCATCCGGCGCTTATCGGTTGAACTCGATCACATCGGCTTAGCCATTCAGTTGCCCGTCCCGTTTCACAGACCGGTCGACAGTACGCCTGAACTGGAAAACCTGAAACGCAGCATCGACGCACTCAGTGACCAGGATGGCAGTACGCTTGTACTCAAAAAAGTACTGGTTACGTTACGAACGATAAGCCAACGGGTCAGTACGTTACAAAAAAATCTTTCGTCCACGAAAGTGAACCCCGTCGATAACGAGGCCATGGAGTACGGCCGATTTGTTTCCCATCAGGAAATCGACCTGAAGTCGTTCCGGGATAATCTGACCCTTAGTTCGTTAACCTTCCGGTATTCGATACGAGTGGCCATAGCCATGCTGCTGGGCTTTATTATTACCAAACTCCTGCCCTACGGACACCATAGCTACTGGGTGCTGTTGACCATTTCGGTGATTCTGAAACCCGCATTCAGCCTGACCAAGCAACGAAATGTTCAGCGGATCGTTGGCACGCTGGCCGGGGGTATTATTGGTGTGCTCGTGCTCACCTATTTTCCTGACAAGCATGTACAGTTTGGCTTTATGGTCCTGTTTATGCTGGGCACCTACAGCGCGCAGCGGATCAACTACATCGTTATGGTCATTTGTGTAACTCCCTTCGTACTGATTCTTTTCAACTTTCTAGGGGTGAGCTACCTGGGGGTTGCCGAAGAGCGCTTCTTCGATACACTGCTGGGAGGCATTATTGCTCTGACGGCCGGATACGCATTCTTCCCGCAATGGGAGTCCGATCAGTTAGTTAAACCCATGAAGGCCATTTTGCACGCCAACATTCGGTATTTACAGCTATTGCTCGATAGCCTTTCCGGGGGAACGATTAGTTCGGTCGAGTACAAACTGACCCGTAAAGAAGTATACGTAACGTCGGCTAATCTATCAGCGGCTTTTGAACGTATGCTCTCTGAACCGAAGCACAAGCAGCGTAACGAGAAACTTGTTTACGAATTTGTTGTTCTGAACCATATTTTATCGGCCAATATCGCCACCATCACGTCTGCTCAATTAGCGAATCAGCCTGGTTGTTACCCAACGACCCTACAACGACCGATCAAACGGGCCTTATTCAGCCTGACTGAGAGTCTACGACGGTTGGGCACAACGGCCGAAAAACCGATTCAAGATAGCGCGGGAGTACCTCTGCCTGCGTTACCTGTCATGGACAATTCACCAGACCCGCTGTTGAGCGATCAGCTGGCGTTTATTCAACAGGTAAGCAGCGATATTGGGAAACTGGTGGAGCGGGTAGACAAATAAAAAATCCCCGACAGTTTCGCTATCGGGGACTTCTCGTGCATGTTGTAATGAAAACCAAGAATCTGATCGTTTTGTTCCATCATTGAAAAATTACCTGCTAGTTTTTCAACTTATTAATCTTTTTTCTCACGTCAATTTTCACCTCTAAAACCATTAAAACTATGCCCTATCTAGTGCTTGACCTTGAAATGACAGGACCCGAACCCGATTACAATGAAATTATTCAGATTGGCGCGGTTCTGTTCGATGATAACTGGGTCGAGAAAGGTACTTACCTCACCAATGTATACCCCGAAAATAAAGAAGCCTTTTCCTCCTCTTCCGAAAAAATCCATAACCTGTCGCTGGCCGAGTTAGAAGATGCACCCATGATCTACGACGTGCTGCCTGAACTGGAAGAGTGGATTTGTTTACAACTTGCCCTCCGCGTGCCCAAAGGCCAGTTGGACCGAACCCCGTTTTTACGTGACGTGGTCATCTGTGGTCAGAGTGTTATAAACGACATCAATTTCCTCAAAGAGGCCTATCGCTACGAGAAGCTGAAATGGCCCTTCTCCCGCGTACTACTCGATTTGCACACGCTGGCTTACTTTACCTTCCGGGTTTTAAAAGCAAACGGCCAGAAAGTGCCGGATCGCCTGAGTCTTACGGCTATTGCGGGCTATTTTGGTTTCTCCCGGGAGGATGGTTTTCACAATGCGCTCGAAGATGCCGTACTGACAGCCAGGTGTTTGAAAAAAGTCTTTGCCCTGGCCGATGAGATGAAGTTAATAGGCTAAGGCATGCAGATTCGCTTTGCATTCGAGGTAATCCTGGCGTTGTCCATCATTAACATCGGCTTTTTTTCGGCCGGACTCCTCTGGTTTACAAGCGACAATCGGCAGGCCAACCGCTTTCTGGCGGGGCTGATGGCGGCTATCTCGTGCTGGCAAATCGACGGTTTCTTTCGGGTATCGGGCTTGTATACACAAAATGCAGGCCTGTACTTTCTACCCATTTTCTATTCCTTCGCTTTTGGGCCACTTATTTATTTTTACGTCAAGAGTCTGACGAACAGTCACTTTCGACTCAAACGACAGCATTGGCTGCATTTTCTGCCGGTCGCCATTCAGGCACTGCTGTATTTCTTTCTTACCAGTCAGTCTTACGAATATCGAAGCTGGTTTTGGACAACCGTTCATTATCCGATCACATACAGCATCGAGTTTGACGGTACCTGGCTTTCCTTACTCATTTACTTAATTTTATCGTTGCGGCTGCTTCAGAAGTATGGCCATTATGTCCAGGAGAACTTCTCAGAAACCAGCCGACTGACCTTGCGGTGGCTTCGGGCTTTACTCTTTATTTTGGCTGTAGTGTGCGTTCAGTGGGCTGTCGAACTGATCCTGCGCGATATTTTCCATTTGTTTTATCAGTATGATTACTCATACTGGCTACTCTGTTTACTTCTGATTGTCTTGGGTGTAGCGGGTTTGAAGCAGGGTAATTTAGCCAACGTACAATTCAAAAATGATGCCGTTGCTGACCTTTCGCATAACCCGGCTAAACCAGTCATCGATGTCAAGCCAGAGCACATTGAGCGTATTCGGCGGGCGATGGACACCGACAAATTGTACCTCAATCCTACCCTGACCTTAACCGAACTTGCTCAGCACGTCGATCTCAATGCTAAGGTTGTTTCGCAGGTCATCAACGCTGGTATTGGCCAATCGTTCAATGATTTTGTGAACGCCTATCGGGTCAACGAAGTGAAGCAACGGTTGCACTCCAATGACCTGACCCGGCTTACCCTACTGGGTATTGCCCTGGAATCGGGCTTCAATTCAAAAACAACATTTAACCGGATATTTCGTCAGCACACCGGGCAGTCACCGAGCGAGTTTGCCCAGCGTGACTAAGGCCAAATCATCCGTTGGCACGTCCCAATCCTGTTCTGGGACGCTTGGGGCCATTTAGCCTTCCACTTTTGTATCGTTCAAACAAACCAAACCCGTTTCTGCGATGCGTACACTCATTTTTCTTACCGCCCTTGCCACCGGTCTGCTCACTGGCCCGATTGCCACCGCTCAATCCCCAGGTTTGGGTTGGTCTGATAAAAGCCGACTACTACCCGATAAGCTCCGTTCGTTGCCGGTTGGGCTCACGCTCTGGCATACGAATAACCCCTGTGTTCCAACGCTGGAAGGCGATACGTATTACTGGAAGCATGCAACGATGGTTCGCGCCGAAGTAGGCGACCTTGAACTGGTGGAGGCAGGGAGTTTCATCTGGTACGACTCAACGGGCTGGCATTCCAACATAGCATATGACCCCAGTCTGTTCGCCAAAAAATTTAACTGCCCCAGCGGCAAATTAAAAAATGGGCAAACTTATACGTTTGGCAAAAACTGGCGATTTGGTAAACAGGCTTACGGGGGCGATGCCCTTTGGTATGTAATTGCGCGCAATCGCTCGGGGAAATTATATAAAGGCTACGGCCTGATCGAGACTGAAGGTATAGTTAACAAATAGTCATTTTGCTAAACCAGACACGTCAATGAAAACGCTTGCGAATCTTACTGCTGTTTTTGCGTTATTATTCATCTTGTCAACCGCTGTACAAGCTCAGAACCAGTCATTCAGCATTGACCCTGATGCCAGTCGGCTTACCTGGACCGGTTACGCCGAAGTAGGCTCCTGGGCACCCACGGGTACACTTCGGCTGGCCAAAGGCCAACTAACCCAAATGGGTCGACGAATCAGCAGCGCAACGATGACGATGGATATGACTAGTATTCAGCATGAAAACGACCGGTTGCAAAGGCACCTTCTGGATGAAGCTTTTTTCGATACAGCTCGCTTCCCAACGGCCACCTTTGTTCTACGGTCCCTATCCGGAACAACGGCTACGGGACAACTCACGCTGAAAGGTATTACACAACCCATCTCCTTCCCCGTTACCACTAGCCAGGATGGCACCAGTTTGCGCATCAAAGGTCGGGCGCTCATTGACCGGACTCTATTCGGCATTCGGTATAATTCAACAAGTTTTTTTGCTGATTTGGGTGATCAGGCAATCAAAAACGAGTTTTCATTACAATTCGATGTTCTTGCTAAACCAATTGTGCCTACTAAACGAAGTGCTACCCGCTAGATACTAGCCCTAATAAACAAACGGACGCGGGCTGAAGCACAGAACAAAAACGATCAGGGCCAGCCAGCCCAACAGTTGCCGCTTAATAGTCAGTGGTTCTTCAAGTTCCGTCTCGGGATGGTAAATTCCGAGGAACCGCCCCAGTACGAATGCAAACGCCAGAAATCCGGAATACCCCTCCAGATCTGGCTGTACCCAGACAACTACTAATTGGGTAGCTACGACGCTGAGCGTGACGATCAGAGACGTCATTCGGTTTTCGCTAATGCGGGAGAAAGCCAGATATAAAAAGCCGATATACAGGCCAAAATTGCCTAACTCCGAGTAGAAAGCTTCGTCTGTTGGTACCGCAAAATCGCTGGGTTTGAACATACCTAACCCGGCGTAGAAGGCAAAAGCGGTGAACAGGATAGGCGACACCCACTGAAATCGCTTGCGCCCAATGAGGGCGTACATAATGTGTCCACCGTCCAGCTGCCCGATGGGAATGAGATTGAGCGAGGTAAAAAACAGCGCCAGATACCCGGCCATCAGGTACGGGTAGTGGATCATCTCGTACGGATGTGGTACTCGGGCGGGGTCAGCTACGTGGTTTTTGAAGAAGTTGAAGAGCAGGTTATCCCCCAGCTTCAGTGGCGAAACACCTTCCGGCAAGTTCTGGTAGGCGAATCGGCCATAGTCAAGTCCCCATTTCTGGTACTCTGGGTGGATGGTAAAAATAAATTCGGGTGGCGGCAAATGCGTGAAACCGTACCAGAGCACCACCAGCGCCAGGGCAAACCCGGCCAGCGGGCCAGCGATTCCAATATCGAAGTATTTCTGCCGACTATTGATGTAGTCCTGAATTCGGATGAACGCTCCCAGTGTACCGATACTCTGCCCGATGCCAAGCCATAACGGAATGTAGTAAGGTAAAGTAACCCGAACGTGATTGGCTTTGGCCGTAAAATAATGACCAAACTCATGAACGGTCAGTATCGCCAGAAAAGGAATCGAAAAGTTAAACCCATCTACAAACTCCGACCAGCCGAGCGTTTTCATCCCCTCAATCGGAATAAACAAACGCCCAAACATCCACTCGGCTCCCGCCATGGTAGTCGTAATCAGGGTCAGTAAAAAAAGACCTCCGTGAAGGAGGTAGGTACGGGTACGTGGGCTCATGTATGCTGTGGAATGTGGGATATAAGGTATATGATGTATGATGTCTGTACTGACCCTATATCATATATCTTATATCATACACCTGTTAAATAGTCTATTATTGTTGAGGGGGGCTGTACGTGTACGGCCTGAATACCTAACCCGGCAGCAGCCTTGATGTTCGCAGCATTATCGTCAAAGAAAGCAGTCTCTTCGGCAATCAGTCCACCCTCAGCCAGCACATGCTGATAGATTTCGGGCGATGGTTTGGCCAGGCGAACCTCATAGGAATAAAACACCCGTTCGAAAAGCTCCTCCAGTGTTGGCTGACCCATTCCCGTCAGTACACTATTCACTTTACGGATATGAATCGGACTGGTGTTGCTCAGCAGAAACAGGCGGTAACTCGACTTTAGTTGTTTGATCCGCTCGATGCGTTCGATGGGCAAATCGAGGAGAATTGTGTTCCAGGCCGTGTCGATTACTTCATCGGCCCACTGGTCTGATGACCCGGATTCGGAACCCGATTCGCTGGCCCGGCTTTTCAGCAGTGTCCGAACATGAGCCCGGAAAGCCTCGTCATCGATCAGGCCGGTTTCGTATTGCCCAACGATGTCGTGTTGCATCCAGAGCTCCCGCACCTGCTCTTCGGGCAGGTTAGCCAGCATGGCAAAATTCCGGATGGGGGCGGTCAAATCTATCGGGATGATTACATCGCCGAGGTCGAAAATAAGGTTTTTGAGCGTTGATGTATTAAGCATAAACTGCACGTATAGCGTCGGTTCGGGCGGTACGTGAACCGCAAGCCAAAGATAACGTTAGATTTGCAGACAAACGGTGAAACAGAATGGCAAAGTTGATGGTAAAGAACGCTTCGCTTAATCAACAAAGCCGCTGAGACTATCCCAGCGGCTTTGCTTATCTACTTGTTGATGGCCTGATTATTCCAGAACAACACCCATTTCGCAGAACTTATCGATGCGTTGGCTGATGCGTTCCTGCGGATCAATGGCGTTCAGTTGCTCGATAGAATCCAGAATAACTTTCTTCAGTTGGTTTGCCATGGCCTGGTGATCGTTGTGGGCACCACCAAGCGGTTCTTCCACAATTTCATCCACCAGCTTGTTCGCCTGCATATCGCGGGCGGTCAGCTTCATGGCTTCGGCGGCCTGTTCTTTAAAGTCCCAGCTACGCCAGAGAATGGTCGAACAGTTTTCGGGCGAAATAACGGAGTACCAGGTGTTTTCAAGCATCAGCACCTTATCGCCAATGGCAATACCCAGCGCACCGCCCGAGGCACCCTCACCGATGACGACGCAGATAACGGGCACCGTCAGCATGAACATCTCTTTCAGGTTACGGGCAATGGCTTCCCCCTGTCCGCGCTCTTCGGCTTCCAGACCCGGAAACGCACCGGGGGTGTCGATCAGTGTAATAATGGGCTTGTTGAATTTCTCGGCCAGCTTCATCAGGCGAAGCGCTTTCCGATACCCTTCCGGATTCGGCATACCAAAGTTACGGTACTGACGCTGCTTGGTATTCCGCCCTTTTTGTTGCCCGATGATCATCACCGTTTGCCCCCCCAGTTCGCAGAAACCACCGACCATCGCCGGATCGTCGCGCACGGTCCGGTCGCCGTGCAGTTCGATAAACTGATCGCACATGAGCGAAATGTAATCGAGGGTATAGGGGCGATCGGGATGCCGCGACAACTGGACGCGCTGCCAGCGGGTAAGATTCTGAAAAATTTCCCGTCGCAGTTTATCGATGCTCTTTTCCAGCACGTTAACCGCTTCGCTGACGTCTACATTGCTGGTTTGCGCTAATTTCTTAGTTTCCTCCAGCCGCGCTTCCAGGTCGGCGATGGGCTTTTCAAAGTCAAGGTATGTTCTCATGTATAAGAATGACCGGGTCGCCGGTGCGATTATGCCTGATGAATAATACCTGATAAACCGGCCCGTAGCCCTGTTCATCAGGTATTATTCATCACTCACCATTTATAAGTCAAAACGTTCGCCCTTTTTCGGGATAATAACCTGTGGAAAGCCTTCTTCCGCCAGGGTGGCCTTGAACGATTCCATACTTTCGTACTCGCCGTGAACCAAGAAAATGTTTTTGAGCGTTTCGGGCGACTGCATGCGCACAAAATTGATCAGATCATTCCGGTCGCCGTGGCCGCTGAATACGTCAATTTTTTCGACGTTGGCCAGCACCTGGTGGTCCGTTCCTTTGATGCTGAGGGTTTGTTGCCCATTCAGCAAACGCCAGCCGAGCGTACCTTCGGCGCAATAGCCGATGATCAGAATCGTAGCGTATGGATTGCTGATATTTTCGGCCACGTGGTACTCAACCCGACCGCCTTGCACCATACCCGATGACGAAATGATGATGCAGGGTTCACCAAAATTGGACACCGCTTTACTCGCCTTCGATGATTCCAGAAACTGGAAGTTCTGAAAATCGAACAGCGTTTCGTTTTCCTTGTAAAACTCCCGTGCTTCCTTATTCAGCAGGCTGATGTGCTGCATGTAAATTTTGGTACTCTCAAAGCCCATCGGACTATCCGAAAAAACCCGGATAGGCGGAAAGTTTCGTTCCGTATACAGTCGGTTAAGCGTATAAAGCAACGCCTGTGTCCGGCCAACACTGAATGAGGGAATAATAAGCCGCCCTGGAATATCGATGCAGGTCCGCTGAATAATATCAGCCAACGCATCTTCGGGCGTCATCTGGTTCTCGTGCAGACGATTGCCGTAGGTGCTTTCACAGACCAGGTAATCAACGGCGGGTACCGTAGCCGGATCAACCAGAAGCGGATAGTTCTTCCGGCCAATATCACCCGAGAAGCAAATACTTTTTCGCTCGCCGTTTTCCGTCACATTGATGACAATGTGCGCTGCGCCGAGTAAGTGCCCTGCCGGAATGAAGGTCACATCGACACCATCGGCAACCCTGAACTTGCGGTTGAAACCAATGGGGACAATATTCTCCATGGTTTCCCGAACCTGTTTGTCCAGAAACAGATCCTTCTGCATCTGTACCTGCCGGTCCTTGACGCGTTGTTTCTTGCTGGCGTTCAGCTCGTTAATGCGCTTTTGGTTAAGCGACGCTGCATCTTTGAGCAGCACATTCGTCAGGGAAAACGTCGGTTCAGTACAGAGTATCTGCCCTTCGTAGCCTTCCCGGAATAAATTGGGCAAATTACCCGAGTGATCCACGTGGGCGTGGGTCAGCAGGACCAGATTTATGCTTGATGCCTCAAAGGGGAAAAATCCCGGATGAGTAACGGCGGGGGGTGATTGACCGTTCGAACTAGCGTCTTGTGGTCTGGACCGATCCAGGTCTGAACCACAGTCAATCAGGATGCGGTAATCATCCTCCAGTTCCAGCAGATACATACTGCCGGTTACCTGCCGGGCCGCCCCCAGAAATGATAATTTCATGCGTGCAACTTTAACTATTCGGTGTCGTTTATTCGATATCTTAGGGTAGGTGCTTTTATCGCAAGTTGGGTGGCGCAATCTTCGTAAGTTTGCAAAAGTACGAAATACCCATCGAATCGCCTAACTGTTCCTTAATGCGCTTTATTCCCCCTTTCGTAGCTGCCCGTTCGCTTGTTTTAGCCACCTGTTTACTCCCTTTTTTTACTACCTCACGCTCTGTTTCTCAACCCCGGCCACCAGCCGATTCGGTAGCTATTCAGCAACTGCTCAGGCAGGTAGAAGCCGTTCAGGCCAGCCCAGCCGTTCGATATGGAACACTAGCACTGTCCGTTCGGCGGGTGCGAGATGGGAAAGAATTTATCGGCTACAATGCCCGCATGAGCCTGCCATCGGCCTCAACGCTAAAACTTATTACAACAGCAACGGCTCTGGCCGTATTGGGTCCTAATTACACCTATACAACGAGTCTTGAGTACGATGGTGCTATTAAAGATTCTGTTTTGACCGGTAATTTATACATACGGGGTATGGGCGACCCTTCGCTGGGGAGTTGGCGATTTCCGGCTTATTACGATTTGCCGGCCCTGATGAAAAGCTGGTCGGATGCAGTGCGCGCTGCGGGCATCCGCACCATTCAGGGAATGGTTGTGGGCGATGCCAGCCTGTATGACGACCTGACAACACCCGGCACCTGGCCCTTCGGGGATTTGGGCAATTATTACGGAGCCAGTTTAAGCGCGCTGAACATCAATGAGAATCTGTTCCGCGTATTTTTCAGACCAGGCAAATCCGTCGGTGCCTCTACCAGCGTGCTACGCACAGACCCCGTCCTGCCTTATCTTACGTTTCGAAATACGGTTACGACCGATGCCGCCAATACGGGTGATCAGGTAAACATTTACGGGGCTCCGTTTTCGAATCAGCAATGGCTGACGGGTAAGGTTCCGATGGGTGAGCCAGCCAACGAGTTCAGCGTAAAAGGCTCCCTACCCGATCCCGCCTTTTTTACCGCCTTTGCGCTTCATAACCAGCTTGTTCAGGATAATGTGACGGTCAGTAGTGCACCGATCTCGCAGGGTGGCGGGTTACCAAAAACAGTTATATCCGCCGGCAAACGAACCATATTAACTCAACACAAATCCCCATTGCTTACGGAGTTGATTCAACAGACAAACTACCAGAGCATCAATCTGTACGCCGAAGCGTTTCTGCGAACAACGGCGCTGGCGCTGACTAAATCCGTTCGGTCGACGAATGCCAGTATCGACGCGTTGACGGCCTATTGGCAACGCAAAGGGGTTGATTTAAACGGATTTCGGATTCGGGATGGAAGCGGCCTGTCGACGGTGGGTGCTCTCACGGCCGATAATATGACGGGAATCCTTAGTACCATGGGCCGGGAGAACGTATTTCCGCAATTTTACGAAACCATTCCTGTCGTGGGGCAAACCGGAACCGTACGAAGCCTGGCGCGCGGAACAGCCGCAGCGGGGAACATTCGGGCCAAAAGTGGTTCCATTGAAGGCGTTCGTGCCTATGCGGGATACTTTACCGCTGCGGATGGCGAACGCATGAGTTTTTGTGTGCTGGTCAATAAATTTACGCCCGGCCAGAACCGCGCCGTAACCAGCGCACTGGAAAAGATTTTCGTGAGTCTGGTAGGGTTGAATGCAACGAGTGAACGAGCGCCCCGTTGAACCGCTCTTTCACTCTTTCGTTCTTTCACTCTTTTAATTTTCTATTCATTTTCCAAGTGCTCGCAAACGGTTACAACGTTGAACCAGTACTGGCCAATGGCTTTTGTCACTTCGCTCAGTCGCTGGAAGGTCGGGGGTTTTGTGATAAAGCTGTTGGCCCCGTTGAAGTACGACGTTTCAATATCATCTTTGGCATCCGACGTAGTCAGCACCAGGATGGGAATGTGGCGAAACACATCGTCCGATTTAATTTCCCGCAGAGCCTCCCGGCCATCCTTGCGGGGCATGTTCAAATCCAATAATATAAGCTCAGGCAGCGTATGCGCTGCGCCTGCATACCGCCCTTCATACCGCAGAAAATCCATCAAGTCTTCGCCATCTTCAGCAAATGAAATACGGCTCGCTGGATAATGCTGATGAAAGGCTTCCCGAGTCAGGTAACGGTCATCTTCGTCGTCGTCAACTAGCAGGATATGAATAGGTTTCTGAAGCTGGTCGGTCATACTGTTGTTGTGATTGGCTTTCTGGTAAAACGACTACAAACGTGGTGCCCGCATTTGGTTTGCTTCGCGCCGTGATGTACCCGTGGTGATACATGATAACGCGCTTGCAAATGGCCAGCCCAATACCGGTTCCATCGAACGTGTTTTTACCATGTAACCGTTGAAAAACTTTAAAGATGTGGTCAATATATTTCTCCTCAAACCCAATGCCATTATCCTCAATGGAAATTTCAAAATAATTTCGGCCGGGTATTAATCCGGCATAACACTCGCCGTCTACGGCCTGAACCGCAATGCGAAGTACCGGCTGAACACCGGGCCGAACAAATTTCAGTGCATTGGAAATCAAGTTGTTGAACAAATGGTCCATTTGGCTGGCAATGCCGTCAATTACGGGCAGATGGCTGACCTCAAGCCGAACGTTCAACCCCTTGATTCGCAACTCCTGGTCATCCAGAATCCGCTGAACAATGTCACTCAGTGAAACCGGCTCAAAGTTCTCCCGATGGCTGGAAATACGGGAAAAATTCAACAGATCCTTTATGAGTTTGGACATACGCTCGGCCGAATTCGAGATTTTGCTCATGAACAGCAGGCTATCCGCGTCGAACAAGTTCCCGTATCGGTCAGTAATCAAATTAGCGAACGACTGGATTTTACGTAATGGTTCCTGTAGGTCATGGCTTGCCACAAAAGCAAATCGCTCCAGTTCTTCATTCGAGGCTTCCAGTTGCCGAATCTGGCCTCTCAACTGAGAATCATAAGCCCGTAACTGGTCTTCGGTTTGCTGCCGGTGCGTTAACTCCTGCACCAGCAACCGATATAAGACAAGTAACGTCAGGAATGTCAGCAAGGACAGCGCGGCAATGATAATAAGCGTGTTTCGATACGATCGATCCGCCTGCCGGATTCTGACTCCCATCAGGGTTTGCTCCGTTTCCACCATCAACGCCACATGACTCCGTAATAAATCCATCTGGCGCTTGCTCTCTGCATTGATTAATGAACTTTTAAAGTCAGACAGTTTGGTCTTCAAACGCGACTGGGTGATCGCCAGCTTGTCATTGATCAATTTCTCAAGTCGAAACCGACGTTGAATCTGAACCCGGTTATCGGTGGTCAGGCCCCGTAATTTGGCAATTTCTCCAGGTAGCAACTGAAGAGCTGTTCGATAGGGTTCCAGATGCGAAACATCATTGGTAATAACATACCCTCTTGAACTTGTCTCCACGTCCTTAATCAACGAGATAATGTTGTTGAGAACCTGGATAACTTCATACGTATGGCGAACCTGCCGGGTATCGTTGCCATACCGGGTATAGCTATAAAAGGAGATGACAAATCCTGAACCAATCAGCACCATAGCCACAATGAAGCCCATCGCAATGCGACGGTTCATGCGTAATGAGCCAATTGTGTTCACTTTTTGCATACCGTGGAGTTATTCCGTGGCAAAGATAAACAACGAACTTAGTGCCGTCTATTCTCTACAATGTTTCAACAACCAAATTATGGTTGGTGTAGATACATACATCCGCTGCGATGTGCAGGCTCTCGCGAACCATTTCCTCGGCCGACAGGCCCGACGCGTGCCTCTTCAGGGCTAAAGCCGCCGACTGCGCGTACATGCCCCCCGAACCGATAGCCGCTACATCGGCATCGGGCTCAATTACGTCGCCGGTACCTGATACCAGTAATAAATCATCTTTAGACGCCACGATCAGCATGGCTTCCAGTTTACGCAGGTAGCGATCCGTCCGCCAGTCTTTTGCCAGTTCAATAGCGGCCCGTTTAAGGTTTCCGCCGTAGGCATTGAGTTTTTCCTCGAACCGCTCGATCAGGGTAAAAGCGTCGGCGGTCGATCCGGCAAACCCGGCCAGTACCTTACCGCCCATCAGGATGCGCACTTTACGTACATTACTTTTGGCAACGGTGTTTCCCATGGTAGCCTGCCCGTCGGCACCAAGCGACACCTGACCATTATGACGAATACCAACTACTGTCGTTGCGTGAATTTTGGGTTGCATGAATTATAATTTGTTGATGTATATAACACCAGGTTGGTGGTTTGTAGTTCGTCGTTGCCTTGACCAACGCCATAGCCTGAGGTGGTCGTTAGCGGAATAACGAACCAACCCCCATTAACTGTTTTCGGAAAATGGGATCGGGCGGTTTACGCTCTCTTCGAGTGAGATAAATGTTTCGGTACGCTGAATACCACTTACTTTCTGAATTTTATCATGGAGCACTTCGCGGAGATGTTGCGTATCCCGGCAAACGATTTTGGCGAATATACTGTAAATACCAGTTGTGTAGTGAATGTTGACAACCTCCGGAATTTTTTCCAGCTGGCGGGATACTTCTTCATACAGAGAACTCTTGTCCAGGTAAATTCCCAGAAAAGCACTAATGTCCCAGCCAAGCTTGGTATGGTCGATGACCAGTTGAGACCCGCGAACAATTCCCATCTGCTTCAATTTGTTCATACGCACATGAACCGTACCACCCGACACAAAAATACGCTTGCCTATTTCCGTATAGGCCATGTTGGCGTCCTGCATCAGCAAACTCAGTATCTTTAGATCCGTATTATCAATTTCTAAATTTTTCTCGGTCATTTTAACGCATTTTTTGATGAGTGCTAACAAAACTAATCCATTTTTGAACGGTTTGTAAATTTTAGGAAATTTTTATATAAAATTTGCAATAAACAGCCATCATAGACTACCTTTGTATTGTCAAGTTGATCGAGCGGGGTCACACGCCGGTCTTCTTGATTCTTTTTCTCACACTGTAGGATGTCGAAATTGGCAGACGTGCCCTCCTGTCTCGGGGGTGGTGATAAAGGATAAACGCAGCATAATGCCGCCCGCAAGGGCGACTGGGGTTGACCACCAGAGTTGTACTGTAGCTAACTGCACCGTGGGCGGTTCGAGTCCCCCTCCTACAGCAAGTACCCGCCCTGGCGGTCGAAGAGTTTAGTTTGTTGATGAAGTGTAATTGAACACGCCGGCTCCCCGATGAGTCCGGCGTTTGTTTTTTTGTAGCCACTCGCAAACTTGTCGTCCCTACCCGGCCTCTATCTAGCTTAAACGCGGACTTTTTTGCGTATTTTTGTCATTTATTAAGCAAGACTTCCCGTCGTAACGACGATCCGATATTCCAACGTGAAACACATTCGTAATTTTTGCATTATCGCCCACATTGATCACGGTAAGAGTACCCTGGCCGATCGTTTGTTAGAATTCACCAAAACTGTTGGCTCCCGCGATATGCAGGCCCAATTGCTGGATAATATGGATCTGGAGCGTGAGCGTGGTATCACCATCAAGAGCCATGCCATCCAGATGGACTACATGCACAAAGGTGAAATCTATACCCTGAACCTGATCGATACGCCCGGCCACGTCGATTTCAGCTACGAGGTATCACGCTCTATTGCCGCTTGCGAAGGGGCCTTACTGCTGGTCGATGCCTCGCAGGGAACGGAGGCCCAGACGATCTCCAACCTGTACCTGGCCCTGAATAACGATCTGGTTATCATTCCCGTTCTGAACAAGATTGACCTGCCGGGTTCCAGACCCGAGGAGATTAAGGACGAAATGGTAGACCTGCTGGGTTGCGAACGTGACGACATTATTCCGGCGTCGGGAAAAGAAGGCATCGGCGTTCCCGAAATTCTGGCCGCTATTGTGGAGCGTATTCCAGCGCCGAAAGGCGAGCCCGCCGGTCCCTTGCAGGCGCTGATCTTCGATTCGCACTTCAACTCCTACCGGGGTATCGAAGTTATTTTTCGGGTCAAGAACGGCCGTATTCGCAAAGGCGATAAGGTGAAGTTCATGAACACCGGCAAAGAATACACCGCTGACGAAATCGGAACGCTCCGCCTGACTCAGGAGCCTAAGGACGTAATCGAATGTGGCGATGTGGGGTACCTGATCTCGGGTATTAAAGTGGCCAAAGAAGTAAAAGTCGGCGATACCGTTACCACTATCGACAATCCTGCCAACGTTGCTATTCAAGGTTTTTCGGAAGTAAAACCGATGGTCTTTGCGGGTATTTACCCGGTAGAAACCAGCGAGTTCGAAGATTTGCGCGATGCGATGGAAAAGCTGCAGCTCAACGATGCCGCCCTCGTATGGGAGCCGGAAACATCGGCCGCGCTGGGATTTGGTTTCCGCTGCGGCTTCCTGGGCATGCTCCACATGGAAATTGTGCAGGAACGCCTGGAACGTGAATTCGACATGACGGTGATTACGACTGTCCCATCGGTGCGGTTCGAGGTAATGACGACCAAAGCCGAAGAGCTTCAGGTGTCGGCTCCCGCTGAAATGCCCGATCCAAACCTGATCGATTACATTGAGGAGCCGTTTATCCGGGCACAGATTATTACTAAAGCGGAATACGTCGGTGGTATCATGGGGCTCTGTATGGACAAGCGGAGTTTGCTTAAAAATCAGGTGTACCTGACCGCCGACCGCGTTGAACTCCAGTTTGAGATGCCGTTGGCCGAAGTTGTATTCGACTTTTTCGATAAGCTCAAGACAATCTCACGTGGGTATGCCTCCCTCGATTACGAGTTCATGGACAACCGCGAGTCGGACATGGTGAAACTCGATGTAATGCTTAACGGCGACAAAGTCGATGCGCTCTCCGCCATTGTTCACCGCTCGAAGTCGTATGAATGGGGCAAGAAACTGTGCGAAAAACTACGTGAATTAATTCCCCGACAACAGTTTGAAATTGCCATCCAGGCAGCTATCGGCCAGAAAATCATTGCCCGCGAAACCTTGAGTGCCCTTCGTAAAGACGTATTGGCCAAGTGTTATGGCGGTGATATTTCCCGGAAGCGCAAGCTGCTCGACAAGCAGAAAAAAGGAAAGAAACGAATGCGCCAGGTCGGCAACGTGGAGATACCCCAGGAAGCATTCATGGCGGTATTAAAGATCAACTAAGAAAATGGCCAGCCCGAAACGAGCTGGCCATTTTTGCTATGTGCCTCAATAAATGAAAGAATCTTAGGCTAACGTAGCGTCTACTTTGATCGTTGCATTCAGTAATTTTGAGATAGGACAGTTGTGTTCGGCGTGATCGACGAGCTCATCAAACTTAGCCTTGTCAAGACCGGGTACGGCCGCTTTAAGCGTCAATACCGACGTCGTGATTGTTCCATCTTCCAGAGAAATAGCACAATCCACGTCCAGCGAATCGGCCGCAAAGCCAGCCTGCTGAATGTTAAAGGCCAGCTGCATCGCAAAACAACCGGCATGAGCAGCGGCTATTAACTCTTCGGGGTTGGTACCTGTGCCATTCTCGAATCGGGTTTTATACGAATATTGTGTTTCTTTCAGAACGGTGCTGGCCGTTGTTACGGTTCCCTGACCATCTTTACCGGTTCCGGCCCAATGAGCCTGTGCGTTGCGAGTGAGTTTCATGATGTTATGAGTTAACTATGTTTGTGATTTGATTTCGTTGAGACAAAAGTAGCAGACCTGTTTCTGCCTATTTTTCACCTATGTTAAAAAGTACCCGCTACTAAAAAAACGGAATCGCCGTTTCGTATTCAGCCCATGACATCCCCGCAGCAAGTCTTATTACACCAGCAATTGTACCAATTCGCCCAGCTTTCAGATGCAGATATCACCCTGTCAACTGAATTCTGGCAAGCCAGAACGGTCGATCGGCATGACTACTTCAACGTCCCCAATTCGCTCTGCCGGTATGTTGGTTTTATCGTAAAAGGGATTTTTCGAGTCTATTACATAGACCCAAAAACGGAACTGGAATATAATCTTTACTTCGCTGGCGAGAATATGTTTATTACTTCGTTAAAAAGTTTGCTCACCCGTACCACTTGCCCGTACCTGATCGAAGCGCTGGAAACATCGGAACTGATGGTGATGCAGTATGATCACCTGCAGCAACTGTACGAGCGTTCGCACGGTTGGGAACGCTTCGGGCGCCTGTTGGCGGAGCAGTATTTTCTGATGAATCAACTCCGATCGGAGAGTTTGCTGGCCCAGACCGCCGAAGAACGCTATGTGGATTTATTAACAAATCATCCGGACATTCTTAATCGGGTTTCGCTAAGTCATATCTCGTCGTACCTGGGCATCAAGGGGCCTTCGCTAAGCAGAATCAGGGCGCAGGTAGCCCGAAAAGCGTAGCCGTACAGGCAGCATGAGCACTGGTAAGAATTACTCTATTCCAGCCTAACCATACTTTCCTTAATACCCTCAGATTCTAAAACTTAGTTGCCTTTTCACTTGTTGAACCGGCTTTGAGTATATAAGGGTTTTCGCTCGCAGCCAGGTCATTTTTCTTTTAAATTAAATGGACAATTAGGGTGCGGCTACGCGCGTAAACCTTGACACCAATAACTACATATCCCGATAGACTAGTAGGTAATATACTGATAATCATTTTCTTATATTTATTTTGGAAAAACAAAATACACTATTCACCTTTGCCTAGCAATTAGCAAGGCTATCCTAGCTTTACCCATCCGATTAGCATGACCACGTTACACAAACCGGCACGATTCGTTTCAACCATCACCGCTTCTCCCCGTCGGGACTTAGGGATGTGCCGAATGCCAATGCAACCCTGTTGTTGAGGCTAAATTCTTTTCACCCTGTGTCCTGATCCGTGCGCGTTGACCCGACGCAGTACTTTTGCTCCAGCCGATCGAATGCGTACCTGCCAGCAAACCTAGTTGGGCACTGTGACAAACAATATAGCCTACTTAGTCAATAGAACATATAAGCCAATAATGAACCTTCCTCCATCTTCACTTCAATCATGCACCCAACACTTTTCACTTCCCCGTCCATCGCCCAAGGGCTTACTGCGCACGTGACATACCAGATTGCAGGTTTCGACCGACTGAATTTCGTGAGTGATATTGCCAATACCGTACCACAGGATGGCAACTACACCATTCGGGCTTTATCCTTTGAAGCGAATGGTATCCAGGCCAGCGGCTTACTGACGGTTCAGATGCAGGAAAACCACAGACTCAACGGTTTGCTGATGCAGCGTTTACGCTCCGTACGGGGACTAGTCAGTATACGGGAAGTTCAGTAAACTCTTTTTTGATTACCAGCGGGTCAGTCAGCGGCAACTGATTGGCCTGTTCATAAAAAAGCCGAAACGGCGGCAACCGTTCCGGCTGGCTAACAATAAGGCTCTGACCGGCCTCATTTCAACATAACCAAGACAAAGTAATGCAAAAACTTTTATTTGCAGGGGTAGCCTGGCTACTCTTCTGCGGAGGATTGCTGGCACAATCGACCGCAACACGACTATCGGGTACCGTTCGAACCGATAACGGCGAGCCGCTGCCGGGAGCAAACGTGGTGCTGAAAAACCAGACAAAAGGGGCAACAACTGACGCCAATGGCCTTTTTAGCCTGGAAGCCCGCTCGGGTGATGAACTGGTTGTATCAGCCATTGGCTACCAGACAACACAGATTAAGGTTGGCGTAAAAACAACGCTCGCTATTTCTTTGCGGGAGTCGGCTTCCCAATTAAACGAAGTTGTCGTCGTAGGTTATGGTACCCAGGACCGCAAAAATCTGGTCGGTTCGGTTACGCAGGTCAACGCCGACGAAATCAAGAACCGTCCGGTTGCCAGCTTCGACCAGCAGTTGCAGGGTCGGGCAGCCGGTGTTCAGGTGGCAGCCAATACGGGTGTACCGGGCGATGGCATTTTCTTCCGCATCCGGGGCACAACGTCCATCAACGCCAGTAATGATCCACTGTATGTCGTGGATGGTGTGTTTGTAAACAACCAGTCACTCCAGAAAATTACAACCCAGGGCCAGTCAAACAACCCATTAGCCGATATTAACCCCGCCGATATCGAATCCATTTCGATTCTGAAAGATGCCGAAGCGACTGCTATTTATGGTGCCCGCGCGGCCAATGGCGTTGTGCTGATTACGACAAAAAGGGGGGCATATAACAGTAAAACGAAAGTTAACCTGAACGCATCCGTTGGGCAGGCGTGGGCTCCCAAACTCTGGGATCTGGTTACGGGACCCGAGCACGCAACGATTATCAACGAAGCCTGGATTAATGATGGTAAGTCTCCTGCTACCCGCCCTTTCCGTCCGGTTTCGGAGGGAGGACGCGGTCTGCCCGAAGACCAGCCTACCTACGACCGGCTGAGTGATATTTTCCGGACGGGTGCCCTGCGGAACTATGATCTGGCCGTGTCGGGTGGTACCAAGCAAACGCGTTTTTACCTGGGTGGTGGCTACACGAGTCAGCAGGCAACGCTTCGTACCAATGATTTTGCCCGGGCGAGTTTCAAACTCAATCTTGATCAGGACATTACGGACAAAATTCGCATTGGCACAAGCAACATCTTCTCTCAGTCGAACCGGACCAATGCCCGCGTCGGCGATGGGCCACAGGGCGGCATTTTACAGGCTGCACTGCACACCCCAACGTATTTACCCAAGTTCAATATTGATGGAACCTATGCCAAATGGGCGGGTTTCGATAACCTGGATGTGCTGATCAATAACACCGATATGCACTCCATTAGTACTCGTTACATCGGCAACATTTACGGTGAATACGACATCGCGGACGGACTTAAACTGCGCAGTAGCTGGAGTATCGACTACAACAATTACGACGAATACGAGTACTGGAATACCCTGACCAACCGGGGTAGCGCCAGCAAAGGACTGGCAACATCGAGTGTCAGCAAAAATACGATCTGGATTAACGAACAAACGTTATCGTACCGAAAAAGCATTGATAACCAGCATAACTTCGGTGCCTTAGTGGGTAACACGTTACAGGGCAATGTATCGACCCAGACGCTGGCGCAGGGCACCAACTTTCCATCGGATGCCTTCAAACAGATTGTCTCAGCTTCGGTAACGACGGCTTCATCAACCCGCAACCAGTATAACCTGGTTTCGTTCTTTGGCCGGGTCGATTATAATTTCGCGAAGAAATATTTTGTTGAAGCCAGCCTCCGGGCCGATGCGTCATCGAAGTTTGCCCAGGGTCATCAGTGGGGTTATTTTCCGTCGGCCGGGGTTGCCTGGCAACTCAAGCAGGAAAACTTTCTGCGGGATGTTGCTTTTGTCAGCGACCTGAAAATCCGGGCCAGTGTAGGCCTGACAGGAAACCAGAATGGCATCGGCAACTACGCATCGCGGGGATTGTGGGGCGGTGGCAACAACTACCTGGACAATCCGGGCACAACGCCGGTCCAGTTGGCTAACCCCGACCTGAAGTGGGAAACCACCCGCCAAAGTAATATCGCCCTGAACGTTGGGCTGTGGAACAACCGCGTTGGTTTGGAAGTCAACGCCTATTCGAAATACACCTACGATCTGCTCTTATTGGTCCCGTTGGCTCAGAGTTCAGGCTTCGCCAGTATTTACCGGAACGACGGCGAAATCAGTAACCGGGGCCTTGAATTTGCCATCAATTCGCAGAACATCAACAAAGCGGGTTTTCAATGGAATACCAGCTTCAATATTGCGGGAAACGTTAACCGGATCGAGAAGTTGACCATTCCTGTCGATGCCAGTTACGCAGCCGAACGAATGGCGCAGGGCCAGGCATTCCACTCGTTCTACGTCTATAAACAGCTCTACGTCGACCCAAAAACGGGCGATGCGGTCTATGACGATGTGAACAAAGACGGCAGGATCACCGTGGCCGACCGGCAGTTCTACGGCAGTGCGCTGCCCAAATTTTTCGGTGGCCTGAATAATACCTTTGCGTATAAAGGCTTCGATTTATCGGTGTTCTTCAATTTCAGCTACGGTAACAAGGTCTTCAACAACAACCGTTTCTTTCACGAATCGGGTGGTACGCGGGATGACCGTCGGGCCATCAACAAGAATCAGCTGACCCGCTGGCAGAAAGAAGGCGACGTTACGGATGTGCCCCGAGTGACCACCATCGGGAATAATTACAACCTGAGCCCCACCAGCCGCTTTGTAGAGGATGGCTCGTTTCTGCGGCTGAATTCGCTGGTGCTTGGCTACACGATTCCAAAATCGGTGCTCCGGCGGGTGGGCGTTTCGTCGGCCCGGATTTACTACAGCGGTTCAAACCTGTGGCTGGTCAGTAAGTATCAGGGACCCGATCCGGAAGTTAACGTAACGGCTGACCCAACTACCCAGGGGTATGACCTGGGTACGCCCCCACAACCCCGAACGGCTCAGTTCGGCCTCAATCTGACCTTTTGATCCGTTAGCGCTTATTCACCATGAAACTGACAGTTAAACTAGTTCCCTTTTTTCTTCTGCTCACGGGTTGCCAATCCTTCCTGGATGTGCAGCCTGAACTACAAGTCGATGAATCGCAGGCCATAACCAATGCCAGTACCGCCGAAGCTGCGTTAAATGGGTTGTACAATCGTCTGGGTAGCGATGGCTATTATGGCTCCAACTTTCAGGCGCTGGCTTATTTATCGGGGGGCGATATCCAATGGACAGGTTCGCAGGGAGCCCCCCAGGAGATAACATCCCGCAAATTAACGGCCGATAATAGCTACGTCGGCTCAGCCTGGTCAGCTATTTACCGGACCATTCTCCAGGCCAACTACCTGCTGGAAACCGTACCCAATCTCACCGATCCCCTCCTGATCGCCGACCGGAAAAACCAGATTCAGGGCGAGGCTTATGCCTTGCGAGCCCTGTCGTACTTTGACCTGGTCCGAGGCTGGGGCGGTGTGCAGACAATTCTGAAAGCAACCCGTACGCCATCCGACAATACGGGTATTAGCCGCGGAAGTGCCGACGACACCTATGCCCAGGTACTCAAGGACCTGACTGCGGCCGAACCGTTATTGAGCGCTACGACCAACCGAAACAAAGTCACCCGGAAAACCGTCTGGGCGTTGCGGGCACGCTACCATTTGTACCGTCAGGAGTGGGATCAGGCAGAAACTTACGCCGGCAAACTCATCGATGATACAAACTACAAACTGGCCAAACCATACAACGCTTTTTTTGCGAACAACGCGATAGCCACGCCCGAATCAGTCTTCGAGATCGCCTACAGTAACTCGTTTAAAAATGGTCATTACAACTGGTGGTTACCGCCAGCCCTCAGCGGCCGACGGGAGTGGGCACCCAACGACAAGCTCGTGGCCCTCCTCAACGATCCGAATGTGGGCGGCAACCGGAAAGAATTGATTGCCCAGACGAGCCCGCCGGGTAATTTGTGGTACGGCAAACTGTATTACCGAATCCCGCTCGGCACCGATCCGGCCTATGTCATTCGCATTGCCGAGCTGTACCTGATTCGGGCCGAAGCGCGGGCGCAACTTGGTAAGACAACGGCCGCCCTTTCCGATCTGAATGCCGTTCGGGATCGGGCAGCCGTCCCCGCATTGCAGGCCGTTACGAAAGAAGCTTTATTATTGGCTATTGAAACGGAGCGGCAGGTCGAGTTTCCATTCGAAGCCGACCGCTGGTTCAATCTGATCCGGACGGGCCGGGTAGCTGCCGTGCTGGGCATTACCGATGCCAGTAAATACGTCTTGCCCATCCCGAATAGTGAAATCCTGGCCGATAAAGCCTTAACACAGAATCAAGGGTATTAAATCAGGTCCATTTATTATGAAAAAGCCATTTGTATTCTCTCTCCTTCTGCTGGCCTTCCTCACAGGTCAGCTTTCGGCCCAAACGCCCCAGACCGTAGGACCGGAGAAAGGGGCGCTTGTTATTGTTGGCGGGGGCACTATGGGCCCCGAACTCTGGAATCGGTTTATTGACCTAGCGGGTGGACCAGCCGCGGCCAGCATTGTTATTATCCCAACAGCGGGCGACGATTCATCGGCGAACAGCACTCCGCGCGAAAAGGAAAAACTGCTTAGCCTGGGGGTTAAAAACATTACCGTCCTGCACACCCGCGACCCAAAAGTTGCCAATCAGGAATCGTTTGTCGCTCCGTTGCGCAACGCTACCGGCGTCTGGTTTGTGGGCGGACGGCACTGGCGGCTGGCCGACTCGTACCTGAATACACTGGCCCACAAGGAGTTCAACGCCGTATTGAGTCGGGGTGGCGTCATTGGCGGTACATCGGCAGGCGCTACCATCCTGGGCTCGTTTTTGGTACGGGGCGATACCAAAGGCAATTCGATTATGATCGGCGACCATACCCAGGGGCTGGATTTTATGCACAACGTAACCATCGACCAGCACTTTCTGCGCCGGAATCGTCAATTCGATCTCATCGAGGTGATCAAAGCCAGACCCGAGCTATTGGGCATTGCCATTGATGAAAGCACCGCCATTGTGGTTCAGCAAAACACCTTCGACGTGATCGGCAACTCCTACGTAGGTATTTACGAAGCCGGACAGATCGCTAAGAGCACTAAATATCCATCGGGCCAGAACAGCAGCGGAGGGCCGTTTTATTTTCTAGGCAAAGGCCAGAAATTTGATCTGAAAGCCCGCAACGTAATTAGCCAGCAACCACCACGGCCCAACGAGCCGGCAAAGTGAGTTGAGGCCATTTTACTGAGAAGTCTAAAATGCATCCTTATTATTCTATTTATTCCATAGAATTTAATTAGATATGTCATTACCTTCGGCTACATCAATTGAATCGGCTCCAGCCTGGACCAGAGGGGAGAAAATAATCTTTCGCTTCGTCTTTATCTATTTCCTGATTCAGGCAATTCCCCTCGACTGGCAATTCTACCGAAACCTATTCTCCATCGACTGGGGAGCCCATTACTACCGCGATCTGTTCAATCTGGCACGGTACGCTCCCCATTTTTTTGGCCCAGTCGATACGTTCGTGAACTGGGCCGTTGTCGCCTTGATCGCGCTGGTAGGCACAGCAATCTGGACCATTCGGGATCGGAAACACGCAGCTTACGACGAACTGTATTACTGGCTCCGGGTCATTGTCCGGTATCGGCTGGCGGTGGCTATGCTCGCCTATGGGTTTATAAAACTGTTCCCCATGCAGGCCCCGTTTCCATCGCTCAGTAACCTCAACACACCGTACGGGGAATTTACAGCCTGGAAGCTTTTCTCGCTTAGTCTGGGCATTACGCCTTCGTACGAATCCTTCCTGGGTCTCGTCGAAATTCTGGGCGCACTGCTGCTGCTTAATCGCAAAACAACCACCATCGGCACGCTGATTATCATCCCATTTCTGGGTAATGTATTCATGTCTAATCTGGCGTATGAAGGGGGCGAACACGTGTATAGTTTCCTGCTCATTACGTTTGCCCTATTCTTGTTCTCCTTCGATGCGATCCGCCTGTTCCGGCTGGTTTCGCTGGAGCGCCCCGCCCTGCCTAATCGCTTCAGGCCGGTATTGACCGAAACCTGGCAACGCTACGGTCGGTTGGCCCTCAAAAGCAGTTTCATCTTTTTTGCCGTGTTTCTTTACGGCTACAAAACGTACGCAGCCTACAAAACAGGACCGTACCCGTTTCCTCAAACGCCGGGTTTGCCCGGAGCCGCTGGCGTGTATGATGTTCAGTTGTTTAAGCTGGCTGGCCAAACCCTCCCCTACTCTAAAACCGATTCGGTACGCTGGCAGGATGTTGTATTTGAAACCTGGAACACAATCAGTATTAAGTCGAACCGGCCGGTCATTCCGAATCAGGCCAATACCGAACAGATTCAGGTTGATGATGCCAATCGAACCTACGAGCAGGCGGGTACAACGGGCCGCCACTATTACAGCTACCAGATCGACTCGACCAAACACGTACTAACGCTGACAAATCGTAATCCGCACTACCCAAACGAAACGCTGACATTACACTACCAGCAGCTACCCAATCAGCTGGTCTTGTCGGGACTAAACAAAAGTCGTGATTCCGTGTACGTGGTTTTAGACAAACTTAACAAGAAGTACCTGCTGAACGAGGCTGCCAAAGCCGGTCGCCGGGGAACCCTTACGCTTTAATTACGCAAAACAATGGCACTCCCGAATAGCACTCCCGAACGGTTAGACTCAGGCCTGGTTTCGCCCGAAGAACTGACCACTACCCAACCCGCAGCCAGGCCACCAGCGACTCCTGACGGTTCGTCGGCAACGACCAGAGTACCCCTTACTAACCCCGAGAAAGGTCGCTATCCGGACTGGACACAAAGCCAGAAAATCGCCTTCCGCATAGCGTTTGTATTCTTTATTGTCATGTCTATACCAACCAATGCGAGCTGGTATAAGAACATAGCTTCCCTCGACTGGCTGCATCTGCACTACCGCGACCTCTATGACGTGGCCCGTTTTCAGCCGAACCTACTGGGTCGGGCAAGTTGGTGGCCCGCGTGGCTGGGCTACGGGGAATGGGTTTTTATTCTGCTGGTTTCTGCTGTGGTAGGCCTGATCTGGACGGCCGTTGTTGCCCTCCGCCGGACTGAGCCGAGCAACTATAACTGGCTCTACTACTGGCTTCGGGTGGTGGTTCGCTACCGGGCGGGCATCGGTATCATTGGTTTTGGCTTTACCAAACTATTACCCACTCAGTTGCCGTACCCGTCGCTCGGCTTGCTGAATACCAACTTCGGCGACCTTACGGCGCAGAAGATCTATTGGCTTTCCATTGGCATTGTGCCCTGGTATGAGGTGTTTACGGGCGTTGTGGAAGTACTGGCCGGAGCGCTTTTGTTTTTCCGGGCCACCACGTTCTGGGGAGCCGTTCTATTATTTGGCGCACTCGCCGACATTGTCTACGTCAATCTGGCTTATGATGGGGGCGTACATGGCTACAGTTCCTATTTCGTGGTGTTGTCAGGGTTCCTACTGGTCTATTACATCCGGGATCTGTATTCCCTGCTGATTCGCGAACAACGCACCATTCCGGTTCATTATTACCCGTCGTTTACGGGTTGGCAGCAGGGGGCGCGCATCGGGCTAAAAACCGCTACCATTGGCATTTTCCTGGTTCTTCTCTTCTGGATTCAATACGTCAATTTCCGGTACGATCCGTATAAACAACCCGCTCAGAAAGGCGTTCGCGAATTGCGAGGCAATTATGCCGTGACGGCATTCAAACTTAACAATCGCGAGATTCCCTATTCACCAGTAGACTCCGTTCGGTGGCAGGAAGCCACGTTCGAAAACTGGTCGACGCTCACGTTCAGGGTTAATCGGGCTGTCCCGCTTGACCTCTCCAACGGGGGCGGCTCCCCCATGCGCGACCTGAACCGAACGTTCGAATTAACGGGGGTAGCCGGTGGTCAGCGGGTATTTTATTACGATGCCGACCCGATCAGTCAGACACTGTACTTGCAGGATAAATACCGGCCTGCTACCGGTCGGCGGGGTGAAGGTGGAGAAAGTAGCGAGGATTCTGCTAAAAAGAAACAAACACCGAAATCAACGGCAACCTCAGGCAAACCCGCCGAATCCTGGATTCCCGCTTCAGCACTGGCCCACATTGGCCCGGAGGACACAAAAATTGAGTCTGTGGCCCGCACAACCCGGCGCACCAAAGGCATACAGTCCGAAGCCCGGCAGGAAGACGGAACCCGTAAACGAATGATACTCAACTACCAGACAACCGACGGATCGCGCGTGGTACTGACGGGCATCAATGAAAACAAAGATTCCGTTTATATCGTGCTGGACCGAATTAACCGCCAGTATGCCTTGTCGAAAAGCACGCTGAATGCGGGCACGTATTAGACGAAGGCCCGGACTAGATCATACCTCAATCGGAACGGTTACGGCGCAAACGGCTGTTATAGGCTTGATTCCTACTCCAATTAAATGATTAATCCTGAATTTGATGCCGTGGTTGTCGGCTCGGGTCCAAACGGTCTGAGTGCGGCCATTACCCTGCAACGCGCGGGTCTGTCGGTCATGGTGCTGGAAGCCAAAGACACGATTGGCGGGGGGCTTCGTTCGGCCGAGCTGACCCAGCCCGGCTTCGTGCACGACATTTGTTCGGCGATTCATCCACTGGCGGTTGGTTCCCCCTTTTTTCGGGCTTTGCCATTGGCCGAACACGGTCTGGAATTTATTAACCCGACGCTGGCAGCTGCCCACCCGTTCGATGATGGCACGGCCGCTGCCCTCCGGCGGTCGCTGACCGAAACAGCTCAATCGCTGGGTATTGATGAACAGACCTACCGGAAGCTGATGGAGCCTATCGTTCGGGACTGGCCGACGATGGCTCCCGATATTCTGGGGCCACTACGTTTCCCCAGGCACCCGATCAATATGGCTAGTTTTGGACTGGATGCACTTTTACCTGTCACACAGCTGGTCAAACGGTTCAAAACAAAAGAGGCACGCGGACTTTTTGGGGGCATGGCGGCTCACGCCATTCAGCCGTTGAGCAACCTGACCACCTCGGCTATTGCGCTGGTGCTGATGACGGCCGGGCACCTCTACGACTGGCCGATTCCCAAAGGAGGTTCACAGACCATAGCCAATGCGTTGGCGTCCTATTTTCGATCCATCGGCGGAAAAATTGAAACGGGGCAGCTAGTCCAGTCGCTGAAAGACATTCCGCCCACGCGGGTTGTTCTGTTCGATGTTACCCCCCGGCAATTGCTCAGCATTGCCGGCGACCGGTTTTCAGCGCTGTACCGCAAGCAGTTGGAGCACTACCGCTATGGCATGGGCGTCTTTAAAATTGACTGGGCGCTGGATGGCCCGATTCCGTTCACGGCACCCGACTGCCGGGCAGCCGGGACCATTCACCTCGGCGGCACGTTCGAGGAAATCGCGGATGCCGAACAGGCTACTTCGTCAGGTAAACATCCCGATAAACCCTTCATTTTGTTAGCCCAGCAAAGCCTGTTCGACGCCAGCCGCAGCCCCGAGGGCAACCATACGGCCTGGGCGTATTGCCACGTACCAAACGGGTCGACGGTAGACCGAACCCAGGTTATCGAGCAGCAGGTAGAACGGTTCGCACCTGGCTTCAGGGACCGGATTCTGGATCGGCATACGATGAACACCGCTCAAATGGAAACCTACAACCCGAACTACATCGGGGGCGACATCAACGGGGGGATCATTGACATTGGGCAGTTATACACGCGTCCGGTAGTCAGTTTATCGCCTTACAAAACATCCGCGCCGGGCCTGTTTATCTGTTCGTCGGCTACCCCTCCCGGTGGCGGAGTGCATGGCATGTGCGGCTACCATGCGGCTCGGGTAGCCCTGCGCGAAGGATTTGGCCTTCCGGTTCCAATAACGCTGGTAACGACCTAAGAAACCGGTAGCTTCAGCCCTCTGGCAGATGGCTCAACACGGGTTATAGCAACCGCCAACCGACCGCCCCGAATGATACAGAAGATACTAAGCGAAAGAACTGACACGTTGAATTTGTTGTCTTATCCTTGTATGGATTGATCCTTTTTTAGACAGGCTGTTTTCGCTCATATGGCTGCCCGAAAAAAGTGAATCACCCATGATTTCCGAGATCAGTAAACGATGTCTTTTTTTGTTAAACCCGGCTCCATTACTCGCCAGATTTGGGGTGACGCCGATGTAATTCTTCTGGTTTTTGCCGGTTCAGCCGCCGAGTTTGCCCTGAACCGGGCGGTAGACTGGTTGTTTTTCACGGGTAAACTCCCGGCTGATCCCATAGCCCGACTCTTTTCAACGGTCCGCTACGCGCAGGATATTGTCTTTTCTTCCGATGAGAAATCCCGGCAGGCCATTGCCCGTATGAGCGCCATTCATGGGAGTGTTGAGCAGAAGCGCGGCTATCAGATCCCCGATTGGGCCTACCGGGATGTTCTGTACATGCTGATCGACTACTCGATACGCGCTTTCGAAACTCTTCACCGACCCCTGACTGATGTTGAGCAGGAAGATGTGTTTGCTACCTTTCGGGAAGTGGGTGCGGGCATGCACGTTCCTGATCTGCCGACAAATTACGCCGACTGGAAAATCGACCGGGAAGCCCATCTGAACCGCGATTTGGTGCGCAGTGAGTTTACGGATAAGCTATTTCAGCGGTACCGCGAACAGCTGGGTAGCTGGCGGTACGATCTGCTCCGGCAAGCGCAGGCCGTTCTGGTGCCTAAACAGGTGAGTCAACGACTGTCCTTACCCCAAAAACCCCTCCTGACGCACACGATTGGGCTATACAAAGTGCTGAATGCGCTTGGTCTTCGCTCCGTCGTTCAGCGCGTACTGCTGCCAACAGACTATCTGGAGCAAATCCGGGGTTTGGACAGGTAAGTTTACCGTAGTAGGTTTACAGACGACGGCGTAAGGCCGAGTCAGCGTGGCCCGATCGCACACCATCAATCTCAACTTCATCAGCATGACGACATTACCCATTACTACGTCTGTTTTCGACCTGTTCAAGGTCGGGCCGGGTCCGTCCAGTTCGCATACCATTGGCCCGATGAAGGCGGCCTTTGATTTCCGGCAGCGGCTGGCTCAACTTCCGGCTGATGTCCAGCAACAGGCTGATGCGATTCATGTTTATTTGTATGGTTCGTTGAGCGCAACCGGCAAAGGGCACGGAACCGACCGCGCCGTGGTGGCGGGTTTGCTGGGCTGGCAACCCGAAACGACGGACCCCGTTGCAATGCTGAATCTGTTACGCGACCCAGTGGTATCGTATCCCGTTTCGATGGGTGATCGCTCGGTTGATGTCGGCGCATCGCACATTCATTTCGAACGGAAACGGTACGATTCTCCCTACGCCAACACGATGGTGCTCAAGCTAACGGCAGGTGATCAGGTATTGGCCGAAGAAGAATATTATTCGATTGGGGGCGGGTTCATCATTCGCAAAGGCGAACCCGAAGCCAGCGCTAACACCTATAACGTGCCCTACCCCTACAGCACGATGGCCGAGCTGAAAGAGCAGCTTACCGCCAATGCCATTTCGCTGGATGAACTGTTGATGGCGAATGAAATGGCATTGACTAACCGGAGCCGCACAGACGTGAACCAGCGGCTCGACCGGATCCTGGATTTTATGCATAAGGCCATCCGGCGGGGCCTGAAACAGAAGGGTGTACTGCCCGGCAATATCAGGCTGAGCCGCAAAGCACCCATTTTATTCCAGCAGGCCAAAGCTATGAGTCATCCGGGGGCGGACCTCCGCTCAGACAGTTTCCTCATTTTCCTGAACGCTTACTGCCTAGCCGCATCAGAAGAAAACGCGGCCGGTGGCATCGTTGTTACGGCCCCGACCTCGGGCGCGTCGGGCGTTATTCCGGGATTGACTTTCCTGGCCAAACATCATTTTCAGTACGACCGAGCAACCATGCGGACGGGTATGCTGGCGGCAGCCGTTATTGGTTTTCTGATCAAGCACAACGCCAGCATTTCGGGAGCCGAAATGGGATGCATGGGCGAAATCGGTTCGGCTTCGGCGATGGGGGCGGCTTTTCTGACCCGTTGTGCCCAGTCGGTCAGTGATATTGGCCCCATCGAAGCCGCAGCCGAAATCGGTATCGAGCACCACCTTGGTATGACCTGCGACCCCATTGGAGGCTACGTGCAGATTCCGTGTATCGAGCGCAATGCCATGGGAGCGGTGAAGGCCTACAATGCTTATTTGCTGGCGACATCGGGAGCCGCATCATTCCAGAAAATTTCGCTCGATGCGGTCATCAAGGTTATGAAAGCCACCGGCCGTGATATGTCGACCAGATACAAAGAAACGTCGGAGGCCGGACTGGCCCTGAGTGCCACCGAGTGCTAGGTACTTATACCGCGCTATTTCTGACAGGCGCCAAGAATCGACCTGGCGGGGGTGAAAAAGAAGGCTGGCACTACGCCTTTCTCTTTTTCACCCCCGCTTTCTTTTTGTTCCCCCGGTCGATTGCTTTAAACAATTGGTGGTATTTACTACTTTTTCAATGCATACGCTTACTAACACAGTCTAGCACGGACTACATCATGACTAATATATATACACCCCAGCAGCAACGTATTCTGCTCATTACAAGCCTGATTGTTATTGCAGGCTTCATCATTTTCGGCTTGAGCGGCTACATATCGGCCTTTCTGGGAGCCGCGATTCTTTACGTAGTTTTCCGGCCCTGGTTTACAGCGCTGGCCATCAAACGAAACTGGAGTCGGCCGCTGGTGACGACGCTTATCATTATTTTCTCCGTCGTGGTGATCATCATGCCCTTTTTAACGCTGAGCCTGCTGCTGATTGATCGCATTCAGTACTATTCCCAGCACACGGAAGATATTCTGAATCTGGCTAAGAAAGCCGAAGAACTGACGGGTTATCAAATTACCAGCCAGGAAAACATTCAGACGGTTCTTCGGCAGGGCGGTTCGTATGCCAGCCGACTACTACCTTCACTGGCGGGGGGAGCACTGGACTTCATCGTTATCCTCGGCCTGATGTTCTTTACGCTGTATTTTATGTTCGTGCAACAGGACGCTTTTCAGAAAGGACTTAAAAAGTACCTGCCTTTCAAATATGATACCCAGAAAGAACTCGGCGAATCCCTTAAAAACAACGTCAATGCCAACGTACTTGGACAGGCACTGGTCAGTTTTGTACAGGGCCTTTTGACTGGTGCCACATTGTGGGTATTTGGTGTTCCGGATGCTTTATTCTGGGGAACGGTGGCCTTTTTCATGGCGTTTATTCCCGTACTGGGCACTCCACTGGTGTGGGGGCCAGCCGGTTTGATTCAGCTATCACAGGGCAATACGGCTCAGGGCATCGGTATTCTGGTCGTGGGCGTTGTCGTTATCATTAACATTGACAATCTGCTTCGGATTATGCTGGCCAAGCGCATGGGCGACATCCATCCGCTTGTAACCCTGGCCGGCATTGTACTGGGGGTTCCCATTTTCGGCATCCTGGGGCTGGTCGTCGGGCCGCTGCTTCTCTCCTACTTTATTGTACTGATCAACGTATTCGAGCGGGACAATAAGAGTCAGGAAAAAGAAGTCGCGCTGGCCCAGGAACGAATAGCGAAAGAAGTTGCCCTGAAGAAATAGTTACTTCAGACTGTGGGATGGATGCGCCGTTGGAAAGATCACTAGCGCGTCGTAGCCCAGAATTGTCCGGCGAAGATCAACATCATTGATGTTGATCTTTTGCTTTTGCAGGGCTTTCCGAATGGGCAACAGATTGAAGACAACCCAACTCTCGCCTGGTGTGACCTCGAAGAAAGGTTTCAGGAACTTCAGTTCCCCATCGACGGGATCGAGCGGACGCTCCGGCAATGCCTTGAAGGGGCTTCCCTGGATTCCGTTTTTGCCAAAAATAGCGATGTGATAAGTGCCTTTGTAGTCGCTTTCGGCAAGGTTACTGAGCAAATTTCCACAGTCATAAACCGTCAGGTAGCTTTCCCCGCGGGCGCAGTGCATGGCTCCCAGTTTAACCAGTACCTTCTTGTCTTTTATGGCCGACGCGTAAGCCGCCATCAGCTGGTGTTTCATCAACTGCACCCGCAGGGCATGGCTCTGGCTCTTGTAAATTCGGGCCGACAATTGAATATCATCCAGTGTTTGTTTTTCAGAAACGGTCATTGGCTCTTTTGCTAAATCGGCCAGGTCCTGCTCGAATACAGCACTTTGCATGTACATGGGATGACTCAGATCGGCAGCGGCTTTCATGGCCGAAAGGGTAGCCCGTTCGGCCATGTCGGCATAACGCTGACGCACACGGGGGCGGGTAGCCTTATGGGCCAGGTCATCGTAAAGCAGTTGATCAGACATCATCATAACCTGGTCAAGACCAATCAGCGACGTATGCCTGCGGCTCGCTTCCTGAAGCATATGAAATTCCTCCTGCAAACTATAGAAAGACAGGGCGGGTCCGGCCTGAACGGCCCATTTCTTGAGTAACACCGTATCCGTTTGCGCAAGCTTCTGGGTAAGCATCCGGGCAATGTACGGGTCTACTTCCAGCGCAAAGGTGTTGAACGAAGTGGTTTTCAGTACCTGTTCCGTGAAGTAGGGGATTTCCGCCATGAAGTGGTCTTCCCCGATCAGAACGTGCTGATTCTCCTTAACGCCTGCCTGGATCAGGTCCCAGCCCTTACCCGTAAAACCAGTGGGGCTAGGTTGTAACAACAGGGTATTTTCGTTTAGCAGACGCGTCCACAGGGTGTCGGGTTGCTGGGCATATGCGGTGGAGATAGTAATTAGAAAAACAGCCGATAGTATGTATTGAACGATGCGAGACATTGGCACTGGTCTGTGAGTTGGGGTAGGTACCCGATTGATTGAAATAGTGTATAAAAATGGCTGTGAAGGGTGGGATAGTAACGGTCTGATTCCGGTACTATCCCACCCTTCACAGCCATTTTCGGTTTAACATACTCGTTATTGACGCGTTACTTTGCTGGCTCCCGATGTTTCCGAATCCAGCGAACCAACCTGACCCAGCGTAGCGTGACTGGCTCCGCTGGCATCTACCGAAGCTTTACCAACATTCATGTCGGTGGCTTCGATTTTACTGGCTCCGCTCAGGTCAACGTCTAACTGGGTGGCATGCCCCCGCAGCACGGCATTGGAGGCACCCGACAACTGGATGGTCAGCTTCTCCACCGATCCGTCGAAAACAGTCCGGCAGGCACCGCTCATGTCAATATCCAGGTTTTTATAATTACCGAAACCGACAAGACTGGCTTTGGACGCACCGGATAGTTTCAGCTCGTCGATGTTCGGAACGGTAATGGTCAGGCCGACGCGTTTGCGGTTATTCCAGTCGAACAGGCCGCCCTGCCGGTCAATTTTCACCTCCAGCGTGCTGCCGTTCACCCGAACGTCCATGTCGCTCATGTCGTCCTCACGACCGTCGGCAATAACTTTAAAAGTATCGCCCTTGCGGAACCGGACAACAAACGCACCGGCAATATTTACTTTCGAGAAGGCGGTCACGTTGAACTGGCGTGTATGGTCACCAATGCGGTCGAAATCATCGCCGAGTTCGCTGGCTACGGCACTTTGTACATCGTCGGTCAGGTCCGTTACGTCGTTGTCTTCATCCGTACCATCACGGTCTTTTTCGCGGGGGTAGTTGATACAGGCCAGCCCCTCTTCTTTGGTGAACTTCCAGAGGCTGGACGACATCCGTTCCAGTTCCCGTTCGCCAAACTCGTTCCGGATGTAGCGGGCAAAGTCTTCCGTCATCCGGAAGGGTTTACCGTACGGAATCATCAGGTCCATGTCCAGATCCTGCGCCCGGAAACGGGCTCTAGGCAACAGTTCCATCGAATTATCGAACCGCACCACCGAATCCCGGATGACATAAACATAGCGAACCTGCCGGGCGTTGGCCTGTGCATCGGCGCGGCTGCGGCCCTGCGCCCGAAACGTCTGAACAAGATTCAGGACTGATCCTTCGTACCCTTTCAATTCAATTGACGGACGATCATTCCAATTATCATTATCATAGTCGACGTCATTGATCGCAAACGTCGGTACGGCGGCCGGCACATTCAGCACCTTGGTTTCTTCAACCGTACCCCGGCGCTGAAAACTGCTGATCAACGGTGTTATCGTGCCCCCAAAGATGACCAGACCAACCAGCCAGATGCCGCCCAGCGTCAGGGCCGTCCGTGTCGAAATAACCGAGCGTGTGGTGATCAGCATGATGCCTAGCACCGCCAGCGCGAAGGCCGGAATAAGCCCCACCACCACCGCCGACAGCACCGTTGGAAGGGTTACGTCGGCCCGAATCAGGTCAGTCGGAAACCCACCGGGGCCAATGGCCGTACTCGACCATATGCCAATGGCGGCTCCAATAAACGCAAGGCAGGCAATCATGAGCGAGAAGCCCAGCAGCAGCATAATGACCCCCGCAAACACCCGGATCAGCGATACAACACCGTTCAGGAGTGGTCCCAGCGCGCGGCCAAGTCCGCCAATAATCGTGGCGATGGCCCGGAAAGGAAACAGCAGAATTCGGGTCAGGGCGCTTTCGTTCGTAGCAGTTTCGTTAATATTCAGGTTTTGTTTAATGCTGTTTTCAATATTGAACAGGGTGATGGGCTGGCCCTGCATTTCCATCTTTTCGGTAAGCGTATTGGCCGTTGGGGCAATCATCCAGAGAACGATGTACAGCAGAAAACCCACGCCGAAGAATACGATACCCAGTACAAACAACAGGCGAACAATACCCGTATCGATGCCGAAATAGGCGGCAATCCCGGAAGCAACGCCCCCCAGTACTTTGTCTTCGGGATTGCGGAAAAACTTCTTGACGGTTTTATCTTCCTCAATCGTTACAACGCCGGGCAGCGCAATCCACATGGCAATGTACACGATGAACGTGAACCCGCTCAGTCCGCCGAAAAACCCATCCGGGCCATTAGAAGCTCCACTTAGCGCCGGTAGACCAATAAACAACCCAACAAAAATCAGCCGTACCCACACCACATCCATGTTGAAATAGTGCGCCAGCCCGGCACAGACGCCACCCAGGGTTTTCCGGCGCACATCGCGCACCAGCCTCCGGGGCTCCTGATACACACCGGGGTTAGGAGGTGGGGTTGCAAATGTGGCTCCTGCTGACCCACCCGCCTGACTGCTTCGGGTTTGCGCGCTTCCCGCCGAAGAGGCCGAATGCCGACCGCCGTTGGTGACCAGCACTTCTTCTTCCTCTACGGCCTCAAAATCCGCAACCGTCCCCATAGCCGCAACGAGTTCATTCACATCATCGAGCGAGACAACCTGTTTGTCGGCGGCTTTCAGTTTGGCCAATAGCTTTTCGGCAATCCGGTTTTCGATATCCGTGACAATCTCCTGGCTGTCTTCGTAGGTTGAGAAATATTGCTGAACCGTAGACAGGTAGTTCTTTAATTTATCGTAGCCATCCTCTTCGATATGAAAGATGACGCCACTAATATTGATACTGATGGTCTTTTTCATTGCGATCCGACGTTGCAGGTTTATGAAGATAGAGTAGGTTAAGTGTTGGCTGGAGGAGTAATTGGTTCGGGGGAGGGCGACACGGTCACAGCACCATTCGTGATTTTTTTGTGCAGCTCAACTTTCCCGATAATCGAGTTGACGGATTCGGCAAGCTCCTGCCAGGTATCGTTGAGAGCCTCCAGCGAATTTCGGCCAAGATCCGTCAGGATGTAATATTTACGTGGTGGCCCCGACGTAGATTCTACCCATTTGTAATCGAGCAGACCGGCATTTTTCAAGCGGGTTAGCAAGGGGTACAGGGTACCCTCTACCACCATGATCCGGGCGGAAGTCAGCTCGTCGAGCATATCAGAGGCATATATTTCACCTCTCGATATGATATGCAAAATGCAGAACTCCAGAATCCCCTTCCGCATTTGCACCTGAGCGTTTTCTATATTCATCGGTGTATTGGCTTTCGTTAATTTCCTAAATCAAAGGTACAATAAGGTACTATGCGATGCAAGGTACCTTACTATTTTTATTCCCATTCCGGTATTGATGGCAAAAAATAGGGATGAATGGCTTGTGATGAGTACCGTCACGCATTTGCTTTTTCGAGCATTCGACAAAACCCCAATAAGACTATAGCAATAAACTATATAACAATGCAGCAAAAACAGCGACCATTGATCAACGATCGGTAAAATTTTCCCATATTTGCAACATTGTTGCATATTCAACTTTTAGTTGGTACCGCTCCTTAGCTGACGTACCGCTCCGTTTTTTTATGAAAACCACTTTATTGAGGCAAAAAGCAGACTACATCGGTATCACTGGCTCCGTCCTCTGCCTTGTTCACTGCCTTATCACGCCCGTACTGGTCTTAACGTCCACCCTGCTCAATCACGACACGCTTCGAGTTGGTTTCTTAAGCCTGGATTATCTGTTTATCGGCATCAACATCGTGGCCGTCTGGTCGGCTTCGCGGCATACGTCCCAGCTGATTCGCCTGGCACTTTGGAGTTTTCTGGTACTGTTTGCCCTTGGCTTATGGCTGGAGGATATACCAGGGTTCGACTACGTAGCCTACGCAGCCTCGCTGGGCCTGGTGATTACGCACCTGGCGAACATCCGGTATTGCCGCACGCACCATGTGCACTAGGTCAGCCTTACTCATTTCGATCAGTACTAATCAGCTTTCGTATGAAGACTCCATTTGTTTATACGCTCCTTCTGACCAGTATTTTGGTAGCCTGCTCGCCATCGGACAAGAAAGACCCGCTGCTGGCCGAAGCCACTCAGTATCACCAGCAAGCAACTGACATTCAGGCTGTTGTTGAGCCGCAAATCGAACAAATCGATTCGCTCAAAACGATTCTGTCTGCTCAGAAAACGGCCGCGGCTCAGGCCCGCGCCACGACCCTCGACAGTCTGAAAGCAGCTTTCGCCGACTGGGAAGAAAACCTGGTTGAAGTGCCTGGTATGCCGCATAATCATACCCACGAACATGGCGAACATCACCATCATACCGATGCTACGCTTAAAGATCTGCCCGCTGAACAGATGCGCGATCTGCAGCACGAAACGCTGAAATCCATTCAGCAGATTCAGTCCCGCCTGGATGCGGTGACGAAATCCATTTAGTCATCAACGAACCAATTATCGATGAAACAAGTCATTACCCTCTTTTTAATTCTCATTACTTCTTATCTCCGGGCGCAGACTATTTCAGGTACCGTATCGGATGCCATTACCGGCGAGCGGGTGGCGGGTGCCACCGTTCGCTTACCCGACAGCGACAAAGGTACCATCACCGACACGCTGGGACAGTTTTCCATAACTGGCCGAGGAACGCTTATCGTATCGTTCCTCGGCTATAAGACCGCTCGGGTTCGGGCCACAGACCGGCCAATGACCATCGAACTGGTTCCCGAAGCGGGCGAATTACAGACCGTTGAAGTCGTCGGACGATCAGCGCGTGACTATACGAGCGAGTATTCGTTTTCGGCCACCAAAATTGCGGCCCTCAACAAGGATATTCCGCAATCCATCAGCACGGTTACCAAAGAACTGATCGCTGACCGACAGGCATTTCAACTGGCCGATGCAGTAAAAATTGTCAGTGGGGTCATTCCGTCGAGTTTCTACAATCAATACGCCATTCGGGGTATCAGTCAGAATGAAGAAGGCCAGCTCGTCAACGGGATGCGGACCCGGCAGTACTACTTTCTGCAACCACTGACCACCAACATCGAGCGGGTAGAAGTTATCAAGGGACCAGCCAGTGCTTCGTTTTCATCAGTGGATCCGGGGGGGAGTATCAACCTGGTGACCAAAAAACCGCTGGCGACCAACCGGCGGGACGTGAGCCTGAGCGTAGGTAGCTTCAGCACCATTCGGGGAACGCTGGATTTTACGGGACCGCTCAACGACAGCAAAACCCTGCTGTATCGTATCAACGGAGCTTATCAGGAAGCCCGCAGCTACCGCGATCTGGTCAGCAATAAATCCTTTTTAGTTTCTCCCTCCTTCTCGTACGTCCCCAACAAGCAAACGTCCATCAATGCGGAACTGATCGTCAGCAACATGACGGGCAACCTGGATCGGGGACAACCCATTTTCGGGGCCACGGCGGGTGTAACGGACCTCAACAGTACACCCATTAGCCTGAATCTGGGCGCGCCGAACGATTTCTTCAAGTCGAAAGAGTTGATCCTGACAGGCAATCTCGCTCACAAATTCACCGACCGGATTACGTTCACCACGGCGTACATGAAACAAACCTGGACGGAAGATCTGCAGGAACACCGCACTACCAATGCCTTTGCGGTCGACCTGACGGGAAAGCCCGTTACGTCGCTGGCGGCCATGCAGTTTGTGCAGCGAAAGCAGTTCTGGAACGTCGATAACCTGAACAGCTACCTTAATGTCGACCTGAACACGGGCCAGGTCAGTCATAAACTATTGGTGGGGTACGATCTTCACCGCTGGCAGAAACTGAAAGGGGGCGGGCAAAATGCGGCCCGTGGCTACCTGCTCAAGGACGGAACAGTGGCCGCTGCGTTTGTGCCCGCCAATGCAGCTAATTACCAGACCATTGCCGTTGGGGGCAGTACACTCCCCCGCCCCAATGTCAACCACTTCGACCTTAGCAATCCGAGCTATACGATTCGTAATGTGGACGATTATGTGCTGAATGTGCGTACGGCTCTGCAACCTGCCCTAACGACAACCCAGGCGATTTACGTACAGGAACAGCTCAAATGGAATCGGCTGACGCTGCTGGCGGGGCTCAGACAGGAATGGTTCGACGACATAACCAACTACGGGGCACCCGGTACGATCACCGTCACCAAAACGGCGCTACTACCCCGGCTGGGTCTGACGTATGCCGTCAATCCGAGCGTAAACGTGTATGGCACGTACCTGCGAGGTTACCAGCCTCAGTCGAATACGGTAACCCTGATACCCGTTGCAGCCCCGGCAGGCAGCACATTCGACCCGCTGGAGAGTGATTTGAAAGAAGTGGGTGTAAAGACCGATCTGGCCGGTGGACGGCTCCGGGTTACGTCGGCCCTTTATGAAATCAACCAGCGCAATCTGCTCATGAATGCCAACGACCCGACCAATCCCGATCGGCTGGTAACGCGCGGAGCCGAACGCAGCCGGGGCTTTGAGGTTGATGCGGCTGGTTACTTGACACCCAACTGGCAGGTCAATGCATCGTACAGTTACATCGACGCGATCATCCTGAGTGATGCCGACGAAACATTGATCGGTGCCCGAAAACAGAACACCCCCGTCAACAGCGGCAATCTCTGGACGCGGTACAATTTTACGGCCAATTCGCCCTTGAGCGACCTGGGTATCGGGCTGGGTTTTCAGTACAGTGGCAGCAAGATTCCCTGGTTTACGCGCGCCTTCGAGGTACCCGCCTACACCACCGTCGACCTGGCGCTGTACTATACCCCCGCGAAAAGCAATGTCCAGGTGGCACTAAACGTCAACAACGTAACCAACCAGACCTACTGGACGGGGGCGCAAACGTACCTGCGCTTGTTTCCGGGTGCCCCCCGCAATACGATGCTGACCATGACCTACCGCTTTTGATCTTACGCCCTATGCTACGAACGGAACGACTGATTGCCCGCCAGGTATGGGATACCGCCTTTAAAAACCGGGCCATTTTCGGCTTACTCATCGGTATTGGTCTGCTGCTTGTTTATGCCGCGATAGCTGGCTGGATGACCTTTCAGCAGCAGACCGCCATGGGCCAGAAGTACCAGCAACAGGCCCGCCACGACTGGTTGAGCAACCCCGACAAGCACCCGCACCGCATGGCTCACTACGGTCATTTTGCGTTCCGGCCGAAAGCCCCGCTAAGCGTGTTCGATTTCGGGATGGAGAATTTTCTGGGCAATACCCTCTTTCTGGAAGCGCACAAGCAGAATACGGTCAACTTTTCGGACGCGGGGTTTTCGACGGGGATGCTGCGGTTTGGCGAGATCAGCCTGGCAATGATTCTGCAACTCCTGCTGCCCCTGCTCCTGTTTTTTCTGGGCTTCGGAACGGTAGCTACCGAACGCGAAACGGGTACGCTGAAACTGGTCCTGAGTCAGGGCGTAAGCTGGCAACAACTCATTACGGGCAAGAGCCTGGGCCTGGTGTCGGTAATGCTTGCCCTTTTTGGCCCGGTCGTGCTGACCACCAGTTTGCTCTGTTTCAGCTTGCAGGGGGGCATTTTCACCGCCGATCAGGCAATCCGGCTGGTGTTGCTGATGCTGGCTTACTTTCTGTACCTGACTTTCTTTTGCGTCATCGCCGTCCTGGTATCGGTCCGGAGCCAGACAGCCAAAACCGCCCTGGTATCGCTCATTGGCCTCTGGCTGATGCTTACGCTGGTGCTACCCAGGGCATCGCAGGCCTTGGGGTCTTATCTACATCCGGCCCCCTCAAAAGCAAGGTTTCTGGCAGCCATTCAGGCCGATGTCTTACTGGAAGGCGATAGCCACAACCCTAACGATCCGCATTACAAAGCCCTGAAAGATTCACTCCTGGCCGCTTATCAGGTCGCTACGGTGCAGCAACTGCCGATCAACTACAGCGGGTTTGTGATGGCCGAGGGCGAGAAAATCAGTGCTCACCTGTACAACGAGCATTTCAATCAGTTGCTGGCTATTTACGACCAGCAAAACCGCTTCTCGAAAGCAATGGCATTCCTGAATCCCTACCTAGCCATCCGGAATTTGTCCATGGCGCTGTCGGGAACGGACTTTGCCAGCTATGTCGATTTTCAGCAGCAGGCTGAGCAGTACCGTTATGACATGGCCCAGACCATAAACGATCTGCAAATTCGCTACATCAGCAACAAGAAGCTGGGACCGACCGACAAACCGTATCAGATCGACCATAAATACTGGCAGCAAATCCCCGATTTTACCTACCAGGCACCGGTAGTGGCGAGCGTTTTCCGGCACGAAATCATTTCGCTGCTGGCCTTTGCCTTCTGGTCGGTGCTGCTGGTAGTCATTGCGGGTCGATTGACTAAAACCTTAAAAGCAATCTAACATGATCCGGCTTGTATTCACTAATTTCATTCGTTCCGGTGGGGTTCGGCTCGGACTCGTTTTTCTGCTGACGATCGGTCTTGTCTCCCTGTTCGTGGGCAACCAATTCAATCAACGGCAGCAGCAGGCCGTAGCCGATGCCACGGCTTTTCAACGGCAGGATTTTCCAAGAAATGCTGCGCTGCACCACGACGATCTTGGTTTGCTACTGTACTACCTGAAATTCTCGGTCATTAATCACACCCGGCCGCTTACGGGCCTGTCTATCGGGCAGCGCGACATCAATGCGTCGGTGCAGAGCGTTACGCTTCGCGCGCTGGAGGGGCAGAAATACGATGCCGACCTGACCAACCCCGCCAATCTGCTGTTGGGCAATGTCGATTTCAGTTTCGTACTGATCTACCTGTTTCCGTTACTGATCATTGCGTTCACCTATTCGATTATCTCGGCCGAAAAAGAGAATGGCACCTGGGCCATCATCGCTACGCAGTGCCAGCACCTGATCAGATTTGTTAGCCAGCTTTTCTTCATTCGTCTGGTAGTAGTCCTGTCGGTTCTGGGGTTCATCTGCGGGCTGGCCGTTATCATGCTGGGTATCCCGTTGAACAGCGCATTCGGGTTGTTTCTGACTATGTCGGTGTTGTATGTGCTGTTCTGGTTCAGCGTCTGTTTTTGGGTAGCCTCGTTGCAACGGTCGTCCAGCACCAATGCCATGCTGCTGCTAAGTATCTGGCTGGCCCTGCTGATCGTTATCCCGGCCCTGGTCAACAATTACATGCTGATCCGCTATCCCGTGCCGGAAGCCCAGGCCACTACGTTGGCTCAGCGCAAAGGCGTTCACGAAAAATGGGACATGGATAAGGCCGCAACGGTCGAAAAGTTCTACGCGCATTACCCTCAGTTCCGGCAGGTGCCCGTGGCCGATATGCCCTTCGACTGGCGCTGGTACTATGCCATGCAACAGGTAGGCGACGATGAGTCGGCTGGTCAGGCGGGCGAGCTCCGGCGCAAGCTACAGCAGCGCGAGACGGCCGGGCGTATTCTTGCCCGGTTCGTACCAACGCTGCACACCCAGCTTCAACTCAACGAACTGGCCCGGTCGGGCCTGGGCAATCATCTTCGCTTTCTGGACTATACCGGCCGATTTCACGAAAAAATGCGGCTGTATTTCTACCCTAAAATTTTCCGTAATGCCCCCGTTTCGGCGGAGAAGTGGATCGCTTTTGCCATCGAAACATTTGCCGACACTATCCCCATCAGCCCGATTGCTGTTCTGGGGCCACTCCTGCTGTTCACTGCCCTGTTTGCCGGGCTAGGCTGGTTCCGGTTCCGGCAAACGATTTTCAATCCATAACACCCAGACCTATGCTGCAAGCCATCGACCTGACCAAACAATACGCGCCCACCCTGCCTCCTTCGCTCAACAACCTTAATCTAACCGTTCGGCCGGGCGAAATTTTCTGTCTGCTCGGCCAGAACGGAGCAGGCAAGACGACAACCATCAACCTGTTTTTAGGATTCGTCAGACCCACATCCGGCGAGGCTCTTCTTAACGGCCTGAGCGTGGCTGAACACCCGCAGGAATCAAAGAAATTTCTGGCTTACCTCCCCGAAACGGTTATGCTGTATCCGCACCTGACGGGTGTGGAAAATCTCCGTTTTTTCTCCGCACTGGCCGGATTTCGGTACGGCGATAACGAACTAAGCCAGTACCTGAATCAGGCCGGTTTGCCGCCTGACGCGCACCAGAACCGAGTAGGTGTTTACTCGAAGGGAATGCGCCAGAAGGTAGGCATTGCCATTGCCCTGGCCAAACAGGCGAAAGTACTGCTGCTCGACGAACCCACCAGTGGCCTCGACCCCAAAGCCAGCAATGAGTTTTCCGATCTGCTCCGAACATTGAGTGCGAGCGGAGCGGCTATCCTGATGGCGACTCACGACATTTTTCGGGCCAAAGAAGTGGGTACCCACATCGGCATCATGCGCCAGGGCCGCCTGATCCAAACTCTGTCCACCAACGATCTGACTGCCAACGAACTCGAAGCGATCTACCTGCAAACCGTCTGAACCAGGCAACGCATTGCTGCCATGACCGGAAGCCAGGTACGATCAACTGCCTCATAAGTGATTACCGAATTCACAGCCATACAGGCTAAACGCACAGTCGGATCTGTATTCTAAAAAAAGGAGTTGACCTTTGCCGTTGTTCTCCATCGGCATGAAAAAGATACACCTACCGCTGTTCCTTCTCCTCGTAGCCCAGACCGTTTACGGGCAAATTGACTGGGGAGCGTACTCCCAGAGTTTTTCACACGACATCCGGCATGATGCGTCATCCCTGTCGCTCATCGTCGCTATTCCCAAGAATAATAACTCGTTCTGGGACCTGGATGCTAACAGCCGTCATTTCTATGCGTTGGTAAAGGACGCTGCTTTCCAGACAATTCGGCCGAATAAGCTGCTTGCCCGCACGACGTTCGATACGGCACGGGCGCAGTTTTTTCTGCACGGCGTGAATCCGACGAACGCAGCGGACTACCAGTTTCGTGTCGTGGAATACCCCACCAACCGGGTTCTGGTACCATGGCAGCGCATCAGCCGATTTACGGATTCTACACTTATTAAGGAATCCGGATTATCCCGGATGGCTTATCTGGGCGGTTATAAAGCTCCGCTGAATCACTCGCTGATCGTCGATGTTCGCCATACCGGCACCAGTCAGCTTATCAGGACTTCGCTGGTTAGCTGGGTTTCGATAAAACCCGTCATTACCAGTGTTTACACCTCTGACAATCTGGACGCTTTTTTGAGAAAACTCCAGTATCCGTGGGCCAGAGAACCTGATTCGGACCGGGCGATTCGGCCATCGGACCCGCTGATATTACCCGCTACCAACAGGAACCTGGTCCTGCTGCTGGCGGCAAAAATCTACCAGAAAGAGCAGGTGCAGTATGAGCTGGTACGCAATGGCCGGGTGGTGAGGCCCTGGAAAAATAACGACTACGACAACAGCTTTATCTGGCTCAAAGACTATACACCCGGCTCCTATCGGCTAAACATTCGCTACACCGTTCAGCCTCAACATGTCAGGACGTATCGTTTTGAGGTAGCACCAGCCTGGTACCAATCCTTGGGCTTCAACATTATGGTTGGTGTATTTCTTTTTGCCTGTTTAGTCGCCTTCTTCTTCTTGATGCTTTATCTTCGGCAACGACAAAAAAGTCGCCAGGCGCTGGCAAACAAAACCAAGCTGCAACTGGAACTGAAGGCCATTTATGCCCAGTTGAATCCTCATTTTGTCTTCAACGCCCTGAGTTCAATTCAGGGGTTAATCAACAAGCAGGATATTCAGGGTGCCAACAGCTATCTGTCTGATTTTTCCCGGTTAATGCGCGAGTCCCTGACAAACAGCCATAAGGAAGAAATTTCGTTGCATGAGGAACTACAGGGACTGGAAACGTACCTGAAACTGGAGCAGCTTCGGTTTGGGTTTACTTACCAGATCACCCTGGATAAGTCGATCAATCGATACGACAGCAATGTTCCTGCTCTGCTCTTGCAGCCTCTGGTGGAGAACGCCGTTAAGCACGGTGTTGCCTCTTTAGGAAAGGCCGGCCAGATTCATATTCATGTCGACAAAACCGGTGATACCCTGATTATTCGTATTACGGACAACGGAAAAGGGTTCCCGGCGGAGGCTTCGTCAACCGGATTTGGCTTGAAACTAACCCGCGACCGCATTAGTCTGTTAAATGAGTTAAACCGGGAGCAGCCAATCCATTTTGAGGTGGTTCCTGACTCGGCCAAAGGCACCGAGATCATTCTCCGTTTTACGCACTGGTTTGCATGAAGGCCATCCTGATTGACGACGAAATCCATAACCTGGACAACCTGCGAGAACTATTGAGGCTGTACTGCCCGCAGGTAACCATTGGCGGTAGTGCCACGAGTGCGGAAACGGCAAAAGCGCTGTTGTACCAGCATCAGCCGGATCTGGTATTTCTGGATATTCAGATGCCCGGCCAAACGGGTTTCGATCTGTTGCGCAGCCTTTCCGTCCACAACTTTGAAGTAATCGTTGTTACGGCTTATGATCAGTACGCCATTCAGGCGATGCGCTTCGCGGCAGTCGACTATTTACTGAAACCAATCGACATAGGCGAGTTGCAATCGGCGGTTGATAAAGCCATAAAACAACGCCGGCTGAAAGTACAGAGCCAGCAGCTGGAGAATCTGCTGCACTTGCTGAAATCACAGCAAACAAATGAGGAACAGCGCATTGCGCTGGCCACTACCAAAGAAACCCGATTGGTAAAGGTCAGTGAGATTTTTCGCTGTGAATCGTCCAACAACTACACCACCTTCTACCTGAGCGGTGGCGAAGCGTTGCTGGTTTGCAAACCCATTTATGAGTACGAGGAACTCTTGAAAGACCACGGGTTTCTGCGCTGCCACCAGTCCCACCTGGTCAATACGAAGTGGATCAAAAGCTGGAAGAAAGAGTTTGGTGATTTCCTGTTATTAACCGACGGAGCCGAAATACCGGTTTCACGCGGCAAGAAAGATGCGATCCGGCAAGCATTGAACCTTTCCTGATCGGGATACACCTGTAGACAATCAGGAAGAGCTACCCGATGAATTCATGGGCACCTTGGCCAGAAGAATGACGGCGTGTAAAGCCAGGGAGCCAGGCAGGATTCGGTTACTCAACCAAACATACACCCTGGCTTAACAGGCTGGCATTCTCCTGACGTGATAAGCAACTTTTAGGCACACCATCCATAAATTAAAAAGCCCCACGGGCCGGGCCAGTGGGGCTGAAGTAACGTAACAGACATAAAACGCCTATCTGATGATTTTATTGTGTGCCCTGCAATCAGACGGCGCTTATTTATCAGTTTTTTTACCCATTCGAAAGTGGGGGCGTTCATTACATATAAGCTTCATCGCGGCCAACGCGGAGCTTCACTACGGTCAATGCATTCAGTAGTTTCAGCAGCGGGTAAGCCGGGTCTACCTCGTGCCAGCGGAAACCACCGAAGTTGGCCCGCCCCCCGTACTGGTGGCGATTGTTGTGGTACAACACCGGGCACCGATCCCCAAACCACTCCATCCACATCCAGTTGGGCACCCCCTTTTTAAATTTGGCCGGAATAGCGGCCCGGATGTTCAGAATGTCATTATAATAGGTACGGGTCTTCCCCATCATGTCGAACAGGTTTTTGGGAAATTCCGGCGAGTGGGGATTCTGGTCCGTATCCGCGTGAGCCGCTCCGGCGTACCGGTGGTGCAGGCGGTGCATAATACCGTAGGCGCGTGGGCTCAGAAACGAAGACCCCTGCCCGATGAAGGTAAGCACGTAAAAACTTTTTTCCAGCCTTTGCTCATGGTGAACATCGGGTGGGCGGCATAGCGGTGAAGAAAGAGGGTCTGCATCAACCCCGGCAAATACCAGTGCGCCAGAAAGAAAGCGAGGATAAGCATAAAAAGAGGTTGACAGATTTACAGCGGCAATAAATTACAATAAGTTCAGGCTCATCAGGCACGCCAGAAACTGACGGCATCCATCATTAATGCGTGAAAACTCGCCGACCAGCGCCGTCGCATGGCGCTCGATCGTAGCCGCCAGACTGAATCGGGCGTCGGTACACATGAGCATCCTCTGGCTCGATGAACAGACAGCGCCGTTGCAGAGCAGGTCACGGTTCAAGCGGTCGAGTTTGGTTTGTAACTGATTGAGGTCCCGGCAGTAATCAACGGCGTCGTGGCAAAGACTTCGGCAGGTATCGTGGCGCATTACCTCCAGGAGCAACGACCGTAACTGACGAATTTCTTCCTCCTGCTGGCGGATAATCTGTTGCCAGTGCTGTTGTTCCTGCTGGCAGGCAACCGTTGTTGAAGGCTGGCGAAATGGCATACGGGACAGGTTCGAATTCATGTGATTTTACGAGTAAGAAGTTGAAAAGAGAGCTATTGTACCTGACAATTCAGTTGATAAAAAAGCTCAGGACTATCGATAGGTCCAGCGTAGCGCCACAGCTCCAGGCCCTGCCGAAGCAGCACAAAGGCCGGCAGGACTGCAAAACCAAAACTCCGGACCACTTCGGGATGGGTCGTTTCGTTGATGTGCATCAGCTGCACGGTTGCATCGAGCCCCGAACGGAGGTTTTCCAAAAGCCGGTCCACATCGGCACGATAGGCCGGAGCAGCGGATGTACAAACCAGCAGCACAGACCGTTGAGCTGCCGCCGGTTCCAACGAAGACGGAGATACCATGACAATATGCCGGTTGATGGGCGTAAAATTGGGCATATTGCCCTGCCCAAACCGTGAGACACATCAGCCATAAAACTGATTAAAATCAGCCGCCTTCGGTCTATAGTCGTTTACTTTGCACCCATAGGATTTTTGCTAAAAGCCGCGCCACGGTTTGTTCGGGTGTCATTGAGAACCGTGGCGCGGCTTTTAGCAAAAATCCAGACTCCTAAAGATTGATTCGTATGTTCGACGACTCCTTCGAGGCCGTTTTTACCCACGCCACCATCGGCATCATCGTCTGCAATGAGCAGGGCCATATCGTGTCTGCCAACCGGCACGCGCGCGCCCTGTTTGGCTACAGCGAAGAGGCTATGACCAACGTATCCATCGATGCGCTCGTACCCGATTCGGTAACCGGACGGCACGCCCAGTTGCGAGCGTCTTTTAACGCCCATCCGCAGGTGAGAGCCATGGGACACGGGCGCGATCTCTTCGCCAAACGACAAGATGGATCAGTATTTCCCGCCGAGATTAGCCTGAGTTATTTCTACCGGGAAAAAGCGTTGATGGCGGTGGCGTATATCATCGACATTACCACCAAAAAGGAAGCGGAACAAACCTTACTGGAACAGAAAAGCCGCATCGAGCAGCTCAATGCCGAGCTGGAACAGAAAGTTATCGACCGTACCCACGCGCTGATGACCACGCTGCACCAGCTCGAACAATCGAAAGATGAACTGGCCAAAGCGTTGGCGGCCGAGCGCGAACTGGGCGAGTTGAAATCGCGCTTTGTGTCCATGGCGTCGCACGAGTTCAGAACACCCCTCAGCGCCATACTGACATCAGCATCGCTCATCGAAAAATACCCCGAAACCGATCAGCAGGCTAAACGGCTCCGGCATATTCACCGCATTAAGGCGTCCGTCAATCACCTCAACGACATTCTGGAGGAGTTCCTGTCGGTGGGTCGTCTGGAAGAGGGGCGCGTGGAAGCCACCTGGTCGTGGGTTTCGTTTCCGGAACTGGCGCGTGAAGTAACCGGTGATCTGCACGCTATGCTGAAAGCCGGGCAAACTATTCAGACCCGGTTCGACGATATACAGCCCGTGTATTCCGATCCCTCGCTGCTGCGAAAAATCTTGGTGAATCTGCTCTCAAACGCCATCAAATATTCGGGCGAACATCAGGCGGTTCAATTGGTAGCATCCTGTCAGGAAACCACGTTTCAGATCACAATCCGGGATCAGGGCATCGGTATTTCAGCCGACGATCAGACCCATTTGTTCGAGCGGTTTTTTCGGGCCAAAAACGCCACCAATTTTGCCGGTACGGGTCTTGGCCTGCATATTGTAGCCAAGTACCTCGAACTGCTTCGAGGTACCATATCTCTAACCAGCCAGTTAGACGCCGGTACGACGGTTACCCTCTCCTTTCCTCATGAAAACCATCCTACTCATTGAAGACAATGCCGCTATTCGGGAGAATACGGCGGAAATTCTGGAACTGGCCGGATACCGGGTTCTGACGGCCGAAAATGGCAAACGGGGCATTGAACAGGCCCTGACCGACCGACCGGACCTGATTATCTGCGACATCATGATGCCGGTTCTGGATGGCTACGGCGTATTACACATCGTCAACAAAAATTCCAGCCTGGGCGGAATCCCGTTTATTTTCCTGACCGCCAAATCCGAACGGGTCGATTTTCGAAAGGGGATGGAACTGGGGGCCGATGACTACCTGACCAAACCGTTTGACGATACCGAACTGCTCAGCGCCGTGGAGGGACGCCTGAACCGTTTTCAGCACGTTGGTGCCGGACCACTGCGGGCGGATTATGAGCTGGCGAAAGAAGTCATTGCGCCGTTTGTGGATGATGTTCGCTCGGCTGGCGGACTGGCGGAACTGGTGGCAGATCGAAAAGTGCACGCGGTTCCTAAGAAACAGTTTATCTATACCGAAGGCGACGAACCAACCCGGCTGTATTTTCTCAAACGGGGTCGCGTCAAAACCAGTCGTACCAGCCCGGACGGGAAAGAACTGGTAACGGGGCTTTACGGACCGGGCGAGTTTTTCGGTGATGTACCCTTGCTGGACGAAACAAATTATACGGACTCTGCCCTGACGCTTGAGGACGCCGACCTGGTGTACGTACCCAAGGCCGATTTCCGGCAATTACTGCTGGCACAACCCGACGTGGGTCGTCAGTTTGTTCGTCTGCTGGCCGGGCGCGTCAGCGAAAAAGAAGATCAGTTGCTGGATATGGCCTACGGTTCGTTGCGTCGGCGGGTAGCCACCGCACTACTTCGGCTTCAGGAGCCGCTACCCACCGGCGAGCTGGCCCCACCTATTCAACTCTCGCGCGATGATCTGGCGGCCATCATCGGCACCGCCACGGAATCGCTGATTCGCACGCTGAGCGAATTTAAACACGATGGGCTGATTGACGTCAGCAGTGCCGGTATTCGGGTTCTGCAACCCGACAAACTCCGCCGGGCCAACTGGTAAGGCCCGACGAAACTCATCTCACTGTTTTTAAGTCAACTTGCAGAATAAATTCATGTCCGGAATCAACCCGGCGGCATGTAATGGTCTTCGTGGGTGTAGCCGTATTCAGCTACTTTCTGCGCCCGATACCAATATAATTCCGGATTGTCAGGTGCCCAGGTATTCAGCCCATCGACATACCGGTTGAACATGCAGAACGCAGCCGCAATCAACACCGTATCGTGAATATCGCGGTCGGTGGCTCTTTCAGCGCGGGCCCGGTCAATCTGCTCAGTTGTGACTTGCTTGCCGCCTTGCTGTACGCTTCCGGCAATGGTTAATAAAGCTTTCAGTTTATCCGAAATAGCGGCCTGGACATAGTCCTGTTTCACCGACCGCACCAGCGACCAGTCGGTATCGACCAGGTGATGACTGGCTACGGCCCCGTGAATGGTCTGGCAGAAAAAACAATCGTTTTGAGCGGATACATACGTGGCAATCAGTTCCCGCTCGCCTTCGCTGAGGGTTGAATCAGGATGGTTTGCATTCGCGCGAAGCAGTACGTTGACCAGATCATTAAGGGGGCGGGCCGTTTCGGGGCTAAACGCCATCGGGCCGCGAATACCCAGCAGACCGGGCAAGAAATCGAGATGAGGCATGGTGTTCGTTTGGGTTTAGTTTGGTTTGGGTAAGGCGTAGCCTATCGTTCCCATGCGCTCGCCCATGGCCGCGTAGGCAGCCGGGTCGTCGGGCGTTAGCGTAGCGAGGCCATCCACATAGCGGTTGTACATCGAAAACGAAGCGGCAATGAGCACCGTGTCGTGAATATCGCCATCGGTCGCGCCTTCCGTTCGGGCAGCCGCCACCACATCGTCCGTCACCGTACGGGCATCAGCCGTTACGCGTTCGGCAATCGTGAGCAGAGCCCGAAGTTTGGACGAGATGGGTGCCGTTTCCGGATTTTGCAGTGCCTGATCGACAACCGATGCCTGTTCGCCAAAAAGATAGCGGGAGGCCGCAGCGTGGCTGTTCATACAGAAAGCCGTGCGGTTTCGGCTCGACACATAGGCCGCAATCAGTTCGCGCTCGGCATCGGACAATGTACTGTCGGGTGAACCGGCGCGAAGCAACGCCTGTGCCAATTCATAAAGTGGTTTACCCGTGTCGGGCCGGTACATAACCAGACTGCGAATACCCGGCGCGTCGTTATTGAGTTGAATATGTGGCATATGCAACGTTCTCGTTTTGGAATGAAAAATGGTTGGCTTACTATTTTTTGACAGGATTCACAGGACGTATTAAAAAAATGATTAGCAAAATAAATCCTGTAAATCCTGTCGAAAAAAAACTGTACACTTCCTACTATTTACTAAGAAACAGGCCTGTATCGCACAAAAACAGCCACCCAGGCAACCAGAAAGGCGATAGAAAACAGGAGCAACGCGTTGCCGAAACCACCCAACTCCGCGACCATCGTACCGACGAAAAACACCGACGTTGCTGTAAAAAAACGACCGATATTGAAGCTGATGCCAGCCGCCGTTGCGCGAATCCGAACAGAAAACAACGCCGGGATAATGCTCGACAATGCCCCCTGACTAATACCGAAGAACAAGGCAACAAAAGCCGTTTCGGCATAAATGATCGGCGAAAACTGGCGGTTCGAGAGAAACAGCAGCGCACAGCCGCCTGCACAGCCCGCGAAGGTCAGCAAAAGCGTTATTCGCGAACCGAGTCGCCCGATCAGGACGCCCGATACCATACCACCGATAATGCCGCCCATGCCGAGCAGCATCATGGTCAGTCCCCGTTCGCGCCCGCCCGTCTGACCGGCAGGCAGCAGCGACTGTACCCAGGTCGGAATCCAGGAAAACGTACCCCACAGCCCGATCAATACCGCCCCGAAAATCAACACGCCGGTCAGCAGGTTGGCCCGGTCGGCAGTTGTCCATGCCTTGTCGGGGTTCGATTGCTGGCGTTGCTGTACCCAGTTATCCGATTCAGGTAGACGCACGAACATCAGCAGAGCCACCAGTACCGGAATCAGGCCCAGCCAGAACGCCTGTCGCCAGGGAACCAGCCCGGCGTTGAGTCCGCCCGTTGCCACGATGCCCACCGGAAACATGACGGCCAGAATGCCCAGCACGACCGCCCGACTCGTTGAGGGCCAGATTTCAGATAGATAAACGGTAGTGAGCAGCAACACGCCACCCACGCCCGCGCCCGTCAGAAATCGACACACGAGCAGCACCGGCCAGGTAGGCGCGAAAACCGTACACAGCATGGACACGCCGTAAAGAAACGTAACGAACGCGACGGCCCACGCCCGCCCAATCCGATCCGCGACTAGGCCGAACACGAGTCCACCGACTGTCCAGCCGTACAGAAAAGCCGCGCTGATGTAAGCGCCGATTTCGCCTAATTGGGCTTCAGAAACCGACTGACCTACCAATTCCGGTATGGCAACCGGCAGAAATGTCGCCATGAGCGTAGAGGCCGTTCCGCCCAGCAAATACGACAGTGCACACAGTCCAAAGGCGAACCAGTTGGCGGGCAGGATTTGGGGTTTAGTGAGAGTTGCTTCCATTTTTAACGAGTGAAAGAGTGGCCAAAGAATGAAAGAGCGAAAGAGTGGCTGGCGCAAACAACGCTCTTTCGCTCTTTCATTCTTTAATTAAAGACAAGTGACACATAATAAAGCCCACCCACCGCCGGAGAGCCATAGGCCTGCACCACATACTGGTTGGTCAGGTTATTGGCACCAAGCTTGATGACCGTGTTGAGTGAGGATACCCGGTAGTTGACCTGTGCATCGAGGAGGTGATAGGCCGGTACGCGTCCGGGAATGAGCGCATTAAACGAACTTACCCAGTCGAAGCTTTCCTGCCAGTGCCACGCAACATTAAAACCAACATTGGGCAAAAGACTGCGGTGGCCGAGCGTGACGTTGGTCTTGAAACGGGGTGTATTGAAAGCGGCTACGTTGTTGGGATCGGCGTTGCGGATGTTGAAGGCCGACCACGTACCGTTGGTCCCGATCTGGTAGCCGCCCGGTGTCCGGTAGGTCAGACCGAGCGTGGCCCCCTGCGATGATACCTTGTCGGGGGCGTTGGTATACAGTTGAAACGCCTGAACCCGCCCGCTCAGAATATCCTGCGCGGCTGCGGCATTGGGTTTACTGTCCGAACCCAGCACCGGGCTTTCCGGACGTAGCACCACGGAGTTGAGAATGAAGTTGGTATAAACGCCGTAGTAGTAGTTGGCATCGACCGACAGATTACTGCTTAACAACCCGCGATAACCGACCTCAAAACTATTGACCCGTTCGGGCGCAATGTACGGCACGTTCGATTTCTGCAACTTGTCTTTGTTGTTCAGCACCGCCTGTTGCGGTCCGACTTTACCGACATCGGCCCCGAAACCAGCCCCAAACTGATTCACGCTGGCGGCTATGTACGAATTTTCGTAGACGTTCATGCCCGCGCTGTTACTGGGTGCGCCCCCCAGAATCGTGATCGGCCCCACGTTGAGTTTGATAAACTGGTCGGACGGTGTAGGGTTCCGGAAACCCGTCTGGTAACTCGCCCGGAAATGGTGCCGGTCGGTGACTGAATAGACCGCCGAGGCCCGGGGCGTAAAATACCCAGCGAAATTCTGGTTCTTATCGTACCGGCCCGATACCGTTAGTTTTAGCTTATCGGCCAGTATTGCCTTGCTGATCTGCGCGAACGCGCCGTATTCGTGGTACAGAATCCGCCCGCCCTTGTCGTCGAAAAGCGTGCCGTTCGTGAACAGACTGTATTGCCGGAAATTACCGCCAACCAGAACTTCCGCAACGTTATTGAGCGCCGATGTCAGGTTGTACTGGCCATCAGCGTGCCACATACTGGTCTGGCTCAGAATACCCGCGCCAGCCAGGCCCTGAATGGCCGTCAGCCGATTTTTCTGCGCTTCGTACTCGGCCGTACCGGGCAGCAATCGTCCCTGATCGGCGAAGGTTCGGGCAGCCGTCTGATCGTTGCCACTCACGTTCGGAATCGTGCCACCATAAGCGGCTGCGTACCGGCTGAACCAGGTGTCATCGGCTTTATCGGGTGTGACGACGTTGCCATTTAGGTCGCGCACCCACGTTCGGTTGATCTGCTGCCCCAGTGACCGCGTATTGTAGGAATTATGCGAGTCTTCGGCGTTGCTGTACCAGCGCACGAAGAACTGCTTCCCGCGTAATTCCAGCCGGTGTTGCGTAAGTGAAAATCCGTTGACCGAGAACCGATTAGAGCCGGTATAATTGGCGGTTCCTTTGGCGTAGTTGAACGCGTAAATCGCTTCTAAACCCGGCGTAATCCGGTAGTGGAGCGCCCCATTCAGCTTCAGGCTATAGACGTTGTAATCGGTCAGATCTTTCTCCAGATACCCCGTCCGCGAGACTTGCCCCGCATTCGTCAGGGTTCTGACCACCTCATCACCGTAGATATTGAGACCGTTCCGGGCCGGGTTTTGCGCCCCCCGCTGGTCGGTTGGAGTAGCCTGGTTTACATCGGTGTAATCGGTCGCAAACCAGTCGAGCCCCCACATATACGATGCGTTCAGCTTAAACGCGAACTTGTTATTGAATGCTTTGGCATACCGAATGGCATGATCGTTGTACATGGCGGCTCCCGTGTTCCGGTCATTCAAATGATTCACACCCACTTTGGCCTGAACGCTCAGTCCCTGGTGCGTGAACGGATCTTTGCTCGTCATCAGCAATGCGCCATTGAAAGCCGCCGGACCATACAGCGCCGAAGCCGCACCGGGCACCAACTCCACGCTCTCGGCATCCAGATCGCTCAGTCCGAACATGTTGCCGACCGAAAAGCCGAACCCGGCAGGTTGATTGTCTACTCCGTCGATGAGTTGCAGAAACCGGCTATTGCCCGTGCTGGCAAAACCCCGCGTGTTGATCTGCCGATAAGTCAACCCACTCGTGACCATGTCGACGCCCTTCAGGTTATTGATCCCCTCGTAAAACGAAGCGGACGGCGTTTCGCGAATGTTGCGGGCGTCCATTTTCTCGATTGTGACCGGTGCTCTGACCAGCCGCTCTTCCACGCGGGATGCGCCCACGACCACTTCATCCAGATCACTGACCGACAGGTTCAGATGAATGACAAGGGGAGCGTTACTATTCGTCACCGAAACCGTTTGGGGTTCGTAGCCAACCATCGAGATACGTAGCGTGAGTGCCCCTGCTCGGTTAGTCTGGATGCTGAATTTCCCGGCATTATCGGTGACCGCACCCGACCGTTGACCAGTCAGGGTAACCGTTGCGTTGACCAGCGGCTTATGATTAACGAGGTCCATTACAGAGCCGGTTACGTTAACGGATTGGGCAAACGTTAGGGTACTAACGAGCCAGAGCCCCGCGAAAAGCAAGGCGTATTTCTTTATATTCATGAGGTAGAAATGCGTCAAAATGACGGCACAGTCCCCTCTGCCCAGTACCTAGAAACTATTGGCGAAGGCAGAAACTGTACGCAGTAAGTTGTTTATGACTGATTGGATGTGGATTGTGGAGCCGGATGACCGCCCGGTGGACGGTTATAGCCCCGATTCACGATGCGGTCACCGAGCACCTCGTAATAAGCCGGATCGGTGGGAGTCACCGTCGCCATGCCGTCCACGTATTTGTTGTACAGGCAAAACAGCGCGGCCAGGAGCACGGTGTCATGGATCTCGCGATCGGTAGCGCCAGCCGCCTGCGCACGGGCAACGGCTTCGGGCGTGACGGCCAGACCCGACCGCTGCGTCAGGGCGGCAATCTGGAGCAGTGCTTTCATTTTCTCGCTCACGGGAGCGGTTTCGATGTCGGCTTTTACCGCAGCCGCTATCGTATCATCGCCGAGCAGCATATCGGCGGCTTTCGTGTGGGCGGCATTGCAGAAATTGGTCTCGTTGCGCGACGACACCAGGGCGGCAATCAGTTCGCGTTCGCCTTGTGACAGGGTTGATTCACCCCGCAGTAGTACTTGGGTCAGTTCCCGAATGGGCATGGCCGTATCAAGCCGGTATTCGAGCAGGCCCGTAATACCCGGCAAATGGTCCGGTAGAGGAATATGTGGCATGATGTAAAACAATATGGAGATTGGGCAGGTCTCGTTACACCGTTCGGTAACGACCCGCGACCAACGCGTTCGACAGTAATTAGGAGACACAAACTGTTGCCGGGCTATAAAATAGCGCCCAGGAAACAGCGAAAACGATTGATGGAATCGTTCACCTGAATAGCTATGAGAGGCAAGAAAATGGACAGAAAATCCACGTCAGGCCCTGGGCGGTGGAGACGAAACCCGCTGGGCTAATTGATCGAATAGAACCGGTTTTTCGGGAATCCGAATAGCGGTAAGCCAACCCCGCGACTGGAAACAAAAGGCAATTCGCGGGGCAGGCGAGTACTCTTTAAGCAAAAATTTCAGCAGCGTATTGGCTTTACTGGGCGAGTCGCTGGCACCGGTCACGTGCTCCTGCATGAACGAGAGCAAATCACTCTGCTAGAACGAATCACCACTCGTCTGGAGGCCGGAAATGAACAGCGTATCCCCCTGAACGGTCATGCTCACAACCGAATAATACTGCCCCCGGTACGTAAACCCGTCCGACGTCGTACTCGTAATCGCGCTGGCATCGGGTTTGTCATTGAGCGGAATCTGAAACTCGACAAGGCTATCGACGGAGCGGTATACCTGTAGCCGCTGGGAAAGATCGTGTTCAGCCTGCCACCATGTTCCTACGCATACCAGCACGTATGCCAGAATGTGATGCAGGAGCAAGCCAAACAAACCAATCGATATTGCCTTCTTCACGCGAACGTCGCAGGTAAAATTTTTCCAATAATAATACTAAATTTTAAACAAAGCTATAGACTCGCTTGTCGGCAACCCTATGCCGGGGCTTGTCAGGTTTTAGATGTTGGTATAGCGAGAACGGGACCACCCGCCAGCACCACACCGGGAGTAGGGTAAAATAGATTGTGGCAATTACCATCAGTGGTGCGTAATGACACGAGCCGCTGACGTTAATTGCCACAGAAACAGGTATATGGTCGGGTTGATTGAGACGTCTCGATTCTATCCGTTGTGGGACAGAACGTGACGACCCCGAACGTTCATGAAGTGGATGTCGTAATTGTGTTTAAGCTGCCGGTAAATTACCCGCGCAAACGTTACGAGGGCACCGCTGCTTTTTCGCCATCCGCTCCGATGAATCGTACTTGGCTCTACGGAGTTATTGTGGTAAAACAACTCCGTATAATCGTTATAGAACAGGCCTTTCCCTTTATTTTGCAGAAAGGATATGCACATTCTGTACTCCGTCTGGTCGGGCGGGGTTGTTTCGTCAAATGGGCCGAATTTATCCAGAAACGAGCTACGACGCAGGTGTGGATGATCACTGTAATAATGCACTTTCCGGTAATTCGTGGCCAACGGCGAGAATACCATTTCCGAAAACTTAGCTGAATCGGGTTTCAGGTACGGATACCGGAAGTACGCGTAAAAACGAACAATATCCAGTTCAGACCGCTTGTTCATCTGCGCCAGCGATTCGCGAAGAGCGGCCGGGAACTGAGGACCTGCTTCGAAATCATCTTCAACGAATAAGGTATAGGGTGTCTTCACCGCCCGCTGGCCTTTGTTCATGTTGTAGCCAGCGCCCATGTTGCGGGGGGAGGTAAGCAACTGAAACGGCATTTTCTGCTGAAGCTTTTTAATCCGGTCCAGGTGCAGAGGCTGGCTGCCATCGTCCGTTACGATAATCGCGCCAAACTGGCAATTAAGCGCCTGAAAGCTTTTAAGTAAATTTTCCAGCGAAAGGCTTCTGTTATAATTTGTAATTAAGAGCGTTACGTCGTTGAAGGTATGGTTCATGGTATCCTGTCCGTTTTAAGCGAATGACCTAGTGATTAACTGGGTCAAAAGTAGCAGCCTTCAGCGGCTACGACCGACGGACTTCGACAAGTAGCTAGTTTTGCCCGTTTTTAGGTTACATACCGCGATAAAATGGTAGTCGGCATTACCGTCAACGCTGGCTACTTATCTACCCTTATACCCATACCTACGCTTCATTGAGGCAGATACACCCGAAAGGTAGCTCCCTGCCCCGGCTGGCTGTGCGCCGTAATAGCGCCCCCATGATTGGCCACTACCTTTTCGCAGATAGCCAGGCCCACGCCTGTACCGGCAAACTCATTTTTGCCGTGTAGTCGCTGAAATACCTGAAATATCCGCTCCGTATACTTCTCATCGAACCCGACTCCATTATCCGTAATCTCAATACAGTGGTACATCGCGGCATGCCGGGTTGGCTTAACCGAATGAGGTAATTCGCGGGCGTTTAAGGTTGAGCAATGAATCTGAATCCGGGGAGTGGTGGAATCAGAACGGCTAAACTTGATCGCATTCGAGAGCAGATTTTGCAGTAGCTGACCCAATTGGGATGGATCTCCCTGCACCGCAGGCAAGGGTCCTATGTCAAGTTGAACCTGACTTTCGCTGACGGCTACGGCCAGATCATCCAGGGCAATGTCCACAAGCTGACGAAGCGGAACGGAAACCCGATTCACCTGATTGGTCGAAATCCGGGAGAAAGCCAGTAGATCCTTAATCAGGCGGGACATTCGCTGGGCCGCCGACTGCATCCGATCAACGTAGATCAGCTCTTCGTCCATGGTTGAGCCGTAACGCGTTTTGAGCAGATCGCTAAACTGCTGAATCTTACGCAGGGGTTCCTGTAAATCGTGACTGGCAATGTACGCAAACTGCTCCAGATTCTGATTCGAGCGCATCAGATGCCGGTTGGCTTCGGCAAAATCTTCGTTGGCTTCGGCCAGCTCTTCGTTGGTAGCGGCCAGTTCTTCGTTGGTAGCGTATAACTCTTCCGTGCGCAGGTAAACCTGTTTTTCCAGAGCCAGCTGAGCGCTCCGTTGCTGGGTAATGTCCTGAACGGTGCCCCGGACCTTATGCGCGGTTCCTTCCGGGGTAAACGTTATTTTACCCTGCGTTCGTAAAATGCGCTCCTGGCTGGTTGGGGTTGCCTCGACGTAATACTCGATATCGAACCGGCCCGAACTTTCCGGAGCCAGCAATTGCGCCAGCGCGTTGTGGATACGGCTTCGATCGGCCGCCCGGATGGACGATTGAACCCGCTCGCGCGTGATGGGTTCTGTTGGCAGAATGCCATGCCAGGACCGCATACGATCGGAAAACGTGATCTGATCGGTTGTCGGATCCAGTTCCCAGGTACCTAGTTCGGCCAATTCGACGGCCTGCTGAAGCGCTTCTTTTGCCTCTTCAATCTGACGCCGGTCCATTACTGTCTGCGTTACATCAACCGCCATGTGTAAAATGGCATACACCTGACCCTGTTCGGTCTTCAGCGGGTGGTACGTAACGTTGAACCAGTACGTTTTCCGTTGACCATCTATCACCAGATCAGCCGGTTGTTCCGCATGCTGATAGGCAACGCCCGTATCGTATACCTGCTCCAGCAAGTGTATAAAGGGCTGACCTTTCAGTTCCGGCAGTGCCTCGATCAGGTTCACGCCGATAACCGATACCGGTTTCTCCCAAATCCGCCGGAGTGCTTCATTCGCCATGTCGATGGTAAACGAACGGCCACTATACACGCCAATGGCAAACGGTGCCTCCTGAATCAGGTTTCGGAAGCGGATTTCCGCTTGTCGACGCGACAGGCTCAGGTCGATCTGGGCCCGAACTTTGGTGAGTAATTCGGGAGCGGCAAAGGGTTTGACCAGGTAATCGTCTGCACCAGCTTCCAGCCCGTCGATGCGGGCCTCCTGCCCGGCCCGGGCCGATAAAAAAATAAGGGGAATATGGCTGGTGGCGGAGTTCTGCTTAACCCGGCGCAACAGTTCGCTGCCGTCCATGACCGGCATCATTAAATCACTCAGAATCAGTTGGGGTGGATTGATCAGCAGTTGCTTGAGGGCCTCAGCGCCGTTGACGGCCGTGCGTACAGTAAAATGCGGCTCAAGCAGTCGGACCAGGTAAGCCCGCATATCGGCATTGTCGTCCACAACCAGGACACTGGCCGAGGAGGGACCCGGCAAGGCACTACCGGGTGAACTGGATACTAGCGCAGAACGGGATTCGGCGGGTAGCATCGTTTGCGCTTCTTCTAAAAAGGCGGCAGCCAGACCGCTTGCTTCCTGCTGGCGGTAGCCTTCGCTTACCTGATGGGCGGGCAAATGCGCGTTACCCATCGGAATGCGCACGGTAAAGGTACTACCCTCCCCTTCTACGCTGTCTACCTGAATACGGCCCTGGTGCAGCTGTACGAGTTCACTGACCAGTGAAAGACCGATACCGGTTCCCTCATGGGTACGGCCACCCGCCTGCTCCACCCGATGAAACCGCTCAAACATATGCGGCAATTCACGGGGCGGAATGCCTACGCCCGTATCCGAAATGCGCAGGATCGCCATGCCATCCTGGCTGTGCAGATGAACCCCTATCGTGCCCTGTAACGTGTATTTAAACGCGTTCGACAGCAAGTTGAGGACAATCTTTTCCCACATATCGGTATCTACGTAGACCAACGATGGCAGCGATGGGCAATCAACCACGAAGTTCAGTCTGGCTCTGTCGAGGAGCGACCGAAAACTACTGGCCAGGTCTACGGTAAAAACCGATAGATCCACGGGTCGGAACCGGGCAGTTACCCGGCCCGCTTCGATGCGACTGAAATCCAGCAGGTTATTGACCAGTTTAAGCAAACGACCAGCATTGCGGTGCGCCTGTTCAATCGGTTCTTTATACGCTATCGTCTGGGCCAGGGCGGTATGCTTCAGTTCCTCCAGCGGCCCCAGCATCAGGGTTAAGGGGGTACGAAATTCGTGGCTGATGTTGCTAAAGAAGGCCGTTTTGGCCTGATCGATGGCGGCCAGGGCTTCGGCTCGTTTTTGCTCCTCCTGGTAGGCGTGCACGTTCGAGAAGGCCGTATTAATGGTATTGGCCAGTAGTGCATAAAAAGTAAGGTATTCCTGATCCAGCGCCCGGTGCGGACTAACCCCGGCCAGAATGAACCCGACCGGTTCGGGATTTCCTGACAGCTGAATGGGCAATCGTAGCGCCGTATGGGGCGAATCCGGGTAAGGACCTCCCTGGAGCGGCCCAACCGTTTCGGCTAGTTCAGTAATGACCTGGGTTTGTTCCAGATCGGCGAGCCAGGGCGTTTGGGCGACGGTTAATTCGTGAAGGGCAATCGGCGCGGGGGAGTCGTCTTTCAGGCCGGACGCATTCACCAGCCGGGCCACCGCTCCTGTCGGCTGAAGTTCGTACAGGAGCAAAAACGGCAAATCCAGGGCAAACTCCCCAGCGGCTGTCGCCAGCCCTTCGTAGATATCTGCATTCGTTTTGGCTTGACCCGTCCGGGCGGCCACATCCCGAAGAACCTGGGTCCGCCGGGCGCTGAGCATCTTATCCGTCGTTTCGGTAATGGGGTGAAAAATGCCCCCCACCTCACCCGATTCGTCCCGTATGGGGGCGAATGAGAAAGTCATAAACGCTTCTTCCAGGTAGCCGTAGCGATCCAGAAACATGCGCTGATCTTTAATGTAGGTTCCTTCTCCCTGCTGCCCCTTGGTAAACGCATCGCCCACCACGGGAAGAGCGGTTTCCCAGCAGATTCGAAAATTCTGCCCCATTGATTCGGGGTGCTTGGCTCCGCAAATGGGTCGGTAGCTATCGTTGTAAATCTGGATGGTTTCCGGCCCCCAGGCAATGAGAATAGGAAAGGTTGACGATAGGCACAGGCTAACGGAGGTTCGCAGGCTTTGGGGCCAACTGGCAACTGGCCCGAGGGGCGTCTTCGACCAGTCCATTGACCGGATTAGTTTTCCCATTTCGCCCCCTCCGGCCAAAAATGGTTCCACAGCTTCATTCACATTCATTGGTAGATTAAATGGTACAGTTCAGTTCGTCTAGCTGTACGCATTTCGGCTGCAAGATACTGAACCGAGCCAAACTAGGTTTAACGCCCACCACGGGAACCAGGTTATTTTATCCTACAGACTGGCTACGCACCGAGACATTGGCCTGACCGAACCAGCCCCATCCAGACTGTGGAGCAGCCGACAATGTCAAAATTCAACCCCATAAACCCATTGTTTCAGGAAATCGGTAATAACGGTCAAGACGGCTTCCGGGTGGGTGTACAGGGAAAAATGATTACTGGGTACCGGGTGAAAATGATGATGTACCAACAGCAGCCCCGCCACGAAATTATGGTAGCGGCTGAGCCGTTGGTTTGGATTTGAACTGCATTACCCCGTCGGTCAGGCGCCCAAAACGAATCGTCAGCATATCCTTGAGGTAGTTTTGATAAACCTTCCACGGACGGCGCCCCCCTTGCTGAGGCAGCACTTGCCGGGCGCGCTGAACGTAACCCGAGGCTAAATCGACAAAAGGAACGGCGGCCATCCCGGCCTGTCGGCGAGGAACCGCGATGGCATAGTTGTGGCGATCCATGTGCCGCAGCAGCCGACAGACGTAGCCAGCGGTTAAATCGGTTTTTAGCGTCCACGACGCGTTGGTATAGCCAAAGGCGAGCGCCAGGTTGGGAACATCGCTCAGCATCATGCCTTTATACGCCATCCGCTCATTAGGGTGTACCAACTCCCCATCTACGATAAGCTGCATACCGCCAAACAGCTGAATGGTCAGGCCCGTCGCCAGCACTACCATATCGGCGGGCAGTTGCTGGCCCGACTTAAGCTGAAGCCCTTGCGGGGTGAAGTGGTCAATCTCATCAGTTACGACGGTAGCCCGCCCCTTCCGAATAGCATTAAACAAGTCGCCATTCGGCACCACGCACATCCGTTGATCCCAGGGATTGTATCGGGGGGTAAAGTGCGTTTTTACGTCGTAATCCGCCCCAAGCTGCCTGGAAACCAGCCCTATTAATTGCTGCTTTGTCTGGTCAGGACGGCTTCGGGCCAGCCAGTAAAGCCCGACACTACCGACTATATTTTTCCAGCGGATGAGCGAGTAGGCTAGCCGCTGGGGTAACCAGCGTTGCAGGCGAAGGCTCAGCTTGTCGTGGGCGGGCAGGGCAACAACGTAGGTAGGCGATCGCTGCAACAATGTCACCTGAGCCGCCGACGAAGCCAGGGCCGGCACCAGAGTCATGGCCGTTGCCCCGCTTCCCACCACTACGACCTGCTTACCCGTATAGGTCAACTCGCTGGGCCATATTTGCGGCAGCACGATCTGTCCGTCAAAGTCATTTTCGCCAGTGAACCGGGGCCGGTGGGGCTGATCGTACTGGTAATAGCCGCTGCACATATACAAGAATCGCGTATGCAGCGTATGCCGAACCGACCCCTGCTCGACCTCCAGCGTCCAGCAAGCCTGCGGAGTAGACCAGGCTGCGGAAATCACTCTATGGCCAAACCGGATGTGCGGAATTACGCCGTTCTCCCCGGCTGTTTCCTCAATGTAGTTTCGGATAGTGGCTCCGTCTGCGATGGCTTTCGGTTCCTGCCAGGGTTTAAAGGCATACCCCAGCGTATACATATCCGAATCGGATCGAATACCGGGGTAACGAAACAGATCCCAGGTACCTCCTATGGCCTGACGGGCTTCCAGGATGGCATAACGCTTGTGGGGCAGTTTCTTTTGTAGCCAGCAGGCGGCCCCGATTCCGGCCAGTCCAGCCCCCACAATGAGTACATCGAACGGAGATTCTTCGGAAGTAACAGCCTGTGTCACCATCATACTGAGTTATCAAATCTAACCTTACTTACGATCGCAAAAGTAAATCTGAAAAGGTGAAACGTGTGCAAAGTTTGACTGTGGCAGTTGAGGGTGTCCGTTTAAAAACCGCACCGGCGACCCGGCCAACACCACCGTCACGGGCGAATAACGATTCACTTGAATCAGACAGCCAAAAAAGTGATAACTTTAACCAATGCACGTACTCCATACTAACCCGAACGTACCGATCTACTCGATAGAGCCCGATGCAACCGGTAACACCCAGTTCAGGGTCTATAGTTTTGACGGCAGTCTGCCCAATCAGTCCGATCTTCTTATTCCCCATCGCAAGGATCATTACCTGCTGGTGTTCATCCGGCGGGCGAGCAGCCGTCAATGGATTGACATGACGCCCTATGAACTGAAGGACAACACCATCTATTTTTCCGGGCCGAACCACATCATCGTCAAGGAAGGCTTTACGCAATTATGGAGCACGGGTATTGCGTTTACGAGTGAGTTTCTGTCGCTTCAGGAAAATGCGTCATTAGCCCGGTTGCCACTTATTCAAAATCCGCAGAACAGGCATGAATTGCTACTTACAGAGACGGATATTCTGTTTGTGGAAGACATGCTGAGCCAGATTCGCCGGGAGTATCAACAGCCCGGCGAATGGCAGCAGCGAATGCTGACGGCTTACCTCACGGTGCTGCTTACGTACTTGAGCCGCCTGTATACCGAACAGTTTCCCGCTACCGAGACCTCGGCCGATACACTTCTGCTCAAACAGTTTCAAACGAAAATCGACACGTATTTTCGGCAGGTACACGAAGTTAGTGAATACGCGTCCATGCTCAATCTGTCGGCGGGCTACCTGAGCGAGGTGGTAAAAAATCAGAGTGGCAAGCCAGCCATCAAGCATATCCACGAGCGGCTGGTGCTGGAAGCCCGTCGCCTGCTCTTTCACACTAATAACTCGCTGAAAGAAATCGCTTTTGAGCTTGGCTTTTCAGATGCCTCGTACTTCAACCGGTTCTTTAAACGCGAAACCGGTATGACGCCCGCCGAATACCGGGCAACCATCCGCAAAATGTACCAGTAATGCCGCAGAATGTGTTTCATTCGGGTATCAGGCAGGGCGTAGCTTTGTGCGGTAAAACGAATCAACGATGAAAACGGTACTGATCACAGGAGCAAACAAGAGTATTGGCTTTGAAACAGCCCGGCAATTACTACAGCAGGGATATTATGTATACCTTGGAAGCCGCGATTTATCGAAAGGACAGCAGGCAGTCCATCAGTTGCAGTCGGAAGGGCTGACGCAGGTAGAGCCTATCGAGATTGATGTCAACAACCCGGACTCGATCAAAGCGGCCCGCGACGTGCTGGGTCAGAAAACAGCTGTACTGGACGTGCTGATTAATAACGCGGGTATTTCCGGTGGCATGGCGGGCCCGCTGGATATGGACACCAGCGAATTCAGGCAGGTATTCGACACGAATTTCTTCGGCGTTATTGACGTAACGCAGGCATTCATCGACCTGCTGCGGCCATCATTGGAGCCCCGCATCGTCAATGTCACATCGGGATTGGGATCGCTCACCTTGCAGAGTGATCCTTCCTGGATATACTATGGCATCACACCAGCCGCTTACGTTCCGTCGAAAGCGGCCCTGAACGCCTATACCATTGTGCTGGCGCATCAACTACGCGATACGCCGTTCAAGGTAAATGCCGTTGATCCGGGCTACACCGACACCGATTTCAATCACCACTCGGGGCCTGGAACCGTGCCGGATGCGGCCGCCCGGGTTGTGAAAGCAGCCGTATTTGGTTCAGATGGCCCAACGGGGCAGTTCTTTAGTGACGACAATTCGCCCGAAACAGGCATCAGCCCGTGGTAGGTTCACTGGATTTTACCGGACGGGTGATTGGTGGAGACACGAACCACGGACACGTACCCTGTTTTAACCTGGTGACTGTGTCAAGGCAAGAACCATAAAGACAAGGGTATGGATTATGGCTTACCGATACCGTTTCACCGATCTGGGTTTCAGAGCAAACCAGCCGATGATAGCCAGTGGGATAGCCAGGCAGAGCCAGGAAATACCGTCCCACAGGTCATCGCCGATCAGGGCCGATAACAGGCCAATAGTACTGAGAATACCCAACAAAATAGGTAAGGTCCAGACGTGCCAGTAATCATAGTTACTGGCACGCTGTGGTCTACGCAGAAAACGTCTGTGTCCCAAGATTTCTACCGGCTAAAGGATGGTTGCTGTACGGTTGACTGTACGCGGGCGAACTGCGCTCTGGTGGCTTTGTTGCGGGCAAACCACAGGTAAAGGCCGCTACCCAGCACAACAATAGTAATGACATCGAACAGCGCCCAGATGATTTTTAGCGGTAAGCCGCCGTAATCGCCAAAGTGCAGCGGTTGCGAAATAAATACGGCATTAACGTACCAGGGCATACTCCGCATATCGGTCAGTGTACCCGTTTTCGCATCGACCAGAGCGGGCTTTGCCAGGCGCGATGTCAGGGGCGTCGTGCCCTTCATAAAAACGGCGTAATGGTGCTGACTGGAATACGGCGTACCCGGATAGGCCACAAAGGATGGTTCCATACCGGGAGCAGCTTCTTTGGCGATCTTCATAGCCTGATCGAGTGGCGCCAGCGTACCCCGCAACGGAGCAGCTCCTTTGTAGGGCGCAACCATCTCGGCCAGTTGCCCCTGCTGCCACAGTCCCTGCACCACTTCGGCCAGCGTGTTCAGCACCCCCGTAAAGCCAACCACGGTAGCCCAGACAACCGTTACCACGCCCAGTAAATTGTGTAAATCGAGCCACTTCAGCCGGGTCGAGCGCTCCGTACGCACCATGCCGAAGTCGAACCGACGCATGATTGGACTGTAGAGCATCAATCCTGACCCAATCGCCACGACGAACAACAAGCCCATTAGCCCCAGAAACAGCTTGCCTCCCAGGCCCATGAACATGTCGACATGCAGTTGCAGCATCACGTACATAAAGCCTTCCTGCAGCTTGGGCTCTTCCAGAACACGGGCGGTGCGGTTGTCAAAGATAACCAGCTTGTAGTTATCGGCCGGCGCCGTCATGGAATCAGACAGGGTGAACGTCGTCGTATTCGGCTCGTGTTCATCCCAGTAAACGTACCGAATCACTTTGGTCGGAAACTGCTGGTGAACCGTTTGGGCCAGCCGTTCCAGGGGTACGGTTGGCGTTCCGGCGGGCATGGAAGGTGCCAGCGGGGGTTTGCCTTCAAGAGCCTCAATCTCTTCGTGAAAAATAAGCGGCAAACCCGTCAGGCAAAGCATCAGCAGAAAGGCTGTGCAAATCAGGCTCGTCCATTTATGAATCTGAAACCAGGTTTTAACTTGATGGGCGGTGCGCATAAGACCACTGGATTACGTGACTTGAACTGAAGATAAAACGGCATAGCCCCGACCACTGCCGGGGCCGTACGGTAGTCTAGAATTTGTAGGCAATGCTGCCGACGAAACTCCGTAGTTTCTGGGCGTTCATGGTGGTGTAGCCAATCCAGTAATGCTGGTTGGTCAGGTTATCGGCCTTCACCGACAGCCGGTACTTCCGCCGGTCGTAAAAGGCCGATGCGTTGAGAACCGTATACGCGGGCAAAATGAATTCACCCAGGCTGACACTGTTCTGAATCTTGTTATCACTGGCGTAATTGCCCCCGAAACCAAACCCCAGGCCACGAAGCGCGTACGAGTTCAGGCGGTAACTAAGCCAGAGGTTAGCCAGCACGGGCGAAGAAGCCGTCGTTGGTCGGCGACCGTTCACATCGGCGTCGGCCTTCGTTAGCTTGGAGTCGTTGTAAGAAAATCCGGCGACCACGTTAAACCCCGTGATCGGGTTCGCGATTACGTCGATCTCAATACCCCGGCTTACCTGCGTACCATCCTGCGTCTGAGCGAATTTAGCCGCGGCCAATGGGTTCGGATCGGTGCGCAGCAGGTTGCTTACCTGAATGTCGTAGTAGCTGATGGAGGTCGTTAACCGACCGTCAAAGGCATTCAGTTTTACCCCGGCCTCAAACTGGTTGGCCCGTTCCAGTTTGGCGAACCGTTGTGTTAGACTGTCGGTAGCCGTTACGTCGTAAGCATTGTAAATGCCCTGGTTGTTGAAGCTGTTCTGGTAGTTGGCAAACAGCGACACTTTATCCTTGATTGGCTGATAGACCAGCCCGAACTTAGGCGAAAACGCCGTCTGATTATAACCCGCCACAGCCGAACCAACAGTACCACCCTCGTTATGAAAGTCATCGACCCGCAGCGCGGCCAAAACACTTAACCGATCGGTCAGGTTCAGCACATCCGAAATGAAGGCACTATAGGTATTTCGAATGCCGGTGAGCGGATACGTGAAATCAGGCGCTTTGCTGGCGTACAACGCGTTCAGGGCCGCCCCGTTAAATTTACTGTAATCGTACTCCCTGGAAATAGGAACGGTATCGAACGTACTGCCAAAGAACAGTTGGTTGGCGTTTACATGCAGGTAATCCAACCCGACCACAATCCGATTACGCAGGCTACCCAACCGGAAATCACCATTAAAAAGCTGTTGCACCTCAAAAACGTCGTTGGTGCTGTTGCGTGTCGACTGATCGGCCCGGACCAAATCGTTATTTCCCAGGCCTCGGCTCGATGGAATCATGTAGAAATATGGGCCTATTCCATTCGAATAGCTGTGGCTGGTGCTAATGTTTGTCGACGACGTAAACGCCGGGGAGATTCGGTAATTAACCTGCCCGAACAGGTTTGTACTGCGCGACTGCTGCGTCAGGCCGGAGCCCATGTACGAATTGCGGTAATCGACGTTCAGCTGATCGGCACGGGTAGCCCCGAGGGTATAGCCCGGCACATAAAAGAAGAAGAGCTGCTTGCCAACGCTCTCATTCCGGTAAATTTCGGCATCAAGCTGAATGGATAACCGCTCGGTCGGCTTGAACAACAAGCTGGGAGCCAGCGCGACCCGACTGCTGAACCCCTGCGTCTGGAACGTGCCCTCGTGCTGGAACGCCGTATTGACGCGCAGCATCAGATTCCGGCTTTTGTTGAGCGGGGTGTTTACATCAAGACTGGCCCGCTGAAGATCGTAGCTGCCCGCCGACAGGGTAACTTCGCCCCCAAACGTTTCGTATGGTTTCTTGGTGACCCGGTTAACCAGGCCGCCGTAAGACGTTAATGCACTACCAAACAGGGTTGCCGATGGCCCTTTAATCGTTTCCAGTTTCTCCAGGTTAACAGCGTCGATGTCAGTTGTCACATTACCGGCCAGCCCATTCCGTAGCTGGCTCTGAACAATAAACCCGCGCGTACTATAATAGCTACCGCCATCACCAGCCCGGCCGGTCGCTTCCCACATTTTCTGAACACCGGGTGCGTTACGCATGGCATCATCAACCGAAAAAACGAGTTGCTCGGTCAGTAATTCTTTGCCGATGGTATTGTATACCTGTGGATTCTCCAGGTTTTTGAGGGGCATTTTCGACACATAGTCGCTGGATGAGCGGGCGAATCGATTGGTGCGGCTACCGTTTACGGTCACCTCCGTTAATTGCGATGCGCTTTCTGACAGGGTAACATCCACCGTAACGGTTTCCGTCCCGTTTGTGGTAACCGCTTGTTCTACCGTTTTCAGGCCGATAGATGAAACCTGAAGCTGGTACGTCCCGGCCTTAACATGATTGATTGAGAAATCACCTTTGGCATTGGTCAGGGCTCCTTGCCCTTTGCCTTTCAGGCTAACCGTTACGGCTTCAGCGGGATTACCGTCCGAGGTTTTTACGCTGCCCCGGATCGTGCCCCCTGTCTGGGCCTGAACAACAAAAGTACTTAATGAGAAAAAGAATACGTAGAGTACTTTAATGGCATTCATTTGTGGGTATTATATAGATTCATTCTAAAGAATTACAAATGAACGACAGAATTCGCTGCAATAAAATTTATTCTTATTAATTCTAAATAAATGAACCTGTTTTAGGATTCCTGAATGAAATTATTGAACTCCCTCCCGCAAGTTTTTCCTGATCGAATCCTCCGTTGTATTCATTCGTGAATGCAACCGTTACAATGGCAGGTTCCATCTTCTACACGTTTGTTCATGGCGTCTGGTTACCTTGGTTTGTATCCTCACGAACCAGGGGGCGGTGGATTTTCGTAGTCCATGCCCCACAGACTGCAGCCCCAGGGGCTATGAACCTATACAGTAGTACAATTCTGCTAAACTATATTTTCTCGTCGTTCTTCCTTGTAAATCAGTGGACTATTGTTTAGGTTAGAATCGCCTAAACCCTACGATCGTGAACCAGCCTATAACACATCCTGATCACTCTTTTAATGCAACACCCCAACCCCATCGCTCTACTCTGCTCGTAGGCAGCCTGCCCTTCTCCGACGAGACAGAATGCATGACTCGCGCCCTGGAGGCTCTGGGATCTTCTTTATTCTGTTTACCCGACGGAGAAATTGGCGAGAAAACGCCTGCATTTCCAAAAGGAAACCGCATCGCCTGGGTCGTGTACGCCATCGAAAAGATAACCGCCGATGCCGACAACTGGGAAATTGTGAAACAACCCAAACGGAGTTCGGATGACGGGATGGCCATTAATTATGACAGCTTTCAGAAGCTGAAGCCCAGACGCTCCCCCGCCGATTTACCCGAACACGTTCAGTTGGGGTACGATGATTTCTTCCGCTCCAGCTATCCTGTATTTCAGCGCCTGCGGGAGCAGTATGGCCTTCCCGACTTAAAGTTTCAGATGGGCGTACCCACCGGTTTTGCCATGGGTTTTGCGTTTGCCAGTCCCATTACCTGGCTGCGCTATACCTATGCATTCAACACCATCATTGCCCGCGAAGTGAATGCCGCCCTGGCGCAGGCGGGTAATGACCTGCTCATCCAAATAGAGGTACCTCCCGAACTTTATGCGGCTTACAAGCTGCCCACTCCGCTTATGGGACTTGCCCTGCGCCCGATTCTGGATCTGCTGAAAAAGATCACGCCCGGCGCCCAGATTGGCATTCACCTTTGTCTGGGCGACTTTCATAACGAAGCACTGGTGCACCCTAAAACGCTGGACAAAATGGTGGCGTTCTCTAATCGGCTGGTTCAGGCCTGGCCGGTTCAGCACCAACTGGTTTATGTTCATTATCCACTGGCCGAAGGAATCGTTGCCCCGCCAACGGATGAAGGATATTATGCCCCCCTGGCCGCTGTTCAGTTGCCCGGACATACGCGCTTCGTAGCGGGCTTTGTTCACGAAAAACGCACCCTGGCCGAACATCACCAGATTTTAAGGAATATCGAAACCGCCCGTGGCCAAGCCGTTGATATAGCCTGTTCGTGCGGACTGGGCCGCCGGTCTGCCCAAACGGCCAGCCAATTACTCGCCCTGATGGCTGAATTAAGTAGCGCGTAACCCACCCGATGGTTGTTACTGAAACAAGTCGTAAAACACAGGGCTATTGTGCCAATGAAAGTCGTCGAAAAAGAAACCGAAACATTTTGCCCGGCAAACCGGGCGCACTGGCGGGCGTGGTTGCAGGAACACCACGCGGATCAACAATCGGTTTGGCTCGTCTACCACAAAAAGAAATCAGCCACCCCCACCCTGACCTGGAGCGAAGCCGTAGACGAAGCCCTTTGTTTCGGGTGGATCGATAGCCTGGCAAAGTCCATAGACGACCACACATACCGGCAGTTTTTCAGCCGACGGAAACCGACGAGCGTCTGGTCAAAAATCAACAAGGAGAAAGTTAAACAGCTCATGGACAACGGCCTGATGACCCCGGCCGGTTTAACGGCGATCGACATTGCCAAACAGAATGGCTCCTGGACGATTCTGGACGACGTCGATGCGCTGGTCATTCCTCCGGATTTAGCGGCTGCTTTTCAGGAAAACCCAAATGCAGAACGCTATTTCCTCGACCTGAGCAAGTCCGATAAACGGGTCATTCTCCAACGGCTTGTCATGGCAAAACGGCCGCAGACCCGACAGAATCGAATAAGAGAACTGGTCGAATTGGCCGCCCAGGGTTTGAGACAAAAAATACGGCCATGAGTCATCGATTAGGGGCGCGGCAAGGAACGGTTCCTTGTTTTTAAGCGCCGAATGCGGTTCCTTTGTCCCAACGTTCTTTGTTTTCCGTCAAACAAGCTAATGGTTTTCCTGAGAGTTTCAGGAAATGAAAAAGGAATCGTGTGAGAATCACGAGCAGACGTTGCTACTGTCAGTGACAATTAAAAAGGGTTTGCCCTCGATGTCCATTGTCCCACAACCGGTTCGCCCGCTTCGGCGTATCGGTTACGATGGGGTGAGAAGGACGGCAAATACCGTCACAAGCCAGGAGACTTGCCTTTAGCTTTGCTGATTACGCCCACACGCGACTGGGTTTCATCACGATTGACTGCTTCATCCCTGCTTCTCCCCGAGGCTGGGGGTTGTTTGTCGTATTGTGTAAAATCTGGATCATGTGGTAGGCGTATGGAGTTCGGCATCGAACGCGATCAACCATTTTTTCCAATTACAACATGATCGCTCACAACCTCGGCTATCCACGAATCGGTAGCCACCGCGAACTCAAACGAGCCCTCGAACAATGCTGGGCTCAAACGATTACCCCCCAACAGCTTCAGGAGGTAGCCCGTCAACTCAGACAGGCTAACTGGCTGACTCAACAGCAGGCCGGCATTTCGCTGATTCCCTGCAACGATTTCTCGCTCTATGACCAGGTTCTGGACATGTCCCTGACGGTAGGAGCCATTCCCAACCGGTTTCAGCCCCTCCTCGACACCACAGACCCGGATCTGCTGCCGCTGTATTTTGCGATGGCCCGCGGTTACCAGCAGGCTGGACTCGACCTAAAGGCGATGGAAATGACAAAGTGGTTCGATACGAATTACCACTACATCGTTCCTGAGTTTTCGGCAGACCAGACATTCTCACTGCTTTCCGAGAAGGTTTTCACCGAGTTTGAGGAAGCGAAACAAACGCTGGGTATAGTGCCCAAACCCGTCCTGTTAGGACCCGTATCGTATTTGCTGTTGGGGAAAGCAAAAGATACGGGCTTCGATCAGCTGGACTTACTGGACCGCCTGTTGCCCGTGTATGAACAGATTCTTAGCCGGTTGCAGGCACAGGGAGCCGACTGGATTCAGCTCGATGAGCCCTGCCTGTCGCTGGATTTGACGGTTCAGCAGCGCAACATACTGGTCTCGGTTTATCGGCAGTTCCACGATCAGTTTCCGAACCTCAAGCTGTTACTGGCCTCGTATTTCGAGTGTTACGGAGACAATCTGACGACGGTTCTTCACCTACCCGTTGAAGCTATCCACCTGGATCTGGTCCGCTGCCCCAATCAACTGGCCGATGTGCTGAGTACCGATTTCGTCCAGCAGAAAACCCGCCTGTCGTTGGGCCTGGTCGATGGCCGAAACATCTGGATCAATGACCTGGATAAATCACTTGCTACTCTGCGTAAGGCCGTCGATGCGATTGGTCCCGATCGTATCCTTGTTTCGCCTTCCTGTTCGCTGGTACACGTTCCCTGCGATCTGTCGACTGAAACCGGGCAGGCAGGACTAAGCCAGCAAATCAATCAATGGCTGGCGTTTGCCCGCCAAAAACTGGACGAGGTTGCTACACTGACAACCCTTGTCCAGGACCCGAACAATTCCCAGGCGCTGGCTTATCTGACGAGTAATCAGAACGCCATACAGGCTCGCCGGGAATCGAGCGATGTCAATAGACCAGCCGTTCAGCAACGCCTGCAGCAATTGGGTGAGCAGGATGCCCGGCGCGGACAGACGTTTACGCAACGGCAGACCTTGCAGCGTGACCAGCATAAACTGCCCCTCTTCCCCACCACAACGATTGGTTCATTTCCCCAGACCGATGTGGTACGGGCCAACCGGGCAAAATTCAAAAAAGGGGAGAAAACGCTGACTGAATACGAAGCCTTTATTACGTCGGAAACCGAGCAGGCGATTCGCTGGCAGGAAGAAGTAGGACTGGATGTGCTGGTGCACGGCGAGTTCGAGCGGAACGACATGGTCGAGTATTTCGGTGAGTTACTCGACGGGATTGCCTTCAGCGAAAATGGCTGGGTACAGAGTTACGGGTCGCGGTGCGTGAAACCACCCATCATTTTTGGTGATGTTCACCGGCCGGAAGCCATGACCGTGCGTTGGGCGCAGTTTGCCCAGTCGCTGACGAGCAAACCCGTGAAAGGAATGCTTACGGGCCCTGTCACTATTTTACAATGGTCTTTTGTCCGCGATGATCAGCCCCGGAGAGATACCTGCCTGCAACTGGCCCTGGCTATTCGCGATGAAGTGGTGGATCTGGAAGCGGCTGGCATTGGTATTATTCAGATTGATGAACCGGCCCTTCGGGAAGGGTTACCGCTGCGTCGGGAAAACTGGAATACGTATCTGAACTGGGCCGTGATGGCGTTTCGGGTAGCCGCATCGGGTGTGCAGGACCAGACGCAGATTCATACCCATATGTGTTACGCGGAATTCAACGACATCATCGGGGCTATTGCCGATCTGGATGCCGATGTAATTACCATCGAAACGTCCCGATCACAAATGGAGTTGCTGGACGCGTTTGCCCGGTTTGCCTACCCGAATGAAGTCGGGCCGGGGGTGTATGACATTCATAGCCCACGGGTGCCGTCGGTAACCGAAATGGTCGATCTGCTTCAGAAAGCCACGAACGTGTTACCTGCCCGGAATCTATGGGTTAATCCCGATTGTGGCCTGAAAACACGACGCTGGCCGGAAACCACCGAAGCGCTGAAAAACATGGTGCAGGCGGCCCGGACCGTTCGTGAGGCTGTACTGGAATCTGTGTAATTAGCAACGGTCTTCTGCCGGGGAACCGGCAGAAGACTGTTTTTCTCCTTGTAGGCAACACCCGTAGCATGAATTACAAAGCGATTACGACCTTGAAAAAAGCGGATACGGAAGGCCGAATACCTCCGCACACGCTGGATCAGTACGTTCGCAGTGATCTGGCAGCCCAGCTCATGAAGGCCCTGACCCCCACCCTTGCCATTAACCGCGTTGCTTCAGGCTCATCGTCTACCAGCCTGACTAATCCGTCAACGGTCGATTTCACAACCGAACTATTTATCCTTGGTTCCAGCCAGTGGCAGAAGGTGAAAGCCTCGCTGTGTGCATCGGCAGCGTCTTTATCGACTGACCAGCAGCAGTTCGTCCGGCAACTAATTGATGAAATTGAAACGACCCACCTGAATGCCCCTTCTTCCAGTTAACTAGGTCAGACCTTTTGCCGGGAGTCGTTGCGATGGCATGACTTTCGGCAGAAGGTCTGAACGGGTCGTATACTATCCACCAGCCGGCCAATTTGCCGACCACGAGTGTTAGGTTTGGTGGACGTATCGTTTTACCTGATTTCAGGCAGCCGCTAAAATCTCCGCAAAGATTGTCTTAGTAATGGGCTTGATGTAAAAACGGGAGACTTCTTTATACGTTGCGGCTCTAGCATGATCTGCCGGATCAATTGAAGAACTCACTATATAAATCTTTATTTTCTTAGCGGGCTGAACAGTCACAAACTCATCCAGAAATTGCCATCCGTCCATCACGGGCATATTTAGATCGACCAGTATCACGTCTGGCAGTAAATCCGGTGATGCTATAATAGACCTGAGATAATTCCATGCGTCCAGTCCATTGTGAAAAATCAATAAACGCTCGCAAAAGTCAATTGCTCTTAATTGCTTTGACAGTATTTGCGTATACATTTTATCATCATCTATTACGCAGGCAATATTCAGTTTTTTCATTGGTTATGATTTAATTGTTACGGTGAAGGTTGTTTCCCGATTAACCTGGCTTTCAACCGAAATCCGACCATTCATGGCTTCGACCTGATTCTTGGTGATAAATAAGCCGATACCACGAGCATCCGCATTACCATGAAATGTTTTGTACATCCCAAAAAGCTTGTGGCCGTGCATGTTCAGATCAATTCCCTGGCCATTATCCGCTACTTTCAGTACAATGCCGTCTTCGCTCGGAAAAGCCGACAGTCTGATGACAGGAGTCCGATCGGGATGGCTGTATTTAAGACAATTGCTGATCAGATTTAATAAGACACTTTCCAGGTAAGCTGGATTGTACTGAACCACAATATGTTCACTAACATCAACATATACCTGGGCCTGAGCTTGTCGGAGCGACTGGGATAAAGTGGTCAGGATACGATCTATCTCGTAGCGTAGCTGTAGTGGTTTTTTGTCTTTGGTTTTATTCCCCCGCATCTGAATAACCTCATTAAGATGCACCAGTGTTTCCTGCAAGTTGACGATATTCAGCCCCAGCATATCCATGTACTCCTGCCGTTCTTTTTCGTCCAGTTCCTGAGATAGCATCTCGACCAGCAGTTGAATATTACCCGTATGCGAACGCAGGTTATGAGAAACGATGTGGGCAAAGTTTAACAGGCGGGCATTCTGGCTGCTGACGAGTTCCAGCGTTTTTCGCTGTTCTTCTTCCAGGCTTTTACGCGCATGAATATCCATGCATGTCCCTATCATAAGCCGTGGCTGATCGCCTTCTTCCCAGTCTATGATTTTTCCCCGGACTTCCACCCAAATCCACTGGCCTTCCTGGTGTAACATCCGGCACTCAAAGGTATAAATATCTACTTCTCGCCGGAGATACTGCTTTAGCAGTCGGTTACCCGTTTGCTGATCATCGGGATGAAGCAGGCTGCTCCAGAAATCTATTTTACTAATGGATGATTTATCCGGATTGTACCCTAAAATCGCTACCAGTTTCTGATTATAAATAACCTGATCGTTACGCAAGTCCCACTCCCAGGTGCCCACATTGGTACTCTGGATGATATTATCCAGCCGTTGCCGTTCCCGTTGTAAGAGGTCAACGTAGTTTTTTCGTTCAGAGATGTTCTTTATTTGCGAAACAAAGTATAGAGGCTCATTTTTCTGATCGCGTACCAGCGATACATGTAGAAGGGTCCATATCAATTGGCTATTTTTATGAATATAGCGTTTTTCGATGTGGTATCGATCGATCGTACCGGTTAACAACCGGTTCATTTGTTCGAGGTCAGTATCCAGATCATCCTGAAAGGTAATATCCTGGAACGTAATCTGTAATAGTTCACTTTCCGTATAACCCAGCAGTCGGCAAAGGCTAGTGTTGACTTTAAGCCAATTTCCTTTTAGGGAAACCAGAGCCATACCAATAGGAGCAAAGTCAAATGCCTGATGAAAACGTTGCTCACGCTCTAAAAAGCTATTGGCCTTGGTAACTTCCTGGGTTATGTCCTCCAGTGTTCCGTATAAAGCCGTACAGATACCCATGTCGAGACAGACGCTGGCGCGCATACGTACCCACTTAACCGTACCGCTTGTTGCGCGCAGCTGAAACGTACCTACTCTGGATTGGCGACACGTAATCACCTCATCGATCAGTTGTTGGGCGCTATCCTTGTCCAGATAGAATAGTAGACTATGCGCAACCGATGGAACGAACTCAGGGCCAACCTCATAAATCGTCCTTGCAACAGCATTCCAGTAAAGTTCGCCGGTTAGTAGATTCCATTCCCAGATACCCAATTGAGCGAGAGAGACTGTCCTATCGTATAAGTCAAGTTTAGTTTGCATTACCTGTCTACTGGAAAAAAAGAGAGTTGTCAAATAGTATATGCCAATTTCAACAATTTAGCAGCGCCCTGATTGTCTATTCAGCATCACCCAACGGTGGCTTCACAAACCAAAATTAATACACGCATAATCGGCTATTTTTTTTACATGAATTTGTCTTCAATTGTCAATTCATGCATTTGATTAATTTCTAATGACCAAAAATTAGTTTGCAGAATCTCTATCCGGACTGTTACAACCATTGGAGCAAATTAATCCCACACGAAGTTGTTTCAACGCGGTCACTAATTTTCGGGCACAGCTATACAGTATATGCGTGTCAGTAACACAATTATAAACTAACTAATCATAAATTACCACCGCCATAGTTAACTCAATTTAATTTTAAGTAATTTATTGTAACCATAAATGATATCATTAAATTTATTCAATACTGACAGGGTGATTACTCGATTGTTGATCCAAAAGTATCGAGTGGTTCGTGTCTTCACAATGTACAAATCAGGCTAACAAGCGACCGAAGTCTGTTTAGACCATACGCGCACTAGTGATCCTGCTGCGGCCAATCCCAAAAGTGCCAGCGTTTGACCCATTTGTGACAGGGCTTCCCGTGCGGTGTGCCGACCTTTGATCTATCAAAACGGATCATTAACCACGAATCACATAGATCATGAAAACGCTCATTAATCCCCTCGTCATTGCTTTTGCATTAACCCTCGCTACGTTTACCGCTTCAGTTGCCGATACCAAACCCGGTAACAATCCGGCTACCGCTGCCAAGTTTCAAACCAGTATGTACACCACCACGGAAGGCAAACTCCAGATTGCCGTCGAGAAAGAAACAACGGGTGCTGTCGATATTCAATTCGTGAATGCGCAGGGCAAGGTGCTGTTTGACCAACGGATGACCAAGAGAGAAAAAATAGCCCGCCTTCGCCTGACCGTCAATGATCTGCCCGACGGTTTATACCAGGTGCGGATAACGAATCACGTGGACGTGACTACGCATTCGGTCACCTTATCAACGCAGCAGCCCCTTGATGGCCCAGGTCGGCTGGTAGCCATTCGCTAGAGCCTGTCAGTCTGGTACAGGGCGGGTAATCAGACCCGCCCTTTTATCTGTCGGGGCTTTCGGCAGGTGCTTCTTCTCCATAGTTGTACAATCAATCCGTCGTTTCATTTTAGCATGTCCTTTTCACTACGAGTCGCTTTCTACCTGGCATTTACGTTATTCATCAACAGACCGGCAACTGCCCAGACCGATACCGTCAACTACGCCAGTCTGGCCCACGAAGAAATTTTAACCGGCAAGACAGATAATTTTGGTCTGTTCGATGACGCATTCTACCGAAATCAGTTCTTCCTGCTGGGCGAATCGCACGGGGTAGCGAAACCTCAGGAAGTTGATCTACGCCTGCTCACGCACCTCAACAAACGCGTCGGGGTCCGGTTCTACATCGCCGAGGTTGATGCCAGTCAGGCCTATTACTTAAATCAGTTTCTGGCAATGGGCCACCAGGCTACGCTGACCCGAGTATTTCGCATCTGGGTTGAGCAACAGGCCCAATGGGCTAACCAGGAGTACCGGCATAAAATTGAGGCTATCCGCGCATTAAACCAGACCCTGCCCAAAAACCGGCAGATTCAGTTCGTTGGCATCGACCGGATTCAGGATAAGCCCTTAGCGGCTGAACACCTGACGGAGTTACTCGGCAAACACGGGCGCGGTCAGTCGACGCAGCCACTGGCCGATTCGTTGATCGCGCAACTAGCGGCCAACCAACCCGATAGCGTAGTTGCCAGAACAGCGCTTGCCTGGCTTACCGACTGGGCCTCAAACGAAGCGGCCTATACCAGATTCTGGGGTAAAGATGCCGAAACCATTCGCCACCTGTTGACCAACGTAAGCTATTTAAAAACCATCAAGAGTCGGGAAATAACCATCTTCACCAATTTCAAAACGGTTTTGCCCAGCCTCAACCAGGAAAAGCTCTACGGTTTCTGGGGCTTCTTCCACGTGTTACAACGTCCATTGAAGACGGGGGTCAAGCCCTTTGCCTGCCAGGTGAACGAGTCGGATTTGTATTTGCACGACAAAATCGTTTCAATCACGTTCAGCTACCTGGATAGCTACACCATGACGCCAACCAAGTTCATGCCTCCCTTTTTGCAGGAAAAAGGCAAGGCCTTTAGCCGGATCGACAAGTTCAACAATGACAGCGAGTTGATGAAATCGGAAGGAATCGGCACGATACGATCCGTGACAAAACCCCACTCCGTGACCTTGTTTGCCCTGGACCGGCCGGGCTCATTTGCCCGCCAAACACCGATCCGCATTGCGTATGCGGCTGCGATGCCACAAAAACTGGTCTTCAGCCCTACCCTGCCCATGACCAGCTATTTTCAATACCTGATTCTGATACGGGATTCGGACATGACAACCCCGCTGCAACCCTAAGTCTTGTTTCGACTATTCGTTCATTGTCAGCGAACAAAAGGTACCTTAGTAGAGGTACCTTTTTTGTTTTTCGGCCTACCCGTTTCTGGTCACACCAAGCGATAGTTGTACCCCTGTCGGTAAACCTTTTACCGGAAAACTACTTTTATCAGTAGGTTGGTTTCTCTCGGGGTCCCCGTTTTTACCAAAATTCTCGTTTTAAGAAGATCACTCAAGGCTCATATTATGGATCTTTTTTCGGCTGTTAGTGCCCTGGTTGGGCTAAGTGCACTCCTCTCGTATATCAACCACCGCTTTGTCCGGCTACCCGGCACGATCGGTATTGTGGTGCTGACACTGGCACTTATTCTGGTGGTCCGGCTGGCGGGTAACTTCTCGACCGACACGGCCCGGCATCTCGTTCAGATCAATGAGCAGATTGATTTCTCTCGTACGCTGCTCGAAGTCATGCTCGGCTTTTTGCTCTTTGCCGCAGCCCTTCAAGTGGATCTGGAGGCCCTGAAGAAGCAATTTCGGGAAGTTCTGGTGCTCAGCACGGTAGGCGTCGTTATCTCAACGGGCTTAATCGGGTTGGGTTTGTACTGGTTAACGCAATACATTGGCACACCTATTCCCATGATAGGCTGTTTGCTGTTTGGTGCCCTGATTTCTCCCACTGACCCGGTAGCTGTAGGGGCTGTCCTCAAGCAGTCGCCCATTCCACCCCGACTGGAAACCATTATCTCCGGCGAGTCTTTGTTCAACGATGGTGTTGGCCTGGTTTTATTTGTTTCGTTACAGGAAGTAGCCAACCCAGACGTTGATTTCTTTTTGCTGGATGCCGTGAAGCTGTTTGCCCAGGAAGTAATCGGGGGAATTGGGCTGGGATTGGCAATGAGTTTTGTGGCGTATCGACTCATCAAGGCCAGTGATGATTTTCAGACGGTTGTGCTGCTGTCGCTGGCCCTGGTGATGCTTCTTTCGGTCGTGGCTAGCTCCCTGCACGTATCGGTTCCGCTGGCCGAAGTAGCGGCTGGCCTGTTGCTCGGCCAGCGTTTACCCGGCGGACAATCAACCGATAGCCCCAAGTTCTATCTCAAACGGTTCTGGCATTTGATCGATGAATTATTAAACACCGTGCTGTTCGTTATGATTGGTTTACAGGTAGTTGGCCTACCTTATCTGTCCAACTACACCTGGATCGCGCTCTGCGCCACCGTCCTGGTTATTGCGGCTCGCTGGCTGAGTATTCTCCTGCCCTTCCTGCTCCAATTTCAGCTAGCCAAGCAACCTAAAGGAAGTCTTCGGATCTTAACCTGGGCTGGCTTACGCGGAGGCATTTCCATTGCGCTCGCTCTGTCCCTGCCTGATTCACCCTACAACGAACTGATTCTGGCCTGTTGTTATGGTGTGGTTATGTTCTCCATCATCGGGCAGGGCCTGACGCTAAACCGATTGGTCACCTCCGTAGCCAAATCCCAGCAATCAATTAGCCAGACCAGCTAGTTGCCGAAGACTGACCTATAGTTAACTACCTTTCGTCATTGACCTACCACGATCAGAACCGGAGCGTACCGGCCGCTTATTTACCCGTTCTAAGCAGGGCTTTATTGGCTGACCGACGACCAGGTCGTATGTTTATACAAATTTTCTGCTCTTGAACCCGGTGTATTGGGCTCTGGTGCTGTACAAAGGGTAAGGGCCAAGATTATGATTCACTCACTGTATGCGGTTGCTTGTTTCTATCTACTTGGTCACATTAGTCATACTCTTGTCGGCGGCCGTACTCGCTCAACCAGCAGACTCTTCGGTTACTACTCACAAAACTCAGCGAACGCAAAGCGACAAGGCTCGTCTGCAAGACTACACAGCCACCGCCCAATATTATTTCGATATCGATCAGTACGATAGCCTGTACATCTACACAAAGCGGGGGCTTCAGCTGGTAAGCCAGGGAGTTCACCGGGGTTACCCCGGCGATTTGCACCATTTTCTGGCTCGCTACTATCGTCATCTTGGCTTATATGGCCAGGCAATTGGCCCGATCCGCCAAGCCATCAGCTACGCGAAAGCAGCCAATAACAGCAAGAAAGTTGCCGAGTTTCAGTACGCATTAGCCGTGATTTACTCGGATGCGGGTGATCTGGCCCGGTCTATTGATCAGATCGGGCTGAACATAACCTACCTGGCTACCCACGAAGATACGCCAACCCTTGGCGCAAACTACCTGCTGATCATTACCCTTTACCGACAGCTGAAGAACCCCGCTCTGGAAGAAATCTATACCCAGAAATATGTTGCGCTGGACAAACGAAACTGGCCACCGGTCGATCGCATGTACGCGTCTATCCTGAAGGGTGAACTACTGGAGCAAACCGGTCAACTCCGGGAAGCAGCGATGGCGTATAAACAGAGTTTGGCCTATGCGCGTCTGACAAACAGTCCTTTCCGAATAATCGATGGCCTTGAAATGGTTGGAATTAATTTACGCAACCAGCGTCGCTATGCATCAGCCATTCAGTTATTCAATGATCAATTCATCAAAGCACGTGCCTTAAGGCAAATGTCATTCATGGCCAGTGCCAAACGGGAATTAGCCATGACGTATCTGGCGTCAAAGCGACCGGAAGAGGCTTTGAGAGAAGCTCGTCTGGCCCTGGTCCTTTCCTGGCAGAATAAACAACGCGATGGCATTATTGCTTCGCTGGGCAGCTTGGGCGTTATCTTGAAAGCCAACGGACAGTATCAGAAAGCGTTGGCAGCCAATGAAGAGCAGCAACGGTTAAAAGAACAGACCTACTCCGAAAAAAATGCACAGCGGCTAGCTTACATGCAGGCGTTGTTCGATGTTGACTCAAAGGAAAAAACGATCAAACTTCTACAAAAGAATGTCCAGTTGGATCGACTGAAAGCGCTTCGCCAGCAGGAACAGCTTACCGTTGCCAAACAAACCCAGCTGGCTGCAGCCGCCAGCATTGGTCTGTTGTTCGCGCTGATGGGTACGGTCTATTTCTTTCTGCGCAAATCGCAGCGTGCTTACTCGACACTGACCCACCAGCAACAACTGTTACAACAAACGGCCAATGAACTAGCCGAAGCCAATGCCGTTAAAAACAAGCTATTTTCCATTGTTGGACATGATTTGCGCAGTCCCCTGGCCAGCCTGAAGACGACCATTCGACAGATCCAGGAAAACAACGATCCATCTACGCACGATCGGCCACTGGTAAGTCGACTGGAAAGGCAGGTGGACAACATGCTGGGGCTGCTAACCAACTTACTGGACTGGTCGATGATCCAGTTGAACGGCTTTCTCACCTTCCCCGAATCATTGCTGTTGTATCCCCTCATAGAGGAAATGCTCAGTCAGGCCAGTGAGCAGCTTCAACAAAAGCAGTTGACCGTTATCAACCAGGTCGACAGAAGGCATTTTGGCTTGGCTGACAAGCAACAGTTGCGCATTGTTTTGCACAACATCCTTACGAACGCCATTAAATTCTCTCGACCGGGGGGCTATATACGCATCCAGTCGATTATGCGCGAAGATTTCGTTGAGCTGCTGATCCGGGATTCGGGAATCGGCATGTCTACCGAACAGGTCATGACCCTGCTGGCCTGGCCGGAAGTGCGCAAAGGCACCATGGGCGAAAGCGGTATGGGGCTCGGTTTACGAATTTGTCGGGATATGCTGGCTCGCCAGAGCGGAAGCCTACACATTGACAGTAAGCTGGACAAAGGCACGTCGGTTCGTATTCAACTCCAGCGAGCGGACAAGCAGGTCCAGCGAACTGCTGCTCTCTGAAAGCGAACGTGCTGAACCCAACCCACACTAAACCGCAAGCCTGACAACTCATTCCACCTTATGTCCGGACCAAATGGTAGCCTGGTCCGGACGAGTCCCCTACTTCACCGCCACCACTTCAACCTCAATCAAGACATCTTCACGCGTTAGCTGAGACACGCTTTTCATGTCGATGATGGCAGGCATCTGCGTAAAGTACGCTTTCGCTAGGCTGTTGAGTGCCTGTGAATTGGTTGTGTCAACCGCGGTCGATGTACTGCGGATAGAATACGTTATCTGAGTCACATTCTGAAGCGTCATATCGACCGTCTGGAGCGCGGTTTTCAGGTTATCGAAAACCTGCTGGGCCTGTAGCCGTAAATTTCCCGGTCCCACCAACTCGCCCGTTGTTGTAAAGGGCCGTTGGCTGCACACGTACACTTGCTTGCCAGGAATACCGGGCTCCGCTTTGTACAAATAACCCGTCGGAACTTTGGGTGTCTCGATGGGCTGGGCCCGACCGCAGGAGGCCAGCACCAGTCCGATAACTAAAGTAAATAGGAGTTTTATCATTGTTATATTCGTTTTATTCCAAGAAGGTTTTATTTTTTTCAAGATGTTGTTCTGTTTAGGTATACTACCATTAAATATATATACATAAACGCTTTACCCTATTACAATTTAATAAACTTATTAACTGGATGTTCGTAACGTAGCCCGGCACTGGTCATCTTCCCCGTTTGTGTACCCGTTGCCGGGCTTCGAGTCAGGATCTGCCTGATCGACGCTTACGATCTGGGCCTGGTTTGTGTATGCCCCGGTACCCGTTACGCGGACAGTAAAGACCAGGTTCGCCGACTGGCCACTGGCGAGAGAGCTGATGGAACCGCGAAGAACGGATTGATTCATTGTCATGCCCGACGTAGAGGAGACAAATTCGACGCCCGTGGGCAGTACGCTGTTCAGTACAATATTGGTCGCCGTTGTTCCCCCCTGGTTGGTTACAATCAGGCTGACGCTAACTGGCTGGCCTTTCGCAACGGTTGGTTTACTCAGTTGCATCAGCATGCTCAAATCTGATTTGGTCATATCAGCTGCGGGCTGATTGGAGCGAACGGACGGCAAAGTGACTTGGTCGGGATTGGGCGAAACGTACACCTGAGACGAGTTGGTAAAGGTCCGAAGATAGGTTTGCGCTTCATCCCGTTCGCCGTTGGCCGTACCATTTTTCAGGGTCGCATACAGGGCTGGATTGGCCGACGCCGTAATTTCAGCCGTTGTCTGATACGCCCCCGCGGTCGTTATCCGGCCGATGTATTGCTGGCTGACACGGGCACCCGCCGATACCGCTGCGATCGTACCACTGACGACATTACTCAAAAGCCGGAGCGCGCTGCTAGCAGAAACGAAACTCATATTAGCCGGCAGGCGACTCTGGATGGTTACAGGGCCCGCATCGCAGCCACTTTTGTTTTGAACCAGCAGCTGGAAGCCAACCGTATCATTGACAGACACCACCAGCCGCGTCGGTTGCAGGGTAATGGTCAAATCGACGGGTGCCAGCGTAACGTTTTGGGTAACAGCCGTTGACGAGCATCCGTATACCGGCTCTACGGCCCGAACGCTGTACACGCCCGGTGTGGTAACAACAATCGACGAAGAAGTAGCGCCCGTACTCCACATATTTGACCCCGCATAAGATGAGATGAGCCGCAAACCGGTACGGCGGCAAATGCTCGACGTACCATCCGCCGACGTAAGGACAGGTGATGCGGGCTGAACCGTTGCGGGAATCACAGTAGCGGGAGGAAAATAAGTTCGCTTCTGGGTGTTTATCAGTCGAGCAGAATAGGTGCCCGCTCCCGCCGTTATCTGCTGAAGCGAACTGCCCGTATTCCACTGGTACGAATAACCAGCGGGCTGGGCAATAACCAGTTGGTTGGATCCGGCACAACTCAAACTCGTCAATGGCTGTGTCTCAGCCGGGTATGGCGTGGCAGACGCCCAAACGTTGTTGATCGCTGCCGCCCATAAATCACCGGCTTTTACCTGCCCGGTGGGTGAATAATGAATACCGTCTGGCCGGTCGTCCGTAGAACTGATCTGGTCAAGGTCGGGCCCCTGAAAGGCTTTGTAATTAGCTCGGCTAATGATCTGACTCTGAGCCGCCCGGACATTGTCGAACCGGCCACCCACGAACGAAGACAGCGCCACAATACAGCCCAGATCGGGCTTATTGAACTCCGTTCTCATTTTGTCGATCACCTTGCTGTAGTATTTGTAGGTCGAGTCGGTTGGATTGCCCCGATCATTTTCGCCATGCTGGATCAGAACGGCCCGGATGCCGGTTGTTGGCACGTAAAGGTTCATCAGATTGCGCAGGTTGGCATAGGGCATCCGCAGATCATACCGCACAAAGGAGTGCTGAAAGGGAATGTCGTAGGCGGCCCAGTAATTGTACTGCATGGTGGTTCCTCCGAATCCGGCGTTGTACAGCAAAACGGGTACATTCAGGCGACTGACCAACGCATCGCCCATGTGCCCCCACAGCCAGGCGTACTCCCCAAAAGGCGAACTGCCATTGTGGGTCATCAATTTATCGAAGGTCAGGCCGGGCAGGTATTGCGTATCGGCGGTGTTCAGGTATTGACGAAACGTATCGGTGTTGGGATCGACGGCCACCACCGTCACCCGATCATCATTGGCTCCGTTTATGGACGGGCATTTGTTAACGCCATCAACGATACAGCTTGATCCCTGGGCGTTGGAGTGGCCGATAATGGCAAAAACCTCACCCACACCAAACCGGTCTACCGAGTCGACCGCCACCAGATTTCCCCCTTTCGATCCGCGTACCTGGATTTTGTACCATCCTCCCGTTACGTCCAGATTGCCGCTGAACTGACCGTTGGTCGGATTGACCTGTAGCGTAGACCAGGCCGTTGTAGTACCCTGCCCGTTGGTCCGGACCAATGCGCGGGCTTCGACCAGATCCAGCGGTCGGCTATAGCTACCTGCCACCTGCACCTTTGCCCGGTTATTAGCGTCCCGCTGAACAACCATCCGGTTTATTGGAAACGTGACGTTTAATTGTGCGAATACGGCTACAGGCGTTCCCAGCCCCCACAGCATTACCCAGTAAAATAAACTTCGTTTAAAAGTCCTGCTCATTCTCTCCTGTACTTATCACGTTGACATATTACCCAGTATTGATTAATCCTCGAGCAATTATGATACCGAACTAGTATTTTTTATCTCTTTTTATTACCATTTTATTTAAATCATTAACTAAATGAATCAGCTGAGATGTGCTTATTCATTAGGCGCTATCCGTTCGTTGCGCAGGCTACGTAGCTACGTACCGGCTGGTGATTTTGTGGGTTTCAGGGTAATTTAGGGCCGACATACACCCTGATTATGAAAAAATCGCTTCCTCTTCTACTTTGCCTATCGGTCACCTGGGCCGTGGCTCAGCTTAAACCCTCTTTTATCACGCCCTACGAGCGTAGCCAGGGGAAAGAAACGGCCACCTACGCTGAAATTATTGACTATTACCAGCGACTGGACAGGCAATTTGATCAGGCGAAACTGGTGGAAGTGGGAAAAACAGATGTGGGTAAGCCGTTGCATGTGCTGCTTCTTTCCGCAGACAGAGTGTTCACCGCCCGGCCCGACCGGGTTACCCTGCTGATCAATAACGGCATTCATCCCGGCGAGCCGGAGGGCATTGATGCGTGTATGATGATGGTCCGCGATCTGCTACTGGCCCATAAGCTACCGAAAAACGTACTACTGGCTATTATCCCTGTCTTTAACGTGGGCGGCTCATTGAACCGGGGCGTGTCGCGGGTGAACCAAAACGGGCCAACGACATACGGTTTTCGGGGTAATGCCCGCAACCTGAACCTCAACCGGGATTTTGTGAAAGCCGAAGCGGAGAATACACGTTCGTTTCAGGTGATTTTTCAGCGACTTAAACCGCAGGTTTTCATCGACAACCACACCAGCAACGGGGCCGATTATCAGCACGTCGTTACGTATTTTGCCACTCAGAAAGACAAGCTTCATCCGGCCGTATCGGGCTACATGACGCAAACGTTTCAGCCTGAACTAGATAAACGACTGACTGATAAGGGGTTTCCGTCAGCACCTTACGTAAACCACCCTAAAGACACCCCCGAGAGCGGCTTGCTGGGCTACAATGACTCCCCCCGCTATTCGACGGGTTATGCCGCCATGTTCAATTGCTTTGGCTTTACGCTCGAAACGCATATGTGGAAAGATTATCCCGCCCGGGTAAAGGGCAGTTATGCGTTCGACGAAGCCGTCATGCGTGTATGCGAACGCGATGCCCGCACCATTCTGGCCAATAAGCAGCGGGCCGATGCTGCCGTCAGCCAGCAAACGACCTTTGCCATCAACTACCGGCTCGACCGCACGAAGACGGATTCGGTTACCTTTCTGGGCTACGAAGCTGGTTACAAACCCAGCGAGGTGTCGGGACTGAAACGGCTTTTCTACGACCGGAGTAAACCATTCACCAAACGCATTCCCTATCAGAACACGTTTGTAGCCGACCTTCAACTGACTAAACCCGATAGCTATCTGATTCCACAGGGGTGGCGGGAAGTCATTGCACTGCTCAGGCGGAACGGTGTTTCCATGCGGGCGCTTTCCAAAGACACGCTTGTGACTGTGTCGGCCTATTACATAGAGGATTACAAAACAGGATCTCGTCCGTACGAAGGGCACTATGTTCACTCAGGCGTGACGGTTCGGACGGAGACCCAACGGATTCCGTTTTACAAAGGTGATTACGTTATTCCAGCCAATCAGCCCGCCAACCGCTACCTGATCGAGACCCTAGAACCACAGGCCGCCGATTCATTTTTTGCCTGGAATTTCTTCGACAGCATCCTGGACCAGAAGGAGTATTTTTCCGGTTACATTTTTGAGGATACGGCGGCTGAACTGCTCCGGCAAAACCCGGCTCTTCGTCAGCAACTAGCCGACAAACGAGCCGCCGATAAAGCCTTTGCCGAAGATGGCAACGCCCAGTTGGCGTTCATTTACAAGCAAACACCTTACTTTGAAAAGACAGTCAACCGGTATCCGGTATACCGGCTGAAAGCTAAGAATTGAGCGCGTCTCTCTGACCCAAATTACATCAATGACCGCGTTTTGGGATCATCCTGACCGTTGAAAAACTTATCTAAAACCGCCTGAAAAACCGGGTTTGTGTTTGGTAAGGCCCCAAACAGAGTCATGCTGGAGCGCAGCTTCAACTCATCGATGCTACCCAGAATCTGGTTGGCGGTTTTCCCCTCGACAGCCAGTAATGCCTTGCTTATCTCGATCAATCGACCGCCCAGTACGGGATGCTGCAAATAGGCGTTTGCTTCATCCAGATTTTTAATGGCGTAAAAGCGGGCCGTTTCGCTGACGCCCAGGCCCGCTATCTGCGGAAAAATGTACCACATCCAATGGCTTTGTTTGTGGCCATTCGTTACCTCGGCGAGTGCCCGATCATAATCATTGGCCTGAGCCTCTATGAACCGGGTCAAATCAGTTTCTGCTAGCATCATGGTGTTGTCTTTGCCAACAAACCAGGCGGTTGTGCAGAAAGTTTACCGGCGCTTTTTCTTTGGTTGTTCCGGATGCAGGGCGTTAGCCTTCTTTCATCGTCTTCAAGTTGGTGCGGCAAAATGCACCAACTTGAGTAAAAAGACCTACAAACGATTACGGGTATCTTTTTTCATCACGAGACACAACGTCTGGCTGATAGGACCTTACCAAACGCAATTGATTATGGCATGATTTTTACGAGGGGCATGATCAGCCATTTTCGGTTCGAGTCCATCCGCACGCAAGTTTCTCCCACAACGTTTTACTTATCAAAAAAACTGACCAAAAGCAGAAGACTAACCCTGTGTTCTGTTCTTTCTGCTACTACCCGATATGATTCATCCGGTGTATGATCAACAACCCCTTATGCTTTGGCTTTACGATTTGCCGACCTGGCTATTTGCGCTGTTAACAATTGCTTTTTTTGTGGTATTGGGGCTAATCGGCCTGGTGTTAACGCACCGGAGAATTAACGAGGGGACATTCGCCACATTGATTGACAATGGCACGGTTGGCTGGTTTTTCTCGGGAGTGACTGTACTTTATGGCCTGCTGCTGGGCCTGCTGACGGTGGCTACCTGGAGTAATTTTACGCAGGCAACCGGGCTTGCGTCGAAAGAAGCGGCCACCATTGCGGTTCTCTACAGAAATTTTGCCGGTTACCCGCCTGAACAGCGCGTGCGTCTGCAACAATCGCTCCGGATGTATACCGAGTTTATCGTGCACAAGTCCTGGCCATTGCAACGCAGGGGTTTAATTCACGACGGCGAATCAGACCGCCTGATTCAATTGCAAACCATTATTCAGGCGATTGAACCCGCCACCGAAGGCAAAAAGATTTTACAGGCGGAGTCGATCCGGGCGTTTACGGCTCTGGTCGAATTACGCCGGTTGCGAATGGAATCGATTACGGGTAGCGTCCCCGGCGTTATCTGGTATGTCGTGCTGCTTGGGGCTTTATTAACGCTGCTTTTTTCTTACTTTTTTCTGGTCAAAGATATCTGGTTCCATGCGCTGCTGATCGCTATGCTGGCCACCGTGATTGGCCTGTTAATTTTCCTCATTGCCGCGCTGGACCACCCCTATCGAGGAGCCGTTAGCGTCGAATCAACGGCGTACCAGCTGGTACTCGACAAAGTCATGAAGCCCTGAACCGTTTATTGGCAACGGTCGAGCGGATCGGTTACCATCCCGTTGTGCACGGGCAGAACTACCCCTTAATCTGATACTTAGGATAATTTAATTTTTCCCTCAGACTCCCCTTAGACGGGCGCATTAGGTTTGCCTTCGTAATCAACCAAACTCAGATTATGAAACGCAAAAATCAGCTCCTATTGCTACTAGCCGTTGTTGGGCTGGCAGGCACATTTACCGCACACGCACAACCACCTGTAGGCCCCGGCGGTCCCGGTCCAAACGCCTTTGCGGGAATCCGACCTCCCCAACCGTCGGGAATGGTCGCCTTAACCACGTTGTCAGGTACGATACAGCAATTCACCGCCAACGATGAATCCGTTCTGGATGGTTTTACGCTCAATACAGGTTCGAATACGGTTGCGGTACAGTTTCCGGCTCACCTGGGGCAGGCTATTCAGGCCGCGGGGAAGTCTGGTAGTAAAGTAACGGTAACGGGCTCAACCGACACAACTCCCGAAGGAGCCGCTGTCTTTCGGCTGGTTAGTCTGACAAGCGGGCAATCGGTCGTGACCGATACACCACCTGCTGCCCCGGCTGCCTTACCTACCCCAACCCCCATTACTGTAAAAGGAAAAGTGGCTGATTATCAGATCAACCGACAGGGACAGGTTAGCGGGTTACGACTAAGCGACCAGACGCTGGTGCGGGTGCCTCCGCACGTAGCCGCTCAGCTCACAACGTTAGCGCCTAAAGAAAGCACAGTTTCTGTAACAGGTTACGTACAACCCGTTGGCGAAGGACAGGTCAGATTACAGAAACAGACTATCGTTGAGGCTTCTCAAATCACCGTCAACGGGCAATCCTTTCTGGTCCGGTAGCACCTTACGACAGGCTTCCGCTCTTTTTTCATGGTTCATCCGGTTCAGGTTGGCATCGCACAGGAACCGGATGAACCATGCGTATGTACGGAAACAACTCTAGGTATTTTTCTCCACAGCTTCCCCGGATATTTCCCTAGACAAAGCCATTCGGCTACCTGAAGGCTAGGGCATAGTGCATTATTTACGCCCTCCGCTAAGTCCGGTACAATATTTACACGAAATAGATGGCATTAGCCCATCATTCACGGTACAAAACACTAGCCAACTATTAAAATATGGTTAAATTATCGACAAACCCCACGACGCGCCAACCCAGCACGGCCAGCTTACGCGCACTGGACACGGCCAATTTCTTGCTGGCCGATGTTCGGGATGGGCTTGGCCCCTATCTGGCTATTTATTTATTAACCACCCTGCACTGGGATGCGCAGAATATCGGGATTGCCATGTCGGTTATGGGCATTGCTACCGTCGTCGCACAGACCCCCGCCGGTGCGCTGGTTGACCGAACCCGCCGGAAGCGCGTCTACTCAATCATAGCATCGCTCCTCATTGCGTTTGCCGCCGTCATCACGATTACTGTACCAACCTTTTCGGTCATTATGGGTGGTCAGGCCATTATGGGTGTAGCAGCCGCCTGGTTTGCTCCGGCGGTAGCCGCCATTACGCTGGGTATGGTTGGGCCCAAGGCGCTGGATAAACGGGTTGGCCGCAATGAAACCTTCAACCATGCCGGCAACGTATTTGCGGCCCTGCTGGCGGGTCTGCTGGGTTATTACGTGAGCACAAAAGGGATTTTCCTGCTGCTGGCGGCCATGTCTATTCTGAGTAGTATATCAGTTTGGCGCATTCGGGAAGAAGATATCGACCACCAGCTGGCCCGGGGTTGCTCGGACGAAGAGCAACAGGCCAATGATGGTAAGCCTTCGGGCATCCGGGCTATTCTGGGCAACCGATCGATTCTCTTTTTTGCCCTGGCCTGCGTGTTGTTCCACTTTGCCAACGCAGCCATGCTGCCCTTGCTCGGTCAGCGACTGGCGCAGGGAATCAACGCAGGCGCGTCTTCGGCCTACATGTCGGCCTGTATCATTGTGGCGCAACTGGTGATGATTCCTGTCAGTTACTTCACCGGAAAGTTAGCACCTAGTGGCCGTAAACGACTGTTGCTCATTGCGTTTGCCGTACTGCCGATCCGTGGTCTGCTGTACACATTAACGGGTGATCCAACATTGCTGGTTGCCATTCAGATACTGGACGGCGTCGGCGCGGGTATCTTCGGGGTATTATCCATTCTGATCGTTTCGGACCTGACGCGCGGCTCGGGCCTGTTCAACACCACGCAGGGCGCCATTGCCACAGCCGTTGGCCTGGGGGCTTCCCTCAGCAATGCATTCGCCGGTACATTATTGCAGAAAACGAATTACAATGTTGCCTTTCTGACGCTGGCATCCCTGGCGGTCGTTGCGCTGATCGTTCTCTGGTTCTTTGTGCCCGAAACGGCTCCATCAGCACAGCCGGTTGCGCGCGAAAACTGACCTTCCGGGGATTAATGATTGTGTATCGGACCGTAGAGTCCTGTTAACCGGCTTTTCTGTGGATTGGATTTACGCGCTACCAAACTGGTTCTTCTTTATTTTTTGCTGCGGGGCAACTCTTCTGTTTTCGATGGTTGGTCTGGTGCTGCTCCGTCCGTGGGTCAGGGCGCACGTAAGTGACTCAGCAGAGCACAATGATCTGGTCAGCTATTTCCTGGGATCTTCCGGTGTTATTTACGGCATCCTGCTGGGCCTGGTGGCGGCTGGCGTGTGGAGCAATTTTCAAGCCTTATCGGCTCAGGTAGACGGCGAAGCGACCATTACAGCCGCGCTGTATCAGGACATGGCCACGTATCCGCAACCCTATCGCCGGATGTATCAGCAGGAGTTAAAGGCCTACGTACGATCAGTTATTCATCAGGACTGGCCCGCTCATAACCGGGGAGAAATACCGCAGGAAAGCAGTAAGATTCTCCGTTCGTTCAAAAACAATCTCTTTGATTTTGTGCCGCCTACTCCCCGACTACGGGTCGTTCATGAACAAGCCATCAACCAGCTCAATGAACTGCTGATTGCGCACCGCCTGCGGTTACGGGGGGATCAGGCCAACCTGCCCGAACTGCTGTGGTGGGTCATCATTCTGGGGGCGTTGATCAACGTAGCCATCTCCTGGTTTTTTGTGGCGGAGGATATCACGCATCAGGTGGCTTTGACCGCGTTGATTGCACTGTTACTGGGGTCTCTTTTATTTCTGACAGCCGCCATGGACAATCCGTTTCGGGGTGGATTCAGCGTTGATGCCAGCGCTTTTGAATCCGTGCTCTATGAGATGGTCAATTACTAAGCGAACGCCCCCCCGTTGCATCCGCCAATCATTCTTTTACAAATACATATACAATACAACCATGATAACACATCGACTTCATTTACCCTTACTCGGTTTGCTTTGGCTAACCATTACGCTAAGCGGTTGCCTGTCGAACCGGCAGACCAGCTCGACCCTGAACCGGGTAGCCAGCGACAACTGCAACATCGATTCCAGCGGCACCTCTGGCTACGTGTTTCATCCGGTCAATCTGGTTCCCGGCTCGCCGGACGACCTGTTGCTCCGGCAACGCTACGGCGAACGCGGCCTTCGTATGGCGCAGGCCGTGGGGCTTACACCCCTGCTGGTGCAGATGACCCAGTTGGAGCAGCAACAACGTTCCGACCAGCTCCCCTCCACGCAATACCTGGTCATACGTCAGAAACTGACCGACCAGCTTCAACTCGCCAACTTCGATATTTCTACCGCAGCGGCTCTGGTCGATTGTGACAGCAAGCGCGCTACGCTAACGGCAACGTTGCTTACCCGCCGGGAAAACAGCCGCGAAAAACTTATGACAATCAGCGCCATTACCATCGGTGCGGTAGCTATTATCGGTGCCAGTCTGCTGAATCTCAACGAGCAACCGCATAGCGCCGACTGGCTACACATTGCCGGGGGTATCGGCGAAGGTGGCCTGGGTGTGCTGGCGTTACGGCAAAAACCGCCCCGGGCGGAGTACCGCCACCTACGCAATCCACTCCGCGATATATGGAATCGGGCCAAAACATCGACTGATTTTCCGCCCCTGGTCTGGTATTACCTCAACAAGCCGAAATCAGACAATAGCCCCGCTTTGGTCGACGCCCTGCGCAGCCGTTGGGAGTTGCTGGTTTCGCTGGATAAAAAAGCGGGGCGTCCGCGCAGACACACGCGTCGGGAGGTGGCTTATTTCAGCGATGGCGATACCTACACCGCCGAAGAACTCACCGTTCGGGCGGCCATGCTCGGGCAGTTGGAAACCGAACTTCGGCTCATGAACAATGACCTGACCATTCTGCTCAACGAAATTGTCCGACCAGTCACAAAACGGTAAGCCGAGTGGGCAATCGGAAACGAAAAATAAGCCTGTCAAATTAATTCTATCTTAAGCTTATCTTCATCTGGGCACGGCAACTTTGGTACATCAACCATAGAAAGCTAATGAAACGAACTCTTGTATCGGCCGCCCTTCTGGCCACCCTGCTCACAGCCAGCTGTAGCAAAAATGCGCTCATGCCCGACCAGACACAGGCCACCGAGACCAGTGCTCTTTTTGGCGCCCGTGCGTCGGCCAATCTGGTGGCCTTACCCACTGCCACATTACCCGCCACTGTGAAGTCGTACCTGGATCAGAACGCGTCGGGTTACACCTTGATCAGAGTTGAGAAGCTGATCCAGCCGGGCGCAACAACGGCTTCGGGAACGAAGGTGACCGTTCTGCAAAATGGTGTACCGGTCGAGTATTTCTTCGATACAAACGGCGCCCTCACGACCCGCCCTGCCGGGCCCCGTGGTGAAGTTATCACGCGTCTGACAGCGGCTCAGTTACCGGCTTCGGTCAGTAGCTACCTCAGCCAGACCTACTCAGGTTATCAGCTGGTAATGGCCGAGTCGATGCAAATCAGCGGATCGGTGCAGGAGTACCGGGTGCAGATTCTGGCGAACAATCAACGGATCGACGTTCACTTTGACGGCACGGGTAATTTCCGCGACGCGCATACGGCACCCGGCAACCTGACGACGACCCATTCGGTTAGCTACATTTCGCGGGACAATCTGTCGGACGCCATCAAAACGGCCCTGAGCAGCACATATGCGTCCTACACCTACGGGTGGGCCGAGCAGCATGTACACGACGGAACTACGACTTATGATGTCAAGCTATTCAGCAACAACCAACCTACCGTCCTGCATTTCGACACGAACGGTGCGCTGGTAGCGCCTAAGGGTCCAGCCGCTGGTGGTCCTATGTCGGGCACGGCCGTTGGTGGCCCAACGGCTCCGGTATCAGGCACCGCGATCGGTGGGCCAACGGCTCCCGGATCAGGTACGGCGGTGGGTGGCCCAACAGCCCCAGGTTCGGGCACCGTGGTGGGTGGTCCAGCAGCACCTAAACCGGGTACGCCAACTCCACCAGCTTCGGGAACAGCAACTCCAGGTGCGCCAGCCAACCACCAGTTGATTCTGGATGCCACCAAGTTACCATCAGCCATTACGACGTATCTGCAAACCAACTTCGGGGGATACACCTACCTGGCCGCTGATCTGCATACGCCCCCAACGGGCACATCCGGTGAATATACCGTTGATATCGCCGTTGGGCAGCAATTGTACAAACTCCGCTTCTCAGCCTCCGGTGAGTTGCTGATGGCCGAAGCCAGAGGATAGTACGTAGGGAATAATTCGTGCGAATAACGTAAAGCCGTTGCTGTTACCCGATTAACGCCGGGTAACAGCAACGGCTTTACGTTGTTGACGATCAGCCACTCTGGTTAATTTCTGATAGTATGGTCAAGCAGATTGATCTGGATTAAACGACCTTCCGGCCTACTTGACTACAGATTATTGGCTGTCACCGGGTCACGACGGACAAAAAAAGACCGGGTCAGCTAAAGCTAGTGCAATTTTTGCTGTACATGTGTAGTCCTTCATCCATGCTCACAGCTTGCTCTATGTCCACCCATAACGCCGACCATTATTTTAACCAGGGAAACGTTTATTTCAACAAGGGCGAGTATCAGCTGGCCATCGATCAATACAATCAGGCCACCAGTACTGATCCACAATTTTCGTCGGCTTTCTGCAACCTGGGGGTGGCGTTTGCTGAATTACACAACCACGCCAAAGCCATTGAATCCTGCCAGCGGGCTATCAAGCTAAACCCCCATGATGCGGTGGCTTTCTATAATTTGGGGCTTTCGTACGCGGAGACCAGTAATTATACCAAAGCGATCGATTCATTTCAATCGGCTATTTCGTTAAATAGCCGTTACGCTAAAGCCTACTACAATTTAGGACTTGCGTATGCTGCGGTGGGACAGTTTGAGTCGGCCATTGATCATTATCAGCAAGCGATTGCGATTCAACCCACATTTGCCAGGGCTCATTTCAGCATGGGGTTATGTTATGCCGAGCAAGCCGATTATGCCAAAGCCGTCGAGTCCTGTCTGCGCTCCATCGATATAAATCCCAGCAATGCCAAAGTCTACTATCAGTTGGGGCTTTTGTACGCCGAACTCGGAAACTACAGTAAAGCGGTTAAATACTGTCAGCAGGCCATCGAATTAAACTCCCAGGAGCCAGCCGCTTATTACCACATGGGGCTGGCCTGTCATAAATTATCAAATTTCACCAAGGCCATCGAGTGCTACCAGCAAGCCATTGAGTTGAATGGTCATTACGTCGAAGCCTATCATAATATGGGCCTCGCTTACAATAACTTAGGCAACAATGGCCGTGCTATTGAATGCTATCAGCAGGCCATTGTTCTGAACCCTCGTTATGTAGACGCTCACTATAGTATGGGAGCGGCTTATTACCGACTGGGTAACTACGGACGGGCCATTGAGTGTTATGAATTGGGTGATCATCTCAACCTTCGCGAATTAAGCCAGCGCTAGCCCACCGTACCTTTGTTCGGTTCGGCCAGACCGCTCACCCCTCAAATCGGATCTCCGCCCGAAACCAGCCCTCGGTGGCGGCAACGGTGAGGGTTCCGCCCATGAGCCGGATAATCTGATGACTGATCCACAAGCCCAGTCCATACCCATCGTGTCGGACATCGGCCTGGTAGAATTCGCGGGCAAGCCGGTCCGGATCCGGCACGGCGGAATTTGTCTGGTTAGCCAGCGACCAGATAACGGTTTCGTTCTGCTGAAGAATACTGAGGTCGAGCTTCGTGTGGGGAATAGCGTACTTGACGGCATTGTCCAATAAATTCAACAACACATTCGTCAGCTTGTCCTGATCAGCCAGAACAGTCAGCGACGGGGCCGCTTCATCCAGGCAGACCGACAGGTACAGATGCCGCTGGTTAATAGACGGATGATACCGTTCCGTGAGCAGTAAGGTCAGGTCGTCGAGTTCGATGCGCTCGGGTCGCAGTTGCAGTGTACCCGCCCGGAGCTGACTCATGGCCAGCAGATCATCGACCAGCCGACTCAGCCGACGTAATTCAGCCAGCTGACTAGCCAGAAAAAGCCGCTCCCGGTCGTTGATCGCTTCTCGCTGGGCCACTTCAATTTCGGTGCGCAAAATGCTTAACGGAGTCCGCAGCTCGTGCGAGGCAGCCGCAAAGAAATTCTGCTGGGTATCAACAGCCTGCCGGATACGATCGAGCATGTCGTTAATGGTATCGGCCAGTTCCTGTAATTCATCACCCGTTTTGGGGGCACGGATTGGGGTTACCTGCTCAGCCCGATTGACGGAGCGGGCCGAGTCGATGATATTACGCAGGGGTCTGAGCAACCAGCCGCTGAGCCACCACGCCCCAAGTCCCGATAGCGTCATGCTCATCAGCAACGTAACGGCCAGTAACCAGCCAATCTGCTGCAACTGGCGGTCTAGAGGCTGGTTACTATGACCAACAACCGTTGTCAGTTTACCATAGCCATCATCGGCGTTGCGCACATAGCTGGCGAGCCGGAACGTATCAGACTGCGCAATAGACCTCCTGGTATGAGCCAGCTTGTGCGCCGGGAACCGGGGGGATACGTACAGTCGCTTCCTGAAGCGTCCGGTAGAATACCACAGCGACAATACTTCGTCCCGCTCGGGCAAGGGAATGACCAGCGGATAAATAGACGTTCGTTCCGACAAACGGGCCGCCCGCTCAGTCAGCGACCGGTTGTCCTGTTGAATCAGCACGTCTTTAACCCGGTTGAATACGTAGAAGGCGGCTCCGGCAAATCCTAAAAAGAAGGTAACGCCAAAGACCAGCCCTATTTTCAGACGAATGCTACGAACCGGACGCAATAGGGACATAGAGAACAGACAAGAAGACGACAGATTTAATTAACCTCAAGGGTACCCCGCAGCCGATAGCCAACTCCAACGACCGTTTCGAGCAGGGGCGTTGCGTGGCCCCGGTCAATTTTTTTACGCAACTGATGAATATACACTTCCACCACGTTGCTCCCCCGGTCGAAGTCAGACTCCCATACTTTTTCGGTTAGCTGCGCCTTGGCAATCACCCGGCCGGCCTGACGCATCAGTTGTTCCAACAGTTGATACTCCCGGGGTGTCAACGTGATGGGCTGACCCGCCCGACTAACCTGCCGACTGGTCAGATCCATCGACAGTTCACCTACGCGCCAAACTGCCAGTCGGCTACCGGCCTGGCTGCGCTGTACGGTGCGGATACGAGCCAGTAATTCGTCCAGTTCAAAGGGTTTGCGCAGGTAATCAACGGCGCCCAGGTCCAGCCCGCGTACCACGTGTTGCGACTGGTTAAGTGCACTCAGAATCATAACCGGTATGTTGATTCCGAACGCCCGCAGGGTACGCAGCACATCGAAGCCAGTGGTGCCGGGCAACATCAGATCCAGAAGAATCAAGTCATAACCGCCCACGGCTGCCTGTTCGAGTCCAGCGGCTGCCGACAGGGCAGTATCTACCGAATAACCAGCCTGACGCAGGCCTTTTTGCAGGTGAATAACTAGTTTTTCTTCGTCGTCGATCAATAAAATTTTCATTAGAGCGCAAAAGTTTGTCCACGTATTGTCAGAGCGGTAGGATGCAGCAGCGGCAGACCCGTTCGGTTGACGAAGCCATCCGTCATTCGTTCGTAGCCAGCAACGCCCACCCGCTGAGCCCCCTCAAGCAGCAGGCTGATTTGATCGGCCTGGTGGGGCTTTAGTTCAACCAGGTATTTATCAGTGAGCAGCGCAACCAGGTGCCCGTTTTCGTCCTGCATATTCCCCATCAGCCGGCCTTCTGTCTGAACCATTTTACCCGATTGCGGGGGCGGGGGCGGCAGATCCGATACCTGAAAGCCTATTCCAGATCCAGCGTTTCGTACTTGCACTAACCGGTAAGTCGGGCTGGCTGGCTGACCAGTTGTTGCGGATTCGGAAGCGGGCCCGGAAACCGGTCTGGGATGTCCGGGGCCACCCCGATCCGGTTCGACGTCAGCGCCGACCAGTTGCCCGACGGGGGCCAGTCGTCTGATTTTGGCGGCTGTATGGGGCGGAAAGAGGAGGTGAACCTCACCCGTTCCCGTCCGCACCCGCAGGCCGTCATAATCCCCAATCCGGTTCGACAGATACCCCAGTACCCTCCCCGATAGGTGAGCGGAGTTTTGTGCTGACGCGTTTGTCGAACCAGACCAGAGGCTCATCAGAAATAAAAAATAGAGTAGCGGTTTTCTCATCAATTACAGGGGAATAGGGTGACCAGGAGCGTCTGTATGACTACCTTATTTTGCTGACTTTGTTCCGCGAAACCTGGCGTATGTACATAACCAGTTCAATAAAGAGAAGTCAGCTTACTGGCTAAACTAACGAGCGGATCTAAAGACCAGCTTAGTATGACATTAATTTTCCTTAAGCAAAGCGGATTCAACGGTCTACCCGGAACGAGTTGAATTTACGCCTGCCTGCTTACTCGGGCGCATTAACTTGAACGAGACTCCCTTTTTACAGATTTAAAAGCAGCTGGAGAAAACAGGCCAAGGTCGCTGTACGAACCAATCGGCTGGCATACCTGGCGCAACATCCAGAACAACAAAAAGGGCAGTCATTCTTTCGAATAACTGCCCTTCGAGGGTTTAGGCTGGTTGATTTAGTTAATGGCTATCAGACGACTGGGTGCAGTGGGCTGCTGGGTAACCAACGTTACCGCGTGAGTCGTCACCTCAACCCCGTTGCTGACCCGGACCTGATACGCCCCATCGGGCAAATCGCTCAGCGTCAGGCGAAGACGAGCTACTGTTTCTTTTTTGGCTATCCGTTGGGTGAACAGCACGTTGCCCTCGGCATTCACCAATTGGATGTCGACGATACCCGTTGCGTCTTTATCCAGAGCGATCTGCAGTTTGCCTTCGGCGGTGGTGTACATGCCCGTTTTGTAGCTGGCTACCTTAGCCGGACGTCCGCCGGGATTCGTGTTGTCCGCCAGGGAAGCGGAGAAGGTACCGGTGGTTAAAGCGAAGGCAACAACGAGGGAAGTAAGGAGCGTTTTCATGATCTATGTGTTTAGTGATTTACTTGGCTGTTTTGATAGATCAAAGGTCGCTGGGTTAGCCTAAGGAGGCTGTCTCAATTGGGTCAATCGCTAACACTTTTGAGAAAGGAAGTAAGTATATATGCTCACGCACTTTTCGTAGTGACAGGTTAGCCCTCCCGTATAAACAAAGCTGCGGTTGCCGGGTTGGGTTAACATAGCTCACTGAAAAATAAGCATCACTCCAGTAGCGGCCGTTTACTCCCGCTGAAAATTACACGCTCTATGCCTGGTAAAGTCCGTAAATATTGTGCCCCCCGCCGTATTGCCTTTCCGCTCCAATTTCTGGATGTATTTGTTGATCTATATGCCCATGCACGATCTCGTTTTACCCGCCAAACCAGTCGTTTACCTGACTCAAACAGTCCATCTATTTTATTGATGACGGCGGGCCATCTGGGCGATGCCCTCGTCTTGTCCTATACGTTTCCCCTCATCCGGCAGCGTTACCCAACCGCGCAGATTGACGTGCTGGCGGGCAGCTGGTGCGACCCGATCTGGAAGAACAATCCGTATATCCGACGCGTCATTCACCTCAACCACGTCTCTACCAATCGCAGCGCATTGTCCAGAACGGCAAAATGGCAGGCATTTTTTCGGTCAACTCGCTCCGCTATAAATTCCCTGCAAGACACCGTCTACGATTACTCGGTTGATATTCGCTACTCCGACTCGCCCATGCATTTCGTGCTGCCTTTTCTGCAGGTTAACCGTAAAATTGGTTTTGGCTCGCGGGGCATGGGTGGCCTGCTGGATAATGAGTTCTTTCTGCCCGATCAGGAAGAGAACAACTTCGATTTGCTGCTGATGCTGCTCAGGCCAATGGGTGTTTCGGGCTCTGTCCGGACGGTTGACCCATATTTTTTCCATCCCTCCCAACCACCCCGGCAGCTCTGGAGCAAAGTAGGTCAGCGGGTTCCGGAAACCAGAACCATTTTACTCTGCCCCGAATCAGGCAGCCCCCTTCGGATGCTATCGGCGGATTACTGGACCCGGTTAGCCACCCGCCTTTTGCAGGAAGGCTCATATGCCCTGGTATTCAGTGGGCAGAGTGCGTTTACAAAGGCACTTTACGAGCGGGTCCGAACCGAAAACCCGTCGGCAGTTAAGCGGTTGTATTCGGTTGTAGGCCAGTTAACGCTCGACGACCTGACCAGCCTGAGCGAACAGGCCGCGGCTGCTTTTACGCTCGACTCCTTACCCATGCACTTATGTTGCCTGGGTTGCCCCACCGTGTCGTTTCAGAAAAATGGCGTGGGTATTCAGTTTTTCCCGATTGGCAAGTATCCAACGCTGGTGATTCATAACCATGACAAGAGTCGTATGCTGACGCTGGACCGCCCAGGGTCGGACAGCGAGTACGTAACGGAATTTGACGATACGGTTCTTGATCGGGCCATACAGTGGTTTCGAACGCTCGACGCAAAACCGCTGATAAGTTCGCAATAGACTAAGCCCCAATGTCCAGTTTTTGTAGATTAATGGCCAAAGTATATACTTGACCGGCAGCGTAAAAGCGGAAGTTAGTAAGTAGAAAACCGAATTTAGTAGCCGTGTATTACTACTTATTCCGTACCGCCTTAATTGCCTTCAGCGCCACAATCAGGGGATTCAGCCCGCACAAAAGGCAATTCAGCCTACTTAATTTGACGGACTACGTTTAAATGCATAGGTTAGCTGACTAATTGATAATCAGACAAACCGGATGATATACAGTAGACAAGTGTACTTTGACGGAAGTATGCCTTCTATTCAGGACATCATCGAACGAGTTCGTCAGCGCACCGGCATTGAAGCCAACTACTTAGCCAACAAATGGCTACTAACGAACCCGCTCGACCAAACCGATGTGTTTAGTTTATATGCAGAGGGAGACAGCTGCCTCCTGCTGATGAATGAAGGAACGGAAACGGAGTTCTTGCAGGCAACGCTCTATGCTCTCCTTGATTTTGGCGGCTATTATCAGGACTGGTACGAATAACCCGGAACCAGCCTACACTTCCTGCTTTAAAAGCGACGAGATTAAAGCCGGGGAGCCGGAAAATGGACCGGACGAACTTATTTTCAGCGCGGCCAGGATCGAACCAAACTCACCGGCTTCTTCGATGGAGCTTCCTTGCAGCCGTCGCCAGAGATAACCGGCCATGTACGTATCCCCACAGCCCGTGGCGTCGATAACAGCCGTTGGTTGTGCCGCCATAATTGGGCAGAAAATGCCATCCTTATAAATAAGCGATCCCTTGCTACCGAGCGTTATGACTACCTCCTGTACACCCAGGTCCGCCAGGTACCGGGCCCCTTCGCGTGGGTCCTGCTGACCGGTGAGCACATTCATTTCGTATTCGTTTGCTTTTAGCGTATGCACGAAAGGAAGTACTTTCTTTTTGTCGGCCCAGTCCTGGTAAATGACGCGCTTCTGTTTGACGTACCTCAAATAGCCTTGCGCATCCAGCGATATCAGACTTTTTTTCGCCAGCTTCTCAATTAGCTTCGTCGGGATATCGTCGGACAATAGCGGCCCCAGATGGACTATTTTTGCGTCGATGGATGGTAGATTGGCGATTCGGAAAGGCAACGCTTTTTGCTCCACTCGCTGCTCCCTATGATCCTGATCAAAACTGTAGATGTTTTCGAAATAAACCGTGTGTGGACTGGGCATGGCATCCACTTTGATACCATCGGCCCGCAATTCATCGACAAACTGATGCTCCTGGAACGACAGCGCCGTTACTAATTTATAACTCAGGCCCGAATGGCGCAGGGCCTTGGCCATGTAAACAGATGTACCGCCCGGCCTGAACGCCACCGATTGGGGTGTAACAATTTTATCCAGCGATATATGGCCTATTATGCAGATGTCGAGCATTGTGCAGGTGATCGAAGTGTAGCAGCCAGTAGCTGAGCAAGTCAAAGGATACACGTGAGGGCTGATTTTACCGGCGTCTTCATTAGTCAAAGGCACCGGAAAACAATTCATTCACATCCCGATCGTTGTCAGGCCTAACCCAAAATAGATAACACGACCACGCCAGCCTGATGAATACGCTTTTCGGGTTCGGTAAAATTTAAAACCGCTGCAACGGCCCATTCGTTCGTTGTCACGATCACTTTTAGCCAGGAAGCGACACGAGCCCCAACCCTGTCTGACGAAAAATACTTAGGTCTCAAAAGTTCACGATAAGCCTTTCGGCCGGGCAAAAATGAACGTTCGCAAGGTAGAGCCAGGTTACGGCGTCACGGACAGACCGTTAACACCGTAACCTGGCTCTACGCAGCTTATTACTGAACAACGAAACTCTCGTTGGGTCGGCTCTGCACGATAAATGTTTTGGTAAGGGTCTCGGCTCCGGCAACGAGCGTCAGCTGGTAGGTGCCTGTGCCTAAGCTCGACAGGTCGAATTGCTGGCTCAGGCCCTTTTGAAGATTGACCGTTTCGGTGTAAACGGCCTGGCCGCTGGCGTCCCGAATCGCAACCTGGCCTTTCGTTTGAACAGGTTGAACGTATAACCTGATTTTATGCTCGGGGGTCATGACCAGACGGGTCTGAGCGGCTACAGATTTGCTAGGCTCATTGGTTGTTGCGAACGATGCCGTACTGGCTACCAGACCCAGCATCAGAATAAGTATTTTTTTCATGGCTGTTTTTGTTTGTTTTGCTATTTCGCCGTTGCGATGAAACAAAGTTGCCACAAGAGACTCAGGTCCGAAAATGAAAGGCGATGAGCGCGCCGATTGGGAGGATGAGCGCCCGTTTTCAAGCGAGGAACCTGAGATCAGGCGAACGAATGACTAACCATACCTAACTACTAGTCAAGCAATTACTTGGCACTACTCCGACCAGCTAACCAGGCACAGCGGCCCTGTTTTGACAAGGTTGATCAACTACGTTTATCGACAGATACCCTTCACTCGTCGCGCCAAACCCTTCGCTCATCGGCCGATTATAGCCTGTCGGTCGTTTTGATTTTCGAGGGGCTGACCTGAATCCTATTTTTGTTGTAGAGTCAGGTTTTCGCAATTGACGTGGCGTCAATTGCTATCTAGAAAGCGGGCATAACTTCCGGATAAGCTAGTAGCCAGCGGGGCCCTTCACCTTTTCACTAAAAACAGATAATGGTCGACAAGCTGACGTATTGGCAAAAATGGCAATTGGCCATTCGGTTGCTGCTGCTGTATTCACCGCTGCTGATGTACGTTAACCTGCCCGATTCCCTGCGGCATCCGGCCAAACTGCTGGAAGTATCGCCTTTCATAGCGGTTTTTATCCTGATTGCCATGTGCCTGTACTTCGTCTGGATCACGGCCACCGACTGGATTCAGATTCAATTGTTTCGCTGGTTTGGGGAGGATTTCTTGCTCGACTTCAACTGGCGGGCGCTAGTCCTTACCATGCTCATTTCGCTTGGGCTGGCGTCGCTGTATGCCCAGGTTTTTCAGTTTATCGTATCGACACTTTTTTCGCTGTTTTTCCACGATGATTTTGTAAAACATCCCTCGGCCCATCCCCGGCCGTTCAGCCCCGAGGTATTCGCCTACCTGCAACGGGTCAATAAAGTGTTCAATCTGGTCATCATGCTGTCGGCGTTTTACCTGACCATCCTTTCCCGCTCGTATCAGCAACTGAAACACGTACAGCTCCGGGCCGAACAATCGGAGAAAGAAGCCGCCATCAGCCAGGTCGAAGCCCTGAAAAATCAGCTCAGCCCGCACTTTCTGTTCAATAGTCTCAGCATTCTCACCTCCATGGTTCACGAAGATGCTGATCTCTCCGAGCGGTATATCAAGCAGTTAGCCAAGGTGTACCGGTACATTCTCGAACAGCGTGAACAGCAAGTCGTTTCCCTCAAAACAGAAATTGACTTCATCCGTGCCTACACGTTTCTGCTCCAGATCCGGTTCGAAAACAAATTCGAGGTCATCATCGACCTCAGTCCAGACCAGCAGACGCACTATCGAATTGCCCCGTTATCCCTTCAGTTACTGGTCGAAAACGCAGTTAAGCACAACCGGATGGCCATTGATGAACCCCTGCACGTGCGTATCTACTGCCAGGATGATGTACTGATTACGGAAAATACCTGGCTCCCCCGCGACCAGCCCGACTACTCGACCAGTATGGGATTGCGGAACATTGTCAATCGCTATGCGCTGCTCACCCCCCGGCCCGTATGGTACGGGCGTCAGGAAACTTTATTTGTCGTCAAAATTCCCCTGTTAGTATGAACGTCGTCATTATCGAAGATGAAGCCCGCACCGCCCGTCAACTGGAGCGAATGCTCAAAAAGTACGACGGGTCGATTCACATTCTGGCGCAGTTGCCTTCCGTAAAAGAAGCGGTCGCCTGGTTCAGTGAACATGGCCAGTCGCCACCACTCGACTTGGCCTTTATGGATATTCACCTGGAAGACGGACTGGCTTTCCGCATTTTCGATCAGATTCACCTGACCGTACCTGTCATTTTCACGACTGCCTACGACGAGTATGTACTCAAAGCGTTCAAGGTGAATAGCGTTGATTATCTGCTGAAACCGGTTGAGTACGACGAGCTGACGGCAGCCCTGGAGAAGTTCAAAACCACCCGGAGTCAGCCTGCCCTACCCGATCTGAGGGCACTGGTTCACCTGATACAGCAACCGGCATCGAACAGTTTTAAGGAACGTTTTATGGTCAGCATCGGTACCAAAATTCACAGCGTCGAGGTAACGGATGTTGCGTATTTCTATTCGGAAGAGAAAGCCACGTTTCTGGTGACAAAAAACGGGCAGTTGCTGCCGCTTGAGTATAGTCTGGATCAGGTCTCGGGGTTGCTCAATCCAGGAAATTTCTTTCGGGTAAACCGGCAGGTCATCATTGCCCGAGCCGCTATTCAGTCCGTTCACGCCTATTCAGCCGGGAAGCTCAAACTAGACTTACTACCCGTTTCCCGGCAAGAGGTGTTTGTGAGCACCAGCCGCCAATCTGAATTCAAAGACTGGCTGGGCCGATGATTGACAAGGGCTTTTCAACGGCCGGGCCCGGCCGGAACGGTGCCCCGTTACGACCGGGCCCGGAAGCCCATCATTACACAGAAATTAAGCGGTCGCGGGAGATGGTTCGCCACTCGGCGCTAACGTCGCCGTTTTCGATGGTGTATGCCCGTTCGTAGAGGGCTACCGTTGGGCAAATATGGTTGGGTAGTCCGTACACGATATCGCCAATCTGGTACGAATGTCCGACTTCGGCTTCGACGACCAGATGCTCCTCGCTCTGCCCGATTGCCTTTAGATCCGGGGCATTCAGAAACGTAATTCGCTGGGCCAGTTCGCCTTCGGCTGCTACAGATTTATGGCCAACATCCAGACATAACGTTGTGGAATCGGGCATAGAAATGACCCGCGAGACCACCAGCGCGGCCGGTAGAAACGGTTGCTCGGTCAAGACGCTCTGGTAGCCTTTGTCCCAATAGATGAACGTGCCGGGACTGCACTCGACATCCGGCCGTTTGGCGTGAATCGGGAACGTCGGGCTCCCGCCTACCACCAGCACGGGTTTCGTGAACCCTTGTGAAACGAGCGTATCGCGCAGGAGCTGAACGGGCCAGAAAGCCGCATCGCACTGGGTGGTACGAACCGCGACGTCCGGGTCGCGCAGGTGCCCGTCGTAGGCATGCAAACCCACCGGACGAACGCCCGGCAGTTGATCCAGTTCGGCATAAAGCGTCAGAACAGCCCCCCCCGGTGCAACGCCGGTACGGTTCATGCCCACATTCAGATCAATGTATACAGGCACCACCTGGTTAGTGGCCACGGCCAGATCGGACAGTTGGCGAGCGGTTGCGCTGTTATCGACCAGACAGGAAAAATCGGTTTGGGGATACATCCGGATCAGGCCAAGCAGCCGGTGCATTTTGGCCTCGTTTGGCTGATAGGCCAGCAGCACATCGGGCGCACCGATCATGGCCAGCATTTCGGCCTCCGCAATGGTGGCGCACTTGAACTTCCGGATACCTGCATCGAGCATTAACTGACAGGCCTCCCGCGATTTATTTGTTTTCACGTGGGGCCGCAACCGGCTCACGTTATCAATTGCTTTCACAAGAAAAGCAACATTTTGCCTTACCCGGTCCGGATAAATCACCAGGGCGGGCGTATCGAGATGGGTTACATCCGCAATCGAATACCAGGGCGCTTGTTCCATAACCTAAACCAGTTCAAACAGAGCCTCAACCTCGACCGGAATGTTGTCGGGCAACGAGCCCATGCCCACCGCCGACCGGACGCCAATGCCATTGTCGGGCCCCCAAACGGTGGCAAAAAGTTCGCTGCATCCGTTGATGACGTACGGGTGCCGACCAAAATCGGCCGTGCAGTTCACCATACCAAGCACCTTGATCACACGCTTCACCCGGTCCAGACTGCCCAGGTTCGTTCGGATGGTCGATAAAATCGTCAGTCCCACCTGCCGGGCGGCTAGTTTGGCCTGTTCGATATCTACGTCATCGCCAACACGACCGATGATCAGGCTTTTGTCATCCTGCACCGGGCCATGCCCCGATACGTACAGGTATTTTCCGTCGATCAGAAAGGGTTTATAAACACCCAGCGGCTGGGGAGCGGGTGGTAACGAAAGGCCGGTATCGGCAAAGGCTTTTTCGGGCGACATAGGGTTCGTCTGCATAGGAAATAAAAACAATATTCGGGCGAAAACGGCTTCATGGCGATTAAGGCCAGTTACTACACTGGTCTGGCACCCAGCGAAGCCGTACATTCGCAAACTTAACCGAAACGATCGGGTTAAGCGGCTAACAAGCCGAAATTCGTTTGATTTGTCGTACCAACGTTTATGAGAAAGTCATTGCCCATTCTGTTATTTTTCTTCGCTGCGTTGATCTGGATGGCGGCCACCCAGGCGCAACGGCCTACTCTTTACCTCATTGGCGACTCAACTGTTAAGAATTCCAACGACAAGGGCGACGGGGGTCTATGGGGCTGGGGCCACTTCATCGGCGCTTATTTCGACACAACGCGCATCCATATCGAGAACCAGGCCATTGGGGGGCGTAGCAGCCGTACGTTTCTGACCGAAGGCCGCTGGGATAAACTAATGAACCGGTTAAAGCCCGGTGATTTTGTTATGATCCAATTCGGGCACAACGACGCAAGCCCCGTTAATGACACCCTTCGGGCTCGCGGAACCCTCAGAGGTACGGGTAATGAGACACAGGAAATCGATAACCTAATTACCAAAAAACACGAAGTCGTGCACAGTTATGGCTGGTATATCCGCAAGTATGTAACGGACGCCAAAGCAAAAGGAGCCATACCCATTGTTCTGTCTTTAGTACCGCGCAATGCCTGGAAAGGTAGCAAGGTAATCCGGGGTGATACCGATTACGGCAAATGGGCCGCCGAGGTAGCCCATGGGGAACAGGATGGCAAGAAGAGCGTTTTCTTCATTAACCTGAATGAACTGGTTGCCCGCAAATACGACGTCGTGGGTGATTCGACTCTCCTGCAGGCCACCTACTTCGTCAAGGACAATGTGCACACGAACGCAGCCGGGGCCAAAGTCAACGCAGCTTCGGTTATAGACGGGCTCAAGGAATTAACGACCTGCCCGCTGAACAAATACGTAAACGAATAATGCCCCCGAATCGGGTACCCTCGCCCAACAAACAGTAAACCGGTTCGTCCATTTCCTTTTCCAGTCAGTACGCCGGTTAAAGTCGACTAATCATTTTTATTTAAGCATACGTTCACCAGGTAGCGCGTCATGCCGGGAAACCACTTCGCATGAGCTTAGCCGGCTTCGTCAACAGCATGAAACAGTTCTGCATTCTCCTGATCCTGATTTGTTTAACCGGCTCCATCAGACACGAAGCGGTTAGCTGGGTAGCCATTGGCGATTCGATTACGTATTTGAACGACCATCTCGACGAAACCGGAAATCGAGTCACCAAGGGGTATATGACCCGGGTTACGGAACGGCTCCCGTATATTCATTTTACCAACCAGGGGCACAATGGCTGGACTTCGGGTGGCATTGCCAGAGAAATTGACAACCTGGGCCTGAGTAAAGCCAATATGTACTCCGTCTTTCTGGGCACCAACGACTGGTGGGCTGGCCGGCCGCTGGGCCGCCTGGCCGACTATCAGGCCAATGCAGGCAACGCAACCGTGTATGGCTCATTCCGGATCATTATCAACAAACTCCGCCAGTTGAATCCGGAGGCCCCGATTGTTCTGATCACACCCATGCAACGGGCCGACTTCGTTTACCTGACTAATTTCAAGAACAACGCCTATGGCTCCTACAAGGCCAAAAACGGTCAGAACCTCGAAGCCTTTGCCAATGCCATCGACTCCATTGGCCGGTACGAGCAGCTGCCCGTACTGGATCTATACCACGAAAAAGGATTAAGACTAGAAAAGCTGGTTAAGTTCAAACGGCTGAAAGACCCGAAAAGCGGCCAGTACACAACCTATGGGTATCCAGACTTTATCGACGTCCCGTTTCAACCCGAAACGGATGAGTATCCTTATCCGGTAGAAGCCGTTGACATGACCTACGACGGGTTGCACCCATCCGACAAAGGGTATGAACTGATTAGTCGCCGACTGGTAAAGATTCTGAAAAAATACTAGGCTGGCTCTCCTTCCAGGCCAGCTCCGTTAACCGCTTTATCAGGGTTTGCGCGTGCTTTTTTGCCTGGCTCGTTATTTCTTCTGCGGTATAGCCAGCATGAAGCGACGTTCCATACATGTAAAGTGGTTCGATGTAATTCATCTGCGCATAATAGGCGGTCTGTTCCAGATTTCTGCAGTACTCATATATTCTGAAATGGTTTTTACCCAACGGTGTGTAACTCTCCGGCGGACCGCCTATCGTAAAACTCGCCATGAAGTTTTTACCTTTCAGGTGGTCTCCGCCCTGTCCGTAAGCAAAACCAGGGGTAAAGACCACATCAAACCAGTGCTTCAGGACCGCGGGCATGTTATACCAGTAAAATGGGTATTGAAAAATGATCGTCTGATGCCTCAGTAAAGCCCTCTGTTCGGCCACGGCGTCAATATGGTAATCGGGATAGAGTTGATTTACGTTCCTTACTTCAATAGCTAAACCACTGGTTTGCAGTTGTTCGACGATATTTTTATTCGCCAGCGAATGTTTGTAATTAGGGTGTCCCAGAATTAGTAAAGCCATTTTCTCGTTGCGTTTAACCTATAAAAATTATAGTTGCAAAACTATTTTTAGTAGTTTAGATCTGCAATAACTATCCAAAACGATAGGCTCATGAAGTATGGCAATGAAAACTGAGTGCTTAGGCAATTACGTGCGGGTCAACGATAAACTGTATCCCTGCACAACCAGTCTGGTCATGGATTTGATCGGTGGCAAGTGGAAAGCGTCCATCCTCTATCACCTCCAGGAATCGGAAAAACGCTACAATGAACTCCGGAAAGAAATGCCGTCGGTGACCGAGATGACGTTGAGTCTGCAACTAAAGCAACTGGAAAAAGACGGACTCGTGTCCAGAAAAGTATACGGCCAGAAGCCGCCGGTAAAAGTCATCTATAAACTGACCGATTTTGGCAAGCGATTTATCCCTGTTCTGGAAGCCATTACAGCCTGCGGTAACCAGATCGTGGTGGAAAAAGGCGAGTTTATAGCGAATCCGTAACGGAGAAGGCTGTTCCTGTTTCTCGCGCTACACCCTGATCGACTCCACAAACTCTCTGGGCGACTGCCCGGTAAGTTTCCTGAAGGCTCGGTTGAAGGTTGCTTTCGAGTTGAAGCCGCAGTCGAGGGCAATACCCAGCAGGCTTAAATGCCCGTTGGCTGGGTCGAGCGCCTGTTGTTTGAAGGCATCGACCCGGTACTGATTGACAAAATCATTGAAGTTTTTCCCCGTTCCGGCGTTGATGACCGGCGACAGGATGGACGTGTTTGTTTTAAGCCGCCGGGCGAGGTCGTTCAGCGACAGGTCCGGGTCCAGATAAGGTCGTTCGTTCTCCATATAGGTCAGTAAGGTATCGCGCCAGGACACCAGGTCAGTCCCTGACAGGGTGGGTGCTTTATTCACCTGCCGGGCCAATCCCCCCGCTTCCAGCATCGATTTGGATCTCTTGGCCGGTTCCTCTTCGGCTTCATCCGGCAAGGGTTTGATGGCGGCTGTTTGCGCCGGCGCGGGTGTCTCGGCAAACAACAACCGCCGACCCGGTTGCACCTGCGCGTAGCCGTGAATACTGACGTAATAGATGATAAAAACGCCGGCCAGTTCATCCCACCATTCCTGCCAGAACGTTAGGTTGAGCAGCAAATCGAGAATCAACATAATCAGGCTGAACAGAAATGTAGCCGTCAGGGCAATCAGAAAATTTCGGAACCAGCGAAAGCTGATGGTTTCGGTATCCGAAAACTGCGTCTTTATCCAGGCTCGATACTGCCGATAAAGCCTCAAGGACAGCATCAGGTAATACACATCCTGACCGATACCGATAATCGTCTCTACATCACTGATGTGGTACGGGTAATGCACCGTTGCTTTCCAACGCTCAACGAAGGCCGGACCCATCGAAAAAACGCTGATATGATATACCACATAAAGCAAAAACGGGACCGCATGCCAGCTATCCTGCCAGGTAAACCGGAAATCGGCATTGAGCTGGCTTTTCAGGTAGAAATAGCACAAAGCCGGGAGGAGAAACGCAAGCGACCGGGGGAAGAACTCCAGTTCGCGCCAGAGAATTTCAATACCGCCAAAGCCCAGCATGTACTCCCAGATATTAAGACTGAGGCCGATCAATACCCAACCGAGCAGCCAGTCAGACAGGCGCTCTTCGCGCCGGGCCCGTACCCACAACAGCAGAGCGTAAATCCAGCCCTGCATAAAGCCGAACAACAGGGGGGATGAATAGGCGTTGAACTGAAACGTCATCAATACAGCTATTTATGGGCAAGATACAGTCTGTTTGGTTACCGGAAGATATTGATGATTTTGCCATCATCTTCCTTTTTCACGACCAGAAAAGGTTTGCTCCCGTCAATCCGTTGCCCGCTCATAACCAAGTCAACCTGCTTGTCGTCAGCAACGTAAACTTTCGTGCCGATGGGCAATTTTTGTTTGGTATTCCCCATCGGCATCAGCATCATTATCTGTGTACCGTTTCCGGTTTCGTCGGGCCGGTAAGTAATGAGACTGATCTTGTGGGGCATCAGACTGTTGTTTCTGAAACGAATGGTTGCAACAGGCACTGAGGAGTGGGTTGTCGTTTCGGGATCGGTCAGGAGCGTTTTACCGCCATCATCAGCCGTTACGGTGAAGATAAACCCTTCGGTCGTTTCGCCGTCCCGGCTAAAGTAGAGCTTACTGCCCACTGGCCAGTTTTTGGGCGTCGATTCGTTGCGGTTCATGGTAAACCCGTACGCCATACCCGGCCCTTCGGCACGAAACATCCGGTGATAGCCAAGGTTGTTCCGCAACGTGAACGCCACTCGGGCAACGGTTTCGGTCGATGCTGTTTTTTGGGCCAAACTGCGTGAAGAAAGGGTCTGAACGAGCCCTAATAGAATAAAACAGATGTGTTTCGTTGTCATGTTTCCTGTGTTTATAGATTATCTTTTGTCTTGATCCGGCTGGCGTCGGTGCCGGTTTCGCGCTCACGGGCGGCTTTAATGTCTTTGCTACCAAAGCGATAAGTAAACCGGACCGTTACCCGACGGCTTTCCCATTTCCGGTCGATGTTGAACTGCTGCGTCAGAAAATCGGCCGATTGTTTCCAGCGCATGGTATTCAGTATATCGTCGATGCCTAGTGTTATTTTACCCCGCTCCTGCATGACTTTCTTTTGCAGGCTCAGGTTCAGGGCACCCAGCCCACCGATCCGGTAGACCGTCTGCCGGGTGGGGGCATTCCAGAAACCCGACACCTGCGCCGACCAGGTTTTCGGAAGGTTGAACGAATGCTGCATGTAGCCTTCAAAAGCAAACGCCCGCTGATCGAAGGGTTCCGTTGCCGACAGATTGCCCTGAAACCGATTCCAGGTGGCCCCGGCATAGGCATACGCAGTCCACCACTTTGTAAATTGATACGGTGCGTTAATCGACAACGTCAACGCGTCGATCCGGCCCACGTTGGCCACCGTCTGGTAAGCCATTAAACCTTCCTGCCGGATTACATCAGTGGTATACTCATTCGTGTGGCTATACGCCAATTTAATGGTCGATGCCCATTTGTAGGTATAGCTAAAGGCAAGGGTATGGGTATAGGTGGGGCGCAGGTAAGGATTTCCCCGCTGGCTCGTGTACGGATCGAGCTGATACACAAACGGATTCATATCCTGGTAGTTGGGTCGGCCAATTCGTCGCCCGTAGTTGAGGGCAAACTGGCCATTGCTGGTTGCCTGGTAATGCACAAAGGCCGTTGGAAACAGATTCAGGTAGGTCGTATCGGGCGCGTTGATGATCTGCTGGCGTAGGTCAACGGAGCGCCCCGTCACCGTCGAATGTTCGACCCGTATACCACCCTGCATCGACCATTTTCCCACCGACCGATTCAGGGAGGCATACCCCGCGCTGACAATCTCCCGGTACCTGAACCGATTTGTCCGGTTAACGTCGGGTTGCTCCCTGGTTTCGGTGTTATCGGGCCCAACAAAGGCCAGCAGATCGTTATCGGTGGTAACATCGGTGTGTTTCAGACCAGTCTCCAGTTTCAGGTGGCGGTTCTTCCATTCCTTCACAAAGTCGCTTTTCAGGGTAACGATGGTAATATCGGTGGCCGCATCGAACCGGCGTTGCCGCCTAAACAGGGGTTGCCCGGCCGGATCGACATAGTCGCTGGTAATGGCGCTGGGTGCCGTGTTGGCAAAACGCGTCACGTCCGCGTCGAGGTTGAGTTCCAGGCCAAGCGTGTCGGCGTAGCGGTAGTTCAGCGCGGCATTGATTCGGTTGTTCCGGGCGGGAGTTGCTGCCGTTCCGGTTGTCGACTGGTTTGCGATCGTCGAGTCCAGGATCATCTGACTGTCGATGATCCGTGTGGTCGTGTACGTTCCGAAGCGATTACCCGACGAGTTGCCCGATACCACAAAGCCAACCGTTTGCCGGGGCGATGCATTCCAGTGATCCAGCGTATAATCGGCCCCCGCTTTGTAAACAATGGACCGTGTACCATCGGAATCATAGCCGCTCTGGAGAAACTGCGAACCACCTGCTTTCCGGTTTAGCAGGACGTTTGTGATCTGGAAGTTATCGCTGACGGCGGCATTCCCGAACAGATTTATGCGTTTGGCACGGTAGTTCAGATCGAGTGCTGCGCTGGCCCGGTGGTGATCGCTCTGGCTATACCCTACCGATGCATTTCCATTCAGGCCCAAATTCTTATCCCGCCGGAATTTAATATTGATAATGCCCGCTCCTCCCTGCGCATCGAACCGGGCCGACGGGTTTGTGATCAACTCCACCTTATCGATATTCGACGCGGGCGTAGCCCGGAGCAGGTTGGCCAGGTCAGCCGCCGACAGGTTGGTTGGCTTCCCGTCGATAAACACATTGACGCCCTGTTTTCCGGCCATCCGGATGTTGTCGTTTGGATCAATGGCCACGCCAGGCGCCTGTTGCAGGAGTTCATAAGCTGTTTTCCCCTGTGCGGTGGCATCGGCCGCCACATTCAGTACGGTCTTATCGACCTGCTGCTCAACCAGTGATTTCTGCGCCCGTACGGTCACATCCATCAGCGTTTTCTCGGTGGCGTTGAGCACGATCGGCTCCAGTGCAAGGGATTGCCCGCCCTGTACGGTTATTAGCTGGCTGGTCGTATTCGCCATGCCCACCATGGATACTTGAACCCGGTACACGCCGGCGGCTACTTCAGTGAATACGTACTGCCCGGCTTCGTTGGCGAGTGCTCCCCCGGTCAATGTCGAGTCGGCTACCCGAAGAAGCTTGACGACAGCGAATGGTACAGGTTGCTGACGTATATCCCGAACAGAACCCGTTACAGACTGGGCAATGGACGAGACGGCCATCAGTAAAAGCAGCACGAACGTAGAGATTTGTTTCATAGGGTTGGCGTTTGAGATCGATAAGCCAAAGGTGGCAGAACGCTCCCCGCTGCTTCGCCCCAAACTAAATTTGAGACGCCCCAAATGATGAATTGAGCCGTTTACAACCGCCGGTGGGGCTTCGTCTCGCCAGGCCTTTTAGGCACCCCAGCGAATAGCAGGACCTTTGCCTAAAAGTGTAACCGATCAATCAACAAACAGACCAGTCCTCCGCTGCACGGCTTTCCTGGATGATGTATATTGATTGTTAAAACTATATACTATGATCAACGAAAGTTTGCCTACCACAGCTGCCCTTGACACGTATACCCCCATTAAGCCATTTACAGGATACGTGGCCGTGAGTCATGCCTTAATGCAACGAGAGGGATTTGCCGACTTCCTGTTCGACAATTTCGAAATGATCCGGGATTTGACCACGAGCCGGGATAGTTCGATGGGACTGAATCGGTTCGAGATGCAGTCGATTCGGTTCACGAAAGGCTACGGCCAGTATAAGGTTATTGTGGAACGCACCCTCAACGGCGACTTTGTTATCGGTTCCGTACGAAAGGTTGTTTGATAGAGCATCCTACTGTCAGTCAAAACGTTTCCTTACACCTTGTTGCTTATTTCTTTTCCGTTCATCCGCCGTAGACAACGCCCCGGCCGGATGAGGTTCGGGGCGTTCATCATTCGTTGACAGCTGTATTTAGTCAACCAAGATCATCGGGCAGAGCTGCATTGATAAGAATAATAACCGTTCCCTCAAAGATCATAAAAGTCTTCTGAATAGGGCTATAGCTTTAGAGAAAACCTTAACAGAATCCACATATGGCTTTCTTTAAATTCAAAATAGAATCTTACAAAGTCACCTCGTATCAGTATAGTACCTGGGACTTTACCAATGAAATTAAAGTGCTCAGTGAAGTGATGCCGTTTGGAGCCCGTTATTCCGCCCAACTTATTTTTGAGAAAGATAACAGCTACCAGTCTGATAATCGGCTCGGTTACGTAAAGCTACCACCAGCCAGTAAGCCCGGTTCAATCACGGAGATTGTCGTGGAGTGCAACAAGGAAAACTTCCCGGGATTTTATCAAATTCTGAGTACCGAAAAACCCGTTTATCTTTTTATTGCCTACGAAGACAAGCTAGCGACCAAGCCCGCGAATAGCCATTTCATCTTTCAAATGCAGCTATCAACAGACACAGAGCTACCCGGTGATTTTGAGAAATAAGCCCCTGCCTCAAGCGACGTACTACCAGGAACCGTAACGCCTTTTCTTCCTCATTTGTATCCCACTTTTGCACAATGCAAAATTCAGCACTTTAACATGTTGATTATCAAGCAACAAAAAAGCCATTCCTCAAGGCGGGAATGGCTTTCGCATTTTCTTAACCTAAACTAAGTCCGTACTTATGTAGAATATATGAGGTAATATATATGAGGTATGTCCTGCCATTTGGCGTTACCTATATCCTACATCATATAGCCTATATCATTTTCTAATTGCCTGATTTCACCCGATCCTGTTCCGCCGATGTAGCCGAGTTGCGTTGACGGGCGCTTTTAACGTTCTGATTTCCGAACCGGTAGGTGAACGTTAACATGATCCGACGGCTCTCCCAACGCGATCCGACCCGGAAATCAATGTCCTGCACCATGGCCCGGCCTCTGAACTGATTCATCCAGAAAGGATCGTTCACATTCAGCTTCAGGTTGGCTTTCCCATCCATCAATTTCTTCTGAACCCCGATACTGAACGCGCCCATTGGCTGTGCCCGGTAAAAGCCGTATTGGGAAGCCGAATTGTACCAGCCTGACACCTCGGCCGACAGCGTTTTGCTCAGCGTAAAATTGTTGGATGTGTATAGATTGAACGCCACCAGCTTCACCTGGTAAGGGGTATCAGAGTAAACCGTCTGGTAATTCTGGTAGTATGTGCTGATGTTATTCTGCATGCGCCACCACTTTGTAACGGGCACCGGGAAACTCATATTCAAGCTTAGATTATCCAGGTGACCCAGGTTTTCGGGCGTTACGTAAGTGATGTTCTGGGCGGCAATCTGCCGGGGTGTTTCCTGGTTGATGAAATCCGTTGTCCGGCTGAAGCCCAGTGTTGTCGAAAAAGCGCCTTTAAAAACGTGTGTCAGCTCAACCGAATTGGTGTACTGAGGCCGTAAAAACGGGTTTCCCTTCTGATACGTGTAGGGGTCCAGATAGAACACGAAGGGGTTCAGATTCTGGTAATCAGGCCGGTCGATCCGGCGGCTGTAGGACAGGTTCAGCACGTTATTCGTGTCCAGTTGCCGGGATAGAAACACCGTCGGAAACAGATTCAGGTAATTGCGGTCAACCGTCTGGTTCAGCGTGACCGATGTGCCCGTCGAGTGCGTGTGTTCGGCCCGTAGTCCCGTCTGGATTTTCAGCTTGCCGACTTTACCCGCGTAGTTGATGTAGGCTGCGTTGATGTTTTCATTGTATTTGAACTGGTTCGACCGGCTGGCATCGAACAACCACTGCCGGGTTTCCTGTTGCAGCGTATCGTAAATCGTGTTGTTGTCCGCATCGACAAAGCTGCTCTTTAAACCGGCTTCAAACTTGCTGCCGTTTTTCATTGGGTGCACGTAATCCGTCTTGAACGCCAGGATGTTAATGACCGACGGCATGTTGTTGCGTACATCCTGACTGGGGCGGTTCAGCGTATTGTCGGGATTATAATAGACTGTACTCAGGTCGTTTCTGTTCTGCCCGCCGTAGTGAACGTAGTCGGCATCAAGTGTCCACTCCCGCCCTTTCCCGTCAAAATCGTACTTGTAGTTCACGTTACCCGTCACGTTCGACATGTATTCACGGGCGTCGGTTTTAGTCGTAGGGCGGCTGGTAAGCTGCCGGTTTTGATCGCTGATAAATGTGTTGTTCTGCCCGTTCGAGCGCCAGTCATTCGAGAACCCATTGAACAGCACCCCGATTGTGCTTTTGTTACTCAGGAAATAATCCAGACCGGCTTTGTACGAATGCCCGACAAACTGGTTCGGCCGGAACGAATACTGATCGAAGTAGGTCGTTTTGCCGTTGTACGGAATGGCCCGGTTGATCTCGTTTGTCTGGGCGCTCTGCCGGTTCACGTAACTGTAGTTACCGAACACATTGACCTTGCCTTCGCGGTGGTTCAGGTTCAGCGACGTATTGAATTTGGGGAGATCGTCGCGGGCACCAACCAGGCTGTTCACCCAGCCATAGCCCGTACCGATGATGAATGTACCGTTGGTCCCGAAATTCTTGTTCTTTTTCATCTTGATATTGATGATCCCCGAGTTACCGGCCGCATCGTATTTGGACCCCGGATTGGTTATGATCTCGATACTGGCAATGTTATCGCTGGGGGTATTCTTGAGTAAGTTCGATACCTCCTGCTGCGACAGATAGGTTTGTTTCCCGTCGATGTAGACGATCACGCCCGCTTTTCCCTTCAGTTGAATCTGGTCATTCTGCCGGTCGATGGTGACGCCGGGCGCTTTTTCCAGCACTTCCAAGGCAGTGTTTCCGCTGGCGACAATGCTGTTTTCCACGTTCATCACGGTACGATCTACCTGTTGCTCAATGAATGGCTTCTGGGCAACAACCTTTACTTCGGTCAGGCTTTTGGTTTCGTCACTCATGGCCAGAGCAGGAACGCTGGCCGTTGGGTGAGCTTCATCAAGAGTGAACGGTACGCTATACGTTTTGCGGTATCCTATCTGCTGAGCCGCCACCAGGTAGTTACCGGCACCAACGTTTTCAAACGCATATTTCCCATCGACGTCACTGATCGCTCCTTTTACCAGCGTAGAATCTTTCGCTTTCAGCAGCATCATCGTTGTAAATTCAAGTGGTTTCCCTGCTGCAGAACCGACTTGTCCGTTTACGGTACCCCGCGTCAGGATTTGGGTAAATCCCGTTGATAGCGTGAATAGAAGTAAGAAAGAGGCCAGTAGACTAGTTTTCATAGAGGTTGACTTTTTGGAAGGTTGCGATGTCTCTTCTCAAGTACATGGCAAAGGTAGGTAGTGTGTATCGCAAAGTACCTGTTCTTACACAAGCGGTCTGAACGGCAGGATAAGCGGATTTTAATCAGGGATTAACTTAACAGGGAGAGATTCAGCCAAAAGACATCGATGAAGTCCGTACTGTTGCATGTCCATATACTTTTTATTTGTACTTTCCGGCAACACGTACGTAAGGTTATTCATGGAAGTACTCTATACAATCTGGGGGTTGTTCAACATTGGACTAGGCATTGCCCTACTTGCTGTTTCTTACTGGAACTTTCGCTTTTTCGCGCAACGGTATGGTGCACTGGCAACGGGAATCCTTTTTCTGCTAACGGCCTCCATGTGCCAGTCACCAACGTCCAAGCCGCAAACGGGCCCCAATCCGAGTTTTTCTGTGGCCACTGGTATTATTCCTGAATTCTCTCCCGATCGGGCGCGGTCGTACCGGGCGCGTCTGGCTGACTTGGGTTCGTGCCAGCTAGGGCAGCATATTACACTCTACCGAAAAAACCAGTCCGATTCGATTCAGATCACCAGTGCCGTTTACCTGACGGGCTTTATATCCGGTCTTTTATGGACGCCGACTGTAGCCTTCGCCAATGCTGGCCCGGATCGACGTATTCGTTACGGGGCAGCCGGTACACTGGAATGGCGGTTGCTTGGCATGCCAGTGTACCACCAGTTAAAGCAGTTTTCGGCCAGTGTATCCGTCGACAGTTTGTCGGCCTTCTGATTCGACGGATAGAATTTTGATTCCGAAACGCACCATCGGTCCGCCCAATCTCGAAAAGCCGGGCCTAGATTTTGATCCCTACGGCCCATACACTGGCATCTGGCCCTTGGCCGGCGCGGAATGGACTGGCGGGTTCGTACCGGAAGAACAGTTTTGACGTACTCCGGAAACCCAGTTCCGTAGTGAGTCCCCAACGCACAGGGTTCAGGTTGTAGGAACCGTGCGTCCGAACGGCCGAGCCGCCCTCTGGTTTCACTTTGGTATAACTGTCGAGTCGGATACCGGCATACGCACCCACGCCCAGTGTTATTCCCGACCGGAACACAACATTAAGCATTACCGGCAAATTCAGTTGAGTTGTTACAAGTTTCGACTTACGCAGATCCACATCGGCTTGCTCAACGCTCAATTGGCTGTTTCGGTTGACCAACACGTTTCTGTTTTCGAACATGAAGTTATTCCAGGCCACTTCGGGGCCGGTTATCAGCCGAAGTTTGGTTGCGCCATTCACCGACAGCGGAATTCGTTTTTGCCAGGACAACGCCACGAAACGGGAGCCAATCGGCCGAAAATCATAACCCGCTGGCAGCGACCCACCGAAGTTGTTGATGCCCAGATAAACGCTGAAATCAGACGTGATCCGATCCATGGCTCTCCGGCAACGGGTCGTAGAAACCGTCGAATCCGAGTTAATAATAACCGTAGTCGTTTGGGCGAACGAAGCCACGGAGGCAACCAACAACGCTGAGGTGAGGAGGTGTTTGATCGTTTTCATGGTTGTAGTCGATAATAGAGTTTAGGAAAATTGACGTTGCTTTTTATTCAGGTTGTATTCTTCTGTGGTATTTGACAGGAAGATGTACGTTCGGTAGGGCCAGGTTGCATGCCTATCAAAAAAATTTACATTTAGTTGGTTAACAAAACAATACACTACGCATAACCACCTAAAAATCAGACGATCAATCAATAAAAATAGCCACTTCGTTTAAGTGGCTATTTTTATAAACAGGCTGTCGTGGTATCAGTCTACTCCTCTTCACTGTTGTTCAGTTTGGCCAGCAACCCGTATCCCCCACGAAGCACGATCGGCGTCTTTTGGGGGTCGATGCCGGGAGGAAGCGTAACAGCGGTGTACCCGTTTTCATGCACGCCCGTTTTGAGTTCTATCTGTCGGAAATGATAAACAGCAGCCTGGGTGTCCTTACGATCAAGCACATAAATGTATGACTTACCGCCATAGTCGATGATAGCCGTTTCGGGCAGGGCGGTCAGGGGCTGCGTTTTCACATCGACCTGTGCCGACACGTAGGCCCCCGGAATGTAATCGCTGGCGGTGCCTTCGGGGTGAGCCAGTACCGAAATGGTCCGATCCGCTGCGATGGCTTTACCGATCAAAAAGATGGTTGCCCGACGATTGGGTACCTCTTCGCTCCCGATGCCAAAACGAACGTTCTGTCCACTGTGGATGCGGTTAATGTCTTTCTCGAAGATGTTCAGCCGAACGTGCGGGTGATCAACGTTTGTGATCTGCACCAGTACATCGGCGGGGTTCACAAAACGGCCATTGTTAACAGGCACGTCGGTCACGTACCCCGACACGGGTGCGGGTACCGTAATCGTGCGGGTCATTCGGGCGGGGCTTAGCGTAGCCGGATTGATACGCAGAATCGCCAGCCGCTGCCCCATGCCCGCCAGTTGCGCCTGTAAACTCTGCCGGCTGGACCGAACTTGCTGGAAAATCTTCAGGGCATTGACGTTATCACGGCTCAGTTCCTCCTGACGGGCATATTCCAGATCGGCATACTCCAGCTTGGCTTTGGTATCCAGATAATCCTGCTGCAATTGAATAAATTCGGGGTTTTCGAGCACAACCAGTGTCTGGCCTTTCCGAATACGCATGCCCGGCTCAAGCTGAATCTGACGAATGTAGCCACCAACGGGCACCGACACCGACACCATGTTCTGGGCGGGTACATCAATGGCCCCGTTTACTTTTAAGGTGGTGCTTAAGGACCGCAACGTAGGCTGGCCCAGGGCAATAGCAGCCATCGTATACTGAGCCTGCGTCAGCGAAACAACAACCGGACCCGCCGGTGCATTCGTCGCGCTGGAATCTGTTCCGCTCGCCTGCGGTTTTTCATCGGTCTTGTTCTGCCCCTCTTCCGACGTTCCTGTGGACTGGCAGGCCGTGGTCCAGACGAAAGCACTAATGAGTAGGGCGAACAAATGAAGTAGCTGTGCTGATTTTATTGGTAAATTCATGGGAATGCGAGAGAATGGCAAGGGAACTAGAGGTTGCCCAGTAAATAGTTGATGTAAAGAACCGCTTGGTTGTACTGATTCAGCAGATCAAGGTGGTTCGATCGGATGGTGAGTGCTTGCTGAAGAGCTAGCGAAAACTCAACGTACCCAATGTCACCACTGCCGAACGCCCGACGGGCATTAGCCTGAATCAGGCCAGCCTGGGCGAGGGCGTTCTGTTCATAGTACGCCAGTGCATCGCGGTACTGCTGGTATTGCTGTACCGCCTGAATCAGTTGCTGGCTCAGGGCAAACTGTTGCTGCTGCAACTCGGTCTGGGCGATCTGCTCTCCAATTCGGGCTGCATTGATGCGCGCCTTCTGAGCCTGCCCCAGTAAGGGCAACGAAATACCAACCTGCCCCCCCTGAAACCGGTAGCCCGGCCCAAAGTACAATTCCTGTCCATCAATTAGTTGATTACCCACCAGTGTCTGCGTAAACAGCCCCACCAGAAAATCCGGTTTCAGCCGCGCCTGTTCTACCAATCGGGCTTGCTGAGCCACCCTGATTTGCTGGGTCAGTTGGCGCAGCAACGGGTTTTGCTTCAGACTAGCGGTATCAACGGCCAGTTGAAGCGTCAGTTTGGTCAACGGCTGGTCTATTACATCAACGGCCGAGGGGCTGTTCAGTAAGGTCTGCAACCGGGCACGCGTCCCTATCCGGTTAGCTTCGTTCTGCGCCAGTCGAACCTGCTGATCGGCCCGCTGACTTTCGGCGGTTGCCTTTTCCAGACTTCCCGTTTCACCCGTACGGAAGCGGAGATTGGCCGCCTGCACAAACTCACTCAGCAACGTATCCTGCTGCCGGAACAAACGGCTTTTCTGATACAGGTATGCCAACTCGTAGTAGGCCGATCTGACTTGATACTGCACGTCGTTGCGTGTCACGAGTACCCCCGCTTCCCGGCTAGCCACGGTCTGATCGTTCAGGTCAGCCAACCGGCGCATCAATCCTGGATTTGGAATCGATTGCGTCACCGTCAGGTTATTGTCGAACCGGCGGCTGTTGTATTGACCCATCAGAAGTGTTGCGGACAATCGTCCGGCGTCGTAGGCGGTTCGGCGCAGGGCTTGTTGCTGGGTCACGCCCAGCCCCGCAATCTGGAGTTGTGTATTCCGGCTGCCGGCCTGCTGCAATGCCTGATCCAGCGTGATCGTTTGCATCTGCACACTCTGGGACCAGGCCCCCGTTGACGCGAGCATCAGCAGGATAACGGTAACCACGGCAGTCGTTTTTTGCGAAGCGGCTTTCGTTTCTTTTTCCAGTGCTTTCTTTTCCATCAGTGAATAGAGTATAGGCAACACGATGAGCGTGAGCAGGGTAGCCGTGAGTAAGCCCCCAATAACGACGGTGGCCAGCGGCTTTTGCACCTCCGCCCCGGCCGAGTTGGAGATAGCCATGGGAATGAAGCCCAATGATGCCACCAGAGCCGTCATGATAACAGGACGTAACCGAACCTCGGCCCCCTGCCGGATAATTTCGGTCATGTCCGTCAGACCTTCCTCGTGCCGGAGTCGGTTAAACTCGGCAATCAGGACAATACCGTTCAGGACCGACACGCCGAACAAGGCAATAAACCCGACGCCAGCCGAGATACTGAACGGCATGTCCCGCAACAGCAGGGCGAAAACACCCCCGATAGCAGCCATAGGAATGGCCATAAAAATGAGCAGACTCTGCCGAATGGAACCGAACGTGAAAAATAACAGGGCGAAAATGAGGCCCAGGGCAATGGGAACGGCAATGGTCAGTCGCTTTTTGGCGTCGACAAGGTTTTGAAACTGTCCGCCATACGTGGTATAATAGCCCGGCGGATACTTAATCTGCTGACCGACTTTTTGCCGAAGCTCGTCCACGATGCTTTCCACATCGCGCCCCCGAACGTTGAAGCCCAGGGTAATCCGCCGGTGGGTGTTGTCGCGCTGAATCTGATTGGGCGCCTGCTCCATCGTCACCGTAGCCACCTGACCAAGCGGAATCTGGCCACTCGGCGTGGCGATGTACGTATTCCGAATATCGTCCAGGTTCTGCCGCTTGTCTGCCGCCAGCCGCACAACCAGATCAAACCGCTTCTCTCCTTCGAAGACGAGCCCGGCCGACTGGCCCGCAAAGGCGGTGTTAATCACCCGGTTTACGTCCGACACGTTGAGGCCAAACTTAGCGATCTGCGCCCGGTCCAGCTTGATCAGAATCTGCGACAGGCCGCCTACCTGCTCGATGTACAGGTCCTGCGCGCCCTTGATCGTTCGAACAATCCGGCCTACATCGTTGGCCAATCGGGTCAACTCTTTCAGGTCTTCCCCATAAATTTTGAGGGCTACATCCTGCCGGGCACCCGTCATCAACTCATTGAATCGCATCTGAACCGGCTGCTGAAAACCAAACGTAACGCCGGGAATAACCGACAAAGCGTCTGCCATCTTAGCCGCCAGTTCATCGCGGGTTTTGGCCGATGTCCATTCACTTCTAGGTTTGAGAATGACCATCTGGTCGGCCGCTTCGATGGGCATCGGGTCCGTAGGAATTTCGCCGGAGCCGATTTTGGCCACGACCTGCTCGACCTCCGGAAACTGCTTCAGCAACACCCGCTCGGCTTTTAGCGTCGCATCCACTGTCTCGGATAGCGAACTACCCGTCAGTGTACGCGTGTCGACGGCAAAATCCCCCTCGTCCAGTTGTGGGATAAACTCACCCCCCATCCGGCTGAACAGAAAAACCGCGACCGACAGCAACGATACCGCACTCACCAGAATGAGTCGTCGATGTGTCAGCGCACGCAATAGAACGGGTTCGTAGAACCGATAAACCCGGTTCATAATCTTGTCCGAGAACGTCTCTTTGTGAACGATCGTTTTGTTGAGCAGCAGCGCCGAAATCATGGGCACATACGTCAGCGACAGAATGAAGGCCCCCAGAATGGCGAAGGCCACCGTCAGGGCCATGGGCCGGAACATTTTGCCCTCAATACCGGATAGCGCCAGAATGGGCAGGTATACGATGAGAATAATAATTTCGCCGAAGGCCGCCGATGAGCGAATCCGGGCCGCTGACAGGAACACCTCTTCGTCCATTTCGTCCTGCGTCAGGGTCTTATCCTTATTGCGCAGGGTAATGTGGTGAAGCGTGGCCTCGACGATGATAACCGCCCCGTCCACAATCAACCCAAAGTCAATGGCCCCCAGGCTCATCAGGTTGCCCGACACGCCGAACAGGTTCATCATGGCAATGGCAAACAGCAGCGCCAAGGGAATCACGGAGGCTACGACAAACCCGGCCCGGAAATTACCCAGCAGAAGCACCAGCACAAAAATTACGATGGTCGCTCCTTCCAGCAGGTTCCGCTCTACGGTACCGATGGCGCTGTTGACCATTTTTGTCCGGTCCAGAAACGGCACGATCATAACACCTTCGGGCAGGGTTTTCTGAATCTCGGCAATTTTGGTTTTGACCCGTTTAATAACCGCTGACGAGTTTTCGCCCTTGATCATCATCACCACTGCGCCAACCGTTTCGCCGACCCCGTTGCGGGTAACGGCTCCGTACCGCACCGCCGACCCCAGTTGCACGGTAGCTACATCCCGAACACGCACCGGTAAGCCTTGGGCACTGAGCCGAATAACAATGTCGCCAATATCACCCGGCGAGGTAATCAGCCCCTCGGACCGGATAAAGTAGGCATTCGGTTTTTTATCGATATACGCCCCGCCCGTATTTTGGTTGTTCTGTTGCAGGGCATTAAAAATATCGGTAATGGTGATGCCCATACTCCGCAGCCGGTCGGGATCAACCGCAATTTCGTACTGCTTTAGGAGTCCCCCAAACCCGCTGACATCGGCCACACCGGGTGTTCCCAGCAGCCCCCGCCGAATGGTCCAGTCCTGAATGGTACGCAGGTCGGTCAGGGAGTATTTCGATTCGTATCCTTTTCTGGTCGTAACGGTGTACTGAAAAATTTCGCCCAGCCCCGTCGTAACGGGTGCCATCACAGGAGTACCCACCCCGGGCGGAATCTGGCCCACCACGTTCTGAAGCCGCTCGGCAATCTGTTGTCGGGCCCAGTACACATCGGTTGCATCGGTGAAAACCACCGTCACAATAGACAGGCCAAAGCGCGAAAACGAGCGCAGTTCGGTAATATCGGGGATGTTGGACAAGCTGACCTCGATCGGAAAGGTCACCAGACGTTCAATGTCTTCGGCAGCCAGCGATGGACTGCTCGTAATCACCTGTACCTGGTTGTTGGTGATGTCGGGAACGGCGTCAATCGGCAACTGGGTAACTGACCAGCTACCCCAGAGAACCAGCGCGAGGGAGAACAGGCCAATGATCAGCTTATTGCGGATGGAAAACCGAATAATGGCATTCAGCATGAGAATGGGACAGAATTAAGAAGTGATCAGCCTCTGCTGGCCCGGAAGCGCCTAGGACACAACGGCGACCAACACCCAATGGCGTTAAGCACAGACTGAGGGAAACAGGAAAGTAGCCCGAACAACGTAGCACGCGTACCCGTATGGGCACAGTGGGGCTTACAGAATCAACCGACGGCCGTTCGGGGTGGATTGATGAGCGAGAAAACCGACAGGAATGAGTATAGATCGGCTTTACGGAAAAAGACCGCTTTGCTGGCCAGAATGGCCCCAACTACTGAAGAAACGTGCAGTCGGACGGTACCGGGCGAAAAGGCGGGCAGCGTATGCCCCCCCGCAGGCAAATTCTGGTGGCTGTGCTTGGGGTGTTTCTGATGTTCTGAATTGGCCCCGTAGTGCATCGCCAGGAAATCAATGAAACCTAACTGATCATCGGACGCGCGGTGCTGCTTGTAGTGTTGCATCAACTCGACCCACTTGGCCGACTGGTCAATGCTGAAGCCAGGGAGCAAACTGCTTCCCAACATCAGACCAGCCAGTAGTAATGCAACAATCGACTTCATACAAATTGCCTTTCACCCCAATAACGCCGAATGGCTCCCAAAGTTTCTCAACCTGATTGACGCTCCCTAATTTAGAACGAGTCAATGGTTTGCAGGAGCGGATATTGGCCTTTCCTCCTGGGTCGTGTCCTCACGAACTGGCGACCCGGCTGACACCACATCCGAAATCAATTAACGGGCAGGTAAATCAGAAACGTAGTGCCTTCGCCCAGCTGGCTGACCGCCGTGATAGCCCCGCCATGGTTAGCCACTACTTTTTCGCAGATAGCCAGGCCGACGCCCGTACCAGCGTACTCGCTGCGCCCGTGTAGCCGCTGGAATACCTGAAAAATCCGGTCAATGTACTTTTCATCGAAACCAATTCCATTGTCGGTTACCTGGATGCAGTAATACGCGACAGCCTCCCGGGCAGGCTTGACCGAAGGGGGCAATTGCTTCGCCAGAACGCGTTCATGCTGAACCTGAATATGGGGCGTTATACCCGCTTTCCGAAATTTCAGCGCATTGCTTAGTAAGTTCTGAAACAGCTGCCGCAACTGCGACGCATCACCCAGAATAGTCGGTAGGTCATCGATCAGGATTTTGGCCCCGGCCTGCTCAATGACCACTTCCAGATCATCCAGTACTTCGGTAACCAGCTTGCTTAACCGTACGGGTGCCGCTTTTTCCTGCCGAGTTGAAATCTGCGAAAAAGACAGTAAGTCTCGGATCAGCAATGACATCCGAACAGCCGCTAGCTGCATTCGCTCCAGATGACCAGCCCCGTCGCCTAACTGACTGCCATACTGGGTTTTTAGAATATCGCCGAAAGACTGAATTTTCCGAAGCGGTTCCTGCAAGTCGTGACTGGCAATGTAAGCAAACTTTTCCAGGTTATCATTCGAACGACGGAGGTCATAATTGGACGCTTCCAGCTCTTTGGTGCGTATCCGGACCTGCTCTTCCAGGTTGGCTGCCAATTCTTTCTGTTCGTGAATATCCGTTGCGGTTCCCACCCAGACGGTGATGGTCCCATCTTCGTCACGAATCGGTATAGCCCGGTTTAAATGCCAGCGATAGGTCCCATCCGACCCTCTCCGATAGCGGTTTTCTACGACAAAATTGGTTCCATCGGTGAGCGACTTTTGGTACGCTTCTAGGGTATGCGACAAATCATTGGGATGCACCACGTCTTCCCAGTTGATAGCGGCTGCCTGTTCGGTCGCCAGACCGGTATAGTCATACCAGCGCTGGTTGAAAAAATTCATTTTCCCGTCGGGCGTATTGGTCCAAGTCATCTGCGCAATGGCCTCCATGAGCGTACGGAACCGCAATTCGCTCTCTTCAATGGCCCGGCGGGTCAGCACCTGCTCGGTTACGTCGGTGGCCATGCACATAATGGCGTACACTCGGCCATCGGTATCATGCAGGGGCTTGTAAGTAAAATTAAAGTAATAGCGTTTCAGTACGCCGTCCACCACAATATCGGCGGCAGCTTCCTGGGCAGAATATTCGATGCCACTAACGTACACGTTATCCAGTATGTCCAGAAAAGGCTGACCCTCCAGCTCGGGGAGCGCTTCGAGGAGGGGTTTGTTCAGAACGGTATTGCCCTTGCCCCAAAACTTAAGCATGGGTTCATTCGGCATTTCAATAACCAGATCCCGGCCAACGAATAAATTCAAGGCAATAGGAGCCTCTTCGATCAGGTTACGAAACCGTTGCTCACTTTCCTGTAGTGCTTTTTTCGCTCTTACCTGCTGCGTAACCTCGGTAGCCACTACAATGATGCTAGCCGTTGCATCAGTAACATCGTAGGCGGGAGCATACACGAAGTCAATGTATGCTTCTTCCAGTTTCCCGTTCCGGTGCAGCCAGGCCAGGGTCTCGAAGCCATAATGGGCATTTCCCGACCTAAAAACCTCCGCCAACAATCGGGGAAATTCCTGCCCTTCGATTTCAGGGAGTGCGTTGAGCAGGGGCAGACCGATGATCGACGCATCTTTTCCCCACAGCTCCAACATGGGTAAATTGGCCGTTTCGATGACCATGCTGCGCTCATTGAGTATTCCGATGGCCACGGGTGCCTGGTTGATCATTCTCCGGAAACGTTCTTCGCTGGCCCGCAGCTTGCCTTCGGTTGCCACCCGGTCGCTGATGTCGTTGGCAATCACCAGCAGACCGTGGGTTTCCTCGAGGGCTTCGGCAATTCGGGTAACATTCACCTGCACCCATCGCTCGGATCCGTCTTTCCGAATGTACCGCTTCACCAGGCTGATGTAGTTCCGGTCGCCCCGCGTAAGCTCCCCGAACAGCCGACGGTTTTCGTCCTGATGATCGGGATGCGTTAAGTCGAGAAAATTAAACGTGTATAGTTCCGGGGCTGGGTAACCCAGCAGTTGGATAAAGGCCGAATTGGCCAGGGTGAAATTACCCTTCTCATCGGTGAACGACATGCCTACCGACGCATTGTTAAAGGCAATCGAGAACCGTTGTTCAGCCTCAAGAAGCGCCTTTTTCTGCTCCTTCGATTCGGTAATATCCAGTGCTACCCCCGAAAGGGATACCGGTTTGCCAGCCGAATTGAACAGGTATTGCCCGATTACCTTGACCCAGTGTACGGATTTGTCATTCCAGATAAAACGCGCTTCATAATGTATAGTATTGGTTTGTTCCGCAATCGAATAAGCCTGATCGCGGATGGAGCGGTCATCGGGATGGAGGTGATCGATGAATGTATTTCGGGTTACGGGCCCCAGCTCTTCACCCGTAAATATTCGGGCCAGAGAAGGCGAATAGAGCATGTGATTCGTCTCAACATCAATCGAAAACGAACCCGAGCCCGAACTTTCAATAGCCATTCGGGCCTGTTGTTCCACCAAAGCGGCCCGCTCCTGAGCAAGCACCTGGGCCGTAATTTCCTGCGCTACGCCCGAAAAGCGGTGGGCCTCCCCCGTATCGGTAAAATGAGTTTGCCCGATAAACCGCACCCAGCGCAGCTTGCCATCTAAAGTACTGATTGTCCGGAACGTGGTGTCGTATTGCCCACCGGATTCGGGATTTAAGGCCCGCTGCACTTCGTTGTCAATCCGCTCCCGATCATCGGGGTGGACATGTTTCAGGGAGTCGGTGTAGCTGAGATCACCTTTGACCCAGCCCAGCAGTCGTTCGCAGCGCTCGTCCCAGCTAGCCAGATTCCGGGCCGGATCGAACGACCAGGTACCCATCTGCGCCGACTCCAGCGCAAAGCGAAGCCGTTCTTCGCTTTCGTTTCGTTGCTGTTGCAGGGCAACCCGCTCGGTTATATCCTGCATGGCGCCCACCATGCGCACGGCACGGCCTTCACGATGCACAACGTACCCTCGGTCCAAAACGGTAGCCGTGGTACCATCGGCACAGAAGAATCGGTATTCGGCCGACCAGTTTGTACCGCCCCCGTCAAGTACGCGATGAATACTACCAACGACCCGGTCTTTGTCATCCGGGTGAATATGAGCATACCAGAATGTCGGCTCACTCGTGTTATGCTGCAATTCGTGGCCGAACAAGGTTTTAAGTCCCTCATTCCACCAGATCGTATCCCTGTCCAGGTCCCAATGCCAAACCGCATCACTGGTGGCTTTGGCGAGCAGGTCAAATAATTCGCTGGTTGTTACTAAATCGTTTGTCAATGGTTAGGCCCCGCAATCTTGATAAAACTCTCCCAGCGCTAAAGTTAAGAAAACAAAAACAGGCAACCATTCCCTGACAATGGTTTTACTGCCCACTGGGTAATCCGCAATTAGGCGAAACTATTTACTGTCCGTGTATACATACGCGGCTAGCCTGCTTAGCTGTTGGCTGAGTACCCGCTGGCGGCTCTTCATCTGCGCCAGATGCCGTTGGTAAAATTCAAGCATATGTCCGTTACGGCTAAGCATGGCCGATCGGGCAGGTTCGGTGTGAACCTGGTAGTCAATAGTCTGAGCGCACGTTTTGGTAACGCGAATCGCTTTTTCAAGGTGACGTATGTACGCTTCCTGTCGTTGTATCTGACGTTGGACATGAGCAATCAGCCAGTGTTCATGAGCCGGAACTGATTCGCTCGGTATGGGTTCTTCCCTTTCCTTCTCCCAAAGCGGACTCGCTGCGCTGGGTAACGAGTCGACATCGGCATTGACCCGATTGATTAAATGAATCAATTGATTTTGGTCATCAGGTTTAGCCAGATGGATAAACTTAGCGGCTGCACTAAACAAATAATGCTCCAGCAGCTGATGAAACGGGTCAGAAGGGGTTACCATTTTTTGGTTGGCTGGAAGGAGTTAAGGCCGAATCACTCCGAACGCGTGCTTGCGATTCAATGAATTTACCCGGCGTGTGTGGTTGATAAACGGCGAGTACACGGCCAGAAACTGGTTTGCTGAAGCTCGGTGAGTGGGTCCATGTCATAAACTGACTTCTCCGGTTCCGCCTTCATTGCCGGATGGCAACGAATTAGCCATTGGGTCGACATTGCTTCACCTGATGACCGGAACGGACTTCATATCGAATGAGAATCACGCCATAATAACAGTCCTGGTACTATGAATAAAGGCAAATTGAGCAAAACGGTAACGGGCTATTTAGCGAACGGTACAGTTTACTGCTTCTCAAACAAAGCTTCGCTCACGAACGGATCATTGACTGGCTGCATTGGGCACTCTCTTTTGCAAATGGCTCGGCAATTCCCGCTCTGTCAGCGAGTTTTTATTTCGCCAGAGCGTTGTCAATCCATAAATTGGTTGATTACTGACGGTTAACGAACCGCATTAAGCCGCTTCAACAACCTGGCGGTGACGTACTGCGCAGGCAGTATGTTTGCGTGTTGTACCTGGACGCTCTTAATGTAGGCAATCAGTTTTGACTCAATTGATTGATTGGACGAGTCATTAGCAGAGAAGAGATTCGCGTCGGCCTTCATAGGCAACAAAAGTAAGTAACCCTCTTTTTCCTTATTCGGGAAAAAGACCCAATTACCGGGGGGTGAATCACCCTTTTGTAACCTGGTTGCGCCATTTACCAAATTAAGGCTATACACTGAGCGTAACGGCAACCGCGGTGAGTCTTTATGACTGATTGTGTTACAGCTTCCTCATGCTCATTTTTTACATACCCTAAAAATGCCTCATCCTGCTGTGGGATGTTCATTCCTGATCAGAAACGAACACCCCACAGCAGGATGAGGAAACGAAAAGCGTCTGTTAGTTGAACGCCTTTTTGAGGGCATCGGCGGCTAAGGCCTGCGCCTGTTTAGCCTCGGGTAACACGGTTGCCATCCCAAAGAACTCATGAGTGACACCCTCGTACCGTTTGTAGGTGACGGCAACACCCGCAGCCTTAAGTTGATCGGCGAGTAATTTACCCTCCGTTTGCAAGGGATCCAGTTCGGCGGCAATCAGCGTTGTGCCCGGTAAGCCCCGCAGGTCTGCCTTAACCAGATTGATGCGAGGATCACTGCGCTGGGCGTTGTCGGAAACAGTCTGTTTCAGAAAGTAAGCCATCATTGGTTTGTCTAATGGCTTGGCCGTAGCATACTGGTTATACGAAGCACTGTTGAGATCATTACTGGCAATCGGGTACACCAGAACCTGATGAAGAGGCAGGGCTACTTTCTTATCCCGGGCCATGATGCTTACGTTAGCTGCCAGGTTCCCCCCGGCACTCTCACCCACCACGGCTACCCGCTTGGGGTCGCCCTTGATACTGGATGCATGCTGCAACACCCACTGATAAGCCGCGAAGGCGTCGTTATGCTGGGCAGGAAACTTGTCTTCAGGAGCCAGCCGGTAAGCCACCGATACCACCACTGCCCCTACCTGCTCGGCCAGCCCCTGCGCTGACGCGTTATAGGTATCTATGTCCGCAATTACCCAACCACCACCATGATAGTACACAATAACCGGGAAGGGTCCGCTACCCGTTTTAGGTGTGTATACCCGAGCGTGAATGGTCTTACTACCCTCAATAGGTATCTGTTGACCCATTGTGTCCACTTTTGGTTCCGGCATGGAAATGAAATAGTCGCGCATAACCCCCATCACCGCCATTGTGGGGGTAGGATTCAGGCGAGCTTCTTTGGGCGATAATTGCGGCAGGGGCTTAGCCTGAAAGCTGGCCAGCTTTTCCAGTACTACCTGCATTTGCGGAGTGATGGATGGCGCCCAGGCGGGCTTGGCCAGTTTAGGTTTAAGATCATCCGGGCTACCCGGCTTCATCGCCGTACTGTCGCCCGTTGATGAGGTCACCGTGTCTTTGTTATCGGTCGTTTCGGTCCGGTTATTCTGATTGCAGCCAGACAAGCTAAGTGTCGCTACGAACAAACAGCAGAGACTCAGGCGCTGAGGTAGAAATGGTCGTTGGGGCATGATACTATATAGTATTTTGTAGTCATTAGCTATAAACTTATTTAGTTAATTAAAGTTATTCTTGTTTACCTATCGGCTTAAGGTTTTACTCTATTGTCTGTACAGGCTGGTCGGCATTTTCTAACTAGTACCAACACATCGTATATGTTCACAAGTACATCTCGTCATTGGGCTTTTGCATGGAGCCTTCTGTGCCTTGTCATCACCCGGTCAACGGTTGCCCAGCAATCGCCCCCACTCGAGCCGGTATTTAAGGACAGTACCTACCAGATCACCGGCGTTGCTGTTTCTAAAACCGGCCGGTTGTTTGTCAATTATCCATACTGGACGGACACGTACCGTTACGCCGTGGCAGAAATAGGCAAAGACGGTACGGTCAAGCCCTACCCCAGTGCCGATTACAACACCTGGCGCGAAGGCCAGCCAGTAACAACAAATCGCTGGATTTGCGTGCAGTCCGTGCACGTCGACGCCAAAGACCGGTTATGGGTAGTAGACGCTGCCAGTCCCAAACAGAGTGGTGTTATCGGCAACGCCCATCGTCTGGTATGTTTTAATTTATCGACCAACCAGGTCGAAAAGACGTTCCCGATGCAGGGCATAGTCGGCTACGATAGTTACCTCAATGACATCCGCGTGGATACCGATCGGGAAGTAGCCTACGTAACGGAATCCAAAAAGGGAGGCATCATTGTCGTGGACATCAAAAGTGGTAAGTCCCGGCTTCTGCTCAGCGGAGACAAGTCGGTAAAAGCCGACCCCACGTATACGTTTGTTATCGATGGCCGCGAATTGCGCGACAATCTCGGTCCCGTGCGTTTTCAATCCGATGGACTGGCCCTGACGCCCGATGGGAACTATCTCTATTACAAACCACTCAGCGATAACAAATTATACCGCATCAAAACGGAGTACCTGCGCGATCAGGCCCTGCCAGCGGCTCAATTGTCGGCGCGGGTAGAAGACCTGGGCCGGGTTGCTTCCACGGATGGCATGATTATCGACCAACAGGGCAATCTCTACATGGGTGACGACCAGACCTATACGCTGTATCGCCTTCCGAGCGCTACGGCAGCCTCATTCAAACCCAACAAACAAGTACTATTAACGGATAATAACCGGCTAATGTGGCCCGACAGTTACGCCATTTATAACGGTTATCTCTACGTAACCACCTCACACATTCAACACATGGCCAAGCACAACGGTGGTAAATCTACCCGTAAACTACCCTACGAAGTACTGCGGTTGAAGATTGAGTAAACTGTTCAGCATGTCCTGGCGTACCTACACGATGTATAAGCTACCCATAAAAAACCCAGATAACTAAGTAGCTATCTGGGTTTTTTATTAATGTGACCCCGATTGGATTCGAACCAATGACCGCCTTCTTAGAAGGAAGATGCTCTATCCAGCTGAGCTACGGGACCAATACACTGGACGGGCTTTTACAAGCAGACCAATCTTCTTTTTTCACCTGTGCGTAAGGGGTTTCCCCAGCAGAAATGAGTAGAAGCGTCAAAATTACGCTCATTGACGCTATAATGCAAAAAAACTGAGCAACCAGTATTATTTTAAATTCATGGGCGGTCTAATCGTCTACTCCTTCAGTAGTTATTTCCTCAGCCGAAAAAAGCCATTTGTCTTAATCAGCCTCTGTGTGAGGCTGATTATAGGGCACCGATAACATTTACCTGACTGGAAAGTTATATGCCTATCTATGTACTTAATTCCGCAGACAGTCAAATGAGTAATAATTCTGAGAATCTGAAGGTCATTTTTTTCGAGCCGGCATCCGGGAATAAGACTGGTCGTATAATCGCCGATGGTTATTTTAGTTTCGTACCTACTTTCAAAGAAGGAGAAGAAATAAACATTGCCCTTTCCCGAAAAGAAACCGCCAACGAGACGGTGCATGATCCAATTGGGCATAAAACTCACCAGGTCGTTAAAACGGACTGGGTATTAATGATCGAAGAAGAAAGCAAAGAAGCGCTGGCTACCCTTGTCGTGTCGGTTTCGCCGATCGCTGTACAGACCAGTGTTATAGCTGAATTCCCCAATATCGTGGGTACTCATGCCTGACGGAAGATCCTCTGGACAGGGAAATCACCCTACCTGAGTTTTCTCCATTCTGCACAAATAGGGAAATAAAACGCATTTTGTCGCAAGAAACAGTTAACTTGTTGGTTGGGTAAAATACCTTGACTATGGCTAGATTCATTGAAGTAACAGTTAGTGAGCAGAATACGTTATTCGATGCAGGCCACATTGCGAGTGTGATGGACATGGCTGCAGGTTGCTACGTTTATGTGGTAGGTATAGCACAGCCATTTAACGTATCAGAAACGTACCAGGAGGTTGTCAATGCACTCAAAAAAGCACCCGATATTGCTGGATTTGTGTACTCAATTATTGATAAGGCAAAAAAAAGCAATCCATCAGCATCAGTTAGTTACTAATCTGGTACGTTGTTTTACCGATTAACGTAAAAAAATAGTATGAATCGAGAAGCCCGTTCGCATCAGAATGGGCTTTTCTGTTTAACTGCCTTTCATGTCTGAACGTAAAACCGGACACTAGTACTGATTCGGGAAAGCCGGCAAATAGTCGGCAATGGCCTGACTGCGTTGAATCGTATGATTTTTGCAAATGGCATTCGGAGCGGCTCCCTGTAAACGTTGTGAGCAAACCCAACAAGTTAAACGACAAGGCACCACTCGTGCCCGTATCATTACCTCATTCAGTAAGCCAGTTGTGACTGGAGCTTGAGCCACTTGTCTGTACTCAACCGGTGTTATAAACTGCAAGGCCTGATGAGGCCATTCCGTGCTGTACTCCACCAGCCACGCAGCCACCGTTTGGCCTACCTGTCGGATACTTGATCTGAAAGGCGAGTGACTCGGTAGGCAGGTAAAGGGGAATCGACAGCACGGGCCGCCGGGTCGTTACGAACCTTACGACTACCAATCAAATTATCCGACGTAAGATCTGGCCGCAACAGCAGACCGTGATCAGCACGGATTACAGGCCACACCCCAGTACTTGTGCCGCCAAGCCAACTGCTCGATCCGAATGCTGAATACTTTGTCTTTCTGCTTGATGACCGTTGGTTCTGCTAGCGCATTGCGGCTCATTCCCACACTCGTGAGTGATCTGAGCGATTATCTACCGGTTATCTTACGATTGAGACCGGACCACCGATGCGGCTGCTTTCAGTTCGCTTTTTAAAACTTGTGAAAATTAGTTTTTCACGCTATTGCTCACTGGCTCACTTTCAAAGGTTCAAGACATACTGAGTCCGATTTTCAAGAAACCTCATAAAGAATTAGCGGTATGAATAAGTCTATCTATCCGGCAGTCTTATCTAACGTACCCTTTAAAGCAAGTTTGTGAAACCTACCGCTACGGCGGACCATCAAAATTATGGGGAAGACTACGCTCACGAATTATTAAAAATAACTATAACAAAAAAGTAACCTTAAAAATAATAGAATGGATATAAACTCGCAGGAATACACTATTGTATTGCCTAAATAAACCATTGTCTTTATTAGTCATCTCTGCTTTTATAATAATTCATTAATTGGCTTTTACTTAATGATATTTTAATCTTTTTTGAGAGTAAAGGTTCTGGCATTATCCTTTATTACTTTATTTAAAATAATCACACCAAAAGAGGCATAGATTTAGATACTAAATCAGACCATCTACATTAAATTATTTAGCCTTTAGCATTGAATTACTTCATTAGAGCTATCCTTAAAAACTCTTTAATTTTCTTAATAATAGATTTAATAAGTTATGAAAATTACTTAATCATCAACAATTTAACTAACTGATTATAAGTAGTAGCTGTCATATATTTAAGCATTTCCTGAGTATAGAGAAACCTTGCCCTTTCACGTATAATTTGGTATAAACTTTTATATTTTTTAACCTACAAAACGTATGAAGACGAATATACAGAAATGCATCTGTAGAATTGGCAGATTTAGGCAGTTTATTCTGTTGAATATTTTACTGGCAAAACTACTTACTGTGAGTGCCGGAATTCCTGGCTCTTTATTATCAGTAGATATACCTATTACCGGAAAAGTTATCGATTCGGAAACTAAAACGGCGGTACCGGGTGTAAATATTATTATCAAAGGCACCGGTATCGGAACAACAACAGACACAGAAGGAAATTATAAGATCTCTGTGCCAAACACTTCGGCAACCTTAGTATTTAGTTTTGTTGGCTATATCAGTCAGGAAGTAAAAGTGGGTAACCGAAACACGGTCAGCATTACACTGGCACCTGATGCAAAAGCCCTTGGCGAAGTTGTGGTTATTGGCTACGGTACCGTAAAAAAATCAGACTTAACCGGGGCAGTAGCTACCATCAAAGGAGAAGAGCTGATGGATAAACCCGTACCCAACGTCTCCCAGGCGTTGCAGGGGAAAATAGCCGGCGTTGAAGTCAGCGTAAACAGCAACGCACCGGGAGCAGCCGCCAAAGTACGGGTTCGTGGTTTAGGATCAATCAACTCCAACATCGATCCGCTATACGTTGTCGACGGCGTCATTGGGGTGGATGGTAATTCTATCAATCCCAATGACATTGCCTCGCTGGAAGTGCTGAAAGATGCCTCGTCAACGGCAATTTATGGGGCACGGGGTGCCAACGGGGTTATTCTGATTACGACCAAACGGGGCCGGTCAGGAGCTGCCCGTGTTACGTACTCCGGCGACGTAAACGTGAGCGACCTGTACCGGCACGTCCGAACGCTAAATTCGGATGAGTTCATTCAGGTTTACAACCAGGCATTCACCAACGGCAGCAAGTTTGACCCCAATGGCGCGACCTGGACGCCCCTCGCTCCGCTTGATCACGCTCATTTCCCGCTGCTGTTCGATACAAACAACAAGCCTCTGTATAATACTAACTGGGAAAAAGAAGTCTATAAGCCCGCTTTTTCTCAGAATCAGAATCTGAACGTTCAGGGAGGCAATGAAAAAACCGTGTACAGTCTATCGCTTGGGTATTTGAACCAGAATGGCCTGATGATCAACTCCGGTTTCAAGCGGTACTCGGTTCGGTTAACGCTCGACAACAACGTTAACAAATGGCTGAAAATTGGTGGTACCATTTCGGGGATCAACAGCCAGCAAAAAGTAGTGTCGGACGGAAACGGAGGCTTAAACGTTCCCCGTTCGGTATCGGAAGAAGTGCCGATTGTACCCGTCAAATACCCGGATGGTACCTGGGCGGGCAATAACGACATTGCCGGTCTGGAAGGAGCCCCTAACCCGGTCAACACCGCCACAAACCGATACACGCTCAACAATACCCTGCAGGCGTTAGGCAATGTTTACCTGCTGTTTCACATCACCAAAGACCTCGACTTCCGGACGGATTTAGGCTATAATGTCAATTACCAGAAAAATAACTTTTTCTCGTCGCAGAACCTGCCGCACATCTCGGCGGATCAGGGCGGGGTAGCGGGGATTACCAATAACTCGACCCGGTACTGGCAATCGGAAAATTACCTGACCTGGAATAAAACCATTAATGAGCATCAGCACCTGACGGCCTTGCTGGGTGCCTCTTGGCAACAGTACAACCAGGAAACTGCCTACGTTGAGACTCAGAACTTTATCGACGATATTTTTCAGTGGCACAATCTCGGTTCGGGTTCGGTAAAAAGTTCGTCGACCTCATCGGATTATAAGTGGGCCATGAATTCTTACTACGCCCGGTTGAGCTATAACCTGAACGAGAAGTATTTATTCACGGCTACGGGTCGCTACGATGGGTCATCGAAATTCGGGGCCAATAATAAATTTGCCTTTTTCCCGTCTGCAGGAGCTGCCTGGCGCGTATCGGAAGAGGATTTTCTAAGAGGCAACAAAACCATTACCAACTTAAAAGTACGGGCAAGCTACGGCTTATCGGGTAATCAGGAAATTGGTCAGTACCGCTCCATTGCCCAGATTCAGCCGACCAACACCATATTGGGGGGTACCCAGCAATCGGCCCTGCTGCCCAGCTATCTGGGTAACCCGAATCTGAAATGGGAACGATCGCAGCAGTTCGATGCCGGGGTCGAACTGGGTATCGGTGAAGCCATCAACCTGACCGTCGATTATTATAACCGGGTGACCAAAGATTTGCTGTTGCAGGCCCCCATCCCGTGGTCGGCGGGTGAGCAAAATGCCAATGTGTACCAGAACATTGGCTCGGTCCGAAACTCGGGTGTGGAGGTGAGTTTCAACAGTACGAACATTCGGAAAAATAACTTTACCTGGACGAGCAGTGTCGTTTTTGCGTCGAACCGGAACCGGATTTTAAAACTGAATAACGGCAACGCGGATATTTTTCCCGGTCCTAATTTTCTGGGTCAGACCAACATTTTGCGAGTAGGCGAACCCATTGGATCGCTGTGGGGCATGACCCGGCTGGGTACGTACGGCACAAACGAGGCCGATGAAGCCGCCAAGCATAACCTTAAGCCCGGCGACCGGAAGTATATCTACAATGCCGATGGCAGCAACTACTACAGCATCATTGGCCGCACAACCCCCAAATGGACGGGCGTACTGAGCAACACGTTCAAATATAAAAACTGGGACCTTACTGCCGATATCCGCTTTGTGCAGGGTATCAATACCGCAGCCACCTTCAAGCATTCTACCGAAGACCGGCAGACGCTGGCAAACAGTCTGGCCACCGTGCTGGATGCCTGGACACCCGACCACCAGAACACCATGATTTCGCAAGTGCGAAACTACAAATTTGCGCAGGATTCGCACTTCGATACGTGGTGGGTAGAAGATGGCTCGTTCATTCGTGGGCAAAACTTTGTACTGGGTTACAACTTTGACAATTCTGCCCTACAGCGTATGAAAATAAACCGGCTGCGCGTCTACGCGAGTGTACAGAACCTATTCATTATCACCAAATACAGCGGTTACGACCCGGAGGTAGACACGTTTAATGCAGGGTACGGGTCGAACAGTGCCTTTTCGCAAAACCTCGATTTCTTTTCCTATCCCCGTCCCCGTGTCTGGAATCTGGGCGTAAACCTCACCTTTTAATTCTTTCACGAAACGTCATGAAATTAATCAGATATAGTGTAGTGGTCATTGCTCTGCTGACCATGGGGAGCTGTAAAGAGTTTTTACAGGAAAATCCAACCGGGTTTATTACGCCTTCTTCGAATGTTTCGAGCGTAAAAGTGGCTCGTGCCTACGCCAATGCGGGCTATGCCAGCCTGCAGGGTTTTCTGGCTGGTCAGCCTGCGTCTTATGGTGGCAATACCTGGAACCTGCTGGAGTTTGTAACCGGCAAAGTCAACAGTGATCTGGGACAGACCGGGTTTGCTACCTTTCAGAAGCTAGCCTACAATAATTCGTCCTTTTACTTTGATACCTGGTGGCAGCAGATGTACCTGGGAGTTGGGAACTGTAATCTGGCCATTCAGAGTATTCCCTCGATCAATGCCAGCGGACTAACGGACGAGCAGAAAACAAATATGCTGGCTGAAGTCCATACCCTGAGAGCCCTGTATTATTTTCAACTGGTGCGTATGTACGGGGCGGTACCGAGTGTAACCAGTACTCCGACCGACCTGAACCTGAATGTTCCCCGCACACCGGCGAAGGACATTTATGACAAAATTATTATTCCCGATCTGCTGCTGGCCGAAAAATCGACGCTACCCTGGCAGGATAATACCGGGAAGGTGTCGATGGGCGCTGTTGAATCGCTCCTGGCCGATGTGTACCTGACCTACGCGGGGGCCGCCATCAACGGTGGAGCGTCGTATTATGCCGAATCGGCCAAACGTTCGCTGAATGTGATTCAAAACGGTGGGTATACCTTATTTTCGGAATACACGGATATGATCAATCCGGCCAACAAAAACCTGGGCGAATTTATTCTGCAGGTTCAGTATGCCGCCAGTGTTCCATCCATTAACCCGCTGACACCCCTCACGATTCCCAACTATTCGGGCATCTCGAAATACGCGGATGAATACGGGTCTGTTTATCCGACGGATCAGTTTATAAAGTCGTTTCCGGCGGGCGACAAACGGGTGCAGGATCGGCAGTACGTATACCGGTCCTATCCCAGTCTGAAAACGGGCGAGACCGTAACATTCAGAAACACATATATCTATAAGTGGTTCGACGTGAACGCTGTAACGAATACCGCCAAGTCTGACCTCAATTATACATTGTACCGGCTGGCCGATGTGTATCTGATGTATGCCGAAGCATCCAACCGGGCCGAGGGTTCGCCTAATGCAAAAGCGGTTGATTACGTCAATAAAATTCGTACCCGCGCCCAACTGGCATCAATCGGTACGTTGAGCCAAAGCGCTTTCGAACAGGAGGTTTGGTTGCAGCGCTACTTCGAGCTATGCTTCGAAAACAAGATGTGGTTCGATATGATCCGCACCCGCAAAGTACACAACGACGTAACGGGCAACTGGGACGATTTTGTGGGGCACAAAACAGTTTTTGACGCCACATTTACCGAGAAAAATCTGCTCTTTCCAGTGCCTCTTCAGGAGCTGAACGTAAACCCGAATTTGTTGCCTAACAACACCGGTTATTAAGCCGCTGTCAGCGAATAGAGCCTCTTTTTACCGTCAGTAGCGCGCTCGTTACGGAATGCACAACGGATGGTAAAAAGGGGTGTGAGTCGTCAACATAAGTACTAACCTAGGCTTTACAGGCTTCTCTTTCTGTTTACACGGCTAGCTCTTGTCTCGGTTAACCGACGAGTCGGCAAAAGTGGTTTTCCTGAATACCTGTACCAAGTAGGCTTTCTCCATTTTTAGCTTCTGGCTTGTAGTACATCAACGCTTAAGCAACTCATTATGACAGACATTATGCAACTTCTTGTCGACGAGCTTACCGGCTTTTTGGGTATTCACCACTGGATGGCGATGTTCCGTTCGGGTGACTACCACTCATTACTTACCTGGAAGGGCATCCAGGCGGCCCTCTCTCCCCTGATTCCGCTCCTGTTATTGATCGAACTGATTCGGGGAGGTTTATACCGCACCTTCAACGTGGAAAACTATAAGATGTCTTTTTTGATCTACATCGTTAACCGCTTTATTTCCCGGTACCTTTCCATTGGCGCTGTCGCTTTTTGCATCGGCTTGTTTGAAAACCACGCGTTGTTTACGACTACCCTTACCTGGTACTGGTTCATCTACGGCTATATTGTTTGGGAACTCGCTCACTTTGTCTATCATTATCTGGGCCATAAAGTGCGGCTGTTCTGGTGCCTGCATTCTACGCATCATGCACCGGAAGATATGAACCTTTCGGTTACGTATGCCCACTTTTTCCTGGAGGCTCCCTACGCCGATGTTATCCGGACGACCATTTGTCTGCTACTCGGAGTGAATCCTCCCCTTTTGTTTCTGATCATGTTCATTGACGGAACGTGGGGCGCTTTTATCCACGTAGGGGAAAACCTTTTGAAAGATGGTCGGCTGGGTTTTCTCAATAAAATCCTGCTTACCCCCTCACACCACCGCGTACACCATGCCAAGAATCCACTTTACATGGACACTAACTTTTGTAATTTATTGCCTATTTGGGATAAAGCCTTTGGCACCCTACAAACGGAAGAGAAAGGTTTGAAAATTGAATATGGCATATCCCGGCAGGTCAGGCGGGGTCATTTTGGGGATGCTTATTTTGGGGAGTTCTACGCTCTGTTCATCGACATGAAACGGGCTCCCGGCCTGATAAATAAGCTTTTATACATCGTCATGCCCCCTGGCTGGAGTCACACAGGTGATCATAAAACGGCAAAAATAGTTCGCCACAATTATCTTCAGCAGACTACCAACGAGCCTGCGACTCCCGTAAGCTAACCCTACACAAACCGGCCAGTCTGAGCCGCCAGCTAAGGCAACCCATCCATGAATCAGTGGATGTACTAACAAAACTATCTACCGAGATTGGGAAAGCCCGCTCCTTTATCTCATTGGGGCAGCAGGTAAGTGAAGCCAGGTACACTTGTCGGCAGATCAGTCAACCGATCCGCATTTCGTTCAAGTCCTGACCAGAACAGTCAAAGCACTCACGAACTAATCCAATGCTCGGAAATGATGGAGCGCATCGTGTCAAAATCGTTGGCTTAACGATGCCGGCTTCAACAAAGACTAAGTTAAATGGAGTGGGGCTACCCCTAACTGACAGGGCCAAAAAGCCCATGTCCATCATTTTGTCTTGGCATCGTCGTTGGTTACCTTTTTACCCAGTGTTTCCCCTCCCGCCCGAATCTGCCCAAACTGCCAGCTAAAGGTCAGTTTGACCGATCGCGTGACGTACTGATTGGCGGTGTGCGCCCGAAAGGAGTTGGACTGCGAATCGTTAGTTTGCCGAAACGGATGCGTAAACGGATTGTTAAGCCCCAGCGTCAGGCTGCCTTTCTTGTCCCAGAACTCCCTGCGGGCTGCCAGACTGTAATGATACCAGGCCGAGTTTTTACCCTGCAACAGGACCCAGCCGGTGCTGTACATGCCGTAGGCTTGCAGCGAATAATTTTTGGGCAACTGATAGGCCATGTTCAGGTTAAGCTGCCAGAGCCAGCCCGCATTCTGCACCTGCAAGGCCGTACTACTGAATTGCGTATGGTAAAACTCCCCTCCGCCGTTTACTTTCCAGTTCCGGTTTAGTTGCCCCGCTACGTTTACATTCAGTCCCGTTCGCTGATTCCGCGCTACGTTCTGCTTGATGGTTTGCGATACCCCGGATGTATCGACCGTTCGCACGTCTTCGATGGAATTGTCGGTTTGCCGACGGTAGAGCGCCAGATTCAGATACGCCCCGCTTTTAGTAGTCAGGCTGTACGAGAGTTCGGCCAGATGCGTCAGTTCGGGGCGCAACTGGGGGTTACCCGCACTCAGATTCTTCGGGTCACTGGCGTTGATGAAGGGATTCAGATCCCAGATCATGGGCCGGGAAATACGCTGCGTATAGCTGACTTTGACCGACTGGCGCTCATCCAGTTGCTTACTCAGGATAACACTGGGTATGATGTTGGTAAAGCGAATACGGAACGGGGGTATTGAATCGGCAAATCGCCCATCCATAACGGTATTCTCCAGGCGAACGCCCGATTGAAGGGTCCATTTGGTTTGATTGGTCAGCTTCAGCGATGCATAGGTGGCCAGTACCTGCTGGTCATACGCGAACGTATTGGAACGACCTGCATTAAAAGTTAACAGATCGACCGCGTCCAGACTGCTGGTGTATATTGCATACGTACTGCCCACATCCCGCCGGATGGCTTTCACCCCAAATTCGAGCAGTTGGCGACCCGCGGATGAAAAGGGATGCGTATAATCGAGTTGAACCGTGAGCTGTGGATTCTGGCTTTTATTCTGGCTCATTTCCCGATAAATGGGCGAACCCGCTAGGCTATACTGGTCGCTGGTGTAGCGCGTGTTGTCGAACGTGTAGCTGTACTGACCCAGCACGGTAAGCTCCTGTTTCGGTTTTTTGAACGTTCGGGTATAGCCCGCGTTAAATTCCACATTGCCAAACGGCGATTGCTGGTCGACGTCCTGATTGTATTCCTGGGAGACAATACCCTCGGCATTTCGAAACCGGTTATAGAGCCCATTCGAATTGGGCCAGGCCCCACCCCACGTACTGATCGAGACGTTCACCCGGTTCAGCGTATCGAAGGCGTATTCCATACTCAAGTCCCCGAACCAGCCCCGATGAACGTTGTTGGCACTGCGTCGCTGGAACAACTCACCGGCGGGCTGGCCGTTCAGCAGCGATACGCGGGTTATTTCCGAAACACTTTTTTCGCGTTCGGCATCGGCATTTCCGGAAAACGTCAACCCAAATTTCTCCCGTTTGAATCCGTAGCTGCCCCCCAGCGACTGCATGTAGTTGCCCGCCGTTACGTCCAGATTACCAGAAGAACCTTTCAGCTGCTTCTTGGTGATGATGTTGATGACCCCGCCCGACCCTTCGGCATCGTAGCGCGCCGATGGACTGGTAATGACTTCCACCGATTGAATGGTATTGGCCGGAATCATCTTCAGCGCTTCGCTCAGGTTACGCGCCAGCAAACCCGACGGTCGACCGTTGAGCAGCACTTTCAGATTCGAGCTACCCCGCAGTTGCACATTCCCCGTTACGTCCACCGTGAGCATGGGCGCTTTGCGCAATACATCCACCGCCGTCCCTCCTTTGTTGGTCAGGTCGTTCGCTGCGTTATAAACCAGTCGGTCTGATTTTTCTTCGATCAATGCCTTCTGCCCGGTGATCACAACTTCGCTGAGTTGACGACTTTCCGGACGCAGTAATAGCGTACCCAGTTGCAAAACCGGCTTCTGGGCCGTCAGCGTAAGGGCGTCAACTGTCCGGGACTGGTAGCCAATAAACGTCAGCCGAAGGCTATAGGAACCGGGCAGTACGCCCGAAAAGGCAAAGGAGCCGCTTTCGGACGTTGTTTTGCCGGTCAATACGGCACCAGCAGCCGTTAACAGCGCAACCGTAGCAAAAGGTACTGGCTGACGAGTTACCGAATCCAGCACGATTCCGTTCAGCTGACCTGCCGATTGAGAAACGGCTGAAGGAGTTGGTTGCTGAGCAACAGCACGGATTGATAGCAAAAAGAAGAATGATACGTAGTAGAGCGTCGAGAAGTTCATGCCGATTAAATGCCGCCGGGAATCCAGTAGAATGGGGTAAAGTACGGTTTAATGGTTGGGGTATTTGGCAAAAGAATGACGAACGAGGTCTTTTTGGTGACCAACTGAGTTGGTCATTTACGTTTGTAGAGCTTGTGCGTTCCATGTTGTTTTGCAGAAAATTGCCTGATACTAAACGTTTTTTACGGACAAGCATGGCTCGACTATTCTTCCAGAAGCTTCTGGTGGCTTACCCTGATCTAACGGCCCTCGTCGTACGCCTGGGTTTTGGGTTTATGATGAGTGTCAATCACGGGTATGTCAAACTCATGCATTTCCACGAGTGGAAAACCGACTTCACCCACTTTATGGGTTTGGCTAGTTCCCTTTCGCTGGCGCTGGCTATCTTCGCCGAACTGGGATGTTCAGTGATGCTGATGCTGGGTTTGTTCACCCGGCTGGCTCTCCTGCCTTTATTGATCGCGATGGCGGTTATCTTCCAGTCGCACCACTGGGACTTGCTGGGCGAGGGTGAACTGGCAACGAGCTTTCTGATTGGCTACCTGGCTATTTTGGCCATCGGGCCGGGTCGCTATAGCCTGGACTGGCTGCTTAGCGAGCGACTGAAACCCAAAGCGAACTGAACCAAGTTGCGGGTACCACTCATTAAAAACGTAGACTGATCGATGCGACTACCTACCTGGTTCGATAACCGAAAGCGATGGTTACGGGAAGGACTCTTCTTTGTAGTCCTTTTCGTGCTGATGTCGCTCAACTCCTGGAATCGGCTGACCACCCTTAATGATTTTGGCCGAGCCCTTATCTACTTTCTGCTGCTCTACGGCCAGGCGCAGTTTCACCGGTTTGTGCTGTTTCCATTGTTATTCAGCCAGCAGGTCAGGCGCTACCTCGTCCTGACGACTCTGTGTTTGCTGGCGGGCAGCTTAGTAGTCTATACGGCTAATTACTGGCTTTATCCGGAGTTTTATAACACCCAGGACTGGCGCGAAATCGGTCTTTTCCATCTGGCTACCTGCATGGTCAGTCTGATTGCCATTCTGGCTCTTTTCCTGATCCAGCGTTTTTACCAGCAGCAGCAGGAGCGCCATGCGGATCAGTTGCTGCTTCAGGAGGTACAGATGAAGTTTCTGCACGCTCAGTTGAATCCGCATTTCTTTTTCAATACACTAAACAACCTGTACGGCATCAGCTTGCATCAACCTGCCCGCATGCCTGATTTACTGATGCAGCTCTCGAAGCTGATGCGGTATCAGGTCGATAGCAGTCGGCGGTCGTGGGTATCGCTTCAGCAGGAAATCGAGTTTATCACCAGCTACGTGACGCTGGAACGCGAACGCGTAGGAAACCGTTGCCAAATTGCGTATACGCATCCAACCGATACATACTGCCTACAAGGTTATCAGTTAGCCCCGCTCCTGCTCATACCGCTAGTCGAAAATGCGTTCAAACATGGAACAGGTGATATCCAGGGCTGCTTCGTCGCTATTTCCGTAACGCTGAATGGCGATGCATTAACCCTTCGCATCGAAAACTCGGTGCCGAGCCATAAGGTACCCGTTACGTCGACTGGACTGGGCTTGCAGAACACGCGCCAGCGGCTGGAGATTCTCTATGCCGGTAAGCATCAACTCCGGGTCGAACAGCCACCGGGCCGGTACAAAACCGAACTGATTGTTCAGTTAACTCCCTTGCTCCATGCCCAGTCCATTGCGGTGCCTGCTCATTGACGATGAAGTAGCCGCTCATTACGTATTACAACACTACGTTGAGCAGGTAGACCAACTAGCGCTGGTCGGCAGTTGCTATCATGCGCTGGAAGCCATTAATTTCCTGCACCGTCAGCCCGTCGATCTCCTGTTTCTGGATATCAATATGCCCCAGATGAATGGCCTCCAGATGCTGGAAACGCTGACCCATCCACCCAAAGTTATTCTCACGACCGCCCATTCGGAGTTTGCTTTGGAAAGCTACAATTACAACGTAGTGGATTACCTGCTAAAGCCCATCGAATTCGCCCGATTCCTGAAGGCCATTGATAAGGTCGTGGTCGCGCAACCCGAAGAAGAAACGCAACGGGTGAGTTTATCCATACCTGCTCCGGCTTCTTTTGTGATCAAAGTAGACGGCGACTGGGTACGACTGGCTTACGACGATCTGCTGTATGGCCAGAGCTGGGGCAATTATGTCAAGCTGTTCACTACGCAGCAGATCTACGTAACGGCCTTGACCATGACCGAGCTCGAGCAGCGATTACCCGCTCATCAGTTTATTCGCATCCATAAATCCTACCTGGCTTCTCTGAACAAAATCAGACGCCTGAGCGGCAACGAGGTTCTGGTAGGCGAAGCAACGCTGCCCGTTGGGCTTACCTACCGCCGGGAATTAGTGGACCGGTTCCAGTAAGGGTAAATCACTTAGAGCATGTTTAAAAACGTAAGTATTCACTCCGAGCCATTTTCAATGCGTCACTCTATGTGACAAAAACAGGATGCCAACGGCGACTTTTACCCAACGATCTACCACCTTAACACAAAGACCTTTGACAAAATCAGACCCTTCGCTGTACGTTCAATTATACTCTCTTTGACTGATTCAATTGATATAGTCATTTATAGGCGATGCTCCCTTTCCAAAGGGCTTAGGGATATCCTTCTTTTTGTTCGCCTTGCAACCTAGAAATTCTGTACCTTCAACATTAACAACCTGCTTCCTAGGTCGACAATAGATTTCTCACATTCACGTCCTTGACGTGAGTTAGGTACTACTATATCATGAAGTTAGGTTACGCCCGTGTCTCTACGGCACCGGCCGCCCGGCCAAGCTTAAAGGGCTATCCAAAGCCGGTGAGCAGAAAGCCCGACTTGGTGAAAGTCTCTACAAAGAAGCCAAGTATCCGGTTGAACAAATCGCCCGAGAGTTACACATCCCTAAAACTACTCTGTATAAGTATCTCCGTCTACGCGAGGTCGAAATTGGCGCTTCAGTCGAAATCCCGATTACCACAACGTAGAAAGTTGTAGCTGTGGCCCATTTAACTCTCCTTCTTTCGCCCAAATAACTATGACCAGTCTCGATAAGCATCCATCGAGGTTGAATCCTTCAGAACGGTATGCGAGCCGTCTGGCCCCGCAATGATTGCTCCCGTACCATGACTAGTTCCTCAAGAGGTGCACAGCTGTTTTATCGTTGAAGAGTCGTGTGAGCCGCTTGCCATAGGAATCAGTTTTGGTCAGCCGGTTACCCAACAACAAACCTGCCTGATTCTTTAGTTTGCTAAGATTAATGGTCTCTTCGATTAAGCTGGCGCAGGCCGCAAGCAGCAAATTTTCAGCATACTGAAAGGTAGATAGGGAGCGAAATCGAGCCATGTGAGTCACGTTATGAAGCACGTGTTTTGTCTTCGCTTTTGCTGAAATGCCCCATCCATGTCCAGCTCTGAAGAAAAAAAATTATGATTCAGTAACAAACCCCACGCAAAGGGTACGATTATTGTAAATAAATATACTATATGTTACTATTAAATAAAAAACTACACAAAAACAATAAAAGATGCTAAGGGAGCACAAAGAAGTATACAGACGGGTATACCCACAAATAGTCTATTTAAAGGAACCCTCATTTTATGTTAATCTATGATTAGACATATACTTCAGACGGTGGCGGCAATAACTTTTTTGATAAGTAGTGTCGGCTTCCCTTTATCATCATCTGCTCAACTGAAAATAACGCATCCGATTAGCCGGATGGTCGTTCAGCGTGATGTCTCTAATCAGGCAGCGGTACAGATTGCCGGTAGCTACAATCAGGCGGTGGACCTTGTTGAAGCACGGGTTGTAGCGAGAGTTGCCGGACAGGGAACCAATACAAACTGGACAACCTTACAGGTCAATCCAGTGAATGGACAATTTAACGGAAGCATTCAGGTAAAAGGAGGGTGGTATAAAATTCAGGTCCGGGGATCACTTTTGGGGACTATCGTGGCCAGTGATTCCGTCGATCGCTTTGGTGTAGGAGAGGTGTTTGCGATCATGGGGCATTCCAATGCCCAGGGATCAAGCTGCATCATTAACGGCCAAAATCATTGCCCAACTATTGGCGGAGCTGTTGACGAACGGGTTAACGTTATTGGGATCGATCAGCGCAGTACCACGACCACTCAGTACCTAAATACGGCAGAGACCCGCTACCTGCCAGGGTTAGCCTTCAGTCAGTTATTGCTCAAAAGTGGGAGTTCACCCTTTGGGGATATACCCTGGCTATGGGGCCATATGGGCGATGAACTGGTGAGTCGGATCAATGTGCCCGTCTTGTTATATAATGCCGGCTTTGGCGGTACAAATATGGAGATTACCTACAAGGCTGCCTATGATATTCCATTTCAACACGGTTTTTGTCGATATGACTTGCGGATGCCTTTTGTCAACATTCGCAATGTAATGAACCTGTATGTGCCTACAACCGGCATTCGGGCCGTATTGATTTTGCATGGCGAGAATGACCGGGGTAATCCGCAGGATTCGACCTATAAATATTATACGAAAGTGATCGATAAGATGCGTCTCGAATTTAACATGCCAAATCTGGCTTGTATCGTTGCCATATCGTCGTATACAGGAGCCCGTTTCGATAATGTACGGGCAGCCCAGTTCCAGGTCATTAACCAGCCAAAATATAAAGCGTTTATGGGGCCTGACCTGGATAACATCTACACCCTGGAGGATCGCCCCGATGGTGCACATTATTCGCCTACCGGGCAGGTTAAAGTCGGGGATGCCTGGGCGGCTGCCATCAACAACGTATACGCGTCCATTTCGCCTTATCCGGGTTTGCGGGAGCCTATGGCCAACATAAGTTGCGGGAGTGGAAATACGCTCACGTTGTCTCAGCCTACTGGGTATCAGTATGAATGGGACACGGGAAGCACCAGTCAGAGTCTGACAGTCGCGACGGGTACCTATTCGGCCCGGATTAAAGATAGTCAGTCAAGAATATTTTTCTCGCCCGCTCTCGTAGTTCCAGCTACCGTTCGGCCGAATTCGCCTACTATAACGACCGATAATGGAACCTGGAACATCTGTCGCACCACCGGTTTGCGGCTGACCTCGTCCTATTCTGGCGTCAATACCTGGAGCACGGGGGCAAGTTCATTATCGATTAATGTGACAACGCCGGGTGTTTATAGCCTACAAGCCAAGCATCCGGTCTACGGCTGTTTGTCGAGTGTTGTCTCGCAGACAGTCGGCTTGTCGAGCGTCTCCCTGGCTTTATCCATGCAGACCGCTAAACGAGTTGTCAACCTGAGTGACCCCACTCAGTTCAACTTGCTCGTACGCAATACCAGTGCCTGTGATGCCGGACCCATTTCGGTCATCAGCCGTCTTCCACCCAATGTATCGATCGTCTCAACCAGCGCGAGTATGACTGTTGCCAACGGCGTAGTTAGTACCTTGATACCTGCTTTACCCGCAGGTTCTCTGATTAATCAGACCTATACCGCTCGTCTGGATGCCGCTGGTTATTATCGAGCTACTGCCGAAATTACGGCAACAACGAATACCGCGTTGAACTCAACGCCGAACAATGGTACCGGAAATGGAGAAGTTGATGAAGCATCCATTGATTTGCGAACAAAGATTGTTTCATCGGCGGTGTATCAATCACCAAACCCGAATCAGCGAACCTTACCGATTGTTAAGCTGAATCAGCCTGTACCTGACCCGTCAAAGGCTGATCTTAGTTTACAGCTGTTGGCCAATCGCCTGACCCCCCGGGTAAATCAGCTTGTTGAGATCACCCTGGTCGTTAAAAACGAAGGGGGCTTAGCCTCATCGAATGTTTTACTTCAGGATGTGCTGCCGGCCAATTGTCAATTTGTCTCCTCGACAACGGGCATGAGTGTTTCGAATGGGGTCGTCAGTGGCCTTATTGCACAAATAGCCGCCGGTCAGTCGACTACCATGACATTTACCGTCAGGCTAACCACTGCGGGCGTATACACGAATAAGGCTCAAATTCTGAGTGCGGATCAAGCCGATTCCGACTCGACTCCCGGCAATGGATACACCAATGGAGAAGACGACCAGGGCAGTATTGTACTACGGTCACTCAACTGATAACTCCGAAAAACACAGTATAAGTAGTCGTCATACACGTTATCAATCCCAGACAATGATCCATCTCTTTATCAGAAATAAACAAATAAACGGCTATTTCGCTAAACCCATTAACCAAGTTTTTTACCCGATAAAGTTGAACCCATTATCTGAATTGTCCTTTGGATTTCTAACGGTCAATATAGGTCTAATCGAATCAGTTGCCTGCGGGTAATCAAGGATAACTCTGTGAAAGTCGCTGGGCCGAAGCGGTTTGCAAAGCCTTCATCAGTGCGGGCAGCAAAATGGGTTTGGAGACGTAATCATCCATGCCAGCGTTTCGACAGGCTTGCTCATCCTCCTTCATCGCGTTGGCCGTCATGGCAATGATGATCGGCTGAGGCCCTGCTTGCCGACGAATGGATTGAGTGGCTTCCAGGCCGTTCATTTCGGGCATCTGTACATCCATCAGAATCACATCATAAGCGTGTTGCTGTAGCATCGCGAGGACTTCCACCCCATGCTGGGCCAGATGCGGTTGGTAGCCTAACTTACTCAATAAACGAAGAATCAACTTTTGGTTTATGGGGTAATCTTCCGCCACCAGAATAGATAATGGATACTGCTGACCAAACTCAGTCGATAAGCGCTGCTGGGTAGGGCGCAAAGCTGCCTGCTGCGGCTGATAGGACAGATTGAGTTGTCGGTGAACCAGATCAAAAAGCTGATGCTGATGAATTGGTTTGGTCAACACGTTGGCAAACAACTCCGAATACGCTTTATGAGCGTCTTCACCGACAGAACTTAACAAGATAATTGGCAGTTGGGCATGGTTGATCTTTATCGCACGGGCTAGTTCAAGGCCATTCAGACCCGGCATATGCAGATCGGTAATGACGAGGTGAAAGGGAGCGCTTTCCACCAGTAAAGCCAGTGCCTCTTCGCCCGACGAGGCTGTCGTGGGAGCCAACTGCCACTGAGCAAGCTGGGTCTTCAGGATAAACAGATTTGTCGGGTTATCATCGACCAGCAGTATCCGTTTGCCAGCGTTATCCGCTAAATTGATGGGCTGATGCGGTGGTTGAACCGGCTGACCTACTTTTAAGTGGACGGTGAAGGTAAAGGTTGTTCCAGTACCTTCTACACTTTCTACCTGAATGTCGCCCCCCATTAATTTTATTAACCGTTCACTGATGGCTAGCCCCAAACCTGTACCACCGTAACGCCGGGTCATGGAAGAGTCGACCTGAGAAAAGGCCTTAAAAAGCCGATGTAGCTGTTCTCTGGCCATTCCAATGCCCGTATCGCGTACCTGAAAAAGTAGTTTGAGCTCGCTATCCACGAGGGGCTGGTGTAGCTTTACGTTGACTAACACTTCTCCCCGATCCGTAAATTTGACGGCATTGCCAACCAGATTGATCAAAATCTGACGCAGCCGCAGACTGTCTCCAATAAGGTGTAGAGGCACCTGTGGGTCAAGCTGATACACCAGATCAAGATTGGACTGGGCAGCTTTGCTGGCAAAAAGATCAAGTACTTCTTCGATGCACTGGGGTAAATCAATCTCGCCCTCTTCCAATTCCAGATGTCCCGATTCAATCTTGGAAAAGTCGAGAATATCATTGATAATGCCCAGCAAATTTTGGGCTGATTGAACGATGGTATCCACGTACTCCCTTTGCTGGTCTACCAGTTCAGTATCGTTCAGTAAATAGGCCATTCCCAGTACACCGTTCATGGGCGTACGGATCTCATGGCTCATGGTGGCCAGAAACACACTCTTCGCTTTATTGGCCTTTTCGGCCTCTTCCCGAGCCGTCTTCTCCTGAATTCGTCGCTCGCTGAGTTCCTCAATGAGGTGATGCATTTCATTCGCTTGACTTTGCAATGTCTCCGTCTGACTTCGTAATTCTTCGGCCTGGTTTCGCAGCTGTTCTTTCTGCTGAAATACTTCTTTTGTCCGCTGGCTGACCATTACTTCCAGTCTCCTTTTTCCGAGTTTGAGTATTCGTACGCGCCTTTGGTATAGCAGGTAAGTGCTACCCATCAGTAACAGAGCCCCAATCGTTCTGAACCACCAGGTTTGCCAATAGGGCGGTTCAAGAATAACTCGAAAAGCGGTCCCCTTTTCATTCCAGTGGCCGTCATTGTTAGAAGCTTTCACCCGAAACGTATAGGTACCCGGCTCAAGGTTCGTATAAGTCGCCACTCGCCCGGGACCCTTTAAACTCCAGCCTTTATCAAATCCTTCCAGTTTATAGGTGTACTGATTTCGTTCGGGATGCGAATAGTTAAGGGCGGCAAACCCAAAGGTTACCGTCGATTGGTGATGGGGAAGTGTGATCTGAAGCGAACGAAGCCAAATGGGCCGGTTAAAAACATGAAGATGAGTAATCACTACCGGGGGTATAAACAAATTGTCGGGTAACTGAGTCGGGTCAACTCTATTGAGTCCGTTGATACCACCAAAAAACAAGTGATTCTGTTGGCCTTCATAAGCGGCCATTCGATTAAATGACCCTGGCTGCAACCCATCGCCCGAATCAAAATTCCGGAACGCTTTTCTGGTCAGATTAAAAACCGACAACCCTTTGTTGGTACCAATCCAGAGCTTACCGTCCCGATCACTTAGCAGGCTCTGAATGACCTTACTGGCCAATCCGTCTTTTTCCTGGTAACTAATGAAGGACTGAGTTTGGGGGTCAAAACGGTTTAGTCCTCCGTTGGTACCCACCCACATCCGATGCCAGGCATCTTCGTGGAGGCTGTTGACTAAATTATGACTTAAACTCCCCGGAACAGACCGGTCATGCCGGTAGGTATGGAAGGTGCCGCTTTGGCCATCAATGACCTGAAGGCCATCCCCTTCCGTACCAATCCATAAATTTTGGTGGTGATCGAAGCACAACGAACTGATGTAGCCTTGTGTGAGGTGCCCGGAACGAGTCGGATCTGGTTTATAATGGGTAAACAGACGGGTCTTTTTGTCGTATCGGCTGATGCCCTTTCCCAGAGTGCCTAACCAGATTTCCCCTTTTCTCCCTTCCGTGATGGTGGAAACTGTTTCCTGACTGAGACCCTTGGCGTCGTCAGTTACCGGAAAATTCAGGAAGTCCTCTGATGCTTGGCGAAACAAGCTGAGTCCCCCTTTGTAGCTACCCACCCAGATATCCCCATCACGATCCTGGTAGATACTCATGATAAAATCGCTCGGAATACTTTTCGAATTAGTGGACTTGTGGCGGTAGTGAGTGTAGTGCTGGGTAGCTTTATGCAGGACATTCAGGCCACCCCCATCCGTTCCGGTCCACACATTACCCCGATGATCTTCCAGAACAGCCATTACGTTATTATTCGTAAGGCTGTTTGGGTCGTTAATGTCTTTCTGATACAGGCGGAATTTGGCTGGTTGATGGTCGAAGAAATTGATTCCTCCGCTATAGGTGCCAACCCACATATTGCCGCTACGATCCTGGCAAAGAGCGTAGATAGAGCCATTGTTCAGACCATTGGGATTGTTCTCCTGATAGGGGTAGTGAGTAAAAGCCGTTCTGTTTTTATTCAATACGCTGATTCCACCGTTTTCGGTGCCTACCCACAGGCCGCCTTCCCTATCTTCTGCCAAAGTATTAATATCGTCATGGCAGATAGACGTTGGGTTGCCCGCGTTGTGTCGATACTGGATGAACGTTTTTTGATCCTCATTCAGCAAGTTTAAGCCGCCCCCTTCCGTGGCAATCCACAGCCGCCCTTTTGAGTCCTGGAACAGCTTTTTGAGGGCGTTCTGGCTTAAAGACGAAGGATCGGAAGGTATGTTTTTAAAATGTTGGAAAGTCTGTCTCTGAGCGTCCCAGCGGTCCAGGCCCGCGCCTAAAGTAGCCACCCAGATCTGCCCTTTATGATCTACCAGCACATCCTGAATCAGGTTATGACCCAGACTCCCCGGATCACTGGCTCGATGCTGGTATCGGGTAAAGGTACCCTGGGCCGGATCAAATCGATTGAGTCCGTTTCCGGTTGCTATCCATAGATTCCCTTGACCGTCTTCCTTAATAGCCGTAACATGATTGTTACTTAAGGTTTTGCTATCCTTTTCGGTGCTTTTAAATACGCTGAATTTGCCGGTTTGTTTATCAAATCGGCACAGACCACCATCATCGGTTCCCACCCAGAGCTGGCCTTTGCGATCTTCATAAAGTGCCAACACGTAGTTATCACTTAGACTGGAGGTCTGGAGAGGATCATGCTGATACACCGAAAAGGAATACCCATCGTATCGATTTAGACCGTCCTGAGTGCCAAACCACATAAATCCCTGTTGGTCCTGCAGAATGGCGGTTACGTTGCTTTGGGATAGGCCTTCATACGTGGTAATGTGCTTAAAGCCTACATTGCTGGTTTGCGCTTGAGACAAATGGAAAAGCAGACTAGCGACCAACAGGACAGCAGTAAATCGGTTCATGAACGGCTCAGCAAACGGATATTACCCAGTGAAAAATAGTAGAAAAGCGGGGCGGACCCACTAGCATTAAAAATTAGATAGAAACCTCAAAATTAGATAGCTGAACGTATAGTCTATATCCTCTCACTGGTCGCCGAAGGTAGGTAAACTAAGGGTATAATGTACTTAATATACATACCTGTATGGAAAAATGAACTTATTATTTATTAAGTGGCCAATTATAAAAATTTGTCAAATACCACAGACTGTAAGCCAAAAACAAGGGCTATCATACACTCTATATGATAGCCTACAATTCCCCAACAAAAGCGAATATATCCGTTGGTTCTTAAGCAAGCTTTGTTGGCATTACCGACGTCAAAATATGTTGGTGATCTGACCGGGCCGCCTGTGCGGATGGAGCCGCTATACACCGTTCCGAAACCGTTAGAAACTGGCTTCACCGCCGACCTGGTCGAATTCACCTGGAGCGTTTACCGGCCTATAGTCCCCACCTCAACCCAGTCGAGTTAGTCTGGAGCCAACTTAAGCGATCTCTGAAAAACAGGCTCTTTACAAGCCTGGAATCGCTCCAAGCCGCTGTATTGGAAGAAGTTGCTTACTTACAGGCAGACCGCCACCGTATACGTTGTTTTTTTCGCAAAAAGGAGGTTTCTTTCTTCATGGACTAATTCACAGATATAAAAACGAAATTGGCGAAACATTATAGAAATATCTTTAACAATTCCCTCTACTACTAAGATCTTAGTGAAATAAATTTATCCCAATCATTAAACTCCTTATACGTTCCTACTGTAGAGAATAAGTTTTCAATTTGACTATCTGCTTCAATAGGATCATTTTGTATATGGTAATAAAGGCCGAGCAATTGTAATGTGCTAATTAGGCAATGGTCTCTTAACGTCGAATATCTTAGCATTTGATCGGGAAATACGGGTTCGTTTCTCTCAATCAACGGATTATCTTTATACGCATTTACGATTAATATTGGTTTTGGCTTTGTTCCTGTTCGTGCAAAGTACTCTGCTGACCATTTTTCAAGTTGAGCAGAATGTTTTTCTGCAGAAGACCCTTTGACGCCTTTAACTTCAACTACCGCAATCTTATCTTTATATTGTACAACTAAGTCTTCTCGATTATTTCCCGTCTCTAATATTATGAACCCTAGCTCTAGTAAGAGTTTTTCGATTTCTTCTTCAAGCTCTGACCCAGTAGCTACGAAGAATATTTTCTTTTTTGCTACAGAGTCATACTGCTCTCTTTTAATCTGTAACTCGTTGTTTAATGCTTCAATATTATCTGAGATTAAAGCTATATCATTTACCAACTCACTTTCAGTAGGCAGTAAATAATCCTTTGTCCATTCAGGCAACTCTATTCTTTCTCGTGAAACACGTATTTTTTTTATTACTGAGTATAAGTCGTTGAAGAAATCTTCTTGAACACTTTGAACGCTTTCTTTAACTGGAGGTAGAAAAACGCATTCTTGAGCCCAAAAACCTAAAGGTTTTTTATTTACAGGTGTCGAAGCAATTTTACTTCCTGAAAAAGTACTTAAATAAGCACTGTAATAAAAGTGGTTCTGATATTTTGTCAAAAAGTCAGTAAATAAGCCTTTTGATTCTATTTCAATGGTTGTACCTGACTGCTTATCTGTTTCGGTCTTAGGTATTGGAACAAAAAAATCGAGACTTTTTGATCTACCTACGTTATTAATATAAACATTAAAAAGGCTTTGCTCAGGCGTAAAATATATTATGGGAATATTTTTATAATGAATAAACTCTTCTAACTCTTTTTTTCGTCTCTCATAATCACCTATCCGATTTGTATATGAATCATCTAACATAAAAGGGAAATCTAAAAACAACATATCAAATTCAAGAAGTGTCCTTGAAGAAGTATATCTGAATCGATCTACATTCCTAAAATAACTCCCAAACTCTGCAACTTTTATTTTTGTCATATAAAAGTTAAATCTTTAGATTAATTGACATGACTTATTTTACCTTATAATCTCCAAAGTATAGACGTTTGATGTTAGACTGTTGCTAATACATTACAGCTATTATAGAACAAAAAGTAAACACCATTAGACATTTGAGGCTTATGATGAAATGCATACTTGTTTCAACCAACAACAAAAAAGCCAGTTAACAATTAAGCTAACTGGCTGATTTTCAATGTCGGGGTGGCAGGATTCGAACCTACGACCTCCTGCTCCCAAAGCAGGCGCGATACCGGGCTACGCTACACCCCGAAGAAGTACTCTTTCACTCAGCGGAGAGAGAGGGATTCGAACCCTCGGTACCGTTACCAGTACGACAGTTTAGCAAACTGTTCCTTTCGGCCACTCAGGCATCTCTCCGAAGCCAATCAAATCTCTTCCTGATTGATTGGGACACAAAGGTAAGGTAAGAATTCGTTCTCAGCAAGAGGTAGATCAAAAAATATTTTTTAAATCGCTACTTTCGCCCTTCCTGACGATAAACCCTATCGAGCGATTTGGCTCATCATCAGGCCAATACTTCCCAAAATGAACTGGCTTTACTCGTTATCCAGCACCGAATTTATTTTTATAGGCCTCTTTATTGGCCTCTATATACTGTACGTCTGGCGCACATTTCGACTGGCTCGTCAGCTAAATACAGCCGCCTGGGGCGTTGTACCCAAGTTTTTTCTACGGGGCAGTTACCTGACGTTGTTAATCATTGTTCTGCTGGGGCCGTCCTTTGGCGAGGCCGAAGACAATTTGCTGACCAGCGGGCACGATACGTTTCTGCTCGTCGATATTTCGCGCTCTATGGATGCCAGCGATGTTGTTCCTACCCGACTTGAACGGGTAAAGTACGATATTCAACAGTTGTGTGATACGTTACCAGCCGATCGGTTCGGCCTGATTATGGCCACTCAGGAGTCGTTCGTGCTGTCGCCCCTTACGGCCGATCATGACGCGCTTAAACAACTCATGCGCGAGGTACATACGAGTGCTTCACTGACCGGTGGGACCGATCTGTGCAATGCTATTGAACTCGCCCGCCAAAAACTTCTGGCCGACTCATCAACGTACCAGAGCGTTAGAGCCATTGTGCTTTTCAGCGACGGAGAGAATATTGGCCCCTGCGAACGCAGTGAACTGGCTCGTCTACGATCCTTCGGGCTACCCCTGATCACCGTTGGGGTAGGTACGGAAACGGGGGCGTCGATCAAGATGGGACGCGATTTTGTCCGGGATGATAATCGCCAGATCGTTCGGAGTCGGCTCAACCGTCCGTTTTTGCAGGAACTGGCCCGTGATGGCCGGGGTCAGTACATTGAAGCCGATCCAAATGGACTTTATGTAAACGAGTTGGCCGGGGTTTTACGTTCTCTGAAAGGTCGGGTTATCGACCAGCACCGGATGGCGGTATCCACGAACAAGTATTATTATTTTCTGATAGCGGCCCTGGTATTCATAGCGCTTGATCTGATTGTGACCATTCGAACCTTCCGATTGTGAGTTGGTCTGCCCATTTCGCCTTACTTTTGTCCACCATCCGTTAACGCCTGATGATTTATCTATTCATGACCGCCTGGCTGCTCTGGATCGAATTACTGCCGGTGAGTCCAATTTCCCGGAACAATCAAATGCGTCAGGAAGCCCAGGCCGCTTACCAGGCCGGCCAGTATGCCCGGGCCCTTTCCCTCTACGCTACGCTCAGTCAGACCACCACAACCATTGACCCGGCCGTACGGCTAAATCTGGGCCATACCTATTTCAAATTAAACCGATTCACGAAGGCGAAGCCGCAGTACGAAACGTTGCTTCAGTCAGACCGGCCCGATTTACGTACGGCAGCGGCTACCCAACTGGGTGTTATTGCCTGTCTGGAGCGTGACAGCGCAACGGCTTTGTCGTTGTTTCAGCAGGCCCTGCTCGAAAACGCCGACAACGAATCTGCCCGTTATAATTTTGAGCTGGTTAAGAAATATTATTCCGGCAAAAAACCGGATCCGACCACAAAACCGAAATCCGCGGATAAGAAACCCAGGCAGGTTAACAAGTCGCGCCCGGCGGGTGGCCAACAGGTAGAACGGTCGGCCCGGCAGGACGAGCTGTTGCGCCGGTTTCAGCGCCTGAACCTGAATGAAGAACAGGCCCTGCAACTCCTCGACGCCATGCAGAGCGACGACCTGCCGTATGCACTAACCCGCTCGGCCCGACGATCAACAAAACCAGCCGATACCGGGAACCGGTGGTAAGCGTTGGTGTTACTAGTATACTATGAACGAAGTCGTAATTGTTTCTGCTGTTCGAACGCCCATTGGGGGGTTTGGTGGTGTTTTGTCAACGTTGTCGGCGACTGATCTCGGGGCGGCAGCCATTCGGGGTGCGCTCAACCGGGCAAACGTTCAGGCCGATCAGGTGCAGGAAGTGTACATGGGTAACGTTGTCTCGGCGAACGTCGGGCAGGCTCCGGCGAAACAGGCTGCGTTAAAGGCAGGCTTGCCGGCAACCGTTCCTTGCACTACTATTAATAAAGTTTGCGCATCAGGAACAAAAGCCATTATGCTGGCCGCCCAGGCGATTCAGTTAGGGCAGGCGGATGTTATTGTGGCGGGCGGTATGGAAAGTATGTCGAATACTCCCTATTACATACCCAAAGCCCGTTTTGGGTATAAATACGGTAATGCCGAGCTGGTAGACGGACTGGCCCGTGATGGGTTGGTAGATGTGTATGACCAGTGTGCAATGGGCGTTTTTGCCGACAAAACAGCCGAGACTTACGGCATCAGTCGCGAGGAGCAGGACGCGTTTACGGTACAGTCCTACCGCCGAACGGAAGCCAGCACGCAAAGTGGTCAGTTCAACGCCGAAATCATCTCCATCGATGTAGCCGGGCGCAAGGGCAGTGTGACCATAACGGAAGACGAGGAGTACAAGAATGTCATTTACGACAAAATTCCAACCCTGAAGGCTGCTTTCACGCCCAACGGCACCGTTACACCCGCTAGCTCGTCGCCCATTAGCGATGGCGCGTCGGCGCTGGTCATCATGAACCGGCGAAAAGCGGATGAGTTGGGCTTGACACCCCTGGCTCGAATCGTGGCGTATGCGGATGCCGAACAGGAACCTCAGTGGTTTACCACGGCACCTACCAAAGCCGTTCCTCTGGCTTTACAACGGGCCGGGCTGACTACCAATGACATTGACTTTTTCGAAATAAACGAAGCTTTTTCGGTGGTACCGCTCACATTCAGTAAGGTACTGGAGATTCCACAAACGAAGCTGAACGTAGCGGGCGGTGCCGTTGCAATGGGGCATCCACTGGGGGCATCTGGAGCCCGTATTGTAACCACTCTTACCAACGTGCTGCACCAAAACGGCGGTCGCTTCGGGGTTGTTGGTATTTGCAACGGCGGTGGCGGGGCCTCAGCCATTGTGATTGAAAAATTGTAAAGAGGTCGATGGCGCGTTGGCCGGGCCACGTTGGCTCCGGCCAACGCGCCATCGACCCAACTTAATGTAAATAGATGAACGCTATTCAGGAGACCAATTTCCAATTTCCTGGCCAAACGGCCTTTTATCGCGGTAAAGTACGTGATGTTTACTCTTTTCCTGACAAACTGGTCATGATTGCATCTGACCGGATTTCAGCCTTTGATGTGGTGTTGCCCCGCCCCATTCCGTTCAAGGGACAGGTGCTCAATCAAACAGCGTCCTACTTCCTGAACGCAACGGCCGATATTGTCCCGAACTGGCTCCTAGCAGTGCCCGATCCCAATGTGAGTATTGGTCTCAAATGCGAACCGTACGCCGTTGAAATGGTCGTACGCGGGTATCTGGCTGGTCATGCCTGGCGAGAATATCGCGACGGGAACCGAGTGCTCTGTGGTGTTGCCTTGCCCGATGGGTTACGCGAAAATGATAAACTGCCCGAGCCCATTATCACGCCCTCAACCAAAGCGCACGAAGGGCACGATGAAGATATCAGCCGCGAAGAGATTCTAAGCCGGGGTATCGTTTCAGAACCCGAATACATTCAGCTGGAAGCTTACGCGCTGGCTCTTTTTGCCCGCGGTACAGCAATGGCGGCTGAACGGGGCCTGATCCTGGTCGACACCAAATACGAGTTCGGTAATCTGGACGGCAAGGTCTACCTGATCGACGAAGTACACACGCCGGATTCCTCACGTTACTTCTACGCTGACACTTACGCCGAGAATCAGCAGACAGGCCAGACCCAAAAACAATTGTCGAAAGAATTCGTTAGAGAATGGCTGATTGCGAACGGTTTTCAGGGTAAAACCGGCCAGCAAATTCCGATGATGTCCGATGAATGGGTTAACCAAATCACAACCCGCTATATTGAGTTGTTCGAAACAGTTACCGGGCAATCCTTTCAGCCCGCCGACGCTACCAACCCGCTCGCCCGAATTGAAGCCAGTGTTATTCAAACAATTACCATAAACCAAGCGTAAGATAACCGCTGACTGGACAGCGGTGCGGTCAGGTCAGCTTATCGATCAAAATTGACGATACATGAATTACACAATCGAAAAAAACGAACAGTTCGCCTTGATTCGGTTAGCCGAAAGTCAGTTCGGGGAAGACGTATCGACCACCTTCGAGATGTTAAGCCGGAGTCTGTTTCGGGAGGGCTACAGCAATATTATTGTTGACTTTGCCCCTGTCGAATCCGTTGATCAGATGGGTATAGCAACCATTCGCCGGATAAACAGACAGTGCATTAATGAAGTTGGCCTGCTGGTTCTGGTTACGAAAAATGAGGACCTGATTACAGTACTCGATAGTGCCAATATCAGCGATCTGACCATACTTCCAACCGTTGAAGAAGCCGTTGATGCCGTGTTTATGAACGAATTGGAGAATGACTTTCGGAGCGAAGAGGATGACGAGTACGACATCGGGGGGAGCGTCGGTAACGCCGATGCCTAACTCAACAACCAATCAGGATGCGGAACACGTCCGGCCTGGTAACCCGTCTTTTTCCCTGACTATTTTGGGAGCCGGGTCGGCGACGCCAACCTTGCGTCTTCATCAAACAGCACAGCTGCTGACTGTGGGTAGCGACTATATGCTCATCGACTGTGGAGAGGGCACGCAGCTACGCCTGATCGAGCAGCGGATTCGGCCGGGTCGCCTGCGCTACATTTTTATCAGCCATCTCCATGGGGATCACTACTTTGGTTTACCCCCTTTGCTGTCGAGCCTGAACCTGGGTGGCCGGACGGAAGACCTGTATCTTTTTGGGCCACGCGGCCTAGACGAGGTACTGACCACGATTTTTCGGGTCTCGACTTCACGGTTAGGCTTTACCCTTCATTTTCAGCCCGTTGAACCTGGCGAATCGGTTCTTTTGCTCGACCATCCGCAACTGACGGTTGAGTCTATTCCGTTGCAGCACCGCATTGACTGCTCCGGGTATCTTTTCCGGGAAAAACCGCATAAGCCGCATTTGCTTCGGGAGAAGTTACCGGCCGACGTGCCCGTTGCCTACCTGAAACAGCTTAAAGATGGTAACGATATCATGGGCGACGATGGTGAGATTCTGTACGCGGTTACCGACTACACCGAACCGGGCCCTCTCTCCCGCTCCTATGCCTATTGTTCGGATACGCGTTACGTAGAGGAGCTGGTGCCGCAATTGCAGGGAGTTAGTTTGTTGTATCATGAAGCTACTTTCCTGGAAGACAATGCCCAACGGGCGGCTGAAGTCTACCATTCTACGGCCAAACAGGCGGCTACGATTGCCGCAAAAGCCGGAGTCGGACGACTGTTGATTGGCCATTTCTCATCGCGCTACAAGCAATTTGACTTGTTTCTGGACGAAGCGCGTACCATTTTTCCGGAAACGTACCTGGCTATTGAGGGCGAAACAACGCCCGTATAAAGTCTGATTGTGGTAAGCTACTGACCAAAACGATTGTTTTGTGCCCGTTGCTTACCACTAACTATTTCTTTGACCTACCTCCACCGGTTTCTGACTATATTTAGCCCCTAAACTTTATCCATTCATTCATGCTGGCATTTCGCCTGGGGTTTTTAGACATCGGCTGGCTCGATTTTCTCGATATTGGCCTGGTCACCCTCCTTATCTACCAAATTTACAACCTCGTTCGGGGAAGCGTTGCCAGCCGCGTATTCGTTGGTTATTTATTGGTGTATCTGGCTTATCTGATTGTTAAGGCACTGGGCCTTAACTTGATGACCACCATTCTTGAATATTTTATCAGTGTGGGTGCCCTGGCCCTGATCATTATTTTCCAGCACGAAATTCGACGCTTTCTGCTGCTCATTGGCAAGTCGACCAACTTATCAAACAACCGGTGGCTGCGTCGATGGCTTCTCCGCGACTTCACGGGTGCTGAAGAAGCGACAACGTCCCTGAAGCCTATTCTGGACACCTGCAAAACGCTGGGTGCCGAGTTTTCGGGGGGGTTGCTGGTCCTCCAGAAAAACGACGATTTGGAGAAGTTTGCGGAGTCGGGCGAAGTCATTGATGCCGACCTGTCGAAACCGCTCCTACTGGCCATTTTTAGTCAGTACAGCCCCCTGCACGATGGAGCGGTTATCATTAGCGAAGGGAGGATTCGGGCGGCCCGTTGTATCTTGCCCGTCTCGGAAGACGACGAGTTGCCGCCTTCACTTGGCTTTCGCCACAGGGCGGCTTTGGGAATGAGTGAGGCAACAGATGCGGCCGTCATTGCTGTTTCGGAAGAAAGTGGTCGTTTATCGTTAGCCCTTAACGGTGAGTTGTTTACGAACCTTACCCAACCCGAATTAGAAACCCGGCTTGAAAAATACCTGCGCGAACCCAAAAATCGATCATGATCCGCTTGATGATAAATACCAAAAAGGCCCAGCCGACTAAGCGGTGGGCCTTTTTGGTTGATGGGCTATGGTTGCGAGGAAGGTTCGATTAATACTCCAATATATACGCTAGATTCTTGGCCTGCTCCACAAAGTCGCCGATTTGCTCTACCGAAGGCGGGCGTTGTGTAAACTGGCGGACGCTGTTTATTTTTATTAGTTTAGCGTGCAGATTTTTAGGCTCCCGCTCGGCCAATTCCTTAACGGTATCAACGCCGGCTTCTTCCATCAGGTCGCTGTACACGCGACCAATTCCTTTTATTCGGGCCAAGTCAGCACGATTAGCTAATTCTAAAATAATCTTTGCATCGACGCCACTTGTCGACGCCAGCGCTTTACGATCCGATGGCGTTCTGGTCGCTTCCAAAAGCGAATCACTATCACTGATTCCTTGTCCTTTCAAGGCATTTAATACGGCATCGGTAATACCGCGTAGTTCTCCTAACGTGAGGCTCATAGTTGAATAAAGCTGATTTATAACGTAAATGTTGACCCGACCTTCGGGCCACATAATACTTTTTTAACGAACAAGGTACTTTCTTCGGGTATCATTCAAAAGAAATTTCTTCTGAACGGTAAAACTGTCCGGATGAAGCTGATTAAATTCGTTTTGCCATTCAGTGTATCGAGACGGCTCGTTTTGCTGAAAAAGGCTGGCGTTTATTTTCTTCTGGAGCAAATATTCCTCGAAATTCATTTTACTATTTTTTCTGTTGGTACGAAAAAGCGGAATGTCGTTTTTATTGCTTTTTATACACCGCAAAAAAGACCTACTCTCGTCGAAAGCACAGACAAATGTACAACGTAAATTAGGCAACTAGTTTTCCGGGAACGGATTATTAGTAAGGATTGATCAGCCACACGCGTAAAAGGTAACGTCTTGATCGTCAACAAAGCAGTATCGCCGGTGTGTAGACCGCGAGCGGAAGCGATCAGAAGGCAGCCTTTTCTGAATGCAGAAACTACTTACCAAAAAACCTTCGTTCTAAGTACGTGATTCACAAACAACATTGAGTAGCTATGGCATAGCCATTTAAGTAAAAAAACGGCATTGATCTACGGTTTCCTTTATTCTTTTGGCAACAAAAACGGGTGAAAACGAAATCCTTTTACCCGATTGAATTCCAGCGAAGGTGCCGGAATTTTAAAGAATTGGGCCGTTCCAACAAACCGTTGTAGGGAAGGCGAAAAAGCATTTATCCGGGATAAATCGGCGTCGGGTGAAATAAAAAACTGACGGTATCGGTCAAACTTAACCGGGCGGCCTTCGCTATCAACCAGTGGTGGATTTTCATGCCCGCCAATCATACCACTACCGCTATACCCAACATCTATATTTAACCAGCGCGGAAATGAAGGGCCAACGGGTAATACAGACGCCAGATTAACGGATAACCAGTACTGCTGCCCATTGTAATCTTTCAACATTTGCACCCCCGTTGTTTTACCAAGTACATTAGGCCGGAAAGGCGGAAAAATCGTTTTCCGAAATCCATATTTTAAGCTCACAACCTGCTGACCGGACCCGTATTGCTGCCCCATGAAGAGGGCCGTTCCGGCAGCGTTGGCCAGCATATCGCCTTTCGAAAAACCCCAGCCTTCCGAATGTCCATCGTACACTTCCAGCGTCGTTTGAAACAGTAAAGCCAGCAGGCCACCGGTCAGAATACTGGCTTGTTCGTTTACTCCGCTCCAGCGCATTAACTCGTAACCTCCCCTGCTCATGCAATAAGCCGTTGCCGCATGGCCAACTTTGTCCATCTGGAGCCATTCCCGATTGTCATTGAAGGAATGAAACGGCACTTTTTTCTTATACCATTGCTTCCGCAGCATGAGTAATGTAATGGTGTAAAAAGCCGCGGTGCCCACCAGTACACCAATGAATCGTCCCTGCCGGATGCCCGCCGGTTCAGGCCCCACCGGAGCAACAGATAGCGGTTGAGCCTGAACTGGCTGACCAAGTAGGAGCACGCACAAACAGAGCCATACGAAGGCACGAAACGGGTATTTCATAAGCCAAAACTATCAAAAATAGATGGGTTGCCCGCTTTCTCATTGGCGCACCGGACCGGATTACCTGACGTGCGGACACCGAATACACCACGGATACGACGTCTGATGAGCTTTGCCAATGCAAACGCACCGGTCACCAGAGAATAAAAAACGGATAAAACAAAGGTAAATCGGTGGTTTTGGAACATCCGGCCTGCCAACTTTGTAACTATAACAGGAATACATACCCGAATAGAATACATTTTAGCTGCCTATTTAAATCATGGCGAAACGTAGTAAAACAATACAAAAAGGTCCCGATGTAGTTCTGATTGGAGCTGGCATCATGAGTGCCACACTAGGTGTGTTGCTGAAAGAACTGCAACCCGACATCACAATCGACATCTATGAACGCCTGGACAGCGCGGCTGCCGAAAGTTCGGATGCCTGGAATAACGCCGGAACCGGTCACTCGGCTTTTTGCGAACTCAACTACACTCCCGAACAGGAAGATGGTTCGATTGACCCCTCCAAGGCCATAAAAATTGCCGAATCGTTCGAGCTGTCGAAGCAGTTCTGGGCTTTTCTCATTCAACGTGGGTTTCTGAATGACGCCCCCAATTTCATCCGGTCTATTCCGCACATGAGTTTTGTGTGGGGCAAAGACAACGTTTCGTATCTGCGCAAACGCTTTGAGGCACTCCAGCAGAATTACCTGTTTCATGGTATGCGCTATTCGGAAGACCCAGCTCAACTGGCCGAGTGGATGCCATTGGTGATGCAGGATCGAGACCCGGCGCAGGCGGTAGCGGCTACCCGTATGGACATCGGTACCGACGTCAACTTCGGCGCGCTGACCAGGGCTATGTTTCGCCGGTTGTACGATATGCCCGGCGTCCATGTTCATTTTGCTCACGACGTACGCGATTTATGGCGGTCTAAATCGATGGGGGGCTGGAAGCTTCGGGTGGAGAACGTGACAACCAACCAGGTTCGCGATATTCAGACCCAGTTTATATTTATCGGGGCGGGTGGTGGTTCGTTGCGGCTTCTCGAAAAATCGGACATTCCCGAAAGCCGGGGCTTCGGGGGGTTCCCGGTTAGCGGCCAGTGGCTGAAGTGCGTTAACCCCGAGGTTATTGAGCAACACCAGGCTAAAGTATACGGCAAAGCGTCTGTGGGTGCCCCCCCAATGTCAGTCCCTCACCTGGATACCCGCATGATTGACGGCAAGCGCGAACTTCTGTTTGGGCCTTACGCTGGCTTCTCGACCAAATTCCTGAAAAGTGGCTCGTACATGGACCTTCCTAAATCCATTCAGCTGAGCAACATGGCCCCTATGCTCATGGCCGGCCTTCATAACGTATCCCTGACAAAGTACCTGATTCAACAGGTATTGCAATCGCCCGAAGACCGGCTGAATGCTTTGCGGGAGTACTACCCGGATGCCAGGATGGACGACTGGGAGCTGGAAATTGCCGGTCAGCGGGTACAGGTTATCAAGAAAGACGACGAAGAAGGCGGTGTACTCGAATTTGGCACCGAAGTGGTTAGTGCAGCTGATGGCAGCATTGCGGCTTTGCTGGGTGCTTCCCCAGGCGCGTCGACAGCGGTATCGATCATGCTCGATTTGCTGAAGCGCTGCTTCCCCGAGCAACTGGCGACCGATACCTGGCAGCAAAAACTGAAAGAGATGATTCCAAGCTACGGCCAGGTACTGGCAAACAACCCTGCACTTGGGCAGGAACTTAGAAAGCAAACAAGCGAGGTACTGGGTCTTGGCATTTACGAGTATACTGCCAGTGAAAAATAAGTAGCCTTAGCTAATCAGCACAGTTCTGAACGGTACTCCATAACGTACCCGTTCAAACCAGCTAATCAGAGAAACCCCTTCCGGCGACAACCCGATTCAGGCTGTTGCAGGAAGGGGTTTCTTGCGTTTTGACAAGCCGGAATCGTTCGTATAACATTTTTTTAACGTGAAATTTTATAGCTGTATCAGCAAGATTTTATACTCGTTGGCAGCGAACGTTAATACTAAATAGTACAAAAGTTTACTAAAACTAATTTTTGATAACAAAATAGCTGTAAAGTACAATTTAATGAGGCAAGTCAAATTTAATCGGCCTAAAAATTGCAGATGTATAAGTGATATCATAGTTTTCTGACTAATTTCGGTAACTATATATTTACTAATATAAAAATTTGACTACCTTATTTCCGTACTTAACATGAAGAAAAATTTATCTCAACGAGTAGCGATGCTATTTCGTTGTGTTCCTGTTTGCTTATTGTCGGTCGGTAATCTATCCCCATCCATTGGGCAAACTACTTACTACGTAGCCAGTTCGGGCAACGATTCAAACACCGGACGCACCAGCGACTCGCCCTTTCAGACTATTTCAAAAGTTAACAGCCTGGCGCTGCAACCCGGCGATCAGGTGTTATTCCGGCGAAACGATACCTTCCGGGGCAGCCTTCAACTTCGACAGTCAGGTACGTCGACCAGTCCAATTGTGATTGATGCGTACGGCTCGGGCAACAAGCCGGTTTTATCCGGCGCGGTAGCGGTTGGTAACTGGACTAACGCAGGGAACAATGTATGGCAGGCCAATTGCCCAAGCTGCGGAGATCGGGTAACGGGTTTATACCGCGACAACACGCCCCTCCCACTCGGCCGCTACCCCAACCTCAGTGCAGCCAACAAAGGCTATCTGACGGTTCAGTCGCACAATGGAAAAACACAACTCACCAGCCAACAGGGGCTATCGACCAACTGGTCGGGTGCCGAAGCCGTTTTCCGGCCCGTGCAGTGGATACTGAACCGGGCAACCATCACCTCGCAGTCGGGCAACACCCTCACGCTGGTCTCTTCCGGCACTTACGACATTACCGATAACTGGGGTTATTTTATTCAGAACCACCGGTCTACCCTCGACCAGCGGGGCGAATGGTTTTACAACCCGGCGACTAAAACGATTTTCCTATACGATGATCAGACAAACCCCAACAGTCAGTCTGTAGCGGCCACGGTTTTTTCGGAAGGGACCAGTGTCTCGTCGGCCTCGTTCATAACGATTCGCAATCTGAAGATTACCCAGACACTGGCAACGGGTCTGCTAGCCACCAACAGTTCCAACCTGACGGTCAGCAACGTAGACATTACGCAATCGGGAGAAGATGCGTTGTGTATTCAGGGGGCCGGACAACAACTGTTACTGGAAAATAACCTGATTGAAGATGCCAACAACAATGGCGTTGTCATTGCGGCCTACCAGAATGTCACCTTCCGGGGTAACACCCTCCGGCGCGTTGGCCTGATTCCGGGGCTCGGGAAAAGTGGTGATGGCACGTATGTTGGCTTTCAGTCGGCCAGCACTGCCAACACATTGATCGAAAACAATGTCCTCGATAACATAGGCTACAACGCCCTTAATTTCTCGGCCAGTACCACCGTTCAGCGCAACCAGATTAGCAACTTTTGCCTGACCAAAAGCGATGGCAGCGGTCTGTACATCTGGAATGGTAATCAGCAGGCCATGAGCGGTATCCGCCTGATCTCGAATGTTGTTTTCAACGGCATTGGTGCTCCCGAAGGATCGCCCAACGGCACGTCTTCGGGCGCCCACGGCATTTACCTCGATGATTGTACGAAGAACATGGAGGTAACCAACAATACGGTGTACAACTGCCGGGGGCTGGGCTTCTTTCTGCACGGTTCGTCGGCAATTAATCTGTCGGGAAATACGGCTTACAACAACAGTGAGGGTCAGTTGGCCATTACAAGCGCGGACGGATGCCAGCCCCGTAACAATCAGATTCAGAATAACCTATTCGTGAGTCGATTGGCCAACCAGTTTACGGTGAAATACGAGTCGAATCAGAATGACCTGAGCAGCTACGGCCAGTTCGATTATAATGCCTACGGTCGTCCTTTTGAAGATACGTACAAGGTATTGGCCGTGTATAACCGAACGACCGGATCAAATCTTTCGCTGGCGCAGTGGCAAAGTCAGTATGGTAAAGACCAGAACACCGTTAACAGTCCGATCACCTATTCGTCGGGTAATCCAGACGATTACATCAAGGCCCTGGTCAATAGCTCAGCCAATCCAAGTCAGGTATCTCTGGATGGCACCTACCGCGACATGCGTAACCGCATTTACACAGGACAGGTAACGGTACCCGCCTTTTCGTCGTTGATTTTGCTGAAAGATATTGCCGCATCGATGCCATTACGCGATGCCGACAATCCAGCCAATGCCGTGACCGGACTAGATTATAGCTACTACGAAGGAAGCTGGAATAATCTCCCAACCTTTAGTACCCTGACCCCCGTTAAGACCGGGGTTATTAACACGCCCACCCTGGCAATCCGCAACCGGGATGATAATTTTGCGGCTCGCTACACGGGCTACGTAAGCATTCCAGCCGACGGCATCTACACATTCTACACCAATTCGGACGATGGCAGCAAACTGCTGATCGGCTCTACCGAAGTCGTCAACAACGATGGTGGGCACGTTGTCCAGGAACGCTCGGGGTCCATTGGTCTGAAGGCGGGTCTCCATGCATTGACCGTACTCTATTTCGAAGGTGGTGGCGACCAGGCACTAAGCGTCAGTTACAGCGGTCCTAACTTGGGCAAGCAGACCATTCCGGATGCCGCCTTCAAACGCGTAGCCCCGGTTCAGTCTTTACGAAATGCCGACAATCCGGCCAACACAACGGCTGGTCTGGATTACAGCTACTACGAAGGAAACTGGAATAACCTGCCCGACTTTACGACCCTTACCCCGACCAAAACGGGAACCAGCACAAACCTCAACCTGTCGGTCCGCAACCGCGACAACACTTACAGCATTCGGTACACGGGCTACATCAGCGTTCCAACCGACGGCATCTACACGTTCTACACCACCTCCGACGACGGCAGCAAGCTGTTGATCGGCTCTACCGAGGTCGTTAATAATGACGGTCTGCATGCCGAACAGGAGCGGTCGGGCACGATTGGTCTAAAGGCGGGTGTGCACGCCATCAGCATTCTTTTCCTGCAAGGCGGTGGCGGCCAAACCTTGATTGCCAGTTACAGCGGCCCCAATCTGGGCAAGCAGGCCATTCCGGATGCCGCCTTTCGGCGCGTGGGGTCGGCCCAACCTTCGGTTAGTACCAATCCCAATGGAAGTGGTACAGGCTTACGGGCGGCTTATTTCAACAACCAATATTTAAACGCGCCCAGTGTACTGACTCGTACCGACGCAACAATCGACTTCGATTGGGGAACAGGTTCGCCTGCTTCGGGCACGGTCAATATCGATAATTACTCTGTTCGGTGGACGGGTCAGGTTGAAGCGCCCGTTAGTGGCACCTATTATTTCAGCACCAACGCCGATGATGGAATTCGGCTGTGGGTCAACGGCATTCAGCTTATCAATGACTGGAACGCCCACCCGCCCGTCGTTAACAACGGCACATCCATAAACCTGACCGCCGGACAACGGTATGACATCCGCCTGGAATATTTTGAATACAATGGCGGGGCTTTGGCGAAACTGTGGTGGTCCTATCCGGGACAAACCCAGCAAACGGTTCCCCAGAGCCGGTTATATCCCGCTTCGACCGCCTACGCCGGTAGCCGGTTAGGTAATACAGACGAGTATAACGCAGTGGGTCCACTTGTAAAAAATGTGTATCCAATACCGGCGAAGCAGAGTTTATGGGTGCAGTATTATGCCGAAACGGCTGGCGAGGCCACTATCCAGTTAGTCAACTCAGCCGCTTTGCCCGTTCATCAGACAAACCACCAGGTTATACCGGGCGAAAACCTGATCAATGTAGCGGTGGATCAGCTAAACAGGGGCAGTTATGTTTTGACACTCACCCAAAATCAGCAGCGGCATAGTCGTAAAGTGATCCTGACGGAATAAGTTTTGGCGGGATTCCCGCAAAAAGCCGTGGCCGGTTGCAACTGCCCGGTAAATGTTTAACTCCTTTTGTATCTTGTGCCATGGTGTCGTCATCGTGGCACAAGTCTTTTCAGGCCAATCGCATAACCTATTCATGATCAGAACGATACTCACCCTCATCTGCTGGATTTCCCTATTACCGCTGGCGCATGCCCAGGATCGGCTCAGCGGAAAATCATTCGCGACCCGTGCGGTTGTAATGGCTCGTCACGGCATGGCCTGTACCTCCCACCCGCTCTCGACCCAGGCCGCCATCGACGTGCTTCGATCGGGCGGTAACGCCATTGATGCCGCCATTGCCGCCAATGCGATGGAGGGTCTGGTAGAGCCCCACGTCAACGGCATCGGGGGCGACCTGTTCGCTATTGTTTGGGATGCCAAAACGAAAAAGCTTTATGGCCTGAATGCCTCCGGCCGGTCACCCTACACGCTCACCTTGGCCGAATTGCAGAAACGGGGGCTCAAACACATTCCGTCCGATGGGCCGCTGCCGGTATCGGTACCGGGCTGCGTGGATGGGTGGTTCGAACTGCACAGGCGTTTCGGGAAAGCATCCATGACCAGCATTCTGTCACACGCGATCCGGTACGCCCGCGAAGGCTATCCTGTTCACGATGAAGCCGCCTTTTACTGGCCGTCCATGATTGCCCGATTCGGTAACTACCCGAATGTGAAAGAAACCTACGCCCCCGCCGGAACGGCGCCCAAACGCGGGGAGCTTTTCCGAAATCCAGCCCTGGCCACAACCCTGGAAAAAATCGCCAAAGGTGGCCGGGATGCCTTCTACAAAGGCGATATTGCCCAAACGATTGATGCGTTCATGAAGAAAATGGGCGGCTACCTGAGCGCCAAAGATCTGGCGGATCATACCTCCGAATGGGTTGAACCCGTTTCGACCAACTACCGGGGTTACGACGTGTGGGAACTCCCCCCCAACAGCCAGGGTATTGCCGCGCTTCAGATGCTGAACCTGCTGGAAGGGTACGATTTTTCGCAAATACCCTGGGGTAGTCCCGAGCACATTCACCGGTTTATCGAAGCTAAAAAACTAGCGTTCGAAGACCGCGCCAAGTATTACGCCGATCCGGCTTTTGCTAAAATCCCCGTGCAGGAACTCATCGGCAAACGCTACGCTGCCGAACGACGTAAACTCATTGACCTGAACCGGGCAGCCAGCCGGGTAGAAGCCGGCAACCCGGCGCTGAAACAAGGCGATACGATCTATTTGACCGTAGCCGACGAAGACGGAAATATGGTTTCGCTGATCCAAAGCAATTACCGGGGCTTTGGCTCAGGAATGGTCCCCGATGGACTAGGCTTTATGCTTCAGGACCGGGGCGAATTGTACAGCCTGACTGACGGCCAGAACAACACCTTTGCCCCGCATAAACGCCCTTTCCAGACCATCATTCCGGCCTTTATTACCAAAGATGGACAACCCTTTATGAGCTTTGGCGTCATGGGTGGCAGCTTTCAGCCACTTGGCCATGTGCAGATCGTGATGAACATGATCGACTTCGGTATGAACCCGCAGGAAGCTGGCGACGCGCCCCGTATTGATCACCAAGGATCGTCGGAACCAACGGGCGAGAAAATGGTAGACTCGGGACAAATCACCCTGGAGTCGGGCTACCCCTACGAAACCATCCGCGACCTGATGCGCAAAGGGCATAAAATCGGGTATGGCCTTGGTGGCTACGGTGGTTATCAGGCCATCATGTATGACGCCAAAAACAAAGTTTACCACGGCGCAACCGAATCCAGGAAGGACGGGCAGGCGGCCGGTTATTGATAGGCAACAGCCGCTTATCACCAACGACGATAGTATGACTACCGTGTGTTCGAAAAAGTTACCTACTAATTTAAAATCCGTTAATTTCAGGTTACACTTACTAGCGTTCCAATCAAACGATTAACCTTACTCATTCTTTCTCTATAATTCTTTAGATTTATGGAATCTCCCAGTCGCGCTCCACTGTCAGGTAGAGCCAGTAATATGACAACCAAAGTGGGTACTGCGCTGACAGTTGCCTCGCGTCCAGCGCCGAGTGCAGCTCAGCGAACGGCTGCTTCGGTATCGGATGGGTACTGGGCTGCTAAGAAAGTGTTCTCCGACGGGCGGGAAAGAAGGTACTGGAAAGGTGGGGGCACACGAACTCAGGGATGGTATGGTATAGGCATAACCGGTAGTTGGGATGATGACACCGCTCCCGCTCCATACCTCGGAGATGGTCCCTTGAATGAACACGAAGCCGGGGTTGAACTGATGTCAAGGGTGGAGACGACATCCTCTGGCAGTCGGCTGGCTGTCGTGCAGGAAACAGAAGAGTCCTGGGAAGAGGTACATACGAGAGCGCGCACTAAGCGACGGCCTCCTGTACGTATTAGTATGCCCGCTGAAATGAGCATGGACGTTTGCACCAAGTTACTCGATTGGTGCGAAAAAGTTGATGAACTTATTAAACTATATGATGCGAATGAGAAAGATGTGGCTAAGTGGCGAAACACACTGGCTGCATTAAGTGGCGCTCAGATAGCCTTAGGTCTGATAGGCGGTGGGTTAATGATTGCCGGCATTGTAGCCACGGGTGGGCTTGCCGCCATTCCAATGACTGCGGGTGCCATCGCCATTGCCGCAACCTCAGCGGCCGCGGGCGTAGGGGTGGGTGCTGCACGATCAGTAGCGGAAGTAGGACTGGAAAACGCACAACGCGGAGAAGGGCAACATGGCAAAGCGGTCGTAGGGGGAACGGAGCTATTAAAAGGAGCTGGTGGCGTAGGCGGTAAAGAGGCCCTGACAAGAGGACTTGCGGCCGCTACACAGGCAGGAGCGGCATCAGCCGTTGGCGCTGCGGCAGGTGGCGGAGGGGTCGCTATTTCCTTAGTAAAGGGGGGTATGGGTGTACATAAAGCGTACAAAGTTGATGTTGGATCCATGAGAAATGAAATTCACTGGAACAAGGCGCTAAAAAACTTGGACTCTGCAGAAAAATTTGTGGCAAAGAACACGACCAGACTCGATCCCGGTTTTGTAATCCTGTTAAAACTTAAGATACAAGATACTAAAGCCAAGGTAGCCCAAATAGCCCAGACAAGGGTGTAACAGCTTACTATTGACACTACTGTGCGCATAGCACGAAGGCCGGGATGCTATGTCCCGGCCTTCGTGCTATACGAAACAAACTAGATTCGTTACCCGCCTACTCCATCACCATTTCGGTATGGGCGGGGGCTTCGATTTTCTTACCGATGAAGAGTAGCAGCAACGGTACACAAATCAGGAAGAAACCACCGATCACCAGAAACGCATCGGCATAGGTCATGACCAGGGCCTGTTTTATCACGGCACCCTGCATAACCCCGTACGCTTTACTGGTAGCGGCCATCAAGGCATCCCCTTTCGACAGGAACAGGCCGGTGTACTGCCGGATACGATCAACCGATAGCGGGTTATATATTGAAACGTTGTCGCCCAACCGCGATGCGTGAAACATGGTGCGCGTTGAGATGTAGGTCGTCATGATGGCGGTTCCGAACGTACCGCCCAATTGCCGGATCATACCCGTCAGGGCCGACCCCTGCGGAATCTCGATGTTTTTCAGATCGGCCAGGGTAACAGTCGTCAGCGGGATAAAAATCAGGCCCATACCAATACCCCGGATGATGAGCGGCCAGAAGAAATAATCCGGACCAGCCGCCAGACTAATGGCCGATAAATCGAAGCAGAAGCCAAAGAACAGCAGGAAGCCGATACCCGCGTACCAAACGGGAGAAATGTAATTCTTACTCATCAGCCCGCCCACAACCGGCATCATCAACCCCGTAGCGATGGAACCCGGCATAAGCAATAACCCCGTCTGGCTGGCGGTGAAGCCCAGAATGGTCTGACAGAAAACCGGAATAATAAAGACCGACGCAAACAGACCAAATCCCAGAATAAAGTTGAACAGGGTACCCACGGCAAACCGGCGCTGAAGCAATAAACGCAAGTCCAGAATCGGAATTTTGACTGCCAGTTGCCGCCAGATAAACCCAATCAGACCGACACCAGCGGCAAGAGACATACCAACGATAAAGCTGGAATCGAACCAGTCTTTTTCTTCGCCTTTTTCCAGAATAATCTGTAGACCACCAATACCCATAATGAGCAGGATCAGTGCCAGCCAGTCCATCTTACCCGCTATCATTTTTTCGGCGGGTTCCTTGATATACGTGTACGTCAGGAAAGTAGCCAGAATACCGAACGGGATGTTGATGTAGAATACCCAGTTCCACGACAGGTTGTCGGTGATGAACCCACCAAGCGTAGGGCCGATGGATGGGCCAATGATTACACCCAGCCCGAAGATAGAATTGGCAATACCCAGATCCTCTTTCGGAAACGTCTGAATCAGGATAGACTGGGCCGTCGTTAACAGCCCACCACCCCCAATGCCCTGAACAACCCTGAAGAAAACAAGCTCCCAGACGTTGGTGGATGTACCACAGAATACCGATGCGATGGTGAACAGAATAATCGACGCAGCGAAGTAATTCCGGCGACCCAGTTTGGCCGTTAGCCAGCCCGACATCGTAATCATGACCGCACTGGCGGCTGCGTATCCCGTAACAACCCAGCTAATATCACCCAGCGATGCACCCAGGTTACCCATCATCTGGTTCAGGGTAACGTTAACGATGGATGAGTCGATGGTTTGCAGCAGGGCGGCCGTAGTCACCGTTATGACGACGATCCATTTATCAAAACCTAACTTTTTCATGAGTTTACGGTTTGGGGTATTTGGTTTGGGGTATTCGGTTAGCGGCCGCGCCAGTTGCTTTCGCGTCAGCCAACCGTAAACCCCAAACCAAATACCGGTTCTACTTCTGCAAATCCACCGCTACGGTTGCGCTCATGCCGGGACGAAGTTTGGCATAGAGCGGGCCGTTTTTATCCAGCTCGATCCGAACCGGAATCCGTTGCACCACTTTTACGTAGTTACCCGTTGCATTATCGGGGGGCAGGAGCGTGAACTTAGCGCCCGTAGCACCGGCAAATGATCCGACATGGCCGATCAGCTTTTCGCCTTCGAACGCGTCCACATCAATCTCGACCGTCTGGCCGGTCTGCATCTGTTTCAACTGCGTTTCTTTGAAGTTAGCCGTTACCCACAGGCTCGAATTACCAACGATTGAACACAACGCCTGACCAGCCTGCACCAGCTGACCTACTTGTACGGCCCGCTTCGACACGACACCGGCAATGGGTGCCTTCACAACGGTATACGACAGTTGAAGTTTAGCTAAATCCAGGTCTGACTGGCGCTGTTTGATGGCCGCCTGGGCCACCGAAATCTGCCCCTCCGTTGCCCGGCGCTGCGAATTGGTAACCCCCGTTTGCGTGCCGGCAGCCGCTACCTGGGCCTGCGCTGTCTGTAATTGAGCCTGGGCCGCCTGAACCTGCGCCTGTGCGGCATCCCGTTCGGCCTGTACAGCATCGAACTGTTGTTGCGGAACCGTTTTTTCGGCCAGTAATCGGCTGTACCGCTCAAAATCTTGATTGGCTTTCCGGGCGCGCGCCTGAGCCGCCGTTACGTTAGCCTGGGCCGTAGCTACCTGATTACGAGCGGTCAGGACACTTGCCTGCGAACTTTGGATGGTAGCCGATGCCACGTTAACCTGCGAGCGCGAAACGCCCGCCGAAGCCATAGCACTTTGCAAAGCCGCTTCGGCCTGCGCCACCCGAATTTTATAATCGGCATCGTCCAGAACGATCAGCGTATCGCCTTCCTTAACAAACTGGTTGTCTTTGAACCGGATGGCTTTCACATAGCCGCCCGCTTTGGGGATGACCGGGTTTACATCCCCGTCTATCTGAGCGTCGTCGGTTGTTTCATGACGTTGCAGGTAGCGGAACTCGCTGTACCCGAAAAAGAGAGCAATGGCCAGGACAATGACGCCCCCTACGCGGAATAAAGTTTTCTTGTTCATGATTATGTCGTTCGTCGGAACGTGAGATTAATTAAAGATTGTGACCCGTGGCTTTTAGCAGCCGTTGGTACGCCAGCTGGGCATCCACGGTGGCATTGATGACATTGAGTTGCGCCTGAAGCAGAAAGCTATCGGCCTCCAGCAGGTCCGTAGAACCAACCAGCCCGTTCCGAAAGCGGGATTCGGTCAGGCGGTAATTTTCCTGCGCCTGCCCAACCGCCGTGCGAATCACATGTTGCTGCTCCAGCGCCAATTGGTAATTGTTGTAAGCCGTTACAACTTCCGATCGAATCTGATCGGTTTGCTGCTGGCCCTGTATGGTAGCCTGATCGATGGCGGTTTTAGCCGAATTCAGTTTGCCTTTCATGTTGTACAGCGAACCGATGTTGTAGCTCAACCCAGCTCCTACATTCCAGGCGCTTATGAAGGAACTGCCTTCGGGAATAAGCCGCGCCGTTGGGTTGATGTAGTTGTACCCCGCCGATACGCCCAGGTGAGGGTACATCACACTTTTGGTATTGCGTAGCATAGCCTCGGCGGATTGTACCCGCAGGGCATTCGCCTGCACCTCCGGACGACTCTGTAAGGCCTGCCCCAGGAAATTGCTCAGGGGCTCGGCGGTAACAACCGGATTGGCCAAGGTTGTGTCGACGGTTATAACCTGGTCGTCGGGCAGGCCGATGAGCAGACCGAAATTGTACAGAGCCGTTTGTCGGGCTTTCTCGACCTGCAGGCGACTGAGCTGTAAGTTGTTCCGCTGCAACTGAATTTTCAGGACCTCGTTCGCCGTAACAACCCCTTCTTTCTGCAAATTCTGGGCTTCCCGCTCCCGTTCATCGAACTGCCGTATGTTCTGATCAATCACGCTCGTTGACCGAATCAGCTTAACGATATTATAGTAAGCATCCGTAACGGTGTAAACCAGTTCGGAACGGTTACGCTGCGCATCCAGATGACTGGCCTTGGCCAGCAAACTGGCCGACAGTTCGGCTGTTTTCTCCGCGAAGCCGCCGAATATTTCCTTGCTGATGGTAGCGCCCCCAATGGTGGCGTTGAACGCCCCTGCCGGAATAGACGCCAGCGCTTTCCCATCACTCCCCTGCCCGAACGCAAAAGGCCCGGTCAGGCTATAGCGTGAGTACGCCAATGATGCATTTGCCTGGGGCAGACTACGATCTTTCGCTTCCTGCGAGCGGGCTTCGGCCGCCAGCGAGCGCGAATCGGCCAGTTTAATTGCCTTGTTGTTTTGTAAGGCACGCTGAACGGCCTGATCCAGCGGCATAGCAGCGGGTGTTGGCTGGGCGGTTGTCCAGCCCAGACTCAGCACCCACAAGCCTGCCCCGATTACGTACTTTTTCATTTTACCGGTTTCTAATTTTCTCAAGTAGTGTGTTCATTGTGCGTACTTCCTCGTCGGTCAGATGGCTCACGATCGACTCAAAATTTTTAAACTCGACGGCTACCGCTTCCACAAACTGGTAGGACTCTTCGGTCAGTCGCAAATTCACTCGCCGACGATTCTGCGGATCGACCTCACGAACAATCAGATTTTTCGCGACCAATCGGTCCGTCAGCCGGGTCATATCGGAGTTTATGTCCGTCATCTTCTCCTTCAACTCACCCGCAGTCAAACTATCAGGATACACTTCTGAAAGACGGCGTAAGGTGATGTACTGTTGAACCGACAGATCGAACGGAGCTAGCTTTTGTCCAAAATAATTGAAGATGTAGCTATCCGTTTGATGCAGATTTTTGATCAGTCGATGGTATTCGTTAACAACTAGCTTTTCCATGTCTGTTAGGTGCGTCAAAGGTATAACCGATATTCGTTTAAACAAATTTCGTTTAAACGATGAAAATAGTATAGCTGTTACCTCCTTCAAATCGCTTTGGGTCACTTCCCTTTTTTTAATACAATATTTTCTATTTATTAAAATAATACAATACGTATTGTCGCCCAATTGACGAATCCAAACTGGTTTTTCAGCCGTTCTAAGCTGTATTTTTTAATGGTATTTTAACCAAGGATTTGTTGAGATGGGTATCTTGGTTGACTGATTACATCAAAGCTGTCTAAGCTGTGAAAATTGAATCATGGTCAACGCGTTTCTGTCGTTCCAACGCCGGAGGCATTTTGGAATAGTAGTCAGGCATTAGTTTTACACGAAGATGCCTCCGGCGTCGGAACGACAGAAACACGATTGCGTTAATAATCTGATGATGCTAAGCTCTACACAACAAACGCGTCAACGGATTCCGTTGACGCGTTTGTTATCAGTGGCATTAACCAGTTAAAAATACTTGACTATCAATGAGTTCAGGCGTTGGCAATTTTCACCGAAGTCATGGTTAGTGACCCGGCGACAGCTTTGTCGTTGAAGAACGAAACCGCGTCACGCTTTCCCTGAAGCCCCAGGGTATACAGTAGTGGCAGATAATGCTCCGGCGTTGGAATAGCCAAACGGGCTTCGGGGCCTAACCGATCATAGGCAATCAGGGGCGCATGGTCGCCATTCAGGATTAGTCTCTTGAACGTATCATTCATGTGAATGGCCCAGTCATGGCCAAAGGCGGCATTGAAGTCACGGGAGGGCGGCAGAGCAATCATGCGCAGGTTGTGCACCATATTGCCACTCCCCAGAATCAAAACCCCCTTCCGACGCAGCGACGCTAACTCCTTAGCCAGATCATAATGGTACTGCCCACCCTTGGTGTAATCGATGCTCAATTGCAGGACGGGTATATTGGCCTCCGGATACATCTGGCGGACAACGCTCCAGGTTCCGTGATCGAGACCCCAGTCGTGGTCCATTCCAACAACCGTAGAATGAACCAGCCCGGCGGTTTCTCTGGCTAATTCAGGGCTGCCCTTCGCGGGGTACTGCACGTCGAATAGAGCCTGCGGAAATCCACCGAAGTCGTGGATCGTTTTTGGTGATTCCATCGCCGTAATGTGGGTACCCCGGCTTAGCCAGTGGGCCGAAATAACCAGAACGGCCTTTGGTACAGGAATTTCATCCGCCAGTTTTTTCCAGTATTGACTAAATTCATTGGTTTCAATGCCATTCATGGGCGACCCATGACCCACGAACAAAACGGGCATTTCCGGTCCCTGTTCAGGGAGTGAACTTGTAAACTGGTTAAAGCTGGCTACCAATGGCGTTCCTATCATGGTGGTTAAAAAGTCTTTACGGTTCATTGTTTCCCGGTATTGACTCTAAAATGGAATCCGCCGATGATAGGTTCCTATCAAGCTGGCCATCTGATATACCTAGTTTCGTCTTGACTTATACTTTACTGATTCTACCCATGAAGGGATCGCTGAAACCCGCTTTACCGGTTTCCACCCGACCGGCGTATCGCTGCTCGAACAACTCAAAACCCGCTATCTTTACACTGAAATCGTACCAGTTGTGGCTGTTTTTCAGATCGAGTACTACGGCTCGCTGCGCTCCGGTTGTCCCCGCTTTTTCCAGCGATACCAGCTGCTTTTTCGATTGATAGGCGTTGTCTGTCAATTGAATGGTGTACGCCCGAGCCGAATCTACATTCTTCAGCTTTACCCGTACATTGCCCGTTAATTTTTTCCGGGAATCCTGCTCGTATTCGCACAATACCTGAATGGCCGGATAATCGGGACCAGTCGTAAATGCACGATAAAAGCCGTTCGGCCCCTGTACGCGCAGGTGAACCGGCTGATCGATTGGCCAGGAATCCCGCAATTCGTCGCCGGCCGAAACGGTATACGATCGAATGGTTACGTCGTCATTCTGTCGGTGCTGAACCTGAAAAGGAGCGCCAAGCGCCTGTTTGCCGAACGCATCGGTTCTGGCCGCTAGGGTCATTATAAATTGGTTCTCCGTTACCTGGCCATCTACGTACAGTTCATACGGTAACGCGCACGACGGACGGATGCCTTCTTCCTGATGCGGCAGATAAGGGGATGCCGCCGGGTTGCTGGCACATTGCTGCATATCCTGTTCCGAAAGACGCCTGTAGTTGGCAGGAACGTCCCTGAACTGGGCTTTGTGTATGCCTTCGATAAACGTTTTTTTCTCCAGCGACTTGGGCAATTTGATGGTTTCGCCATTGTAGGGCCGGAACACCGACGAGAGGTCACCGCATATTGTGCGTCGCCAGGAGCCAATGTTCGATTCCTGAATGTCCCTGCCTTTTTTATGGCTTAAAAACTTCTCCAGAAACTGGAGCGTCGAGGTATGGTCGAATAGCTCCGAATTTATGTAGCCACCCCGGCTCCAGGGCGATACAACGACCAGGGGCACGCGAAATCCGAGTCCGATTGGACCGGTTCGGCCCGGATGTTTGCGCTGGCTTTCCTGCTCCTGCGTCACAAATTCAAGCCGGGTATCAATGCCTTTACTCGTCAAACCTGTTTCGGGCTGGTCCGGGTGCGCAGGAACAAACGGGGGCACATGGTCAAAATAGCCGTCGTTTTCGTCATAGGCCAGAATGAAAATCGTTTTTTTCCAGACGTCCGGGTTTTGGGTCAGCATGTCCAGCATCTCCGAAATGTACCAGGCCCCATACCAGGGCGCAGAAGGGTGGTCGGAGAAGTTCTCGGGCGCCACAACCCAGGATACCGTCGGCAGTGCGTTGTTCTTCACATCGTCCCGAAACTGGTGCAGCACATCCCCTTTCGGCACCTGAACCTGCCGCCGGGTCGGGCCGTCGTCGTACGTCAGCGTCTCTAGTTCGTGGTAGTGAACGTCGCGTACATTGGTCGTGAACGCTTTCTGATGGAGATTCTTTGCCCGGTCCGGTAGCTGGTTGAACTTCTCCGGCGTGTAAGCGACCAGATCGGACTGTACCATTTTCAGCCACTGCTGCTGATGCGCCAGTTCCCGTTTCACAGCCGCCTGTTCTTTATCGCTCTCACCAAGGCCTTTCAGTTTGGCTTCCAGGGCCTGTATCCGGCCGGGAATTGCTTTTTCTTCCTGCTGAATGTGCCGGTAATAAGCCGGGTGATAGCGAACCTGGTACTGCGAAAACCATTCGATGGGGTTATCGGTGAAGTTACTCAGCCAGCCGTCGGCCTCCCCTGCCAGCCCCGTTGGCAAACTAATTTCATTCTGGTAGATTTTCCAGGAAACCCCGTTTTCTTCCAGCCGCTCAGGAAACGTCGTCCAGCCAACCTCCGAGCCATAATCCACATTTTCGTTGCGGACATTGGCGATCGCTTTCGGGTCGCGGGGGTCCCGCAGCGTACCTGTCCAGAAAAACAGGCGATTGGGGGTAGTGCCCGTCAATGAGGAGCAGAAGTTTTGGTCGCAAACCGTAAATGCGTCAGCCAGTGCATAATAGAAGGGCAAATCGTCGCGGTTGTAGTAGCCCAGCGTAAGGGGCATATTAGCGTACTCCTTGTTACCCGACTTTTTGGCATCCAGCCATTTGTCATGCTTGCCCCCATGGAAAGCATCGACCTGGTTCTCCCAGGAGTGGGGCAGCGAACTCATCCAGGTCGCTTTCGTATCGTGCATGTTCAGCCGAAAAGGCGCGTATGTTTCGCCGGCCGCATTGGTCTGCAACCAGACTTTATGGTTACCGGGCAAGTCGATGGCTCGGGGGTCGTTGAATCCGCGCACGCCCTGCAACATGCCGTAGGTATGATCGAAGGAACGATTTTCCTGCATCAGAATCACGACGTGCTCGGCATCCAGGTAGCTCGTTCCCGGCTGAGGATCAATAGCAAAAGCCTTTTGAATCGACTCGGGCACGATACCCGAGAGGCTTGTTGACAACAACGCAGCTTTTTTTATAAAGTCTCTTCTGGAATCCATATGCGCAACGGTTAGCCGGGAAAACTCGCTCTGATGTATAACCCAAAAATAAGCCAGACATAATCAAAAAACTTTTCTACCGGATTATTAAATCATTTTGTTTCACTTGGCGCTTTACACACTGTACACGCGTCATCCTCTTAGTTGGGTCTTGGTTTTCCTCGAACCACGATCCATAAACCGCAACCCCAACTCCCATGTGGATTCTCTTTGCTTTACTGGCTGCTCTGTCGGCGGCCGTTGTTGTTACGCTGTCAAAAGCCGGTGTTAAACACGTCGATTCGAGTCTGGCCTTCGCTATTCAGTCAGTCCTGATCCTGATCGTGTCCTGGAGTGTGGTTATCGCGCAGGGGAACTTGCCGGATGTCTCCCGGATCGAGCGCCGGGTCTGGATCTACCTGATCATCGCAGGTGTCGTTACCTGCCTCTCATCACTCCTGTCGTTTCGGGCGTTGAAACTGGGGAATGCCTCTCAGGTATCGCCGATTACCAACGTATCGCTGCTCTTTTCGGTTATTCTGGCGGCCGTTTTCCTCAAGGAAAAAGTAAGCTGGCAAGTCGTTATGGGCGCTCTTTTGATGGCTGCCGGGGCCATTGTTATCGCCACAACCAGGGAATAATTTCCCCCGGCTGAATGACATTGACGGCAGGAACACGTCTAGAAATGGAGTATATTTGTCTACTATCTTCTGCGCGTTCTATGACCGTTACCGTAAACGAAAAGCTTGATCTTGCCAACAATTTTGTTCTGCATACCAATCAAAATATATTTCTGACCGGGAAAGCCGGAACGGGCAAAACAACCTTCCTTCAGCAGATTAAACAACTGAGTGCAAAACGCCTTGCGGTTGTCGCACCCACTGGTGTAGCCGCCATAAACGCGGGGGGCGTTACCATTCATTCGCTCTTTCAGCTACCGTTTGGCCCTCTGGTGCCGGGTGCAACGCAACGCGAAGGCAAGAAATTCAACAAGGAGAAAATCAACCTGTTGCGCACGCTGGATCTGCTGGTAATCGACGAGATCAGTATGGTCAGGAGCGATGTACTGGACGGTATCGATGAAGTACTCCGGCAGTATCGTACCAGTTCGGCTCCCTTCGGAGGGGTTCAGCTATTGCTGATCGGCGATATGCAACAGTTGCCGCCGGTCATCAAAGACGAGGACTGGGCACTCTTGCGGCCCTATTACGATACGGGCTATTTTTTCGGCAGCAAAGCGCTGCGGCAAACATCCTACGTACCCATTGAGCTAACGCACATTTATCGGCAGTCCGACGAGCGCTTCATTAGCCTTCTTAACAGCATCCGCGAGAAAACCGTGACCAGGGCGCAACTGGACAACCTGAACCAGCGGTACATTCCTGACTTTTCCCCAAAAGACGATGAGGGTTACATTACCTTATCAACGCACAACTCGGCAGCCCAGCAAATCAATAGTCAGAAATTGCTGGCGCTGAAAGCCAAATCCCGCCATTTCACCGCTACCGTAGACGGTGATTTCCCGGCCCATACGTACCCGACCGACGCCAGCCTCGAACTGAAAGTGGGCGCTCAGGTGATGTTCATCAAAAATGACATTAGCCGGGACAAACTCTATTACAACGGCAAAATCGGCCGGATTACCGACATGGACGATTCGGCCATTTACGTAAAGAGCCATCAGGGCGGGGAAGATATTGTCGTATACCCCGCCGACTGGACGAATATTAAGTATACCCTGGATCCGGTTACGAAGGAAATCAAAAGTGAGCCGATCGGCACATTCAGGCAGTTTCCGCTTAAGCTGGCCTGGGCGATTACGGTTCACAAAAGCCAGGGACTTACCTTCGAAAAAGCGATTCTCGATGTATCGTCGGCCTTTGCGCATGGGCAGGTATACGTGGCCCTTAGCCGCTGCAAAACCCTGGATGGGCTGGTACTCCGCTCCCCGATTCCGGCGCATAGTATCAAAACCGAACTGGAACTGGAAGACTTTCACGAGCATGTTCAGCAGCAAACACCCAACGAACAGCATCTTCATCAGGCAAAACTTACCAATCAGCAGCACCTGCTCCGCGAACTGTTCTCGTTTGAACGCACGACCTCCCTCCTGTATCGGTGTCGGCGGGTGGTGAATGAACACGCCAGCAGTTTAGACGCAGAAGGCGTCCCCATTCTGACGCAATTGACGGATTTGGTTCGGGAGCGGGTTAGCGATGTATCGGGGCGTTTTCAGCAGCAGCTACCCAGTTACTTCGCCAGCGAAAACCTACCCGAGCATAACCCGGCTCTTCAGGAGCGGGTCAGCAAGGCAGGTACCTATTTCCAGACGTTGCTGGGTTCTGAGTTACTCCCACTCCTGCACCGTTTCCCAACCGACTGCGACAATAAGAAAGTGCGCGATCTGCTGCTGGAAGTGCTGGATGAGCTAGAGAAGGAGCTGTTCAGCAAGCTGCGGAGTTTTGAGAGTTGTAAAGAAGGCTTCAATGCCTTGAATTACCTGCAGGCACGTAACCGGGCCGAACTGGATTTTCAGCCGGAACGCAAAAAGCACGAGCCACAGGTTACCGAAGCAGCGAGTGCAGATGGGCCGCCACGGGGTGGTTTATACGGTGCCCTGATGAAATGGCGAAACGATATGGCAGGCGAACACAATACCTCCGGCTTTATGGTGTTGCCCCAAAAAACCATCGTCGAACTGGCTCGTCTCCGTCCAACGAACCAGGCCGAACTGCTCGCCATTAAAGGCTTTGGCAAAACTAAAGTGAAGCAGATTGGCGAAGATATTCTGCGGATTATTCGCGAAACGCCCACGGGTCGGGCTTCCAGCCCGGCTGCGCCGAAAGTAAAAACGCCAAAACCACCCAAAGAACCCAAGGAGATGTCGCCCGCCATCACCTATGCGCTCTTCCGATCCGGCAAAGGAGTCGATGAGATTGCCACCGAACGCGGGTTGGCCGTCTCGACCATCGAAAGCCATTTACTGCCGTACGTTAAGACGGGTGAGTTGGCCATTAACGCGCTTCTTCCGCCTAAAAAAGTAGCCAGCATTCGATCTTACCTCGAACAGTACCCATCCGAACCCCTCAGCACCATCCGGCAGGGCTTGGGGAATGACGTATCCTTCAGTGACATCCGGTTTGTGCAGTATGCCATGCGGGCAGAATTGGGCGAAGCGGGGGCGTGAAAGAGAGGGTATGAGTAACAGACGGTATAGTTACTTCTCCTTGTTCATATCCAGGTATAAATTCTGAATAAGACTGACGAGCTCCCCAACGTGCGAATTTCTGGCATCCAGAATAATTGACAGTTAAATTAACTCCTCCTCGCCGTCAGCAGATTTTGTATCGAACTTGAGTATGTACGGTAGAACATTTCCGTAAAACCAGCTTGTAAATTTCCGGGCGCGTGCCTTCTGGCGACCATCTGAGCTATCACAGATGAAAACAATTACCTGGTCTTTATGACCGAAAGAAATCAAAAAAGATGGACCGGATAGTTGGTTCTGTCAGCGGATCTGCAGGAATACGTTTCCCGAGGGGGTTGTCGGCCACAGCAATCACCATTTCATAAGCATCGACGGTCGACAGACCCTTCAAATATGTAGCTGGAGGGTACGAATTTAATCTCGTAGCCAATCTCATCGACAGTTGTGAAAGCATAGATATGATACTCTCCACCAACGAACTCAAATTTGTAGCTATTTCTTAACTCGTTGTCCGGCATTTTCCTTTCGCAGGTTTTCAAAAACAGCCCGGTATTCAGGGTCTGTCTGGTAACGCTCCCGCGCTTCTCGCTGCACTTGTTCCTTTACGTCCACAAGTTTGCGAATCTTCTCGCGGGCCGTCATGGGTTTGGTTGGCGTTCCCATTGTAGTAATTGATTTTGGACGGCTGTGTACGAATAAAGTGTCAGTCAGGAAACAACTCTTTGGGGCAAATTTACTCTTCTCGCTCATCAATACCCGCCGTAGAACTTCCGTAGGCCCCACTCGATCGAAATCAGGGTTAGGATAACGAAGAATAGCCAGCGCCAGTTGATAAGCTCGTTCATTTCCTCAGTACTGGTCAGGCGCGCGGGGTGCGGACGATTGGTCAGTATCCGAACGAGTTCATCCGTTTGATTGACCGCATAGAATTGACCACCGGTCTGTTTGGCAAGCTGGCGAAGCAGCCCGTGGTCGGCGGTTGTGTTGAGCGCTTCGAGTTGCAGATCCCGCACGACAAACTGCCCGGCTGACTGCTCTGCTTTATTATTAGTCGTTACACTGGCTTTGAACCGATACGCGCCTTCTGGCAGACGGCTGATTTCAAAGCGGCTGTTTGCCTCGGTCGGCGTGTAGTTATACGAACGGGTCAGCCCTTTCTCGTCGCTGATCTCCAGCCGGACGGATTTGTCGTACAGACGCTCATAAATGTCGTTGTACAGCTCCGTCTCGAAAATAACTTTTTCGCCCGATACGAACTCATTCCGAATTGGGTAGACGCGCAGCTTACGGCGATCTTCTTTCACGGAAATGAGTTGAATTACTTTCTGCATCAACTCATCGACGACCTCCTGCTTATCGGTCAGCGCGTATTCTTCCAGCCGCCAGGCCCACAGACCCTCGCCCGCCAGTACGGCCGTTTTGCGCGGACTGGTTACGTTCAGCGCCAGTAGCGGTTTGGCTGTCCGGACGCTGCCAACCTGCTGCCACAGTACGACTTCGCTACCCGCCTGCAACCTGAATTCGCCGTAGGGAACCGACATAGGCGGCAATTTAGCTAAAATCGAAAGCCGTTCCGGATCAAGATTAAGTTGTTTAAAAGCCGGATTAAATACGCCCGTCACTTTATCGCTCTGGTTCGGTTGTGCGTTCACCTGCATCACCGGATTCGATGTATTGAACGGGCCCAGCGACGATTGGTTGCCAAGTACGAACAGCACGGGGGTATTTTTGGCGAGGTACTTCTGAAGCAGTGCATTACCGACTCCCCCATTGTCGGGAATCTGGTGCAGAATGATCAGATCATAGGTCTTGTCCGCCGATGCGGTGGCTTCGGCTGGCGTTCCGGTCAGGATACGCACATCGAGTTCGTAGTTCTGATTTTTCTCCAGAATATTCCGCAATGCTTTTACATCCGGGTGCGGAGTCAGGGCCAGCAGGAGCACTTTCTCTTTTCCATCAATAACATCCAGGTACACATCCTGCCGGTTGTTACGCGTACTGAACTCACCGGGTTGCGGTAGTACTTCCACTACGTAATGCTGAACCCCTTTCTGGGCAGCTGTCGTCTGGAACGTCAGTTGGTTGAACGAACTGCCTTGTTCCCCCGTTTTTCCCGAGAAATTAATTGCCTGACGACCTAATTCTTTGCCGTTCTGCCGTAGTACCACGGTAGCACTGCGTCCCTGATAACCGTTACTGACCACTTCGGCCTTAACCGGAAACTGATTACCCAGGTACGCAATCCGGTTGGCAATAATGCCTTTCAGTTGAATATCCTTCTTGGGAATGGTGTCGCCAAGGCCAATGGTCTGCAACGCAAACGGATACTGCCCGAACGTCGGGGAAAGTCCCTGATTAAAAATACCATCCGACACCAGCACCACATCGGTCAGATTACGCCCCTCGTAATCCGATCGGATGCCCGACAGCAGGCCTGACAAATCGGTTGTGCGCTGGGTGAATGGAATCTGCGTAAGATCGGACTTGCCGTCCTCATTCGTCAAAACAGAATCGCCAAACGTCCGAATGGACACATCCAACCCCTTCTCGGTCAATTGCTGTTGCAGCGTCTGCAAACTGGCCAATGCCCTGGTAAGCGCCGGTCGACCCGAAGCCGCTACCGACTCGGAGTTGTCGATAGCCAGCACGACTTTGGGTTTCTCGGTGAGCGTACGCAGACTACGGATCAGCGGATTCAGCAAGAGGAAGGCCAGAAAACTGACAACGACAAAACGCAGGGCTGCCAGCCCGTAAGTCGTTCGTTTATCGAATCCGCCACTGGCCGTTCCACTACCTGCCAAACGGGGCAGCGGCTGATACATCGCAAACGCATAGACTGCCCCCACGAGCAGGCACACCAGAATCCACCAGGGAGACGATTGGAAAATGAAATTCATTACGTTGGAAGAGTAAGAATCGAGGAGTAAGGAGAAAGCACAGTAGGGCACGTCTTTCTCCTCACTCCTGACGCCTAGGTTAGCATTCCTCCGTCCACTTGCAGCACCTGACCGGTGATGTAGCGGGAGAGGTCGGAAGCCAGGAAGACAGCGCAGTCAGCGATTTCTTCGGGTTGGCCGCCACGTTTCATTGGGATCTGCTGTTTCCATTCGTCCAGTGCTTTCTCATTAATCTCACCGGTCATTTCCGTCTCGATGAAGCCGGGCGCAATGGCATTGGAACGGATATTCCGGGACCCTAATTCGAGGGCAACGGACTTTGTAAACCCAATAATACCGGCTTTCGATGCGGCATAATTGGCCTGGCCTGCGTTACCCCGAATGCCTACAACCGATGTCAGGTTAATGATGGAGCCCGACTTTGCTTTCATCATGGACTTGATGGCCGCTTTAGTAAGGTTAAAGACCGACTTTAGATTAACGTTAATTACGGTGTCCCATTGTTCTTCGGTCATGCGCATTAAAAGGCCATCTTTGGTAATACCGGCATTGTTGATGAGCACATCGAGTTTACCGAAGTCGGCCAGAACTTGGGTAATCAGTTCATCGGCCGCTTTGTGATCCGATGCATCGGAGCGGTACCCTTTTACCTGCCCGCCAAACGCCCGAAGTTCTTCTTCCAGGGCCTGTCCTTTTTCGACACTCGACAAGTAGGTGAAGGCAACGCTGGCACCTTCCTGAGCAAATTTTTGAGCAATAGCCCGACCAATTCCGCGCGACGCACCTGTGATCAGAGCAACTTTTCCTTTCAGTAAATCCATTATAAAGGGTAATAATTAATAGAAGACGAAATTAGTAGTTTGGCCTGAAAGGACAAGGTACGCATAGGTTTTGGTTTCGTGGATAAGCTGCGTTACTTTGTCAAAAATCAAGTGTTCCACCATGCGCCCTTATCTGCTTCTGTTATTCCTTCTGCTATCGTCGGTATCCGTTACGGTAGCACAGAAAATTTTTGCTCATAACGATTACGCAAAAACACGCCCGTTCGTTGATGCCTACGATCAGCGAGCCGACTTCATTGAAGCCGATGTGTGGCTACAGAATGGTAACCTGGTAGTCTCCCACGAAAAGCCGACCGGCCCGTTACCAACGCTCGATTCTCTGTATCTGCAGCCCATCGTTCGTTTGTTTCAGCAGTACAAAGATCGACCCAGTTCAGACCGCGATTACACATTTTCGCTGGTTATTGACATAAAAGAAAATCCAGCTGAAGTGATACCAAAACTTCTAACGATGTTGCAGGCGAATCTGATTTGCTTTAACCGAATGGCCAATGCGAAAGCCGTACAGGTAATTATTAGTGGAAGTCGCCCCCGAATTGATACCTTCCTCGACTACCCATTACTCCAGTTCGATGGGCGACCCAGTGAAGTATACGACCAGGAGACGCTTCAACGCGTGGCGCTGATCAGTGATAATTTCCAGTCGTACTCGCGCTGGGATGGCACGGGCGATCTATCCAACGAAGACCGGGACAAACTCAAGCGCGTTGTTAAACGAGCCCACAACGACAATAAACCGTTTCGTTTCTGGGCGACACCCGACACGCCCAACAGTTGGAAACAGCTGCGAAAACTAGGCGTTGATATCATCAACACCGATAAAATTAGCGAGGCTGTCGGCGCAATCCGCTAAGGATGCGTTCTCGGATGAGGCAGGTTATCAGGGTTCAACAGTAAACCTTTTTGCTTCTTTACTTATAGGTTTACCTGCATGCAGTAACTTCCTAAACCTCTACTCATCGGATGGATATTCCACAAATTAAAAAGGCCCCGCTTACGTACGATGTGGCCATTGTAGGCTCGGGCGCCGGGGGCGGTATGGCGGCCTATATGCTCGCCAAGGCCGGGGCTAAAGTGATCCTGCTCGAAGCAGGCGGCTACTACGATCCCGCTGACCCTAAGTACATTACGCAATTAAAATGGCCTTATGAATCTCCCCGACGGGGAGCCAGCACGGCGGCCCGGTCTGGCGGAGATTTCGATGCGGCCTGGGGTGGCTGGGATATTGAGGGAGAACCTTACTCCGCTAAACCCGATACCGAATTTAACTGGTTTCGGTCCAGAATGCTGGGGGGGCGGACCAACCACTGGGGGCGAATTTCCATGCGCTTTGGCCCCGACGATTTTCGGCGCCGTTCGCTTTCGGGCGTTGGCGACGACTGGCCAATCAGCTACGACGACCTTAAACCTTATTACGATAAAGTGGATCGACTGATTGGCGTTTTTGGTTCCGTCGAGAACTTTCCCAATGAGCCGGATGGTATTTTTCTGCCACCGCCCAAGCCACGCCTGCACGAGCTAATGATTCGGAAAGGGGCTCAGAGCATCGGTATTCCCGTTATTCCCTCACGCCTAAGCATTCTGACCAAGCCGATCAATAACGAGCGGGGCTCCTGTTTTTATTGCCACCAGTGTAACCGGGGTTGCCAGGCGTATGCCGACTTTTCGGCCTCCTCCGTCCTGTGCATTCCGGCGGTCAAAACCGGTAACGTGACCCTGGTGAACGGAGCTATGGTCCGCGAAGTGCTGACTGATCCACAAACCGGATTGGCGACGGGCGTTAGTTACGTAAACAACCGCACACTGGAGGAAGTGACCGTTCGGGCAAAAGCGGTGATGCTGGGCGCAAGCACCTGCGAATCGGCCCGTATCTTACTCAATTCCAAATCCTCCCGTTTCCCAAACGGACTGGCCAATAGCAGTGGCGTGGTGGGTAAATACCTGAATGATTCCACCGGGGCCAGCCGTTCCGGATTCATCCCGGCGTTGATGGATCGTAAACGGTACAACGAAGATGGGGTTGGCGGTATGCACGTATTCACACCCTGGTGGCTCGATAATAAGAAACTTGACTTCCCCCGTGGCTATCACATCGAATACGGTGGTGGGATGGGTATGCCTGCTTATGGCTTTGGTAGTGGTATCGAAGCCTTGAATGGCACCATTCCGGGTCGTGATGGCAAAACCAAAACAGGTGGTGGGTACGGGGCCAGCTTGAAAGATGACTACCGACGGTTTTACGGTGCCTACATCAGTATGGCAGGCCGCGGTGAACCGGTACCTCTCGAAACAAACTATTGCGAGATTGACCCCAACGCAGTCGACAAATATGGGATTCCAACCCTGCGTTTTCACTACAAATGGTCAGACTACGAAGTGAAGCAGGCCAAGCACATGCAGGATACCTTCGAAGAAATTATTCATTCTATGGGCGGCATTGCTCTCGGTGCGAAACCTGGTCCGAACACAGCACATGGGTATGGTCTGGCCGCACCCGGCCGAATTATTCACGAAGTAGGCACTGTTCGTATGGGGAACGACCCGCAAAAGTCAGCCCTGAACAAGTATCAGCAAGCGCACGATGTCAAAAATCTGTTCGTCGTTGATGCCGCCCCTTTTGTGACACAAGGCGATAAAAACGTAACCTGGACAATTCTGGCCAGCGCCATGCGTACGTCACAGTACTACATTGACCAGGTGAAACAGAAAAGTCTGTAGCACGGATATTTTGTCCACGCTACAAACAAAATCGGCCTGACTGTTGAAGTCAGGCCGATTTTGTTTGTCAACTAGTTGTATGCTATTCTACAGCTACTTCGGGCTTTTTCACCGTAATGGTCAGGACTTCGCCTTCGCCACTATAGTCGGCCAGAATCACATCGCCCTCTTTCAGCTCGCCTTTCAGAATTTCTTCTGCGACGGGATCTTCGAGGTAGCGTTGGATGGCACGACTCAGCGGCCGGGCTCCATACTGCGGATCGTATCCTTTCTCAGCCAGGAAGTCTTTCGCTTTTTCCGTCAGTTCAACCGTATAACCAAGGTTGGTAACACGTCCCAACAGTTTACCCAGCATTAGGTCAATGATTTTGTGAATGTCTTCACGCAACAGCGAGTTGAACACAATCACATCGTCTAGACGGTTCAGGAATTCCGGCGAGAACGCTTTCCGAAGCGCACTTTGAATCGTGCTCTTCATCAGTTCATCCTGGCTTTCGGCGCTCTTCTTGGTTGAGAAACCAATACCAGCACCAAAATCTTTCAAATCACGCACCCCAATGTTGGAGGTCATAATAATGATCGTATTCCGGAAATCTACCCGACGACCCAGACCGTCTGTCAGGATCCCATCGTCAAGCACTTGCAACAGAATGTTAAATACATCCGGGTGTGCTTTCTCGATTTCGTCCAGCAAGACAACACTGTAAGGTTTACGGCGAATTTTTTCCGTCAGCTGACCACCTTCTTCGTATCCAACATAACCTGGAGGTGCTCCCACGAGTCGGCTCACGCTGAATTTCTCCATGTATTCCGACATATCAATCCGTACCAGCGCATCGTCTTTATCGAAGAGATACGTAGCCAGCACTTTGGCTAATTCCGTCTTACCTACACCCGTTGGGCCCAAGAAGATGAATGAACCGATTGGTTTCTTAGGATCCTTCAGACCAACACGCGTCCGTTGAATGGCTTTCACCAGCTTGTCGATGGCTGACTGCTGACCGATAACGCGGCCTTTCAGTTCTTCGCCCATGCTGACGAGTTTCTTACCTTCATCGTTTGACACACTCGTGACCGGGATACCCGTCATCATCGCTACGACTTCGGCAACGTTTTCTTCGTTGACGGTGTACCGGCGCTTCTTGGTATCTTCCTCCCACAACTGCTTGGCACGGTCGAGCTGATCGATCAGGCGTTTTTCTTTGTCGCGGAGCTGGGCGGCTTCTTCGTACTTCTGGCTCTTAACAACCTGGTTTTTCTCCTTCTTGATGTTTTCGATCTGCTCTTCGAGCTTCAGAATATCTTCAGGAACCGTGATGTTCGAGATGTGTACACGAGCGCCCACTTCGTCCATCACGTCGATGGCTTTATCAGGCAGGAAGCGATCCGAGATATACCGTTCCGATAACTTCACCGCGGCCTCGATAGCCTCTTTGGTGTAATTAACGTGGTGGTGATCTTCGTATTTGTCCTTGATGTTGTTCAGAATTTCGATGGTTTCGTCAATCGACGTGGCATCGACCATAACCATCTGGAAACGACGGGCTAACGCACCATCCTTCTCGATGTACTGACGGTATTCATCAAGGGTTGTTGCACCGATACATTGAATGTCGCCCCGAGCCAACGCTGGTTTGAACATGTTCGACGCATCCAGTGAACCCGATGCACCGCCCGCGCCAACGATCGTGTGTAATTCATCAATGAACAGAATGACCTCCGGCGATTTTTCCAGTTCGTTCATAACCGCCTTCATCCGCTCTTCGAACTGGCCCCGGTATTTTGTACCAGCCACGAGCGAAGCAAGATCAAGGGTTACAACGCGTTTGCCGAACAACACCCGCGACACTTTCTTCTGCACTATGCGCAGGGCAAGGCCTTCGGCGATGGCTGTTTTACCAACCCCAGGCTCCCCAATCAGGATCGGGTTATTTTTCTTCCGGCGGCTCAGAATCTGAGCTACCCGCTCGATTTCTTTCTCACGACCAACGATAGGATCGAGTTTGCCTACTTCGGCAAGTTTGGTCAGATCACGACCGAAGTTATCCAGCACGGGCGTTCTCGATTTCTCGGTGCCTTTGGGATCTTTCCCTGAGCTGGAACTACCGCTGCCACCAAACATCCCCCGGTCGTTATCGTCATCGTCGGTATCGCTTGCCATTGTGGGGCGGCTTCCCGTTGATTGATATTCCAGCATCTCTTTAATGACTTCGTAATTAACGTTGAATTTGTTTAGAATCTGCGTGGCGACATTGTCTTCATCGCGCAGAATCGATAGTAACAGGTGCTCCGTTCCAATGAGTGGGCTCTTAAAGATCTTCGCTTCCAGGTACGTGATTTTTAGCGTTTTTTCCGACTGACGGGTCAGTGGAATATTCGCCAGATTTTTCACATTGTTGGTGGCTGTTCCTTTCGTTGCCTGTTCGATCGTAACCCGGAGTTCATCGAGCGAGATGCCAAGTTTTTTCAGCAGCCCGACCGCTACACCCTCACCCTCACGAATCATACCCAGCAACAGGTGTTCTGTGCCGATATAATCGTGGCCTAAGCGTAAGGCTTCTTCCCGACTCAGCGTGATAACTTCCTTAACGCGGTTTGAGAATTTTGCTTCCATTCGTTTTAGGGTCTCCTTAGGTAACCGTACTACAGGCCTAACGAAGAGTTTTAAGGATTTGTTCACTCCCGAAGGCCAGTCAGTAACACGTCCGAAGCGGCCGGTCCCTGGCAGAACAACAGGTCTATTATACTAAGATTCGGTACAAATTCTTGGCCAAAATTCTGAGGGTAGACGACGGGCTGGTGGAATACATACGTTTCCGGCTTGTTTCGCGGATTTAGCTTCGACCGGGCGTCAAATAGGCCGACCGGCGGAGTTTTTTCGTACCATTCTGTCAGGCTCAGATTTACCTTCAGACGCATTAATTTCAGACAAATTGTCAGCAATTCACTATTCAGATCAAACAAAAAAGTCCATTTTTTTTGATAAATGGGCTCGAAGTCAGGCACAAAGTATTCAAAAAAGGGTGCCTTGCCGTAAGCGGCCTGCATGCACCGCCAGTGATGCGATTGCCAGGACTGGTCATTCGCTACCCGCAAATCACGGATTGGCTGGTGGTTCGTCCCCTGTTGCACGGGCACCGTAAGGACATCAACCTTATTTGCTGTCTGAACGTAGCAGCGATTTCTGTAACTTTGCTTCTGGTAATGCTCCTGGGCTTCAAGCTGAACCCGCTCGAACTGCATCAATCCTGAAAAGAAGTCAATGCAGGGTAAGTAATGCAGGTCAATGAGTAAATCAGATGCTTGAAGCGCTGGTTGATTTTTTTCCAATAACACCAACGTTGTATCCGTTCACAAGTAACGCAAAAAAGCGATACTATCAACTGATTTTTAGTATTTTTTTAATTTCCCGACGAACCGGCCTTTGGCTCCACGTTCGCCCTATACTCGTCAAATGATCTTTTTTCGACTGCTATCGCGTTTGCCATTTCCGATATTATATGGCATTTCCGATGTTTTGTCTTTCCTCCTGCTGCATGTCATCCGCTATCGTCGAGCCGTTGTACTGGAAAATTTACGCCTTTCCTTCCCCGAAAAATCACCGGATGAGCTGAAACGAATCGCCAGAGGATTTTATCGAAACTTATCTGACCTGATCGTAGAAACCCTCAAGCAGCCAAGTCTTAAACCCGAATTTTTTCAGAAGCATATCCACTTCCCGAATATTGACTTGATCCAGTCGAGAATTTTAGCGGGCCACACCATCATCGGCATGAGTTCTCACCAGGCCAACTGGGAGTGGATTCCGGCCGCGTTGGTGCTCAACAAGATGCCGGTCGACAGTATTTACAAACCGCTGAGCAATCCATTTTTCGAAAAGCTGCTGGTTCATATTCGGTCACACTTGGGTCCGGTGCCCACACCGATGAATCTGTTGCCCCGACAAATGGTCATCCGGAAGCATATTCCCCGGATTATCGGACTCATCTCCGATCAGGTACCCGACGTACCTGAGCAAGCGTACTGGACCGACTTTTTGCACCGCGACTCCCCTTTTTATCCGGGTTCCGAACGGTTGGCCCGCAGTCGGAAACTAGCCGTTTTCTTCTTCGATATTGTACGGGTGCGCCGAAGTTATTATGAGGTAACGTTCCGGCTCGTTGCGGAGCCTCCTTACGAGAACCTGCCGCTGGGTGCCATCATGGAAGGCTATCGGGATGTGCTTGAGACCTCCATTCGCCGAAATCCATCCGACTGGCTGTGGTCGCATAAGCGTTGGAAACACTGGCGGGGCAAGTATGCCAGCGTCGGTGCAAAACTCACGTAGAGACGCATATTTGCGTCTTTTAGGTGAAATATGGTTGTACCTATGTACCGTTCACCCAAAAGACGCAAAGGGTTGCGTCTCTACATGTTACAACGAATCCCGCCGGGCTTTCTCAGCCCGTGACGAATCCCGTTTGGCTTTTATTTTGTCGCCCTCCGTTACAATAGCATTTTCGGCCTTATCCAGTCCTTTGTTAACTGTCTCACCAACTTTCTTGGCACCCTTACTAACAGCCTCGTCGGCTACTTTTGCTTTTTCTTTAATCGCCTGGCCCGTTTCTGAAGCTGCGTTGCCAACATTCTGACCCGCATTTCTCATATCCTCTTTCACCCGTGCTTTTCGTTCGGCACGTTCCTGCTTGCGAATTTCTTTCTTACTCAGCGCTGTACTGTCCTGAGCGTAGGCCCCAACGCTTAGCGACAGGGCGAGTGCAAAAACACTTAGTAATTTCGTTTTCATAATAGTCCGGTAAATGAACAGGTTGTGTATATACTGATTTTCGACACGAAAGATGTCGTTGCCATTTAACGGCCTCCTGGCTGTTTTGTTTCCTGAAAACCAGCCAATGAACTCATATACAGGCTTAAAAAGTCAACTAACTTATCGGACGCCAGGCGAACATTTACGTATTCCCTTACGTTTTTCTAAAAAAATGGGCCACGCACCGGAAAGTGCTTTTTCCGTACCTTTGTCTGGTCAAACGGCACTGCCGCCCCCTGTATGCTCAATTCGCTGCTTTCTTCATCTTCATCCGATCTGGTCGGTACTTCACCGGAATTTCAGCCAGTCGGGGTCAATTCACCGGTTCTTTACACATCTTCGCTCACCCGGTACGTTCGTCGGAAAACCAGTACGGTTACGATCGGCGATGTACCGATGGGTTCTGATTACCCTATTCGTGTGCAGTCCATGACGACGATAGACACGATGGATACGCAGGGTTCTATCGAGCAGACGATCCGGATGATCGAAGCAGGCTGCGAATACGTTCGTATAACGGCCCCAAGCGTTAAGGAAGCTCAGAATCTGGAAAACATCCGAAAAGGATTACGGGCAAAGGGATACACGACTCCGTTGGTGGCTGACATTCACTTTACGCCTAACGCAGCTGAACTGGCAGCCCGTATTGTGGAGAAAGTCAGGATCAACCCTGGCAATTATGCCGACCGGAAACGGTTTGAATTCATCGACTACACGGATGCTGCCTATGCCGCTGAACTGGATCGTATCCGGGATAAATTTTTGCCGCTGGTTCGTATCTGTAAAGAATACGGTACCGCCATGCGCATTGGTACCAATCACGGTTCCCTTTCCGACCGGATATTGAGTCGTTATGGCGATACTCCTGTGGGCATGGTTGAGTCGGCACTAGAATTTCTGCGCATCTGCGAAGCGGAAAATTATTACAATCTCACCCTGTCGATGAAGTCGAGTAACCCGCAGGTGATGGTGCAGGCGTATCGGCTGCTCGTTCAGCGCCTGGATGAAGAAGGGCTGAAGCCTTATCCGCTGCACCTTGGTGTAACCGAAGCGGGCGAAGCCGAAGATGGGCGGATAAAATCGGCGCTGGGGATTGGTACACTGCTCGAAGATGGTATTGGCGATACGGTTCGGGTGTCGTTGACGGAAGAGCCCGAGCGCGAAGCGCCCGTAGCCAAAGCACTAATTGACCGGTACACCAGCCGGGCGGCCACCAGCGCGCCTATTCCAGCAGTTACAACGTACCCGATCAATCCCTTCCAATACGCCCGGCGGCTAACGCATGAGGTTGCCAATTTTGGTGGGCAGAACGTGCCGCGTGTCATGGCTGACTTTAGTGGTGTCCCGGTAACCGAACACAAAAGCCTGCATCCGGTTGGCCATTTTTACCTGCCTGAGCCGGATAAATGGCGCATGAATGACCTGGGGGCAGACTACGTGTATACCGGATCTCACCCGGCGCGGTTCATGCTGCCTAATGGGTTGAAACAGATTCTGGATTTTGCCGTTTGGCAAACTCTTCCCGACCAGATCAACACCTTTCCCATATTGACCGCTGAAGAGTATCTGTCAGCTCGTGCCCAGGAGACACCCTTGCAGGCGCGCCTGAATTTTGTTCAGGTGTCGCTGCCCGCTTTATCGGAGGAATTGCTCCGTTTATTGAAGGAGGATATGACAGTGGTGCTGATGATCTCAACCGCCAACGCGCACGCAATGCCGGAATTACGCCGGCTGGTTGTCGAGCTAATGAACCGCCAAATCACGACACCAGTTGTTGTTCAGCGAAGCTACGTGTCCATTGCCGAAGAAGACTTGCCTTTATACGCGGCTACTGATGTAGGGGGGTTACTCATTGATGGGTTAGGCGATGGCATTATGCTGTCGAGTGCCAACAACTCCGCCGACGAGCTGAAACGGCTGAATAGCCTGTCCTTCGGCATTCTTCAGGCTGCCCGTACACGCATTACCAAAACGGAATACATATCTTGCCCATCCTGCGGTCGGACCCTATTCGACCTTCAGGAAACAACGGCGCTTATTCGTCAGCGTACTGACCATCTGAAAGGAGTAAAAATCGGTATTATGGGCTGTATCGTCAACGGACCGGGCGAAATGGCCGACGCTGATTACGGTTATGTTGGTATCGGTCGCGACAAGATTGCGCTCTACCGGGGCCAGCAGGTCATTAAGAAATCGGTTCCCGCCGACCGAGCTGTCGATGAGCTGATCGAGCTTATTCGGGAGGATGATCGCTGGCTGGAGCCGACCCTCGAAAGTACCTTTTAATCGATGTTTGTTGAGAGAAGGGGTAATGTTTCGCTTACTTTCTTTGTTATTCAATAGAACAATCACGTTCGGCGTAGTGTCTGTTTGTATTCATTCGGGACCGCCTGTGCGGTGCTCTAGCTATAACCTCCTGTGAACAAATTCGTTGATTATTTAAAGATAGGGCCTGTTTTTGCCTATTTTCTGCGGGTCTTTCGTAAACCCGATCCCAGTAAACCAACCAGCGTGAATCTTCGCATGATGCATGGCATCAATCGAATTTCGATTCTGATGTTTCTAATGGCTATCATTGTCTACACCGTTCGTCACTGTGTTCGATGAATACCGAAACCCTGCGCGACTATTGTCTTGGTAAACCGGGTGTCACGGAGTCGTTTCCCTTTGGTGGCGATGCGCTGGTGTTTAAGATAGGCGGCAAAATGTTTGCGTTGCTGGCTACCGAAAGCCAGCCAACAACGATCAATTTGAAATGTGATCCGGAACGGGCCGTTCAGTTACGGGAAGAACATAACGCCGTAACACCCGGTTACCACATGAACAAGACGCACTGGAACACAATTACGCTGAATGGGCACGTTCGAACAGCCGATATCCACGACTGGATCGACCATTCGTACGAGCTTGTTAGGAAGAGTTTACCAAAGGCCGTACAGGCCGAATTGCCCTGAGTTTGTTACTTGCTAAAGTTCACCTGAACGATTAATTTAGCTAAGCTGGAAGAAAAACCAGATTGGGTTATGGAAGTTGTACTGTTAAGTCTGCTGTTTGTGCTGTATCTGACTATCCGGTATTTCCTGATGGATCATGACACGTCGGCAGACAAAGACCGGAAACGATTTCAGAAGGGCATCGAGTTGGTTCAAAATCGGCAGTTCGACGAAGCCCATCTGTATTTCGATGAAGTTATCCGGCAACACCCCAAGTCAGCACTGGCCTACGCCTATCGCGGAAAATGCCAGTTGGTGCAGGAAAATTATTACTCAGCCATATACGATTTAACGCAGGCTATTAACCGGGATAATACCCTGGCGGATTGTTATTTAGACCGGGGCACTGCTTATTATTATACGAACGATTATCAACAGGCATTTCGGGAATTCGATAAGGCAGTCTGGCACTTTCGCGACTTAGCCCCCGATGCTTATCGCTGGAGAGCGCTGGCCCGCATTCAGATGCGTCAATTACCTCAGGCCGAAAACGACCTCCGCCGAGCCGTTTCGTTAGGGGACGAAAACTCGTTTCATATCCTGCTCAAACCACCCTTCACCCGGCCGGTATACCAAAAAAAGTAGGTTTATCGTTTTAGATTTCCGGTTAGTTCCACAACCATCCAGCGACATGAACTAACCGAAAACCTAAAACGGTAAACCTATTTCAATTTCCCCATCTGCTCAACATTCCGGCGGGTATCCAGGCGACTGGCCTGGGCTAGCTCCATAGACTTCTGGGCGGCTTTCTGCGCATCGGCTGTTTTCCCACCCCGGCGGTACGCTTCGGCCAGTTCAAAATATAAATCAGCCTGCTCTTTGGGACCTGGTTTCAGGGCCAACCCTTTGTTTATCCATTTTACCACCGTCGGCGCATCGACAGCATCGGGGCTCGACCGATTAAACAGGCGGGAAATGTACATGTACTCGGGAATGGTCAGCTGATTCGAATTGACCTGGTTATCCATCCGATCGGCTGCTTTGGCTGTCTGACGGGCGCGGAAATAGGCGCTTACTTCCGGTAACAACGTCCGGTTGGCTGCTGCTTTCGGATCAACACCTATCTTGACCAGGTCCTGTTTTACCTGTATAACTTTAGCGATGGGGAACTGCGCACCACGCCCACTAAACAAAGACGACATCAGTATATTTTCGGCCACCTGAAAAGCCTGATCGGCTCCATACGCTTTCCGATACGCGTCCATGTGGCTAATCATGTACTGGAACATTGGATTCTCAAAATCCAGAACCAGCTTTTGCAGGGCCAGCCAGTTGGTCTGGTTGGCATACGTAGCCGGTGATTGCTGACGGGCGTACTCGTTCATAGCCGCCATATTGGCCACCGTATCTTTCGTAACCCGGGCGTACATCGCGTAATCGATCAGAAAACTGGTTGACCGTTCGCCCTGCTGGTAACGTGATTTCATGTTCTGACTGCGGGCCTGCGTATCCAGCGCGTTTGATCCATGCCGGATTACTTCATCCGTCGTGTTGTTACTCATGGCAAAGTGAACCAGGTTCTGCTGTGGGTCGAAGTACAGAAACAAGGGCAACGAGGGCACGAACAATCGACGGCTGTTTAAAAACGCCTGTGTAGCAGGCTGAGCAATGTCCAGTTTGGTACTCAGAAACTTATCGTTATAAAACTTACCAACCCGACCATCGGCCAGCGTCGGTATGAAGCTTTGGCAAGTGTGGCAGGTGGGCGAGAAGATTTCAACAAATACGGGTTTCCCGGTACGGCGGGCCTCCTGAAATACACTGGCAATGGGGGTTGTTTTAAATTGAATACCAGCCTTCTGGGCGAGCGCAACATGGGCTACCAGGAGTAGCAGGAGTATCTTCTTCATAAAATAGGAAAGCCATTACGAGTACGTCGTAGCAAATTAACGACCAAAATTACCGGGCCAGTATTTGTTATTGCTGCTGCTGTTTTTGCTGCTTTATTTCTTCCTCCAGTCGCTTGCTCAGCACCTGACAGGTTCTTTCGATGTCGTCGGCCATCTGTTGATCACCGGTTGCATTCAGCGCCGTATCGGCGATACCGCTCATAATCTCGATCATAAAGCGCTTCATGTCAACTACCTCCATCTCTTTGGTCCAGAGATCAATCTTAAGCGTACTGTTGTGGTACTGATCCCAGAGCGAAATGGCAATGGCGCGTGTGTCACTAAGTCCTTCGTTCGGGTTATCGGTGGCCTCCCAATAAATTTTCTCAGGAATATTCTGGTCGTCTAATTCAACCGTAAAGTGGATGTCTGATTTTTTCATAGATACAAAAATAAGTAGCGCAAGCGGAAACCCGTGATGCAGGACAGAACAAACATTTATCCTCGTCAGTACGCAAAACGACATTTTGGGTATTTTCGTCCCAAATTAACAGGCCTTATGTACACCTTATATGCCATCTCCAACTGCGATACGGTAAAGAAAGCCCGCGTCTGGCTGGCTGAACACGCGGTAACGTATCAATTTCACGATTACAAAAAATCGGGTATCGACCGGGAGACGCTCGACCGCTGGCTGACGCAAAAGCCGTGGGAACAACTGGTAAACCGATCGGGAACGACCTGGAGAAAGCTGCCCGATGTCGAGAAGCCGACTAATACCGAAGAAGCCATTGCGCTGATGATGGAAAAACCCTCCGTTATTCGTCGCCCGATCATCGAATCCGATGAAAAAATTGTGGCGCTGGGTTTCGATGCACCCACGTATGCGGAAACGTTTTCCCGGTAAGCTGGCGTTCTTCCACCAAAGTCAATTAAATACTATATAGATGGCAAAAAGAACCCTGGATTCGCCGGAAGCTGTTCGGTTTCTGGTGGATTCGTTTTACGAAAAAGTACAGGTTGACCCGCTTATTGGCCCTGTTTTTACCCAGGTAGCGCAGGTCGACTGGTCGACCCATTTGCCCAAGATGTATGCTTTCTGGGAGTCATTAGTCCTGGGCAACAACGCGTACGACGGCCATCCGTTTCGTCCGCATCTGATCGTCAATCAGAAACACACGCTGACCATCGAGCATTTTGAACGATGGCTTCAATTATTTTCGGCGACGCTTTCCGAAAATTTTACGGGCGACGCTGCAGATCAGGTACGCCAGCGGGCTACGCAGATCGCACTGGTCTGGAATAATAAGCTCGAGTATATCAATAACGACTCCTTTATGGAAGGGTAGTAAACCGAAGCACGGCCAGTGAGCCGTGCTTCGGTTTATTGTTTGCTGAACACTTTCTTCAGAATATCAGTCACCCGTGCCGCCGGGTTTTCCCGAATCTTCTGCTCTTCCTGGGCCACTAGGATAAACAAGCCATCGACGGCCTTATTGGTCGCGTACTCCGTCAGATTGGGGTTAACCTTCTGCACAAAAGGCACTTTATTGTAGGTATTGACCAGATCGCTATAATACCTTGTCGCGTTGTTTTTCTTCAGGGTACTATCAATAATAGGCGAAAATTCGGTCACCAGTTGCTGGCCTGACGTCCGGCGTAAATATTGAGTAGCAGCATCATTTTGCCCCCGTAGAATACCGACCGCATCCTGAATCGTCATCGACGTAATGGCCTTGATGAATACAGGTTTTGCTTTTTTAGCAGCATCTTCGGCGGCCCGGTTCAATGACAGTTCAAACTGATCGACTTGTTTATTCAGGCCCAATTGCCGGAGCGTCGAAGCTACTTTCTGCGCTTCGGGCGGAAAGGCAATTTTAAGCAGCGGATTTTTGAAGTATCCATCCAGCGCAGACGCTTGGTCGGACCCTTTACTGATGCCAATTTGCAGGGCTTGTTTCAACCCGGTAGCGATATCGCTGCTGCTCAGACCACCCGCCGTACCAGCCGACGCACTCGTCACTGCCTTAAGCACTTTACCAAACAGACCACCACCAGATGATTGCGGGGTACTAGCCTTTGTGGTGGTCGAATCCTGGGCAAAGCCGCTTTGGCTATTAATGAGCGCGACCAGGGCGGCTATAAAAACTTTTTTCTTCATCGTGGGATTGATTTAATCAGGTTGCCATTTTATAACGGTCGATGGCCCTAAATCGTTTTTTCGTACTTTTGACAGCGTCGAATGGCTAAAGTAAAGTGGGTACAGAAAATTTGTTGTGCTACACTGACGCCCGGATCCTATAATCGTTACACGTCATCCATTCGTCTCTTTCATATTGCTCAAGTACCATGACTAACTCCGTCCGCGCCGAAGTAATTACCATTGGCGACGAACTATTGTTCGGACAAATTACCGACACGAATACAGCCTGGATTGGAACCGAATTAACCAACATAGGTATTCGTGTGGTTCGAAAAACATCGGTTGGTGATCAGGCCGATGCCATCTTACAAGCGCTTACCGAAGCGCATCATCGTGCCGATGTGATCATCATCACGGGCGGTCTGGGGCCCACCAAAGACGACATCACGAAGAAGACGCTCTGTACTTATTTTGGGGTTGGCATGGTCCGCAACGAAACGGCGCTGGCGCTGGTAACGGATTTCTTCGAGAAGCGGGGCCGCGAAATGACCGACCTCAACCGCGGCCAGGCCGACCTCCCCGCCAACGCCGTTTACATCCAGAACGATTGGGGCACGGCTCCCGGCATGTGGTTCGACTACGAGGGCCGCGTTTATGTATCCCTGCCTGGTGTGCCGTTCGAGATGATACACCTCATGTCGAACCGGATTTTACCGGAGCTGACGAATCATTTTGAAACGCCCATCATCAAACACAAAATGATTCGGACCGTCGGCATTGGCGAGTCTTTTCTGGCCGAGCGGATCGAAGCCTGGGAAGATGCCCTCCCCGATCACATCAAACTAGCCTATTTACCAAGCTTCGGCGGAGTAAAATTGCGTTTAACGGCCACGGGAACGGACAATGCGCAACTCGACCAGGAATTGGCCGCGCAGGTAGCCAGCGTTATGCCACTCATCCAGAAAAACGTGTATGGCTTCGACAACGACGAACTGGAAACGGTTGTGGGTACGTTGTTAATCCATAAAAAGCAAACGCTCGCGGCTGCCGAAAGCTGTACGGGGGGCTATGTATCGGCACAAATCACGAAAGTACCGGGTTCGTCGGCTTATTTCTGGGGCAGCGTTGTTAGTTACAGCAATAGCGTCAAAGTATCCCAGCTCGGGGTACGCCCCGAAACATTAACCCAGTACGGAGCCGTCAGCGAAGAAACCATTCGGCAAATGGCCGAGGGTGTCCGTAACGCATTGGGCACCAGCATAGGTATTGCCACAAGTGGTATTGCCGGTCCCGGTGGCGGCACGCCCGACAAACCCGTTGGCACCGTCTGGATTGCCTGCGCCACCGAACAGCGAACCGTTACCAGACTGCTCAAGCTGGGCCAGTACCGCGATCAGAACATTCAATTGACCACAACATATCTCTTGAATATGCTGCGGGAAGAACTACTTACCCATGAAGTATAAATGAACGGGCAACCGAGGCTCGTGTAGTCTTTCGTTTATACTTCATCTTCGCACCGGCGACCCGGTCATCATTAGAAAATGGCACTTATCGACATGGTCATGCCCAAAATGGGCGAAAGCATAATGGAATGTACGGTTATCACCTGGCTCAAACAGCCGGGCGACCGTATCGACATGGACGAATCGGTCCTGGAAGTAGCTACGGATAAAGTGGACACCGAAGTACCGGCCTCGCACAACGGTATACTGAAAGAGATTCTGGTCAACAACGGTGATGTTGTTGCCGTCGGTGCGCCCATTGCCCGCATTGAGGTTGATGAAGCCGTTCATCAGGATACGAATCCATCTGCGATACCACCTGCCGAACAGTCAGCTAATGCCGATCAGACGCCCATGGGTATTGGCGATGTGGCGAATGTTTCGGCTCCTCATGAACCCGATGAACTGGAAGCCTCTACGGCTGCCCGTGATCTGGAGGCAAGTATCATGGCCATGAGCAGCCGATCGGCACCTGCGGAGAAAGCGGTAGCCACATCGGCGAGGACGCTGGCAGACGATACACCGGTTTTTGACAATCGTTTTTACTCGCCCCTAGTCTTGAATATTGCCAAAGAGGAAAGCGTTTCGCGCGACGAACTCGACCGGATTCCCGGTTCTGGTGTCGAGAACCGGATAACCAAAAAAGATATTCTTGCTTACGTACTGGATCGGGCGGAAGGCCGATTACCGGGTGCTGGTAACCCGGTACCGGAAGCGCCCCGAGACAAATCGCCCGTAATTGCCCCAACGCCAAAAACCGAGCCCCAGGCTCCCCGCTCAGTCAACGGCCAGTCGGATATTATTCAGATGGACCGGATGCGGAAGCTGATCGCGCAGCGGATGGTGGAGTCAAAGCAGATTTCGCCACACGTCAGCTCGTTCGTCGAAGCCGATTTAACGCCCGTTGTGGAATGGCGCACGCAGATTAAAGACAAGTTCAAGCAGCAAACCGGCGAAAACCTGACGTATACGCCCATTCTGGTCGAGGCTATTGTCAAGGCGATCAAAGACTTTCCGATGATCAACGTCTCGGTTGAAGGCGACACCATCATCGTCAAAAAAGCCATTAACATTGGGATGGCAGTTGCGTTGCCGAGTGGCAACCTGATTGTACCCGTCATTCACGATGCCGACCAGTATAACCTCACGGGCCTGACCAAAAAAGTCAACGACCTGACCCGGCGCGCCCGTGAAAACAAACTCACGGCTGATGATCTGGCGGGGGGTACGTACACCATCTCGAACATCGGCACCTTTGGAAACTTATTGGGTACCCCCATTATTGTTCAGCCACAAGTTGCCATTATGGCATTTGGCGCCATAGTCAAGAAGCCAGCCGTCATTGAAACCCCGCAGGGCGACTTTATTGGTATTCGGCAGTTAATGTTCCTGTCGCATTCGTACGATCACCGCGTTGTTGATGGTTCGCTGGGTGGTCAGTTTGTGCGCCGGGTAGCTGATTACCTGGAACAATTTAAACCAGGATTTTCATAATCTGACCGATAACTTGTGATGTCACCATTTCCTTTGCGCTGAAAGCAAACTCAACCCAATCAGTAGAATCAAAAAATCTAGGCGGAGCCGCCCACGCGGTCAGACAATTATGAAACAACGCATTGCCATTGACATGGATGATGTCATGGCCGATACCCACGCCAAATTTATCCAGTTATATCTGGAGGGCGAAACTCCCCGATACACGCTTGAGGAATTGAAAGAAAAATCGTTTCACGAGCTGTTCGATGAAAATGAATACAAACTGATCTCAGAACGGGTGTATGAACCGGGCTTCTTCCGGGATATTCAGGTTATGGACGGTGCCAAAGAGGTCATTACTGACCTGATGCAGAAGTATGACGTGTTTGTGGCTACGGCAGCGCAGGAGTTCCCGAACTCATTACGCGAAAAGTGGGACTGGCTTCAGGAACATTTTCCCAACATCACATGGCACCACTACATTTTCCTGGGCGATAAAAGCGTACTCAACACGGACTATCTCATTGATGACTTGCCCCGAAATCTGCGCACGTTCCAAGGCGAAGGTTTACTTTTCGACGCGCTTCACAACCGGGAAGACAAGCAATTTCGGCGCATGAAGTCCTGGCAGGACATTGCCCGGCATTTGCTGTAGCCGTCAACCAGTGATTCTTGCCAAAATCATCTTGTACAAAAAAAGGCGCCGAGTAGTCGGCGCCTTTTTTATGTATGCAGTTGGCTGTTATGCCTCTACTTCTGTCTCTTTTTCAACTTCGACCAGTCGGTCATGCCCTACTTCGTGCTGCGCTTTTTTAGCTTCGGCCGATGGTCTCAGCCGTACGATGTGAAGTTTGTGCAGTAAGCCGATAACGGGGAAGGTTGGATCGAACTCGAACCATTTAGCGCCGAAGTTGGCCGCATTTGGCCGTTTGTGGTGATTGTTCTGGAACAACTCACCCATCATGACTACGTCCAGAATTAACGAATTTTTCGATTGGTCCTGGTTGTCGAAGTTCGAGTAGCCGTACTTGTGACCACTCCAGTTGATGATCGCACCGTGTACGGGTCCCATCACGAAATGAACGGGCAACAGGAAGAAAAATGCCCAGTGCATATCCAGATAGATAAACGCGAAGATGTAGAACAGACTGTACAGGACAGCCCAGCCCGCCCGTGACGCCCAGGAATCACCTACTTTTTCGATAAAGCTCCACTCGGGATAGTTCCGGTCAAACTGCCGCTCAATGGGTTGCTTCCGGTGAAGAACGGCGTTATAAATGTCTTTTGTTTTCCACATCATGGTAAAGATATTTTTGGTATGATGCGGAGAATGAGGATCTCTTTCGGTGTCGCTGAAGGCGTGGTGCATCCGGTGAAGAACCGCATAAGCCCGTGGGCTCAAATACGACGACCCCTGCGATACATAGGTTAAAGCGTAGAAAAACCGCTCCCAAAATTTGCTCATTGAGAACATTTTGTGGGCCGAATAGCGGTGCAGAAAAAACGTTTGGCAGAACAATGACAAATACCAATGTCCAATGAACGCGGCCAGTACAATCACAATGATGACTATTAAAGGGTGAAGATTACCGTAACATAAGAATACTCCTACAAAAATAACGAAATTTAAAGCTATTTGACCTGCCTTTCTTAAAATAATACTTTAATTAATTTACAGTCGTTGCGTATTGTAACAGGTTGGCACCCATCCGCAATGCCTGCTGACGAACGGGTTCGGGGTCATTATACACGCTCTGGTCCTCCCAGCCGTTACCCAGGTCGCATTCGTAGCTGTAGAAACACACCAACCGGCCCTGATAAATCAGTCCGAAGCCCTGTGGTGCCTTGGCGTCGTGCTCGTGCACTTTAGGCAAACCAGTAGCAAATTTAAATTTTTGTTGGTAGACCGGATGGTTAAAGGGCAGCTCGATGAAGGTAAGTTCGGGGAAAACTTTCTTCATTTCCCGACGAATAAACTTGTCCAGTCCATAATTATCATCAATGTGCAGAAATCCGCCCGACATCAGATACCGGCGCATGTTCTGCACGTCGCCATCACTGAACGTCACATTTCCGTGACCCGTCATGTGCACAAACGGGTAACCAAAAATGTCGGGGCTGCCCGGCTCCACAATGTCCTCCTCCGGAAAGATGTTCATGCGCAGACTGGCGTTGGCAAACTTAATCAGGTTCGGCAGCGAGGTTTTGTTTGCGTACCAGTCGCCCCCACCGTTGTACTTCAATTTGGCAATCTTATACGCATATTGGGCATACGTACTGGAGAGGGAAAGTCCCAACAGGAGTCCCATCAGCAGTGTGCGGGTAAAAGCCATTCTCATAAGTAAATCAGGATACTGGTAAAACGAAGACAGGTGCTGTTTTGGTTTCTGCTACCTAATAAACTGATTATTCTTCATAAATCATACCGACGTATGTCACGCCAGACAGAAGTCGTATCCTCTATTCCGCGTTCAGTACAGTCAACGTATGGCAGGCCATCAAGCCGGCGGTTTCGGTCCGTAATCGATTTGGCCCGAGGGTCACCATCTGGAAACCAGCCGCCATGGCTTGCTGAATTTCTCTTTCGGAGAAATCCCCCTCCGGACCTACCAGAACGGCATAGTGACCGGCAGCGGTGGCCCGTTTCAGTAGGTTCTGTGGCAGCTCATTGGTGGGCAGATGCGCGATAAACCGTTGTTCTTCCGTTACGGTTTTCAAAAAGTCGCCGAATGGAAGAGCCTCATCTATGATGGGCAGGTAGGATTGCAGAGACTGCTTCATAGCGGCTACGGCAATTTTTTCCAGACGTTCCAGTTTCAGTACACGCCGTTCGGAATGCTGTCCGAAAAAGAAACTGATGCGCTCGATACCTATTTCGACCGCTTTTTCGATGAACCACTCAATCCGGTCACTATTTTTTGTCGGTGCGATACAGATTCGGATCGAGAACGAACGCGGAGGAGTCGTTTGAACCTCGGTGATGCGAAATGCACAACGCCGGGCATCGACGGAATGAATAGCGGCCAAGTATCGGTTTCCCCGACCATCGGTCACGGCAACGGCATCACCAACGCTGAGCCGAAGTGTTTTGACAGCATGACGCGAATCGTCTTCGGTCAATAACTGAACGGGCTCGTCTGGAACGATATCAGGCTGGTAGAATAAATGCATACGTGCCACAAAAGTACGCAGCCAGCCAAGTAAACGGCGAGCCATTAGTGGGGAAAATTTATCGCAGCCAACACATCTTGCCCGAAAGGAACCCACCCCGTCATTTTTTTGTAATTTTGCCGGATAGATTACTTACTGTGAAAAAAGTCGCCTTTTATACACTCGGTTGCAAACTGAACTTTTCCGAAACGTCTACCCTGGCCCGGACAATGGAAGAGCATGGTTTCGAACGCGTTGAGTTCAACCAGCAACCCGATATTTTTATTATAAATACCTGCTCCGTGACGGATAATGCCGACAAAAAGTGTCGGAAAATTGTCCGCGAAGCCCAGAAAATTAACCCTGATGGGTACGTTGCTATCGTGGGTTGTTACGCCCAGCTAAAGCCAAAGGAGATTTCGGAAATTCCGGGTGTCGATGTGGTTTTGGGGGCAGCGGAAAAATTCCGCCTTCACGAAATCATGCCTACGTTCGTGAAGGTGCCGTCGGGTCAACCCGCTCAGGTATTCAACTCTCCCATTGAGGAAGCGATCGACTACCATGCGGCCTATTCGCTGAACGACCGCACCCGCACGTTTTTGAAAGTACAGGACGGCTGCGACTACCCCTGCGCGTACTGCACGATTCCGCTGGCACGGGGAAAAAGCCGCTCCGATACAGTAGCGAACGTTGTTCAGGCAGCCCATGAAATTGCCGGACGTGGCGTAAAGGAAATTGTGCTGACGGGCGTCAACATCGGCGATTTTGGTCTGGTCAATAATGAGCGAAAAGAAACTTTTCTGGATCTGATACAAGCCCTGGACGAAGTTGAGGGCATTGAGCGGTTCCGGATTTCGAGCATCGAGCCGAATCTGCTGACCAACGAAATCATTGCGTTCGTGGCTCAGTCGAAGCGATTTGTTCCCCATTTTCACATTCCGCTTCAGTCGGGCAGTAACCGGGTACTGGGCCTGATGCGTCGGCGATACAAGCGCGAACTGTACGCCGACCGCGTACACCAGATAAAAGAACTGATGCCCCATGCGTGCATTGGTGTCGATGTGATTGTGGGTCACCCCGGTGAAACGGAGACAGAGTTTAAGGAGACGTACTTGTTCCTCAACGAACTGCCGATTTCTTATCTGCACGTGTTTACCTATTCTGAGCGGCCAAATACACTGGCGGTAGACATCAAGCCAGTCGTACCAGGCCACGTTCGGGCTGAGCGGTCGAAGATGCTCCACATCCTGTCGGATAAAAAACGGCGGGCGTTTTATGACTCGCAGATTGGCCGGGATGCTACGGTTCTGTTTGAGGAAGACATTGCCGATGGCTGGATGCAGGGCTTCACGGACAACTATGTTCGTGTGGTCGCCAAATACGACCCCCTGCTCATCAACGAAACCCGGACGGTGCACATGACCGCCGTGAATGCAGCGGGCTTAATGGAAGTCATCGAACCCGAGGGAGTGCTGGAAACGCATTCGTAGTGTATGATCAAGCCGGTGTTAGTACCGGCTTTTTTTTGGCTCTATTTCTTCGTACCGCTTAAAAGACCCTGTCTGGATCATCAACTCCCATGAAACTAGTCGCCGAGATTTTAATTAGCCTGGTTGCCATCGAACACCTCTATATCCTGTATATGGAAATGTTTGCCTGGACCACCCTTGGCCGCAAAACCTTTAAATCGTTTCCTCCTGATTTATTTGAGAAGACAAAATCGCTGGCGGCTAATCAGGGCCTTTACAATGGCTTTCTGGCAGCGGGTCTCATCTGGTCATTATTCATTAATGACGCTGTCTGGCAGACAAACGTTGCCTATTTCTTTCTGGGTTGCGTCGTCGTTGCAGGCACTTACGGAGCCCTTACGGCACAGCGCTCAATCTTTTTTGTCCAGGCCCTCCCCGCTATTCTGGCAATGGTAGCGGTAGCACTCGCTTAAGAACAAGCGGTACGTAGCTAACGGGCAAACGTGTGCATCAGTCATGGCCATTTGTGGTCTGGTATACCCCTAAAAAGCAGGAGACCGCCCCCAAGCGGGAACGGCTCCATGAGTACAACAAAACCACAGATAAAGCTGCCAGACATTGTAGGCCAGACAGGGTGCCTGTGGCTCAGTTGCGGTTAAATAATCGTGTTTTGAGTTATATGATGTATGATATGTAATGTATGCTGTGGTTACGTCATACATTACATATCATACATCTACCTTACGCTTCGATGAGGTATTCGTCGTGTTGGCTTACGTCCAGACCTGACTTTTCGTCTTCTTCCGTTACACGTAGTGGCAGAATCAGGTCCGTTATTTTCAGAATGACGTAAGACATCACAAAGGCGAAGACCGATACACCGACTAAAGCAATGATGTGCGTGATGAACAGCTTCGTTTGACCGAATGCCAGACCTTCGTCAACAACAGCGGAGTTGATGCCTTTGCTGGCGAAAATACCCGTCATCACCATACCGACCATACCACCAACACCGTGGCAAGGGAATACATCAAGTGTATCGTCAAGCGTCGATTTCGAACGCAGGTGAGCTACGTAGTTCGATACCATAGCGCCAACCGTACCAATGAAGATAGCGGTAGGAATCGTTACGAAACCGGCCGCAGGTGTGATCGCTACCAGACCAACTACTGCACCGATACAGAAACCAAGCGCCGACACTTTTTTGCCTTTGGCTGCATCAAACAACACCCAGGCCAGACCAGCAGCGGCAGCAGCCGTGTTTGTCGTTGCAAAAGCGGAGGCCGCCAATGGCGAGGCTGCAACAGCCGAGCCAGCGTTGAAACCAAACCAGCCGAACCACAGCAGACCCGTACCCAACAACACGAAAGGAATGTTTGCGGGGGGGAAATAACTCGCTTCGAGGTGCGACTTCCGGCGCTTCAGGTACAGGGCACCAGCCAGGGCAGCCCAGCCAGCCGACATGTGAACAACCGTACCGCCCGCGAAATCAAGTACGCCCAGTTTGAACAGGATCCCTTCTGGATGCCAGGTCATGTGAGCCAGCGGTGCGTATACGAACAGGCTGAACAGGATCATGAACAGAACGTACGACCGGAAGTTGATCCGCTCAGCCATTGAACCGGTTACCAGCGCAGGGGTGATAACGGCAAACTTCAGTTGGAAAAACGCAAAGACAACCAATGGAATGGAAGCCGCCAGCGACCAGGGCTTACCATCCAGCACACCTTTGAACATGAAGTGATCCATTGGATTACCAATAAAACCACCGATTGATGTACCGAAGGCCAGGCTAAACCCAACCACTACCCATAAAATACTGATAACACCCATGGCCACAAAGCTTTGCAGCATGGTCGAGATCACATTTTTGTTGTTTACCATACCACCGTAGAAATACGCCAGACCAGGTGTCATCAACAAAACCAGCGCGGTAGCAACGAGCATCCAGGCGGTATCGCCAGAGTTAATACCTTCTGTTACGATTTGCGTGGGTACGGAAGGCATCAAAACAGCCACTACACTGACAATCAGTAGAATGGCGAGAGGAATGTAACTAGGTTTTTGCATGATACATGAGGGGTTTTTGTTGTACTAGTAAAGCTTTAAGGTTAAGAAAATGAGGGTGTAAGCCTAGAACTTGAAAATAGCGGCCATACCCAGTGTAGTTTGAGAAGGAGTCAACGAACCATCATTCTTTTCAAACTTGTTGGCGGAGTAACTGTCAATCCGAAGTTCAGGCTTCAGCAGGAGGTGACCATCAGCTGCCGTGATGTTGCCCGTTACCGTTATCGAGTTAACACTGGCTCCATTGCCGGCCGCATCTTTCAAAGCGCGAACTCCATTTTTGTTATCGAATGTTTCGTAGCGAATGCCAAGGCCAAACTTATCGGTAAAGGCATAGTTCGAATAGATGGCTGCACCACCCCAGCTTTGTGCCGTAGAGGGACCACCTCCATTCTGGTAATCCCCTTTCTGCGAACCCATGGCCGCGTTGAGGCCCAGGAAGAACCGGGAGGTTACCTGGTACGTAGTTGTCAAATCAAACAATTGGTAGCTGGCATTATTGGCCGATACAATACCAGTTGCCGTAGTACCCACATCCTGAGAGGCTTCATTCGATACGATTCCGTTCAGGTAGACGTTCCAGCCGGCAACGGGCGCGAAAAAGAACTGTCCGATTAGGCCCTTCTTTTTATTATTATCAAATAAGTTATCGACGTTGTTAACCAGACCAAGCATTAACGAAGCCCGATCGCTGAAGGCATACTGTGCTTTCAGGCCAATATGGTAGAAAGGACCGTTATTGAACAAGTTAGATAACGAGTAATTGTAGTTAACCGGAGCGTCAATAACTTCATAGCCAATGTGCGTTCCAAACTGACCTGCGGTGAACGACAATTTATTGGTGGCTTTGTATGTAATGTATGCCTGCTTGATCGCCAGAGCGGTAGATCCAGGCCCAAGCGGCCCAATGTAATTGCCGTAGTTTCCCAAGTCGGAAAATGGTCCGAATGTCAGATCCATTACCGCATCGACCTTGCTGGCCGAATAAACTGCTTTTGCCTGCACCAAGCCAATACCAAACTGACCCGCTCTCTGATCGAATGCGCGAGCGTTACCCACTACGCCAGCCCCATTCAATCCTAAGTTTGACTGGCTTTTCGGATTATTGAAGTTACCAAAGTAATAGGTGTCCATATACCCGGAGAAAGTAAATTTTCCGGGTGTCGGTGTGGCGGTGGTATCCTGGGCATGACCGGCAAAACCCAAAAACAAAGAACTAATAAGTAAAATTGTTTTTTTCATACTCTTTATTCGGTTGTAGGTAATGGTCTCTGTAGTCTTATTGTGAAGCAAATTTTGTTCAATAAATTATTCTACGCAATAGTCAACCCGAAATAATTATGAATTAAGTCATAAATAAGTCAATTTAATTGAAAAAGTTCTATTAAATCAATGATAATTTACCAAATACACCTACTTCAAGATTATTTATTATATTTTGTTTATATGCATATTGACCAAATTTTATTCTATTAGTCAACCTTATTTTTACCACTAATACGAGAACGTTATAAGACCCAATATGGCAAAAATGCAAAAAGGCCTATCCAGCATGCTGGATAGGCCTTTTTGCATTTTCTGTATTCGACTAACTAAGCTTCGGCGTGTAGCCAAGCTTTCTTAGCTAGTAACGTTTCTTCTTCTTCGACATGCTCGGGATCAGGAACGCAACAATCGACCGGACAGACAGCCGCACACTGCGGTTCCTCATGGAAGCCCATGCATTCCGTGCATTTGTCCGCAACAATGTAATAGAATTCGTTCGACACTGGAGTTTGCGGAGCCTTGCCGCTCACGATCGTGCCATCGCCGAAATCGACTTCGCCCAGTTCAGTTCCCCCACCCCAGGTCCATTCTACACCACCTTCGTAAATGGCTGTATTGGGGCATTCGGGTTCGCAGGCACCACAGTTGATGCACTCATCGGTGATCATGATTGCCATGAGCAGTGTATATTTTATATAGTAAAAACTAGTTGTCTCAAATTGAACAACAAATATAATTATTTAAAGGTTGGCAACAAACTAATATTTCATTACATTAGTTGATGGAGTATTCCATTTGTTTATCTCATTCAATGCTTTTACCAGAACGACTGCAAACGTTTGTGGCTCTGGGCGACTTCCTGCGCTCGGCCGACGCCCAACCCGAACTTGCTCAACTTGCCCAACAAGCCAACTACAGAAACAACTGGTTCACTCCCGAAAATTCGCTGAATTCGCTTCAGGCCATTGCCAGTGAGTTTCTTGTCGAAGACAAACTCAACGCCTGGGTAAATCTATACGCCCCTGGGCCAGAGGCAGCCTTTACAAAGGCATCCCGCGCAGTAGGTGTTGTTATGGCAGGTAATATTCCGGCCGTTGGTTTCCATGACATGCTCTGCGTATTGATCAGTGGTCATAAACTGATGGCTAAACTAAGCAGCCAGGATTTTGTATTAATTCATTATTTAATACAAAAATTAAAAGAGATTAACCCAGGGTTCTCTGAATTGATCGAAGAAGCTGACCGGCTGAACGCAGCAGAAGCGTACATAGCAACGGGTAGTAACAATACCGCTCGCTATTTTGACTACTACTTTGCCAAGAAACCGCACATTATCCGCAAAAACCGTACGTCGGTTGGTCTGTTGATGGGCGAAGAAGGTGAAGATGAATTCCTGAAGCTCAGTCACGACATTTCCGATTACTACGGTCTGGGCTGTCGTAACGTCTCTACCATTCTGGTGCCTGATGGGTATGATTTTACTCCCTTCCTCCGCACCATAGAGCCCCAGGTATCCATTTACCTGAACAATCACAAATACCAGAATAATTACGACTACAATAAGTCCATTTATCTGATCAACGCCGTTCCCCACCTGGACAATGGTTATTTGCTGCTGACCGAGAACGATGGTCTTGTCTCTCCTATCTCGGTATTGTATTTCCAGACTTATAAGACCCGGGCCGATGCAGATGCCTGGTTTGCCAGCCGCACCGATCAGATTCAGGTCATTGCTTCCGCCAAGGGATGGTATCCCGGCAGTGTTGCTTTTGGCAGCACCCAACAGCCTGGCCTAACCGATTATGCCGATGGTGTCGACACAATGGCCTTTTTAGGGGAGCTGTAGATGTATGCTAAATGGTGCATGATAGATAAATGGTTGGTAAGCGCTTACCTTATGGTCTATCATGTATAATGCCTTCCAAAGCAGATCCAAGACCTGCTCAGTTAGGTTTTCGAATCAAGAGCAGTCTGGCGTTTTGCACCAGATTGCTCCCCAAAATGGTTATTGGTGGTCTTCTTCTGCCTTTAATTCGGGACCTTATGAAAACTCATAAGGCATAAAAAAAGCCCACCGTTTCGGGTGAGCTTTTTAGTCATTGGACAGTGACCGATACGGGAATCGAACCCGTGTTACCGCCGTGAAAGGGCGATGTCCTAACCGCTAGACGAATCGGCCGTCTTGTTAAAGACCCACCCTTTTAACTTTTCAGCTGCCGTGGTGGCGAATCGTGGTGCAAAGGTAAGGCGATGTTTTTTAAATGCAATAGCTGGCACTAAAATTTTTTCAAAAAAAGCGGTCCTGCGTGTTTTAGTGCTATTTTTGAGGTGGTTAGCTTTTAAATTTTTTTTCGTCACTTACATGAAACACTTTTTGCTGCTTGCAGGAATAATGGTCGCATCGCTGACCGTTCAGCCCAGATCGGCTTCTGCACAGTCCCCTTCCTCTGCTTCGATCGACGCACCCGCTAAATTTCTCGGTTATCAGATTGGCGAACACTTTACGCCCCATTACAGGGTGCTGGCTTATGCCGAACAGATAGCTCGTCAGCTGCCAAAACGCATCAAGCTTATTCCTTACGGTACCACGTACGAAGGTCGCCAGTTGATGGTGGTTGCCATCGGTTCAGAAGAAAATATGAACCGGCTGGAAGAAATCCGGACCAATAACTTGAAACGCATTGGCCTGATGGATGGCAATCCGACAGCCGCGGCTCAACCGCCTATTGCCTGGTTGAGCTACAATGTACACGGCAATGAAGCTGTCAGCTCCGAAACGTTTATGGATGTACTGTACCGGTTGCTCAGTTCGTCGGATGCGGTGTCGCAGAAAATCATGAACACAACCGTAGTCATTCTTGATCCGGGCTTAAACCCCGACGGGCATGATCGGTACGTGAACTGGTACAACCAGATGGTGGGCCGTACACCCGACCCGACCCCCTCCGCCCGCGAACATAACGAACCCTGGCCGGGCGGGCGCTACACCCACTACCTGTTCGACCCCAACCGCGACTGGGCCTGGCAAACGCAGGAAATCACGCAGCAACGCATGGCGCTCTACCAGCAATGGATGCCCCACCTTCACGGTGATTTTCACGAAATGGGCGTCGAGAGTCCCTATTATTTTGCGCCCTCGGCCAAGCCGTATCATGAAGATATTACGCCCTTTCAGCGGAAATTCCAACAAACCATTGGCGATTACTGCAGCCGCTACTTCGATAAAAATGGCTGGCTCTACTACACCCGCGAGCGTTTTGATCTTTTTTACCCAAGCTACGGTGACACCTATCCAACCTACAACGGGGCGATTGGAATGACGTTTGAGCAAGGCGGCAGTGGTCGGGCGGGGCTGGCTATTGAGAAAGCCGACGGGGACACCCTGACCCTGCGTCAGCGCATTGACCACCACGTAGCCTCCAGCATAGCGACCCTCGAATCGGTAGCCGACCGGCCCGCTGAGATCGTGAAGGAATTCGGTCAGTTTTTCGACAAATCGCGAAATACACCCATTGGAGCGTACAAAAGTTATGTCATTAAGGCCAATGGCGATGCAGGCCGACTAAAAGCGTTACAGCAACTTCTGGAGCGTAACAAAATCACCTATGGTTATGCAGGTAAAGCCCAAACGATAGGGAGTGGCTTCAACTACACCACGCAGAAAAATGATAAGAATGTGTCTGTTTCAGCCGATGATATCGTAATCAGCGCCTATCAGCCTAAATCGACGCTGTTGAAAATCCTGTTCGAGCAAAGTTCTGCGCTGGAAGACTCGGCCACGTATGACATTACGGCCTGGTCACTGCCTTACGCATTCGGGTTGCAAACCTACGGTCTGACAACGCGGATCAATCCAGGAAACACGCAGCCAGCCGCTGTTACCAGTTCAACCTCAACGACCGCTACATCCCGGCCTTATGCCTACCTCGTGCGGTGGCAGTCATTACCCGCCGTACAAATGCTGGCGGGCCTGCTGAAGCAGAAAATCAGGGTGCGGGCGGCCGAGAAGCCGTTTGATGTCGAGAACAAAACCTTTCCTTCGGGCACCCTCATCGTGACCAGAGCCGGTAATGAGCGCTTCGGGGAACGCTTTGACGCCCTTGTCCGGGCTGAAGCAGTAAAAACGGGAGCCGACCTGACGCCGGTCCAAACGGGATTTGTGAGCAAAGGGTCGGATTTCGGATCGGATTTTGTAACCGGTCTGAAGGCACCCCGCGTCGGTGTCGTTATTGGCGAAGGAACGCCACCACCGTCGGCGGGCGAAGTCTGGCATTTCTTCGATCAGGAATTGAACTACCCCATTGCCCTGATTGATGGCAACACGCTCGGCAACGTCCAGTGGAACAAGCTGGATGTGCTCATTCTGCCAACCAACTACAACTACGGCCGCTACCTGACCGAGAAGACCTTGTCCTCCATTAAAGACTGGGTGCGGGCGGGCGGTAAGTTGATTGCCATGGAACGGGCGGCCTCCTTCCTGGCCGGAAAAGATGGCTTCGATTTGAAAGAGAAAGACGACAAGGGGAAAGACAAAAGCAAAGATAAAAGCAGTATGCTCGACTCCCTTAAGTTGTACATCGACCGCGAACGGACGGCCATAGCCGACGATATTCCGGGCAGTATTTACCGGGTCGATGTCGACACGTCGCACCCGCTGGGTTTCGGTTTGTCGGGTGGTTATTATTCACTGGTGCAGAATGCCTATAACTTTGATTTTCTGAAAGATGGCTGGAATGTAGGTTACCTCAAAACAAACAACTACGTGGCTGGCTTCTCCGGCAGAAATGCCAAGGAAAAGCTAAAAAACACCTTGGTGATGGGCGTTCAGGAACTTGGCAGGGGCAGTGTCGTTTACCTGGCCGATGACCCGCTGTTCCGGGGTTTCTGGTATAATGGTAAGCTATTGTTTGGCAATGCCGTGTTCATGGTCGGAAATTAATCCGACATCTTTTCATCAAAATAAAGACGCAGCGATGACCGTATCGCTGCGTCTTTATTTTGACGTTACAGGGGGTAAAATCACAATGTATGTCCCTTTTGTCATCGACCTATAACGCATTTGCTTGGTGAAACCGTTACTGCTTCTTTCAATACTATTTTCCTTTCTTGGTAGTACACCGCTGCTGGCTCAGAAGAAAAATGAACAATATCAGCTTCATATCAGCCGGGCTACTTCACCTATCGTCATCGATGGAATCGTTGACGAACCGGCCTGGCAAGCAGCCGAAGTAGCTTCTGATTTCTGGATGGTGTTACCCATGGATACCAGCCATGCCAACGTTCGGACCGACGTTCGGATGGCCTACGATGATCACCAGATTTACCTGAGCGCCGTTTGTTACCACGGCAATGTGGCAGGACCATACATCGTCGAGTCGCTGCGCCGTGACTGGAGTTTCACCAAGAACGACAACTTCATTTTCTTCATGGATACCTTCGATGACCAGACAAACGGGTTCACGTTTGGCACCAACGCAGCTGGCGCCCAGTGGGATGGTTTGTTATACGAGGGCGGCAAAGCGAACTTAAGCTGGGATAATAAATGGACTTCGTCCGTCAAGAACTACGCAGATCGGTACGTGTTTGAGATGGCCATTCCGTTCAAAACGATCCGGTACAAACGAGGCATCTCCCGGTGGGGCATTAACTTCAGCCGACAGGATTTAAAAACAACCGAGAAATCATCCTGGACGCCGATCCAGCGCCAGTTTCCCACGGCGTCTCTGGCGTTAACGGGTGTTTTGGTCTGGGATCAGCCACCACCACAGCCCGGTCCGAACATTTCCCTGATTCCGTATGCCCTTAGCGGCATGACCCGCGATTACCAGAACAGTGTTCCAACCCAGAATCGATTCGACGCCGGTCTGGACGCTAAAGTTGCCATTACTTCTTCCCTAAACCTCGACCTGACGGTCAATCCGGACTTTTCACAGGTAGATGTGGACCAGCAGGTGACCAACCTCGATCGGTATGAGTTGTTTTTTCCCGAAAAACGGCAGTTTTTCCTCGAAAACGGCGACCAGTTCACCAACTTTGGCTATTCGACCATTCGTCCCTTCTTTAGCCGTCGGATTGGTCTCGGCGGGGTCCCTATTCGCTTTGGTGCCCGGTTGAGCGGCAAACTGAACAAAGACTGGCGCATCGGAATCATGGATATGCAAACGGGCAGCGTTGACTACCCAGGGGCCGGCATAGAGTCGCTACCAGCCCAAAATTTCGCGGTTGTAGCTCTGCAACGACGCATCTTTGCTCGGTCGAACATCGGTATGATGTTTGTTAATAAAGAATCGCTCGCGTATAATCCAACGACCGATAACCCAGCTTATACACAGTACAACCGCAATGTTGGCTTAGAATACAACCTGGCCTCGGCAAATAATTTCTGGTCAGGTAAGGCGCTGTACGTCAAGTCATTTAGTCCACAGGTTAGCGGCACGGATCAATCCGGTAGTGATGCGGTCTATGCTGCTAACCTACAATATAACACCCGTCGGTGGCTTATTGGCGGACAAGTGGAATCGGTTGGCAAGAACTATACGGCCGAAGCCGGATACGTGCCTCGCCGGGGTTACGAACGGGTTACGGGTACGCTTGGCTACACGTTTTTACCCATAGCCAGCGGTGTGCTGAGCCATGGACCAACGGCAACATCGACTTATTTTTTCGACCCCGCCGGACGACAGAGTGACAACGAAACGGTTCTTAGCTATGTCGTTACATTCCGGAGTAAAAGTGTGTTTACGGGCTGGGTCGCGACGGATTATGTCCGCTTGCTGCAACCGTTCGATCCCACTAACAGCGGCCGACAAACGCTGGCAACCGGCACGCAGCACAACTGGACGGCGTGGGGGACCGATTTTGATTCCAAACCACAAAGCGTATTCACGTACGGTTTTTCGTCGCGCTACGGGGGTTATTACGACAACGGTACCCGCCTGAACCTTACCGCCGACCTGGGTTATCGGTTCCAGCCCTACGTGAGTCTGGCGGCCAGTGCCAGTTACAACGATATTCGGTTGCCCCAGCCGTGGGGACAAACCACATTCTGGCTGGTTGGCCCCCGGTTCGACGTGACCCTGACGAACACACTCTACCTGACTACCTTTGTTCAATACAATGAACAGCAGAAGAACATGAACCTCAATGCCCGGATTCAGTGGCGGTACAAACCGGCTTCCGATTTCTTCCTGGTCTACTCGGATAACTATTTACCTAACTCAGCCCAGATCGGTCAGGATGTTCCGGGGTTCCTTTCGGTGAAGAACCGCGCGCTGGTGCTGAAATGGACGTACTGGTGGAACCTGTAGGGTACTGGGTTTCAAACAAACTGGGGTCGTGCCTGTTTAATTGACAATTCGCCGACTGGCGCGTGGATATCAACTACACTATAACTGGTTAACGTTTTATGAAAACTCTTCTGCGTTTTTTTCCATCAGCTCTGGTAGCTATTTTTCTGACTTTGTTTCTAACCAGCTGCGCGGCCATTGGCGATATCTTCAAAGCAGGTGCATATACGGGTATCATCGGGGTTGTCGTGGTTCTGGGCGTCGTTATCTGGCTCGTATCGAAGCTGTTTGGCGGTGGCGGCCGGAATTCGTAGTAAATTCCCTGATCATAAATCAAAAGGGCGATTCCTGCCAGGAATCGCCCTTTTGATTTATGATCAGGGAATTTTAATGAAAGTTTAATAGTGCCTTTACGCCACCAATTCCAGCAGATTATCACGCTGAAGTACGGCCCGCTGGCGCTCGCTCAGATCGTCGGATGCTCTCATCAGTGGCAACCGAACATCGGCCGAAATGAGGCCCATTATCTCAAGAATATTCTTCACCCCCACCGGATTTCCTTCTTCGTACAGGAGCGGGTCAATGCGCAGGAAATGGCCAAGCTCTTTTCGGGCAAACGCAAAATCGCCCTGCAGGGCGGCCTCAATCAAGCCCGTGAATTTAGCCGGAAACGCATTGGCAATAACGGACATTACGCCTACACCACCAATGCTGATAATGGGGACTGCCTGCACGTCATCGCCTGAAATAAGCAGGAAATCGTCGGGTTTGTCACGCGCAATTTCCATGCACTGCTCAATCACGCACGAAGCTTCTTTTACCCCGATGATGTTGGGGTGCTGGGCCAGTTCGCAGATCGTTTCGGCACTCATGTTGATGCCTGTGCGGAATGGAATGTTGTAGAGAATAACCGGCACTGGACTGGCATCGGCGACACGCGTAAAGTGTTCGATGACGCCCCGCTTACCGGGTTTGTTATAATACGGACAAACCGACAGAATGGCGTCGACGCCCTCAAAATCAATGTCTTTCATGCCCGACACGACATCGGCGGTGACGTTGCCGCCCACACCGAAAACGATAGGCAGACTTTTAGGGTTGTTTTCCTTCAGGTATTGTAGTAACTGAGCCTTCTCCTGTTTAGTCACCGTTGGCGATTCGCCGGTTGTGCCCTGCAGGACGATGTAACGAACGCCCCCATTAGCAATGTGCCGGACGATGCGGCCAAAGCCGTCGAAATCAATTGAATAGTCAGCATTGAAAGGCGTTACAATGGCAACGCCTACGCCGTGAAATTTACCGTATTGGCTACGAGTATCCATCAGTTAACTGGAAACAGGAATTTATTATCGCAAAGTTACGTGAATTTAGGCTGGAGTCACGCGTTTACGCCGTCATTGTCAACGAGAAATCTCTGGGCACGAAGTAAGCGGGTGTTTTCAACTCGAATACCTCGTCGTGGATGGATGCTACATACAAACCAGAGGCCATGGCCTTATCCCTAACCTCTTTGGCCCCTTGTACACAGGCCAGAATACCAAACAGTTTTTTATGCGCATACTCCGGGTGAAACCGCCGGAAACGATCAAGACTCTTCAGCAGTTGGTCAATGTCCCGATCTTTGAGGTGGCTTTTCACTTCCACCAGCACAACCGTATTTACCTCACCGTTGGCCATCCCCAACACATCGATTTCTAATGTATCCGGACCGTACTCTGTTTTGTAATTGGTCGTGATCGTCGTCATCCCGAACTGCTTACGCAGTACCTTTTCCATCGACGGGAAAGCCATGCCTTCGGTAAAGCTGCCAAATTTGTTACCGATATCACCAATGAGTTTGGCATTTTGCTTGGTTATCCGGTCTGTTTCCTTTTGACTCTGGGATAGTTCTTTCTGAGTTAGGGCTATTTCCTGAAGAATCTGACGTATATCATCAAAGTTGGTCGTGGCTTCCATAGTTCGGTGGGGTTGTCTGTTTGCAAAGGTAACGAATTCAGTACCAATCCCATTTACACGTTCAGCATGGCCATAAACTCATCTTCGCCAATCATGGGCACGTTCAATTTCCGGGCTTTTTCGACCTTGGATGGCCCTGCACTTTCGCCCACGATCAGATAGTTCAGCTTCTTGGAAATTCCGCTCAGCAGCCGGCCCCCGTTGGCTTCGATGCGGGATTCGAGTTCTTCGCGGCTGAAATTTTCGAAGGTACCCGTGTACAGAAACGTTTTCCCCGTGAGCGAATCGCCCTCCTGCTCCACCACTTTTTTCTCGCCAACAAATTGCAGGCCGGCGACCCGGAGGTTTTCCACATACTCGCGGTTATCCGGATCAGCAAACCAGGCCACAACGCTCTCGGCAATGCGCGGGCCGGTATCGGGTACGGCCAGCAGTGCTTCCGGACTGGCGTTCATGATGGCATCCATCGACCCGAAATAATCCGTCAGTTTTTCGGCGGTGGTATTGCCCACGTACCGTATGCCCAGCGCAAACAAAACGTTGGGCAACGGCTGGGCCCTGGAGCGTTCAATAGCCGTCAGGATGTTTTCGACCGTTTTTTCCCGAAAGCTGACAATCCGCTTTTTGCCCGTTTCCTCATCCAGAAATATTTTTTCAATACCCAGTAAGTCGTTTGCCGTCAGCTTATACAAATCGGCTGGGGTTTGGACCAGCCCCCGATCAATGAGCAGCTCAATTTTACCTTCGCCCAGGCTCTCAATGTTCATGGCTCGGCGCTGAATGAAATGCTCGAACCGGGCCTGCCGCTGGGGTGGGCATCCTCGCTCATTGGGACAATAAAAATGCGCTTCGCCTTCCTTCCGAACCAGGGGGGTTCCACAGGCGGGGCAGGTTGTTGGGTAAATAATGGGTTGGCTTTGTTCAGTACGACGAGTCAAATCAACACCCGTAATTTTTGGAATGATCTCCCCCCCTTTTTCCACAAAAACGGTATCGTAGAGCTGGACTCCCAGCCGCTCAATTTCGTTTGAATTGTGAAGAGAAGCCCGTTTAACAATGGTGCCAGCCAACAACACGGGCGTCAGCAGGGCAACGGGTGTTACGGCCCCGGTTCGACCAACCTGGTATTGAATTCCATTCAAGGTTGTGCTGGCAGCCAGGGCTTTGTATTTAAAGGCAATCGCCCAGCGCGGACTTTTAGCCGTATACCCCAGATCCCGTTGCTGATCGTAGCGGTTTACTTTAATAACGATGCCGTCGGTATTGAGCGGCAGTTCGAAGCGCTTTGTGTCCCACTCGTTAACATACAGCATCACCTCCCGAATATCCGCGCACTTACGCCAGGTTTGAGAAACGTTGAAGCCCCATTCGTTCAGCGCAACCAGGCTTTCTTCGTGGGTGTGAAAAACGTCAACGTCCGACAGAAATGAGTACAAAAAGCAATCCAGACGCCGTTTGGCAACCGCCGTCGAATCCTGCTGTTTAAACGTTCCGGATGCGGCATTGCGCGGGTTGGCCAGTAAAGCCTCCCCAATATCTTCCCGCTCTTTGTTAATCCGTTCGAATTCGGCCAGCGGCATAAAGCCCTCGCCCCGAACTTCGAATAATGGCGGAACATCGGTCTTATGAATCCGCAGCGGCACCGTGCGAATGGTCCGGATGTTGTTCGTAATGTCATCCCCCCGAACCCCGTCGCCCCTCGTTGCGCCCTGCACCAGTACGCCATTCTCATAAGTCATGCTCAGCGCAACACCGTCGAATTTTAATTCACAGATGTACTCGTAGGGTTGTCCGTTTAAGCCTTTCTGAACCCGTTTATCGAACTCAACAAGTTCTTCTTCTGAGTAAGTATTACCCAGGGAAAGCATCGGAAACCGGTGGTACACTGTCTTAAATTCCTTGCTGATGGTGCCCCCTACACGGGCCGTTGGCGAATCGGGTTGACGAAAATCAGGGTATTGCGTTTCCAGAGAAGTTAACTCGGCCAAAAGTTTATCAAAGGTGAAATCATCCACTTCCGAAACACTATGCTGATAGTATTGATGATTGTAGTAATTCAGGGTATTTGTCAGTTCGGCAATGCGTTCCTGGGGATTCATAGGCTTAATGAAAAGTAAAAGAGTTCGTCGTATAGTATAAGTGGCTGCTGCTAAGGCAACATCCAGGTTAGTCTGCCGCACAAGACATACGTCATCTATTACTTATTCCCTATCGACTGTCCATAATTCTAAATGGGCAACATTGGTTTTGTTTCTTCGTTCATCCAAAAAAAGGTACTTTTACGGGATAAAAAAAACAGCTTGCTGCTGGCCGTGCTTTTGTCGTGAATCGTTTCCGTCATTGGCCAGACCACAACAGTTGCCTAATCCCTGACGGTGATTTCTTTACAGTCTATGACACAGCCTCTCATTGCTCCTTCGTTGCTTGCGGCCGACTTTGCCAATCTTCAACGCGATCTGGAACTGGTTAACCGAAGTGAGGCTGATTATCTTCATTTTGATGTTATGGACGGCGTATTCGTGCCTAACATCTCGTTTGGGTTTCCACTTCTTGAGGCTGTTCGCAACCATTGTACGAAGCCCATCGACGTGCATCTAATGATTACAGACCCGGACCGTTACCTCGACGCGTTTGCGGACGGCGGAGCTTCCGTCATTCACGTTCACTACGAAGCCTGTCCCCATCTGCACCGAACCCTGAGCCGCATTCGGGAATTGGGCTGCAAAGCGGGCGTTGCGCTCAATCCGCACACGCCCATCAGTGGCCTGGTCGATGTGCTCGACCAGATTGATGTCATTTTGATCATGTCTGTTAATCCGGGTTTCGGGGGCCAGTCATTCATCCCTCATACCCTTCGGAAAATTGCCGACCTAAAACAACTGCTGGTAACCAGCCAATGCCCCGCCCTCATTGAAGTCGACGGCGGTGTTAGTCTATCCAACGCAGATGCCTTGCTACGGGCCGGCACCGATATGCTGGTTGCTGGTAATTCCATTTTTGGCGCCAAAGACCCTCTGGACACCATTCATCAACTAAAGAACAGCCGCCAGCTGCTGGTAGCCTAATCACTTTCCGTAACGCCTAATCTAATTGACTGGAATCAATTCCATGAAAAAATCGTACCTGACCGTCTTGCTCAGTGCGTTGTTGCTGACAACCGCCTGCCGCAATACTGAATCAAGCCAAGAAGAAAGTTCAGATACTGATACCACAGCGCTTGGGGCTCCACCCGCCCCCGATTGGGCCCAAAATGCGACCATTTACGAAGTTAATACGCGCCAGTTCTCCCGCGAAGGAAACTTTAAAGCCATTGAAGCCCAGTTACCCCGCCTGAAAGAACTGGGCGTGGATATTCTGTGGCTGATGCCGATTTACCCCATCAGCCAGAAAAACAAAAAAGGCACACTGGGCAGTCCGTATGCCGTTGCCGATTTTAAGCGCGTAAACCCCGACTATGGCACCCTGGATGACTTCAAGTCGCTGGTGAACCGGGCACACGTACTTGGCCTGCGGGTCATTCTGGACTGGGTACCCAATCATACCGGATGGGATCATACCTGGGTAACACAGCACCCGGATTGGTATACGAAAATTGGTGGCAAAATGACGACGCCTGTAGACCCAAAAACCGGTAAGGCGACAGACTGGACCGATGTTGCGGATTTGAACTACGACAATCCGGAGATGCGCAAAGGAATGATTGATGCGATGCAATACTGGATTAAGGAATGTGGTATTGATGGCTACCGCTGTGATGTAGCGGGCTTTGTTCCGAACGACTTCTGGGCTCAGGTACGCCCCCAGTTAGACAAAATCAAAACCGTATTTATGTTATCGGAGTGGGAAGATGAGCCCGATCAGTTTAAAAACTGCTTCAACATGAACTACGGCTGGAGCATGCACACTATGATGAAAGCGGTTGCCAAAGGGGCGCGTACGGCAGATAAGATCGACTCCCTGCGCGAAGCCAATCAAAAGCGTTTTCCGAAGTGGTATTACCAGATGCTGTTTACGCAGAACCACGACGAAAATTCGCACAACGGTACGCTGGCGGAGTCGTTTGGCCCATCCGCCGATGCTTTTTTTGTGTTGTGCAGTACGCTGGAAGGTATGCCGCTGGTGTACAACGGCATGGAAGCCAACCTGAATAAACGGCTGGCCTTTTTCGAGAAAGATACCATTGTATGGGGTACGTACGCCAAGAGCGATTTTTTCAAGACCCTACTGACACTCAAGCACCGCAACCGGGCACTTTGGAATGGACTGGCGGGCGGTAAGTTGGTGAAAATTCCGACCGATCATGACGACAAGGTATATGCATTCTATCGGCATCGCGACAATGATCGCGTTACGGTGGTGCTAAACCTGGGCGATAAACCGCAAACCGTACAGTTGGGCGGTGATGGTTACACCGGTACGTATACGGATGTGTTCAGCCATCAGCCCGTTGAACTGAAGCCGGAAATGGTTGTAACGCTGAAACCCTGGGAATATCGGGTGATGACAAATTAGTCGGTACAACGCAAAGTACACCCCGGTTGCCTGGCGCATTCGCCTTGGGGTACGTCTTTTTTCAATAGAATTTGCTGCTTATATTAGAGCTTATAGAGCGCTTTTTTATGCCTTCGCAACGTAACCTTTTCTTGAGCAGTCTTTTGCTTATTTCCTTTACGGGGCTTGCACAACAAACCGGGCTGCGTTCAGCCGGGCTGCGTTCCACCGGACGCGGTTCGACTGAACGCAGCCCGGCTGGAACGGAGACAAAAACATCAGAGAGTCCGACAGCATTCCAGCGGCAAACAGCCAGTTCCGTACAGTGGGCGAGTCGGGTCGTTGGGGTATCTTCGGAGAAAAGAGGGGAAAATTACGGCGAGCAATACAAAGCCATTCAGGCGTTGGGACGCCCCAACAAGCTACCTGATACAGGGCCGAGCCCGTGCGCCTGGGCACCATTTTATGTTGATGGTACTGCCGATGAGTGGATTCAGGTCGGCTTTGCCAAACCCATGCGGGCCCGGCAAATTGTTGTCGCCGAAAATGTAAACCCAGGGTCCGTGGTGAAAGTGATCGCCATCGACGAAAAAGGCGTTGAGCACATTGTCTACGAAGCCGCGAGCACCCAACCCCGAGCAGATCCGCTGCTGCGTATTTTCCTTAACGATTCGACATTGGTATGCCAGCAGGTCAAAGTGGTGATTAACGGAGCTGCTCTGAAAGGGCTCAATCAAATTGATGGTATCGGTATGTCGGAGGACATAAAACCCATCACGGTGAGCCTTGTTGTATCGAAAGACACACCGAAAGACATTAAGAAAGAAAACCTCGGTAAAGCGATCAACTCTGTGGGACAGGAGGTGGCTCCGGTTATCTCGCCCGACGGACGGACGCTCTACTTCACCCGGAACTTTAATAAAGCGAACCTTGGCGCATCGGACCGGCAGGATGTCTGGTATTCAACACTGGAGTCGGGCGTGGGCGGTAACCCCGCTGGCTGGAGCGAGGCCGTCAACATCGGTTCCCCCATCAATAACACGGGCGACAATGCCATTAGCGGTATGTCGGCCGATGGGCGAACGGCTTATCTCATCAACGTGTACCGCCCCAATGGGGGTATGGTCTTCGGTATCTCTAAATCGACGCGCACCAAAACGGGCTGGTCGCAACCCGTCGAGTGCCGAATTGCCAACAACTATAACCTGCACGAGAAAAATCAACTGGAATTTTGTGTAGCACCTGATGGGCGGGCCATTATTCTGGCCGTTCAGCGAAAAGACACCCGTGGTGACCGCGATCTCTATGTCTCCCTAAAAAAGACGGATACAACCTGGTCAGAACCGGTGTCGTTGGGGGGTGTTGTCAATACGGCTGATTTTGAAAGCTCGCCTTTTCTGGCTGCCGATGGCCGAACCATGTATTTTACGTCGGGTGGTCATCCTGGTTTGGGCAACGGCGATATTTTTGTTTCCCGCCGGTTAGACGACTCCTGGAGTAACTGGAGTGAACCCGAAAACCTTGGGCCAAGCGTGAATACGGATGAATGGGATGGTTATTTTACCATTCCGGCCTCGGGCGATTATGCTTACCTAAGTTCCAGGGATGGTTCACTGGGCGAAGACGACATCTTTCGGCTTAAACTGTATCCGGCGATCAAACCCGACCCGGTCGCGATCATTACTGGAACTGTACTTGACTCGAAAAGCAGGAAACCCGTTGCATCACAAATTGTGTCGAACATTGTGGGTGAGCGAAAAGGGCTGGAAAAAGTAGACTACAACCCGGAATCCGGAGAGTTCAAGCTTATTCTCCCTACTCAGAAAGCCTACACCCTCACCGCCAGCCATGAAGGTTACTTTCCCACTACCGAAACTATTGACCTGAGCAAAGACAAGCGCTTCCGCGACATCAAAAAGAGTATTCTGCTGGTTAAGATTGAAACGGGCCAGAAAATAACGATGCGGGAAGTACTCTTCGAGCAGAGCCAGTTTGCGCTGCTGCCCGGTGCCGATGCGGAGCTGGACCGGGTAGTTGATATGCTGGCGAAATACCCGGAAATGGAACTGCTCATTGAGGGACATACTGATAATCAGGGTGACTGGGAGCCGAACATGAAGCTTGCTGAAGACCGGGTACGGGTTGTGAAGGAGTACTTGCTGAGTAAGGGGGTTACCCCCGTTCGTATCCAGACAAAAGCCTGGGGACCAAGCAAACCCATAGCCAGCAACGGCACGGAAGAGAAGCGTAAACTGAACCGACGGGTAGAATTCACGATCCTGAAATTGTAAAACCAGCGGGTAGTGACTTACCTTTGCGCCCAAATGCCGCATTCACTCACTACTGACCGCATGATGAACGACAGTCGTTCCGGTTTATTTGCCCAGCTAAGTTCTCCCCGCTTACTGCTTGTTCTGATTTTAGTTCTTGCCCTTGGTCTTCGGCTTTACAAGTCCAGTGTGCATGGTCTTTATCTGGATGAAAAGTTTACCCTGATCAACATTGCCGGGGTTTCGCTGGAGGGTTTCAACCAGCATGATGTATTCTTCACACCCGGCAAGATCTACTTTACCCCGAAGGAGTTCTGGAAAGAAAAACACCTCCACGACTACATCAGGGCCATTATTCAGAATGATATAGGCAATAGTGCCTCGCACTATGCGCTGCTCTGGGCGTGGGTTCAGCTTTTCGGCATGAGCGACCTGTCCATCCGGATGCCTTCCATCATTTTCAGTACCCTCATCGTCGGCCTGACCTATTTATTAACGAAGCGTTACTTTCGGTCGGAGTCACTGGCTCTCCTTTGCGCCTTTCTGTCGGCCATTGAGCCGTTTTTTATTGCCTATAGCCACATGGCCCGCAATTATTGCATGACCATTTTCATCACCATGCTGGGCACGTATCTTTTCCTGCGCATCCTCGACCGACGCGCCGAAGGGAAAACGCCCATCGGGATGTATGTCGGTTACGGGTTATGCTTTGCGCTGGCGGTACTGGGTCATTATCTGGCCGTTACGGTATTTATGTGCCACGGCATCTACCTGTTCCTGTTCAATCGCAATCTGAAGACCTATATCGGTTTAGGACTCAGCGTTATCGGCGGCACGGTCAGCCTGATTCTCCCGTGGTTTGTTTTCGGGGGGGGTAAGTATACGCTCCAGACATTGGCTTATCAGGCCCAGCTTTACCGGGGGCTTGCCTATTCGAACCCCTACAACAACGGTTTCAATATTATTCTGCCCGCCACGATTCCTAACGTTGTCAAGAAGTCGATTCCACTCTGGTCCGATCTGATGATGTTCTCCAACGGGCTTTCTTCCGAAACGCTGGCCTTTCGCAACCTGATTGTTGCCTTTTCGCTCGGCTGCATAGCCGTTTTTATCATCCATCGGTTTGGCCGGGGGCGCACCGTTCCGACCTGGGTAAGCATTGCAGTTCCGGTGTTGCTGGTGGCTGGCTTTGCGCTTTATAGCATTCCGTCGCTCCGGCTGCTGGCTGCAGCGGCTACGCCCATCTTCTACTACATGCTTTATCAGGCGGCTGTCGGATACACCAATCAGGCTGATCGGCGGCTGGTCTTTTTCCTCGTTTTGCTGAGCACATTCCCGACCCTGTTTGTTATTGCCATCGCGTTCCGCAACGATCATACGTACGGCCTGATGCAACGGTATTCCGGCTTTTCGTTTCCCTACAGCGTTATTTTAGTTGGCCTGATCATTCGCCAGGTGTTCCGGCAACCCACTTACCTGCGGCTGACACTGGTAGCGGTTCTGCTGGTTCAGAGCTATTACCTGGTCGAACTGCTGTATCGGATTTATGAAGACCAGGCTCCCAAATACACCTATTATGGCCGCTACCGGATCGCAAATCCATACAATACAGCAGCCGATCGGATAAAGGAACTGTATGCTCCGGGCGATACCGTTCTTTACCCATCCGCCCGAACGGCTCCCCGCGATGAAGTTGAAAATACCTATACCCGCCACTCGATTATTGACGCACAATACACGAACTTGTATCTGCCAAAAGACGCGACGTATTACCAACGCATGGATACCACCCAGACCGACCGCATCATTCTGGTGAAGGGCAATTCGGGGAAGCGCATTACGATTTTTGACTTTGAAGGCACCAAATACCGGTATTAATCGTGACCACAGAACAACCAGCAACGAACAACACACATCGCTCCGGTCAGCCGTCGACAACCCGACGTTGGCTGCCGGGGTTGGGCTGGGCGTTGCTTGTTTTACCCGTTCTGTTGTTTGGGTTGACCTGGCAGGCATATGCAGTCAATGTTCCCAAATGGGATGATCACGCCTTACGGAACTTCCTGTTCAATTTCGACCAGGAATCAACCTTAACGGGCAAACTTTACCAGCTCTTCAGGCAACACAACGAGCACCGGATCGTTTTCGACCGGCTTGTTTCGCTACTTGACTATCAACTATTTAGTCGATTGAACTACGTCCACCTGATGCTGGTGGGGAATTTGAGTCTGGTAGGCTTGCTATTAATTTTCACGGCGGCACTTCGTCGTTCCCGGCCCGATTTGTCCGGCCAATCGTTGCTCTATGCTGCACCTGTTGCCTGGCTTCTCTTCAACCTGTCGCAGTGGGAAAATATGTTCTGGGGGATGGCCGCTCTGCAGAACTTCTCGGTTGTTCTGTGGGTGATCGCGGCTTTTTACTTCTTGAGTTACACTACCAACTGGCGACTTGCTTTTGTGGCGGGTATGCTGGCCACCATCACGAGCGGTAACGGCCTGATGGTGTGGCCCCTGGGGTTTCTGATTCTATTGTTACGGCTACCGGCTTATGCAGATAAAAACAATCGTGTACAGTTTGGGCCTATAATCGGTTGGTTAGCGGGTGCCGCCGTCATCGTAGCTCTTTACTTCACCGGCTTCGAAAAACCGGACGGCGTCAAGTACGTAAGGCCGGGGGTACTGGAACTGGGTAAGGGCTGGTTTGCCGTCATCGGGGCGGCTGCGGAGGCATTGCCCATTAATCCCCCGCTCCGAATCTGCATCCTGCTCGGAGGAATGATGGTTTTGATTTTCGCAGCTATCGTAGGCTGGAGTCTTCTTGTGAACCGGCTGGCGCTGGGCGACCTGTTTGGTTGGCTACTGACCTCAAAGAAAACTAGTCATAAATCGGCCCCTACGCTTTCGTCAGTTACGGTTTTCTTCTGGAGTTGTACCGCATTTATTCTGGGCACCTCGGCCATTGTCGCCTGGGCGCGCACGGGAGCCGGGGTTGATTTATTGATTACCAGCCGTTACAAAATGTATTCGCTTACGGGGCTAGCGCTTCTCTACCTGTACGGCGTGGCCATGCTGCCAAAACCCGCCCGGCGCTGGTGGCTTTTGGGTGGGTTAACGAGTAGCGTACTTTTAGCCGTACTTTCTTATTTTTCGTTTCTGAACGAAACGATCTGGTGGCGACACTGGCTAACCACGAATCAATTCAACTGGACGCATTCATCAAACGATGCCACCTTTTCGTCCGATTCCGTTTCGCAGCGGTATACCCCGCCTACTCCCGCCTTTTACGACAATGCGTTGCCCGTCATATACGGACCAGCCCAACAGGCACCACTTGCCGTAAACATCGGTAAAATACAGGGCGGTTACTCGGTAAAAAATGAGACGTTCCCCGCCCAGGGACTCGGAGACGCCAGTGCTTATCTGCTGGCCCGTTCGCCCAAGCGAACGTATTTGTTTCCGGTCTGGCAACGGCAACAGTCAATGGTAAAAGCCCGTTTCAGGCCGGGCTACTTGTTTACCAATGGCTTCGACAGTGCTATTTACTCGGCAGAAATGGCCGCAGGTGCGTACCAACTATTTGTGCTGATTGTTTCCAGCGCGAACACGTACGAACTTCGGCCGACAAACCAAACTATCGTATCCTCCGGTCCACCAAAAACTGTAGAAGCCAAAAACTGGTAGGTTCTGGAAGTCAACTTCGTTATCCGTTAATCAAACTATCCGTTGGTTCATAAGCAAAGTCATTCGCCCGATTCGTCCAGTCAGTCCTCCATACCGACAACGACAACCGCCCGCCCGGCGCTGAACCACTTTCGGCAGTTGGACGGCATCCGGTTTCTGGCCGTTGGTATGGTTTTATTCGACCACTGGATGGTGGGCCGGGTCGACGGATTACCATTGGGTGCCCTGGGTGTTACGATTTTTTTCGTATTAAGCGGTTTCCTGATCACCCGTATTCTACTATCGAGCAAAGATAAACTAAGCAGCCTGCCGCAGGGCGGCCTGGGAAAGTACCTCAAAACGTTCTACATCCGTCGGACGCTTCGCATTTTTCCCATCTACTACATCACCCTGTTTGTTCTCTACCTGATCAACGAACCACCCATCCGTCGGACCATTGGCTGGCTGGCCCTCTACGGCACGAACATTTACATCGCCATCAACCAGACCTGGATGGGTACAGTCGATCATTTATGGTCGCTGGCCGTTGAGGAGCAGGTGTACCTTATTTTTCCGCTGTTGCTCTTCTTTGTTCCCCGCCGGTTTTTACCCGCAACGGCTATTCTGATGATCGTTGGCAGCGTGGCACTAAGGTACGTGCTGTATCGGCTCCGGCTACCTTGGTTTATCGAATACGTGTCGACCCCTACCTGCCTGGATTCGTTTGGTTTAGGCGCCCTTATGGCTTACGGCTGGCTGTACAAACGCGACTGGCTCGTCCGGCTTTTCACGCCGTCGGCCGGGGTCTGGCTCAGCATTCTCGTTTTTGCCGCTATTGTTTACCTCAACCACTGGATCTCAATTGATTCGCCAAGGGGTTATCACAACATTGTATCGGAGGTATGGGAGCGACTTTTTGCGTCGTTGATTGGTTTCTTTCTGATTGGCCATGGTATCATCGGCTTCAAAGGCCCCATGAAATGGTTGCTCGAACACCCCGTTAGCCAGTATATGGGCCGTATCAGTTACGGTTTATATTTGTTCCATAACTTCATCTTCAACGTTTTTCATACACAACCAACGCATTTTACCATACGGGCCTGGCGCCGTTTATCGGACCTGATGCCCTTCCTGAACAGTTCGTACTTCTTCCCGTTTTCCTTTTATTTAGCCCTTACCATTATCCTGGCAACACTCTCCTGGTATTTGATTGAAAAGCCAATAAATGATCTGAAGGATCGGTATTCTTATTGATGCGCCATCAAACCGGAACCCGTTAATCACCATTTCCGGTCAGACCACTCACTAACGTACAGTCTACTTAGCTCATTTCGCCCGTAACAATTTTATATATTTGCAAATAGTTAGTAAATGTACAAGCCAGATTACGAGCCACCACGCGTTTAAACAAAAGAGAATTATCAACTCGTTTTCAGTTTACCCAACATCTGCCCTATTGTGCATTAATCCGTTTTCACTATTCAAGCAAGTATGAGTCTCCTGCTGTCAATTGTAATGCCGGCTTACAACGAAGAAGAAGTTATTGAAGCTGTTGTCAAGCAGTGGACTGATTTGTTGACCCGCCAATTTCCTACCGAAAACACCCGCCTGATTGTTGTGAATGACGGTTCGCGCGATAAAACAGGGGCTATCCTGGATCAGATAAAAGACCGTTACCCTAAATTAATGGTCGTCCATCAGCCTAATGGTGGGCATGGGAATGGGGTCGTGAACGGGTATCGGCAGGCGGTGGCGCTGGATTCTGAATACGTTTTCCAGACCGATAGTGACGACCAGTTCATTACCGATGATTTTGGTAAATTATGGGCCAGACGGAACGAGTCGCCGTTTATTCTTGGCTATCGGGAAGAACGGTACGACGCCCCGGCCCGGTTAATTATTACGCGTATTCTTCGGCTGAGCATTGCGTTTATTTACGGAACGTATATTATGGACAGCAATATTCCGTTCCGGCTCATTCGGGGTACATTCCTGCGTAAGCTGCTGGCTCAATTACCTAATCCAACGCCTTTCGCGCCCAATATTTTTCTGGCTGTAATGGCCAAAAAAGCGGGGCATAACACCTTCGATATTCCCATTACGCACAAGGAGCGCCTGACGGGTACGGTTTCTATTCTGAAATGGAAACTGCTCAAAGTCTGCATTCAAAGTTTTAAAGAGCTGGCCCAGTTTCGGCTTGAGTTGAGCAGCAAAGTGAAAGCACTGAAAAAGCCAGAGCCTGTAACGGCCTAGACACATTGCCGTCGTTTACCGTTGATTCTCAGTTGGCCGATGCACGGAATCCGTTGCGCCAGTTAACCGAAAATCGTAAGGCGACCTACCACTCATCTTCCGTACTAAATGAAACGAAGTCTCTGGATTGCTGTTGGTACCCTCGTGCTGCTGATTGGCGGCTGGCTGGGGTACCGACAGTTTTTTCCGGCAGGTCGGACTGTTGGCTCTCTGGTGCCGCCCGGTGCTCTGCTGGTGCTGGCCAGCGACCGGCTTCAGGATACGGTTTCGGCACGCGTCCTGCGTACCCAGCTTTCGCTCCGGCAACTGCCGGTCTTTGACGAAGCCCGACAGAAACTCGACCGTTTCCTTTACGCAACCGCCGACACGGCTACTGTGCTCAAGTTTGTTTCTGGCCGAAACATTCGTTACTCGCTGCACTCCATCTCCAAGACGACACTCGATTTCATTTTTTACGTTCCCATATCGGCTCAGGATCAGCCATTTCTGAACCGGCTCACAAATCCGGATCCCCGACAGTACCGGGTACTCAATCACACGTTTGCGGGCGAGAAAATCCTTGATTTGGTAGCCAGGGGCAATGAACCCGTTGGCTCGTTCATTCTGACCGATGGCTTTTTAGTGGGCAGTGTATCGGGTATCCTGATTGAGAACGTAGCCAAACGGATGCACCAGTCGCTCAAGTTGACCGCTGCCGAGCCAGACTTCCAGGTCGATGAGGACCATCTGGCGGGGCTCTCCATACGGCCCGAAGTACTTCAGTCACTCTTTAGCAACGTAGGCTCCCTGATAAGGCTCTTTCTGCCGGAAGAACTGAATCTTCAGTTTCGGCAATCTGCTTCGCGCTCTCACCTGATTGGTTACGCAGTCGACCAGATCGGCAACCGGCGCGACGTAGCGGCTTTATTCGCGAATCAAGCGCCCCGGCGCATCCAGTACGCCAACCTGATTCCCCAAACAACGGCTACCTTGTACCACATTGGTATCAGTGATGCTTCTCAGTTTGGGAAGTCACTCAGTAATCTGTTGGGCTCGGCCTCCAGCGGCTTTCTGCGGGATCGGTTCAAGCAGATTGCGCCCGAAACTAAGCCGTTGTATCAGTCATTGGGACCAGACATTATGCTGTGTCGTCTGGAATCGCCAACGGGTGCCTTGCGTCAGGTATTAATTCTGACCGCCCTGGATGGCAAAAAGCTGGCAAATGCCTATCAGCAGGTAGCCTACCGGTCAGGGGCCAAGATGGCTACAGACCCAAAGAGCTATTTGGGGCACAAGATTTTGTTATTAAATATTCCGGAATTACCCGCGTCACTCTTTAGTAGTTTGTTTTCGGGTTTCTCCCAAAGCTGGATTACCCAACATGGTACCTCCCTGATCGTAGCCAACAGCGAAGATGCCTTGCAGGACTACCTGCAACAGGTACAGCGCGGAGCCGTCTGGACGGCGGATGCCCGGCAGGCCGAGTTACTGAACTCAACCCTGCGCCCGGCCAATTTTACGGCGTTTGCCCGGCTAAATCGCGGCCAAGCGAGTGTGCTTGCCAGTTGGCCGCTGGGTTGGCAGAATTTGCTCGACAAGGTAGATCCGGCAACTGGTACGCCCGCCCTGGCTAACCTGGAAAACATGGCCTACCAGGCCAGTTATGGCAATGAGAACATTCAGTCTACCGTTGTGCTGGGCCGCAACACCCGACCTGCGAGCCGGGCAGTGCTCAACAAAGTTTTACTTCAGAAGAAGACAGAATTCAACGCACCACTCATTTCAGCACCCATCGTAACGGGTAACCTGAGCGATAGTTCTGCCCAGTTTTACGCCCAGAACAATGCCGGTCAGTTTGTGCTGGTCACACCCGATGGTGATAAACTGGTACAAAACAACACCGATGGCCCCATTCGCAGCAATGCACTGGGTGTAGACTTCCTAAACAACGGCCGGTTGCAATACCTCTTCATGACCGATCGTACGCTGTACGTGGCCGACCCGGTTCGGATCAGTAAAAAGGTAGCGCTACAGGCCATTCCATTACCGAAAGGCATAGACCCCTCTTTTCTGGCCCGCCCGCGGGGTAGTCAGCAACGGAATATGGTGGCGCTGGCCGCTCACGAAGATGGGCATATTTACGCGCTCGATCGCCAGCGCCGAACCTTCGTCCGACTCATGACGGCTCCCCACAAAGGCACGTTGCAGCTTCCGTTCCAGGTAATGGTGACGCCCTCGGGTATGGATATACTCGCTATGCAGGCGGACGGCACCCTGAATCACTGGCGGGAAAACGGGACGCAGTATCCGCACTTCCCCGCTAAAATTGAGCGAACGAATGAAGAGGAGCCTGAAATCCGGTTTGTTGGCCCGGCTCTTCTGCCGCCCGGACAAACGCAGATTCGATCCATTACCGACGAAGGTCAGTTGTTAACGATCAACACGAACGGTCTTATTGCCAACCGAATTCAGTTGTATCGGCCTGTTCGGCGGGGTTATTTCAGGCTGTTCCCGGACGAAGACCAGACGAACTGGTTGCTTCTGCGTACAACCGATACGGAAATTTCCGTGCTGGATCAGCAGGGGCAGCGTCGGTTCGATGTGCGCGCCCTGCAATCCGGCCGGAACAACATTCGCTACCACCGGCTGGGGGCTGGTATAGAGTTGGTTAGCGTTAAGTCGGGTGGTTTTACGATGCTTTATGACCTGAACGGTCGAATTTTAAACGACCGCCCGATTCCAAGCGATTTTCCCGTTGCGCTGCAATTCGATGAACGCACCAACGAATTATACATTTTGAGTGGTGCCCAGCAGGCGGTACAGCTATTCAGTATTCGATTACGATAAAAATATTTGGGACCAGTCGTTTATCGCCCGTCCCACCCTTCTACAACCATGCGCGTTTTACGCTATACCATTTTATTGATTGCCCTGGTTCTTTGGAGTGGCGGCCTGTCGAGTACCGTATTGCACGGACTTTATGATACGGGTATTGTTGTGGATGATTACCGGTTCGGCGACCTCTACCGTCTCTCAGCACTGCCTCAGTTTAAAGAAACCAAGCCTGTTTGCGCGTCGGCAAACCGGTCGAGCGATACCGATTCAACTCACCTGTATATTATTGGTGATAGCTTTTCCGAACCCGAACGGCTCACCCAATCCGACTTTCGGGTAAGCCGTTTTCAGCGCGTAGCCTGGGATTTCCAGCAACGGATTCAACTCGACTCAACCAAACGAAATGTGTTATTAATTGAATCGGTAGAGCGACATATCCGGGACCACTTTTTCCGGCCCATTCACGAGTTTGTCGTCCAGACCGATACCAGCAAATCCCCTACGCCGAAGCTTCCCCTGCGTCAGCGGTTAAGCAACGAGTTTCACCGCAGCGATATGGAAGAACGGCTCGAATCGGCCTTATTCAGTCGTGATTGGGCTTTCTGGTTCAAGGAGTTAAAGGCGAAACTGACCCTGAACTGGTTTAACCGGGAAAGTTCGGGTGTCAGCTTGTCAGAAGATCACAAGAGTGTGTTTCTTCGGAGTGACGTCGATACTACGAAGACGAAGATTTCATCGTTTACCCATATACCCGATAAGGAAATTACGGTGCTGGTCGATAGTATCAATTCGGTGGTTGCACGCTACAAACGCCTTGGTTTCGACGAAGTGTATTTTTCGATGATCCCTAACAAGGCCAGTATTGTAGAGCCAAATCGGGGGGCGTACAATCAGCTGATCGAACGGGTCCAGCAACACCCTAATCTGCGGGTGTCAACGATCGACATATACGATGTATTCAAGGCTGACCGTACATCACCCTACTTGAAAGGTGACACCCACTGGACTTGCGAAGGACGGGAGCAATGGCTTAATCTGGTACGCCAGAAAGCCCGGATTTAAAGAGACAAATAGGGCAGATAAGGCTCCAGTTTATTCATATCCCGGAAGGCCGTCACCTGATGCAGGTTATTATTATAGGCGTCGTAGCGGAGTTCAACGTAGAAATCGCGCAGGTTGTAGAGCAGAAATATGTTCTCGCCTTCGTAGCGGTTTGCAAGGATGTCGCCCGTGAAGTAAAGCGTGTCGAGTTGCTGGTCGGCAGAAAGGCTGGTAAAATCGGTGGGTTGCATAAGCTCGCGGGGTTGACAAGCGAAATAAACAAAAAGCGGGCGGCTCACCAAATGAGCCGCCCGACTTTATATACCACAACGCAAACACCAATAGCACACAACTAAAACATAATGTCAGGCAAATCCTTGCAAAACAGTGTACTTGTCTAACTGAGCAGTTTGAGTTTGAGCATAAAATTAATCAACTAATCTTCACCTGTTTGCCCGTCCGGGCCGCTTCGTAGATGGCCTCTACGATTTTTATATCACGCAGCCCTTCTTCACCCGGAACCAGCATCGGCTTTTTGTTCATGATGGCTTCGGCATCATCATCCATCTGTTTGGTCTGCTGCCAGGGTACTTCGTACGGGTATTCAATTTTACCACCATTGCCATTCCACACGCCCTTCTGACCATTGTAGGCGGAATAAGGCTCCATCCGTAGCGTGCCTTTGCTACCCGTTACATCCAGAAAGTTCATATTCATGCCGTAGCTGGACTGAACGGCCGCCCGCGCGCCACTCGGAAAAATAAGCTGGGCCATTGTCGTTTCGTCGAGCCCGTTTTTATAGATGTCAGGCCGGGTCGTGTATTGCTGGGCCGTTACGGCAATAGGCTCCTCACCCGTTGCCAGCCGGGCTCCCTGTAGGACATATACACCCATGTCGTACATAACACCGCCCCCCATTTCTTTCTTCTGCTTCCAGTGATCCGTCCGGTTGTCCTGATAACCCGCCGAGCAGCTGACCATCTGAATTTTACCGATTTTACCATCCCTCAGTCCCTTTATGTACTCTTGTGTATTGGGCTCGTGGTGAAGCCGATAGCCAACGGCCAGCGATACTTTGTTTTTCGCGCAGGCGTCGATCATATTCTGACATTCTTTCGCTGTAACAGCCATTGGCTTTTCCACCCAAACGTGTTTACCTGCCTTAGCGGCCCGAACAACGTATTCTTCGTGCATGGACGGCGGCAACACCACATAGACCACGTCGATGTCGGGGTTGTTGGCAATCTGGTCGAAGGTCTGGTAGGAGTAAATGTTTTTGTCGGGGATGTTGTACTGCTTTTTCCACTTTTCGGCTTTGGCAGGCGTACCCGTTACGATACCGGCGAGGTAACAATTTTTCGTTTTCTGCAACGCTGGCGCCAGCAGATCAGTGCTGTAGTAGCCCAGGCCAACCAGGGCCACACCAAGTTTATCTTTAGCGGGCTTTTGGCTAGCCCAAAGTGCATTGGGCGAAAGAGCCGTGGCTACGCCGGTAAGTGCCGTTTTGTGCAGGAAAGTTCTGCGAGAGGTCATCATTGGTTTCTTTGGGTTTCAGGATTTCCGCTTAACGCGTCTGTCGGTCAAACGAGGTTTGGCTACCGCAAACTACGAACCCTATACCACAAACATAGAGCTCCGCGCCAAAAACTTTCCCACCGAACCCGTCCGATAACCTTTTTGTTGAAAGTTGGGGCTATCCGTCCATAACGCCCTACTTTTGTACCATGTCCAAGAACGTCAATATCGGTTTAGTACAGATGAGTTGCTCGGCAGATGTCGAGACCAATGTTCAGAAAGCCATCAGCGGCATTCGTGAAGCAGCCCAGAAAGGTGCCCAAATCGTTTGCCTGCAGGAATTGTTTACATCGTTATACTTCTGCGATGTCGAAGACCACCACAACTTTGGTCTGGCCGAGGCCGTTCCAGGCCCCACCACCGACCGGCTGGCTCAGGTAGCGGGCGAGTTAGGCGTTGTCATTGTTGCGTCGCTGTTCGAGAAACGGGCGCAGGGCCTGTATCACAACACAACGGCTGTGCTGGATGCCGACGGTACTTATCTGGGCAAATACCGGAAGATGCACATTCCGGATGATCCCGGTTATTACGAGAAATTTTATTTTACTCCCGGCGATCTGGGGTATAAAGTGTTCGATACGAAATTTGCCCGGATTGGTGTGTTGATCTGCTGGGATCAGTGGTATCCCGAAGCAGCCCGCATCACCGCGTTGATGGGTGCCGAAATTCTGTTCTACCCCACGGCTATAGGCTGGGACACTACGGAACCGGATCCCGCGCAGAATACCGAACAGTACAACGCCTGGCAGACCATTCAGCGGAGCCACGCCATTGCCAATGGGGTACACGTGGTAGCCGTGAACCGGGTTGGTCGCGAAGCGGATCAGCAATTCTGGGGTGGTTCCTTTGTGTCTAATCCATTTGGCTCGCTGCTCTATCTGGCGCCCCATGACCAGGAACTCGTTCATGTTCAACCGGTCGACCTGGCTCTTTCGGAGAAATACCGCACAACCTGGCCCTACTTTCGCGACCGCCGGATTGACTCGTATCAGCCCATCACGAAGCGGTACATCGATCAGGAATAACGCATTGTACAACAGATGAATCAGGATGGGGCGACTTAGGTTGCCCCTAGTTTTACGGGTCCGATGTACCTTGTTTGCCGCCCCTTACAACCCCAACCATCTTGAAGCCGTTTATGAAAGTACTTGCCCTGGGTTTACTAATTAGTGTAGCGGGTACCGGCTATTGGTACTGGCAATCAGACAGGTCGGATACGGTAGCGGCTGTACGGCTACAGGGTCCATTGCCTGCACAGGCGACCCTCGTCCCCACACCCCGATCGCGCTTTACCCCAACGCCCAGCACACGCAAAGGATTTTATAGCCTCGACATCGTCAGCGACTTTACACTGCCCGCCACTAAAACAATTACGTTTTGCGGTGCCGGCCGAAACCTGCATGTCCAGCAGGATCGGACCAAGATTTTTCGGCGGGGATTTTCAGCCGTCGACCAAACCCGGATGGTGCCTAGTGTTGAAATCTGGAAAGACGGTTTTCCGGCAAAAAGCTGGAAGAGTGCCCTTCAGCTCAGCCAGCGCGCCTGGATCGTATACCGGGGCTATTTTAGAGATGCCTTCGGACTGGCGTGGGCGGAGAATAGCGAGAAAGCGGGCGAGACAGTCTACCGAACAGCCCCCGCAGCCCCCGGCGCCAGGCCAGCACCCCAAAACCGGAACACCCTGTTTCAGGCATCATCCGAGCTTAGCGGAGGTTGCTTCAATTTTGGCGACTGCCCGCCCGGCGGCATGAAAAACACGTACGGGTTTGTTTTTCTGGATATTGAAAACGATAACACCAGCGTAGGAAATCGGCAGGAGCAGGCCAATTTGTACACCTACATGATCAAAACGATCAAAGAGAACGTCAGCTCGCAAACGCAGGTGGGTTCTATTGCGCCCGTTCTGCACAACAGCGTCGGCTATTCGAGAGCCGAAGATTACAGAGCTACGCCCGAATGGCTCTGGACGATGCCTGCCCGCCATACCAACAACAGCCGCCAGCGTGGCATGCCCGATGGCATTGTCGGTAAATCCTTCGGTGATTACGCTGATTTTCAAATGCCGGGCACCTATTACGTATACCCTGATTTTGACTACTCGATCCGGCATACCGGCGATGGCGACCGACACTGGTTAGCCGCCCTGCTGGGCGAACAGGAGGTCAATATGAAGTTGTCTCCCAAGAAGCGTATCGCCTGGCACTGGCTGTTCAATACCCAGAGCGAACTACCCAACAGTAGCAAAGCTGAACATGCCGCCCCGCCTGCCATAGCGGAAGGAATGGGCATTTTTTACTGGTTTACAGGTGCTTACGGGGCCTTATTTTGGGACGATCACACGGATTTGATGCCCGATCAACCTTCCCCAGCTGATCCAAGTCAGAAAGGCGTCGGCAACGACCGAAATTATACCTGTTATGAACATTATGTTCATGGACTGTGGCGTCTCTTCAAGCATCACGGCGATTTGTTCAACGGGCGGGAGACTTACCTCAATGAGGCAACAGAATGTTCGTACGATGGTGGCCAGACCTGGTATAAGTACAATGCAAATCAGCTCAAAACGCACAACGCACCGTTTGTCAGGGCCATTGTAAACGGCGATCAGATATTGATAGCGGCTACCAAGGCCTACGCTCCGCAGAATCAAACCAATAAGGTCATGATGCGCTATGTTCAGAACGGGTATTCGTTCTACACAACCATCGCGCTGAAAGGCGATGAGATCTATCTGGGTCGGGCCACGATGAGCCGGGGCAACAAATAGTAATTGACTAAGTAAACCGATTGTTTGTCTGTCTTCCTGGGATAAACACACTGTCACGGCTGTTTATCCCGTTCTGCGAAAGCCCTAACCTATTCGTTTATGAATCTCGGGATTGAAATTGGCGGTACAAAATTGCAAATAGTAACCGGCGACAGTAACGGAAAGATTGTTCAGCGATTCCGGTATGCCGTTGATCCACAGCAGGGTGCCGACGGAATACGGGCACAAATTGCCATGACGATTAGCCAATTACCCGATCAACCCCAGGCTGTTGGCGTTGGTTTTGGCGGTCCGGTCGACTGGCAAACGGGGCGGATTGCCACTTCTCACCAGATTGGCGGCTGGGCAGATGTTAATCTGGCGGGCTGGCTTACCGACCTACTGCCCGAAGCCCGGATACGAGTCGAAAACGACGCAAATGTGGCCGCACTTGGCGAAGCCCGGCAGGGAGTAGCAACGGGTTTCAACCGCGTATTCTACGTTACGCTCGGTAGTGGGGTTGGCGGAGGTATGGTCATCGATAAAATGTTGTACCACGGAGCTATGCCGGGCGAAGCCGAAATTGGTCACTTGTGGCTGGTACCCCCCAGCGTAAGTGCTGATGGAAAACCACTGCCGGGTCAAACTATTGAACAGACCGTGTCGGGGTGGGCAGTAGATCAGCAAATAAGAGATCTTCTTCCACAACTGCCCGACGATTCTGCCTTGAAGATAGCGGTTCAGCAAGCGCACGCGTCGGGTAGCATCGGGAAAGAAGCCCGCTTTTTACACCCGGCCTACGAAGCGAGCGATCCCGTTGCCCGAATGCTGATCGAGCAGATTGGTTCTGTTCTGGCCCTGGGCTTATCTCACGTGACGCATCTGTTTCACCCCGACGCTATTGTGCTGGGGGGCGGCTTGTCACTGATTGGCGAGCCCCTCCGGGCAGCCGTTCGGCAGACGTTACCCCGTTTTGTGATGAAGTCATTTCAACCTCCGCCAGTGGTGCTACTGGCCAAATTAGGCGAAGACGCTGTGCCCGTGGGCGCGTTGTCGCTCGCCATGAGCCAGACGTAACGCTCTGCTGTTCAGTTAATATACGTTGCGATTCCTTACTCTTCTTATGAACCAGACTTATTTCAGACAGTACCTCGACCGGCAGAAACAAGCCTACGATGCCATACCCATCGACAAGGTCGAGCATATCATCAATCTCATAAAGAAATGTTGGGCCGAAGATCGGCAGCTTTTTGCGTTTGGCAACGGCGGCAGTGCCTCAAATGTGTCGCACTTTATTACTGACCTTGGCAAAAGTGCGTCCGATAGAATGGGACGGCGCTTTCGGTGCCTATCGCTCAACGAAAGTATATCCTGGATTACCGCCCTCGGCAACGACTACGCCTACGAAGATGTGTACATGCAGCAGCTGCACAATTACGCCCGCCCCGGCGATCTGGTACTAACCCTGAGCGTAAGCGGCAACTCACCCAACGTTGTCAAGGCAATTCAATGGGCCAACGACAATGACCTGACAACCATCGCGCTGGTCGGGGGAAAAGGCGGCCAGTTAGCCACCCTTGCCCACGAAGCCATTGTTATTCAGGATGAGCATTATGGCCGCGTAGAAGACGCCCAGATGACCATTTGCCATATGCTGTGTTACGGGTTCATCGAATCGTAATTGACGTAGAGGGAGACGCCAATATGCGTCTCTACATTATTAACTGTATCGATCATTCCGCCAGGGGTAAGCGGTATCCGAATAACCGCGTTCTTCCCAGAAACCGAGCTGATTTTTACTTAAAAACTCAATGCGCTTGATCCACTTGGACCCTTTCCAGGCGTACAGTTGGGGCGTAATCATGCGGAGCGGACCACCATGTTCCTGTGTTAATGGTTTTCCGTCGGCGGTATGGACCAGGAGTACATCGGGCTTAAGAGCTTCCTCAAGCGCAACGTTCGTTGAATAACCGTCGTACCCGTAACACATTACGTGCGTAGCGGTGCCTTTTGGATCGACCAGCGCAGCCAAATCCATAAAACGAACGCCTACCCAGGGGACGTTCAGACGAGACCAGGTTGTCACGCAGTGAAAATCGCTGATGTCCTCGACCTGAGGCAGCGCCATCAAATCATCCCACTTAAGCCTGACGGGATGATTGACCTCACCATCAATATTCAGTTGCCACTTATCGAGTGGTATGCTCGGTTGGTAGCCCAAATCGAGTACGGGCCATTTGGTCGTAACGGTCTGTCCAATAGGCACGGTGGGCATACCATGTCGGTTTGGCAGACCCGAACCCCGTGGTTTATCGGGGCCATCCTTGCTATCGGCCATAGAGGGCGTCTGAGCCATCTTATCCTCAAACCGACGTTTAAGTTTCATTCGGGCTTCGATGATCCGGTCGAGTTTTTCCGGGTTTTCAGCTGATGTGTTCGTGTCCATTTATGTTGTTTTTTTTATACAACTGATAAAAACGACCCCTGTTTAGCTCACCCGCACGTAACTGCCCAGCAGTTTTACTTCGGCGGAATGGTGGTTCAGGATTTCGTGTAAATCAGGATCACTGGCGTGGCCTTCGCATTCGAGCAAAAACCAGTACCGGAAGGTAGCCCCATCCCGCAACGGACGGCTTTCAATTTTAGTCAAGTTGATGCTTCGGGCGTTGAACTCCTGCAAGAAATCGGCCAGTACACCCGGCGACTGGGTATTGGGCAGGCGGGCAATCAATGTCGTTTTGTCGTGCCCACTGGGCTGATTGACAAAGTCTTTCGCTAGTATCAGAAAGCGCGTCCGGTTAAGATCACTGTCTTCAATATTGTCGAACAAAACCGGCACGTCAAACAATTTAGCGGCAATGTGCGAGCAGATAGCCGCCGTGTTTGGCTGTTGCTTAGCCAACTTAGCCGCTTTCGATGTCGATTCTACTGGCACCAGTTCGGCCTTTAGTTCATCAAAGTAATCGTTCAGGAAACGGCTGCACTGCCGGAACGCAATGTCTTTAGAGTAAATGTGCGTTATATCGGCCAGATTCTCCGCTTTGGTAGCAAACGTGAAGTGAACGGGTATCTGCACTTCAGCCGCGATCCGCAGGTCTTTTTCGAGCAGCAGATCAATGGCTTCTTCCACAACACCCTCCTGGTTATTTTCAATGGGTACCACCCCAAACCGGACCCGACCCGTTTCGACACTCTCGAACACCGAGCGGATAGTTGGCAGAGCAATGTACGCACTCATCGCTCCAAACCGGCTTTCGGCCGCCTGGTGGGTGAAGCTGCCTTCCGGACCCAGATAAGCTACCTGCTCGGGCAGTTCAAGATTGCGGGAAACGGCAAAAATTTCCAGGAAAATAGCCTCAATGGCCGGTCGGTTGAGGAGTCCGTTATTTTGTTCATCCAGCCGATCCAGAATCTGCTTTTCCCGTTCAGGCCGGTAGATAACCGTGTTGGTTGAGCGTTTGAGCTCACCCACTTTGCGCACCAGTTCCATGCGCTTGTTCAACAGCGTCAGAAGTTGATCATCGAGGGCGTCAATGTCGTTACGGAGGGACTCTAAAGTCATAAAAAAAGGCGTAAGTCGTAGGTCTTGCCGTGGTTGGTAGTCATTCGCTACCTCCAATTGGCAAACTTACAACTTACGCCTTACGACTGCTACGCCTTGCGGCTAAAACTTATACCAAAGCGACTTCATCAATATCTTTTTCAACACGCAGATTATCGATGATAAAGCGCTGGCGGTCGGGGGTGTTTTTGCCCATGTAATAACTCAGCAATTTGGGAACGGAGGTTTCCTTTTCCATGATAACGGGTTCGAGACGCATGTTCTCGCCAATGAACAGGCCAAACTCATCCGGAGAAATCTCCCCTAATCCTTTAAACCGGGTTATTTCTACCTTCTTCCCGCCCTTCATTAGTTTGTCGATACTTCCCTGTTTTTCCTCCTCCGAATAACAGTAAGTTGTTTCCTTGTGATTTTTCGGATTTCGCACGCGGAACAACGGGGTTTCGAGAATATACAGATGACCGTTCCGCACCAGATCGGGAAAAAACTGCAGAAAGAACGTTAGCATCAGCAATCGGATGTGCATCCCGTCTACATCGGCATCGGTCGCAATGACGATGCGGTTGTACCGTAATCCTTCCAGCCCTTCTTCAATATCCAGGGCATGCTGAAGCAGATTGAATTCTTCGTTTTCATACACCACTTTTTTGGTCAGTCCGAAGCAATTAAGGGGTTTACCTCGCAGGCTGAATACGGCCTGAGACTGCACATTCCGCGATTTAGTAATGGATCCACTAGCCGAGTCTCCTTCGGTTATAAACAACGTAGACTGGTACCGATCATCCGCTTTCAGATCGGGCAGGTGGTTGCGGCAGTCGCGCAGTTTCTTGTTGTGCAGGCTCGCTTTTTTGGCCCGATCATTGGCCAGTTTCTTGATACCGGCGAGTTCTTTGCGTTCCCGTTCCGACTGTTCGATTCGTTTCTTGAGCGCTTCGCGGACGGCAGGGTTCTGGTGCAGGAAATTATCCAGTTGTTCCTTGACGAACTCTTTGACGAATGAACTGACCGATTGCGCGTTTTGCTCGGGAGACATATTCTGCGACCCAAGCTTTGTTTTCGTCTGCGACTCAAAAACGGGCTCCTGAACCCGAATACTGATGGCAGCAATGATGGAGGAGCGAATATCCGACACCTCGTAATTCTTGTCGAAGTGACGCCGAACGGTTTCAACAACGGCTTCTTTTAGCGCGTTGAGGTGGGTACCACCCTGGGTTGTGTATTGCCCGTTAACGAATGAATAATACTCTTCGCCGTATTGGTTACCGTGCGTCATGGCAATCTCCAGATCGCTTCCTTTCAAGTGGATGATCGGATAACGCAGCGATTCTTCGTCTTTCTTGGTCTTGTCGCGCAGCAAGTCGAGCAAGCCGTTCTGCGATATATACTTCTGCTTATTGAATGAGATCGTAAGGCCTGCGTTCAGGTAGCAGTAGTTCCAGATCATATTTTCCAGAAACTGGGGAATGAAATGAAAATGCTTGAACACCGTATCGTCCGGCTCAAAGCTGATGAGCGTTCCGTTGCGCTCGTTCGTAGCATCTTCGTTCCGTTGTTTCAGTTCGCCCCGCTCAAATTCGGCCCAGACGGTACGACCATCCCGGAAAGCCTGAACCTTGAAATAGGTTGAGAGCGCATTGACCGCTTTGGTACCGACCCCGTTCAGCCCGACCGACTTCTGGAAAGCGCCTGAATCATACTTGCCGCCCGTGTTAATTTTGGAAACGACCTCCACAACTTTACCGAGTGGAATACCCCGGCCATAGTCGCGCACGTCTACCCGATGGTCTGTTACGCGGACATCAATTGTTTTACCAAAACCCATGACATGCTCATCAATGCAGTTGTCGATGGTTTCTTTTATGAGCACATAGATGCCATCATCGGCCGCCGATCCATCGCCGAGTTTACCGATGTACATACCGGGTCTCAGACGAATGTGTTCGCGCCAATCTAATGAGCGGATACTATCTTCATTGTACTGAACAGACTGATTGAGCAATTCTGCCATATGGACTAATTAACTAAAAGGGACTGTAAGGCCTGGGAGCCTTTTCAACCAAACATCGGAAAAATTATACCCTGCTGCCTAGCAGTATAAAAGTGAACCGCTCAATATGAAACTGTTTACAATCCAACAAAAGTTCGCTTACTTTGCCGACTGAACTGCACCATGTACTACAAAGGCCGATTATTCGTTAGTTAATGGCTTCATCTTTACCGTAGTCAAGCTGTTCGACATCTTAAAAATATGCAAAATCTAAGAATTTTCCACGTCTTACCGCCAAAATTTTTTCTTTTTGTTGTCACTTTCGTTCAGCAACGGTTTGGTAGTCGCTTGGCCATTCTGCTGCTATCAATAATTGGCATAACGGCTCAGGCTCAGATTGCAGTTCCATCGGGGGCCGGGGCAACCGGTACGTCTGGTCTGCCAGCAGGTACCGCCTTACCACCGGGGGTTAACACGAGTACTTTACCGGCCAATGTTCAGCAACAAATAAAGGGGCGCTCGGGCCAACCCCAGACCCAACCCAACGTTAAAGGCCGTACATCACCAACATCGCAGTCGCGCACGACCCGGCAACAGAATACCAACGGGGCAACCGGCAAAGGAGTTTCGCTAACCGATACCACGGACCAGGGCTTACAAACCGACGAAGAACTTGTTCAGGCGGGTGCCGAACGGGCTCAACGTCGGGAGCAGGAAGAAAAGCGTCGGAAGACATTTGGCTACTCGCTCTTCAACGACCCGGCCATGGAGAAAACGTTCGAGCCTAATTTGAATATTGCAACGCCCCGCAACTACGTTGTTGGTCCCGGCGATCAGTTGAATATTCAGATGTATGGCTATTCGGAGTCTGATTTTTCCCAGACGGTGTCGGCCGATGGTAATGTCTATTTTGCCCAGGCTACTGGTGTAGGCCCCGTTTCCGTATCGGGATTAACGGTTGAGCAGACAAAGGCCCGAATCATATCCCGGCTTTCGAAACGGTTTGTCGGCTTGCGTTCGTCGTCGTATGGTGCCCAAAATACCTTTCTGGAAGTCTCGCTGGGCGGAACGATCCGTAGTATACGCGTAACGGTTACCGGCGAAGCGGTTCGTCCCGGCACCTACACCCTCTCGTCTTTGTCGACTGTGATGAACGCGATTTACCAGGCAGGTGGTCCTAACGATATAGGCTCGTACCGCAAAGTTCAGCTCATTCGGAACAACAGAGTTGCCGCTACGCTCGACTTGTACGATTACCTGCTGAACGGTATCCAGCGGAACGACCTTCGCCTTCAGGACAATGATAATATCCGTTTCACGACCTTTCTGGAAAAGGTAGAAATTACGGGTACGGTAAAGCGGGCCAACATTTTCGAAATGGTTCCCGGCGAAACACTGGAGCGGCTGTTGTTCTACGCAGGCGACTTTGCGGCTCAGGCCTATAAAAATCGATTGAAAGTAACCCGGCTTACGGATCGTGAGGTGAAGGTAATTGACGTTACGACCCCAGAATTCAAAACGTTCGTTATGCAGGACGGTGATGTTGTCAACGTTGAACGGCTACTGGATCGTTTCGAAAACCAGGTCACCATCGAAGGCGCGGTTTTTAGAACGGGCCAATACTCGCTCGACAATAACCGCACCCTGAAACAACTCATCACCACCGCTGAGGGCCTCAAGGGCGACGCGTTTACCGGACGTATCACAATCGTTCGGACACGGGAAGATCTGGCGATCGAAAACCTGTCTATTAACCTTACCGATATACTGGCCGGTACCGGTCCTGACATTCCTTTGCAACGTGAAGATCAGGTCATCATTCCATCGCGTTTTGACCTGGTACAGCAGGCAACCGTTTCAATACTTGGCGAAGTAAACTTGCCCGATCCGGGTATGCCCTACATGGCTAACATGACCCTGGATGACATCTTGCTACGGGCCGGGGGTCTTAAAGAATCCGCAGCGGCTTCGATGGTCGAAGTGATCCGTCGGAAGAAAGATGCCGATCCCCGTTCACCATCAGCTCAAATCGCCGAAACGTTCCGGTTTAACGTAGACCGCGATTTATCGATCAATACCGATGCCAACCGAACCTTCATTCTGGAACCCTTCGACCAGATTATTGTACGCCGGTCGCCAAACTACGCCATTCAGACTTATGCGTTTGTAGCGGGTGAGGTAATCATTCCCGGTTCGTATCCGATTCGCACAAAAGATCAGAAAATTTCTGATCTCGTTATTCAGGCGGGTGGTCTTACGCCCCAGGCTTATGTTGAAGGCGCTACGCTGATTCGTCCGGTTAAACTCAGCAACGAGGAAATACGGAGACGGCAGAAAGCCATCGAAGAAATTGCCGATAATGCAGCCAAGACGGTTGTTGAAACCGAAGTTATTTCACCGGCAACCTCGGAAGCGATCGGGATTGACCTGAAGCGCATTCTGGCGAAACCCGGCTCTACGGAAGACATCTTACTTCAGGAAGGTGATACGCTTCGAATCCCTAAGTTACTCGAAACGGTTCGTATTCAGGGCGAAGTCCAATTACCCAACACCGTCAAATACAGAAACGGTCAGACGTTCCAGGACTATATTTCGCAGACGGGCGGTTTCACGTCCAAGTCGCAGCGCAAACGGGCATTTATCATTTACGCCAACGGCTCTGTTGACCGGACCCGCAAATTCATGTTCTTCAATTTGTATCCACGCGTTGAACCAGGTTCTGAAATCGTCATCCCCAAACGGTCGGTGGTTCCCCTAACGGCGCAGCAAATCCTTGGTTCGACTGTTGGTATAGCGGGTTCGCTGTTAACGCTGGTCACTACGCTTCTTCTGATCACCCGAGTTCAATAACTAAGGCATTTTCCGTATATGGCTTCTATAAACGAAAACGATATCGTCAATACGAATCAACTGGCCGCATCCCGGCCGTTGCCTCCTGACCAGATTTCGCCAAAATCCGTTGTCTTGCGTATTGCCCAGCTGAAGTACGTATTCCAGCGCAACTGGAAATTGCTGCTTATTATGGTAGCCATTGGCGGGGTTATCGGCTTCATCTATGACCTGGCCCATAAGCCGAAAATCACCTACACCGGCACGATCATGTTTAACCTGGGTGGTGGTTCATCGGGCGGTGGCTTTGGTGGTGAACTTGGGCAATTGGCGGGTGCTTTCGGCCTAAGTTCAGGGGCTCCCGATGCGAACATCTTTGTGGGCGACAACTTCCTGATCTACGCCAAATCCCGGCCAGTTGTCGAGAAGACCCTCATGCAGACGGATACCATCAATGGTAAAGACACATTGCTGGTCAATTACTACATACGCCACAGTGGCATACGGGATAAAGAGTGGGAAGACAACGACTCGCTCCGGGCCTTTTATTTCACGCGTCCTAAACTCCCGAGCGAATACACGAAGCTGGAGCAGATTGCCATGTCGGACATTTACACCCGTATTGGCACGGAAATGGCCGTTAAACAGCCAGAACGGAAATCCTCCTTCATGGAGCTGAGTACCTTCATGGAGAACGAACAGTTGGCCGCTACCTTCCTGACGAATCACCTAAGAACCATTGAGGCCGATTACCAGCGGAAGCAGACCAAGAAAACGCGTGAGATGTATGACCTGTTAAACTCACGATCCGATTCGCTGGCCAGACGCATATCCGGTTCGGAAAACAAGCTGGCCCAATACATGGACCAGAACCAGCAGGTTGTGGTAGCGCAGGCTCGTATCCAGGAAAACAAGCTAACGAGAAACTCAAGCTTTCTGACAACGCTGTATTATCAGGCCCTCTCACAGGCGGATAACATGCGATTGTCGCTTATTCGGGAAACGCCCCTGTTCACCATCATTAAGCCCGTTTATTACCCACTGTACCGGGAAATTATCAAAACCGCCGGTATGCAGATCGGTATTGTTTTAGGGCTTGTTCTATCCATTATCGTTATCTTTTTTCGGGAGACGTACCGTTCCGTCATGAGAGAATAAGCGTGTCTGTCCTGTTTTCTGGTATTCCTACTGTCACTCATTTTGAAAACCCACGAAGTTATAATTCAACCCGGTCGCTCTGAGCGGCATTACTGGCGTGATCTGTGGAGAAACCGCGAGCTGATGTTTATTCTGTCGATGCGGGATGTATCTGTCCGGTACAAGCAAACGGCCCTGGGTACTGCCTGGGGGCTGATTCGCCCGCTGATCACGATGATGATCATGGTGTTTGTTTTCAGCAAGATTGCCAAGCTACCCGCCGATCCGGGTATTCCTTATCCGTTGATGGTGTTAGGGGGCATTACCGTCTGGACATTCTTCTCAACCGCTTTTACCCAGATCAGTAATAGCGTGACCATGAATTCCAACCTGGTCACCAAGGTATATTTCCCCCGGCTTATCATGCCTATCAGCTCGGTGGCTGTTAGTTTTATCGACTTCCTGGTATCGCTGGGTTTGTTTATCGTACTGGCCATCTGGTACCGATTCATACCCGACTGGCACCTGCTTCTGTTACCCGCGTTCATTGCCCTGGCCCTACTGGCTTCGTTTGCGTTTGGGCTCTTCTTTGCTGCGGTAAACGTCAAGTTCCGGGATATTGGCCAGCTTATTCCGTTTATTGTTCAGGTTGGCTTTTACATCTGCCCGATTGCGTACAGCAGCCGCCTGGTGGAGGGTAAATCCAACGAATTCTGGTACCCGTTTTACTGGATGAACCCCATGGTCGGCATAATTGATGGTTTCCGCTGGTCTTTACTGGGCGAAAAAGCGTATTTTAACCCCCAAAGTCTGCTCATCTCCGTGTGTATTGTGGGCGTCTGCCTATTTTTGTCGCTTTACTTCTTCCGTAAACGCGAGAATACCTTTGTTGATGACATTTAACGAATTACGTTTTATTCTATGTGAACGTACATTGTAGAGCGTAAATGATAGCTAAATTATGTCGGTTATTACTGTCGAAAATATAAGTAAGCAATACATCATTGACCACCAGAAGGGCAAAGGTGCCAACACGCTGCGCGATGTGATTGCGGAAAACTTCCGGGCCATGTTCGGCAGTAAAAAAGATCAGAATACGGTTACGCATGAAGAGTTCTGGGCCTTGCGTGATGTCAACTTCGCCATCGAGCAGGGCGACCGGGTTGGGATCGTTGGGCACAATGGGGCGGGCAAATCGACCATCCTCAAAATTCTGAGCAAAATTATTGAGCCGACTACCGGCACGGTACGCATCAAAGGTCGGGTAGCCAGCCTGCTCGAAGTAGGCACGGGCTTCCACCCCGAACTGACCGGGCGGGAAAACATTTACCTGAACGGATCACTGCTGGGCATGAGCCGTAGCGAAATCCGGAAGCAGTTCGACGAGATTGTGGCTTTTGCGGGTGTCGAGAAGTTCTTGGATACGCCCGTGAAACGGTACTCGTCGGGCATGTACGTTCGGCTGGGTTTTGCCATTTCGGCTCACCTGGACCCCGAAATCATGATTGTCGATGAGGTACTGGCGGTAGGTGATGCTGAGTTTCAGAAGAAAAGCCTCGGCAAGATGCGCGACAACTCGGCCAGCGGACGGACCATCATCTTTGTCAGTCACAACCTCACCGCCGTACAGGCTCTTTGCAACAAGACGCTTTATTTCGAAAAAGGACGCCTGATCGAGCAGGGAGAAACCAACCAGGTTATTGCCTCTTACCTGAGCAAGGTATCCAAGACCCGGCTCGCCCGCGAGTGGGCCACACCCGAAGAAGCCCCCGGCAACGATCTGGTGCGCGTTCGTCGGGTAGAACTTGTCCCCGATTATCTGGATGAGCTTACCCACATTGATGTTCGTACGTCGATGAAGTTCCGGTTTGAGTTCTGGAACCTGATGGACCACGCCAACCTCAACCTGAGCCTGCACCTCAACTCCATGACGGGTGAGTGTATTTTCAACATTGGTACGCTTTCTCAACCATATGGAAAGGGGCTTATTGTGGGCGAATGCACGATTCCGGGCTTTTTCCTCAACGACGGCTCGTATACAATCTCGATGATGATTGTCAAGGATACCGTCACGCCCCTCTACGTTATGGAAGAAGGTATTACCTTTGACGTGGAAGATTTCCGGGAGGGAATTGCCTGGTACGGCAAATGGCCGGGTTATGTACGCCCCCAGATTCCTTTCCACACAAAAATGCTGGAACCTGTCACGAGTGAGCAGTAAATAGAGTTCAGTTAATGGTTTAGTTAAACCTGTTAGCGATTTTTATTTGTGTTGACTCTTATCCCACTTCTGAATTGATGATCAACGTCACTAAATCATATCTGCCAGATCTCGATGAGTATACTGCTTACTTAACAGGGATCTGGGAGCGTGTTCACCTAACCAACGATGGTCCCCTTGTTCGGAAACTGGAAGATCAATTGAAGGAATTTCTGGACGTAAAATACCTGAAGTTCTGCACCAACGGAACCGTCGTTTTACAACTGGCTCTGAAAGCGCTGGACATTAAGAAAGAGGTTATTACGACCCCGTTTTCGTATGTTGCCACCACCAATGCTCTGTTATGGGAAGGTTGTACGCCTGTTTTTGCCGACATACGCCCGGATGATTATAACATCGATCCGGCCAAAATTGAGTTGCTTATTACCGAGAATACGCAGGCAATTATGGCTACTCACGTGTACGGCAATGCTTGCCGTATCGAGGAGATCCAGGCCCTTGCCACCAAACATAATTTAAAAGTTATCTACGATGCGGCCCACACATTCGGCGCTCGTTATAAAGGCCAGTCTATTTTAAGCTACGGTGATCTGAGCACCTGTAGTTTTCACGCTACCAAAGTTTTTCACACGGGCGAAGGCGGGTGTATTGTGACCAACGACGAAGAAATGGCCGAGAAATTACACCATTTCCGGTCATTCGGGCATCAAAATGATACCTACTATGGTGTAGGCATAAACGCCAAAAATTCCGAACTCCACGCGGCCATGGGACTGTGTGTCCTGCCGAAAGTTCCGGAACTGATTGCGTCCCGGAAGGAGCGGTTTGGGTTTTACGATAACCGACTGGACTTCAGCAAAATCAGTCGCCCCTCGTTACTACCCGGTATGGATTATAATTATGCTTATTACCCGGTCGTTTTTGAGTCAGAGGAAATTCTGCTGCGGGTTATGGAAGCCCTGAAAGCGGATCAGGTAATGCCCCGCCGGTATTTTTATCCTTCACTCAATACGCTGGACTTTACGTTTGCGCCCGGTTCTGATACCGCTCAACCCTGCCCCGTTTCGGAAGATGTCGCGCTGCGGGTGTTGTGCCTGCCCATGTATCCCGATTTAGCCGAGGCTGATATTGATCGGATTTCGTCTATTGTCAACCTGGTTGTTGCTACGGTACCGGAGAGTGTCTGAGGCTACCGGTTCGTTACCTGTTTACTGACCCCACTCATCGTCAGGTCTATTTCCAGGGGTATTTTTCTGTTGGGGTTACCCGATCAGAAACATCTGTCACTATGAGTATTCTCTACTTTCTTTCTCTCCTTCTATTCGTCGGTTATGTTGGTCGGCTGTCGTCACGTATAGGCCGGCGTTCCCTGACCGAATGGTGGCTGACCTCCTTCTTACTGGGTGCCGGGAGTGTTATTTTAACGGGCTTCATTCTGTCAGCCCTGTACCAGACGGCCAATTCACTCATTTGGGCGGGTTCGGTATTTGGTACGGCAACAATCTTAGGGGCTGTCCTGACCTTCCTGATGCCTCGTCAGGAGCGGTTTTCGGTCAGAGCTCTTGTGCGGGAACGCTGGCAAACGGGGCGGGCCTGGTTCAGCGGATTATCGTCGTACCCCCGGTTTCTTTTCTCACTTCTGTTCCTGACGTTGGCGATCATTGCCGTTACCAACCTGTTACTCGTGCTGTTCACAGTCCCGAACGAATGGGACAGCATGACTGGCCACCTAAACCGGGTGATGCAGTACGTTCAGCGCGGTACAATGCGGCACTTTGGGGGGACTAACTGGAACATAGACACCTACCCGAAAAGTGTCTGTACGCTTCAGATCTACACTTTTCTGATGACCGGCCAGTTTGAAAACGGCTTCAAATTCATTCACCACCTGAGTTACTGGACGGCCATTGTCGCCGTATTCGGCATTGTCCAGCGCATTGGTCAGAACCGATTATCGGCTAGTTTTTTCTGTGCGCTGGCCTATGCCCTGCTGCCCGATTTTCTGATGCAGGCCATCACCACCGAAACGGATATTGTCTTGACAGCTTACCTGAGCGTTTTGCTCTACATGCTGTTCACGTACAAAAGTACGGGAGCGCAGTCAGCGTCCGATAACCGCTATTTGTATCTGGCCGGCCTGGCGTTTGGAATGGCATTCGGGCATAAGATTACCTTCGCGCTGCTGCTGCCTTCCGTATTTGTTATCATGATTTACACGGTCTTTCTGTCGCGCTCGCTGGCCATTACGTTTGGCAGAACCTGGCGACTGGCGGGGGCCATTGGTATCGGCGTATGTTTGTGGACGTTGCCAACGGGTTATCTGAAAAACATCGAGGTATTCGGCCACCCGATTGGCCCGCCAACGGCGCTTAAACACCAGTCGGTGGAGCGAGCGGGATCACTGGGTAATTTGCTGGAGCAGGGAAGCCGTAACATGGTTCGTTATGGTTTTGACCACATTAACCTGGATGGCATTCGGAATGTTAAACCAGGGGCAACCATCAACCACGCCATGCGTCAGCCGCTGGTGCTGGTGGAAGATAAGTTGCACATGCGGCTGGATGAGGAAACCGACTTCTCTATTCAGCCTTTCGCGTTCGACCGTAAGTTTGTCTTTTACAATGCCAATCCTTACTGGGGCATTTTCGGTTTTGGCCTCGTATTTCCATTGCTGATCCTGGTTTTGGCTGGTTTTGTCCGGTCAACGCCCCACCTCTACCTGGGCATAGCCTTACTGCTTCATTTCGCAGCCCTCTCCTACTCGGCTCCCTACGATCCGTTCAAGGGGCGTTACTTCATTGAAACCGGCTTGTTCGGTATTACGTTTCTGGCCTTGATTTTTCTACATCCACGTACGTCCGTTGATGTGCCGAAGCGAGCCATCTGGAAAACCTACGTTGGTGTGGTAACCGTATTGGGTTGCCTGTCAGCCTTGATGTGCGTCTTCCTGAATACCCGCGCGTTACCCTTTGCCTGGACAGCGCCGGATGGTGTTACCTTTCCGTCAGCCTTTCAGTCCGACCGCATTCGGCAGATAACGATTGGTCGTCCGGATACATACATTCCCTACAAACGCTTCGACGAACTGGTACCCGCCAACGCCACGGTCGCGCTGGCAACCATCAACGATGATTATGAGTATCCGCTTTATGGGCCTAAACTATCCCGCCGACTAATTGCCATTCATCCCTTTGAACAGGGATTAAAGCCGATTCCAACGAACGCGGATTATCTTTTCTTCGACAAAAGTGTCATCGCACCGCAACCCGGCGATATACGTCTGGGTACCGATACCACCATGCGGGCGCTCATGATCGTACCAGGCGAAGACTATTATTTACGAAAACTGCATTAATCATCAAGCCAATGACGCTCGCCATCATGCAACCTTATTTTATGCCTTACATCGGCTACATGCAACTGATGGGTGCTGTCGATACATTTATTCTGTACGACGATGTATCGTTCATTAATCGAGGCTGGATAAACCGCAACCGGCTGTTGATCAACGGACAGGAACACCTGTTTACCATACCGCTCAAAGATGCCAGCCAGAACAAACGGATCAACGAAGTTCACCTGGCCGACGATCCGAAATGGCGGAGTAAGCTACTGAAAACCATTGAGCAGGGATATCGGAAAGCACCTTGCTATCAGCAGGTTATGCCGTTAACCGAAAAAATAGTCAACTACACGACGGATTCCATTACCGATTTAGTCTACTTTAGTCTCGTTGAGTTGAATAAGTATTTGGGCTTGACCACCAGACTGGTTGCTTCTTCATCCATCTACTCGAACGCGGAGTTAAAAGGGCAGGAACGCATACTGGCTATTTGTCGGCAGGAAAACGCGACCCGCTATATTAATCCAATTGGTGGTATTGACTTATACGATAAGGTAACGTTTGAGGAAACGGGTATTCAACTGCGCTTCATCAAATCCAAAGTGGTAACCTACTCGCAGTTTAGCCACAACGATTTCATTCCCTGGCTATCCATTCTGGATGTCCTGATGTTCAACGACAGCGCCAGCGTTCGGGTACTTTTGGGAGAGTATGAATTAGTGTAAACAAAAGGCGAAAGAGCGAATGAGTGAATGAGCGGTAAGCCATAAAAAAACAGGCATCGCTCAGTCAATCGTTCACCGCTACGGCGGAACGCTCTTTCACTCTTTAACTCTTTAAATTATGGCAAAAGTTATTATTTTCGGGGTAATGGACACGGCTGAACTGGCCCACTTTTACCTGACGCACGATTCTGAACACGACGTAGCGGCTTTTACCGTTAGTCGCGAATACATGACTGGAGCCGAGTTCCAAGGCTTACCGTTGGTTGCCTTCGAGGATGTTGAAACGCTGTTTCCGCCCCAGGAGTACAAGTTTTTCGCCCCCATGACGGGTCGGAACATGAACCGCAACCGCGAACGGATCTACCTCGAAGCCAAAGCAAAAGGGTACGAGTTCATCTCATACATCAGCTCTAAAGCGACGTTGTTCGGAAATCAGATTGGAGAAAACTGCTTCATTCTGGAAGACAACACCATTCAGCCCTTCACAACCATCGGCAACAATGTTGTGCTTTGGAGTGGCAACCATATTGGTCACCATGGCCAGATAAAAGACCACGTTTTCTTTACGTCGCACGTGGTTATGTCGGGGCACTGCGTTATTGAACCGTATTGCTTTTTTGGGGTAAACAGCACCATCCGCGATTTTATCCACATCGGCACGGGCACACTTGTCGGCATGGCCTCGGCCATCTATAAAGACACCGACGAATGGGGTTTATACCTCGGGAACCCCGCCAAGAAACTCCCCCAACCAAGTTACGAAGCGTACTAGGCTTACGGGTTCGTAGTTTGTGGTTGGCAGACGCGCCAGTTTATTTCGCCGGTGCAGTTGGCCAACCATAAATTACGAATCACTAAACTCCTCCCATATCCTGAAAACTCTTCTCATCGGCCACGACGCCAATCGGGCCGGGGCACAACTTGTTTTACTGAATCTGATGCGGTTGCTCAAGGCAGAAGGCATATCGATGCATCTGCTTTTAGGCGAAGGTGGTCCGCTTTTAGACGAATACAAGGCTATTTGTCCGGTCACGCTATGGCCTGTCCCTGACCGCTTTGTCGTTAACGATCTGGCCGATAAAGTGCTGGGGAAGCTGGGACTCTGGGAGCAGTTTTACGAGCGGAAGCAGAAGGCCCGCCAGCGGGAAATGGGGGCATCGTTGGCGTTGGATACGTTTGATCTGGTGTTGGTCAATACCGTCACGAGCAGTCGTTGGTTTAGCCAGTTGGCCATTCCGGAAAAGACGCCGGTGGTTACGTTCGTGCATGAGCTGGACATATCGGTTCGGATATATACCCGTCCCGATGAGCTGGCTCATTTACTGGATCGAACAACACAATTGCTGTCCGTATCGAAAGCAACAGCCGCTTATTACCAAGAACAGCACGGTTTCGACCCTGCCCGCATGACGCTTTACACGCTGATTGATACCCCGTCGCTGGAACGCAACGTGCAGAAAGCCCTTAAACAACCCAGTATCTACCCGTCGCTGGGCCTGCCCGCTAACGCGCTGATTGTGGGTGGCTGCGGAAATGCCGAGTGGCGAAAAGGCAATGATCTGTTCGTGACGCTGGCCCGACAGGTCATTGGCCGGGAAACGCATACTGATCGACCCATTCATTTTGTGTGGGTTGGTGTTCCCGAGGGGAGACTGCGCGATGATTTGCTGGTCGATATTCGGAAGGCGGGACTGGCTGACCGGGTGCATTTGATTCCCCCAACACCCGATGTATTGCGGTACATGAGTCGGTTCGATGTTTTTGTCCTCTGCTCCCGCGAAGATCCCTACCCGCTTGTCGTGTTTGAAGCTGGTCTGTGCCACGTACCCGTTGTGTGTTTCGATAAGGCGGGTGGCTCGCCGGAACTAGTCGAGACTGACGGTGGCTTTGTTGTTCCGTATCTTGATCTGGACGCTATGAGTGACCGAATTCTGCACCTGCTCCATACCCCCGAACTGCGGCAAACGATGGGCGAACGACTGAGTCAGAAAATTCTGGAACGACATCCCGCGCAACAAAGCATTGAAACTCTCGTAACTTTGTTCGCTAAACTGACCCGACAGTAAGCAACGGCTTACCTTACTTCGGTTTGCCGCTGCCGTACCTGATCCATGACCATTGCCTTTACAATCTGCTCCATAAATTATCTGGCCCAGGCTCGGACCTTGGGTGATTCACTGCGAGAAACCAATCCCGATTATACATACCTGATCGGACTGGTTGATAAGCTGAGTGAAGCCAGGCTACCCGATGCGTTGGTACCTGATTATCCGATGGTTGAAGTGCATACCATCGGGATTCCTGATTTCGCGGCTATGTGCGACCGGTATGATATTACGGAGTTGAACACAGCAGTGAAGCCTTTTTACATCGATTACCTCTACAAGACGTATCCCGATGCCAGCCAGGTCATTTACTTTGACCCGGACATCATCGTATTTCAACCGCTTGACGAACTTAACGACGCGCTGGCTACCTATAGCCTGGTACTGACTCCGCACACCCTGTCGCCAATTCCTGACTGGGAGTTGCCCAACGAGCAACACCATCTCAACACGGGTATTTATAACCTTGGCTTTATTGGCCTGAGTAACGATGCGACCGCCCGTCAATTCGTTGACTGGTGGAAAGACCGCTTGGTCTACGAGTGTCGAATTGACCTCTGTGCCGGTCTTTTTGTTGATCAGCACTGGGTGAACTTCGCGCCTGTTTATCACGAAAACGTCTTGATCGACCACCATTTAGGCTATAACATGGCCTACTGGAATCTGCACGAGCGGTACAGCAGTCAGAACGATCAGGGCGAATGGGTGGTGAGTAACAACCGGGAGCCGGGCTCCGCAGAAACAACCGAGTTGTTACAGTTTTTTCATTTCAGCGGCTACAACCCCAACAGGCCGGACGATATTTCTAGGCACCAAACGCGCTTCGGTTTTGCCAGTCCCGGCACAACAACGACCGGGGCCGCTTCCCGTTACCTCGACCGGCCCGAACAGCAGCGACCCGATGTAAGGCCCTTGTTTGATCTATACCGTACTCGCCTGCTGGCCAACCACAACGAACTGTACCGGGCCTATCCCTGCGTGTACATAAAACCGCCGAGGGCAATCCGGTACTTGCGAGTTCGAAAATTGTTAAAAGAACCGTTCAATCGAGTGATCGCGCTCTTAGAATCTCGCTAGATATGACTGAAGGACCGCGCTTTCGAGAGCTTTGGATACACCGCTACCATAAGATTACTCACATCATTGGGAAGTTCTGGTCGTTTGCTATTAAATACAGTCGACTGCGGTTGCTCAAGGCCCGGCTGGGCGATCGTCCATTGGTGGCCATTATTCTGTCGGAGCAAATGGGCGACATCATTGCCTGTGAGCCGGTGGCCCGGGAAGTGCGTCGGCTTCATCCCAACGGATACATTATCTGGATTGTGCGCAAGCCTTTCGTTGATCTGGTCAAATACAATCCGAACCTCGACGGCTTTCTGCTGGAAAAGTGCCCCGGAGAGCGCGTACAGTTGCTACGATCGGGCATTTATGATAAGGTCTATAACATGCATATTTCGCACCGAAAGTGTAAATACTGCCCGGAAGACCCCGTCAACCCAACCGCCGATCGGATCGGTTTAACCTTCGATAATTACCTGGATCGGGGGGATTTGTTGTCTACATTTTCGCAGGCCGCTGGCTTACCGGCCCTCACTGGTGAGCCGAAAATGTATATTCCAGACGCTATCCGACAAGCCGTGAAAGCGCGAAATTTGCCCAGTCACGCCATTGTTATTCATTGCCAGTCGAGCCACATTCTGAAGGACTGGCCTGCCGCCAACTGGAATAAACTGGTCAAATGGCTCCTGGACACCTACCCTTACCCAATTATTGAGGTTGGGCAAACGCCGACGATTACCCTGACTGATCCACGTGTCCTGAACCTGTGCGGCCAACTCCGTTTGCTGGAAACCGCCGAAGTAATTCGGGGGGCTGCTTTATTTATTGGTATCGATAGTGGCCCGGCCCATATGGCCAATGCGATGAATACGGAAGCCATTATTCTGCTGGGTCAGTTATTCGATTTCGTCGATTACAGCCCTTATTCAGGCCGTTACAAGCGGGGTGAAGGCATCACCATTCTCAATGATTTCGGCCATCCGTGTGCCGACTTGCCCTACGCCTGGGTGCAGGAAGCCACGCAAAGACAACTGGGCCAGTCTAAACTTGTATGAAGCAGTCAACCTCCACGCGGGTTAATGTCGTCCTGCCCGTCTATAAAGCACAACTCACTCATTATGAGCAAATTGCTCTGACACAGTGCGCGCGCGTGTTGGGGAAGTACCCGATTTTATTGGCAGCTCCGCATTCGCTCGATGTGGCGGCTTACCGTCAGATTGTTCCTTCGCTACAGGTACGGACCTTCGACGACAGCTATTTCAACAGTATTGACGGCTACAATCGGCTGATGCTTTCCGAGGAATTTTACAAAGCCTTTTCCGATCAGGAGTATTTGCTCATTCACCAACTGGACGCCTTTGTCTTTCAGGACGATCTGGCTTACTGGTGCCAGCAGCAGTATGACTACATCGGTGCGCCCTGGTTGCGTGATCGGGATTTTACGGGCTGGCTCGATCAACTCGACTTTACCCTTCGGAAACAGGTGGCTACCTGGCTCAACCTCAAAAAACCCGATGGCATAACGCCCCGCGAAATCATTAACCTGAACGGCGTTGGGAACGGAGGCCTGACCCTCCGGCGCGTACCGGCTATGCTAAAATACCTGAAGCGGTTTGAGCGGAAAATTGCTGAATACAACCAGATAGCCATGCACCAATACCACGAAGATGTTTTCTGGAGCACGGAAGTAAATCGCTACTGGCCTCGGTTGCGCATACCTTCTTACCGTAAAGCCCTGCATTTTTCCATCGAGTTTTATCCACAATGGGCAATCGAACACTACAATCACGGTAAATTGCCCTTCGGCTGTCATGCCTGGGATATTCACGGGACCGATTACTGGCGTCCTATTTTTGCCAGGTATGGCTATCAAATCTGATCGTTTGCATGACCCAATCCATCCGTCCGTCTATTTCCATTGCCCTCTGTACCTACAATGGCGTAGCCCATTTGTCGGCCCAGTGGCAAAGTTTACTGGAGCAGGACCTGCTACCCGACGAAGTCGTCATCAGCGATGATCAGTCGACCGATGGTACCGTAGAGCTCATTGCCGACTTAGCGGCAAAGGCTCCCTTTACCGTGCGTATTCTTGCCAATCCGGTCCGGCTGGGGTCGAATAAAAATTTCGAACGAGCCTTGTCCGCCTGTACGGGTGATCTGATTTATATCTGCGATCAGGACGATTTCTGGTTGCCCGAAAAAATAGCTACCGTCACCCAGTACATGGTCGAAAACCCGGCTATGCAGGTAGCTTTTTGCGATGCCTGGGTCACGGACGAACAGTTAGCGAATAAACAGGGCCGGATGTGGGAAGTCGTTCGATTCGACGCGGTTGCGCACGAACGCTGGCAATCGGGCGAATCCATGGAAATTTTACTCGATGGGAATCGAATGATGGGGTGTGCATCGGTAATCAGGAAATCATTCCTTCCCTATGTATTACCCATCCCCCCCGATCTGCCCGGTGACTACATTTACGACGGCTGGATTGCGCTGGTCGCAGCGGCCAGCCGCCAGCTTGCGTACATTAACAAGCCCCTGCAATTGTACCGAACGCACGTTCAGCAACAAATAGGCGTACGCGCCCAGGAAGCCCAGGAGACCGTACTGGTTCGGAAACGGGTAACCCGGCAACGCGCCCAAAAACTAGCGCCACTTCAGCTAAAGCAAGCTCAACTAACCAAAATCAACCAACTGTTGACCAGCAGGTTACCTGCTAACGCACCCGGTTTTTCGCAGCTCTCCCGGCGACTGGCCCATTTTACCATGCGCGGTAACCTGCCCGACAATCGCCTGAAACGATTAGCGCCCGTTTTGGGCAGTATCAGGCAGGGAAATTATCAGCGCTACGCCGATGCATCGGCCAACTGGTACGCCCCCTACCTGGCTATTTTGGGCGATATACTCGAATGATGTAGTTTTGTACCCACTGTGCTATTAACTATCTGTACAATCCGTCAACTGCCCCAGGCGCTCGCGCTGGGCGACAGTTTTAGTCATTATTCGACTCCGTCAGCCGATAAGCCATTGGTTTTGATCGGTCTGGCCGACGACCCGACCCAGTTGCCCGCTGGTTTTGTTTCCCCCTATCCGATACTACCCGTTCAGGAATTGCTGGCGCCCACAGCGCTGGATGCCTTATCGGCCCAATATACCCCAACCGAGTTTGCGGCTGCCTGCAAGCCCTTATTTATTCAGGAAGCGTTCAGGCGCTATTCGAAGGAGAACAACTTGCTCTATGCCGATCCGGCCATTCACTTTGCCGGATCACTATCGCCCATCTGGGAACAGCTTGCCAAAGCCACTGCGCTGATTACCCCGTTTATCACAAAAAGTCCCGGTGACTTGCGCTGGCCGGATGAGAAGTTTTTCCAGAACGTCGGTCTGTACAGCGCTGACTTTCTGGCTTTCCGCCGATCGGCCGAAACCGACCGTCTGTTGACCTGGTGGGATAATCGGGTGCGGGAGCGGGCATTCGTCGATTTCTGTATTGGCTCGTGTCTGGACCAGATTTGGCTGATGCACGTACCCGTTTTCTTTCGGGATGTGCAGGTTATCCGTAATCCGGGATGGCACCTTGCCCTCTGGAACCTTCCCGAACGAAGCATTCAGAAGGAAAGCAATAGCTGGCTAGTATCAGGTCCCGGCGGGAACGGCCAGCCCCTGCAATTCATTAATTTCAAAGGACTGGAAAAGGCCGACGAGGGCTTTTTTGCCCATCAGCAGCGACTTCAACTTTCTCAACGGCCGGAAATTGACGCATTGCTGACCGGATACCGTCAATCGCTCAAACCCTACCAGATCATAGGCTTCGACGCAGTAAACCCCGCTTACGGAAAACAGCCCGAACCGGTCGTGTTACGCGGCTGGCGACACGCGGCCAAACAATCGTTGCAGCGCCTGACACGTTTTATCGACCGGGTCTATATCCCTGTCGTCAACTAAGGGGGTTACCCGAATAATGCGTACCCGGCAAGGTTTTATCAATCAATAAGTCTATTTTTGCAGGTAAATCATCTCAGAAAAGTACAACCAACTGGTTTGTAGATTTCCCTTCATGAAAGTACTCTACGACCATCAATCGTTTACGGGCGTTTCCTACGGGGGCGTTTCCCGTTATTTTTTCGAATTGATGCGTTCGTTTGCCGAACGATCCGACATTGAGTTTGAGTTGTCGCTTCGTTTGTCAAATAACGAATACCTCGATCAAACCTCGTTCAGTCGTCATTTGCGTTACCGGAGCCTGGCCCAGGTACGCAATGCCCATCGGGTAGCCTCCGTGCTGAACCGACTCTATAGTCTTCAACGGGTGAAGGCAGGCCGATTCGACATTTTTCATCCAACCTATTACCACAAGTATTTTCTGAACGCCATTGGCAATAAGCCGTTTGTGCTCACGTTTCATGACGCAACCAGCGAACGCTACGGCAAGCAGTACCCGGAAGTGGGGGAAGGCCTGTATGAGCTAAAAAAGCAGCTGATGCGCCGGGCCGACCGCATCATTTCGGTGTCAGAATTTTCCAAGCAGGAAATCCTGCGCTTCTTTCCCGTTGAACCGGAAAAGATTGAGGTTATTCATCTGGGTACAACGCTGGGCGAGTCTCTATCCGCTTCCGAACCGCTTACGGCTCCTTTGGCAGCTCCTTACCTGTTGTATGTCGGTAAACGTGGTCTGTACAAAAACTTTGACGGATTTTTCCGGGCCATCCAGCCTGTCCTGCGTCGCCATCCTGATCTACACCTTATTTGTGCGGGTGGGGGGTCGTTTAGCCCGGCAGAACAAGCCCTGTTTCATGCATCCGGGCTGATTAACCGCGTCCATTACCGACCCGCGAATGATACCAGTCTGATTGCGCTGTACCGACACGCCCGGGCATTCGTCTTTCCGTCGCTTAACGAAGGCTTCGGAATTCCTGTTCTGGAGGCTTACAGCAATGGTTGTCCGGTTGTTCTGAGCGATCGAAGTTCATTACCCGAAGTAGGGGGCGATGCAGCTTTGTACTTTGATCCCGAAGATGATGATTCCATTGCCGAAGCTGTAGAGCGCGTGTTGACGGATGACGCCCTTCATGCCGACCTACGCCGGAAAGGCACGGAGCGGTTACGCAACTTTTCATGCGCAAAAACGGCCCAACAGACATTAGAGGTCTATAAATCTCTCTCCTAATCGACTGCATGAGCCAGGCATCCCAATCCCTTCATTCGTTCGTCACGCAACCCTACCGTCCGTCGGCTAAACCAGCGAACGCGCTGGATTATCCTAAATTAACGATTGTAACGCCCTCCTATAATCAGGTACAGTATCTGGAGCGCACGATTTTGAGCGTGCTGAATCAGAATTACCCTAATCTGGAGTATTTCATCATGGATGGTGGCTCTACGGATGGTAGCCTGGACATTATAAAGAAATATGAGCCGTATCTGGCAGGCTGGGTCAGCGAAAAAGACAAAGGCCAGACGGATGCTATAAACAAAGGCTTCCGGCGGGCAACGGGCGATTACGTTGCCTTTCAGAATTCGGACGACGTCTTTGCGCCCAATGCCCTGTTGTGCGTAGCTGAGGCCTGGCGCAAAGCACCGGCTACCGATGTTTTTTTCGGCGATATGTACATTACGGATGAAGAAGACGTTATTCTGGAAGAAATGCGGGCACCGGATTTCTCGGTTGAATGTCATATCTACGAAGGCATGCAGGTGTTCAACCAATCCCTGTTTATCCGGCGCGAGCGGCTTATTCAGTTCGGTATGCTCGACGAGAGCCTTCGGTTCGTGATTGATTACGAAATTGTAGCTCGGCTGGGGGTTCAGCCGGGTATGCGGTTTCGGCACGTAAACGGTTTCTGGGGCGGCTTTCGGGTGCAGCCCGACGCTAAATCATCGACCATAGCGGCTACGGTAGGGCTTCAGGAGCATAAACTGGTACGAGACAGGTACCAGCCGATGTTAACTTCAGCCATGGGCGCGTCATTCTGGCAACGGTATAGCCGGTTACGGAAACTGCTGACGTTTGTCCTCCGGGGTGAGTTTGGGTACGTGCAGCACCGGCTCCGTCTGAATAAAACCAGACAATAAGTTGACCGACGCGCTGGCCGTGATCCTTCTACCGATTACTCATTACAAACTATAAACCAGTAAGCTTACATGAACAATTTCATTCGCTTTGTGCAGACACTCAACTATATGCGAATGGTTGTCGGTATCTGTATTATTGTGGATGGTTACCCGTTGATTTTCTTCTTTCGGGAAACCCTGAAACTGGCTCCGGCGAGCACAACCTTTACGGCCGTTGCGCTGGCGGGCGGTCTGGCGCTAATGGTTCCATTCACGATATTCCGACGGCTCTACCGGCCAAATACGACCACATTCTGGCTGGGCATTACCTTCCTGCTGCTCATCATCTTCTACATGTTCTTCTTTAACGGGGTACCCGGCTTTGAGGATTATGATAAGGATATGATCTATTTCGCCTATATTCTGATCTTTCTGTTTCTGCTGATCAACATTCCCAACGACATTATTCCGGTATTTATTCCGATTGTGGTGCTCTTTACTCTGGTGTCGAACCTGGGACTTATTTACGCCCTGATCACCGACCCTACCTGGGCCATCGGACAACGGGCTACCATCACGCTGAACAACGGAGATGAAGGTTCCGGTAACCCCCACGTGTTTTCCCGTAATGCGTTCATTGGCATCATTGCCTGTGGAATCGGGTTGTTCCGGCCGCAGTCCAACGTTATTCTCAAACTGCTTTGTTTTTTCGCCGGGGCCGTCAATCTGGCCGTACTGGTACTGACCCAAACTCGGTCGGCCATTGTTGCGCTGATTCTGGCCGTCATTTTGTTCATGTATTTCAACGTTCGGCCCGCTCAGATTCGTACCGCCGTTCGTAGCCTTGTCAAACCCGTGCCCATCCTGATTATGGTGGTTGGCTTTATGGGCGTCATTTTCTTTTTTCAGCGGTACTACACCATCTACCTCGTCCTCTACGATTATGTGTCGGGCTTTCTGGCAAAAAACCTGGATAACGTTTATGCACTGTTAGGAATGAAAGCACAGGGAGCTGATTACCAGGCGGTTCTCGACGACTCGGCCGCTAACCGATCGGTGAGTGGCATATTTCTCAGCAACTCGCTATCCGGTGAGCACATCCACATGCTGATTCTTGGCTATGGCTACAAATACACGTATCTGGACGTTCCGATCATTGAAGCTTTTACCAACCACGGCATCCTGGGCTTAGTTTTGTTCGGCAGCATCAATGGTCTGATTTTCTACGATGCCATACGGATCATGCGTACCAACCCGAATGATTTAAGCACCTTTCTGGCTTATTTCTACCTGCTGGTATTTGTTCAGTTGTTTACCAACGGGCGGCCCAACGAAATATCGTTCTGGTTTCCGTTGTCGCTCATGATTCGGTTTGTTGGCGTCGAGCACTTATTTCCGGCCTACCTGTCGAACAAAGAGCCCGTTAATAAACACGAAGAGTTCGTGGTCGTGCCAACGGCTCAGGCTACCTGACGCATCGCCTACGGGTCGTTGCTTTCTTAAAATCAAGAATTAATCGGTTGTTTCGCGGTATCTATGCGAATTTTAAATATCTGTGCGTACACCTGGCAAGCGGGTGGCCCCCCAAAAATTATTTTCGACCACACCGAAGTAGTCCTTCGGTATGGGCATCAGGTAGATATTCTCAGTCCGATTTCTCCCGGCGAAAAGCCCTACCCGTTACCCGATGGAGCACGGCTTATTCTCTGCCAGCGAACCCCGATTATCAGTCGCCTTTTCCGCGAATTTTCCCTTGATCTGTATCAATTCCTCAAGCAGCATGCGCATGAATACGATCTGATTCACTGCCACGGCCTGTGGCATTTTGGTGTGCTGGCCCCGTTTATGATCGACAAATCCGTGGCCAAGGTCATTACCATTCATGGTGTACTGGATCGGTGGGTTTACGCGCACAATAACTGGAAAAAGCAGATCATGGACACGCTGGCCCAGAAGGCTTATTTGCAGCGGGCGGATCTGGTACAGATAAACAACGCCGACGAACAGGCCGATGTGTTGCGTTATCTCGGGCATGCCCACCCCAACATCGTTATTATTCCCAACGGCGTGAAGATGAGCGACTTCACGACACTTCCTCCTAAAGGTAGTTTTCGCCGGAAGTTTGGCCTGCCTATGGATAAGAAATTGGTCTTGTTTATGAGTCGCTTAAACGCCAAGAAGGGGCTTGATTTACTGTTGCCGGGCTTCCGGGACTACGTTCAGAAGCATCCGGATACCGTGCTCGCTCTGGCTGGTTCTGATGATGGGTACGAAGCCACGGCCCGTCAGTTTATCGATCAGCATAATCTGGGCGACTCCATTCGGATGGTTGGTATGCTAACGGGCGATGACAAAAAAGCAGCTCTGGCCGATGCCGATCTGTTTACCCTCCCCTCGTATTCGGAAGGCTTCTCGATGGCTGTGCTTGAAGCAATGGCTGCCGGTACCCCTACACTGGTATCGGATCGGGTGGGCTTTGGCGAAACGATTCGGGCACATGAAGCCGCCGGACTATTGACTAGTCTGACGCCGGAAGCCGTTCGGGATGGGCTGGAAAAACTTTTGGGTAACGATCAGCTACGTCGGCAAGTCAGCGCAAACGCGACGGCTTTGTTAAAAGCGCAATACGATATTGACATTGTGGCCAAACGGCTACTGGATGAGTACACGAAGATCGTAAAGAAAACGTAAGCTACCCTTTCACATCCCGCCGGATCACCTTTTCCCAGTTAACCTGTTTCTCCGCTTCGGATAAATCGACGAATGGAAACTCCTGCAACAGTCGCTTGAGCTTGGGCAGGCAGTTTTCCAGACCATAGTACGACTTAAATTGTCTTGCCCGGCTTAGACCCGGAATCATGGGTTGTCCCGCATCGAAATCGCGGGGATGAAAATAAGTCATCACATAATCCGAGCGTTGCATGAAACCCTTGATGACACGATAGGGGAATAGCCGGAAGTACCCCCCACCCGAAAAGATCAGGTCCTGACCCAGTACAGCCGCCGTATTGATGGGAAATTCTTTCAGCAACGTGCCCTCCACATTCAGGTAGCCCGGCTCAAACATATTTAGCGATGCATCACCCCCGTGCGAGCGCCGGGCCGAAAATACGGAGCAGTCTATTTCAATACCCTGTTCCAGTAAAATCGGGAATACCCAACGGTTAAATTCCTTGATCGAAAAACCCGGTGCCCGATATGATCGTACTTTTTTTCCGGTCAAATCCTGTAAATGCTTGATAGAACGTTCCAGATCAGCCTGAAATTCGGCTGGTGTTTGTTCATACGCTAACTGGTGCGCGTAAGAGTGGGTCGCGATCTCGTAGCCGGCCGCATCAATTCTCCGGATGACATCGGGGTGTTTATCGGCTACCCAACCCAGGCAAAAGAACGTTGCCCGGCTGTTGGTGTCTTCCAGAAGCTGAAAAATGCGATCCATATTCTGGTGAATCCGTGTCTCGTACCGGCTCCACTCAGCCTCCGTACGGGTCGATGCGTTGTCGAGAATATGAAACCACTCTTCTATATCAAACGTCAGTATATTCATGAATTGTACAATCAAGCGTAGTCAAAGCGTCAGCCACCAGCCCGGCAACCGAAACTGCTCCCCTGGTTCGTGCCCTGGCCCCGTGGTTCGTGTCCCCACGAATCATCTGTCTGGTAGGCAATCTCCGCCGTTCCCTGGTTCGTGTCTTCACGGACCACTTGGGAGAAGGTAGTCAGGATTTATCTGTTAATTAATAGAACCGTTTCCCAGCGGCCAGAAAGGCTTTTACATCATCACGGGTTGGGAAGGTGAAATACGTCATCTGAGACGCGTCGTTCTCGATCAACTCATACTTACCCGTGTACACTTTATCGATGGATTCCAAAATAGCATCCATGCCCATCTTCTTCGTCACATCAATCAATTCGGCCTGACTCATGTTCCCAATGGCGAGTTTAGTTTGCACCAGAATTGGCCCGTTATCAATGCCCTCATCGACGAAAAATACGGAGACACCCGTGTGCGTTTCGTTGTTTTTAAGCACCCAGAACGAAGGCATCAGTCCCCGGTATTTGGGCAGCAGAGCCGTGTGCAGATTAATACAACCGTGCGTGGCTACGTCCAGCAGTTTGCGTTTAAAGATCTGGTTTCCAGCGATTGAGACGAACAGGTCGGGCTTGTACTCCCTGAGTTTATCCAGATTTTCGTCTTTATTGATATTTCCTTCGATATGAATCAACGGAATATTTCTATCAGACAAGACTTTACGGACGTTGTTGCGACTATCCAGTTTAGAGGTTACGAATTTAAAGCCATACCGCACAAAGAAGGGTAAGCCAAAAATATCGTACGTCTTTTTTATCTTCTCGCTGAAGCTTTCCCGCTTGCCAAAAGGCGATACATCGAATACAACCGTTGCCACAACTTCGGCATAAGGCGGCAACTTTTTGAGCAGGTAGTCAATGTTACGAGCGAGGTAGAATGGGTCATCCTGCGTAAGAATCACAAGGCGCATAAGCGGTCAGATAGTATTAGAAACACAAAACTACATATTCCGACCAGAAAGCCAGTATTCGTTTATTAACGAACAACCACTTTCCGGCGGAGCATTTGTCCATCAGCGGTTTGAAGTTCGGCCAGATAAACCCCCGCGTCGAGGTCGTTCAGGGCAATGGACAGTGTTTTACGGGCCGCACCACGCCAGTTTTTAACCATCCGCCCCAGCACGTCCCGCACGGTTACGTCCGTGATCGTTACCAGATCCGTCTGAATATAGAGCGTACGGTCAGCCGCTACGGGGTTCGGATAAAGCTGCACAACCGGCTCTGTTGGCTCGACACCCAATACCAGTGGTCTGGCACTGATCACGTTGCTGTAGGTCGATTCGGAAACCGTACTGAGCGCCCGTAACCGGTAATAATACGTGCCGAACATATTGGTGATGTTGGTATCGGTGAAGGTGTTCGCTGTTCCGCTCAGAACAGCAATCTGTTTAAACGTCGTTGGCGTATCATCAGCCCGTTCCAGAAACTGCGTTTGTGAACCGGCGGAAGCCGTCCAGTTCACATGAATCTGTTTTTCTGAAATGGGTCTGGCTGCGAGGGTCGTTACCTGGGCTATGGCATCGGCAATGGGCACGGCATCGAACGAAAAGGCCCGCATCCCGCGCGTATTCCGGAGAGTGGGGCCGTCGTAGAACGGAGATACCGGATCAGAGAAATAAGCGGGCAAGTACCGAAGCTTTTTGGCCGTAGCGGGCTGTTTTAGGCTAAGGGTCACTCGGTTGTTTCTGGCGAATCCATCCGTTACCAGTCCACTTTGTCCATCCAGGTAGAAGAAATCTTTCTGTTGGCGATAGGCAATCTGTGCACCCGTGGCGAAATTGTAGAAGGTCGTGTCCTTCTTCCAGACCATCTGCATCTGGTCATCGAACACCAGCGTAATGGAATCTTTCCGGCTGTTGTAAAACGTTTTCTTTATGTCAGGTGAGTTGATCTGCAGTGTGTCTTTCGAGCCGTAGATATCGCGGGCAATAAGCCGGAATTGCTCGTACGCCAGCCGTTGGTGGGCTAGTCCGCTGTAATGAACCCCGTCGTACTCCGGCGTGCCGACGGTCGCAATGGATTCGACGTTAGCGAAAAGGTACTTTGTCCGGCGTTGAAAATCGCGGATCGCAGCCGCACTATCGGTCGGATTCGACAGAATGTTAATCTGCCCGACATAAATACGGGCATTCCCGTAATCTTCCCGAAATTGATTGTACAGCTTGGCGAATTTTCCGGGATAACCGGGCGACCCAGTACCGGCATCCTCCTCCCCCTGTTTCCAGATAATGGCTTTTGTCTGTTTCGCCACACCCGCCCACCTAGCCTTGTTGAGCAGGTCGCCATAAGGCGTAATTGGATTAGCGTGATTAATAGGATCGCGAGCTGTCAGTACATCAATGGCCGTTCCCCCTTTCCCTCCGTTTATTACGCAGGTTGGAATACCAAAATTTTCGAGAATCAGCCGTTGCAGGGTGAGGCCAAAACCGCCTACGCTACCAAAGGGCTGTTTGGCCGCGTACCAGCTCATCTCATTCGTCGACCCCAGGTAAGGGTACGTGACGTTTCGCAGGTATTTATCGTTGAAATTGAAGGAATACAATACATCCAGATCCGTAAGGGCCAAAACGTTCGACTGACCGTCCAGAATATATACGTCTCCACAAACCACTCGCTCCGCAATAGCCACTAAAGTTGAATCAGCGTTTTTATAAGTAAATACACGGAAGGAATATTCGGCTGGCTCTGCTTTGATAATGGACGAAAAAGTAAAGGCAGCCGTGCTGTCCGCAGGGTCGAGCGTCTGGCTGATCACCCTGACTAATGAGTCCTCCCTGAACACCCGTACGCCTATTTTGGTGTAACCACGCGCATTCATAGTGCCACTTATCGTAACCGTAGCCTGATTGTTTGCATCGCGCGGGTAGAGCTGAAGTGGACGGGGTCCCTGCTGAAAATTAACCTGACCTAAAGCTGAAAAATAGTACAAAAACAATATAGCCCCTATGTAAAGTCTATTCATTAGCTTTGTGGAGTATAAAAAAAGTTATAATATTGCATGATTTCCGGATCGCAAACAAACAAGTAAAAATAAAGCCTTTACACCAAACAAGTATCAGAAAAAGCCATTTTTTCGCTTCTATGGTAATATAGAGTATGACCGACGTATCCGTCATCATTCTGACACACAACGAGGAAAAACACATCACTCGCTGTTTACAGAGCCTGCAGCCATTTACGAATAAAATATTCATCGTCGACTCCTTCTCGACCGACAGAACGGTTGAGATAGCCCGCTCATTAGGAGCCACTGTTGTTCAGAATGCCTGGGTTAACTACGCCACTCAGTTCAACTTCGGTATTGCGAACAACCCCTTCGATACAGCCTGGCAAATGCGCATGGATGCCGACGAGTATGTGATGCCGGAATTAGCCAGTGAGATCAACCAGAAACTCGCCGGTTTGCCGGCTAAAGTAGGCGGAGTTTACGTGAAGCGACGCGTCTTTTTTCTAAATCGCTGGATGCGCCACGGTGGGTTTTATCCTATTTGGCTGCTTCGGCTGTGGCGACGGGGTGACGGCTTCTGCGAGCAGGTCTGGCACGATGAGCACATCAAACTGACCAAGGGCGAGTCGATCCAGTTTTCGCACGATATTGTCGATCACAACCTCAATAATTTGACTTGGTGGACTCAGAAGCATAATCATTATACCATTCTGGAAATGATCAACCTGCTCAACTATCGTTACCAGTTCGACCAGGCCGAAACCGTTGAAGCCAATTTATTCGGTACGCAGGACCAGCGCATGCGATTTCTGAAGGAAAAATATGCGTCTTTACCCCTGTTTACCCGCCCGATCCTGTACTTCATTTATCGGTATTTTATCCGGATGGGCTTTCTGGACGGTCGACCGGGCTTCGTCTGGTGTTCGCTTCAGGCGCTCTGGTACCGTTTTCTGGTCGATGCGAAGCTGCTGGAAGTTAGTATTCGGGCTGGTAACGATAAAGACGCAATCATTCATTATTTCCTGACGGAATATGGCAAAGACCTTCGACCCAAACGACCCGAGCGGGTCGGCCAGTCGTAAACCAGACACAATTTCCGGCACAACAACAGATCGGTCAAACGGGAAAACCGATCTGTCGCGGTTCAACATCAGCTGGTACAACCCCGGCCCGCGCTGGAAAATTATTCTCTGGTTTATAACGAATTCAGTTTTTATTAATACCTATCTACCACTGCCCATTTCGCTCAAAATAGCCATTCTTCGGTTATTTGGCGCAAAAATTGGCAATAAAGTGGTGGTAAAGCCCGGTGTGAATATTAAGTATCCCTGGTTACTTACTATTGGAAATGACGTCTGGATTGGTGAGCAGGTCTGGATCGATAACCTGAGTGAAGTACACATCGGCGACAACGTTTGTCTGTCGCAGGGGGCCATACTGCTGACCGGCAACCATGACTACAGCCGATCGACGTTCGATCTGACAACCCGCCCGATTACGCTGGCCGATGGCGTCTGGATTGGGGCTAAATCGGTGGTGTGCGCGGGTGTGCACTGTGCATCGCACGCGGTACTGGCCGTTAATTCGGTGGCTACCCGTCCGCTGGAAGCGTATGGTATTTATCAGGGAAATCCGGCCGTTTGGGTCCGTCAACGAAACATCAAGGCGTGAAAGTATCGATCATAACTGTTGTGTATAATGGGGCTGAATTTGTTCGAAGCTGTATCGAATCGGTTCTGAACCAAACGTATGCCAACATCGAGTATATTATAGTAGACGGTAAATCGACCGATGGCACGGTGGCTATCGTCCAGTCGTACGGCACGAAAGTTGCCCGGTTCATCTCGGAGCCGGACAAAGGGCTGTACGACGCCATGAACAAAGGAATCCAACTGGCCACTGGCGACGTAATTGGTTTGCTCAATGCCGACGACTTTTACCGCCATAATCGTGTCATTGAGAATATGGTTGCCACGTTCGAGAAAAACGACAGCGATGCCGTTTATGGCGATATGTTGTACGTAGACCGGACTGACACCAGTAAGCTGAAACGTTACTGGCGCTCGGGCTGGTACAGCGATAATGCTTTTTTGTGGGGCTGGATGCCCGGCCATCTGTCCTTCTTTGCCAAGCGTCGGCTGTATGAACAATACGGCCTGTTTCGGCTCGATATGAAAAGTGCGGCCGACTACGAACTGATGTTACGTTTCATTCACAAGAATAAAGCCAGACTCGCCTACATGAACGAGGTAACCATCGTTATGCGGGCGGGTGGAATCAGTAACAGCAGTTTAAAAAACCGGCTTCGGGCCAACCGGGAAGACCAGTTAGCCTGGCAGCTTAATGGGCTGAAGCCTTACTTTTTCACTTTTTGGCTTAAACCCCTGCGCAAGCTTACGCAATACGTGAGCAAGCCACCCGAAATAGCTGATAAATGACCGATACCGTTCAATCAGATTTTTCTCATTTAACTAAATAATCCAATAAACTTTACGCTCCTTAACCCTGAATTGGGTAGCCTGTTTTCGAGTTGGGTAGCGTTCCTCGTCGGGTCTTTAGTCCGATTCCGCGAGCCTTTAAGTCCCTAAACGTCCCGCCTTATGAATATTGATTTGTTGATTGCGTTTTTACAGAACAAATTTGGTGACGAGCACTTTACGTTCGGCCTGTATCAATGTGTTCTTTCTTTTCTGGTAGCCTGCTTCGTTGCGGTTGTTGCCATTCCGGTGATTATCAAGATTTCAGAACTGAAATCGCTGATGGAAAATCCCGGTGCCCGCCGGTCGCACTCAACACCAACGCCCACCTTTGGGGGCATTGCTATCTTTGCCGCCATTCTTATTGCCTACTTTCTGTGGCCCAGCATTGATCAGACCGACCTTTACACGACCAATCTGTCAATTGCCGGTATGACCATTCTCTTCTTTATCGGTATCAAAGACGATCTGGTTGGTATCGATCCCGCCAAGAAACTCATGTTTCAGGTATTGGCAGCCATGATTCTGATTCTCTTCGGCGACCTCCGGGTGGATTATATGTATGGAATCATGGGATTTCACCATATTCAACCCATCATCAGTATTTTCCTGACCTGCTTCATTTTCATTACCCTGATCAACGCCATCAACCTCATTGATGGTATTGATGGCCTGGCGGGTGGTATCTCAACGATTGCCAGTGCTACGTTCGGGGCCTGGTTTTTACTGACGAACCATTTTACAATGGCTTGTATGGCGTTCACGCTGGCGGGCGGTTTGCTGGGATTTCTGCGGTTCAATTTCTCGAAGACCAGCAAGATTTTCATGGGCAACACCGGCTCGCTGATCATTGGCTTCATGCTGGCTTTTTTTGCGGTCCGGTTTGTTAACCTCAATGCAGCTTACCGCTACGAACCAACTGCTTTCTTCAACGCGCCCATTATTGCCATTGTCATTCTGATCGTGCCTATTTTTGATACGCTGCGGGTATTTCTGGTCAGAATTCTGGCAGGACGCTCACCCTTCTCGGCCGACCGTAATCACATGCACCATATTCTCCTGGATAATGGGTTGTCACACGTGGCCGCAACGGCCGTTTTGTGTGGCATATCGTTGCTCAACACCGTTATGTTCCTGCTTCTGCACCGCAACATTTCCAATACACTGTCCCTCATCATTCTGGGCTGTCTGTTCGCCTTATACATGCTCGTCAGCTTTATACTCAAGATGCGGGTTATGGTTCTATCAACTCATCCACGCCGTCGGAAAGCGGTGCTGCGCCGGGAGTTACAGAATGGCATTGTTGGTCGTCGGATTATCGATTATCTGTAAAATAAGATCATATTAACGCAAAAAGGCCCTTCAGCTAGCTGGAGGGCCTTTTTGCGTTAATGGCTAAATCAGGAAAGAATTTCCTTTTTCTCAATCCCCTGCGCATTACCGTCCAGAACGGCTTTAGCTACGTCAACTACGTTCTCAGTGGTAAAGCCGAAATAGGCCATCACCTCTTCGCCAGGTCCCGACAAACCAAAACGATTCATGCTAACGGTCGTCCCTTCGTCGGTGACGTACTTGTGCCACCCGATCGGCGAGCCCATTTCTACCGCTACCCGCTTGCGTATCGACGGCGGCAGAACCTCATGATGATAAGCCTGATCCTGTTTTTCGAATAATTCCCAGGATGGCATACTCACCACACGGGCCTCAATCCCCTGTTTTTTCAACTCGGCCTGCGCGTTCATAACCAGAGATACTTCAGAACCGGTCGCGATGAGAATTAGCTGGGGCGTACCTTCCGCTTCGCTTAGGATGTAAGCGCCCTTTTCCAGCCCACGCGCTGAGCCGTACTTTTCCTGATCGATAACGGGCAATTTTTGCCGGGAAAGAATGAGGACAACCGGACTCTTAGGGTGCTGCATAGCCACGCGCCAGGCTTCCACGGTCTCGTTGGCATCAGCAGGACGAATCACGACGATGTTAGGAATTGTCCGTAAAGCAATAATCTGCTCGACAGGCTGGTGCGTCGGGCCATCTTCGCCCAAGCCGATACTATCGTGGGTAAATACGAAGGTCGCCGATGATTCGGCCAGGGCAGTCAGCCGAATGGCTCCCCGCATGTAATCGGAGAAGTTCAGGAACGTGCCGCCGTATGGACGAACCCCGCCATGCTGAGCCATTCCGTTCAGAGCCGCGCCCATGGCGTGCTCCCGTACGCCAAACCAAATGTTGGAATTTTCGTAGTGACCGGGCTGGAAACTGACATCCCCTTTTGTTGGCATATCGTTCGAGGAAGCCAGATCGGCAGACCCACCAAAAAGATAATGCACCCGTTTTTTCAGTGCTTCCAGGGCTTTGCCGGATGCCTGGCGAGTTGCCAGTGGCCCATCGGCCGGAGCGAACAACGGCAGATCAGCTTCCCAATCCTGGGGCAGTTCACCCGCAAACGAGGTAGTAAATGTCTCCGCTTCGTTCGAAAACTGACTTTTATAGGCATCAAACCGCTTCTGCCAGTCAACCTGTAAGCCGGCACCCCGTTTCCCGGCCTCCAACAGATAAGGTTTTACTTCATCCGGTACAAAAAACGTTTCGTCTGGATTCCAGCCGTAGAACGCCTTCGTTTTCCGTACATTTTCCTCGCCGAGTGGGCTACCATGTACCTTGCTGGTTCCTTCCTGCGGACTCCCAAAGCCAATGATCGTACGCACCGCGATGATTGACGGACGGTCTGTTTCGGCCTGGGCAGCCCGAATGGCCTGGTCGATGGCGTCCAGGTCATTCCCATCCGCTACGTGCTGCGTATGCCAGCCGTAAGCGTCAAAACGTGCCATTCGATCTTCCGTGAAGGCCAGGTTAGTTGGGCCGTCCAGCGAGATTAAATTATCGTCGTACAGGTAAATCAACTTACCCAGCTTAAGATGCCCGGCCAGTGAAGCCGCTTCGGAGGCAATCCCTTCCATCAGATCGCCATCGCTGACAATGGAGTACGTGTAGTGGTCCACCACCGAGTGACCTTCCCGATTATAGTTCGCAGCCAGAAACGCTTCGGTCATGGCCATACCTACCCCATTGGCAAACCCCTGACCCAGCGGGCCGGTGGTTACCTCAACCCCCGGCGTCAAGTTCGACTCAGGGTGCCCCGGTGTTCGCGAGTGCAGCTGCCGGAAACCCTTCAAATCATCCAGTGAGAGGTCATAGCCATACAGGTGCAGCAAACTATACAACAGCGCCGAACCATGCCCCGCCGATAAAACGAACCGGTCACGGTCAGGCCAATGTGGGTCCTGCGGGTTAAACCGCAAAAACCGTGACCAGAGCACATACGCCATGGGAGCCGCTCCCAAAGGCAGACCGGGGTGGCCTGAATTCGCTTTCTGGACAGCATCAATCGACAGAAGCCGGATGGTATCAATACTGAGTTGGTCGAGATCAACCGATTTGTTAGCCATAATGAAAAAAGCAAACGTTGAAACTGTTTTTCGTTCACCGACTTACTCAAACGTAAGAGCAGCGTTTATAGACTAACTCACAAACACTAAAGAAGATTGAAAAAACTTAGCGTGGTGGCGTTCCAACAAGGACTTTCTACCCGATTAGTATCTGTTGACTCGATTAAGCCTCCAGCCCTTTGGGCTGCTACAGGACTTTTATCGACCATTTGTGCTGTTTCTTTCACGATCCTATTTATTTTCCCTCAGCATCTTTCTTCTTTTTCCACCGGGCGTTCAGCCAATGTTTATTAACCAGATCAACCACCAGCGGTTACATTTTTGTCTGAACGCTACTATCCATATCATGACATTGTCGAGCGGCAGAACTAAACCAATGACAACCATTTGCCGAACCCGTTCTGACTCCGAGGAACAGTCAGGGAGGACAGGACCTTCAATCGCTGACACTCGCGCGCCAACGCCAGTGAACGGCCTGTGGCTAGTGGCTTATGGTGAGGCTCCTCTCGCCCGACTCTCATTGAAAATCCCACAGGCGTCACTAGATTTACTTTCCGAATCGTAACGAGCGTATGACATTTTCTCTGTTGGTGGGGCTGAAAAACAACCTGGCGTATACACAGTATTTTTATACCCAGACCCGTCTGCTTTACCCGACCCTTGAGTTGGTTTTCGTCAGCTTCAATAGTATTGATGGGACGCACCAATGGCTCGATTCGTTGCAGGACGAGCACGTTACGTATTACTACGAGAAGCGGGAACGCACCCTGTCGGACACCTACAACAAGTGCATTGAGCTGGCCACGTCCGATTATGTCGTCTTTGCGCACAACGATATGGTGCTGGCACCCGGTTTCGTTGAACAGCTGGCGGCCCTGCAAACCGAACAGCGGGTGATTTTTTACACCACCATAGAGCCCCCTGTTTTTGCGGATGACCCACGCCCCGGCAAAATCGTTCAGAATTTTGGCGCGGATATCGATGCATTTCAGCGCGACGCTTTTTTTCAGTTTACCGTGGCTGAGCAGCAACGAAATGAGCAGTCGGGACAGACAGCTGTAGCCACCAGAAAAGGCATCTTTTTCCTGGCCGCATCCCGGCAATTGCTGCTGGACATCGGCGGTCTGGATCCGCTGTTCAACCCCATGTTCTGCGAAGACGATGATTTGCTGCTGCGGTTGGGCCTGAAAGGCGTAAACATGGTTATCGGGCTGAATGTGCTGTGCTATCATTTCGTCAGTAAAACATCCCGGTTTTCGGACGAGTACGTACACCGAACCAGGCAAATCGAGCACCAGTCCAACCGCAATTTCATTCGCAAATGGGGCTTTCGGAACAGTGCGACTATTCGTCACAAATACGACATTGGTCTGATTCTGACCAACGGAACATTGGCCACATTATGCAAACTGGAACCCTGGCTGTCAACCATTTACACCGACATCGACCCTGTTCAATACATTCAGGATGAGCAACCCCTAACCGCTATTGATCTGGTGGCAAAAATAAGACCACTAACGGCAAAGCGGACCAATGGCGTTCTGGTTTCGCTGGATGCCCGGAAGGCGGACGCTGCTCAACTGGAACAGGTGGCATTTCTTCAGGAAATCATCCACCAGCGAATCACCAAACCCCGGTCTTCGCTAAAGCGGCTGTGGTATCGGCTGTACCCGGCGTTTGTCTGGCGCGGGTATCGCATCCGAATCATAGACCCCACTACGCACGAAACGCAACTGATTCACAAAGAACTGACGTATGCTTGACCGATTATTTGCCCGTCGTATCCGGCTGTCGTACGGGATTACCGTCTGCAACGAAGCGGTGGAACTAGAGCGGCTGATTCTTTTTCTGCTGCTTCATAAAGATCCGCACGATCAAATTGTGGTGTTGCAGGATAGTACTCAGCCCGATGCCTGGGTTACCGACGTGCTGAACCGATACCAAGACAAACTAATCCACCGGGCCGCGCGTCTCAACGGTGATTTCGCGACGTTTAAAAACAACCTGTTAACGATGGCATCGGGCGATTATCTCTTTCAAATCGACGCCGATGAGCTCCCCAGCGACACCTTGCTTCATTTGCTGAAAGGCGAGCTGCGGAAACATCGGAAGGTAGACTGTCTGGCCGTACCCCGGATCAATCTGGTGAAGGGCCTGACGCCGGAGTGGGCCGACGCCTGGCAATGGCAGGTGGATACCCAAGGGCGAATCAACTACCCGGATTATCAGGTACGTATCTTTAAATTGAACCAGATCATCCGTTGGAAAAACAAGGTCCACGAAGAACTGGAAGGGCACCAGCATTGCCATTTTCTCCCATCCGATCATGATCACTTCTGTCTCTTCCACCGAAAGGACATCGAGCGGCAAAAAAAGCAGAACGAGTTTTACCAATCGCTCGAATGAGCGCCTTTCGGTAAAGAGTTTCCTGAATGTACCGTTATCCGTTAGCTTTGCCGGATGAAGAAAATAGCGTTTGTGGTGCAGCGGTACGGCGTTGAGGTCAACGGAGGGGCCGAATATTACTGTCGGCTGATGGCCGAACGACTGGCGGGTACTTACGAAGTCGACGTACTGACCAGTTGCGCGCTGGAATACATCACCTGGGCCAACTGGTATCCGGCCGAAACCGTGACCATAAACGGGGTGCGGGTCCATCGGTTCGCGACAGAGCACGAACGGCTGGTGAAGCAGGCTTCCCGGGCTGAACACAAACTCAAAAAATGGTCACAACCCAAAGAATGGCAGGGGCTGAACCGGCTCAAGATGTGGGCACGGGCACTAGTAGGCAAGACGATCCGGCGCTACAGCCGCCTGTGGGCCATTTACCAGGGGCCTTATACTCCCGACCTGATCACCTACCTAAAACGAAACCACCAGCAGTACGATGCGCTGATTTTCATTACGTACCTCTATTATCCCACCATTGATGGTCTGAATGTAGCGCCCCACAAGTCAATCTTTATTCCGACAGCGCACGACGAAGTACCCATCTACCTGCCCGTGTTCCGGCCGCTATTCCAGAAGCCACGCGCCATCCTATTCCTTACCCCCGCCGAACGTAGCTTTGTGCATCAGTTGTTCAGGAATGAATCCATCCAGAACGATGTCGTGGGCGTGGGTATCGAGCCAGCCCAGGCGCTGGCGGAACAACCCGTAAGCAGCATTCTGGGCACCGACGCCGAGTATCTGTTGTACATCGGGCGGATCGACACGGCGAAGGGTTGCGATACCCTTTTCGAGTTCTTCACGCGCTACAAAGAAGAGCATCCGTCAACCCTGAAACTGGTCCTGGTCGGGCAAGCATTCATGCCCATTCCCGAACACCCCGATCTGCTGCCGGTTGGGTTCGTAGACGAGCCGGTGAAAGCGACTTTGCTGCAACACGCCAAAGCGCTGATCATGCCATCGCCCTACGAGAGCCTGTCGATGGTAACGCTGGAAAGTTTTGCCGTTGGTATTCCCGTTATTGCTACCGCCGAGTGCGCCGTCCTCCGCGACCACATCGTGGGGAGCCAGGCGGGTCTGCTGTACCGAAGCTACGAAGAGTTTGCAACAGCCATCGATCAGATGCTGACGCAGGACTCGTCTAAAATGGCCGAGAATGGCCGCGCCTACGTTCGCCAGTACTACACTTGGGAAACGGTACTGGCGAAGTTTAACAAAGCGGTGGATTATGTGGTAACGCGCCAGTAGGCTTATTGAAACACTTCCTGTATGTTATTTAACCGCTTGTAGATGCTGTCTGTCCGGTTGATGAGGTCGTAGTGATTACCCCGTTCTACGATCTCTCCGCCTTCCATGATCAGGATTTCGTCGGCTTCTTTGATGGTGCTCAGTCGGTGGGCGATAACCAGCGTCGTGCGCCCTTCCATCAGGTTGTTTAGTGCTTCCTGAACGGATTTTTCGGATTCGACGTCGAGGGCGGATGTGGCTTCGTCCAGAATAAGAATAGACGGCTTCTTGAACACCGCCCGGGCGATGCTTAACCGCTGGCGCTGCCCGCCACTCAGGCGTATGCCCCGATCGCCGATGTTGGTGTTGTAGCCATCTTCGGTATCCATGATAAACGCGTGGGCATTAGCAACTTTAGCCGCGGCAATGACATCTTCCATCCGGGCATCCGGCTGTCCAAGGGCAATGTTGTTAAAGATCGAATCGTTGAACAGGATGATTTCCTGCGTTACGAAACTCATCTGTTTACGGAGCGACTCCATGGTGTAGTCACTCACATCAACGCCATCAATAGTGACGCTGCCCTGCGTGGGTTCGTAGAAGCGGGGAATCAAATCGGCAATGGTCGATTTACCCACCCCCGACGGACCAACCAGCGCAATTTTTCGTCCTTTCGCCATCCGAAAGCTGATGTTTTTCAGAACGGGCTTATCGCCGTACCGGAAGCTAACATTCTCGAAAACGACATCCCGTTGGAAGCGTTCCAGCGGTTTCGCATTCGGCTTATCCTGAATTTCGACGGGTTTGTCCAGCAGTTCCAGGATACGCTCACCGGCGGCCTGCCCCTGCTGAATGTTCGTAATGGCCACCACCATCGCTTTGGCAGGGCGGATTACTTGGGAGAAGATGGCAATGAACGCAATGAACGAGCTGGCTTGTAAGTTACTATCACTGCTCAGCACTAGACTTCCTCCGTACACCAGAATGCAGGCCACAACAAAAACGCCCGATGCTTCGGAGAAGGCAGGTGCCAGTTCCCGACGTTTGAAACCATCCAGACTGGCTTTGCGATGAAAGTCGTTTTCGATGCTAAAGCGCTGAAGAACGAACGGGGTCGCGTTGAAGGAACGAATGATCCGCATGCCCATCAGCGTTTCGTCCATGAGGGTCAGCATCCGCCCCATCGACGACTGTACATCCTGGGCTTCTTTCTTGAGCCGCTTCGTAACAGCCGCAATCCCAACGGCCGAAATCGGAATGATGACCAGGGTAAACAGCATCAGCTTGGCTGAAATCAGGAAGAGGGCCACAAAATAACCGATCAGCATGTAAGGTTCCTTGAAGACAACTTCGATTGAACTACCCGCTACGTTCTCAATGACATAGACGTCGCCGTTGAGCCGGGAAAGCAGATCGCCTTTGTGTTCCTTGGTGAAATAACCCAGGTGCAGGTTGTTGATTTTTTCGAACAGGGCCTCCCGCAATCGTTTGACGAGCAACGTCCGGGCGGCCAGCAGACACTGCTGTGCCAAAAATCGGAACAGGTTGGTCATAATGACCGCTACCACGATCATTCCCGCCAGGAAATAAAGGGCATAGATGGGATTCGTCGTTTTAAACTGGTAGATCAGGTGGTAGAAAATGTCCTTGAAGTAATTTCCGGTCAAGTGAAACTCCGGCATCGATGCGTACTTGGCGGCATCGGCGGTACTAACCGGATTGAACAGGAAATTGAGCAGTGGGATAATCAACGCAAACTGAAAGACGTTGAAAAACACGCTGATAATCGTGAAGAAAAAGAACGGGACAATAAATTTTCCATAAGGTTTGGCGTACGCCATCAACCGTCTATAAACCTTCATTCGTTGGTCGTAATGTGTATAATCCCATCCGCGTTTGGAATGGCTGGCTCCGGCTGGATCGGAACCGGTGTTTTACCCGAGCAAAGATCGGTAAACATCCAGATATTTCCGGGCCGAGTCCTCCCAATTGAACGTGGCGCTGTACGCTTTCATTGCTTCCCGGATGTGGCTGCCCGCCTTCTGGTAGTGCAGCATCCCGGATTGAAAATCGTCGTGCATGTTGTCGAAATCCTGAAAATAAAAGGCAAAATCTTTCCCGATCTCGGTCATGGCCGTGTGTTTCGACAAAAACACGGGTTTCCCCACCGACATGGCTTCGGTGATAGGCAGGCCAAACCCTTCGGCCAGCGAAGGCATAACCAGGGCCTGACAATTATGATAATACCACGATTTTTCCCCTTCCGTTACTTCATTAACCAGGTGCGTCCGGTCAGATACGTTCAGGTCCGATGCCTGCTGCCGGATGAAATTGGCGTACGCTTTGTCCTCATGCCGGCCCGCCAGCACCAGCTCCATACTCGGATTGCTCTGTAATAATGGTAAAATTCGATGCTGGTTTTTTTTGCGGGTAACAGCCCCGATGTTGAACAGAAACGGAACGGCGGGGCGGTATGATTTCTCTTCCAGAATGGGCTGCGGTAATCCGTTGGTACCGTTGTAGATCACATGCACGGCCCGGTTTCCGACATCGCAATGAGTCAGTACGTCGTTGCGGGTAAATTCGGAAATACAAACGATGGCGTCGCTGCGGTCAATATTTTCCTGCAAATGAGTGAGGCAACGGACTTTCTTCCGATCAGTCTTATCTTCGTACAGGAAGTTAAGATCATGAATCGTAAGCAGGACTTTTATCTTCTTGTTTCGGCGGGGCAGGTAGTTGGTGTTCTGGTATGTAGAATGCCATAAGTGATATTGATTAACCGATGGCATGAAAAACTTCTGCAACGAATGCTGCGGCAACGTAAGTACGGATGGACCAAACGCAGATTGTACGTGGCTCGGTATAAATACGGACAGCTTTTCCTGACTCATATTCTGCTGAAGAGCTCTACCCAGATTGAGGCAAAAGTAGTACAGTCCTGTATTGGCGTACTTCATTCGCTCGCAGTCGAAAATGGTTTGATGCATAAAGAAATCACTTTACAACGTTAGTTGGATGAACAGAAAAGTTTAGAACAGGCGTCATGGTTGTGAATGGGAACACACCTATAGGCTATACAAGTATGACGGTTCATTTATGGAGGAGGATGCCTAAACCCTGTGGAAGGGTTGGAAGATTACCAAAGCTATATTTTCCTTACTACAAAACCACCTTCGTCTTGGTAATGTTGTATAAGCTACCAATAATGTTGCATAAAGTACCGAAATCAGCGGGGCATTTCCCCAAGAATCTGCCATTCTAACCCATGTCTCATATTATTCTGGATTGCAACCTGATGAAGCATTCGCACTCGGGGCTGTACCATTATTGCCAGCAACTGGGCGACCATGTTAATCAGTTACTTAAGGCAGAAAACCTGCCCCTGATGCAGATGTATCTGCCGCCCCGGCGAAACGGACAAATTCCTAGCGAGCCTTACCACCTGGTTGAAGAACGATGGCATAAATTCATTCGGCCTTTCCTGAAAGACTGCCGTGTGTGGCACGCTCCGTTTCAGTCTGGCCGTATGTTGCCCAATAAAAAGCGGTACCCCAATATGAACGTTGTGCTGACCATTCACGATTTAAACGTACTGCACGAAGGAAAACCGGAAGCTGTCCAGCAGAAAAGTCTAGCGCATACGCAGTCACTGATTGACCAGAGTGATGCCATTGTCTGCATTTCCGAATTTACCCGAAGCAACGTTCTGGCCCATTGTCATGTAGGGAATACGCCCGTACACGTCATCTACAACGGACTCAACAAAATCCTGGAACAGACAGGCGAGCCCGTTGGGTATCGACCGACTGGTGAGTTTTTGTTCGGCATTGGCTACCAGAATAAGAAAAAGAATTTTCACGTTCTGCTCCCCTTACTCCAGTCGAACCCCGACCTGGAGCTGCTGCTGGCCGGTCATCACGACGATCCGGCTTACGTCGATCAGATGCGTCAACTGGCGCAACGTATGGGAGTCAGCGGGCGGCTACACTTGCTGGGTACAATTTCAGAGGGAGACAAAGCCTGGTATTTGAAACAATGCAAGGCGTTCCTGCATCCCTCGTTGGCCGAAGGCTTTGGGCTACCCGTTATCGAAGCCATGCAGTTTGGTAAGCCGGTGTTTCTCTCGATGGCAACGTCACTACCTGAAATTGGGGGCGATGCGGCTTTTTACTTCCCGAGTTTTGCCGCTGAGGTCGTACAACGTGTCTATGAAGAAGGCATGAAAACGTACGAGAACACACCACGAGTCGAAGCCATTATTCAGAATGCGGCACGATTTACCTGGGAAGAAAGCGCCAGACAATACGTAGACTTGTATCAGTCATTAATGAATTGAGTACAACGATTGGGTTAGACAAACACTCCTGACACGCATTTTAAGATGCTGTACGCCCCGGGTCGTTTTAATGTGAGTGGCGCTAATTGATGATTTCTGCGCTTGGATCCGCGTTGATATTTGCTAACCTTTCGCGCCACATTTGGCGTTCTTCAGGCGTTTGCCTTACCCAATCGGTAACTTCGCCAACGATTTTTAAGGGTGCCTGACTGCGGTAGGAACGTGTTGGGTTTCCTGGAAATTTTTTGTCCGTCACATTCGGATCGTGTTCAAAGCTTCCCGTCGGTTCAACCTTATAAACACGTTCGCGGCCAGTGCCAGTGGCCAGGGCTGCCGCCAGTCCCGCCCCATTAGCCAGGGCTGTAAAATAAATATGATTCATGATGACTTCGGGTTTGTAGTTCGACCTGAAGCCTGCTGTCAATAAATCGCCAACCTGCAAATCCGCTTTCGTCCCGTGGTAGAAGGGTCCGTTGTCTAAAACGTCCGTCTCATTAAGTGCCCTACTCTCGCTTTTCACCTTCAACTAATTGGGTTTTGTGTCTGCCTCTTCGTGGGTGTTCACTCTATCGTCAGAAGAACAGACATTAGTGCCAAAATCCTGCCGTTGAGAATCGTTTTTATATAACGACTTCCAACCCCTGCACCCTTATTTGTTAAGTTACGAACATTAGTCGGAATGCGCGGCCTGCCGACAGACACCCGCCATGCGGAGCGAATTAACCAACCGTATTCCTGCGGCTTATTTCTGCCTGGATACTCTTGAAGTTTTTTGAATATACGCTGCCAGATAAAACAGCACTAGTAAGTAAAATACCGGTTAGCACAAAACCTCCGTTGTGTGTGGCCGACCAAACAGCGATGCCAACTAAAAAACCGATGAACAGCGCAACTGGAATTTTCCGTGAATTCATCTTTTTCTCTTCTGACACAAGTTGGTCGAGTGTCATTTTAGCGTATTCCCTTCGTACAAACATCATAATATCTCTTTTTTCTATGCCGATAGGCGAAGCCATCAAACACGTATTTCAAAACTAAAATAATAAGAGTCGGGGCGTTTTTCCTGTAAGGCCCGAAAATGAAAGCCCGAATCTACTCCGTAAGATGGGCAAGTTGTCACATGAAACCCATCCCGCCAGAAACGGCTTGTTGGCTTTATCTGACGGCCACAAGGGCTGATGGTAAGCGCACTACGTGACTGAACGCAAACTACCTCAACCTTTACACCCCCTGTTGGGTTGGGCTGCTCGGCCTGACTCTACGGCCTGAATCCTGTCGCCCGGCTGCCAGCCCACGCGGAGCGAAGTTTATTCACTATTCTCGTCCTTGATACCCTTTAGGAGCGCGTAAACAGCCATTGCATGGCCGTGTCCTAAATCGAAATCATCTTTTAGCCAAGTAACAACTTCACCGGCTTTGACCTTGTCGCTCAACTTACCAGCTACTGAGAAGCCCTTCTCATCGGCTAAGCGTCGGAAATCGTCAGGACCATGGCCTGTTTTGGCCTTGATATTGGCTAAGTATGATTGAAACGACATTTTATTGATTGTAAAAAACTTGCCTTACTGGGGCGGTTAGCCTATCGCTGGAGCTCAACCTAACAAACCAAATTTGCCTAACTCCGGTGTGTCTTATGTCAACCGAAGCCGTATAAAGAGCCTATAAAGTCAACCTGTCGAGACGGGCGGTTTGTCGCGTGGCAGACCGCAAACAATCCCTTTCAGCTTATCTGGCGCACCCAATGACCACAGGGGCTGATGTCCCCTGAGACCATTTCAAACAACAACCGTAGCCGCCTGCCTTTACACCCCCTGCCGGTTGGGCTGCTGACTCTCTACCGGGTCGTGCTTCCCGTCGACGGGAAGCATGCCTACGCAACTCTACTTTGACTTGGACAATGTAATGTAAAAGGAAAGAACCAGCCAAACTGTGACGCCAAAAGAGACGGAGACGACCTCCCATCCTTCAGCACTTTTTTCGTTGATTAGCTTTTGAGCGTCTTCCCGAAGCGTTTTTGTTGACCAAAAGTTGGACACACGTAAAATCTGATACTCTTTCATCTAAAACTAAAATTCATTGTTACGGTGATAAATAAAATATTGTCTGTCAGGGGCTGTTGGCCTGTCTCCCACGAGCTACCCCGCAAAACAAAACCGGCCTAACCAGAGCGTTCACGTTGTCAACCGGAACCCAGAAATGCAAGCCCAAATGTTATCCTGCAAGACGTGCGGCCTGTCTCACGCAAGCTGACCGCTCACACTTTTATGCTTGTTTGGACCACCCAACGACACTATGCGATGATGGAGCAGCACGCAAATTCACGCAACAAACATGCTCGAACCTTTACACTCTCGTTTGGTTGGGCTGCCCCGGCTTCCTTCGGGACGTGCTCCCTGTCGCCCGCAAATGGGTAGTAGCACAACTACGACTCATCGTCATCCTTTCGGTAGCCCTCATAATAATACGATTGCTCAATTCCTTTAAAGATGATCTCTCTATTGTTAATCTCGTCGGTTAAATTAGCGACCAGCAACGTTCTTAATTCAAGATCATTCACTGGGCTGCGTTCCATGGCTTGCAGATACAGTATCTTGTCTACAAACTGCCAGTTAACCACTTTTTTGAGCCTCGTTTTCAGTAGCATATCCAGCCAAATCCGCATGCTCCTACCGTTACCCTCCATGAAGGGATGGACAATATTCATCTCCACATACTTGGCAATGATTTGCTTGAAGGTCTTCTCCGGCATTTGTTCGACTTTAGGCAAGATTTCGTTCAAATACAAGGCTGTTGCGAAGCGAAAGCCACCTTTAGAGATATTCTGCGTGCGAATCTTCCCGGCAAACTCATATAGCCCGTCAAACAAGTATTTGTGAATTTGTTGTAACCCTTTGATTGTGCCAACCTCTATGTTATCAATGTCACCACTGTCAAACAGACGGTAGGCCTTTTCTAAGCTTTTCTTATCCATTTGGGGTTGCATAGTTGATCGGGGGCGTATAACCCCATCAAATTATTATACCGAGCGCGAAGCTATTATCGAGCAGCAAAATTAGGCAGGGCGGCCTGTGCCGCGTTGCCTCTGTCGCAAGAAAGCTGCTCAACCTGTCAAAACCAAACTGCGGGGCGCTTGGCTTGTCAACGGGAGCCACCTAACGAGCCAAAGTCTTACTTGTTGAGCCGTGCCCCCTATCGACCGAAGCCGCCCACCACGTTATCCGCGGTTGTGTCCACCCAACGCCCGCGAGGGCTGATGGATGATAACGCTACTCAAGATAACAAACGTAACGTCAACCTTTATACCCTCATTGGGTTGGGCTGCAAACCCTCCTTCGGCACGAGCGTCCTGTCGCCTGACAAACCGCCAATCAACAGTAGACAGCAAAGAAAAGCCAAAAAGTTGTAGCTTCGTGGAAACGTTCATTCATGATGGAAAATCTTCTGGCTCGTGTCACCCTCAATCCAGCGGTCAGTCAAGGCAAGCCAACCCTGCGCAACATGCGCTTCACGGTGGCCCAACTGCTCGAACTGCTGGCTGCAGGCATGACCCATCAAGAAATCTTAGCTGATTACCCTTACTTGGAAGAAGCTGACATTCAAGCTGCTTTACTTTATGCGGCTCACATTGCTAACGCCCGTAGTATTGTGGCGTTGCCACTAGCCTCTTAATTACCTGTGTTCAAGTTTCTGGTCGACACCCAGCTACCGCCCATGCTGGCAACCTACCTGCGCTGGAAGGGTGCGGATGCCATTCACACGACTCACTTTCCAGAAGGTCATCTGTTGCAGGATGCGGATATTGCCAAAATAGCCCTGCGAGAACAGCGTATTATTGTGACTAAAGACTCAGACTTTCCCGATGCGTTTTTTCTCAAAGGGACACCGCCCCGGCTGGTTTATCTGCGCTTAGGCAACATGCGCAATCGGGAGTTGACCGCTTTTTTGGAAACTCGCTGGGCGTTGCTGGAAGAATTGTTAGTCCAAGATGTCGGTATGCTGGTCGTGAGTCAGCAGCAACTAATTAGTTATTAATGAAAGCTTACCCACTTGGGGTGATTCTCGTGTCAACCGAAACTGACCAACGAACCTAAGCCATCCTAACTGGGGCGTTTGCCCTGTCAGCCGAAAGCTGGAAATAAAAACCAAAAAATCTTGCCTGTCCGAGACGTGCGCCCTGTCGCCGGAGCGATGTACCACAATCATTTATATACCTGTCTGGCGCACCCAACGACCATGAGGGTTGATGGATAAGGAAGCAACTCCAAACAACAAACGTAGCCCCAACCTTTACACCCTCATTTGGTTGGGCTGCCAGGTTTCCCTCGGGACGTGCGTCCTGTCGACGGGAAGCTACTCCACACGAAGCGGCTTTATTAATCTCGGCCGCTCAACTCGGCTTTAATCTTTTTCAACGCATAAGAGCTTAGAAGTAAGGATGCCCCAAAGCCGCCCATTGAGAAAGAGTTTCTTCCCACTAGTTCGTTCAATGAATCAACTTTGTGAGAAACCAGAAGAAAGATATTGTATCCAAGGTTAGCTACTAAAAAGAAAGCGGCCACATACAGAACAGCCTTTATTAGTGTCTCTCGTCTTTTGAGGTCTTCAGTACTTACTTTTGACGATGGCTTAGTGGAAAAGGGGTTGATCATTTTTAAGAGATTTAAGAATCGAATGTTAAAAGAATTAGTGTTGTTCTTACCAGGATATTTCTCGTGTCGCCCGGAACATGCAGAACGAACCGAAAGCCTAACTTCTGCGGCCTGCAACCTGTCGACCGAAAGCTGACTAGCGAGCCCAAAAGCTGCCCTGTCGAGCCGTGCGCCCTGTCGCAGGGAACCCGCCTTGAACGCACATCTTGGCCGGTTCACCCAACGCCCACGAGGGCTGATGGATGAGCACGCTACGTTCCTGAACAAACGCAACTCTCAACTTTACACCCTCGTTTGGTTGGGCTGCCGATTCTGATTCGGGACGAGCATCCTGTCACAGGGAAGCTACCCTACACGGAGCACAATCGATATCAGTTTATACTTGTTTCTTTAAAATAACGCTTAAAAACGACAGCCATCATAATGCCAATATACGTGATCAATATGCCTGATAAGACTAACATTATTTTGACCATGAATTTTGTAAAACACGTAACGGGTATATACTTAAAAAATATACATAGTGCGTAAATCAATATTGACGAGATGATGATTACTAGCATGTGTTTATTTATAGCACGCCACTTATTAGTGTGCGCAATGAAAATAGAAACTTTATGCGACAAATATGGATTCGCATTACCAGTTTTAATAATATCGTTTAATTCTCTTAAACTATCTTTTCGACTTAATATAAATGCATACAAGACGGTAAATATTGATATAGCGACACTAAAAATGCCAAAGCTTAAACTTGACATATCTGAAAATAGATTAACAATTGTTTCATCCTTCATTTTCAGTCCAATATTCCGTTAAAACTTGCTTAAACTTATCTATAACAAATGTATGATTATATAGGTTATCCTGCAAGTCTTTTTCACTGATAGGTATTTCTGAATTATATATCTCTTCAACTGTTTCTTTTATCCTTTGGTTTAATTCTCCTTCTGAAGATTGAGTATATCTATACTCTTGATTACCGAATATTACTCGTTTAATATTTTGAAATTTTTTCCTAGTATCTTGTCTGTTCTCTAAAAGGGAAATTGTTTCTTCTGCAGGTAAATTTTTATATCTACGCTCAATCACAATCTTATTTTTTGCTTCTATAAGATAACGCTTAAGTTCTGGTTGTTCGTTATCCACATCGTGATCTACAGTTACTAAGCGTATAATCAATTCCGGAGCAACTTTTTTTATGGTTATATCATTAATAACTTTCTTTAATTTAATGTTCTCTATTTTAATGTTTAATACTTTATTTAAAACTGCCTTTGCTGTGCTAGCAAGTTCATTGAAGACTTTGTTTGGATCTTCGTAAAGGAGAATGATCCAATAATATTTATACTGAACTTGGTTTAAACCAGAGATATGAGGATACATTAACATAAAATTGTTATCGCTTCCAATTTTAGAGTCTTTTGTTAATGCTACTTTATTTCTTTCCTCATAAAAACCATCAATATAATTTGTGTTATAAGCAGTTGTTTTTATTAGTAAAGCAGGCCTATCTCCGATGATCGTTTCTTCATAATCAATTCCTTTAACAACACGTTCATATGTCTTTTTCTTTTTAGCGTATTTTATTTCTTTTGAACTCTGATTGTATTCATCTATAGTTCTTATTATACTCTTAACCAAATAATTGTAATCAATAGTGTCAAATAAATCTGATGCAGACTTTATATCTGATACATAAACAGGGACTTTAATAGAATAAGGGTAAGACCCATTTGTAGGTGTCGACGAATTAAATAGATCAAATTGGATCATAGATTTATAAATAAGAATTTTAGCACTGAAGTTTATGAAAGAATACGCCGTTTATTCTATCGCACAAAACTAAATTGATCTGTTAGGCTTCCTAACTTCGATATTTGGTCTGTCAACCGAAACCTGCCTAACGAATCGAAAAGGTTGTCTGATGAGCCGGGCGGTCTGTCGCACAGAAGACGGCACATGTGCTTTTTTACTGTCTAGCTATGCACCCAACGACCATGAGGGTTGATGGATGAGGACACCACTCAGAATAACACAGGTACCCTCAACCTTTACACCCTCATTTGGTTGGGCTGAAAACTTTCCTTCGGGACGTGCGTCTTGTCAGCGGAGGACTTCCCACGCGGAGCGGATAATAACGCACAATCCGCTTAAGAATATTGTTTGATAGCTACTTCCAGAGCCTGATATTTTTCAAGAGGAAAGTCGTTCTCAACCCACTGCTCTCTATAGCCTTCCAGCCCATATTGTTGATGCAACTTGTAGAGAACATTAAGGACTTCCATCGCAAACTTTTTAGTCGAGACTTCAAATTCAATTAGGATATTGGCTTTGTGTTTACTCTCGTCAAAACTGCCCCAACTTTTCCAATCTTCGAAATGAGTAATAATTGCAGTCAGCTTATCTGTTTCACGTTTTAATTCTAACTGGCACTCGCCCGGTTCATCCATAAAAATTACAACTTCATGAATAGATTCACCTTGAATTAAGTGTAATGCGGCTGACGTAAGTTCTTCTAGAGTGTCATGCAGATAAGAAACGCTCATGTCCACTTTTCGTCCTGCAATCTCAAACCCAACGTGTGCCCAACCCGCACCTGTCAAGTCATAGGTTACTTTGAAAGCTAATGGCTTTTCAAACCAATTCCATTTCATTAATTTCTGATTTACTTGCCATCTCAGACGGCTTACTTGTCACAAAAGACGTAGCTCTTCCACTCTTAAAAGCCCCTGACTGGGGCGTCTCCTCTGTCACACGGAACCTGCCGAATAAGCCCAAAGCCTCACTTTTGAGACGTGAAACCTGTCGCCAGTAACCTGCCAAACGAACACTTGATGGACTCGCACCCAACGCCCGCGAGGGCTGATGGATGATAACACTACGTCCCTGAACAACCACAGCGTCAACCTTTACACCCTCGTTTGGTTGGGCTGCCAAGCTTTCCCTCGGGACGTGCGTCCTGTCGACGGGAAGCTGCCCATTCAATTTAAGCTATCGCTTATCTAACTGTATTCGACTTACTAAATCAGCGAGATACATTCTATCTTCACATGCAACTTGTTTCAACGCCCACTCGTAAAGATCTTTATTTATATCGTAAACTACATGCCGGTTATTTTCAGTGATTTCAACAGCAGTATTACGACCATTTAAAAATTTCTTTGAAGAGGCAACAAAGAATATTTTACTGGATAAAGGAGTAGCAACAAATGCAATCTCTTTAACGTCCGGATTAAAATATTCATTAATTTTTTCTCTGATAACCAATGAATATCTATCAGGAAGTATAAAGTAATCATCCGTTTTTATTACATATACTATTACACATAAGTCACCCATTCGCTTTAGAACTTCTTCAGCAAATTCAGAATAGTCAATTGAATTAGAATAGCTTGTCATTGAACGTATTTCTTGTTGCTTCTCAAGTTCTGCTTTGAGTTCTGGTGCAGCATAAGGAAGTATTCGCCCGAAAAGTGCCTCGTCAATTTGGTCATCCATGTATTTTTTTATTATTGGATGCCTTGTCTCACTTGCTATTCCATATTTTATTAATTCGAGAAATGCTGACGTGTAGTTACTAGAATAATTACTCTTGGACTCTTCCGCGTATTTCTTAACTGCTTCAAAATGCAGTTGAAAATAATCTTCATACTTTTTCAAATCTGTCTCCAACGAAGTATGGTCTATCATACCATTGACAACTCTTGAATTTGACAGGTCTTCACTGAATACAGTTTTGGTAGTGGGTTTAGAAAAGAAATTATTCAGTTGTTTATCAAAGAGATAAATTCTTTCATCTTCAACATTGAAGAAGTTCTTGATGTGGCATTGGGATACGTAGTGATGATTTTTGGGTATGCTCATAATTCGTATGTAAATCTCTGCCCGACACTAAAGTCCAATTTGTCGAGCGAACCCGCTTTTAACCTGTCCAAACCCCCAAGTACGGCTTGTCGACGGGAGCCTTTTTGAGCCTAACTACCAATCAATTGCCTCGCGTCAAACGAGACCCGACCTACTAACGTAAAGTCTGCCTGTCCGTCAAGCGCGGCTTGTCGACCGGAGCCGCCGAACTTGCTTTTATGCTTGTTTCTACACCCAACGCCCGCGAGGGCTGATGAAGTGGCACACAAATCCACTGAATACGAACCGCCTACACCTTTGCACCCTTGTTTGGTTGGGCTGCTCGGCTTCCTGCGAGACATGCTTCCTGTCGACCGAGAACTACCCCACGCGGAGCCCAATATATACCGCTTCTTTTGTGTCTACTGTCGGAGTCGAACCCACAATCTCACCTTCACAAACCGGTCAAGTAATTGGCTTGTGGAGGGGACGCTTTAACCTTTAAGCTAGTAGACTTTTCAACTTGCTTGTTACGTACTTGGAATCATCGCTACTAAATCTTCCAAAGGTAGTACTAATAAAATTTTTGATAGCTTTCTCAAATCTTATTTCGTCATTCTTAAGTTTCTTTATTCCATTAAACGTTTTACAATTATTCTCTTTTGAAATATCAAACAAGATTTCAGCAATTCTGTCATTACTAGGCTTTGAAGTAGTTGATATTAAGTATGCTATGTTTTTTACAATATTAGTTAAGATTAAAAAATCAGTGTAATTGATATTATCTAATTCGTTAGGTAGATTAACCAAATGCAAATCTTCTAAAAAATTGTTGCTATTTTCTTGAATTTTTCCAAAGCGCTTAGCCATATCACTGGTATCTCTGTCTGTGTGAGACATATAATTTCTTACAATTCGGTAATATTCATAAATATCAATTATATCAGATGACAAAACTACTGACGTATTTCTCAATACATTTTGAAAATTCGTTTCTCCTTTATCTAGGTCGTTCCACACTAAATCGCTGTGGTATTTCACCCACTCTTTTTTGAAATCTTTAAAAAACTGTTCAGACTGTTGTAATACTGAAGTAACATAATATTGCCTTATTCTTGAGCTAAATTTCAAAAAACTGACTTCATCAACTCTTACTTTGTGCTTTTTTGACAGTTGCTGAATGTATTTTTTTGCATCGTTCTTCTTAGCTTGCTCTAAGAATTCACGAATAGCGATTTCGTTACATTCTACAACTGCATCAAACTCACCAAGCGTCTTTTTTAACTTTCGGTAAGATGGGTAAGAGAATTTGGTTATATCTAAATCTCTATCTGGCATTTTTATTAGCGAAGTTTTTGCCGTTCTGTTGAGCACCTTGTCTTACGAATGCTGACCCGCAAATATAAGCCCGCCCAACCGGGGCGTTCCCCTTGTCGCAGACCACCCAAAAAGCCCTTCCAACGGGGCGTTTCTCGTGTCGACTGGAGCCGGCTAACGAAACCCAAAGTTGCTTTGTCGAGACGTGCAACTTGTCACACGCGCCCTAGCACACGTACCTTTTTTCATGCTTGTTATGTCCACCCAACATAATATTGGGCGCAAATCCGCTAAACTACAATAACCTGTAAATCAGCGAGAACTAGTTTAGTGGTTCTTTTATAATCACTACCTTTGACATGTCTATCAAACGATAGTTGATGATGACTCAATACTAAAGAGTTCGGATAGCTTTTGCAAAATAAGTGGGCAAAAAAATTTTAGTTAATCAACTGATCGAGCGCGCCTGGAATATTGAAGGATATCCCGATTACTTCTTTGGAGCCGATAAGCAATTGTATCGATTCGACTCGAGAGGAAACATACAGCGCAATAAACGGATAATGCTCCGGTATACGTCGGGCTATGTCCTGAAAAGCCGTTTTTATAGCCTAAACCAGCTGCGCCCCTTACTCCGCAGGCATATTCCTACAGATCATCCAACGGCGATTTAAGGCTACTAATCTTGTCGGCACTCACGTGGGTATAACGCATAGTGGTTAGGATGCTTTCATGGCCTAGTAATTGCTGTATGTATCGTATGTCTGTACCTGCCTCCAGTAAATGAGTAGCAAAGCTATGCCGGAGTGTATGAATACCCCCTTTTTTATGAATACCAGCAGCGTGGACGGCATCACTATATACTTGCTGAATAGTGCGCCTGGCAATCGGCTCTCCAGTTTCTATGTTTTCAAATAAAAACGTTTGGGATGATCCACTACTGAGTGTATAGCAGGCAAGATACTCAATAATAGCAGCGTCAAGTTTGTCGGTAAGCATCACCACGCGGCCTTTCTTACCTTTACCAGCCCGAACCATGATAAGCCGTCGAACACGATCAACATCTGTCAGACGAAGATTAGCTACTTCACTGAGTCGTAAACCAGTGGCATATACCAGCTTAAAAAGCGTCCGGTATTTCAGGCTCGTTGTGGCTCGAAAAATGGCTTTCACTTCCCACACATTATACACCGCTGGAAGTTTGGCAGCTTGCCGCGGGTACTCAATGTCGTACATCTCTTTATCTCTCAGCAACACTTTTTCGCTGTAAAATTTCCAGGCGTTAATGTGAACGTTCAGGGTTGAACTGCTCAACCGCTTTTTGTCCAGCAAGAACAACAGGTATTGCCGGTACTCAAATTTGGTTAGCTCATGTATTGATCTGGGAGCGACATATCGAATTAGGCTGACGAGTGCTTGTTTGTAATTGCCGAGCGTTTTATAACTGTAGTTTTGTAGACGTAATGTGTTGCATAACTCAACAATAACTGGGTGCTGGTTGTAGGCATGCGCAGGCGGTGCATACCGGAAAGATTTGCGATTAGCCGATTTCCCTACGGGTGGCCAGAATGGATTGGTGGCCTGTTCGATCTCAGCACTAGTAGCGGTTGGTTTGTAGAGCCGCACAATGGCTTCATCGAACCGACAATAGTCTTTACCAAATAATTTCCCAATCTGCACAATGGCCTCACGTGTATTTGGCAGCAGCCAGCACCGGCGAGAATAACTCCACCTGCGACCCGCAACCTCGCGAATGAGATCATTACCAACAGTGTCATCAGGAAACGAGACAGCTAATAGAGTGGCGTCTTTTTCGTCAATACGGATCGTGATCATACTAGCAGATTAGAGTAGATGGATGTAATCACCTACTGACGACAAACTCCATCGAAAGTTTCAGCTGCCGGGCCGGCCAGATCACCGATGTTTACCAGAATTAACAGCGAATGAGTACCAGATTCAGCCCCTAAAACCCGGTTTTGTTACTTGGTATAAAGCTGAATCTGTTTGGTTCGGGCGCTGATGCCAACGGCCAGATAGGTAGGCTTGGCCTGTAAGACATGCCTGCCCGATGATACCAGCTTTTTAAAGCGCCGAACCCAGGCTTCCACGGATTCGGGGGTGTAATAATTTACCTGTCCGAACGAACTGGTCGGGTGCAGCCCAAATACTTCCCGAAGTCGCTCGAAAGCAATGGGGGTGATGTTGTATTTCAGGCAAATCAATGGCTTGCTCAGACAACCCGATGTTGACCGGCTTCGCTGTGGTTTATTGAGTACAGGATTGAGTCGGGCAATGGCCCCCTGCTGCAGCCGATCAAGGTCACACGCTTCGCACTGGAAGAAGCGGAACCGCACAAATTCCAGCCCCGCAGCTTTGTGCTCCTGGAGCCGGGACTGGAGGTTTAGCGTCTGCCCTACGTACACCACTTCGTTCCTAGCATCAATCAGGTAGTAGAGACACGGCTGAGGCAGAAACAGCGTTGAGCTATCCACAATCTGCCCTACTTCGAGGTAATTTCTGTCTGTTTTTTCGGCGTTTTTCATGTATTAAATATACTACAAACAATACTTATATACAACAAAAAATACCTATATTTTTTACCTTTGTTTTATGGCTGGAAGACGAGAAAAGAAAACCAATATTCAGGGAAAGTGGCTCAAAGAAGCGTTGGCCGCACAGGATGTGTCGGTTTACCGGTTGGCCAAAGAGTTGGGGTACAGTCGGGAAAAATTCTACCGGCATATCGGTAACAAAACGTACCTCAGCAGCGAGTCGCTGGCCGAAATAGCCACAAAATTTCCGACCATGAACATGCGCTATGTACTCACGGGAGAGGGAACACCGACACTGCCTAAATGAGGTATGTAGAGACTATATGGCTACGTGCTGTCGGTTCCTCTGAACCTCGTTCAACAAAGTCGGCTCTGAGGAACCTCTCTTATCAACTTTAAAAATTTGACAGCACAAAAAGACACATCGGACCACCGCGAACCTAACGAAGTTAGTCTAGCTAAAACTTGGGATTCTCGGTGGTCCGATGTATTTAAAAATTAACGTTACAACTCAAACGTGATGCCCTGAGCCAGCGGCATGGTGGTACCGTAATTGATCGTATTGGTTTGTCGGCGCATATACGCTTTCCAGGCATCGGAACCCGACTCGCGACCGCCACCGGTTTCTTTTTCGCCACCAAAAGCCCCACCAATTTCGGCCCCCGATGTGCCGATGTTTACGTTGGCGATGCCACAATCTGAGCCAGTCGCGGCCAGGAATTGTTCAGCCTCGCGCATGTTCAGGGTAAAAATCGCGGATGACAACCCTTGCGGTACGTCGTTTTGCTGCCTGATGGCCTCATCGAGCGTTGTATATTTCAGCAAATACAGGATCGGTGCGAAGGTTTCCCGCTGCACAATAGGCCACTCATTTTCAGCTTCAGCAAGGCACGGCCGGACATAACAGCCTGATTCAAAACCTAACCCCTCTACCAGACCCGGCTCCACAACGAATGTTCCACCCGATTCGAGAATTTCTCTGACCGCTGACTGGTAGGTATGGACAGCGGTTTGGTCAATAACCGGGCCTACATGAAACGACTCGTCTAACGGGTTGCCTATACGTAATTGCGCGTATGCGTTTTTGAGTCGGCTCTTTACATCATCGTAAATACTCTCCTGCACAATGACCCGGCGGGTGCTGGTACACCGCTGTCCGGCGGTACCAACGGCCCCAAATACAATGGCTGGAATGGCCAGATCGAGATCAGCATGCTCCGACACGATGATGGCATTATTCCCTCCCAGTTCGAGTAGGCTTTTGCCCAGCCGTCCGGCTACCGCTTCGGCTACGGCCTTTCCCATGCGGGTGCTGCCCGTGGCCGATACCAGCGCCACCCGTGGATCACGGGCTAACCACTCACCCGCATCGCGGCCGCCCGTAACAAGACACGATACGCCTTCGGGTACGTCGTTGTTCCGCAGTACTTCGCCAATAATCTGCTGACAGGCCAATGCCGTGAGGGGCGTTTTTTCCGATGGCTTCCAGATGCAGACATCGCCACAAACCCAGGCCAGCATCGCATTCCAGGACCAGACGGCTACCGGAAAATTAAACGCCGATATAATACCCACAACACCGAGCGGATGCCATTGCTCCAGCATCCGGTGAGCTGGCCGTTCGGAATGCATGGACAGGCCATACAACTGGCGCGACAGACCAACGGCAAAATCGCAGATGTCGATGATTTCCTGCACCTCGCCTAACCCCTCCTGCAATGATTTTCCCATTTCATAGCTTACCAGCGTACCGAGTTCCCGTTTATACCGCCGAAACTGCTCCCCCATCTGCCGGACAATCTCGCCCCGTCTGGGGGCCGGAACCAGCCGCCACTCGGCAAAAGCAGCCTGAGCGGTTTCGACAACCTGGTCATAATCATCCCTGGTCGATGGGGTGACGCGGGCAATCAATTGACCGTCGGCGGGCGAGTACGAGTCAAGGGTTTTTTTTGGTTGATCGGTTAGCGGATCGGTCGTATGCCAAAAGTGCTGTCCGGTGCTGGTACCGGGCTTGATGGGGTGAGTGGGTGATGGAAGAATGGACTGCATGGATCAGGATCTGGGGTTTGTTGAGACGCGGGCAAATCTACCCGCTTTACCCACACAATAGATACGGACACCTAAACTTTTTGCGTAATACTCGGTTGCAGTAAGATGAATGCATGATTCATTTTTTTTCAGACAACGTTATGAAAATCAACCACCCTTTACGCCTTTTAGCGCTGGGAACGGCGCTAGTGACGACAGCTAGCTGGGGCCAGACTACACCCACAGGAACGGCCACGTCAACAACCTACCCACAGGGAGCTATCACCACAGATTCAGCGTCAGCGAAGCCCTCCCGTGATCAGAAACGAGCCATGAAACGCAATCGGAAGATGACCAACCAGGCGTCGAAGAGTGCGGGCACCACCAATACGTCAACACAGGACGCCGATTACCGAAAGAGTTCGGCCAGCGAGGGCACTTCACTTAACAACAGCAACACAACAAATTACAACAGCAACAACGTTACAAACGCCCCAACCGGTGCCGGAAGCAACCCCAACACGATGACCGCGCCCGCTGGCCAGGCGAGTAGCGGACAATCCAATGGTTCGTCGGGTAATGCTAATGGAGGTAACTCGGCCAGCGCGGGAACGGCTACCTCGAACGCCGGTGCGGCAGAAGCAGTGTCGGGAATGAAGACCAGCCCCGAGCCAGCCGTAAAGTCAGGCAGTACAGCCCGCAACACGAGCATCGGTGATTTTATTTCGTCATCGCCAAACTATGTAACATTACAAAACGCTCTGCAATCGGCAGATGTGTGGGAAACATTAAAAGGTGGTGGTCCATACACACTCTTCGCCCCCACAAACGCGGCTTTCAAGAAACTTTCGTCGAACGCGCAGGGTGCCTTGCTGGATGGCAGTAACCGGGTGGCTCTTAAACAATTGCTGGCCTACCATGTGGTAAGCGGTACACTTAGCCCCGACGAACTCAGCAAGCAAATTAAAGCGGGGAATGGCAAGGCTCAGTTGAAAACTTTATCAGGTGCTACATTGACCGCTCAGGAATCGAACGGCCGTCTGACGCTTACCGATGAGCAGGGCAACTCTGCCACCGTTGATGCCACAGATAACCGGCAGGCGAACGGGCTTGTGTATAGCATAAACAGCGTGCTGAAGCCCAAATCAGGTATGGATGCTTTTCGATAAGCAATGAACAAAGCCTGAGCTGATCAGGTAAATTTCGGGGCGTAATGCATTTTATGAGTGCATTACGCCCTGCCTTTTTCTACGGCATAGTCCATAGTCCATTGAGAAACGGGGCTTTCCTTTCACAAGTACATTACTTTAGAAGCCAGGAACAGCTCATTTTTTGAAATTCTCTATATATTTGGCTCCTTTAACACCCTCCTCGTGAAACGCCAGTCTTCTTTAGTTTCAGAAAGTGTCCTGATTGACAAGCTTGCTCAGCGTGATCAGCAGGCATTTCAATGGCTCTACGACCAGTATTCGCCTGCTCTGTATGGTGTTGTGCTGCGCATTGTGCGCGACGACGATCAGGCAGCCGATCTTTTACAGGACATCTTCGTTAAAATCTGGAAAAACCTGGATGCCTACGACGCCAGCAAGGGGCGTTTATTCACCTGGATGCTGAATGTTGCCAGAAATACCGCTATCGATTTCCTGCGCTCCCGCAAAACGCAGCCATTTGCCGCAATCCGAACCGACGAAGAGAACGTACATATTGTTGACCGACAACACAACACGGAACAACCCAATCCTGACCACATTGGTATCAAGGAAGTTGTTAACCAGTTGAGACCTGAGCGCAAACAATTAATCGATCTTGTCTATTTTGGGGGGTATACCCATGAAGAAGCCGCCGAAGAATTGAATCTGCCTTTGGGAACCGTAAAAACCCGGGTCAGGGCTGCGTTGCAGGAATTAAAGCAATTATTCAAATCATGAACGTCACGGAATACATAGCCTCTGGTATCTTAGAGTCTTACGTCATGGGGGCGGTGAGCGACCAGGAGCGACGCGAGGTCGAGTGCCTGTCGTCTATCTATCCTGACATACGCCAAGAACTCGACCAACTCTCCGAAGTTCTGGAGAGCTATGCACTCCTGCACAGTGTAGAACCACCCGAATCGGTTAAGGCGAAACTGCTCGCTCAACTCGATTTTGAAAAACCTGTGCGCGAGACAATTGTCCGGCCGATGCCGGTAGATACGACAACAACTAACTCATCGCCTACCTTCCGGGCCACCTGGATCGTAGCGGCATCGATGGGTTTATTGTTGCTCCTGTTTTCTTTTTTCCTGCTGTCGCAGCTACGGACAAATCAGAAAACGCTGGCTGCATTTCGTACCGACAATAGCAAGATGCTGGCCGAAGTCCGCCAGCTGCGCGATCAGAAGACACAGAACGACCAGACGTTAGCCGTTCTGCGCCAGCCGGGTACCCGCACGCTGGAGTTGAAAGGAAATGACAAAGCTCCGCAAGGATCGATGCTCGTTTTCTGGAATAGCCAGACCCATCAGGTAGCGGTACAGGTGCAGTCGTTGCCGCCATTACCCGCCGATAAACAGTACCAACTCTGGTACATGGAGGGCGGGAAGCCTGTCGATGCCGGCGTGTTCGATGCCATGCCCTCGCCCGATCTGGTTCAGCAGCTAAGTCGTTCGGTTGGCCGGGCTGAAGCCTTTGCCGTAACCGTGGAGAAGCGTGGAGGAAGCCCCACACCTACCCTCTCCACGTTACTGGCCCTTGCTCCGGTAAACGCCTGAACGTACTACCCGTTTTTCTTGTTTTAATTGCGTAAGCCTCTGTATGGCTTATGGGTTGCATGCCCCTACCGATAAAACGTAAACAACACAACTAACATGAAGCTTCTCCTGTCATTAGTCCTGTCGGCCTGTCTTGTTTCAGCTCTGGCGTTTACAACAGATGATACCCCACGCCGTGTCGTGAAAACCGATGCCGAATGGAAAAAAATACTGACGCCCAGTCAGTTTACCGTGTTGCGCGAACACGGTACCGAACGGGCGTTTACCAGCCCGCTTAACGATATTCATGACCATGGTACGTTTTACTGTGCTGGCTGTCATAGCCCGCTGTTTTCGTCAGATACGAAGTTTGATTCGGGTACGGGCTGGCCAAGTTTTTATCAGCCAATTGCGAAAACGGCTGTCAAAGAAACAATTGACAAAACGTATGGCATGGTGCGCACCGAAGTGCAATGCGCCATTTGTGGGGGGCACTTGGGCCACGTGTTTAACGACGGACCTAAACCTACGGGCCTTCGTTACTGCATGAATGGCGTTGCGATGACATTCGAGAAAAAATAGCCTGATCAGATCAGGTAACGTTAAGATCTGTCTTTCCCACGATTATTTTTCTGGTTTCGCCTGAAAATAACCGGGTCAAAATCAGCCGGGCCGTGCATGCGACCCGGCTTTTGTATATCACATCGGTCGAAAATGCGTTATATTTGAGGCCAGCCCGACTTGTCCGGACTGGACTGTCCCAGGGTGTATTTCCACCAGTTACCCGTTTGGGAAAGTAGGCTATTGGCATACTGTAAAAATGCCAACACTGAATTAATTAGGTTATTCTTCGACTATTAACGCATGAGTCAATACAGGGAGCGATTCCGCGCTGTTCGACACGCTTTTGGCGAATTTAGACGACGCCAGAAATTAGCAGGCAATGTCAGGCGTAGAGTTGGCCATCACCTAGTGCGCGTCGCGGGTGAAGAGCGCGTCAATACATGGGTTCGTACATACCGTGGCTACCACAATCAGTTTCGTTCGTTTGTTCATCGGTACATCAATCCCGATTCCTGGTATTACCCTGTCCTCAAAAACGGCACGAAAGGCGTTCTCTGGCTTTCGCTGGCCCTCGGGATGTACGTATTTGTCCTGAACTATAACTTCCTGTACTTAACGGGGGCTATGCCGAGCGTTGAAGAGCTGAAAAACCCAAAGCTCAACCAATCGTCGGAAATCTATTCGCAGGATGGGGTGATGATCGGCAAATTTTACGCCGAGAACCGAACACCGATCAAGTACGAAAATATTCCGAAGCAGCTGATCAACGCGCTGGTTGCCACCGAAGATGTTCGTTTTTACGACCATAGTGGCGTCGATCCCCGGGCTATTGGCCGGGCCATGATTAGCTTCGGTCGTGACGGAGGTGGATCAACCATTACCCAGCAGTTGGCAAAGAATCTCTTTAAAACCCGTCGGAAAACCAGTACGGGCTTACTGACCCGCATTCCATTCATTCGAAAAGTTATTTATAAATCGAAAGAGTGGCTGATGGCCCTCAAGCTGGAGCGGAATTTCTCGAAAGACGAGATCATCACCTACTATTTTAATACGGTCGATTTTGGCAGTAATGCGTTCGGCCTTAAAACGGCGGCCCGTACTTTTTTCAACAAAGCACCCGATAGCCTGAATGTTCAGGAAGGGGCGGTATTGGTTGGTCTGCAGAAGGCGACGACGAATTACAATCCGCTTAAAAATCCGCAACGCTCCCGCGAACGCCGAAATGTGGTGCTGGGCCAGATGGCTAAGTACAAATTCCTGACAAAAAACCAGGCCGACTCCATCAGTGCCCTGCCACTTGTTACCGAGTTTACGCCCGAGAACCCTTACTCCGGCCCCGCGACCTACCTGAAGAATGCTGTTCAAGATTATGTGAAAAAGTGGGGCGAAGAAAACGGCTACGATCTCTACACCGATGGGCTACGCATCATAACTACCATCGACTCGCGGATGCAGACTTACGCCGAGGAAGCAACCAGCGAAAAAATGAAGCAGCTCCAGCGTTCGTTCGATAACCACTGGCGGGATCGAAAGCCCTGGACGAACGAGGACGGAGATGAAATTCCGGGCTTTATTGATTCCGTTGCTCGTCGCACTGAACGTTATAAAAGTCTGAGCCGACGTTTTCTACCGCTTTACCCTGATTCCATTATGTACTACATGAAAAACGTGAAGTACAAAATGCGGGTGTTTAGCTGGACTAACAAACGGGGTTACGACTCCGTCGAGATGACACCATACGACTCCATCGCTTATTACAAACGCTTCCTGCAATCGGGTATGGTGGCGATGGACCCCCGTTCGGGCTATATCCGGGCCTGGGTGGGTGGTCTGGATTACGACTACTTCAAGTACGACCACGTGAAGCAGGGAAAACGTCAGCCCGGTTCAACCTTTAAGCCGTTCGTATATACGACCGCTATTGATGATACGCTCATCAACCTCAGCCCCTGCGACCGGATTCAGGACAGGCCCTTCCGGAAAGAATACCGCGAAAATGGCGAGGACAAAATATGGGAGCCGAAGAACTCAACAGGCTACTACTCCTACTCGAATATGACCTTGCGCCGGGCCATGGCGCGTTCCGTAAACTCCATTACAGCGCAGCTAACCGACCGGGTCACTCCCGAACGGGTAGCGCAGTACGCGCACCGCATGGGCATTAAAAGCCGGTTGGAAGCCGTCCCTTCTATTGGGCTGGGTTCATCCGATGTATCTCTTTATGAGCTGGTTGCTGCTTATTGCACCTTCGTCAATGACGGCGAATCGACCGAGCCGATTATTGTTCAGCGAATCGAAGACCGGGATGGCAACGTCATTGAAACCTTCACCAGCCAGCACAAACGAGCGATCAGTTCCGAGACGGCGTTTCTCATGCGCTACATGCTCCAGGGTGGCCTGCAGGAATCGGGGGGTACATCGCAGAATCTCTGGTCGTTCGACCTGTTCAAAAACCACAATGAAATGGGGGGCAAAACCGGAACGACATCCAACAACTCCGACGGCTGGTTCGTGGGCGTATCCAACAACCTGATTGTGGGGGCCTGGGTAGGGGGCGATGACCGGAGCATCCACTTCCGCTCTACCGACCTGGGCGAAGGCGCCAAAACGGCCCTGCCGCTGGTGGGTAGTTTCTTAGAAAAGGTGTACCGTGACCCTAAATTCAAGAGTTTGCAGGGCCCCTTCCCCAAGGCGGATGGTATTACGAAAGAATACATGAACTGTGGCTACTCCGGTGATGAAGAAACGACGTCGGAATCTGACTCAACCGATACTTCGGGCGAAATAAGCGATTCTACATTCGTTCCTGTTGCGCCCACCCCAGACCCAACAACCCCGCCCGATACGACAAGGAATCAGTAGCGGATGGTGTTAATCTTAAGATTAGTTGTCAGCAGGTCTTTACGAGAGCAGGCTAACGCCTACATTCGTAAAGACCTGCTGATTTGCGTTGTATCGCTGTTGCGGAGAGAGAATGTTCCTGCTTTTTCGCTGGAAATGACTGTACCAATAGATAATCTCGAACGAGCCAAGCAACAAATCGTTAAACTTTTAGCCGGGGGTTGCGAGTTATAATTGGTACACAAGGAAGTTATGAAACTATTCACCCGAATTTTTCGCTGGGCCCTATTGACTCTACTCGTTCTGACCGTTGGTGTGCTTGTTGCAGCCTGGTTCGTCGATTCCCGGCAGACGGATCAGGAACTGGCAGAAGAATTCAGGGGGCAATCGATCCGTCCTGTTGTTCATTACTACCAGGTCGCCGAACGTGGCTCGCAGGCTCCCCGGACCATCCGGTTTATGGAAACACCTGCCCCAGCGGCTGATTCTACCCGGCCTGTTGTGCTGTTTGTGCACGGTGCCCCAAGTTCCTTGTCTTTTTTCAACGAGTTTTTCAAAGACACAACGCTCCTGAATCGTGCCCGCCTGGTAGCCGTTGATCGGCCGGGATACGGTTACTCCGACTTTGGTCGGGTTGAGACGTCGATTATTCGCCAGGCCGAATTGCTACAGCCACTCATTGACCGATACAAGAAAGCGCCTTATTTAATGATTGTTGGCTCGTCGTACGGCGGCTCCGTAACGGCCCGGCTGGCGATGAACAACCCCCATCTGGTCGATCACGTGGTATTTGTTTCGTCGGCACTAGGGCCGGGTCTGGAACGAACGTACCCAATCAGCTACTTTGCCGACAGTCCGCTTGTTCACTGGGGCGTTCCACCACTGCTCCGATTGGCTAATGACGAGAAACTGGCCCACCGGCAGGCACTGGAAGCCATCTTGCCGGATTGGCCAAAAATTCGGGCAAAAATCACGATGCTGCACGGACAACGCGATGAACTGGTCTATCCCACCAATGTCTCATTTGCCCAGCATCACCTGGTCAATGCCAAAGTAAAACAGTTCATTCTTCCTGAGAACCGTCATGACATCGTGTTCAATAAACGGGAATATATGACTGATATCATTCTCGACATCCTGACGCAACGACAGGTGAAAGAAACAGTGAAGGCCAAACCCATGGCAGTAAAAGCCGGGGCAGATGAAACAACCCGTCTTTAAGCCGTTATTTCAATTCTGTTTCCTTCCGGGTCGAGAATGACACTTTCGTAATAGCCATCGCCCGTGTAGCGCGGCTCTCCGACAACAGCATAGTTCTCCGTTCTGAGCCGTTGCGTCAGCGTATCAACAGCCTCTTTGCTGCCTACCGAAATGGCGAAGTGAATGAGTCCCATAAACTGCACGAGCGCGTCGTTCTTTGTATCCGGTATACCCGGCATCTGCATGATTTCCAGACGGGAACCACCATTCGGAAACGTCAGGAAATACGACGTAAACCCTTTGGTCTTGTTCATGTATTTCTCGTTCGAGATAACCCCGAAATACGTTTCGTAGAACGTTCGCATCCGCTCAAGGTCGCGAACCCACAGGGCAATGTGTTCGATGTGCATACGATAAATAGCAAGCGTTAATTCAATTGTAAGGCTTACAGTACCAGCATTGGCATCCAGAATACGCCATCCCCCAGCCAGCGATACCGTTCATTTTTGAGAAAATAGGCAGGATACCGCTGAATACCGTACAGCGTTACGCTCATCAGGGAAAGCATCAGACCGCACCGCTGGGCAAACCGGTCGGTGGTCAGGAAACAGATCCCAAAGCCCATCAGGACAATGAGAACCGTCGACCAGCGCAGAATTAGGCCGCACCGTTCCACCCCCCAGGCTGTAGCCAGCGAAAACAGGATTTGTCCGGGCATTTCGTATTGCTCCATAACAGCGAATAGCAACAGGTTCTGAAACGCGATCCCCGCGAACATCGCTCCCTGAACCATTTCGATGGTACTCACCGATGGCCGCTGCACCCACACACTTCCCCAAATACCAGCCGCGTACAACACAGCAACGAGGGGTTCTTTCAGTAAAAGGGCTGGATGGCGGGCGGGAAGTCGAAAAACCAGGCCGACATAAGCCACACAAATTCCGCCCAGTAGGAGTCCGAATTTAACGACGCTACCCGGCAGAAAAAAAAGCAAAATACTAACCACAGCAGCCGCTCCAGCGACAACACGCCAAAGTACATCAGCGTGCGTACGATGGAATCGATGGCGGGCGGTAAGTGGCTGACTGACCGGATTCTCCCTGTGTTTCCGGACATCGAGCAGCCGATCAGTCGTGTAGATAATGAACACGACCAGCGCCAATACGATAGGGGTAGCCCAGTGCACCGGATCAACATCGGACAGACGCGTAGCCATGCGGTTAGACAAGACAGCTCCCACAACGACGGGAAAACTCAGGTAGTAAACGTTGCGTAAATAAGTAAACAAAGGCTATAATTCGTCATAGAGCGGAGGGTAAAGGCTCCGCTGCGTTGATATAAATGCCACAGGCACAACGATGGACTTTTGTTGCTGCCTGCGAGTACGTAACCCGGCCGGACTAAAACGGTTCAGGTGGCGTCAGCCAGGGTTCCTGCCGTTGGAGTACGTTAACGGGCTGACCCACCCGCAGGGTTCCTAAGGTGAGCGCACCGGTTGGTTTGGCCAGCACATTCTGGCCAAACAGAATTTTGTGTTTCCACTGGCGGTATGTTGCCAGTGTACGCAGTGGTTCTCTCCCTTTCTGGCCTGTTTCCGGGTCTATGGTTGTCAATACACAGCGGGCGCAGGGTTTGACGCCAAAGAACTCGACATCGCCAATCCGAAACTGTTGCCAGGCATCTTCTTCGTATGGTAAACTGCCGGCAACCACAATATTCGGGCGGAAGCGAAGCATTGTGATCGGCTCCTCCAGCCGCTGATTCAGGGTATCGAGTGATGCCTGCCCGATGAGCAGGTACGGGTACCCGTCGGCAAAACTCACCGCATCCTGCTCGCGGGCATAAGCCGGGTCCACATCCCGATGAGTCGTTTCGGGCATGTAAACCAGTCGGCAGGGTTTTTCCAGAACGCGGCTGAACCATTGGTCGGCTTCCGCACTGACCAGCAGGGCAGGCACATGGCTACTGTCCCAAATGGTAACCCCGATTGTTTCGCGGGGCGGTTCTGCACCTTCGGTTTGGGTTGGTATAGTTAAAGGCAGCGTCAGTACATCGTCCGGGCGGTGGCGGTGCCAGACGCGCAACTCAGCCGTTTCATTGATAGCCACATTCAGCAGAGCCATCTGGTAATTGGTCCGCTGGGTCATAAAATCGCCGTTGGGGTCAACCAGCATGAATCGCCGGTCATAACGCAGTCCTTTCCCCTCCACAACCGTCTCGGTTACGGAAATAGCCCCCAAGGACTTTATGGGATAGATTAAGAGTTCAGAGATGGTCATTGTCGGTAGGTAGTTCGGTAAATCACATACTCATTCGTGGCATTGGGCTAACGGTTTGCGCCGTAAATTCTTCCTGTTCGTATTTAAACTGCGCGGCCATGGCAATCATAGCGGCATTATCGGTACAGTACTCAAAACGAGGAATATATACGTTCCAGTCCAGTTGCTGCCCAAGTTGACTAAGAGCTGTTCGCAACCCGCTATTGGCCGAAACGCCCCCGGCAATGGCTACCTCCCGAATACCCGTTTCCCGAGCCGCCCGCTTTAGTTTCGTCAGTACCATCTGCACCAGCGTGTGCTGAATGCTGGCACAAATATCGGCCAGATTTTCGGCAATAAAGTCCGCATTGGTTTTTACGTTGTCCCGCAGAAAATACAGAATCGCGGTTTTAATGCCGCTGAACGAGAAATCGAGGTTAGGCATTTCGCTCATGGGAAACCTGAAGGCAAGCGGATTACCTTCGTTAGCGTACCTATCGATCAGCGGGCCACCGGGATAAGGCAAACCCAGCAGTTTGGCCGATTTATCGAAGGCTTCCCCCACCGCATCATCCAGGGTTTGTCCCAGAACTGTCATGTCGAGCGGGCCATCCACCCGCACAATCTGGGTATGCCCCCCGCTCACAGTCAGACACAGAAACGGAAAGGCTGGCCGGGGAGCTTCGATGAAATGCGCCAACACATGCGCCTGCATATGGTTTACTTCAATAAGCGGAATGTTCAGACCCAGGGCCATGGCTTTGGCGAAGGACGTTCCTACCAGCAACGAACCCAGCAAACCGGGTCCGCGCGTAAAAGCAATGGCCGATAGCTCATTTTTCGGTAGATTTGCGTCGGCCAAGGCCCGCTCAACTACGGGCAGAATGTGCTGCTGGTGAGCCCTTGAGGCCAACTCAGGCACAACTCCGCCGTATTGTTCATGAATTAACTGAGTGGCAATTACGTTCGACAAAAGGTGCCCGTTGGCTAAAACTGCCGCCGACGTTTCGTCGCAGGAGGACTCAATGGCTAAAATGTTCACCGTACAAAACTAATGGATAATGATTTCTATCATACAACAATGGAAGTTGTGATTAAACCGTTCACTCGTTTATACAGTCGAAGGTGTACTCATTTTTCGTTATTTGTTGTAGCTTAGGCATTTCCACCCCGGATGCGTCAGTTTTTCGCCATATTTCTTAAAACACTGCTCTGCCTGGTCCTCACGGTACTCGGTTTGGCATTGGGCATTTTACTGAGTCTCCAGCTTCCGGCCGTACAAACCCGTCTGGCCCAGAAAGGGGCCGAATGGCTATCGGCCAAACTCCTATTCCCAGTTGATATTGACGGTGTTTCGATCAAATGGTTCGATTCGCTGACCCTCGAAGGCGTTCAAATCAGGGACCGTCAGGGACGACCTATGATTACGGTGAAGCGGATCGATGCCGACTATAACCTTAAAAATTTACTGGACTCATCGGCCCATAATATTCACCTGGATGAAGTGGTTTTGTACAAACCCGATGTCCGGATGATCAAAAATCCGAAAAATGGCGATACCAACCTCGACGAGTTCATTGCCCGGATTGAAGCCCTAACGTCTGACCCAACCAAACCCAGCATACCTAACCAGAACGTGCCGTTCACCATTGGCCACATTCACCTGGTTGAGGGCGCGTATACCCTCGAAGACCCGCGCGAACCGTTTATGCGCAACCGGGCCAGCTTCGACTACAATCACTTTACGCTTCAGCACCTCACCGCTGAAGTCAGCGATTTTCTGGTGCTGGGCGACACGATTGCGTTCGATGCCAAGGGGTTGTCGGGCATTGACCGTGACTCCCGGATCAAAATACGGCAGCTGGACACGCGCTTTCTCTACTGCAACACCAAAATGGAGTTGGGGCGGCTGTATGCCCACATTGGCAACTCGATTATCCGCAACGAGCTGACGTTTTTTTACGATAAACCGTCCGCGTTTGGTGATTTCAATAGTCGGGTACTCTTAAAGGCGAATTTCCGCAACAGCAAAGTAGAGTCAAGAGATTTAGGTTTCTTTTCGGATTACCTGCGGGGACTGAACGAGACCTGGTTGCTCAGCGGCCTCTTCATTGGCACCGTTAATGACTTTCAGCTTCGACGGACCGATCTCCGGTTTGGTCCTAACGGCCGCAGCCAGTTAACTGGTGATCTGGCCTGGAAAGGGTTGCCCGACATGGATAAAACGACGGTGAATTTTTCATTCACGCCGTCAACCGTCAATATGGCCGATATCCGGCAGTACTACCCAGACTCGTCCTTTAACCGGACCATCCAGAAGCTAGGCGTCGTTACGTTCAAAGCTACTTTTGCGGGCGCTTTCGATGATTTCAAAACGAAAGGAACGGTCCAGACAAGCATTGGTAACGTAACGGGAGATCTGGCCCTGAAACTCTCCGCCAAGCCTGATTTAACGACGTATACAGCCAACCTGAAGGGCGATAACGTAGACCTTGGCCAGTTGCTGAACCAGCCCGATGAATTTGGCAAGCTCGACGGCGAAGGCCGGATTACCGGACGCGGAACGAATCTGAAACGGGCCAGCATCGATTTTGATGGACAGTTGGGTCAGTTCGGCTGGCAGGGGTACGGCTATCACAATGTGGTTACGCATGGCAATTTGCAGAACGGCCTTTTCAAAGGAAATCTAACGATCAACGATCCAAATCTAGCGTTCAATCTAGAGGGTGAATTCAATCTGAGCGGGGCCAAAAACCATTATGACCTGCACGGTGTAGTTGGCCGGGCTGATCTGCGTGAACTGGGCTACCTCCGCGATTCGCTGGTGGTGAAAACCGATCTGGATGTCCAGTTGGAAGGCAGCAAGCTCGACGATATTGTAGGAAGTGCGGTGTTTACCGACGCGCTGCTGACGCTGAACCGGCCCGAACGGAATTTAACGGTGAGTAAGCTTACCCTGGCTTCCACGATCGAGCGTCAGATTGGCATCTCACCCGACTCCAGCAGTACCCAGCGTTATTTTGACCTTGATTCTGATTTCCTGACGACCCGTTTGCAGGGCACGTTCCAGCCCCAGCGGACAATCGATGATTTGACCAGACTAGCCAAAGAGTACCAGCTTTATTTTGCGGGCGATGCCGCTGGCATGAAGGCCTATTATGAACACAAGCAACGTCAGGTTGCTCGTACTGCCAGTCGGAAACCAGCCAATGCTACCCAACGCTACGGGGTCGATTACCAGTTGATTACCAAGAACACGGCCCCCCTGCTCAACTTTTTGACGTCGACGGTTTATGTAGCACCGGCTACCCGGCTCGAAGGTCGCTTCACCGTCGACAATACATCGTTTCTGACGGCAACGGTAAAAACGGATTCGGTACGGTTCGGAAAAATTGGCTTCGGCCAAAGCGACCTCGACCTGACGACCTCCAAGTTTGTTTATGGACAGGAGGTACTGGCTTCGGCCATTATTACGTCGAAACGGCAGTTGTTCAGCTCTGTCTTACCGACGCGTAATTTACAGGCAGAAGCCTCCTGGGCCGTCGATCATATTGATTTTACGAGTCGCATTGAGCAGGCCGACAGCGTGGGCCGGTACGTAAACCGGGCTGATCTGAACGGCGAGCTGCGATTCAAAGGCGACGCTATTGACCTGACCTTTCGTCAGTCGAAGCTGCGCGTGCTGGATGGCGACTGGACATTGAATCCGCAAAGCCTGATTCGAAAAGTTGGCAACGAATACACCATTCGGGACCTTTCGCTGCTGAACGAAAATCAATTGATTCAGGCATCGGGCAAAATTTCCGCCGATACCGCCGAACATCTGGCCGTAGAGGCTCAGAACTTTCTACTGGCCTCGCTTAACTCCGTTTTGAATACAACCCTCGGCGGTACGTTGAATGGGTCTATGGCCGTCCGAAACGTGTACGAAACGCCTATTCTGGAAAGCGCGTTATCGGTCAGGGAGCTTTCCTACGAAAATGCACTCATTGGCGACATACGCGCGCAGGGCGAATGGGACCAGCAGGCGCAACAGCTCAACGTAGACGCCCGGGTGAACCGCAACGGAGCTGACGTAGTAACCCTGACCGGAAACTATACACCTCAGCAAAAAACGAATCCTCTGGCGCTGAACGCGCGGGTCAATAACGCCAGCCTGTCGCTGCTGGAACCGTTTACGAAAGGGTTGTTTTCCAGCTTGGGAGGTACGGCCAATGGTGTAGTATCGGTTAGTGGCAAACCCGCCGTGCCGATACTGAAAGGCGACGTGACGATACAGGGCGGTCGGGGTCGATTTGATTACCTCAAGGCCGATTTTACGTTTGACGACAAAATTTACTTTGGCGAAAATGAGATCATTACCCGCCAACTCACCCTGCGCGATCCGCAAGGCAATACGGCCTTACTACGCGGTGGAGTTTATCACGATGGATTTCGGTATTTTACCCTTGGCTTCGATGCCGATCTGAAGAACTTCAAGATCATGAATACGCTGGCCCCCGACAATGATGCCTTTTATGGACAGGCTGTTGTCACGGGCCGGGCCGAACTCTATGGCCCCCTGAACAACCTGACTGTCCGCGCCAACGTAACCAGTAACAAAGGCACCCGAATCTATATTCCACTCGATGGAGCGACATCCGTAGCGGCCGATGACCAGATTCGATTCGTTAGCCATATCCCGAGCGGAACAACCGGAAAGCCCGGAAGCCAGACGGCAACCAAATCGGATGGCGAACTGGATCTGTCAAGAATCCAGATGGATTTTAACTTCAATATTACCCCCGATGCCTACTGCGAAATTCAGCTGGATCGCCAGACGGGTGACATCATCAGCGCCTACGGACAAGGCCGGGTCGCCATGAAAGTCGATACGAAAGGCGACTTTACCATGACGGGTAATTACGAAATTCAGAAGGGAGAATACACGTTTACGTTCCAGAACATTATCAATAAACGATTCCAGATTCGTCCGAACAGCCGCATCACCTGGACGGGTGACCCCTATGGAGCCCTGCTGGACGTAACAGCGGCTTACACCCAATACACCTCACTAGCTCCGCTTCTGGCGACCAGTGGCACCACAACCAACACCCGGGCCGATCAAAGTCGCCGGTACCCTGTCGATCTTGTTATCAAACTCAATGGCGAGCTAGGGGCTCCGTCTATCAGCTATGATCTGGACATCAAAGAGTATCCATCCTCGTCCGATTTCCGGCAGGCCGTCACGGCGTTTGAATCACGGCTTCAGAGTAACGACCAGGAACTGACGCGTCAGGTAAGCAGCGTGCTGCTGTTCAACCAGTTGCTTTCCGAAGGAACTAACCTGTTCGACCAGGGCCAGGTAAACTCCGGCGTAGCCAACAGCGTGAGTGAACTGCTCTCAAACCAGATTAGCCGCCTGGCCTCAAATCTGAATGAAAAACTGGACGTAGGCGTGTCGTTTGGCGGGTTTACGGGTGGTACACAAACGGATAACCTGCTCAACAACTTACAGCTTCGTTTCTCGTACCGGCTCCTTAACGATCGGCTGCGCATCAGCCGCGATGGTGGGTTCACGTACGGCCAAAGTCAATACAACGCAGCCAGCCTGCTCGGCGAATGGACCCTCGAATACTTTGTAACCCCCGATGGTCATTTACGGGCAAAAGTGTACAATCGAAACCAGCAGAGTATTCTTAGCCAGACCAGTTTCAACAGCACCATTACCACTGGGGGCGGTATCAGTTTGCTGTACACTCGTTCGTTTAACCGGCTTTTCAGCACCAAACGCCCCACCCCCGGCATCGCTCCTGCCAAGCCAGCCGACGAGCCAACCCCAACATCCAGCCCGGCATCTACGCTCTCGGCAACGGGTCGGGAAATGATACGGTAGCCATTCGGCGTAACGAATAAGTACCTTTCTGCTAAATATCTTGCGGAGTGAAGGGTTAAAAAAGCTATTTTTTTCCTTTATCTTTTTGTACTATTCCCCCACCTTATGACATTCGTTCGACGGTTGTTGCTCGTTGCTATGTTTGCGAGTATGGGCCACCTGCTTCTGGCTCAGCGTATGTTTACCAACCCGATCAAAAGCTCCGGGCCAGACCCCTGGGTGCTACAGAAAGATGGCTGGTATTACTACATGAATACGACAGGCCGTAACCTGACCTTGTGGAAAACCAAAAACGTAGCGGATTTAGCCACGGCCGAAAGCAAGGTTATTTATACCCCTCCCAAAGGCCTACCTTATTCGCGGGACTTGTGGGCACCCGAAATTCATTCGTTTCCCGACGAACAGGGTAAGGCTCACTGGTATATCTACTTCTCGGCCGACTCGATCAATAATCGATCGCACCGGGTTTGGATTCTGGAAAACCCATCCCCCGATCCCCTACAGGGCGAATGGACGATGAAAGGAAAATTGGGCGACAAAAACGACCATTGGGAGATCGATATGTCCGTCATCGAATACAAAGGGAAACTCTACGCGGCTTGGTCGGGTTGGGAAGGCACTACCAATGGTCGGCAGGATATTTACATTGCCCGGCTCAAGAACCCCTGGACTATCGATGGTGAACGCGTGAAGATTTCGCAACCCGATCAGCCCTGGGAACGCCACGGCGATGTGCCACAGGCCTGGCAAAACAATGGCGAAGTCGCCAAAATATACGTCAATGAAGGCCCGGAATTCCTGGCTCACAACGACCGGCTGTTTATTGTGTACTCGGCCAATGCCTGCTGGCTCGATTACTGCCTTGGCCTGCTTGCCCACGACGGAAGAGGTGATTTGTTAGACCCTACAAGCTGGACCAAGAGCGCGAGACCAGTCTTTACCCAGGCTCCCGAAAACGGCGTCTGGGCACCTGGGCATGGTGGTTTTTTCCGCTCTGCCGATGGCAAACAGGACTGGATGATCTACCACGCAAACGCGTCGGCAGAGGACGGCTGCGGGGATAAACGCGCCCCCTACATCCAGCCTTTTACCTGGAACCCCGATGGTTCACCTAACTTTGGTAAGCCAGCTCCCAGAACGCCCATGCCCGTACCAGCCGAAAATGAATAGCCGTTTGCCTTTCGTTTCCATATGAACCGTTCTTAGTAACCCTAATTAATCCGTTATGAATCGCTTAACAGCCTTAGTGCTTCTATTTATTTCCACGCTTTCCCTGGCGCAGCCAAATTCAGAACCGGGCCGGTGGTCGTCGGCAAAAGCGAATGCGTGGTATGCAAAAGAACCGTTTCTGGTCGGTGCCAACTATGCCCCAGCCAACGCGATAAATGAACTGGAAATGTTTCAGGCTGAAACATTCGACCCGGTCACAATAGACAAGGAACTGGCAATGGCCGAACAGATTGGCATGAATACCATGCGCGTCTTTCTCCATGATTTGTTGTGGCAGGACCCCGCCGGTTTCACCAAACGGCTCGATCAATTCCTGAGCATTTGCGCCGAACATAACATTCGACCAATGCTGGTCTTGTTCGATTCCTGCTGGGACCCCTACCCCAGGCTGGGCAAGCAGCATGACCCAACACCTGGCATTCATAACTCGGGCTGGGTACAGAGTCCGGGGGCCGATGCTCTCAGCGATGTGTCGCAGTACCCTCGTCTGGAAGCGTACGTGAAAGGTGTGGTTGGCGCGTTCAAGAAAGACAAGCGCATTCTGGCCTGGGATGTCTGGAATGAGCCCGATAACACCAACGACAACAGTTACGGGCAAAACCACACCATCAAAACAGAACTGCCAAAACCCCGTAAAATAGCCATCGTCACAAAACTCCTGCCGCATGTTTTTCAGTGGGCTCGGTCAGCAGGCGCTACCCAACCCCTGACCTCGGGCATCTGGGTTTTCCGCACGCCCGAAGATTGGCAGAACCCAGCCAAATGGACACCGATGGAAAAAGTGCAGGTAGACAATTCAGACATTATCACGTTTCACCAGTACTCAAGCCCGGAAGCGCTGGACAAGACCATCAAAGCAATGCTTAGCTTCGGTCGTCCAGTTATCTGCACCGAATACATGGCTCGGGGCGTCAACAGTAAATTCCAGTCTCACCTGCCCATTGCTAAACGCGCGAAAGTTGGCATGATCAACTGGGGGTTTGTGGCGGGTAAAACCCAGACATTCCTGCCGTGGGATAGCTGGCAGAAGCCGTACATAAACGGCCGTGAGCCCGCCATCTGGTTTCATGAGGTCTTCAAGCAAGATGGAACCCCCTATGATCCGACCGAAGTAACGGCCATTAAGCAGGCTACGGGTAAATAAGCCGTCTATTTGTTGCAGAACGCAAAAAAAAGTTGACCTCATAAACCTACTGATTACCAATACATAGGCTAAACCCGTTAACTTTTATCACATTTTTTTTCGGCGGGCCCTTGCACTGAATAGTCTAAACGCCTACTTTTGTGCCACGATAAAGGAAGACAGAAACACGGTCCGCTGTTAAAGTCAACCAGACATCAGAAAATGGTTCGGTAGTTCAGTTGGTTAGAATACCTGCCTGTCACGCAGGGGGTCGCGGGTTCGAGCCCCGTCCGGACCGCCACTGAAAATCAAGCACTTATCAGAAATGGTAAGTGCTTTTTTCGTTTCCATGTACAGCAATGGGATCAGTTCCAGAGCTTGTAAAGCGCACAGGATCTACTTGGGATTATGGGCTTAATCGTACCGAGTTGTTTTAGCGAGTCTCTTGCCCAGCATCCCGTTTTTATTGCCTGAGTTTGGTCCAGAAACTATCGGGTTGACCTCCGTTGACCGTCAGAACAGCACCGTTCAGGTGCGTATCGAAGAGAAAAATACCGATGAATACGTAAGGTTGCAACATTCAGTCTTTATAGACGAAAACGGTGAAATCGTTGGGCCAGTAGCCAACCCGGATTTGTACCTTTTTTGACAGAGTTCGACAAAAGCGGAGTATTTCATCGGGCTGGTAGGCCCTCAGCAATGCGTTCGGTTCAACACCGCCACTTAGCAAGTTGAATCCCAGTGCCATGCGACACCGGCAAAACAGGGCCTCGATCGCTTTATAAACAAACTCTTCATCACCAGACCGGTAAGTGAGGGAGCCGCTCGCCAACACGAAATCAGTCACCGGGATAGCAGGATCAAGGAAATCTCCTGATAGTAGCACGACATTGCTCTCGCGCCGGTATCGCTGGGTTGCGACCTGGAGCAATTCAGGTATTTGCTCACAACCATAATAGGAAAACGAGGAAAACCTTTTTTTTAAAAACGGGTAGAGGTCTGCGTGTCCGCAACCAGCATCCAGTACCGAGCAGCCGTTCAAATCACCTAGTTGGCTTAACGTCTCGAAGCGCGCCCATTGTCCTTCGATAGTGAGCCACCCCAGCGACCGGGTTGTACCAGCCCCATATCGTTCGATCAATGTTTTGTGATAACGAAAAATACTAGCTGTACCGGACAGGTTAATACGCTCTTTATTCATGGTGAATTACTCCATAGGGGACGGTAATACAGTTATTCTCCGAATTTGTGGTTATGCCAATTACCATGTGACGGTTAGTAAACCGCATCCACCGCAGGCTAATCACCGTTACAGTCTCTGGTTACAAATCAAAGGTAATGAGCAGATTGTATTGATAGGCAACGACCAAGCTACCCATATTACCCGGTATCCAGGCAGCAAAAGCCAGATTTTTGACGTAACAGGTATTCATTTAGATCCCTACACCTGTCTTCGTTGGCCAGAAACGATAGTTTTAGACTCTGGCTGTACGCGCTAAGCGAGGGACTTCGTGAACTCTGTGTGTCAGCGCTAGACGCAATGAAACAAACAGACGGTAGGAAATTTATTGGTAAGGGCCAACCTGCTTATTGGATTGCACCTGACAGACTCAACTAAACGCTCTTTTTTCGAGGCAACTCGGTCGAAAAATCGTTACTATTGAAACCCGGTTAACCATTGACAGCGCAGGCTGATAAAGAAAGTTACCCATGGATACACGGTGCAAATTGGCTCCCTGTTAGCCCGTTTTTTTTGAACCTCGCAATCCGCCAAGTCGACTTTTTTTGCTCTCTGCGATAATCAAAATCACCTACTGTTGACCGATAGCTGGGCGTTCCGGTCGGCACTTACCATCATTATCGCTGGCCAACGGATGGAGGTAGCGACCTGATTCTGTTTCTATGAAGCTATCATTATTCACCTTGCGACTTTCAGCCCGTATCTGGTTTAGCACCCTGCTCAGGGGGTTCAGTTTAATCGCCTTTGGGACCGCTCAGGCCCAATCGCCATCGGTAGCCAGCTACAACGTCGTCTGGACATCGCAAAGCGCTCATTCGGGAGAGTCGATGCCGTGTGGCGGGGGAGATATTGGCCTTAATGTCTGGGTCGAAAAGAATGATCTGCTTCTGTACGTATCCCGTAGCGGCACATTTGACGAAAACAATGCGTTGCTCAAACTGGGACGACTTCGCCTTCGGCTCAGCCCTAATCCATTCACGCCAAAAGCTAGCTTCCGGCAGGAACTCGATCTCCAAACAGGGTCTGTGCGGGTAACAGGAAGACAGGGCAAGCAAACGGTTGTGGTAACCGTCTGGGTCGATGTATTTCGACCTGTCGTACACCTGGATCTGACCAGCACTCAGCCTCTGACCGCCCAAGTCAGCTACGAAAGCTGGCGCACCCAGGATCGTGTGTTGACTAGCCAGGAAGGGCCGGCCACGTCTTACAAGACGCTGCCGGGGTTGAGCATTGTGCAACGACGGGACGAAATAGTGTTTAAGGGCAACGCGCTCCGTTTTTACCACCGAAACCAGGATTCAACTGTCTTCGATTATACCGTTCATCAGCAGGGGTTGGCTTCTCTGAAGGACAGTCTCTGGAATCCACTCAGCAACCTGACCTTTGGGGGAGAACTCAAGGGGTCCAACATGATTGCCAATGGATTTTCTTCCGGTATTTACCAGCAAACACCCTTCACAGGCTGGCACCTGAAAAGCCGTAAACCGGACCGGGCGATCAAGATTACGCTGGTCCTTCACCAGAATCAGGCCGCAACAATTGCCGACTGGCAACGGGGGCTGGAGCACCGGCTGGAGGAAACCAGGCAAACCGCCCGCGTCGCCCACGCCCGTACTCAATACTGGTGGCAACAGTTCTGGGAGCGCAGTTACATTCGTATCCAGTCTGAACAGGCCGATACCAGTGCGATTCCCTGGCAGGTAGGGCGTAATTATCAGTTGTTTCGCTACATGCTGGGCTGCAATGCGTATGGCACCTATCCGACTAAGTTCAACGGGGGGCTGTTTACCTACGACCCCATTTTTGTCAAGCCCGAACTGGCGTTTTCGCCCGACTTCCGGGCCTGGGGCGGGGGCACCTTCACCGCACAGAACCAGCGCCTGGTGTACTGGCCTCTGCTCAAAAGCGGAGATGTGGACCTGATGAAGCCGCAGTTTGACTTCTACCAGCGCGTTTTACCCACAGCCGAGCGCCGAAGCCGCTTTTACTGGGGACACGGCGGGGCGTGCTTTGGTGAACAGCTCGAAAACTTTGGGTTGCCCCAGGCTTTTGAGTACCTGGCTAACCAGTATATATTCACTAGTCCACGCCCGGTTACCTACGATCCGGGTGTGGACTACAATAACTGGCTGGCCTACAGCTGGGACACTGTACTGGAGTTCTGCCTGATGATTCTCGACGCTGAGCGCTTTAGCGGGCAGGACATTACGGCTTATTTACCACTGATTGAGAGCAGCGTTACGTTCTTCGATCAGCATTATCAGCAGCAGCAAGCCAGGCGTAGCCCCAACTCTCTGGACGAGCAGGGCCACCTCGTGTTGTATCCGGGCAGCGCAGCGGAAACCTACAAAACCGCCTACAACGCGGTGACCACGGTGGCGGGCCTGCGGGCCGTATTGTCCCGGCTACTGGAGTTACCCGAATCCTATTTGCCAGCTCCGAAACGCACATACTACCAGGCGATGCTCAATCGCATTCCTCCCATTCCGACCCGGATGATGCAGGGCCATCCCACCATTGCCCCCGCCGTGGCCTGGGATCGCATCAACAACACCGAAATCCCACAGTTGTACCCCCTATTTCCCTACAGTCTGTACGGACTGGGTAAGCCTGGCTTTGAACTAGCCCTGAATACGTGGCTCTACGATACCGAAGCGGCCAAAGTCAAGGGTTACGTGGGCTGGAAGCAGGATAATATTTTCTGCGCCCGGCTGGGACTGACGGAGGAAGCGGCCCGGCTCACCATGCTGAAGCTAAAAAATTCGGGTCGGCGTTTTCCGGCGTTCTGGGGTCCGGGCTTCGACTGGACACCTGACCATAACTGGGGGGGCTCGGGTATGATTGGTCTGCAGGAAATGCTGATGCAAACGGATGGCAAAACGATCCGGTTACTGCCGGCCTGGCCCCGAAACTGGAATGTTACCTTCCGGCTGCACGCGCCCTATCAGACAGTGGTGGAAGGCCGGGTGGTTGAAGGCAGAATCGAGCAATTGCGGGTTAGCCCACCGGAGCGAGCCCGGGACGTGGTGTTGCCACCAAAGTAGCGCGACTCGCAGACAACTGCTTAAGTTGACAGTTAGTCAAAAAAACTTCCTATAGAGCGCTCCTGGTTGAGACGAAGATACCTTACTATCCCTTCTTACGAGGGATATTTCGGGGAACGAACAATCCACCGCACACCTGTGCTAATTAGTTAATTTGGCTACGATAACCCATAATCTGGATACGTCCGGATGTTGCTTAACGCGGATCTTTGTGGTAACCAAACCACATAATACCATGATTTTAGTAACCGGAGCCACTGGCCAGCTTGGTACCGCAGTTATCCGTCAGCTATTGCAAAAAGTATCACCTACCCAGATTGCTGCCTTTGTGCGGGATCAGACTAAGACCGATCATTTAGTTGACCAGGGCATAATTGTACACGAAGGTCACTATGACGATAAAATATCCCTTGATCGGGCCATGCAGGGTATTGAAACGGTCCTGTTAATTGCCGGTACGGATGAGCAAAACCGGGTAAGTCAACACCAGCATGTCGTCGATGCAGCCCGGAAAGCGGGGGTCCAACGAATTGCCTACACGAGCCGGGCGTTAAAAGACCCTGCGACGCTGGTCAACCAGCTGATGCAAGGGCATTTTCAGACCGAGGACTACATTAAAGCGAGTGGGCTGGCTTATACGCTGTTTCAGAACATCCTCTATATGGATGCTATCCCCCAGTTTGTGGGCGGTGAGGCTGTTTTTGAGCGGGGTATTAATCTGCCGGCTGGGCAGGGTAGAGTTGCTCTGGCACTACGAAGCGAGATGGGTGAAGCGATAGCGAATGCTTTGGTCAAGAACGATCAGGGCAGCATAACGTATTGCCTGACAGGCGGTGAGTCTTACTCGTTTTATGACATAGCCGATGCCCTGACCAAGCTATCCGGCCAGTCGGTCGTCTACTCCCCCGCCGACCCCGCTACGTTCGAAACCGGACTAATCCAACGCGGTCTGCCGGAGGTAGTGGCTCGGCGGATTACCGGGTTTGTCATGGACATTGCCCATGGGCAGGAAGATCTTGTCAGCTCTGATCTGGAAAGGCTGTTGGGCCGAAAGCCAACGACACTCCTTGACGGATTACGATCGCTGTATGCTCGCTAACCAAAACGTTTTAGCTTTACACCGAAGCAAGTTAGGGGCCGTAAACCCGTCGAATCATGTCCACCCAGCCGCCTTACCGGATTGATACCATATCCGCCTATCATCAACTGGCCAATCTTCCCAAACCAAGTCATCCACTGATCAGTGTGGTCCGGTTCGAAGATATAAAGCCATGGCGAACGGAAAAGCCCCGAAGCCTGGTCAATAACTTCTACTGCATTGCGCTGAAACGAAATGTCAACGGCCCGATAAAGTATGGCCAACAGGCGATCGACTTTGCGGAAGGGGTGATGGTCTTTCTGGCGCCGGGCCAAGTGCTTACGATTACAGATGAGGAGGTCCACGAGCATACCGGTTGGCTGTTAATGATTCACCCCGATTTTCTGTGGGGTACTTCCCTGGCCAAAGGGATTCGAACCTACGAGTATTTTGATTATTCCATTCGGGAAGCGCTGTTTTTATCGGACACGGAAGAATCCATGATCGTTGCCCTCCTCCAGCAGATTCAGCGGGATTATCAAACGCCCATCGACAAGTTCAGTCAGGCCATCCTCGTTGCCCAACTCGAAGTATTACTCAACTATTCGAACCGGTTTTACCAACGGCAATTTATCACCCGCCGGACCGTCAACCACGCGTTGCTGGACCGGTTCGAGGCTCTGCTGGAGGCCTATTTTGCGGATGACGAACGGATAAAATCAGGTTTACCCACGGTGGGCTACCTGGCCCAGGAACTCCATTTGTCGCCGACCTATCTGAGCAGTCTGCTCAAAACGCTGACGGGGCAAAACGCGCAACAACATATCCATGAGAAGCTCATTGGTAAGGCCAAAGAACTGCTGTCAACGACGAGGTTATCGATTAGTGAAATTGCGTACAAACTAGGTTTTGAGCACCCCCAATCGTTCAGCAAGTTGTTTAAAACGAAGACGGACTCCTCTCCGGTTACCTTTCGAGATTCATTCAAGTAGCTAGCTCAACCGCTGTTGACGAACCGAATCGCCTGGCAGACGAGCCCGGTGCAAACAACCTAAAATTCAGCCGCTTTTAAATCGCTCCTAAAATCACGATACAGGCGTTTTTAGGTATGTACTGCCTTACCAGGGCACGCCCGAAAGCTAAAGGTACGTTAAGCATAAAGGCATGATCAATGCTTAACGTACCTGGCCTGGCAAACGGCTCACTCGCTCCGTAGGGATTTAACCGGATTCATCAAAGCCGCTTTGACACTCTGGAAACTAACCGTCAACAGTGCAATGGCTATCGCCGTTAGTCCCGCCAGCGCAAATATCCACCAGGAAAGGCCAATCTTGTACGCAAACCCATTCAGCCATTGATTCATCGTATACCAGGCGATGGGTGAGGCAATCAAAATGGCTATCAGCACCAGTTTCAGAAAGTCTTTAGTCAGCAAAGCCACGATGCTGCCAACCGTTGCGCCAAGCACTTTCCGAACCCCGATTTCCTTCCGGCGCTGTTCTGCCGTGAAGGTGGCCAGACCAAATAAGCCCAGACAGGAGATGAGGATGGCTACGATGCCGAAGTAGTTAATCAGTTGATTCACCACCGTTTCACTACGGTAGAGCTGCTCATAATCCTCGTCGATAAAATGATAGGTAAAGGGATAGCCAGGGTTCAGTTGTTTGGCCAGTTGCTCCAGACTATGAATCGCCTGGGCCGTCTGACCCGGTCGGGTTTTAATTAAAAAGTAATTGGTCCACTGGGGATACAGACTCAGCACCAGCGGCTGAATGGGCTCATGAAACGAGTTGAGGTGGAAGTCTTGCATAAGCCCTATAATGCGACCTTTCCCTATTTGATACGTTAGTTCTGTCCCGACTGGCTGTTTCAGTCCCATAAGTTTAGCCGCGGACTCGTTAATCAGATAGTGCGCTCCACTATCCGTGGGCGCAAAGTCCCGTCCCGCCAGCAGGCGAATATTCATGGTTTGGGTGAACCTGTAGCCCACCTTCATGGTGTATACCGTTTCTTCCCGCTTGGGATCTTTACCGGGCCAGGTTAATCCGCCGGTCGAACTACTGGCGATCCGAACCGGCACCTCACCCGTTGTCGTGACCGATTGAATAAACGGTGTTCGCTGGAGTTCCTGCCGGAAAGTTTCCATTTTAGCTCGCAAACGCCCTTCGACGGGTACGCGTATCACATTCTCCCGGTCAAGACCCAGCTGTTTGGTACGAATGAAATGCATCTGACGACCGATGATGAGCATACCAGAAATTAAAAACAGAGCGAGCGAAAACTGAACGACGACGAGCCCCTTTCGGAACGTAGCTCCTGTCGGTGCGGTGGCCAGTGAGCCTTTTAGTACGCGAACGGGTTGCATGGCCGACAGAAACAGGGCGGGGTAGCTACCCGCCACCAGACTGGTCAGGCTCACCAACAACAGCACGCTGAACCAGAAAGAAAGGGATAAAATGTTGATGGATAGCTGTTTACCAACTAGTTGATTGAGGGCGGGTAAAAGCAGCGTAAGCAGGCCCAGCGCCAGGCCCATAGCCAACAGGCTTAACAGGACGGCTTCGCCCATAAACTGACCCGCCAGGGAGGACCGCCTGGCACCAACGACCTTGCGAACGCCCACTTCTTTGGCGCGCAGGGAAGACCGGGCGGTGGCCAGATTCATAAAATTAACGCAGGCAATCAACAGAATCAGGAAGGCTACCAGGCCGAAGTTGCGCACATAGCTGATGCGTCCACCCGTCGGTTTACCGTTCGTATACTCCCCGTAGAGATAAGTATCCCCCAATGGCTGCAGAATCGGATCATCGGTCGCATCTGCTTTATACCGCTTGAGTAAGCCTTTCATGCGGGCTTCGGCCTGGGCAGGCTGGCTGGTCGGCAGTAGCTTGACGTACGTACGAAACGAATTATTGCCCCAGTTTTCCATCCAGTCCTCTTCATTACCCGCCAGATTGGTCAGCCAGTCTGCCTGAAGCGACACGTTCGACGGTATATTCTCAATAACCGCGCCGACCTGATAGTACTTCTCATCATTGAGTCGTACCGTTCGCCCAACGACGTTTAGACTACCAAAAAGTTTCTGGGCCAGCCTGCGGGTAATCACTAACTTTCCCGGCGAGTGAATTGCCAGACTAGCGTTGCCCTGCACCGCAGGAAACTGAAAAACATCGAAGAAATCATCCGAAACATACATGCCTATTTCCTTAGTGGCTGTTTGGCCCGCCTGGATCAGGTAATCATTCGTCCAGCTGGTAAACCGGGTGGCTTTTTCGACATCGGGTATGTCTCGTTTAAGGGCTTCCGCCAGCGGCCCAGGTGTGTAGCCATTGGTGTAGACGCCATTGGTCTGCCGTACAAAATACAGCCGATCGATGTCCTTGTAATTCTTGTCCATATGCCATTCGTCGTTGATCCAGAGCCAGATCAGCAGACTACAGGACATGCCCAGGGCCAGGCCAATGATGTTGATAGCACTTAGCAAGCGGTTGCGAATGAGGTGTCGCCAGGAAACGATGAAATAGTTGCGGATCATAGTCGGGCTCAACACAGCGGGTGAGGGATAAGTAGCGGGTTTACGTTGGATAAAGAAAAGGGTTATATAACGCAGCGCAGCCAGGCCGTATTCTCGTCTGGCTCGACGAATGCCAACCTGATCGACCCGTTTGACGTAAATTTCGTAGAGGTCTCCCAGCACATCTTCCAGCAGATGGGGAGCCAGGCACCGCTCCAGGAACCAGTCCGCCCAACGGGGTGGGGTCGTTTGTTTGTTAGCCACCGATGAGTTGTAGTTTACCGGCCGGGATCGCCTGCCAGAGCTGTTGACGAATGGTCTGTATATCCAACAGCGCTTTACTCCCCCCCGCCGTCAGGCTGAAGAAGCGTTTACGCCGTCCCCCCCGCTCGGCGGTGGCTCCACCCAACTGCGAGCGCAGAAATCCTTTTTCCTCCAGACGGTACAAGGTGGCATGCACTGCGCTGATGGTGATCTGGCGGCCCGTCTGCTGCTGAAGTTTCTCCCAGATTATGACGCCATAGGCCTCTTCAACGCAGGTGGCCAGAACCAATAGAACGATTTCTTCAAATTCACCCAGGAAGGCTCTTTTCATAAGGTTTTTGCTGGCGGGCAATTAGTTATAATAATGCAAATCAAATACAGTGCCAGAAGTTGGTTTACCGGTATCAAGCTCAGCCAGACGACATAGACCATCAACTGTTGGCGTAATGTTGTCCAGAAACGGACACCGAATGTACAATTGCGGACAGGTCTGGCCGTGGCCTGGTGTTGCTCCTGACTTTACACCGGAGCAATACCGGACCAACCGGAAAGTTTCTTCAGAACAGTAGAATCACATCGAGATCGAAACGCCCATCACTAAAAAAGAACAAGCCGTCGATTACGGGGTAGCACCCCAATCGACGGCTTGCCCCGACCAGATAAGACTAACTTTATGGCCGGGTAATGGAATCAGCAAAGGCTATTTTTTGAAAATGCGGTACAGTCGTCCCTGATCGGTAACGGCGTACAAGGCTCCATCGTTACCCTGGGTTATGTCCCGAAAACGTTGTAGCTGATCAGCAACGAGCCGCTCTTCGCCCACGACCTTGTTGTTTTCGATGACCAGTCTAACAATGTGCATACCACTCAGCGCCCCCACAAACAGGTTGTTTTTCCACTCGGGCATGGCATCGCTGGTATAAAAAGTCATACCACTGGGCGACACCACCGGGTCCCAGTAATACACGGGTTGTTCCAGTCCTTCTTTTTGCTGAATACCGGCTCCAACTTTCTCACCACTGTATTCGATACCGTAGGTGATGGTTGGCCAGCCATAGTTTTTTCCGGGCTGAATCCGGTTGATCTCATCGCCCCCCCGTGGTCCGAACTCACCTTCCCAGATGTCGCCCGTTACGGGATGAACAGCCAGCCCCTGCACGTTGCGATGGCCGTATGAATACAACTCAGGGCGGGCATTCGCATTGCCGGTGAAGGGATTGCCAGAGGCCGGCTGTCCGTCTTTCGTGATCCGGATAACTTTTCCCAAACCCGAATTCAGCGACTGAGCCTGCGGACGGGTAACTAAATCCGATCGTTCGCCGGTACTGATAACCAGATTGCCATCCTGTCCAACCAGAATCCGGCCACCGTAATGCAGGGTGCCTTTGTAGGCCGGAGTAGCGCGGTAAATGACGGTTGGGTTCTCGATCTTTTTCTCGTCGGCAGAGAGTTTACCTTTTGCCACAGCGGTCAGGTTTCCGTCAGAACGTGACTCGGAAAACACCCAGTATACCATCCGATTGGTCGCAAATTCAGGATCAACCCGAACGCCCAGCAAGCCGCCCTGCCCGCCCGCATTGACCGCCGGCAAGCCCGTGATGGGATCGCTGACCTGCCCGGACTGCGTTACCAGCCGCATGGTGCCTTCCCGCTCGGTAATGAGTAATCGCCCGTCGGGCAGGCTCGTTATACCCCACGGACTCTTGAGTGCTTCGGTCAGTACCTTGTGTTCGTAAGGCGTAGTCGTTTTAACGCTGCCTATCCGGGTTTGGCCCGTAAAAGCCGGTTTGTAATCCGAATTAGGGGCTTTTGTTTCGACCGAGGCCGATGTACCGCTGGCCGGGACGGTTTGGTTAGTGGCCGTATTCTGGCCGCAGGCCGTCAGCGAACTAACGGCCATCAGGATCAGGAGGTATTGTGGTATTGTTTGTTCTTTTGGCATATCAATTGAACTGCTAGTACACCCTAGAAACTGGTGAACAGGGTGATTCGTTCGTCGGTGGAACCTACCTTCGGACAACGTATCGGAAGCGGATTTCAGTATAAGCCGTTTCTGGCTGTATTCGGAAAGCCCAATCAATCAGGCCTTTTGCAGCTATTCGCCTACCTGGAAAGAGTCACCTGTTCCAGGTCAAGCTCGTATTCTTTCTGACGGATCAGCCCATCGCTGTACTGATTTGTGTGACGTAGTTCGTAAAGTTCTTCTCGCTGAACGGCAATGAGTTCCTGCCGTAACCGCCGATAGCGAACCTTGATCGATGCTTGCTTCACTACCTCCTCTATCTGGTTGCTTTGTGGCTGATGAACAATGGCTTCGTATGCTTCCCGTTGGCGGATAAAGGGCGTCAGCGTTGTGGATTCTACTGAATAATTTGTCTCGATGTGATGCAGTGCCCGATTGGCCAGTTGGGTCGATAGGGACCTGAGTTGCTGGTCATCGGTGTTGATTTGAGGAATGTTCAACAGGCGAATCAGGTAAGGCAACGACAGCCCCTGCACCAGCAGCGTGAAAATAATGACACTGAACGAGATAAAGATGATCAGGACCAAAAACGGAAAATGAGTCTGATCGAGTAATCGGGGTGGGAGGCTAAGAGCCGATGCCAGCGTGACAACACCCCGCATACCACACCAGCTCGTTAAGGTAATAAGTCGCCGGTCGAGGTCTGCGTTTTGTTTCCCGGAACCCCCGTGAAGCCACTGTGTCAGGTATGTCGTGGGGAACATCCAGGCCAGGCGAATGACAAGCAGGGCCAGACTGATGATCAAACCAAGGACAATGGCAACGTGAAAGGAAACACCTTCGGGATGCAGATGCTTAACGATCAACGGCAGCTGAAAACCCACCAGCACAAATGCCAACCCGTTCAGCACAAACGTTAGCGTATTCCAGACGCCAAGCATTTGCAGCCTGGTTTGACTCGTTAATATACGGGACGAGTGGTACGATAAGAAGAGTCCTCCACTCACGACAGCAAGTACCCCCGAGGCATGAAACTGCTCCGCCGTCAGATACATCAGGTAGGGTGTTGCCAGCGAAATAAGCGTATCCATCGTAGAGTCGGTTGGCATAAAGCGATGGATCAGGTAAAGGATTCCCCCTATGCCGCAGCCGATACCAATGCCCAGCAGACTGTCTACGACAAAGGCCGTTCCAGCCTCCTGAATCGAAAAGTGTCCCGACAAAACGGCTAGTAGCGAGAAACGAAACAGGATCAGACTGGTTGCGTCATTAATCAAGCTCTCCCCTTCCAGAACCGTGACGGTACGAACCGGGAGTTTAACTTTTTGTAGAATCGAGGTGGCTGCCAGCGCATCGGGCGGAGCAACAATGCTACCCAGCAGCAGCCCCTGGGCCAGCGAAAAGTTCGGAATGATCAGGTGAGCCAGTAAGCCAATACCCCCCGCCGTAACGATCACCAGGCCAACGCCATGCAGACCAATCTGTAGCCGATTTTTCCAGAACTCATGCCAGTGCGTATCCCAGGCCGCCCGAAAGAGCAGGGGTGGCAATAAAATAAAGAAAATCAGATCGTGTTTGACCCGCAAGGGTGGCATGCCCGGAATCAGACTGAGCCCCAGCCCGGCAATTACCAGAAAGATAGGTGCTGAAATACCCAATCTGGTGCTGACCATGGTTAGCGCAACCAGCGCCAATAGTAGGGTAATAATCAGAATTAAATGGCTTTCCATCGGTTATAAGTCGCGGCTTTGGTCAATGAACGGATTCCACCCTGACTTACTTTTGTCTGTTTTGTTAAAGAACGTTATTTCGCCTGTCGCCGAACAAAAAAATGACTTCGTAAAATGCTTGATTTGGCAAGTCGAATGGTCCGTTTTTATCAATGGAATCGAAGCTGGCAACTGAAAATTACCAGAAGTAGGTTAGGCTTAGGCGGGCGAAGAAGGGCGTGCCGGGCGTAAAGTGAATCTCTTCGACCGGAGCGGCTTCCCCTTTTAACCGGCTTTCGGTATCGAACTGCGTTTCCTTCCAGCGCGTGTTCAGCAGGTTCTGAATAGTCAGGCCTAACGTGTAGTTCTTTTTCGCGTAATTCATCTGCATATCAGTCACAAAGTAACCTTTGGCCACAACGGAGTTGTCTTCGTTGGCTGGTCGGTCGGCCATGTATCGGTAACGCAATGAACCACTTAGCCCATGCCTGGTTTGCAACGACAGTCCCCCGGTTGAGGTAAATACGGGCGCGAGTGGCAGGTAATTCTGATTGGTTTCGGCATCCAGCGAGCGCGGCTTGGCGGTGTTCAGATCCACATCGGCAAACAGACTTTTGGTCAGCTGATACCGAACGGATAGGTCCAACCCCTGTCGACGGGATCGGCCGCTTGGTTCTACAACGCCCTCGTCCCCAACGTATACGAACTCCTGCTTCATGTACAGATACCAAGCGGCTGCGTTAATGAACAGTTTGGGAAACGGTTTAACAATGATCCCGACATCTGACCCATACGCGCCGGGCAGAATCTCTCCGGTACGACGGAGCGATCCGTTCTGGGCCGTAACCACGCGCGCATCGTTGGAATGAAACCCCTTGCCCGTATTCACATACAGTTGAACATTCGGGTTTAGGGTGTAGTAGACATTCAGTTTGGGGGAGACAATGGCCTGCGTTGCTCGCTGCACTGGTGCAGCCGCGCCCGACGCGTTCAACAGATCTTCGTATTGGGAGCGAAAATAATCGACCCGAACGCCAGCGTTGATCGTGAAGCGGCTGGACACCTGAACGGCCTCATCGGCGTAAAGTGCTGCGTTGATCTCATTGACGTTTCCGTACTTGAGTTGTTCAAGCGTTTCCACGCGATTTTTAGTGTGCGACAACTCTGTCCCGTGGGTAATGTCCTGCCGGTACTGCGCGCCCAAAGTCGTGGTCCAACTGGTTTTGCCAATGTTGGCCTGGGTCGAATAACTGCCATTATAGCCGAACAGATTCCGGTGCTCTTTCTGCCGGATCTGATCGCCGTTGACGCTGTCCTTGAGAAAAAACGTGAAGTTGGAATACAGCTCGAAATTGTAATTGCTGTAGAAAAACTGGTTTTTGATCGTGTGATTTCTGGGCGTCACGGTAACCAGTTGAGCGTTAACATTCGTCCGGCTGGTTTCCCCGCCTTCGGTTGGATCAACGGAACCAAACCAGTCGATCAGGCCGGACTCGATTGCCCGGTCGGGAATCTGGCCCGAGTGATTCCATTTGCTCCAGAACGTAGAGCCGGTCAGGGTCAGGTTCGTATTGGGAGACAGATGGCCGTGGTACTTACCGACTACGTTTACCCGTTTGAAATGCTGAGGGTTGTCGAAGTACGAATTGGAATACGAATATTCTGATGCCAGGTAGGCCGACTGAGCTTTTGCTTTTCCCCGCTCTCCCAACAGGTCGATACCCGCAACGGCGCGATAGGTGTCGAATTGCCCTGCTTCCAGTTTAACAAACGAGCGATCCAGCGCGGTACGGGTTCGAAAATCGGCCCAACCTGCCGTGGCCAGGTTGCCCTTATCCGTCGTGTAAGGCCCTTTTTTGAAATCCACACCCTCGACCAGTTCCGGGATGACAAAATGCAGGTCGGCGTAACCCTGCCCGTGGGCGTGCGAAACCATATTAACCGGCATCCCATCAACCGTCAGACGAATGTCGGTGCCGTGGTCCAGGTCGAATCCGCGCAGAAAAATCTGTTCTGCCTTACCGCCCCCCGCGTGCTGACCGATGAACAAACCCGGCACCAGCCGCAGAATCTCCTGCGAATTTGTAATGGGTCGCAGTCGAATATCCAGGTTGCTGATCAACTGCTGGGTACTGGCTTTCAGGGCCGACACGGTAACGGCACTCAGGGTTACCGGGGCCACGGATAACATCGTCTGAATATGCGTCGTCTGATCATCCGTAATGGTAATTTCCTGTACAACAGGCACGTAGCCTAAGTGCGAAATCTCGATCTTGTAGGGCGAGGCTACTAGTTTATCAAAGCGATAACGTCCCAGTTCATCGGTCAACGTCGCTTTACCCAGGCCGACCACTTGCACAGTCACCCCGCGCAGGGGCAGGTGCGTACTCCCATCGAACACAATGCCGGTTAGCGTACCCAGATGGGCATAAGCGGCCTGTGCCATCGATAGGCAAATCAACAGGGTGTAAACGATATTTTTTAGCTTCATTTCTTGAATAGATATGGATTACCAACTCCTTTTTAGTCCCAAAAACCCACCAAACGAGTTGGGCAACAGCTGGCCCTGGTCAATTGCCAATGAGGCCGTCAGGCTTGTTTTGGGCAACCGGGGAAGCATCCACCGTACGCTGGACAAATAAGATACCTGCCCGTAAGGAGTATCGTAAGGACTGTTGTAGGTGCCGTAATTCTGACTGAACGACAACCGGAACATCCAGTCGATGGCGCGTCCAAACTGGCCATTGGCTCCTACGTAAATCATTTTTAGTCGGTTATTGGGAAAGAACTGCCCCCCTTGCGCCGACGTTTGCAGTTCGCGCTGGGGGGCGATAAAGGGCGTACCGATAGTGGTTCCCAGATACGACCAGCCTTCCCGGTATTGGCTGTGGTTGAAGTAGTTGTCCCGCCCCTGATAATTGGACGCAAGATCAAAAATGGAACCACTCTGGCTCATGGTACTTAAAAATTCCAGGACAACCCGGTTAAGCCAGCCCTTTGGCGCGGACTCCTTTCGGTGCCAGCTAAGCCCCGTTAATCCATCCGGCGCGTTGATCCAGAGCAGACCCGACAAGTCTTCGTAAATATGTTGGTGGTAAAGCAGCCAGGTCCCCGTTTGGGAGACCAGCTCAACACCAACATCCTGACTACCCAAACCGTTTCCGAACCAATACGTGCCGTCGAAACTGGAATAGTTGCTCGTTTGAACGTCACTGGGTCGCGTACCGAGTACCAAGTCCGGATAGTATTTAAATTCAGACGGCAATTTTCCGTCAACGGCCAGCGGGGTACCTTTCAGGTAGTCAGCCTGCCCGCCCCATTGCACCTCGTGGTTCATTCCGGCGTAGACCTTAACCCGACTGGCCGGTTTTCCAACCCGCAGATACAGGTATTTCTGATGCAGGTACGACCCCTGAATATAGGCCCCCGTAAACCAGCCATGAACATAGCCCGCGTTGATCGCCACAAACCGTTTGGTAAAGCCGAGGGGTATGTAGCCCAACGTAGCCAGTTGAATTTTGGGAATCGGTAACGCGTTACCTGATCCGTTGATAAAGCCTGACGAGAGCGTCGAATCGCCCAAGCCTGTAAGTTGCCGCCAGCGCCCAACGGCCAGTTCTATCCCTTTCCACCGCACTTTTCCGTACACTTCGGGCAATCGTATCTGACGGGTAACAGCCGCGTTACCAACAGTCTGAACGCCCACCGTCCAGTCGAACCGGCGCGGGCGGGCCGTTTTGGCCGTGTCGGTGGGCGCGTAGGGTTTCCAGAGACCGGCCCGTAACGTACCGCTAGGGGTCGTTAGCGGGACGGTCCCCCACTGATTGGCCCGCAGCCAGAACGGCATCACCTGACTTGTAGCAGCCCAGCCACCAACTTCAACTTGCGCTTGCCAACCAGCGTTTTTCGCCGATTGCGCCTGCCCGACGAGGCACAGGCCAATCAGCAAAACCAGCACCAGGTAGTGCTTCACTCGTTGGGGGGTCATTACAGGCTGACTTGGTTCGTCGGTAGCGTCAAGGCTCATTACGCAGCGGGTAGTTGCTTCGATTGTTTCTGACGCCAAGTTAGGTAAATAGCCAGCAAAGCCAGTACCAGTAGGATATAAGGTGCGTAGCCAACCACCTGCTCTATACTGTCTGTCAGTTGATTGCGCTGCCCTGAAACCCGTTCGAAAATCCAGGCCAGCGCGGCAATGCTAGCCAGCAAAGCCCCCGTCAGTCGGATGGTTGGGTAAGCCGAGGTCCGGCTCAACAGCATTAGCCAGGGAATCACCAGCACAATCAGTACCAGTTGCATCAGTTCAATGCCTAGATTGAAGCCTAGAATACTCAGCACCATCGGACCCGCATCCAGTTGCAGGTTAGCCAGCGTACTGGCAAACGCCAACCCGTGAATCAATCCGAAACCAGCTGCGATCCAGGCTTCACGACCCGGAAAAATAGGCCGAATGGCGTGCACCGCCGACACCAGAATGGATACGGCAATCAGCGTTTCGACCGACTGCGCTGGTAACCGAATCCAGCCCAAAGCGCCAGCCAGTAACGTAACGGAATGACCTACGGTAAAGGCTGTTACAATCAACAGTAGTCGTTTTAGGCTGTACCGCATTCCGCCAAATTTTCCCCACCGTTTGTTAGCCACCAACAGTGGAGCGGGCAGCAGCAACACAAATAAAAACAGTAGATGATCGGTGCCTTCGGCAATGTGCTGTGTTCCCAGCTTCACCATCGCCGTAAAACCCGACCAGGCGCTACCCGAACCGGCGGGTCCCGACGCCAGATTGACCGGCAGGGGTAGAATTCGGTCGTTAACGATGTCTAAACTGATCGTACCAACCTGTAGCGGAACCGCATCGACGAGTTGCCCGCGCGCCCAGTCCTGACGTACCGACACCAGAATTTTGTGGGTTCGTACCTGATGCAAGATCGCATCGTAGTGAAACGTAAACTGTCGTACATTGTCGCCAATCGGGGGCGTCATCTGCACCTGGGCCGTTAATTCCCGGTAAACACCGTTGATCGGGTTCTGGCTCTCATGAACGGTTAGATCGCCAACCGATACCGACCAGAAACGCCCATCGGGGCTTTGCGGACGAATGTGGCTTGTAAAGTAGGCCCGCAATTGCGGGCCCAGTCGCTCCACCAATCCCGCCGATGAATCGTTGACCACATGTCCCCAGGCCGATTGTAATTCAACCAGCGGAATCTGAAGCTCGGCGTCGATTCGGTTGGCGTGTACGTTGAGGAGCACTACCGAATTAGGCATAGGGTGGGCCGACGCGAACTCGGGGCGGACAACCGCCAGCATAAGCAGAATACCCATCAACAGCCGCCTAACCAGACGACTGTTGATCCCATAAACCTGGTTTACCAAAGACGATATTATCATTATATATAGTCGTAACCAGCCCTTATTTCGTGCCGCCGTAGTCGGTCGTATGGTCCCGCCAGACGGAGTGCGGGTGCGGAGTTCCCTGAATGATGACGCCACCCTGGTACGAAAATTCGATCCATACGCCCGGCCCGTCAATGCGAATATAATCGTTCTGCGCCGTTACACCCGTAGTACCCGAGTAAGCAATGTACGTATCTGCCAATTCAGCCGTGTATTTAGCCAGTACGGTTGCCGCCGTTGTCGCATCCAGATCGTTGACGTACAGCTTGATGGCATTTAAGACCAAGGCCTGCTTATCGCTGCTCAGGCTACTCACTTTCAGGCCGGATTTTGTGGTCGGAAACTTCCAGTCCTGACCAGGGCCCAGTACTAAATCGGAATACGTACCCGATAATTTGGCCGCAGTTTGTTCGGTACTGCTCAGCCCCGTCAGCATGGTCGCAAAGGCAACCCGTTCCTGCTCCATTGACTGGTAACTTTGGCCTGTAGCGGTGTTGCTCACAACGGCGGTCGGCTCAACACCCCGGAAAGCGGGCGTATAACCCGAACCGGCACTCCCGTTGAAGGTATACGGCTGGGTGTAATGGTGGCCCGTAAACAGGAGCTCCCACGTTGCGCTGGTACTCGGCGTTCCCAGAATCGAGAGGTAGAAGTTACCCGCCCCGTAGGTAGTACCACCGCCAGCGTAGTACAGATAATTGTCCGCGACCAGGTTACCCATCATCTCGTCGTATCCTTCATTCGGAGCGTTCAGAGCCAGCACCGCTACCATCAGGTTACGGAAAGCAGCCAGTTGGGTGGCACTGAGCGATGCTAAACTGACACCATATCGGGCCGAAAGCCCGGCTGGCAAATTCGACCATTTCTGCGCGTTGGTCAGGGAGTACGACAATTGTACGGCCGCCAGTTGGGTTTGGCTCAGGGTGGTCTCGAAAGCTTGCGCCAGACAGACTACGTTTGCCAGTCCCGTCGATGCGGCACAACTGCTGTTGGTACTCGTCGTGGATGACATGGCCGCCGTTACCGTCAGCGAAGACGCGATGTCTACGCCCGAACTACCACCGGGTCCCATGGTGCCGGTGGTACTGCCCGGTCCGGTGGTGCCGGCTCCAGGATTCGTGGGATTGACATTATGATCCTGACAGGCAAAGAAGGTAGTCAGTGTAGTGGCCAGCAGAAGGACTACTGCCAGCGTTGTTTGTTTAGGGAATGTCATTGAATAAGCTGATTTTAATGATTTTCGTACTAACAGAAATGCACATGATTAATCGGCGGGGACGTATTATCTGGAAGGCTAGTTACCGCCGTAGTCGGTTGTATGATCACGCCATACCGAATGGGAATGGGGAGTATTTTTGATGATAACGCCCCCCTGATACGAGAACTCGATCCATACACTGGGCCCATCCACCCGCACGTAATCTCCCTGGGAGGCCATTGCGGTTGTACCTGAATAAGCGACGTAGGTATTGGCTAATTCCGAGGTGTACTTGGTCAGTATCGAGGCTGCCAGACTCACATCCAAATCGTTCACATAGAGCTTAATGGCGTTCAGGACCAGGGCCTGCTTGTCGCTACTCAAACTTCCTACCTGTAGTCCGGACTTGGTGGCCGGAAACTTACCATCCTGCCCCGGTCCAAGTACCAGATCATTGTACGAGCCGGATAGTTTGGCGGTGGTTTGCTCGGTCGTACTCAGTCCCGTCAGCAGGGCGGCAAAGGCAACGCGCTCCTGCTCAAAGGCCTGATAAGTACGGCCAGCAGCCGTCACGGCAGCCTGCGGCTCAGTACCCCGGAAAGCGGGTGTCACGCCCGTGTTCGTTCCGCCGTTAAACGTGAAGGGCTGGGTGTAGTGGTGCCCCGTGAACAAAATGGCCCATAGACCCGTGGTGCTGGGCGTTCCCAGAATGGAGAGGTAATAGTTACCGGCTCCGTAGGTAGTACCGCCCCCGATGGTAGTCAGATAATCATCAGCCACCAGGTTGCCGACCATCTCGTCATACCCTTCGTTGGTAGCGTTCAGCGATAAAACGGCCACCATCAGGTTGCGAAAAGCGGCTAGTTGCGTGTCGCTGAGTGAACTTAGGTTAATGCCCAACCGAGACGACATTCCGGCCGGCAGATTCGACCATTTCTGCGCGTTGGCTTTAGAATAGGTGAGTTGGGTAGTAGCCAGTTGCGTACTGCTCAGGGTTGCTTTAAAGGCTTCGGCCAGGCATACCACCTGAGCAACGCCGGTCGACCCGCAGCTCGTTGTGGTAGCGGTTGCTGATAGTGTAGTCGTGATCGAACTGGAACTGCTCGTCGTTGATCCCGCTGAACTGCTGGAATCGACATCCGTTGATTTGCAGGACGCCAAGAAGCTGCTGCACCCCAGCAGGAACAACAGAATGATGAGTAGGTTACGTCGTTTCATAAAGAATAGTAAATAGCGTCAGTTGTGCGTCTGATTGCTTTTATACCAGAGTACTTGAAACCGTTTATCGCTGTTGCAGTCCCGCTTACCGGTTGGGGTAAAGAGCAGAAATGTTGTGGCGAATGGGCTGTTTATGCAGTAGCCAGCATGTACTGACGGATGCTTTCACAACCGATGCGCCACGCTGGCAAGACAAAAATCGTCCTTGACAAGAAGGGGTCGCCAAAAGAGTGGTCAATCCGGCGCGTTGAGGGGTAATCAGGCCGAATCTGTGGCGAATCAGATCATTTCCGGGGTGAACTTAGCCGTCAAGCAGACTGAAATGAGTGGGCTATACCGGCACAAAAAACGTGCAGCAGCCGCCAAACCGGACGACTGCTGCACGCTATCGATCAACTGATTAATTGGCCTTAGTTACCGCCGTAGTCGGTCGTGTGGTCGCGCCATACCGAATGGGAATGGGGGGTATTTTTGATGATGACGCCACCCTGATACGAGAACTCGATCCATACGCTGGGCCCATCGATGCGGACGTAATCGTTCTGGGTATTCATCGCCGTCGTACCCGAATAAGCGACGTAGGTACTGGCCAGTTCGGAAGAGTATTTGGCCAGCACGGTAGCAGCCGTAGTCGCATCCAGGTCATTGACATACAACTTGATCGCAGCCAGGACCAGTGCCTGCTTGTCACTACTCAACGTACTTACCTGCAAACCCGACTTGGTCGCCGGAAAATTGCCATCCTGACCTGGCCCCAGCACTAAATCGGAATACGTACCTGATAACTTAGCGGTGGTTTGTTCGGTACTGCTCAGCCCTGCCAGCAGGGCGGCAAAGGCAACGCGCTCCTGCTCAAAGGCCTGGTAGGTACGGCCAGCAGCCGTCACGGCGGCCTGTGGTTCGGTGCCCCGGAAGGCGGGCGTAATGCCCGTGAAAGCGCCCGCGTTAAACGTATAGGGCTGGGTGTAGTGGTGACCCGTGAACAAAATAGCCCATAGACCGGTAGTGCTGGGCGTACCCAGGAAAGACAGGTAGTATTTGCCGGCTCCGTAATCTGAACCGCCCCCGATGGTAGTCAGATAATCATCAGCCACCAGGTTACCGATCATCTCATCATAACCCTCGTTGGTAACACCCAATGCCAGCAACGCCTGCATCAGATTACGAAAAGCCGCTAGCTGGGTGGTGGTGAGCGCCCCTAAACTGATACCGTTCCGAGCGGAGAAGCCAGCGGGTAAGTTGGACCATTTCTGCGCGTTGGCTTTGGTATACGTTAGCTGCATGGTCGACACCTGCGAGCTACTCAGCGTGGCTTTGAAGGCTTCGGCCAGGGCAACGATCTGAGCGACTCCACTGCTAGACGAGCTGGTCGTTGCTGATAGGGCGGTCGTTACGGTGCTGGAATTAGCGGTTGTTGCCGTACCCGAACTGGTCGAACTGACCGTCAGCGACAGACTGCAACTCTGTCCGCCGAAGCTGAGCGCAAAGCTGGCTGTACCCGACCCCGATGGCGTACCCGTAATGGCGTAGGTTAAGTTACCGGCTCCACTAGCCAGTGTGCCTGCTTGCAGCGTAGCCGTCAACCCTGTTATGCCGGTAGAACTGATCGCGCTGCCCGCCGAATAAGCCACACCGTTGCCGCCTGTGTAAGGAACTGTGGCCGTTCCGGTGTAGGCCGTGCCACTAACCGCAGACGCTGAAAACGTGGCCGAACTACAGCTTAAGGCACTAACGCTCGCCGACGTTGGGGTAACCGTGCTGGAGTCGTCCGATTTTTTACACGACTCTATGGTAGCGCCCCCACTAAATACCAATAAGAGCAGGACGGTAGCATTCAGAATATCTCTTTTCATACGACAGGATATAAACTCAGGTGAGCGAACAGGTTTCTTGAATGAATGTACTCAGCTCCGTGCCGGTGTGTTGCAAAAAGTCGGCTAGCTGGGGTAAATAGTCGGCTTACCGGGGCGAACAGGCCATTTGCTTAGTAAACGGGCTAAACGCCTATCGGAAGTTTTACCTCATAAACAGACTAAAAAAGTCTTTCTCGTAGCTGCTCCCAATCGGAATTTCTTCCTCTTGCAGGAGTATCATACGACCACGGATCGACTGGATCTTGTCGATGGCAACGATAAACGACCGATGAACGCGAATGAACTTACTGGTGGGCAACTTTTCCAGGATGGCTTTCAGTGTAAGCCGCAAAACGATAGGTGGTCCTTCGTGCAAATGGATTTTCAGGTAGTTATCCAGTCCCTCAATAAAGATAATATCGGCAACGGTTACTTTGACTAGTCCGTAATCGGCCCGGAAAAAGAGGTGCGCCTGTTCGCCCCCCTGACCAGTGTCACCGGGCGTCTGGTGGAGGGTACGCCAACGGGTTTGAGCCCGCTGCACCGCTTTACTGAACCGATCGAAAGTGTAGGGTTTCAAGAGATAATCGACGGCCTCCACCTCATAACTCTCCAGGGCATATTCGCTGTAGGCCGTCGTAAAAATAACGAGGGTTTGCTGGGTGATCGACTTAAAAAAGGCCAGCCCCGACTCTTTAGGCATGTTAATGTCCAGAAAGATCAGATCGACGGGATTCATCTCCAGGTACAGCCGGGCTTCTCCGGTGCGCGTAAAGGTTTTGACCAGCTCTACAGCATTAATGCGGCCGCAGAAGGCCTCAATGACATCCAGAGCAGGGCGTTCGTCGTCGAGTGCAATAGCTTTCATTCGGATACCGTCAGGTGTAGATGAACACAAAAATCAGTCGGGCTGTCGTCAATAGTCAACTGATGGGCATTTGGGTACAGGAGTCGTAATCGCTCCCGAGTATTTTGCAGACCCACGCCCGTCGACGTTTCGAACGAGCTGACGTCGACCTTTTTGTTGGCAACCTTGAGGCTCAGGCTCGTTTCCTCTATGCGCAGGTGAATCTCAATCCGCGATTCTTCTTCCGGGCTCACCCCGTATTTAAATGCATTTTCGATAAACGAGAATAGCAGCAGAGGGGCAATTTCCAGCGATTGCCCCTCGCCTTCCAGCCGGTAGTCGACCAGAACGGCGTCCCGAAGCCGGGCTTTCTGGAGATCAATATAATTGGTAATATAATTGACCTCCTTGGTTAACGCCACTTTGTCCTGGTGCGCATCCCGAATGATGTAACGCATAAACTCCGAGAGCTTGACAATGGTATCGGCCGTATGTTCATCCTGACGGATCGCTAGTGCATAGATACTGTTGAGCGTATTAAACAGAAAATGGGGCTGAATCTGCGCCTTAAGCTGACGAAGCTCGGCCTGTAGCTGATCATTTTCGACCTGATGAAGCCGACTGGCCGTTTGAATGGAAATAGATATGAGCGTGCTGATACTCCCCACCAGGAAAAAGATGGCCAGCTTAACCGGCAGAAGCAGTGTAAACGGGGGCGCATGACCGTCATCGAAGGGCGGCCCCCCGGATGGCTGATGCGATAGACCCTTTTGATGATGTCGATCTGGCCGAGAATCGAGGGACTCGAAAACCGGTCTTCGCTCCTCATACCGGGTCTGAAGCTCCGATTGGGTCGGCGGTCCTTTCAGCATCATTTCTTCCACAAATAGTTGCCTAAACCAAGCCTGTGGCGTATTCTCTTCCGGTAGTTTGAAGAAAAACCATTGCTCGACACGATACGGAAGATAGGCGGCCGTCAATACACAACTGATCGCAACTAGCGCGTATTTCCGGTATTGCTTGGTCAGAAACCAGCGCGGAACCAACACCGTGTGGTTGAAAAACGTGAACAGAACCAGAAGCATGTACGCCAGTCCGTTCTGAACGAGGTGGTCGTGCGGCCGCAGCGGGGACCAGCTTACGCCCGTATAACCAAAATAAACCAGTGGCAGAATTACCAGGGCAATTCCGATCAATACATGGGTGCTATGGGCTCTTAACCAGGTTGCCATCCAATTCATTAGCTAGTCCGTAAAAGTAAGCGAATCGGCTGGGGCGTGGGAATAGTTGTGGCTAATAAGGCGAAAAATGGGGTAAACGAACGGGGCAGCTATTTGACCCATCCTGGCGCTTCTTCCCGGTGTTGCCGTATTTAAACCAGAAAGTAGTAACCGCCGACGTGAACAAACCGGCAAACGAAGAAGTATCCTAGAACAAAGTCAGTTAAACGCTTTTTGCGGATCACGTTGGCATCAACCGGCGTTTTCTTCTTCATCGGTTTATGTATTCAACCCTACGTCGCTGCCTGATAGCCGTTTCCCAGTTCGTTGTTTTTAGCAATAGTTACATTGCTCTTTGTGCCGTGGTCATGTGCCAGACCACGGTACGGTTATTCACACTTCAATTGCCCGGCTCGTTTCTTCCCTTCATCTTTTTCGGCACACTAGGCAGCTATTCCCTACACGTCTACCTCACCGATGTGTCATTGGGCCGAACGGATCGAGAACGCTGGATTGACCGCCATAAGCAACTGCTACTAAGTTTATTTATTGGCTCTGTCCTGGCTGGGGGCTGGTTATTGATCCAGCTAACCGCTTTCTTGACTGACTTGTTACCGGTTGTAGCCCTCACGTTTCTGTATACAGCGCCCAAAATTGACTGGCGTCCTTTCCGCGCACTACGTCGGATTGCTGTTCTGAAAACCACGTACCTGGCCCTGGTCTGGACGTACGTGACCGTGGCGCTACCCATTCTGGTAACGTCCCCCACACGTGCCAACTGGGCACTGGCCGCCACTTGGTTTCTGAACCGGTTTCTGCTCATTTACGGTATTGCCCTCTGCTTCGACTACCGCGACCGTGATGTGGATCGACAATCGAAGTGGCTAACCATTGTATCGATGTTAACAGGCCGACAGGTGCGTTTATTTTTTGGCATCATCGTCTTATGTTTTGGTGTAACCACGGGTACCTTATACGGGTTTGGGTGGGATAGATGGACGTTGCTGTGTGTTTGCCTACCCGTGATTTTGTTAGTGTTTATGGCACGACGGATTACGGCTGGCGCATCTGATTATGGCTATTACGTGTGCCTTGACGGCTTGCTGATGTTGACAGGTATTTTATTAACGTTGGCCCCCGATGGGTTTTCATTACGTTAACGTCCAATTCGTTGCTGGCTGATGCCTTTTCTGGCTGTACAGTCTGTCTGGGCCAAGCCGGAACTTGGTCCGGACAACCAGGCGATCGATACCTACGTATCAATGAATCCAAGCCACATTAACCCAATGGTATACCTGAAACAAACCTTGCTCGCTTTCCTGTCGCTCATAGCGATAAATGCTAAGGCACAGTTACTTGATACAATTAGTAAGGCCAGCCCATACAAACTTCATCTCAGAATTTTACAAGGAAGGAATCCCCCTATACTGTTTGAATCAGGTGGCGGACAGGATGCCTCCCAGTGGGACTCGATTGCGACCATAGTGCATCAGCAGCTCCAGGCCACCGTCATTACGTACGATCGGGCAGGCTTTGGCCAAAGCAGTTTTGATACCGTCAACTACACGATTCTTCAGGAGATCAAAAGCCTGGAAGCTGCTTTGCAGCAATTCGGTTTCGACAATACGAACATGCTGTTGGTGGGGCAGTCATTGGGCGCTTTTTACAACCGGGTCTATGCCGCGCGGCATCCGGCTCAGGTGAAAGGTATGATTCTGCTGGATCCCCGAATACCCTCTTACGCCGATATGCGACTGGCCAAAGCCTATTTTCAGCGTCTTCATCGCAAAGACTATGAAGCCAACTATTTGAGCTTTTACCATCTGCTTGCCAGAATGGAGCGCACCAGTAACTATGTGAGACAGGTCCCCTTGCCGTCTACCATTCCCTTACTGGATATTATGGCCGAGCACGGCCCTTTTGCCGAAGCCAGGGAAAACGAACGATTCAAAGCCGACCAGCGTAACTTGGTTAAGGGTCACCGAAATCGACGATTACTCTTTGCCGAAGGCAGTTCCCACAACATTCCGCACGATAAGCCAGCCCTGGTGATTGAACAGATCGTACACTTTTACAAGAAATACCTCTAACCCGTAGCGTCAGGAACAATGTGCTCCAGGAAATGATTATCCTGAAGTGTATAAATCAGGAGGACGACCTCCCCCACGGCGGGAAATAGATGCGGGACGACCCAATAAAAAAAAGTCAAACCCATGCCCTGGATTTATTTAGTTATTGCCGGTTTATTAGAGGTTGTCTGGTCCTACTCCATGAAGCAGTCCGACGGCTTTACCCGCCTTGTTCCCTCCGTCATTACGGTTGTTGCGATGATGGCCAGTTTCGGATTGCTCGCTTTGGCCATGCGCACGTTACCGTTGGGAACAGCCTACACAATCTGGACCGGCATTGGTGCGGTTGGCGCCTTTAGTATCGGTGTCCTCTTTTTGAATGAGTCATTTACCCTTACTCGCCTGATAGCCGCCTTGCTGATTGTAGGTGGGCTTATATTAATGAAACTCTCTTCGAGTCAGTAATAATGACTGGATCAAGATGATTCCCCTTCTCAAATACCATTTATAATCAAAAAACTGTTTATCAGGCAATTATCCCAAATTGAGTAAAAACTTATACGAAGCATATGGTCATTTCTTTAAACTAGTAAGGGTCATTTGTTTGTATTTAATAAAAAAAGTCAATTCATATGAATCCGATTTGTTCGATGGTTCGTATATAATTATGGATAAAAAGAGGAAGGTTTTCACCGGTCTGCGCTTAGCAGACCGGCTGATTTTTTAGCCTTATCTGCCCGGCAATTCTCATCTCTACCCACTCACCCCATCAAAAAACCCCGGCTATGCCAGGGTGTTTCGGGTCAATAGACAACTACACGTCTTTACTAAGTCGACCCAAAGGTGCCTATCGGGAAATCTCGGCGCCGTAATTCAGTTTTTTTTTGGAGCAGCCTATTTGCTGGTAGACCAGGGGCCACTTCCGACGTGAAATCGGACACCTCACCCCAGTTGTCAACTGCACAAATACCCCATCCAGGTCGTTATCTACCCGCTCAATAAACCGTCGATTGACCAGATACCGGCGGTGTAAACGAACAAACCAGTTTGCTGGTAGCTTGGCCTCAAAAGACTTCAATGTGTACGGAACCAGCAGTCGGCGTCCATCCGCCCATTGTAACCAGGTATAACTTGTTTCACCTTCCAGATAGACCAAATCGGCAATAGGTATCCATTGGGTTCCCGCATTGGCGGTATACACGCGCAGGGGGGGCCAGGAGAGCAAATCAGATGCAATCGCCGGCTCAGGACCAGAGTAAAAAGCCATACAAAAAAGTAGTGGTTACACCATATATAAGGAAATCATTATTTAGACAATCGCATTTTTCGGGTCACATGATGCGTAATCCGCGCTGGCCAGTACCCAGAGGGCACTTCGTTGAACAATGGCGTCAAACGGCGGTAGACGGGCTGCACAACTTCCGTTCGACCATTGTAATCGACATGCGGTAAAAACGAATAGCTCGTCAGTTCAGCGGACTCAATCTCATCCAGGCGAAAGACCTCCCACCTATTAGGCGCTGCATAGCCCGGAACGGTATCCCGGCCATACCCATACAGGCTTAGTTCCTGCGTAACCCGATGCAAACCTACCAGATAAGGCTCCACCGTTCGCCAGGTATCTTTGAGTTTAATCTGAACAACCTGATGACCGGTTATAGCCGCGTTGATGGTTGAAAAGACAGTATCGTTTGGTAAACTATTCATGACTAGATACAGACAAATCGTAATTAAAAAGACGTATCAACTAATCCGACGCACAATTTATATCAATCCTATTAATTTATATAAATATGTTCATTAATTATCTAACTTTTATTTACTACGTGATTAAAATCAACTGTGCAGAAACAGTACAGGCCGTTCCGCAACAGCGGCAACGGCCTGATTACGCCAAAAAGAATGTAGTGTCTAACGTTTTTCAATCCAGAAAGCATACCTGTATACGTAAAAAACAACGGAGTGGATTGTCAGTAATACCGAGTTTTGATCCTTTTTTGTCTCCGGACTACCGGCCAATAGACGTAGTGACCAAAAAAGAATTGTCGTATATACGTGTTGGGTGTCTGCTACGATTGACCGATTAATCAATAAATGGAAAGTATTTTCAATCAGCGGCCGACGCGGCTGCTGGCCCATAACGTGACGTAGGCCAACGATAAAATCGATGACGGCCGCTTAAACCAGCCTATACCGAACCCGGCAGATTCCGTAATTTGCGGGCAATGTTTGTCTCTACTCACTAATCTTGATTCATATGGTTGAAATTCGCCACCTGGCTGCTCATATGGAAGCGCTGGCCCCCCTCGCCTATCAGGAATCGTACGATAATGTTGGCTTGCTGATCGGTGATTCAGCGACCATTATTACGGGGGTACTGGTAACGCTGGATGTTATAGAAGCCGTTGTTGATGAGGCCATTGCCAAAGGATGTAATGTTATCGTTGCTCATCATCCAGTCATTTTTAAAGGACTCAAAAAGCTGAACGGCAAAACATACGTCGAGCGGACGGTTATCAAAGCCATCAAGCACGACATCGCCATTTATGCGGCCCACACCAACCTCGATAACGTAGCGGGGGGCGTTAATTTTAAAATTGCCGAGAAACTGGGCCTGCAAAATGTCAACATACTATCGCCCAAAACCCAGGTTCTGACCAAGCTGGTTACGTTTGTTCCGGTAGCGGCCACCCAAATCGTTCTGGACGCCCTCTACGAAGCGGGAGCCGGGCAGTTGGGCGAATACAAGAATTGTAGCTTTCGCGTTTCCGGAACCGGCACGTTTCAACCTTCCGATCAGGCTCATCCTACGGTTGGGGTAGCGGGCGAATACCACGAAGAGGCCGAAAATCGCCTTGACGTTATTATGCCAACGCACCAGCAGGAACAGGTACTGACGGCTTTACGCCGGGCGCATCCGTACGAAGAAGTAGCCTACTACCTGACCGGCCTCGACAACCAGCATCAGGAAGTAGGCTCGGGAGCGGTAGGTGATTTACCCGAGCCACTGGCGGGACAGGCGTGGCTTTCTTATTTGAAAGAGCACATGAGCCTGAACCTGATCCGGTACACGACCCTCCCCGACCGGCCCGTTAGCCGCATAGCCGTATGCGGTGGCGTGGGAAGTTTCCTGCTACCCGATGCCATACGGGCGAAAGCTGACGTATTCGTCACGGCTGATTATAAATACCACGAATTTTTCGACGCCGAAAACCGCATCAGCATATGCGATATCGGGCACTACGAAAGCGAAGTCTTCACGAAAGACTTAATTTGCGGCCATATAGCAAAAAAATTCACTACTTTTGCGGTAATTTTATCAGTAACGGACACGAATCCGGTTCGTTACTTCATATAGCACTAACTACATTCCGAATGGAACTGACGATTGCGCAAAAATTAGACGCTCTTCTGCAACTGCAATCCCTTGATTCTCAACTGGACGAACTCATAAAAATTCGTGGTGGCCTGCCCGAAGAAGTCCGTGACCTTGAAGACGATATCGCTGGCTTTGAAACCCGGATTGGCAAGTTTCAGAGTGAAATCAAGACCCTGGAAGAAGAAATTGAACGCAATCGCGTGGCCAAAAAAGACGCTGAAAAGTTGATCACCAAATACAAGGATCAGCAGATGAACGTCCGGAACAACCGCGAATTCGATGCCATCTCCAAAGAGGTTGAATTGCAATCGCTCGAAATCGAATTGGTTGAGAAACGGGCCAACGAAGCTCAATTTCGGGTTCGGGGTAAAGAAGAAGAAATCAAAACGACCCAGGCTGCGCTGAACGAACGGAAAGAAGATCTGAAAGCGAAAAAACAGGAACTTGACCAGATCACGTCGGAAAGCCAGGAAGAGGAAAAAGAAATCATTAAACAGCGTGACGACCAGGCGACGACCATCGAGCCCCGCCTGTTGAACTCGTACAAAAAAATTCGCGGCAACGCGCTGAACGGTTTAGCCGTAGTCATGGTAAAGCGGGGTGCTTGTGGCGGCTGCTTTAACGTTGTACCACCCCAACGTCAGGCAGACATCAAGGACAAGAAGAAAATCATCGTCTGCGAGCATTGCGGCCGGATTTTCGCCGACGTAGAAGGAGTTCCCGAACCAGCGCCAACGGGCCGTGGCCGGTAGTGAACCAACCGCATTGGGCTAACCCTCCGTGTATCCGTATGAAACATTTTTTTGCAACTGCACCGGGTTTTTACCCGGTGTTTTTGTTTCTGCTCATGCCGATGTTGACAGACGCCCAGGACTTTACCTGGACACCCGGCTTGCAACGGGCGTATGCTGATCTGCAAAAACTCGACAATCAGTCGGCTCAGGCGACGGTAGCGCAGGAGTCGGCCAGTAACGGCGTCCGCATTTTCGTCGATGATTACGCTGACATGCTCAAACTCGTCACTTCCGATGATGACCAGTTGTTTTCAGCCATCAGTGATCGGGAAGACGACCGGCTCGATGCGCTGAAGCAACTGGACGCTACATCGCCCTGGCAGCGCGTACTACTCGCTGAAGTTCGACTTCACTGGGCGTTCGTTAAGTTAAAGTTCGGAAAGGAAATGAGTGCCAGTTGGGATGTTATCCGGGCGTACAAACTCCTGGCCGAAAACCAGAAGCGATTCCCCGCGTTTCTACCCACCTATAAATCGTTGGGAACATTGCACATCATGATTGGTTCCGTACCCGATAGTTACGCCTGGGTTGCCAGCCTGCTTGGGCTGCACGGCAATGTTCGGCAGGGGCAGCAGGAATTAGTGCGGGCACAGCAAGACGCAACGTTCGGCCTCGAAGCCCGGCTAATTGATCTGATGGTGCGTGCTTACGTCCTGAAGTTTAGTGCTACCGACGGGCAAACGTTGACGCAATTGGTAAGCGACCATCCGGATAATCTGCTGCTTCATTTTTTCGGAGCAACCATTGAGCAGAAAAACGGTCACAGTGAACGAGCGCTGGCTTATCTGTCTACCCGGCCAATGGGCAAAAAATACCTGTCTCTCCCGGTTGTTGATAATATTCTGGGTGATATTTACCTTCAGAAAGGCCAGTACGCTACGGCAACCGCACATTTTCAACAGTTTTTGTCAACGTACAAAGGCCGTAACCTCCTGAAAGACTCGTATTACAAACTGTTTCTCTGCCACTGGCTAGCCGACAAGGGAGACGCAACCGGACTTCCCTATCTGAAAAAAGTGACGACCGTTGGCCGGACAACGGTTGAGTCAGACAAGGCTGCCCAAAAGTTTGCCGACGCCTATCTGCAAAAAGGGGCTTCATCAAATCAGAAAGTGCTGATGCGCGCCCGACTCGCTTCGGATGGTGGCTTTACGGATAGCGCACTGGCCTATTTACGCCCTTACAACGAAGCAGCCTTTCCCCTAACGGTTGAGAAAGCCGAGTACACCTACCGAATGGGGCGGATTTTTCAACGCCGAAACGATACGGATGTTGCCATTCCTTATTTAAGTCGGTCACTAGTCCTGAGCGAACCGGATCAGCTTTCATTCGGTGCTACATCGGCCCTGCAACTCGGCTATATCTACCAGCAAAAAAATGACCGCCCCCGCGCGCGGTCGTTTTTCCAGAAGGCGCTCAATTTCAAACGCCACGAGTACAAAAACAGCATAGACAACAAAGCAAGAGCCGCCCTGAGCCAATTGTAAATTAGCCGATCAAACAACGCGAGCCTGTGCGGCCCAGCCTGTGCGGCCCAACCTGCTTAAGCCGTCCTAACACAACTATTTCCGGACGAGCGGCTTTACGGACACTTCTTTGAAGTACACAACGTCATCTTTGCCGTGGTTTTGCAGACCGATATAGCCCGTATCGGGGCGTAAGCCATGGTAAGGCTCGAAGTCAAACTTACGGGGCGGCACAGGATCACCTTCCCGGTAGTCGGTCACTTTCACGCCATTTACGGAAACGATGGTCCGTGGGCCATCCAGCGTAATGTCCATTGTATTCCATTGAGGACCAGGCTTGCCGGGCTTGGCCAGCGGTTTGGTCAGCGAGTACAGCGTTCCTGTAACGTGATACTCGTCTTCATTGGATGTTTCGGGGTGATTGTCGATCTGCACTTCGTAGCCGTAATGAACCGGCATCCATTCTTCGCGGGGTTCGAGTGGTATGCGTATGTACACCCCCGAATTACTATTCTCTTTTTGCATCCGGTACACCACCCGAAGTGTACAGTTACTGAGCTTTTCCTTCGACCAGTACAGGAGTCCCATGCCGCCACTTCCCCGAATCATGCCCTTTTCGACCAGCATTTTCCCTTTCCCCACATGCTTCCACCCATCCAGATTGTTGCCATTAAACAGGGGCTTCCACCCATCAGTCTGACTCGTTTTGAGCTGAATGGCTACCGGCCTGTCGCCCGAATTAACCGGAATTGATTCTTCAGTAAACGCAAGCGTGGCAAGAAGGCCAAGGCTGATCAATATATTTCTGGTGATCATAAAGTAGTGAACGTGAGGTAATGGCTTAAAGTAACACATTAATGCGACGTTCTGCAAAAGGAGCCCTTTCGGTTAAGTCATAGATAGTTGAAAAATGAGAAACCTTTTTTAGTACAAACTAGTTGATATAACAACGTAGTTGAAAAACCGCAATGACAGTAGTAAAAGAACAAGAGCTTCAGGCCAGGTTTGCTGAGCGAATGGGGACACAAGCCATTTTTATGGTTAGTCATGTGAGTCATTTACTGGCGCGCAAAGCGAACCGTGAGCTGGCCCGCCTGGGTTTTACCTTACAGATCGAGCAGTTTCCGATTTTGTTTATTGCTTATTTTTCCAACGACGATTTGCTGTCTCAGCAGGATATAGCTAATTTTCTGCAAAAGGATAAGTCAGGCATACAACGCTCAATCCGCACATTGGAGCGGGACGGCTACCTTCGGATAGTGCCCGACAGCGACGACCGACGGAAGAATTTGATACGGCTGACCCCCGCCGGAAAAATGATTATTGAGCAGGCTCTCAAGACAACGGAAGCCATGGATCATGAAGTAATGAGTCAGTTAACCGCCGACGAACGCGAAACATTTGCACGGATAACCCTGAAGATTGCCAGTTTATTAGAAAAGTAATTTTTTTTATTTTATTAGTTGATATATCTACAGTAGACACCTCAACGATTGTATTTATGAAACGATTAATTGCACTTGGCTTAGTTTTTTCGCTGGCATGGCCCTCTATGGGATGGGCTCAGGCTCAATCTCAGGTGCCAGCCCCGGTAAGCTTCCGCCTGAAAGACTGTCTCGACTACGGTCTTAAAAATTTTGGCAGCATCCGCATTGCCCAAAACCAGATAGAAACTGCCAACCAGCAGGCGCGTCAGGCACTGGGTCAGTATTTACCGCAGGTAAACGTAACGGGAACATCGGTCAACAACATCAAACTCCAGCAAAGCGTTATTCCGGCCGGGGTATTCGGTCCTGAACCACAAGTCTTTATTATTGGTCAGAAATTTCAGACCAACGTAACTGCCCAGGCGACTCAAACCATCTTCGACCGGTCTTTACTGCTCGGGATTAAGGCCAACAAACCGAACCAGCAACTGGCCGCCCTGAATACGCGCCAGACACAGGAAGACGTCATTTATAACATTACCAGCAATTACTACCAGGTCTTCGTATCCCAGCAACAGATTGGGTTGCTGCGCGACAATCTCGAACGGACACAGCAGGTACTTAACATTCTGAAACTACAGCGCGACAATGGCGTTATTCAGCCCGTCGACTATACACGTACCGAAGTGAGCTACAACAGCACCCAGTCGCAGTTGACGCTGGCCGAGAATGACCAGAATCTGGCGATGAACCGGCTGAAGTACCAGATGGGAATGCCGCAGGAGCAGACGCTGGTTTTGTCGGATCCGACCCTGCTAACGCAATTACCCTCGCTGGAACAGGGTGAGTTTTCGGCGGCTAATCTGGTGTCTTTTCAGCAGGCAGAAACGAATATTCAATTGCAGGAATTGCAGCTGCAACGCATACGGGCGGGGTATCTGCCCACGCTGGGCCTGACCGCCAACTACGGCACGGTAAACCTGGGAGCGCAGACCATCGACAAACTGTTCACCAACTTCGTGGGCTTCGGCAGTTTTGGCCTGCGACTCAGCGTTCCCATCTTCGATGGATTTCAGCGCGATGCCCAGATCAAACAGCAACGGTTGACGCTGCTCACCCAGCAGGAACAGCAGAAATTGAACGTGTCTGCTTATCGGCTTCAGTTCAACAATGCCCAGTCGCAGATTCAGCGGGCGCAGACCAGCGTGCAGAACGATGATCGAAACGTGAAGCTGGCGCAGGAGGTATACAACATCACGACCCTGCAATACAAACAGGGAACCAAGCTGTTATCGGACGTGATCAACGCGGACAACTCGTATCGGGAAGCCCGAACCAATTACATCAACTCCCTCATTAACCTGTACCAGGCGCGGCTGGATCTCGAACAGTCGCAGGGTAAACTGCTTACTTTTTATAACCAACTCTGATCAATACAATCGACTAATAGATCATGAAAAAGACAACGCTACTCGTCGTCGCAGCCTTGCTAGCCATTACCGGTTTGATTGGCTTCCGCCTGTCGTCAAACAAGGAAAAAATCGATGAGCAAAAGAAACCCGTCGTTCAAACCAACGTGTCTATTCCGGTAACCATTTCGTCTGTAACCGAAGGCACTGTTAGTCAGCAACTCGTCAAGACGGGAAACCTGATTCCGTATAAAGAGGCCGACATTATTGCCACGACGGCGGGCAAGGTAACGAAAGTCAATTTTGACCTGGGTTCTTCCATCAGGCAGGGGTCTACGCTGGTGGAGCTGGACAACCGGCTCAAGGAGTTATCGCTCCAAGCCACGCAGCTTTCCATTGATCGGCTGAAGAAAGATGTAACGCGGTACAACACCCTGCTGGCCGGTAATGCCACCACGGAAATTCAGGTAAACGAAACAAAGTATAACTACGAGAACGCGGTCAACCAGGCCGAGCAGATCAAGAAGCAAATAGCGGATGCCAACGTGAAAGCACCGATTGGCGGACGAATTGTTCAGAAGGCCATTGAGCCCGGCGAGTACATTACGGTTGGTAAAGTGCTGGGTCGGGTGCTGGATGTTAATCGACTGAAAGTGCAGGTGCCCGTAAACGAAAGCGACGTCTACCAGTTACGCGAGGGCCAGACGGTTAAGGTACTGGCGGATGTATTTCCGGGCCGGACGTTCAACGGACGGGTAACTTACATTGCGCCCCAGGGCAGCGATGAGCACAACTATCCGGTTGAAATCACCATCGACAATGCCAACGGGTTGAAAGCGGGAACGTTCGTAAACGTCGATTTCTCGCAAAAGTCCAGCCAACGAGCCCTCCAGATTCCGCGTTCGGCGCTGGTCGAAAGCATCAAAAATCCCTATGTTTTTGTCGTGAATAATAATGTAGCGACCCGCCGTACGATCGCGATAGGCCGGGACTTTGGCGATTCGATTGAAGTACTTAGCGGCCTGAAAACTGGCGATCAGGTGGTCACCACGGGTCAGTTGAACCTGAGCGACGGAAAGCCGGTAAAAATCACAAACTAATTAACCGAAACCATGTCTATATCTGAAATAGCGGTTAAGCGGCCATTGCTGATCACCACCATTTTTACGGTCCTGATTTTGTTCGGGGCGCTTAGTTATCAGCAACTATCCTATAACCTGTTGCCCAAATTTGAGGCCAACGTCATCAGCGTGGTGACGACCTACCGGGGTGCTTCGGCCGATGAGGTTGAAACAAACGTGACCAAGCGTATTGAAGAAGCCCTCTCGTCGCTGGAAGGACTTGACCGCATGACCTCAACCTCGCAGGAGGGTGCATCCAGCGTGGTTATCCAGTTGAAAAACGGGGTGAATACTACTCTGGCGCAGCAGGACGCCCAACGTAAAATTGAGCAGATCATTAACCTGCTGCCCGACCAGGCCGACCGCCCTATTCTGAATAAATTCTCGACCGACGAAATTCCGGTGCTGCGGATGGGCGTAACCGCCAATATGTCGCCAACGGCTCTGTATGACCTGATCGATAATGACATCAAACCTCAGTTATCGAACGTGTCCGGCGTTGGGCAGGTGAACATCATCGGCGGGAACGAGCGGGAAATTCAGGTAAACGTTAACACCGAAAAACTACGGGGGTATGGCATCTCGATCGGTCAGGTATCGCAGGCCATCAACGCGGCCAACGCCAGTTATCCGGCTGGTCAGCTGGAGACGCGGCAGGCACAATATTCGATTCGGTTCGATGCTTCCGTTCAAACCGTGAAGCGGTTGCGGGACCTGATCGTAGCCCGTCGGACGGACGGTAGCCAGGTATTATTGAAAGACGTAGCCGAAGTAGTCGATGCGTCGACCAAACCAACGGCCATCAACCACATCAACGCGCAGCCGTCCATTGGTTTACAGATTCAGAAACAATCCGATGCCAATGCGGTATCGGTTAGCCAGGGCGCTCAGGTTAAGATCAAACAGCTGGAGAAACAGTACAGCAAAATTGGACTAAAATTCAACATCGCTTCCGACCAGTCGATTTACACGCTGGCTTCGGCCCACGCGGTGGTCGAAGATATGGGGCTGGCCGTTTTGATTGTATCGCTGGTGATGCTGTTGTTTTTACACAGTTTCCGGTCGGCGCTGTTTGTACTGGTTGCCTTACCATCGTCCATGATTCCAACCTTTGCCCTGATGTATCTGATGGGTTTCTCGTTGAATCTGATGACGCTGATGGCCCTGTCTCTCGTCGTGGGTATTCTGGTCGATGACTCGATTGTGGTCCTGGAAAACATCAACCGACACCTGGAAATGGGGAAAGACAAGCGGCAGGCGGCCCTGGACGGACGGAGCGAAATCGGGTTTACAGCACTGGCTATTACCCTGGTCGACGTGGTGGTGTTCGTGCCACTGGCCATGACAGGCGGGTTAATCGGGAACATTCTGCGTGAGTTTGCACTGGTCGTCGTTTTCTCGACCCTGATGAGCTTACTAGTCTCCTTCACGCTGACTCCCCTACTGGCTTCGCGTTTTGGCAAGATCGAAGTACTGAACCCCAAATCATTGTGGGGTAGCCTGAACCTTGGGTTTGAGCGTTTTCTGGATCGGCTGACGAATGCCTACGGCCGGATTCTGGTCTGGGTACTGGGTCACAAACGCTATATTTTCCTCGGCGTCATTGCCCTGCTGGTGGGTTCCATTGCTCTGGTACCGGCTGGTTTCATTGGGGGGGCCTTTATGCCGCAAAGTGATCAGGGCGAGATGAGCATTCAGGTCGAGTTAGCGCCAACCGCGTCTATTTACCAGACCAATACCACAGCGCAACGGGCGGAGCAAATCATCATGAAGCACCCCGAAGTGACAAACGTATTCACGAACGTCGGGTACAGCAGTAATGGCCTGGCCACCTCCTCCAACAGTAACCTGGCCGATATTAACGTCAAGCTGATCGATAAGAAAGAACGGAAGCTATCGACGGAAGCGTTCGGGCAGCTATTGAAACAGGAAGTCGGACAAATTCCAGGTGTGAAAGTAACGGTTACGCCAGTCGGCATTGTCGGGGCTTCACAAGCGCCTATCATGATTGCGGTAAAAGGCACAAAGCTTGCCGATATTCGGAAAGCAGCGGCCATCGTCAAACAAGTAACCGAGTCGGTGCCCGGCACGCAGGATGTTAAGTATTCGGTGAAGGATCCCAAGCCCGAAGTAACCGTAAACCTGAACCGGGAGCGCATGGCGCAACTGGGTATCAGCGCATCGGATGTAGGGATTGCCCTGCAGAACGCCTTCCGGGGTAATGACCAGTCGAAATTCAAGCAAAACGGGAATGAATACGATATTCTGGTGAGCCTGGATCAGTTCGACCGTACACAGCCTCAGGACGTTGGCCGTCTAACCTTCGTAAACAACCAGGGTAAAACGTTCGAACTTTCTCAGTTTGCTACTGTACAGGAGCAGGTTGGCGAAAGCGTACTGGAACGGATTGACCGGCTCTCGTCGATTACGATCAACGCGCAGGTGGTAGGTCGCCCCGTGGGGACGGTGGGTACGGATATCCAGACTAAAATGGCCCAGCAGAAACTACCGGAAGGGGTCAATATCCAGTACCTCGGTCAGTTGCAACAACAGTCCGATGCGTTTGGTAGCCTGGGCCTGGCGCTGATGATCGCTATTTTGCTGGTGTATTTCATCATGGTAGCCCTTTACGAAAGCGTGGTCTATCCGTTCGTGGTCCTGTTCTCCATTCCGGTGGCCCTGGTTGGTGCCCTGCTGGCCCTGGCCCTGACAATGGAAAGCTTAACGGTATTCTCGATCGTGGGCATGATCATGCTGCTCGGTCTGGTCGCCAAGAACGCCATTCTGATTGTGGACTTTACCAACCAGCTTAAAGCAGAAGGGCACGACGTGGTTGATGCGCTGATCGAAGCGGGTAAAGAGCGCCTGCGGCCTATTCTGATGACCACGCTAGCCATGATTCTGGGGATGCTGCCAATCGCGTTGGCGAGTGGCGCCGGTGCCGAAACCAAGAATGGTATGGCCTGGGTTATCATCGGTGGTCTGACATCATCGCTGCTGCTAACGCTGCTAGTCGTACCATCGACCTACCTGGTGGTTGACCGGATCATTGCCCGGTTCACGAAAAAGAAAGTCGTTCCGAAAAAACCACAGGAGCTGGAAGTGGCTAAAGCAATGGACTAAACAAACATACAAACGGCCAGCGGCTGTCTGAGTCAAAGACTGATCCAATCAGAATCTTTAACCCAGACAGCCGCTGGCCGTTTGTACTATATCGTTGCGACAGCGCTGGGCTTCATTCAGGCTTCCAGTGCGGCAACACCGGGCAGGGTTTTCCCTTCCATGTATTCCAGCAAGGCCCCGCCACCAGTCGACACGTAACTTACGCGGTCGCCATAACCGGCCTGGTTGATGGCCGAAGCCGAATCACCCCCGCCGATCAGTGAGAATGCCCCGTTTTCTTCCGTTGCTTTTACTACGGCTTCGGCAATGGCGTTGGTACCATGCGCGAAGTTCTCAAATTCGAATACACCCATTGGCCCGTTCCAAAGAATCGTCTTCGATTTCAGGACGATTTCTTTAAAGTCTTCGATGGTTTCAGGACCAATATCAAGGCCTTCCCAACCATCAGGAATCTCACCAGTTGCCACAACCTGCCGGTTCGCGTCGTTGGAGAAATCGTCGGCGCAAAGGTTATCGACAGGCATGTAAATGTTCACACCTTTTGCCTTGGCTTTTTCGAGCAGTTCCAGGGCAAGACCCTGTTTATCCGCTTCCAGCAGCGATTTGCCGATATTACCACCCTGCGCTTTGGTAAACGTATAAGTCATACCACCGCCAATAATCAGGTTATCGACTTTATCGAGCAGTTTTTCAATAATCAGGATTTTATCGGAGATCTTAGCCCCGCCCATGATAGCCGTGAATGGCCGCTCTGCTTCTTCCAGAATCTTCTTGGCATTAACCAGTTCAGCTTCCATCACATATCCTGCGACACGATCCTGTAGGAACTGACCCATTACAGCCGTCGATGCGTGGGCGCGGTGTGCCGTTCCGAATGCGTCGTTGACCCAAACATCGCCGAGCTTCGCCAGTTTTTCGGCAAACGCTTCGTCGCCTTTTTCCTCTTCCTTGTAGAAACGCAGGTTTTCGAGCAGCAGAATTTCGCCCGGTTGCAGGCTGGCGGCCAGATCCGTAGCCGACTGGCCAATGCAATCGTCAGCAAATTTCACCTCACGGCCAAAGGCTTCGGTAAGGGCAGGCAACAAGTGCTTAAGGGAATATTTCTCTTCAGGACCTCCTTTCGGCCGACCAAGGTGCGACATCAAAATAGCCGAACCACCGTCGTTCACGATTTTCAGAACGGTTGGAATCGTTGCCTTAATGCGCGTATCGTCCGTGATGTTAAACGCTTTGTCGAGCGGCACGTTGAAGTCGACCCGAACGAGGGCTTTCTTACCAGCAAAATTGTAGGAATCTAAAGTTTTCATGCGACTGCGTATGGTCGTTTGTTTTCAAAGCCAAACTTAGCAGTTTTTAGGCAGACGCAAGCGGGAAGTTTAGCGTAACGGTTATTAAACGACTACCCGAAGGGGCGTATGGCGGGCAATCTGGTCGAAGTCGACGTCGTTGTGAAGAATTGGCATATCGTAGAAGATGGCATAATGGGCAATCAGACAGTCGTTTTGCTTACGAATCGTAACTCCCTTTTTACGCAATGATCGATACAGATCAGCTGCCCCAATAGCCGCTTCAACGGGGTCGAGTTTTAACAGCGATTGGGCCAGCATGCCTTCTTTCACAATGGCATATCGATCGTCCGTTCGGACCCCTTGCAGAACCTCCTGTATGATTGTCGGCGTCACATAGATTCGCCGATCAGCCACGGTATACGCTATTACTAATTCTGTTTGTTTGCTGCGAACTTCCCGAAAAGCATCTACCCAAACCGACGTATCAACAATCATTGATCCCAATCGTTAGGCGTCGAATCGGTGCGCATCTGGTTTAAATCACCATCCCATTCAACTTTACCAAACAAAGAAAGCAACCGCTGACGAGCCTGCCGATCAATATATTCCTGGAGAGCCAATTCAACGACAGCCTTTTTAGTCTTCAAATGACTTATTTCCAGGGCTCTCTGAATCAACTTGTCGTTTATATCAATGTTCGTTCGCATAGATTTACGTTTACGTACACAAATATAAGCGCTTTTATACACATCAATACTTCCCTTCGCTGCCAGCCCCGCCGAAGTCGCCCCCACCGTATCGGGGGGTATCTTTGGGAACATGCGTTGCGTTGCCGGTGGCCTGCAGGGCTGCCATACTGGCGGCACTAAGAAAAAGCTCATTCGGCGAATCATCGTCCGGAGCATCGGTGAAACCATGTTTTGGACTCGCCAGGTATCGAATACCGAAGACGGCAATCCCAATCAGGGCCAGGCCACCCAACGTCAGGGCAACATTGAGCGGAACGAATCCGGTGTACTCATGAAACGTCATAACGGCAGCAATGAGCCCCAGGGTACCCAGAATGTTCAGCATGCGGTTGCGCTTCGTTAGCCCCTGCCACAAATAAATGGCCGGAATGATAAACGTCAACACCCAGAATAAGGCGGGTAGTCCGATTTCGGGAACTTTGGCAGGACTGGTCATACCCAGACCGGATTGAAGCAGCAGGCCGTTCAGTTGACGGACGATGAAATAATTGCCACTGGCGGCCAGCACAATAAGCGACAGCCATTGTCCTAAGTTCAAGGGATCGGCGTAATAAACCTGCTTCGTATCGCGCTTGATAACTTGCCTGATACCGGTATAAACAGCCAGCGAGATTGCTATCATAATAAACGGTAACATATCTTTTCCCCCGCTTATTTTTATGAAGCTATTGACGATTGCCGTGTAGAACGTAGCCAACGTGAAGAAGGCAATAAGCGTATCGCCGTAGTACCAGAGAATCAGCAGCAGGAGTGGCAGGGTAAACAGGCAATGAGTGGCCAGAGACAATCCATTCGGCAGAAACTGATTAAACCCGAACGCCAGAAAGCCCGTTAGCGTGACCACAAAAGCGTTGTCAATTCCATTCCGATACAACAGCCGACGGTTAATCAGGAACCCGCCCACGACCCCGATTCCGATACCAAAGGCTACGTTAAAAATGCCGTATGCCTTAGGGTTGTCGAGCAGGGCCGAGAAAATACTGGCCGGCAACAGGTAACAGGCCAGAATTGCCACGGTTGTAAACAGAAACAACCCAATTTCAATGAAGCCGTTGGTCTGACGAAACCCTACCGGATAGGCCTTACGAATGGCATTGATCTGCTCATCGGATACGAGATTCTGCCGATACCAGCGCTCGGCCTGCGTCAGTATTTCGCGGTTATAAATCCATTGCTCGTTATACGCTCTCATTGGTACGGTTGCCTTTGGGCAATTGGGTCATCAGGTAATAGACTAAGGCGATACCAGTCAGGATAAAATACCAGTAATACGCGTCGTCACCTGGTGGGCGGACGTAATGAAAAAACAGATAAGTAACCCCGATGTAACCATACACGGTACTCATCAGGAGGAACAGAAACGACCCATCCGTAACCGGAGCCGACTGTAACCGGCGGCCGCGACGAGAGTACTGGTCAAAGGCAATACAGGCCGTAGCCAGCCCCAGCGCAAACCACAGCCGGACGGCTTCGAAATTGAACAATCCCCCCAGCAAAGCTACCATCAGCAGGTTTCCGGCAATGGTTAGGTAGGTGTACGTAAAGTGAGGTTTGATTTTTCGTCGCTCCAGACCAATGGCCACGACAATCAGTACCAGAGCCAGTCCAACAGCCGAGATAACTGTTTTTTGGTCAAAAAAATTGGTTTTGACATAGAGCTCCAATGGCCGTACGGTAACCCCTACCCACGAGATCAGAGCCGTTAGGGCCATGCCTAAAACGCCCCGGTGGTCAAATCGGTAAGCCAGTGGTAAGAAGAGCAGAGCGGGCAGTAGGGTAACCAATCCGTAGCGCGATCCGAACACGTTGTAGGCATACTGCGCGTACCCTTCGAGGGTTAAGAACAGAAGACAAGCCAGAATCAGGGCGTAATCGCCGAAGGTTGACCGGCTTCGGGCCTGATCCATAGTCCATTCAGGCCGAAATCGCCACGCGAAATAAAAGCAGCCCACGCAGGCCGCTGCGATGCCCGTCAACAGGGCACCCTGGCCAATCTGGTCGACGTTATCATAGATCAACAGGCCAAGTCCCGAACTGAGCAGCAAGATGCCGATATAAAGCATTGACCGAAATTCCCAATGAAGGGAAAAGGGCCGCTGGCGCTCTGTTTCGGTTATTTTTGCCTGCTGATCGGGCAGCAAAATACCCTGTTTACCTAACTCATTCAGCACATCAACTGGGGACATAAACGCTTGTTTTTTTGTTCTTACTGTACCGGCTGTATCGACAGACGTTGGTCTGTATCAGGCGGTTTTCGGACTAACGCCCCTGGGTACACGCTACCCGTATTCTATGATCGGACGACAGAAGATTATTCTTACCCCCCGGTACTATCTCGACAATTTCCGTTACGTGCTGGATTTTGTTAAACGGCTTTACGGCAACCTGTTAAACGATGCCGAGTGGGACTTTATACACCGTTTCGAAGCCCTGAGCCTCGATGCACAATGCCTGTATGTCCGGCTCAGCAACCGCAAAGGACTCTTTTTTCGCATCAACAAACTACAATATACCGAAATAACCGACCTACCGGCGGCCGTTGGCGAATTACTCATGGCGGGGTTCGTCGAACGGCTTTCGGCTCACCACGAACCCATGGGTGAGCTAGCCCTCGGTGTTTTCACGAAGCCTGAGCTGGTAAACCTGCTCCCGTTGGAGCCGGAAGAGAGCCGACCATTAACCAAGGAGAAAAAGGAATACGTTGTTCGGTACGCTTTGCTGGAACTTGATTTTGCCGAAGTTGTTACGAGCCTTACTACGCACGAAACAGTGGTCAGAATGAACTTCGAGGCCGAAGGCATGATGGTCAAATACCTGTTCTTTGGCAACAGAGGCAGTAACATGACCGAGTTTGTGGTGCGCGACCTGGGCATGGTTAATTTCGAGCGGTACGACGAAAGCAAGCTAACGGCTCGTTTCCGAAACCGGAAAGAAGTGGAAGACAAGCTGCTGATCTCACTGACGAACGAGGCATTCTACGACCTGAAAGACACCGAAACCCCGGCCGACGATATTTATAACTGGTTCCTGAACTGGAACGAAACCCGCCCTGAACTAACCGAGATTGCGATTCCAGGTTATCAGAAACTAGTATGTCGGGTCGGTGCTTACCTGGAAAAACAGAAACTACCCGAGCAGGCGCTTGCGGTTTACGAACTGTCGGATCGGGTACCGGCACGGGAACGGCGGGTTCGTCTATTGTTCAAAAATGGCTCGATGGAGGAAGCGCTGGCCCTCTGCGATGAAATTGCCATTAAGCCGCTGAACGCTGAAGAACGCTATTTCGCCACAGATTTCAGGGAGAAGATTCTGGGGCTGAGTGAGAAGAAACGCACGCGTAAGGCGACCACGCGCTTTTTATCCGACGCGGAGAGCCTCAATATACCAGTAGCTTACAGGCACCACGTCGAAGCGGGGGTCATGAATCATTACCTGGAGAACGATTTCGACGCAGCCTTTACCGAAAACTACCCCTGGCGCGGCTTGTTCGGTCTGGTGTTCTGGGACATTATCTACGACGCCAATGTATCGGCTATTCACCACCCACTCCAACGTGCCCCATCCGATTTTTACCTACCCGATTTTTACATAAGGCGCGAAGAGCTGCTGAAAAAACGACTGACCGAGCTGGATACCAAAGACGAATGGCGTCGGCACGTGGGTCGTATGTTCAACGCTAAATATGGGATCACAAACGTACTGGTCGACTGGTCGGATGAGTTGCTCACCCTGGTTCAGCGCATGATCGAGCTGCTGGACATTGCCCAGTTACGGCTTATTCTGCTGGAAATGGCGCGCAACGTCCGCGAACACACCCGCGGCTTTCCTGACTTACTGATCTGGAATGAAAAAGGCGAGTATGATTTTGTGGAGGTTAAATCCCCCACAGATCACCTCGGCCCCCAACAATTACACTGGCTGGAATTTTTTCAGACGATTGGCGTGCGCGGGAAGGTTGTTCGGGTAATCTGGGAATTATAAAACCCGGCCAACTCGCAGAAAAACAGGAAACTGTATGTCGCGCTCATCATCGCCCCAGATCGGTTTCAGCTCCTCTCCCAGCCCGATGACGGGGTCTTCCTCATTTTCAAGGATGTACTGGCGCACGGCCGACCAGGTACGCAGGTAGTTCAGAAAGCGCTCCAGCGACCAGCTTCGACGGGCCGTAAAGTTGGCCTGCTGAACATCGGCGAATGGAAAGGGTAACGTTGCGTAGGCGTTGTCGATGTGCTTCCGTTGAGGGTCCCAGTAAGGGCCGATGCGGTTTCGGTAAAAATCGAGCAGTATGGCGTCAAGGCCAGCCCCGAGTTGCACCAGCCCGTAGCCCCATTCGGCAATGACGGCACCGGGCTTGCTGACGCGCCGAACCTCTTTGTGAAAGGCGTCCACGTCGAACCAGTGTAATGCCTGCGCTACCGTAATCAAGTCGAAGGTTTGGTCAGCGAAGGGCGTTTGTTCGGCCCGGCTGATCTGGTAGTGAATATTGGCCTTTTTCGTAGCGAGCAATAGTTGGGTTTCACTGATGTCGGTGGCATCAACCCGGACGAACCGATCGGCCAGCGCACCCGCTACCTGCCCATTGCCGGTAGCACAATCCCAGGCCGTTTGCTGGTAATTGGTAAAGGCTACAATAAATGTGTATAATTCGTCGGGGTAATCGATTCTGTATTGGGCGTACAGATTGGCGTGGCCCGAAAAGCGGTCGAGAGGCTGCATAATTTTATTTTCAACGAATATTAAACGTTTTTAAAGAACAAGTGTCTAATCTTTGGTTTAATAGGAAAACCCGACGTCAAAATTGGGTTATCGACCCAAAGCATCTATTTTTGCGAGGTTGACCTATTGAGCTCAATCAATCTGTTCGTTCATTTATCGTTTACCCGGTTCTCATGAAAAAATTTGTCGGCTTTTTAATCGCTTCGGCTTCGTTGGCTTTGGCCTCTATCGACGCCAACGCACAGGCTCCATCCGATATTCCAGAGGAGATGAATACCCTGATGACGAAGTATACCTGTATTGCCTGTCACCGTCCAAACCAACGGTTAGTAGGTCCAGCGTATGCAGACGTAGCCAAAAAGAAGTACTCAAACGAGGAAATCGTCAACCTTATTTATAACCCGATTCCAGCGCACTGGCCTGGTTACCCGCCAATGGCCGCTATGAAGCAAGTGCCAAAGGAAGACGCTATGAAATTAGCTGTTTGGATCAATTCGCTCGATGGCAGCCCAGCTAAAAAAGGGGGAGCCGGTAAAGCAAAACCAAAAAGCAAAAAAGCGTAACGAAAAAGCACCGGTTGTAAAGCCGGTGCTTTTTTTACGTGTTGGTGGCAGTAATGCTGTGGTGTCGGTTATAGGTAACCACGTTTGCCAGTTTCTCAGAACTGACGTCACAGTGCACGTTCCCAGTTACGATAACAACTACCCTTCATTCCCCGCATTAGCGATCAGGCTCCGTTGCCGGACAGCTTCGTAGAGCACCACGCCCGTGGCTACCGATACGTTTAATGACCCAACAGCGCCCAGCAGCGGAATCTTAACGTGGTTATCGACCATGCGAAGTAACTCAGGTGAGATACCGTCTTCCTCCGATCCCATGATGATTGCGATAGGCCCCGTCAGATCCGTACTCCGCTCGTACAGGTCACGACTTGATTTTTCGGTACAGGCCACGACAGTCACTCCCGATTCCTGCAAGTACTTGACCGTTTCCGTTAGCTCGGGCTCTCGACAAACTGAAATATGGTTTAGGGCCCCCGATGATGTTTTCATGGCATCGGAGTTAATGGCAGCGGCCCCCCGACCCGGAATAACAATGCACTGAATACCTGTACATTCGGCGGTACGGGCAATGGCGCCAAAATTCCGAACGTCGGTGATGCGATCCAGGAGCAGAAAGAAGGGCGTTTCGCCCCGTTCAAACACGTCGGCGATGACGTTGGAAAGCTTCACGTACTGCACCTGCGCTACCAGACAAACCACGCCCTGGTGGTTCTTCCGGGTCAGGCGATCCAGTTTTTCGACTGGTACCCGCTGAATGGTCACACGGTTCTGAAACGCCAAATTCTGGATATCGGGATTGCTCATCCCTTTCTCCATGTATAATTTATCGATCTGCTGCTCTGACTTGAGGGTTTCGATAACGGACTGAATACCAAACACCATCTCGTCGGGCTGCGGACGAAACTGTGGTCGTGACCCGCCGGGCCGATGTCCTCCAGGACGGGAGTTAGTGGGGCGATTTACTCGCGAATTGTTCCGGTTCTCCATGCTTCGACAATCGGGTACCAGACCGGCTGATACTCAATGAAGCGCACCAGTTCGTAATGATCCTCGACAAATTGATTCGGTTTTTTCGTAAAGGTAAAGTTTACTTCCGAGACATTGGCCCGGCGATTATAAACCCACACTTCACGTTCGCGGTTCCGTTGTACCCGGTCGGGAGCTCCGAGGACGATGTAAATCATGCCTTTATCAGTTTTCCAGCCCTCTTTGTAACTCGTAAACAACCGATTGGCTTCTTCAACCCGGTCGAAATACGCCTTCAGGGTTTTTCGGGCTACTTCTTCATTGCCCGACATTAAACTAAGCCAGTATCGGTCGAACGCTTTTTTTGTATCCTGCGCCTGGTTCAGTTCCCCGATCTCCGAACTGGTACTCATGTACAGAATGGGCTTGATCAGTTTTTCGGGGCGGGTTAGCTTCGGAAACCGTTTGTCGGTTACTACCAGGCCAATACCAGCGGCATCGGTTGTGTCTTCCAGAAAATAATAGAGTCCTTCGCGCGGAATAACGAATGGCTTATTCGTCGAGATGGTCATCGTTGAATCTTCCGTCAATGATTTGGCGGCCGGCCGGGGCGACGTATTCATCGGCGACGAAGCTGCTTCGAAGTCATGCCGATACCGGAACCCGTATAAGGGTTTGCTGATACCGTTTACATCACGAATGAGAATGGTGTCACCCACGTTTACGTAATTACGCAGTTGAGGTTGTTTACCGGCTTTATCGAACAGCGTAAATCGGTCGCTCAATTTGGTTGCCCTGAAGCGAAGCGACAGATCATTACGGGCTTTCGTGCCATTTGTCGTTTCGGTAATCTCGGTCAGCAGAACGGCGTTGGCCGCATCTTTAGGCCGTTTTACATCAAACATTAGCGTCAAATGATCGCCCTGTACGTTAATGTTCTGGGCCGTTAGTGGTACCGTACCGTACCCCAGGCGCTCCCGGTTGTTGTAATCGGGGTACATAACGTAGGCGATCAGAAAATGCTCCGTGAAGTCCGTTGGATTGAGCACCGGCTCACCCGTTGGCGACTTTGCCGTTATATCCATGTACACCCGAACGCTGGTGGTATCGGTGGCCAGAAACTTTCCTTTGATTGATGTCACCATCCACTCGCCAGCAGCCTTACCCGATACGGCGGGTGTTGTGCCCAGAGCGGGGCCATCCGTCATTACCTTAACGGGTGCCTGGTTTTGACCAGCCGTTGCCGTCGAACGGGGCTCGTTCGGGCGTTCGGTGCGTCGGGAATCATCTCGCGATGCATCGGCGGAGTTTCGCGGAGCTTGTTGAGGTCCGGCCTCTCCAGGCCGGACCTCTCCAGGTCGGGAAGCTACCGGGCGGTTAACTTGGTTTCGCTGCGCTTCAGTGCGGGCGTCATAAGCCGCATTGGCACGAGCCTGCTGCGTTTTTTTACTGGAGGAACAGCCCGCCGACAGGAAACAAATGAGGAGTAAAGCAGATAGAATACGCATAAAACAATGGGGTAATCTCTAGGGCTTCCAGATCTACAGGGCCTTACAACCGCAACGGTGGTCTGCCGCGTAAGTTTGCTTTTGGCATGTCAAGTAATAACGAAAAAAGAGCCCGTTTTGGGTTACTGATGCGGTTCATTTTTCTTTACTTACCACAAAAGAGTAATTTTGCCCACTGAATTGCAAACGCATGTATAAGACAACCGAAATTACTTCCGCCGAAATTGCTTCGGACAACCCCGTTCACCAACGACTCCTGTTCCCCTATGTCGAAGCAGCCGCTATTGTGCGGGGCAAGGTGCTCGAAATTGGGTGCGGCTGGGGCCGGGGTCTGGAGCTGCTGACGAAAGCGGCCGATCACTATACGGGCATCGACAAAAACGAAGAATTGATTGCCGGTCTGAGCGCCGAATACCCTCACTCGACTTTTATTGCCGCCAACATACCGCCGTTGAGCAGCTTACCCGACAATACATTCGATTATATCGTGACCTTTCAGGTGATCGAGCATATCGAAAACGACGATTTATTTATCAAGGAAGCGCACCGTGTGCTGAAACCAGGCGGCAAACTACTGCTGACCACCGTCAACAAAACGTTTTCGCTTACCCGCAACCCGTGGCATGTTCGGGAGTATTACGCCGATGGGTTGAAGACGTTGATGGCGAAGTACTTTCCACAGGTAGACACGCGCGGTATTCATGGCAATGAGAAAGTCATGACCTATTACGAACAGAATAAGGAATCCGTTAAGAAACTGACGCGCTTCGATATTTTCAATCTGCAATACCGGTTGCCCCGCCGACTGCTGCAAGTGCCATACGATCTAATGAATCGCCTGAACCGGAACCGGCTCCTGCAGGCCGACGGACTGGCGGCCGAAATCAACTACACCGATTATCTGGTAAGCAAAGACCCCGCCGGGAGTCTGGATTTTTTCTATGTCGCCACGAAGTAGCGCCGTTTCAAGGCAGTTGGCAGCGACAACTAGACGGGCGGTTGCATAAGCATTCGAATGCGTACCAGGGTACCCCGTCTGGCTATACTTTCAATCTCAACACTTGCTCCTACGGCTTCGCTGAGCCGCTTGACAATCTGTAAACCTACCCCTTCGCCGTGCTTGCCAGCGGAACTGGCGGGCTCGTTCTGCAACGGATCGGCGGGTAGCTCCTGGCTGGTATTGGGTTTCGGTGCAGCCGGCTGGACTTCATCCGGAGAAAGCACACCGATTGGCTCAACCGTTGGCCTGAGTTGCTTATGAAATAAGTCCACCAGGCCAGCGGGCAAACCCGGCCCGGAATCCTGCACGCTGAATACCCATCGCCAATCATTCTCAGACGACCAGGATACGGACACCATGCCGGGGCGATCTAAGCTGGAGGGCGTATAATTCAGGGCATTCACCAATAGATTCTGCGCGATACGATGAATTTTGAGCCTATCTGTTTTAACCACCAGGGTTTCCGGGCCATCGGCCCGTAAAATGATTCCTTTTGCCTGAGCCATGGGCTGAGCCATATCGACCAGTTCCATTAACAGGCGGGCAACATCGAACTCTTCCAGCTCGAGCGGTTCATGGCCAGCTTCCAGCCGGGCTAAATCCATCAGGCCCGTCAGCAACGATTGAACGCTGGCAAGGTTGCGGTTCAGCATGTCGATGTACTGATGACGCTCTTCCGGACTTAGGTCGTCCATCTGTAAAATTGAAGCCGCGCCCATGCTCAGCCCAAGCCCACTCCGTAAATCATGAGACGACGTTCGCAGCATGTCTCCCCGCTGGCGCGACATATTCTCCATTCCCTGTAAAGCTTCTTCAAGGCTAATTGCCCGGTTGGCGGCTTCCAGCCGTTGTAGCTCGTCGTACTTAACAACGCTGCCGCCCAATGTCTGGGTCATTAACAGCATAATGCGTTGCTGAGCCTGAAGAACAAGGTCGGGATCAGCCTGCGGGAAGACCTGGCGAAAGACCCCCAGTTCGTCAAATAGAATCCCCATCAAATGGTTGTATTCACTGAACAGATTTGGCAGACTAAGTGACTTTTGCCAGCGTTGCAGGCCATGCGTCTTGGCGGCCAGTACCGGGTCTGTCTGAACAGGCAGATTCAGCAACTGCTGTTCCAGCGAATCCAGAATAGCTGGGATTAAATTATTGAACTCTTCACGCGTTAGCGTAGCGATTTTTTTGAGTGACGCATCCGCTTCGCAGGCCGTTCGCCAGTTGTTCAGCAAGGTTTCCCGGCGATTGAACAGGAACGTAACCAGATCGATCACGGATTGGGGGTGGTTTGATGAAAAAGCGGCCATACATAAACGAGAAGTAAGGTATTTATCGGGCCTGCAAAATCATGACTCATGGGCGACATCATAATTTCGCAGGCCCTAACGTTTGCCGGTACCGTGCCTACCTTCACCAACTACGGTTGCTGGATCAGGAAAATCTTTGCCGAATCCGACTTCAGCACAAAACCCTGATTCTCGGGCTTAACCAAATAGCGTTTGTTATCCATCAACAGACTGTCGCCCTGCACTTTCCAGATAAAGGGCGTATCTTTCGACAGCATACCCATCTGTATGTGATTTGTTCCTTTTCCATCCTCGCTAAAACTGTAGACGGCTTTTGAGTCGCTCAGCATTGCCAGGTTCGTGCTATCAATTCCCTTGGTAGAATCAATGTTGAAAGTGGCCCCAAATCGTTTGTTCGTAAAATCAAGGTCACGAACGCCGGTTTGACAACCAACCAGCAAACCAAGCGAAAACCCGCCAATAACCGCTACCCAATACGCCATAAAAGAAGTTGTTTACAATCAGGTTCTTATTCTTATCAAATCCTCAACTGACCAAGGCGGTTAAATCTGAATCATTTTATCCTTTCTTGCGCTCACGGGAGCGCTTTCCAGCGTAAGCACGGCCAGCGGCAAATCGGCAAATAAGTCAGCCACCAGGAGCCCGTTCTTCGCTTCGCCTGCGCTACCCAGCAAACAGTGCTGCCACTTATCGGGAGCGTCGACGGGTAAAATGATGCGCGTATCCTGCCAGTCTAAGCCAAAAATATCATTCTGCTCGCCACCCAACAGCGCTACCCCCAACGGCACGGCAATCACGTACCAGGTCTGTTCATGTTGCCGGGCAAAGGCCAGCACGTGCTTTTTGTATCGGCCTTCGATCGGTAACGGGATGTAATGACCATTGGCAAATAGTTCAGGATTCTGATTGCGTTCGGTTAGCAGGGTGTGTACCAGCCAAAGCTTGATGCGGGAATCATACCGGTCTTTCCACAAATCGGCCCACGTAGTTGCGGAATCGTTCGCGGTCAAAGCATCCAGCCACTGTTGGCGAACCGCAAAATCGACGGGCCGGCGGTTGTCCGGATCTACCAGACTCAGGTCCCAGCCCTCGCAACCCTGGTAAATATCAGGTACACCGGGACATGTACATTTAAGAACAACCTGCGCCAACGAATTGATGATACCGAAATCACTAATCCGCTGGTGAAAAGCCCGGAAGCTGTTCCAGAAGGGTCGTTTCCGATCCAGCAGCTGCAACGCAAAGGCTTTAGTGGCTTCTTCGTAGGCCTCATTGGGCTCATTATACGTTGAGTTCCGCTTGGCCTCCCGCATGGCTTTCTCCAGGTATTCCGTCAGGCGATTGGGGAAATCGTCCTCATCCTGGCCGGGCATCGGGTAAGCACCCACCAGTGTCTGGTAAATAAAGTATTCTCCGTTGGTATCCGGGGCTCCATCTTCGGGGATGGCCTCATTATCGGGGTCATGCAGTTTACTATCCCGGTTGAGTTGCTGCCATTCCTGAACCGTGGCAATCCACTCATCCGTGAGTTCGGTGAGTACGTTCAGTCGGGTTCGTACGTCCTCGCCCCGTTTGGTATCGTGCGTTGAGGTTGCGTTCAGTGCCAGTGGCCAGTGCGTCTGCCGATCAAGCATTTTCTGGTGAAACGCATCGGCCGTCAATCCAAAATATTCGGGGGAATCACCCACTTCATCGTGGCCAATAAACCGGTTGTAGGTATACATCAGCGTATCCTCCACACCTTTAGCCATCAGCGGCCCCGTAAATTGCATGCACCGCTGGTAGAACCGTAGTGCCCGCTCATTGTAGGCATCTCCCGCCGACTGTGTTTTTTCCAGAATGGCTTCCTCCAGCAAATCGACGGCGGTAGTCAATGCTTCGTTCCGCTTCCTGACCCGATCAAAGATCGCTCGTACAGCATCACTTTCTTCGGCACTCAACGGCATCTGGTTGCCATAATACCGATACACCGGACTCTGAATCAGGAACTCACCGATGGCGGCCTTCAACTGCTCGGGCTCTACACTCGCCAGTAGGTCCTGATCAATCAGGTTTGATAGACAGAAAAGTGCATCCAGGTTATCCAGTTCACCATTCATGTGCTGGTGCAGGATAGCTGACTTCTTGTCGTACAATTCCTGACGAACGGCCATTTTTTCGCCCAGCAACGCGTGGTAAAAACGAGTGAAGCTGGCTTCACTTTCGGTTCGGGTGAACAGGTTATTCACCATCGACAGATAAGCATAGCCCGTTGCCCCCTGAATGGGCCAGTATAGTGGCAACTCTTCGTCATTTTGCAGAATCTTTTCGACAACGATGTAGGCTTCCGGGCCAGCCATTCCCCGGAGTTGCTCCAGGTAACGACTAGGGTCATTGAGGCCGTCAATGTGGTCAACGCGCAGGCCGTGAAACATTCCGGCTTCAAGCATTTGTTTCGGCAGCTCATGAACGGCCTCAAAAACAAAGGGATCCTGAATATTCAGACAAATCAGGGAGTTGACCGTAAAAAACCGGCGGTAGTTAATTTGCTGATCGGTTTCTGCGTGATAACACAATCGGTAGGGCTGTTCGTCGGCAATCTGCTTAACCCGTACCGGCGACTCATTCACCAGCGTTAAGCACCTTTTGATATAAGCCTGGCTATCAGCATCAGACCGAAGTTCAGCCAGCGACTTCTGCCAGTCGGCAGTTTGTTGGGTATAACCCTCTGGATCAGTAATCGATAAAAGGTGATCAAGCTGCGTCAGAAGTGCCTGAATGGCGGGGGTTGGCTTTTCGTCACTCGCCTGCAAAATGGTCTTGTAAGAGCGGGCGTGCAGTGGATACACCGTATCAAAATAAGCGATCTCGAACGTACCCTCTTTTGGCCTGATTTTCAAATCACCCTGTTCGATAACCTCGTCCAGGGGGCTTCCCAGAAAAGGAACCATCAGGCGGCCTTCGTGCACCGGGCTCTGCCAGTCTATGTCAAAAAAGCGAGCATACGGCGACAGTTGACCTTTTTCCAACACATCCATCAGCCAGGCGTTGTTCGGATGGAAGGCCATGTGGTTAGGAACAATATCCTGCACCCAGCGCATGCCCCGCCGGGTAAGTTCCTTGCTTATGGCGCTCAGTTGCGCTTCGGTCCCGATTTCGGGATTTATTCGGTGGGGATTGACGGAATCGTAGCCATGCATACTGCTCGGCACGGCTTCGACTATGGGTGACGCGTAAACGGTGTGGACGCCCAGCTTGTCCAGATAGGGAATGGTACGCTCAAAATCACGAAAGGTAAAGCCGCTGTGAAATTGGATTCGGTACGTGGAAACGGGATTTTTCATGGTGTTGTGCATATACTACAATCGACTCAGGTTTTACCTGAATTGTTTCAGAAACCGACCTAGATTCGGGCGATGCGCTGGCCTCCGCTGGGGAATTTGGCTGCCAGACGGGGTCGGCCGAGTCGATTAGTTTGTACCAGTCGGCGCCGGGTTCTCCAACGTCCGATAAAGTCATCGACTGGGGTTGATCCGAAAAATTCATCAGGCAAAGCACATGCTGATCCTCGTACCAGCGGTGCAAAATCAGGGTTTCCGTTGCTTCGTCGGCTACAACATCGAGTTGCCTGCGTTCCAGATGCGCCAGGGCGGGTAACTGCTGGCGCAGGGCGATCAGGGTTTGGTAGTAACGCAGCAAAATCTGGTGCGGCTCCTGCTCCAGCAGCGTCCACTGTAGCTTGGCGCGTTCGTAGGTTTCGTTACTTTCGGGGTCGGGTACTTCCTTGTTCGAATGAGAGCTTGCAAATTCTTCCTGACGACCGCGCCGGACGGCCTCTACCAGTTCAGGATCAGTATGACCGACGAAGTACAAGAACGGATCGGTCGAGCCCCATTCTTCGCCCATAAACAGCAGCGGAATATACGGGCTGACCAGTACGGCTCCGGCCATTAATTTGAGCGTTTCGTAACTATAGAGCTGGCTTGCCCGCTCACCCAGTTTCCGGTTACCCACCTGGTCGTGGTTCTGCGAAAAAACGATGAACTGCTGCCCTGCATTCGTTTCGGCACGCTGACCAAAGAGTTTATGGCGGACCGATGAGAACTGTCCATTGTATACATAAGCTTCCTGGTAGGATTTGGCCAGTTGCCCGATGCCCTTAAAATCGGCATAGTAACCCAGCGGATTCTCGCCTACAGAAACCCGCAGGGCATGATGAAACTCATCCATCCACTGGGCATCCATACCATACCCGTTCTCGGCTACCGGATTAATAAAACGGGGGTCATTCAAATCACTCTCGACCATCAGGTAATGCCGACGACCCGTTTCTGCCATGAGTTTGTCGACCTCCTCCCGCAGTTCCTGAAGAATATGCCTAGGGCTGAAGTCCTTAATGGCGTGAATAGCATCCAGCCGCAGGGCATCTACGTGGAAATCCCGAAACCACATCAGCGCGTTTTCAAGTACGTATCGACGGACACCATCGCACCAGGCATCGTCAAAATTGATGGCCTTCCCCCAGGGCGTGTAGTATTTGTCGGTCAGGTATGGGCCAAATTCACCCACGTAATTACCTTCCGGACCGAAGTGATTGTAAACTACGTCCAGCACCACGGCGATCCCTTTGTAATGACAGCTGTTGATCAGGTGCTGCAACCCGGCAGCTCCGCCATAGGAGTTTTGGACGGCATAAGTATACACGCCGTCGTAACCCCAGTTGCGGGAGTCGGAGAACTGAGCCACGGGCATAATTTCGATGGCATTTACGCCCAAAGCTTTCAAATAATCCAGCTTTTTCTCCAGTGCCTGAAACGTTCCCTTCTCGGTGAAGGTACCCGTATGTACTTCGTACAGCAGGTAACTATCCAGCGCGGGATTTACCCAGCACTGATCTTCCCAATGGAAAGCGGACGTATCGACAGCCTGCGAGGGGCCATGTACGCCCTGGGGCTGGCTAAGCGAGGTCGGATCCGGGCACTCCCGCTCACCATCAAGAATATATGTGTAAAGGTCTCCGGGTTTGATCTGGCTGGTGGTCAAACACCAATAGCCCAATACTTCCTGCTTTAACGGAATCGCGGATTGATTCCCGTAAATTTTAATGGCGACGTGTTTGGCAGTTGGGGACCATAGCACGACCTTTGCCTGATCTTCGGTCGGAAACGTTACCCCAAGCGACCGTTGACCGCTGTTGATGAGGTGTATCATATAATCACAACAATAGGCCTGTTGCTTACAGGCCGGTTTTGCTTGCCGGTATCAATCTGGCTAACCACGGGTAAAACCATAGGATGATGACTACCCGGCTCCGGTTCTAACCACTCGCTTATGAAAGACGCTTTTGAAACAAAACAAGAAATAAGGGAACGGTCCGATACCCCGTCAGCCCGGGAAGGATGGACCGTAGCCTAATAGAATAGGCTATTAATAATCCATTAGCCTATATTCCGTGTTACACAGGAAGCTAGGGAGATTTTGCTTTTGATTCTTCTGTAGATATGGGCTGCCGTCTACGTTGTACACATCCCCATTTACCAGAAAAGCGTTCACGCGATCAGCGCGCAAGATGAACGAAGTCAGCCTCCGTTTGAAGAACTATAAATCTGTTACTAATTCAATTCCGTTTTATGCATTACGACTATGCCATTGTTGGCGCCGGGTTTGCCGGTAGTGTGTTGGCCGAACGCTTAGCCAGCCAGTCCGGAAAAACTGTTTTACTCATCGACAAACGCCATCATATTGGCGGCAACGCTTATGATTGCCCCAATGAAGATGGCATCCTGATTCACCTGTACGGGCCGCATATTTTTCATACCAACTCGCCCGATGTATTTTCCTATCTGTCGCAGTTTACCGAATGGCGTCCTTACGAGCACCGGGTGCTGGCATCTGTCGATGAAAAACTGCTTCCGATTCCCATTAACCTCGACACCGTTAACAAGTTGTACGGCCATAACTTCACATCAGAAGAGCTAGCCGAGTATTTTAAGACCGTTGGGGAGAAGGTCGACGAAATTCGTACGTCCGAGGATGTCGTTGTCAGCCAAGTAGGTCGCGATCTGTACGAGAAGTTTTTCCGGGGCTACACGCGCAAACAGTGGGGTGTCGATCCATCGGAACTTGACAAAATGGTCACTTCCCGGATTCCGACCCGTACCAACCAGGATGACCGGTATTTTACGGACGAGTTCCAGTACATGCCGCTCCACGGGTACACGAAAATGTTCGAAAAGATGGTCGATCATCCAAACATCCACCAGATGCTGAGCACCGATTTCAAGCAGGTGCGGGATCAATTGTCGTTCGATGAACTGATTTATACCGGGCCGGTTGATGAGTATTTCGATTTCTGTTTTGGCAAGCTTCCGTACCGGTCACTTCGCTTCGATCACCAGACACTCGATACGCCCGATTACCAGCCTGTTTCGGTGGTTAACTATCCGAATGATCACGCGTATACGCGCATCACGGAGTACAAGAAACTCACCGGCCAGGAACACCCGAAAACAAGCCTGACGTTCGAGTATCCTCAGGACGAGGGAGATCCGTACTATCCGGTTCCTCGCCCCGAGAATGCGGCTTTGTATCGTCAATACAAGGAGTTGGCCGACGAGCAGACGGGGGTTCACTTCGTGGGTCGTTTGGGTACGTATCGGTACTACAACATGGATCAGGTCGTGGCGCAGGCACTGACGCTGTACAAAAAACTGATTGGAGCCGAATCGCTGCACGAAGTAGCTAAAAGCTAACCCGTTAGCCATCACTTTCTGATTTTTTTACCAGGCACCAAAGCCCCGAACTGTCGGGGCTTTGGTGCTTATACAGGTTTATTTTTGTACTCCATCGTCCAAATTCATCCGTACGTTTTCCATGAAAAAGTTTCTGCATGAAAATGGCCTTTCCATATTACTACTGGTTATTACGGTGTTGACGTTGCTGGGCCAGCTCATTGTCGGCTGGCACGAGTTCAACAACGAGCTGAGCGATTACGGGCGCTCGCCCCTAACGTTTGGGGCTTACCTGACCAGTGGCCACTGCATTGAAGCTGTATTTGAAAACTGGGAAAGCGAATTTTTGCAAATGGGCCTGTACGTGGTTTTGACCGTTTCACTTCGGCAAAAGGGTTCGTCTGAATCGAAGAGTCTGGACGGCAAAGAAGAGGTTGACCGGGAGCCATCACCCTCCCGCAAAGACGCTCCGTGGCCCGTTCGGCAGGGCGGCTGGGTATTATCGCTCTATAAAAACTCACTCAGCATTGCTTTTTTCCTGCTGTTTGCTCTGTCCTTTTTCCTGCACGCTGTGGGTGGTGCCAAGCAATACAATGCCGAACAGGTACTGATGGGCAAACTCGAGCAGCTATCGCTCTGGCAGTTCCTGGGTACAAGTGAGTTCTGGTTTCAGTCGCTGCAGAACTGGCAGAGCGAATTTTTGTCCGTTCTGGCCATTGTCGTACTATCCATTTTTCTACGGCAGAAAGGTTCACCCCAATCCAAACCCGTCGACGCCCCGAATGCGGAAACGGGCGAGTAGCCAGCCGGGCCAGCGAGAGCCTGGTTGTTCAGCTCACTTATGCGCGTTGGTAGCCAGGTCAGTTGGCCCAAACAAACGTGTAGGTAGCCAAAGACCATTGCCTTACTTCCCGCATTCCATTGCGTACCCAGACCTGAATGCGTTGGTTCTACGAGAGCGTGATAACCACGTTCTTAAATCAACGTACAACATGAAAAAGGTAGGCATTGCACTCGCTATGGCCTTGTTACTGGGGCCGCTAAGCGTCTGGGCTCAGACCGGTGGAAGCACAGGCGGTAGCAACAAGGGAAGCACTACAGGAACCCAGAGTTCATCTCCACAGAATAACGCCCGCCAGGCTAACACCAGCCAGACACTGGGCCGCGGAGTTCCCTATAACAAAGATGCCGAGCAAAAAGCAAGCTCAAAAAAGACGAATTCCGCTTCGTCCAGCGCATCGACTACTTCGGGTTCTTCCTCTTCGGCCAAAGGGAAGAGCATGACGGGCAGCAAAAATGCCGGACAGGGCAGCACCAAGCAGGGTAGTAAAACGGGTGGTACCTCGTCGGGTAACTCGGGCAACCAATAGTCTGGTAGTTTTTCGAATTACTCAACGTAAACTCCTGACGTATGCTAGCCATGAATTACAGAGGTCCGTTCCGTGTGCGGGCCGACCAAAAACCAATTCCTGAAATTTTACACCCCAACGATGCTATTGTGCGGGTAACCCGCTCCTGTATCTGCGGCTCAGATTTACACCTTTATCATGGCCTGGTCCCGGATACCCGGGTGGGCATGACCTTTGGCCACGAGTTCATCGGCGTAGTGGACGAGATCGGCTCATCGGTCCAGAACCTGAAAGTTGGCGACAATGTCATCGTTCCTTTTAACGTTGCCTGCGGAAAGTGTGCCTTTTGCAAGCAGGGGTTATTTGGCAATTGCCACGAATCGAATCCCCAAGCAACGGCCGTAGGCGGCATCTTTGGCTATTCGCACACGGCTGGTGGTTACGACGGTGGTCAGGCAGAATTTGTTCGGGTACCCTACGCCGATGTAGGGCCGACTATCATTCCCGACTGGATGGACCATGACGACGCTGTTTTGTTGACCGATGTCGTACCGACGGGCTACCAGGCCGCCGAAATGGGCGGCATTAAACAGGGCGATACGGTTGTCGTTTTCGGCGCGGGGCCGGTGGGTATTATGGCCGCTAAATGCGCGTGGCTGTTTGGTGCAGGTCGTGTCATTGTTATCGACCACCTCGAATACCGCCTTGATTTCGTGCGTAAATACGCCCAGTGCGAAGCGTACAATTTTCGGTCGATGAAAGACCCGGTTCTGTTCATCAAGAAAACCACCGACTGGTTCGGAGCCGATGTGTGTATCGACGCCGTAGGAAGTGATGCATCCGGGAGCGCGCTGCAGACGATTACCGGCAAAAAGTTACTGCTTCAGGCGGGTTCGGCTACGGCGCTTCACTGGGCCATCAACTCCGTCAAGAAGGGCGGTATCGTATCTATTGTGGGCGTGTATGGCCCTACCGATAACCTGGTTCCCATTGGTAACGTTGTTAACAAAGGCATCACGATCCGGGCGAATCAGGCATCAGTCAAACGCTTGTTACCCAGGCTCATCGATCACATTCAGGCGGGCCGTTTAAATCCCAAAGAAATCATTACACACCGGGTGCCTCTGGAAGAAGTTTCTGACGCGTATCACATTTTTTCGGCCAAGCTGGACAACTGCATCAAACCCATTCTGATTCCCCCCTCTGCCAGGAAATAAACTGTATTATGGAACCAACGCCGATAGCCGAACAAACACCGGGCGATTATTCGCACATAAATGGCTGGGGAATCGATGCCGACCCGCGCAACGAGCCGACCTATCCCATGAAAAACTACACGGGTGACGACCACCAGCGGCTAAACTGGGAACGCCCCCCGTTACAGACAGCTACGGTAGAAGTGCTTCAGTCTACCGAACGCCCTTCGCTGACGGCGGTATTTGGCACGTCGTCGCCACCGACTGGCCTGAGCGGGGTCATACGCCGGTATGCGTTTACGTTTAGTGAGTCGGAGTACGGCCACTGGCTACCGCTGCTCCTCGCCGACCGGATTAACGTGGTAGAGGGTATTGTAGATGACCTGAAGCGGGGGCACATCCCCAACATTTTTGCCGAAAAAGGCTGGAAAGCCGACTGGAAATACAACCGGAAAGGTCTCGTGCAGAATGTGCTGGTGGGGGTTGTCGTGACTACTGCCGTTATCGCTTTGCTGAGTCGCAAGAAGAGGTCCAACCAATAGCCGTTTCGCATGAATGTCACGCTAGAAATCTGGCGACAGAATTAATGCCAGCACCCCTGGTAAGCTAGTCGAATACAAAATGGCCGATATCGATCCGGGTATGTCTTTCTGCGCGTTACTTCCGCAGGGTCAGGCCGAGCGTCGGCAACGGGCCGAGCGCATGGTGGCCCAGATGGACTCCGAAGGATTTGGTGCATACTCCTTTACGGGTGCCTGCGCGGTTGAGTGTCCCGCTTCGGTATCGCTGGAAAGCATAACCCGGCTGAACCGGGAATATCTGGGCGCGAAGATCAAGTAAACACAATTGAAGCCGAAGAGAAGCCTTTCGCAGCATAGAGTCGAAACTCAGTGTTGCGAGAGGCTTTCTTGTAGTTCTGCATCTGGTTTATGTCTGGCAACGGCTCTATCTTTGGGCATGCCCTCTTCTCCACACCGGCAACGTCAGCTGCTGGTTATCGTTTTTGCTCAATTTGCCGGTACATCACTGTGGTTTGCGGGGAATGCCGTTTTACCGGAGCTTCAGCCCCTGCTGAAGACAACCGAACTCAACAGTTGGATTACCTCGTCCGTTCAGATTGGATTTATTATCGGCACGCTATGTTATGCGCTGCTGGCTATTCCGGACCGATTTCGGTCTACCTCGGTTTTTCTGATCTCGGTAGCGCTTGCCGCGCTGGTTAATACAGGCTGGCTTCTGTTCCCTATACGCGCCGAAACGATTCTGACTAGCCGATTTCTGACGGGCTTCTTTCTGGCGGGTGTTTACCCCGTTGGAATGAAGATTGCCGCCGAGCGGTTCGAAGCCGGTCTGGGCCAGGCCATGGGGTTTCTGGTCGGAGCTCTGGTATTGGGCACTGCATTCCCTTATTTGATTCAGGGTTTGGGTAGCCATCTTCCGTATCGTACGGTAACGGTGTCGGTCAGTGCGTTGGCCCTGAGTGGCGGCATCCTGATGGGGTTAAGCGTACCAGCCCGGCCCGCACGGGGTAAGGGGACTTTTTTCCGTTTTCAGACACTGCTTGCTCTGGGAAAACCTTCTTCTTTCCGGCCGGCCATGCTGGGCTATTTCGGCCATATGTGGGAATTGTACACCTTTTGGGCTTTTCTACCAGGCTTACTCATCTACTACCAGCAGCAACATCCTGACCAAACGATACCAACCTCCCTATGGACCTTTGGCACCATAGCCGCCGGCGCATTGGGCTGTGGCGGGGGTGGGATTCTGGCGTCACGCATCGGCAGCGCACGGGTAGCCCGGTATTTCTTGCTGACGTCCGGAATATGCCTGATTCTGGTACCCTGGGCCTTGTCACTGGCCCCCTCGGCACTCGGCTTATTTCTGCTGGTATGGGGCGCGGCTGCCGCTGGCGACTCTCCTCAGTTTTCAACACTGGTGGCTACCCATGCCATAACCGAAGACCGGGGCAGTGTACTAACTCTCGTTACCTGCGTTGGTTTTCTGTTAACCGTCATCTCGATTCAGCTTATGTCCTGGTTTGTGACGCAGGTTGGTTTTTCCGGCTGGCTGTTTTACCTGCTGCTTCCGGGCCCACTGCTCGGACTTTTGGCAATGCAAAAAAGGACCTAGTTATTTTATCAGATATCCGCTGTAGGCTATAGCTCCCATTTGATGCTGTTAGGTTTTTCAAAACCTAACAGCATAGGGTATAAAAATCCAACGTCACGTTCACATCCGTTGTTTGGTCAGTCAGGAAGCGACAAGGCCAATGTTAAGAGAGTGCTGCCGGGCGTCGGCACTATGGGCGAAGTAACACGACGCAACGCCTTTCGCTTCGATGCGCGCCATCAGCGCCATCGTCCGGGCTTTGTTCTTAGCCTGAATCTGACGAATGTACACGCAACGTATCTGATGCGGATACTGTTGAACAACAGACTCGTAAATGATCGGATCCTGCTGAGAATCATCACCAAGCAGAATAAACTGCCGGTCGGGGTACGTAGTCAGTATTTGCTCAATTCGATCGAACTTCGTGTGGTGTTTCCCCTTCCCCGTTTTCAATACCTGCGATAAACGTTTAAGCTGGCTTAGCCGATAAACGCCATCGGGCAACCCATTTTTTCGTGAAAACTCCAGGATATAATCGTACAGATTCCATTCGCTGCTCGATACGTAAAAAAAAGGATTCGACGCCTGAGGACCGCTGTTCGCTTCAGCCAGTAATTGATAATGAGCCACGACCCCATCAAAGGGCATTCGACTGTGGGCATTTTCGGTCAGCAACACCAGCAGCCGTTTGGCGATGGTAGCCGAATGGGAAACAAGGAAAGTATCATCAATATCAGAAATGCAGATGAACCGGGACGGATACGGGATCAACACCTGCCCCTCGCCTTCGGCCAGAACGGTTTCGGGCGTCAATGTCTGGGAAATAAGCTGAGCCCGAACCGGATGCCAGCCAGGAGCCAGTGGCGTCAGTAGCGGCATATCGACCTGAAAACAGCCATCGGCATCGGCCATAACCTGCACCGTCTGATTTTCTACCTGCAATCGAATCAGGGTGTGTGGATAAGGCCGCACCAGAAACAGCCGCAGCACAGCCAGTAAATTGATGAAGTCAATGTTCCGATAGTTATGCCGCGGCAGTGGACTTTGCCGGAACACATGGCCATAGATGGTCAGGCATTTGTCATTGCCAAATCCCCGGTATACTTTAACCGTCGGCTGGTCTGTGATCCGCAGTAATGTTAAGAAATAACGTTTTACTTTACCCTTCAGGCTTAATTTTTGTTTATACCCAAAAGGGGATTGCGCAGTGTTCATAACGTTCCATCAATATCACCCTTTTATAACCTGTAATCCGTTCAGAAGTTGACTTTTTTATTCGCCATCAACCCGGTATCGGGTGGAACGGACAAAACCGTTTGGGAAGAGGGTATCACCGCATTCTTCGCCGATTCGCCCCATACCTGCCATCAGTTTCATCTCGACGGAAAAACCGATGACGATACCATCCGTCAGCAAATTGACCGGCATAAACCCGACTGTGTTGTCGCCGTTGGGGGCGATGGCACCATCAAAATCGTGGCGACTGCCCTGTTAGGCAGTCCTATACCACTCGGCGTACTACCGGCAGGTTCAGCCAACGGGATGGCCCGCGAATTGGGCATTCCCCCCGATGTGAATGGTAGCCTTTCCCTCCTGCTCGATGGTGAGCCAAGGGCAACAGACATCATCAGGGTAAACGATAATGATGTTTGCCTGCACCTCAGCGACATTGGGTTAAATGCCCGCCTGGTTCGTTATTACGAAAAAAACAACCTGCGGGGCAAACTGGGTTACCTCAAGGGAGTAATTAAGGTACTGCAAAAGCGACGATTGCTGCGGGTATCCATCACCGTTGGCGACGAGTGTATACAACGGGCGGCCTTTATGGTCGTGCTGGCCAACGCCCGCATGTATGGAACCGGAGCCGTTATCAACCCGGAAGGCGACCCATTCGATGGGCAATTTGAGGTGGTTATTTTCCGCCGGTTGTCCTTCTGGGAAATCATCAAACTTTTCTGGCGCTACCGTCCTTTCGATCCGAAGAAAATAGAGATTTATCCGGCAACATCAATAGAGATTGCCACCCACCGACGGGCTTACTTTCAGGTGGATGGCGAGTATAGAGGGCGTGTTACCAACCTGAAAGCGGTCGTTGAGCCCGGAGCGTTGCAGGTCATGGTGCCCAAACGGGGGGCAGGGCAAGCAGATAAATAGCGAACTCGACAGGCCTAAAAAAAGATAAGGTTCCCCGATCTGAGCGGAGAACCCTATACTAACTATTCCTAAACCCTTAACCTTTTCTACATGAAAAACTAACTTTTACTCTTTTCTGTTCCAAATTCCCAGCAAATGGAAATCTGATTTATCTTACTGAATGTCAGCGGCTTCAACAGCAGATTGATTGGCATTCCAAAGGAAATTAATCATGCGTGTTGTGTGATCGGCCTGATGCATCCATAGACTAGCGTTCGCATCTTTCTGCTTGGCCAGTGTATTCGTTACTTGAGCGGCTGCTTCGTTGAACTTAGCGCGATCGGCAGGGCTGATGTTCAGAACGGCCGCCGGGCTTTGGTTGTACAACGAGATAACACTTATAAAGTTTGTCCAATTGGTAGTCTGCGCAAACTTGCCAACGGTATGTCCAATGTATGCAGCGAACTGCATTTGTGAACCATTGACAAGCATAGCACTTGCCGGCTTGGTAGCTGCCGGGCTATCATCATTGCTGGTGGTGGTAGCCGCGTTTGCCTGGGTGATCACTAATCCTAATCCAAGAACTACTGATGCAAAGATAACACGCGATTTCATTGATTTGTTCTATTTTGTTTTCAATCAGATAACGCACAAAGGTCTATAGAAAGTTTGGAAGTACAAGTACACATTACGTCCTTCACAAAATTTTCTTCCGAATCTTATGCGGCCCCATCCAATTAGAGCACAATTTTTTAAAACAAAACAATATATAACCAAATATAATTTTTACATTAAGTCAATACACCATGTATTCATACTAGTAAGGAAAAATGCAATTTTCTTTAAATAGTTATATCATTGGTTGTAATTATTCATGGCCATTTGTATGCCCATAGTACAAAAAGCGAGTGCAGCGCTTCCAACACGGTCCAGATAGTCGGGTAATTGAATCAGTTCGTCTTCGGGAAATTGCCCCAGCACAAAATCAACCTGCCGGCCTTTCGAGAAATTATTGCCAATACCTACCCGAAGTCGGGCGTATTCCTGCGTACCCAGCAACTCGTCAATACTGCGCAGGCCATTGTGACCACCCGGCGATCCTTTGGGTTTCAGCCGCAGTTTACCAAACGGCAAATCCTTATCATCGGTGATAATCAAGACATTCTCAACCGGAATATTCTCCTGCTTCATGTAATACAGAACAGCCTTGCCACTTAGGTTCATAAACGTGGTCGGTTTGACAAAGACCAGTTGTCTGCCTTTGTGCGGCCACTTTGCCGTGTAGGCCAGCCGGGTCATCGCGAAGCTGAAATCATGCTGTGCCGCCAGACGATCAAGAACCATAAAACCAGCATTGTGCCGGGTAAGCGCATACTCCGGGCCGATATTGCCCAGGCCAACGATCAGAAATTTCATAAACAGTTAATAGCTAACTCCACTAGAGCAGGCAAAATTAACACGATTACACACGACTGCCGCCCAGCGGTAGTAAACAAAGAAGGAAGATGATGAGCCGATGGTACCTGACTTCCGACTATTTTTACCGCATGAATCAACAGCGCCTAATTTTATCCAGCCCATTGCTGGAAATTGTTGTGAGTCGGCTGGCCCAGCAGCTCATCGAAAATTATCAGAATTTCGACGACACCGTTATTCTGGGGTTGCAGCCACGGGGTATTTATTTCGCCGAGCGCGTTACCCGCGAACTGAGCCGGGCGCTGGGCCATGATGTACCCCTTGGCTACCTTGACGCTACCTTTTACCGGGACGACTTCCGCCGTCGTGATACGCCCCTCCGGGCCAATACTACGCACGTTCCGTTCATCATCGAGAACAAGCGGGTCATTCTGGTTGATGACGTGCTGGCTACGGGGCGAATGGTGCGGGCGGCTCTCGATGCGATGACCGCGTTCGGACGTCCCCGTAAAGTGGAATTACTGGTGTTGATTGACCGGCGCTACAACCGTGATCTGCCCATCAAGCCGGATTACACGGGCATACGGGTCAATACGCTGGAATCGCAGCAGGTTCTTGTCGAGTGGACCGAACAGGGATCCGAAGCGGATCGCATCTGGCTGGTAGGCTAATCGAGTTGACTCCCCTATCGACTCGATCTAGTAAAAACTACTTATTCTTGACGAATAATAAATAAACGATTGGGTCATGACAATTCATAGAGGAGTTTTACCCGTTCATCGCCTTTTGATGTCGATTCGTCAAATGTAACCGCTGGTAACTACTTGTATTTTTGTTATCTTCGCCATGCGAATCCGAACAGCAAGACGACAAAACGGTTGAAGACACAGTTACCTCCATTCTTGATCTTATTGTGGTTAGTACTTAGTGTGGCATTTACGGCCGCACAGGCGCAAACCGTGTACACGGTTACCGGGCTGGTTACAGATGCCAACACGGGCGATCCCGTTCCTTTCGCCAGTGTTTCGCTGGTGGGACGACGAAACGGAACCTTAACGGACGAAAAAGGCCGCTATTCACTGGTTGTTAAACTTCTTACCGACTCGATAGCCGTCAGTTCAATGGGCTACAAAGTGAGTCGTCGGGCTATTGACCCCGAGCGCTCTACCCAGGCCGTTGACGTTAAACTGGAATCGGGTGGTAACGCTCTGCAGGAGGTGACCGTTAGAGCCGGCGAAAACCCGGCCTGGCGTGTTCTGCGGCAGGTACGCAAAAACCGCTCGATCAACGATCGAAAACGACTCACAGCCTACGAGTACGACAGTTACGTTAAAACCGAGATTGCGCTTAGCCACGTTTCTGATCGCATGCGCAAGAATCCGCTCATCAAACGGATTAATGAGGCCATGAGCAAGCATGACTCGATCATTGATAAAGACGGTCATCGGGTATTGCCCTTGCTGGCTTCGGAATCAGTATCGCGCTATTATTTTAAGGCGAATCCTCAGAACAAACGGGAAGATGTTCTGAAAACGCGCATCAGGGGGGTGGCCGTTGATGATGCGGGGTTAAGTTCGCAGTTGCTGGGCGGCACCAACCTGGTCAGTCAGAATTTTTACGATAACTACATCCCGATTTTAGGGAAAGATTTTGCTTCGCCCATCGGCGATAACTGGAAAAACTGGTACGAATTTTTTCTGGCCGACACCACCCAGATCGGCGACCACGTTTGTTACGAAATCCAGTTCGATCCCAAGCGTCCCGAAGATCTTGCCTTCGTCGGAAAAGCCTGGATCGATACTACTTCATTTGCGTTGTGCCAGATTGAAACCCGCATTGGTTCCGGTGCCAACCTGAACTATGTAAAGGAGATCACCATTGAGCAGGAACTGGAAACTACCACCGACTCTTCGGGTTCATCGACTACGGCTGGCTGGCTTCCGGTCAGTATTCGGCTTAAAGCCGACCTGACTGGCGTTGGCAAGCAATCGCTCGGGCTGCGGGCTCAGGTCACCCTGCGCAACAGCAACATCCTGGTGAATCGTCCGCATCCGGCGGCTTTCTACGAGCAACCTATTGAGCCAAGCGATACGGTTTCGACCAACAATGAGGCTTACTGGCATACGGTGCAGCGTACATTGGCCGGAGCCGATTCGCTTAATAAAGACGATCAAAAAACCCGGCAGGTCATCGAAAAGCTCCGCGCTGTTCCGGCCGTAAAAATGGCCGAAGCGGTGGGTCAGGTGGCCGTAACGGGGTTTTATAAAGTGGGCGGATTCGATATTGGCCCCTACCCTTACCTGTTTGCCGTGAACAGTGTGGAAGGCCTGCGAACCCGCATCGGATTCCGGACCAATGAGCAATTCAGCCGCAACTGGGTTCTGCGCGGTTACGTCGCGTACGGAACGCTGGACAGAGCCTTCAAATACGGGGGCGAAATCGATTATATGTTCTCCCGCCAGCACTGGACAATCCTGGGCGTTCGGATCGCCAATGACCTCGAACGACTGGGCCTGACGCCCGAACTGATTGGCGGCAACCGGATTTTTTACGCCCTGAGCCGGTTTGGCCGTTTTCGGGGGGGCTACCAGAGTTACCAGAAAGAAGTTTTCTTTAAAACGGAGCCCGTCAAAGGTATCCTGCTGACGGCAACCCTGGGTAGTCGCACCTTCGACCCTCTCTTTCCTTTTCATTACCGGACTGAACCTGAACTGGGTGATCAGTCGGGGCTGCGGTCCGATATTTTCGATGCCTACTGGTCTGTAGAGGCCCGGCTGGCACGCAAGGAAAAGTACTTGATGGACGGCAACGAACGGATTACCCTGGGTACCAAACGGGCTCCCGTCCTAACCATTCGCTACACGCACGGGGCTAAATCGCTGGGTGGTGAATACAATTATGACCGCCTGACACTACGTGCCCAGCAATCCCTGCGACTCGGTGCGCTTGGCCGGATGACTTATCTTCTTTCGGCGGGCTACACGCCCTCCACACTGCCAGCCCCTTTGTTATTCCCACACATCGGTAACCCGACTCCGCTGCTGACGACCAACACATTTAACCGGATGCAGTTCTACGAATTTGTCAGTGACCGCTTTGTTGCGGTTCATATTCAGCACCGGTTCGAAGGACTGTTATTTAACCGGATTCCCGGCATCCGCAAACTGAACTGGCGATTAGTAGCGAACATCGATGCACTATGGGGATCGCAAACCAAAGCTAACCAGGACGTAGAGTCGTTCAAGCCGTTACCGGGCGGAACGAGGCCTATTTATTTCGGCTCTCTGGACGGCAACAAGCCATACATGGAAGTAGGTTACGGCATCGACAATATTTTCAAGATAATCCGGATTCAGGCGATTCACCGGCTCAATTATCTGGAGGGTGGCCCAAACGGAATCCCGCTGAATTCATTTGCCCTGAAAGCGTCAGCCTCGTTTAGTTTTTAATCCCGATCCGTAATCATTTAGGCCCGTACAGAGTTACTAATAGTGTCTACTTATCAGTAACTCTGTACGCTGCTCATGTCACTCGTTGCGCCAACTATCGTTCATAAAATTTCTGGAGAAAGCCTCACTGAGTCGCCCGACTTGCTGGCGGTGGAGGAACCGCTGGAAATTCGACTGGGTTTCGGACCGGTAGACGATCGGCAGCAACGCCCGGTATCGGTAACCATGCGCACCCCCGGCCACGATGAAGAACTGGCTATGGGTTTTCTGTTTACCGAAGGCATCATCCAGAAACCCACCGACATCGTTTCATGCCGACACTGCGTGCAAGACGCTACTAAAGAAGGCAACGTACTACGGGTTGAACTGCATCCCGACGTTGTGGTTGACTGGTCGCGGCTGGAACGGAACACGTTCACGTCATCGAGTTGTGGGCTCTGCGGCAAGGCAACCATCGACGCCGTGATGGCGCTTACACCCGGTCCGATTATCGGCAACTTTTCGGTCGCCCCCCCCCTCTTACACGCCCTGCCCGAGCGCGTTCGCCAGACGCAACGGGCGTTTGCCCATACGGGCGGTCTTCACGCGGCTGCTTTGTTTGACGCAACCGGTAAGCTACTCATTGTTCGGGAAGACATCGGCCGTCATAATGCGCTGGACAAACTTATTGGTGCGGCCTTCTGGCAAAACTGGCTACCCTTGAGTGGATTCGGCATTTTTCTGAGTGGCCGCATCGGCGTCGAACTTGTCCAGAAAAGCTGGCTGGCCGGTGTTCCCATGCTAGCGGCTGTGGGCGCTCCGTCGAGTCTGGCGGTCCAGATGGCCAAAGAAGCCCAAATGACCCTGGCCGGTTTCGTACGCGATAGCCGCTTCAACCTCTACAGCGAACCAGCGCGGGTGTTGAGTGGGCTTCTCCAAGAGTAAATGAATACTGTCTAATTTGCCTATAGGACATTCGTTAATCTGCTAGCCCATCTTTTGTACATCGACTGACTATCATAGACTGGTAGCCTCAGTACAACAAGTCAAAAACAGGTAAGTGATTGGTGTAGCTTAACATAATGCCACTTATATAACAAGAAATTAGTCTTGCCAACCTATTGGTTTATTTGGGGTGCGGGTATCACTCTCTACACAAACTGCTGTTGGAGTTGGCCTAAAGGTCGGCGAGGGCTTCGGTCTTCCCGTGTTAGGATCTGTGGACAAGCCTTCAGGTGAGGGTTTCAAGCCGGTGAGTCCTAAAAAAAGACCAGGAGAATTGCCTGTATTTTGGTTGCGATCTAACCAATAACGCATCGGAGCGATGGCGGAAGCGGCAAAATAAGCAACAACGGCTTCTTTGAAATTTGCCGTATTGTGTACATTACCAATCAAGGCCGTTGGGGGAGTATCAGCTAAGCCACCTGTGTTCTGAGTTTGCTCCTGTACCAGTTTGTAGTATCGATAAGTATCCAGTGTGAGCGAACTTTGCCGAATTTCGACTAAACAACCGTTGCTACTGTAATAGGGGATCTGGGCTACTTTACGTCTTTGAATCAAGCCTCCATTGCTGAGCCGGTCGTCATACAAATTAAGATCGAAATTGTGAATGATCTCCCAGCACGAGGTTCGACAAGGGTAATCATGTACATAATACCCATTCTGTTGATCATCCGGGAAACAGTCTTCATAGAGGGAATTATTAATTGGGCTATTGATCATGTAAAACCCTTGCTGACAAGTATGGCACCACTCTTGTCTTTCCCAAAGTTTCCAGTCCCAGCGGTAGTAATTAGATTGCTCAGCAGGATCTTGCCAATCGACAAACAACTCATTAGCGCCCCTATACTGATTAACTGTGCCATCATAACGTTGAGCGGGTAGACTAGCTGGGTTGAAGTGAGTACTCATTTTCTTGATAGGCGGCACAGCCGGCATTCCCACTTGATCAGATTGATAACGAGTACCATTCTTAAGAGTAAATTGTAGTTGGTAACGATGCCCTATTTGCCCGACAAAATCATCGGGCGCTTGATAGCGGCCTGCTTCAGTCTCTCTTAATACGATAACTTGTATCGAATCTACTAAAATTTCAACCCTAACATCTGTTAATGGTAATGATCCAAATCGACCCGTAAGCGAATCAGATTTCGAACGATTCAATTTTATAACTTGTGGCTCGTTTAAATTAGTGATTGTACCGTCCACGACTATAACATTCACACGTTGTCGAAGCGTTAAATCCAATGAATCTACGCAGGCTAACGGGATTATAAGCGCTATCAGGCTAGTCGTAAGCAGAAGTATAAATGAGCGCATAAACGATCTGTTGCACAATCGTATAAAGAAGTGATATGTTGTAATATTCTAATCTGATTGCCACATTTTTGAGATTACAGGAATTTATGAATTATTGCTTTATTCCCTTAACATAATCCTAGTTATAAAACAGTCCCCCAAATGGTACTATTAAGAGTTGATTACTTTATTGCACTTTATTTATATAGAAATAGATCAGCTGTTCGTTGGTGTGTCATTTCAGGTTTATCGGTAAGTCTCATTGAAAATCAACTAGTCATGATCTATTGCAAAGAATAAAGCTACTTTCTCAGGTATTTAAGCAGCGCCAGAATACCCAGTATTCCCAACGTTAAACCGACTACGTACGAAAGAATGGTAAGCAGGACAAACAAGGTTTGCAGGTATTGAAAAGAATGATTCATAGCTAATCTTCCGGTACATTCGCTAAAGACAACTTATCTACATTTGTTACTCAATGATCTGCTTACCCTTATGAAACCCTTCGTCCCCCTGCTTTTCTGCTTCGCTGCCCTGCACTGGTCTTCCGTTCAGGCGCAATCCAGGCAACACCCTGCCAACGACAAAGCTACTTTTTCCAATCCATTGCCCGTCCAATTCGGTGATCCGTACGTGTTGTCTACCAGGGGCAAGTATTACATGTATGGTACGGGCGGAGCCGACAAGGGGTTTGCCGCTTACTCGTCCAATGATCTGGTTAACTGGGTAAAAGAAGGACAGGTGTACTTTCATGATAATAAAAATGGCTGGAGCGATCCCAAAGCCAGCTGGGATGGAGCTTATTGGGCACCCGAAGTCTACGAAGTGCGCGGCAAATATTACCTGTTTTACAGTGCCCAGTGGAACGTAAACCCGACGCACGAAAAGGAAAATTTCCGCATTGGCGTGGCCGTTGCCGATAAACCTACCGGCCCGTTTGTCGATATAGCGACCAAGCCCATCTTCGATCCGGGCTATCCCATCATCGACGCCAATGTATTCTTCGATACCAATGGTAAAGCTTATCTGTACTACTCACGTTGCTGCTACAAACACCCGGTTAAAAGCGATGTTTCTGAACTGGCGCGCAAAAAAGGCTGGTATACCGAGATCGAAGAAAGCTGGGTGTATGGCGTTGAACTTAAGCCAGATTTTTCGGGTGTCATTGGCCAGCCCGTTTTGCTGTTACGGCCACCGGTCCAGTTGAGCGACAGGCAGGCCCAGTGGGAAAGCCTGTCCGTTACGGCCCACGAAGCAAACCGCCGTTGGACGGAGGGTTCAGTTACGTTCAAGAAAGACAACGTGTACTACATGATGTACTCGGCCAATCACTTCGGTGGTCAGCACTACGCAATTGGCTACGCAACAGCCTCCTCCCCGCTGGGTCCGTTTAAAAAATCGGCGGATAATCCGATACTGGCGAAGAACGTCGATAAAGGCGGGGTGGTAACCGGCACGGGGCACAACAGCATCGCTTATTCGCCGAATGGCAAAGAAATGTTTTGCGTGTATCATGGTCGGACCGCCAAAACGGGCGACGAACGGGTCGTATTTATTGACCGTATGCAGGTAAAAAATGGCAAAATAATCATCTCCGGCCCCACAACAACCCCACAAAAGCTGCCTTCCGGTGCCGTAACCTCAGGCGAAGAATAAGTTCACCACAAAGACTATCTCCTGTGTTCGTTAGATGGTCGCTGTTCTGATTCATTTGTGTTGCTAGGGAGGGTCATTGTTGACGGCAACTAGTCTACCTGAGGTTATCAATGAACAGCTTAACTCAAGGTGCTATGAAGCAATAAGCGACAACTCCGGCAAGGCCAGAAGCGCTGATGATTGATACGCCTTCCATGCATCAACGTATACTAATAATCGTTACCCACAACATGCCCCCGACTGGATGCTAAGTAGACATCCGGTCGGGGGCATGTTGTGGGTAAAGGTATACAAGCTAAATTAATTCTTATACACTGAACTGCAGAGGGGGCAAGCTGACGGTTTCCCACCAATACGCACGCAGTTCCTGAAAGTAAGCGATCCAATCTTCGTACGTGTTTGGCTTGGTCAGGTATGAAGAAACTCCCAGCTTATAGGCATCCATAATGTCGTGGCTGCTCATGGAAGCACTAAGCATAATAATAGGTATCTGATTCAAGGGGGCAGGCATCTCTTTGATGGCCTTGAGTAACGCCCATCCATTTTCCCGCTCCGGTATATACAAATCCTGCAAAATGAGCTTGGGTACCTCCCATTCCTGAGTTTGCCAGTCGCTGAGCCAGTCCAATGCCTGTTCGACAGTAGCAGCCCGTACAACGGTTACTTCAGAAAGGCATGTTTGCATGGCTTTCCGGATTAGAAGCCAATGGTCATCACTATCATCGATAACCAGTACTTTGGCCTGGATAAAATTAGCCTTGATTTTGGCCTGGTCGCTTTTACTTTTCATGTGTATTAAGGGAGATATTAGTCGGTCCTTCATTAACCAACCTATACAACTAATGGGTTATAAAAATCTTTCATTTTTTGACACCCCGAGGCTAGTGACCGCATCGTTGGCTGGCTTCGTGTTAATTCCCGCTACAGCTTGGTAGGATTTACTTTATAAGCTAGCTAGCTGAACATCCATCTCATCTACCTCATTTACATTGTTTTTGTGCTGAAACTTATACAAGCAAAATCGTACGTTTTGTTAGGTAATGGGGTTCATGACCATATTGGTTCGGAGTCCGATTAGACAATAGAGTCGTTTAGTAAGGTAACGGTCCATCCGTATCCATTTCGAAAACAAAATACATAGCCGGAACCACTACACATCACGAAGACAGTATATATACGCAATTAAGCGAGATATCTTTTTTCGGGCGTGTCATTACCGAGTATGAGGTCATTGTTATGCCGACAACCCTGACGATCTACATTCGTCCATAATCTGATCGGGCCTGTATGTCAGTCCGTTCCCTTACTCTTCCCAGAACCCATAAACAGTACCGTTGAGCAGGTCGTTGCTCTAGAGAAACAATAGTTAATTTAGAACGAATACTCAAAAAACGTTATGAAAACCAAATCAATGGCTTTGGGCCTGTTTGTGACCCTGTCATTCGCAACAGTATCGTTGGCGCAACAGACCAACTCAACGATGAACGCAGGCACCACTACTTCGGTGGGGAAAGAAAGTACATCGTCTTTCGATAGCCAGAATAAAAAAGGGGCAGCCGCGGTATCCGCCGTGAAGGCCAGTCCGGAAAAACTTTCGGGTCCCGACCAGGACCTGATGCTTCAGGTCGCTAAAGGGGGCGTTATGCAACTGGAAGCCAGCAAGGTAGCCGTTCAGAAGGCAACCAATCCCGAGATCAAGCTTCTGGCACAAGCTGAAGTAGACGAACAAACGGGCTTATCGGCTAAACTCCAGGAGATTGCCAGTGCCAAAGGCATGACTCTGCCTACCGGACCGGATGCCGAAACCCAGGCAATGCTGGAAAAGCTGCAAAGTGCATCGGGTATGGCTTTTGACCGCCTGTATCTGACGGAGAGTGGCGTTAAAGGGCATGAGAAACTTGACACGGTTATGTCGACCGTTCAGTCGAACGCATCGGATGCCAGCCTGAAAGGCGTTGCTAAAGCAGCGCATCCGCTGAGCAAAACCCACCTGAAAGTAGCCCGTCAGATCGTCGATAAATTATAAGCTGATTTTTACGAACAAAAGCTGGTTCCGTCTCGTGAAAGACGGAACCAGCTTTTTTCATGTTTCAGCTACTATAGCCAGCCTATCTTTGACAAACGATGGCTTCAGGCTGGAGAATTGATTCTCAACCTGCCACCAGCCAAGACCCGACGGCACCAGTGACTCTACTGGTTTTTCGGCCGCTAACCCCTGAAGCATGGCTACCAGCCTGGTTGGTTCAGGACAACCGCTACTTACGTTAAAAACTCCGGGTTCGTGGATATTTTCACGACGGGTAAGCAGGCAATGCCAGTCATACAGCCCAAGTAAGGCCCAGCACGTTACCGCCCGCACATCAACCCCATTCGCCTGAGCCTGCTGAGCCTGTTGCCAGATTTCGCCCAGCCATCGCATCTGTTCGTCCTCTCTATCGCCCAGGTGAGCTTCCGTAACAACCATAGGAATGCCGTAGCGCTGCCAGGCTTCCAGCATCAGCCCTGCCAGACCGGTACGCTGGTGAGGGGCGGCCCGGACTACCTCTGTATCGACGTATTGATGACGGCCGTTACCTCCCTGCAGGTGAGCAGGGTATTTTTGTAGTCGATGGTCTAGGTAACGCTCACTGGTTACGTAGTAGTTGACACCAATAAGCGAGGGCGGACAGGCATATTCGACCATGAACCACAGGTCATGTTCAGCCGCTCCAGACTGCCGCAGGTAGTCCCATAACGGATGCCCGGGAATTACCCGGCCGCAAAGCAAATCCCAGCTTAGCCATCGGCGTTCGTTCTCCAGCTCGGCCTGGTAACCCAACAGCGGAGTACTGTGTGTTTTCCCCAGATCGTCGGTCTGGATAAGTTGTGCATCGGGCCGTACCTTACTGATTTCAGCCATAGCCATAACCGTGGCCCGGCATTCCCGCAAAAGCAGCTCAACAAACATTCGACACGAACGGCCGTGTGGGTACCAGTGCCCATAAAGCCCGCCAAATCGGGCGGTCGTGAGTGGCTCGTTGATGGGCGTGTAAGCGTCTATCCAGGGATACCGCTCGGCCACCCGAGCAGCATAGCGGGCCAGTTCAATGGCAAAAGCGGGCTTGTCATATGTGGCGTAGCGGGGGCCGCAACCGTGATGCACCAGACCAACAATGGGTTTAATCCCCAGTTCCTGCAAGCGAGTTAACCGCTCATCGGACCAGTTCCAGTCTAGCTCATCCGGGTGGTTGGGCGCCGTTCGTTCCCACAGAACGGGGTAGCGCAAGGCGCTGATACCCAGATCAGCAATCAAATCAAGGTCCTGCGGTCGGTCTTGATGACCACTTCGAATTATCTGATCCTGATACACATCACCGACCCGGTTCACGGTACACTCCAGGCCACCCCACAAAGCCAGCGGAGTTTGCTGCGCTCTATTTTGCGGCAATCGACTTATAGTACGGTTGCTCATTGTCGTTGTTTCACGGCTGAAGCCCGTTGGAGCCAAGAGTCCGCTTATGGTTATGTATCGTCAACACGGCTCTGCTTGGGTACGTCTTCCCCATTTGCGGGCTTGTGAGGCAATGGTCTTGTGGCCGTTACCTTATTCGGAAGCCTTCCGACGGTACACGCCTGACCGCGTCTGGTTATTACAGATGCCCGTTCGGGAATGTCTCTGAACGATAAAACAGACAACCTGATGAAACTGATTCCAACCAAAGTTCATGGCTTACTGGACTACACAACGGGAGTCCTCTTTCTGGCATCTCCCTGGCTGCTCAACTTTGCCGATGATCACAAGGCCCGCCAGGTGGCCGTGGGTACGGGCCTTGCGGTACTGGGCCTGTCGGCCTTCACCGATTACGAAGCCGGGTTAATGAAGAAAGTCCCTATGAAAACGCATCTGACCATCGACACGCTGACCGGTGTATTGGTAGCGGCTTCGCCCTGGCTGCTTGGTTTTGCCAAACGCATTGCCTGGCCACATCTGACTTTTGGTATTCTTGAGCTAGTTGCAGGATTACTGACGCACCCAAAACCGGCTTATGAGCAATAAGCTGGTCCGGACCAACCTACGGTGACCGCTGCCTTGTTTCCAGGTCAACTTATGGGCCAACGGCCGATTGGTGGATGAACAGGGTGTGCTTTAGAAGATGAATGCACAGCCGCAGCAAACGTTAGCTGAACGTGCCGAAACCATCCGTTGATGAGCCGCTCTTGAGCGTCAGTCTTTTAACGTTGCCAAGGCATTTGATAGTGGGCATCCTGTATACTTTTCTGGATAGGAAGACTGGCGCGGGAGTAGTCGTTCTGGTCATAGCTAGTGAAATCAGTTATTTGCAATCACCTAAGCAATTTCCACTCCAAATTGTGTATTTTGTCCAATGCTTCGTGAAGAAACTAACACTACAGCAGCCTGCCAACATTTATTAACTGACCACGCTGAACGCCAGCACCAGTTGATCAATCTTAGCCGTTACCGAAATCTGGTATGGTTGCTGGTTGACCGACATGGGAAAATCCGAGGTACTGCCCTCCTCGATACCCTCCGTACAATGAAGCATCAGCATGGCAGCATTGGCATAGGGAAAAATCTGGGTTATTGACTGGCCGATGAGGTGGGATTTAGGCTGCCCGGTAATCCGCTCCAGCGCAAGATTAGCATTCAGAACCCGGAAATCAACGATGCGTCCAGCCTCTCCTTTATCGGCCCAAAGCGGCTCAAGAACCGCGATGGCCGTCGGTATCTGCTCCAGAACAACATCCAGTAGCTGAGCCTGCTGAACAACTTTTTCCTGCGCTTTCTTGGTTGGGGTCGTATCGTTGTAGGTGACAATAATTCCCTCCGCAGTCGGTACAATTTTTCCGGCGCGCCAGATGTCATACTCGGGGTAGTAATGCTCTACTGTAATGATCTGGCCCGTTTCGAAGGCCCGGACGTATTGTTTATAGAGCCCGTTTATACTCGTTGCCGGGTATACTTCCCATATCGTTTTGCCGACCAGATCGTCGTATCGTAAACCCGTCATTTGCAGACCGGCTTTGTTGATCATCGTCATTCTAAAATCATTGACCTGCCCGTGTTCATCACGCAAGGCCTTAAAAACCGATATACCATTAACCGACTCGTCGAAGGCCGTTTGCAGCGTATCGAGTAAAGACTCCTCCGGTCCTTCTATCTTCGTATCGGCAACTTGCGTATACGTGATCAGCAGACTTTTCTCCCGCCGGACCACCGATACGTCTAATCCGGTTGGCACCGACTGGCCAGGACGAACGTAGTGAACCTTAAATTGGGCCGATTTTCCCGTATTCAGTACCTGCCGGTAGGTTTCGAGGAGATGTTTTTCGGCCAGATGGGGGAAGGCCTGGGCAAACGATTGCCCCAACGCTTCGACGGCCGGACAGTCTAACTCCTTCTCAGCTACCGAGTTAATTTTTGTCATGTACAGGTCAATCAACCTGCCATCGGCACCCCGAATAGCCTGAAGGACCAACGCACCATTTGGTGATGCCATCATTACGTTTTGCAATAATTCTGTTAAAGGCATATTCGTCCGGTTCATTGTGTTAGCCCAAAACTATTTCTGTATAAACGAATATAGCCACGTCTATAGATTATTTACCCTCCCCGGAAAAATAGCAAATACTTGATAATCAACAGTATAATTGTAGATTTTAATGAAATCTTGTTAAGATAGTATCAAATCATGTCATCTGTAACAATTTATATACATGTATATAATACTCGATAGGGAAGCTATGCTATCGGATTTCGTCTAGCAGAGAAAAAATTTAATCAGCTTACAAAGCATCATATAATAGCCAATTGACGGAAACTATTTAACTGGTTTACGCTACTTTTAGGAAGTCATCTACGGCGTAACTTCTTCTGTCCTATGCCTTATCGTTTCATCTTTGTTTTTCTCTTCTTTCTGACACTATCGGCTACCGGACAACCTACCCAGCCAGATACCTCCTTTACGCAGGTCGCTCGTAACCAGGCTATAACCGTTTACGAACGAACGGTTTACGAACAGGCTCACGTCTTCGAAGGCAACGAATACATCGCGCATGATCACCGTATAAAAATTCACCCGTTCTATCGACTGGATAGCCTTCAGATGGGTACTGTTTTTTACAACGGTGTGCAGTATAATGAGGTACCTATGTTGTACGACATCGTTCGGGATGAACTGGCCATTCAACAACCGGGCGGTGGCTATCGGATTCGGTTACGGACCGAGTACGTAGCGGCTTTTTCGCTGGGCGGCTATCTATTTTCGCGCATCGTTGGCGACAGTGCAGCGGGTGTACCGACGGGCTTCTACGAAGTGCTGTACAATGGCCGAACCAAGGCCCTCTCGCATCGGGCAAAAACCATCCACGAAGACATTTCGAGTGGCGCTTACCGAGCCGACTACGTACAAAAAGATCGTTTTTATATCTTGACAGATGGTCTCTATCATGAAGTAAAAAGCAAGCGCTCGTTGCTTAACCTGTTTCCCGACCAAGCCAAAAGTCTGCGCAAATACATTCGGGCCAATAAGCTGAAATTTAACGATGCCCAGCGTGAAGCAGCGGTGACGCAGGTGACGAAACATTATGAAGAACTAACCAAGTAACGATGGCTCAACTCTACCGTATCTGCGTCGTATTGCTGGGGCTGCTTTGTTGCGGGCAACTGACCTTTGGACAGACACCCACCGACAAAACCATCCGGGGTGATTTCTCGAATCTGCGCTTCGGGCAGTTTGTTCAGCAAATCGAGGCCCAAACTCCCTATCGCTTCTTTTACAATCCGGCCGATTCGGACAGCATCGTGGTCGATATGCGTGTTGAGAACCAGACCGTCCGCTCCATTCTCCAGCAGCTTTTCAAGGACACAAAATACTCGTTTGCTGTTGATAACCAGCAGCGTATCTACATTACAGCGGCCCGCCCTATCCGGACCGAATTACCCATTGGCTTCTTTGTGCGGGGGCGTTCAGATTCGGGAATTGACTTGACGTTTCTGACGGAAAGTCAGACCAAACGGGTAGAACCCGAAGCAAAGGTGTACGAAATAGGCAAACGCACCAATCCAATTCGGCCGGGGCGATCTACGCTGTCGGGTTATGTGCGCAATATCTCCTCCGGCGAGCCGATTGTAGGAGCCGCCGTTTATCTGGACAATCCGCGCGTGGGTACCCTTTCCGATCAGTTTGGTTTCTATTCCATCACGCTGCCCCGCGGACGGCACGACCTGAAGTTACGGAGCATCGGCTTGAAAGATACCCGACGCCGGATTATCCTGTACGCCGACGGTAAGTTCGATGTTGACATGGAAGACGACGTGATTGCGTTGAAAGAAGTGGTCATTGAGGCCGAAAAAGATAAAAATATTTCCGGCCTTCAAATGGGTCAGGAACGGGTCGATATCAAAAGCATCAAACAAGTGCCCACCGCCCTGGGTGAGGCCGATCTGCTCCGGGTTATCCAGACATTGCCGGGGGTGAAAACCGTGGGTGAAAGCTCGACCGGGCTCAACGTGCGCGGGGGCGCTACCGATCAGAACCTGATTTTGTATAACGACGCAACGATCTATAACTCATCGCATTTGTTCGGCTTTTTCTCAGCCTTCAACCCCGACATGATCAAGAGTGCCGAACTCTACAAAAGTGCCATTCCATCGCGGTTTGGGGGTCGGCTGTCGTCGGTACTGGACGTGCAAACGCGCGATGGCAACAAGAAGAAATTTGTTGGGTCGGGGGGAATTGGCCTGCTCACGGGTCGGCTAACGCTGGAAGGTCCACTCCTGAAAGATAAAACGTCCTTTATTGCCGGGGTTCGCTCCTCCTACTCCGACTGGCTGCTGAGACAGTTGCAAAACGCATCGTTTCAGCGAAGCCAGGCGCAGTTTTATGATGTTAACCTGCACATCACGCACGATGTTAACGAGAAAAACACGATCTACCTGACCGGCTATTTAAGCCAGGACCGGTTCAAACTCAACAGCGATACGGCCTACCGGTATCAGAACCAGACCGCCACGCTGAAATGGAAACACGTCATTACCAATAAATTATACAGCGTATTTACCGGAAGCTACAGCGGTTACACCTACGATGTAGCAAGCGAAAAGAACCCGGTCAATGCCTACAAGCTGGCCTTTTCCATCAGGCAGTCGCAACTGAAAGCAGACTTTAATTATTACCCGACCAACCAGCATGCCGTTGATTTTGGGATCAGTGCTACCCATTATAGAATTTCTCCTGGCCGTTTCGGGCCGAGTGGTAATGAATCGTTGATTCTGCCCGACGTAGTACCCACCGAGCAGGGGCTGGAAAGCGCGGTCTACCTTGGCGACCGTTTTGATGTCAGCCCGAAGCTGTCGATCAGTGCAGGGCTGCGTTATTCTCTCTATTCGTATCTGGGACCGGGATTGGTCTACCAATACGCGCCGGGATTTCCCAAGTCGGTGAACACCATTACGGATACCCTCTCGTACAGCACCAACAAAGCCATTTCGACATACCACGGACCGGAGTATCGGCTGGCTATCCGGTATGCCCTGTCGAACACGGCTTCCGTAAAAGCGAGCTTCAACCGGACCCGGCAATACATTCAGATGCTGTCGAACACAACCGTTATTTCGCCAACCGACATCTGGAAACTAAGCGACCCGAACATAAAGCCCCAGATTGGCGATCAGTATGCGGTGGGGGTTTACAAAAACAACCGCAACAACACCATAGAACTGTCAGTCGAAGCGTACTATAAAACCCTCCAGAACCTGCTCGATTACCGAAGCGGGGCCACCCTGATTCTGAACCACCATATTGAAACCGATGTGGTACAGGCCGAAGGAAAAGCCTACGGCATCGAATTTCTGGTCAAGAAAACAACGGGCAAACTGAATGGCTGGCTCAGCTACACTTACGCCCGAACGCTCTTGCGTACTAACGGGCTCAACAACAGTGAGAACATTAATCAGGGCAACTTCTATCCGAGCAGTTACGACAAACCCCACGACTTCACGATGATCAGCAATTACAAACTGAACCGTCGGTTTAGTGTATCGCTGAATTTCACCTACAGCACCGGGCGACCCATTACCCTTCCGGTCGGCAAATACATTCTCGATAACTCCGCCAGGTTACTCTATTCCGAACGAAATCAGTACCGCATTCCGGACTATTACCGCGCCGATATTGCCATGAACATTGAGGGCAACCACAAGGTAAGAAAGCTGGCCCACAGTTCCTGGACCATTTCGGTCTATAATCTTCTGGGACGCCACAATGCCTATTCCGTCTATTTTAAGGCAGAAAACGGACGCATCAATGGCTATCAGCTTTCCATCTTTGGCAACCCGATACCATCCATTACGTACAATTTTCGATTTTAAGAAAGACTATTCAGCGCTTTACGCTCATGAAAAATACATCGGTAAAAACAGTCGTCTGGCTACTCATTCTACTCGTTGGCGGGTGCGTAGACCCCTACCGTCCACCCGAAATCACCTCGCCGGGTAGTTACCTGGTTGTGAATGGCTTCTTCAACAGCGCACCGGGCACCACATCGACGATTAATTTATCCCGTTCACAAAGTCTGACGGATACCAAAGCTCCTGCCGTAGAAACAAAGGCCGTCGTCACGATCGAAAGCCAGAACAAAGCGACTTATCCCTTAATCGAAGGCACGTCGGGAACGTATACCCTGTCGGGCGTAACGGCCCAGTCGGGTGAGACGTACCGGCTGCACGTTCGGACGGCCAAAGGAGTTGATTATTACTCGGATTACGTGCCGGTGGTTCAGACTCCACCCATTGACAGCGTGAGCTGGCGGATAGAAAATAATGGCGTACAGATCAACGTAAATACCCATGACCCGAAAAACAACACCCGCTATTATCGCTGGGAGTTCGACGAAACCTGGCAGTACCTTACACCCTTCACGTCATTACTGGAAGTCAAAGACAAACAAATCGTTAGTCGTCAACTCAGCGTCAATCAGTGCTGGCGCAGTAATAGTTCAACAAATATTATAACGACCTCGACAACGCGGCTTAGTCAGGATGTGGTCAGCCAATTTCCGTTGACGTTTCTGACGGGTACGTCCAACAAGCTGGGCGTCAAATACAGCATCCTTGTCCGGCAGTTTGCCCTGAGTCAGAGTGGGTTCGACTACTATGATCAACTGGCTAAAATAACGCAGAATATTGGCTCCATTTTCGACCCACAGCCCTCGCAGATCACCGGAAATCTGCATTGTACAACCAACCCGGCGGAACTAGCGCTGGGCTTCTTCCGGGTGGGTACGATTGAAACCAAACGAATCTTTATTTCCCGTTCGGAGCTGCCAACGTTCTATACCGTTACCGGGTACAGCAATTGTTCGGTCGATACCCTTTCCGTAGCAGATATTATAAAATTTCAGACCGCCGTAATCGACGCCTACGACGCTACCCGCTACCTGACCACCTCTGACTATTGCGTGGATTGCCGCTTGATGGGCGGTGTACTGACAAGACCCGATTTCTGGAAATAATGACACCCCGCCGAACAAGCTTTCTTATGCCGATTTCTATACAGCGCGTCTTGTTTAGTCTGTTCCTGGCAATCAGTCTGGGGGCCCTTGGTCAGGCACCACCACCGGTCAATACACTCGTGCAATCATTTGACACATACCGGCGGCAGGCGCTTCAGGAAAAGCTGTTTATGCACACCGATCAGGCATTTTACCTAACCGGCGAAACCATGTGGTTTAAAGTGTATTACGTAGATGGCACGCATCATCAGCCACTCGATGTCAGCAAAGTAACGTACGTTGAGTTACTGGATAAGGAACACCAATCCGTGCTGCAAACGAAGATAGCCCTGAACACGGGGGGCGGTAATGGGACGCTCTTTCTGCCCTCTTCGCTCCATTCCGGCTCGTACCTCCTGCGCGCCTATACGAACTGGATGAAGAACTTCAGTCCCGGCTTTTTCTTTGAAAAGACCCTCACCATCGTCAATCCGTTCAAACCACTGGGACTTCCTTTACTACAGGCAACCCCCGATTACGACGTTCAGCTTTTCCCCGAAGGGGGCCATCTGGTTCAGGGTCTCCCCGGCAATGTAGCCTTCAGAACGGTTGATGTTTCGGGGCGGGGCGTACCGATTCGCGGCTGGCTGCTGAACGAGCAAAACGATACCCTGACGAAGTTCGCACCCCATAAATTCGGCATCGGCACGTTTACCTTCACGCCAGCGGCCAACACCCGTTACCGGGTTGTGATAACCGACGAAAAAGGGCGAATGATTACCAAAGCCCTCCCGATGGCTGACACCAAAGGCTATACCATGCGACTCGATGAAGCGGGAAGCAATCAGGTAAAAATAACGGTCAACACCAACATTGATGGCGCGTCGTCGGTTTATCTCTTCGCGCATACCCGCAACGAAATCAAGGTGGCTGAACAGCAGCCTATCCAACGCGAAACTACGTTTCTGGTCAACAAAAAAGCACTGGGGGAAGGCGTTTCTCACCTGACTATTTTCGACGCCGACCGCCGGCCCGTTTGCGAACGACTCTACTTCAAACGGCCTGCTGCACCCCTGGTTATCAACCTTAAATCCGATCAGCAACAGTATGCCTCCCGCACCAAAGTAACGTTGGATGCCCTTGTCGAAGCGGCTGCTTCACAACGTCAATCGGCAAGCTTATCGGTATCGGTTTACCGGCTCGATTCGCTGGCGGGTACCAGTTCGGGCAACATACTGAGTTACTTTTGGATGACGTCCGATTTGCAGGGCCGAATCGAATCTCCCGATTATTACGTACAGTCCGAAACGGCCGATATTCATCGGGCAACGGACAATCTGATGCTCACCCACGGCTGGCGTCGGTTCCGGTGGGACGACATTCTCGGCGGCAAAACCACCTCGGCATCGCCCTTTCCCAAACAGTCGTTTATTCCCGAGCACAACGGACTGCTTATTCAGGGAACCGTAACGGATCCCGCGTCGGGTAAGCCAGTGCCAAATGTTCAGACGTATCTGTCATCGCCCGGTAAACCCCTTCGGCTGTATGTATCCAGGAGCAATGCCAACGGGCAAATTCGGTTCGAGATGCAGGATTTCTACGGGCCGAAAAGCGTGATCGTGCAGACCAATCCCCAAGATAGTCTGCTGAAACTAACGATTACAAATCCGTTTGCGGGTTCCTCATCAGCCACGCGTTTACCGGAGCTGACCATTGCCGAGCCGCAGGCCGACCAACTGCTGAACCGCAGTGTGGCCATGCAGGTACAGGCTGCCTATTGGGGCGATCAGGCTATTCGGTATCAGCATCCATCGGTAGACAGCTCGGCCTTTTACGGAAAGCCCAGCGAGTCGTATTTATTGGACGCCTACACGCGTTTCCCCAGAATGGAAGAAGTGTTGCGCGAATATGTGCTGGGGGTAATGCCCCGAAAGAAGCAGGGACACTTTCGGCTGCACGTCCCCAATTTGCCGTACCGGACTATTTTTGAAGAGCCATCGCTGGTGCTGCTGGATGGGGTTCCTGTTTTTGACATGGATAAGATCATCGACTTCAGCCCATTGAAAATCAAGCAGATCGACGTCATTACGAATAACTATTTCATAGGCCAGTCCTTATTTCCGGGTGTCATCAGTTTCATGTCCTATAAAGGCGATCTGGCAGGCTTCCCGATGAGTCCAAGTTCGCTCAGCCTGGATTATGATGGCTTACAACAACAACGGGAGTTTTATTCGCCCCGTTACGAGACGGACAGACAACTCGGCAGCCGACTGCCCGATGCCCGGACATTATTGTACTGGAACCCCGACCTGAAAACCGACGCTCAGGGGAAAGGTCGTGTTCAGTTTTACACTTCCGATCAGGCGGGGACGTACATTGTGGACGTGAACGGCCTGACAGCCGATGGCCAGGCCGGTAGCCAGCGGGTGCTGTTCGAGGTGAAAAATAGCCCGAAGTGAGCGAGTATAGAAAATGGCTTTACCGCTCTTTTCTCACGACAGCAGCCCACTCATTCACCCGTTCACCGTTTCCATGAAGTCTATTTTCTTCGCTGGTTTATTCTTGGTCTTAGGACTACATACATCCGCCCAGCCTCAATCAAGATCGGTTCATCAACCAGCCACGTTCAATACGGCCCGGCCCTGGACGTACTGGTGGTGGATGGGCAGTGCTGTGAACGAAGCTGATATTACAACCCAGCTCGAACAGTTTGCGCAGGCCGGAATCGGGGGGGTTCACATCATCCCGATCTATGGAGTTAAAGGATATGAGAAACAGTTTATTCCATTTCTGACGGATCGCTGGCTGGCGGTATTTGCCCACACCGTCCGCGAAGGAAAACGACTGAATATGGGCGTTGACCTGACAACCGGAACCGGCTGGCCTTTTGGCGGGCCCGGTGTCTCGACCGATATGGCCGCTAAAAAATGGGCGATAGAAAGCGGAAAGCTTACCACCATGTTAACTGGCCAGTCCGTGAAACGCCCCGCGCCGGGTGGTCAGGGATTGGTCATCGACTACTTCAGCAAACAGGCCGTCGAGCAGTACCTTCGCCGATTCGACTCAACGCTGACTCATCTATCCGAGAAACCCCGCGCCGTTTACAACGACTCCTACGAGGTATACGGCGCGAACTGGACGGCCAACTTTCTGGCCGAATTCAAGACCCGGCGCGGCTACGACCTCACTAGCCAGTTAGCTTCTTTTTTAGATACGACCCAAAGCGAAACAAGCCGACTCGTTCACCAGGATTACCACCAGACACTGGCCGAGTTACTACTCGACGGTTTTGCCAAACACTGGGCCAACTGGGCGCACAGGGCAGGTTACAAAACCCGGAACCAGGCACATGGTGCACCCGGTAACCTGATAGACCTTTACGCGGCCGCCGATATTCCCGAAACAGAATCGTTTGGGTCCAGCCGATTCCCCATCCCGGGTCTGCGCGTGGACGCTAACTACGAGGTCGACCGGTTTGGTACGCCCAATCCGCTAGCCATGAAGTTTGCCTCCTCAGCAGCTCACCTGACAGGAAAACCATTGGTCAGTTCGGAAACGGGCACCTGGCTGGCTAACCATTTTCAGGTATCACTGTCGCAGATAAAGCCACAAGTCGATGAGTTGTTTGCATCAGGCATCAACCATGTTTTTTACCACGGCATACCTTATTCGCCACCAGCCGAAACCTGGCCCGGCTGGTTATTTTACGCGTCAACCAATTACGGGCCATCATCGCATTTCTGGCCGCATCTGCCGCTGCTTAACCAATACATCGAACGCTGCCAGACACGCCTGCAAGCCAGCAAGCCCGACAACGACGTACTTGTTTACTTTCCCATTCACGACTTATGGAACACCCCGGCAACATCAGCGGGAGGCATCCACCAACTGGAAGTACACCATGTAGAACGCTGGTTGTTGCCGCAACCCTTTGGTCGGCTGTGCGAGCAACTAAATGAGCAGGGCTACACGTTTGATTATGTTTCCGACGCCTTACTTTCTACGTTGACGGCTAGTCAAAAGGGTATCCATAGCCCTGGCGGAGCAACATATCGGGTTATTCTGGTGCCCCGCACTACTTATATTCCCGAATCCTCCTTACGACAATTGGTCAAGCTGGCTCAGCAGGGGGCACGAATTGTTTTTGACGGACACTTACCCGAACAGGCCCCTGGTTATCACAACCATCGGGCGCGGTCGGCAGAGGTGCAGCAATTGGGTAGAATGAGTCAAAAGCTACCGTCGGTACGAGTGAGTACAGACGTTTTGGGAACGATGAACCAACTGGGTGTTCGGGTAGAAGGCTGGGCGTCGGAAGGCTTATCCTTTATCCGAAAACGTCAGCAAAGCCGCCATTCGACCGATACCACCCAGTACTTCATCACGAACCTGAGTAACCGCTTTCATAAAAACTGGATCACGCTTTCGGCAACCGGTCCGGCGATTCGCTATAATCCGCTAACGGACCAGCGGGAAGCCCTCCCTGTTCGGAAGGGTGAAATGGGGCGAGATGATGTGTATTTACAGCTTGAGCCGGGCGAGTCGTGTTTTATCGATGTGTATTCAGGCACGCCCCAGTATGCCGATACCGATAGGCAACAACAACTCATTTCGCCATTGTCAACACCGGTAATTCCATTGCAGAATCCCTGGCAAGTACAATTCACGGAAGGACGCCCGGTTCAGGGAAGCCCTTTCCGGGGACAATCTGCCCTGAAAACAACCGTTACGTTACCAGCCCTCGTATCCTGGACTACACTTTCCGATTCGGCGAGTTATTTTTCTGGTACGGCCCATTACACCACTACCTTCGATTTACCCAGCGGTCCGATGGCGTCTGATTACATGCTCAATCTTGGCGATGTGCGTGAAGTAGCCGATGTATGGCTAAACGGCCAGCCACTGGGAACAGCTTGGTGCCTTCCGTTTCGGCTAGCCATCCCGGCTACTCGCTTAAAAGCAAAAGGAAATCACCTTGCTGTTGCGGTTACGAATCTGTCGGCCAATTACATGCGGCTCTACGACCGGCAACACCCTGGCTGGAAGAAGTTTTACGACATCAATATAGTAGACATCCGCTATAAACCCTTCGACGCGACAACCTGGGATGCCCTGCCTTCGGGTTTACTCGGCCCTGTCACGTTGACGCCCAGAAACAGATAAAGACTTGTTTTACGCTTATCCCTTCAGGAAGCGGACCAGCCCTACTTCAAGCAGCAGACAAGCCAGAGCAGCTAACAAAAAGTATTTCCAAAGACTTTTGCCCAGATTTTCCTGCTCCAGTACCTGCACAAAATCGCCGTCCTGTATACTATCGAAAACCTCCACGTTTGACTGGTTAACGAAAGCTTTACGTAACTCGTCGGCCGAGTAAAAGCTCATTGCCGATTCCTGATTTCCATGATTGAAGGCCAGCAAGCGCTCAACCTTACCCGGTCCATCGTTGGTACTCAGGCGTAATTCGTAATACCCGGCTTCCACTTCCTGACCGGCAGCCAGTTCGTTACTTTTGGGCATTTCGAGCTGAAGCTGGTTACCTACCATTCGCTGGACAGGAATGATTTCCAGCTTGTCATGCTTCAGTTTATAAACCGCCCGCTCCGACGGATTGCTAACGGGAATGGTTATCAGATTATCATCGAACGAGTAAGCGGTGCGCTGCGCCCGAACGCTGAGAGCTGCCATTTTATACATGATCGGCACAAACAGGGCATGCTCAGCCAAGTTACCATAGGCCGATGCCAGCGGACTAGCCAGTACGTACACATTTCCCTGAGCCGTACCTCCAATCACTTTTGACTGTGTCAGCAGCGGGTTACCATCCCGCAGGCTCAACAGTCGTTCACCAGCACTCCAGCGCCAAACGGGTGCGGCAGTCGGCATGTTGAGTGGTTCGGCCTGATAACTCTGCTGGAATACATCGCGAAAAAACGGATTTCGCCGGTCGGGATCAGCGACGGGTAAGGTGGCTGGCGTGACATTCGTTGTCGTTGTTCCCTGCACGTTTCCTACGCCCAGCGTCTGTAAAAAGGGACCATACGAATTAACATTTGGGTTTACGGGTGGAATAATGGTCAAACTTCCCCCCTGCCGGACAAATCGTTCCAGCTCAGTACGAAGCGCACCCGCTACTTCGGTAATGCCCTCCATGACAACCAGATCCGTTTCCTTGAGCTGTCCCACATCAAAGTTCTGGACACTGAAACTCCGCCGGACAAACAGACTGTCGTTGGCATAAACGGCATCTACGTAACTGGTCGGACGATCAGACGGACCTGACTTCTGTTCGTACAAATGCGTGACGCGAACGGCGGGCGATGCCTCGATAACGAAAAAGTACTGATTGTCGAACGTGATGGGATAATCTTCAAACACAATACGACCCCGGTGGTACCCTTTTGACGTTACGTTGAAGTTGAGCGAAACCGTTGCCGTGCCATCGGGAGTTATCGTTGCCGAAGCCGTTGATGTTTGTGTATCATCCAGATACAGCCGAATGGGCAGATTTTTCACATTCTCCCGACCCGCATTATTCAGCTTTACGTTCAGGCTGTTGTTCTGCATCTCACGGATAAACGGCGTCGACAGCCAGACCGAATCAACATAGACATTCTTTGTCGATTGTGCATCGAGCGGCACGATAAACAGCCGGTCAGTTGTGTCGATGGTAAGCTTCGATAAATCTCCTACCGTACTTTTTTGAAAATCGGAGAACCAGAAAAGCTGATTGCGTCCGCCCGGATTTAATGAGCTGAGCAAATTTCGCTGCCGACGATAAACCGTTTCGAGCGTCCGGGGCGTGTGCGCAAACCGGATAGACGTAACACGGTCGCGAACTGATTCTGCCGTTCCGGCCTGTTGCTCAGCCGCTGAGAAATCATTCGTCAGCAACTGAAGCGATGTGGTATTCCGAAACAGTGTCAGCAATTCATCCAGCTTGCTGGTGGCAATATCCAGGTACCGTTTTGTGTTTCGCTCATTCTGCATACTGAACGAGTTATCGACATACAGACTGGTTACACCCTGCCGGGACAGACCAAGCTTGTTTTTACTGGGAATAAATGGCTGAGCGAAGGCCAGTACCAAAAATATCAGAAACAGACAACGACAGGCCAGAATGAGCCAATGTTTTAACCGGCGAAATGACTTGGTTTCGGTTTGTACTGTTCGCAAAAGGGCTACATTCGTGAAAAACACGCGCCGGGTTCGCCGAAAATTAAACAGGTGAATGGCAACCGGAACCGATACTGCCAGCAGACCAAACAGGAAAGAAGGATATAGGAAATTCATTCAGGCTATTGTCGGCAAACAGGTTTTACTAGTAACGATTGGCTCTACGCCTTTCGTTTCTTTCGTTTACAAGTTAATCAGGGATTACCACTTCATAGAAGGCCGTTCTGGTCTTCAACACATCCGTATAAGTAATAGAACCTGTTTTGTTACCCACTGTGATAAAATCGCCCACGGGTGTATGGCCAACGATTTGCTGAAAGCCCGTCAGGTAATCAGCTTTTGTTTCGGAACGGTCAGCCCAAACAGGACCGCCGAAGGCGTTATAACCACCCCGCGCAGATCCGGCCTCAAACAGTACATCGCGCGTGTTTTCTGCTTGCCGATGAGCGTCGTTCAACAATCCGGCCAAATTAGTTTCGGCAGTGGGCTGTCCTATGTTGTAATCCATTTTTTTCAGGAAATGAGTTAGCCATCTATTAGTCACCCCGGCATGCGTGAAGATGCAGTTAGCCTGTTGGTGGGCAACCTGAAAAAGGGCTTTATGCTTATTAAATAAGGCGCTTAGTTCCGGTTGCGCCCGTTCACGAAACCCTGAACAGCGATAGCGCGGAAAGTGCAGGTATTGGACATCATGATTACCAATGAGCAAGATGAATTTATCGGGCTGCTGCTGTTTCTGCTGAATGATAGCGTTCAGGTTGGCATAAATCGTTTCGTCGTCGAAAACATAGCCATCCGTGTAATCACCCAGAAATACGACAAGATCATAGGCATCGGCATTAGCTTCCTGCCAAACGGCTTTCCCGTGCAGGTCGCTTACGGTCAGAACATTCATAAAGCTGAGATCAGACCATAAGGTACAAAAAAGCCCCGATAGGTTTTCTCCTATCGGGGCTATTAATTGAATCAGTATCTAGTTTGTTTTTAGGACCACTCTGAAAACGAAATCATAGTCTATCATAAAAATCAACCAAATCCGGATTTAACTTATAAAGTCCGTTTGACTTCTTTCAATTCGAAGCTTTCGATTACGTCGCCAACTTCGATGTCGTTGAAGTTTTTGATGCTCAAGCCACATTCGTAGCCAAACTTCACTTCGCTAACATCTTCCTTGAAGCGTTTAAGGGCGCTGATTTCACCCGTATGCACCACAATGAAGTCCCGAATAATCCGGATTTTGTTATTCCGTTTGATGTTGCCTTCTGTTACGTAACAACCGGCCACAGTACCGATCTTACTGATCTTGAACACATCACGTACCTCAATGTTACCAACAATGACTTCTTCCACAGTCGGAGCCAACAGCCCCTCCATAGCATCTTTCACTTCGTTAATCGCATCGTAGATAATCGAGTACAGGCGTATCTCAATCTGTTCCTGCTCGGATAGTTTCCGGGCACTGGCCGATGGCCGCACCTGGAAGCCAACGATTACCGCATCGGAAGCCGACGCCAGCAATACATCCGATTCAGAGATTTGGCCAACCGCTTTGTGAATGATGTTCACCTGTACCTCAGCCGTAGACAGTTGCAGGAGAGAATCCGAAAGCGCTTCGACGGATCCATCCACGTCACCTTTCACGATCACATTCAACTCTTTGAAAGTACCGATCGCTTTCCGGCGACCAATTTCTTCCAGCGTAATGTGTTTGCGGGTACGTAATGTCTGCTCACGCAGCAGTTGCTCGCGTTTATTGGCGATCTCACGGGCTTCACGATCTGTTTCCATCACGTTAAACTTGTCACCCGCCTGCGGAGCACCTGGCAAGCCAAGAATCTGTACTGGCTGCGACGGTCCAGCTTCTTTAATGCGCTCGCCCCGGTCATCTGTCATGGCCCGGATACGGCCGTAGTGGGCGCCAACCAGCATGATATCTCCCTGACGAAGCGTACCGTTTTCGACCAGAACAGTCGAAACATAACCGCGTCCTTTGTCAAGCGATGCTTCAATAACGGTACCCAATGCCCGGCGTGATGGGTTAGCCTTCAGTTCGAGCAGTTCAGCTTCAAGCAGCACTTTTTCAAGCAGATCGTCAACACCCAGACCCGATTTCGACGAAATCTCCTGTGCCTGGTATTTACCACCCCACTCTTCAACAAGCATATTCATAGCCGCCAGCTCAGTCCGAATTTTTTCGGTATCAGCACCCGGTTTGTCTACTTTCGAGAAAGCAAATACAATTGGGACACCCGCTACCTGAGCGTGGTTGATGGCTTCGCGTGTTTGAGGCATGATGCTGTCATCAGCCGCAATCACAATAATAACAACGTCCGTTACTTTAGCACCCCGTGCACGCATGGCCGTAAAGGCTTCATGACCCGGTGTATCAAGGAACGTTATCATCCGGTCGCCATCGTGTTTCACACTATAAGCACCAATGTGCTGCGTGATACCACCGGCTTCACCCGCGGCAACTTTAGCGCGACGAATGTAATCAAGCAACGATGTTTTACCGTGGTCAACGTGACCCATGATCGTCACGATCGGGGCACGTGGTGCCAAATCGTCGGGCTCATCGGCTTCAACGTCAATGCTTGCTTCCGTTTCATCTTCAGCCGAAATAAACTGAACGTCGTACCCAAATTCATCGGCAATAACCGTTATCGCTTCCGCATCTAGCCGCTGGTTGATCGACACGAACATACCCAGGTTCAAACAAACCGAGATTACTTCGTTGATCGACACGTCCATTAACGATGCCAGATCGTTAGCCGATACAAACTCGGTAACTTTCAGAGTTTTTGCTTCCAGCTCCTCCTGTTCATTCATCAAACGGCGATCATCTTCGCGCTGACTACGACGGTCACGCCGACGATCGGCCCCACGGTTTGGCGTGTTACCGCGCATCCGTGCGTTCGTTTGCTGAATGGATTTTTGAACATCGGCCTGGGTCGGTGCTTCACGACGACCGGTTCCTCCGCGATTGGCGTTGTTGCCAGTTCCACCTCGGTTGGCATTGTTGCCACTCCGGTTAGCATTATTGCCCGTTCCACTACCCGAACGATTGTTGTTCGCACTGGTGGTGTTGCCCGTTCCACCCCGATTGGCGTTGTTGCCACCTTGGTTTTGGCCTGTACCCGTACCGGCGGTACGATTCGCTGGTGCGGCTGCACGGTCACCCTGTCCCTGGCCTTGCGGACGATTACCGTCACGAGGTGCGGCTTCCCGTTGTCCGGTTGCCGGAGTGCGGTCGCCCTGCGGACGATCACCCTGTGTTCGGTTTGCTGGTCCACGGTCTCCCTCACGAGGAGGACGATTACCCGCCTGTCCTTGTGGCTGGCCGCTACCCTGACCACCCTGGTTTGGCTGGTTGGGTGTGCTGCCGCCTTCACGACCACCGCGAATTCGCTTGCGTTTTCCTTTCTTATCGACGTTGTTACCGCCACCCTGGCGAGGGTTGTTGACGGGCAACTCGATTTTTCCCAGAATTTTCAAACCGCCCAGCTGGTGACTGCCAGCAGCCCGGATCGTTTCCGTCTGAGCGTCTGGCTCATCGGCGGAAGTCGGTTTTGCGGCTGGCTGAACTTCTGGCTTGGGCTGATTGTTGGTCGGCTGGTTTTCTTTTGGCTTCTCCTGTGTAGCTGGTTTAGCCTCTGTCTGCCGAACTGGAGCGGCAACCGCTGGCTGCTCAACAACCGCTTTTGGCGGAGTAGAGGCAGGTGTCGGTTCAACAACAATCGGCTTCGCTGTTTCCTTAGGTGCTGTTTCCGTTTTTGCTATGTCAACCACATTCGCTTTTGGCTCAGTAGCAACTGGCGTAGAAACGGGTGGTGTCGGAGCTGGTTTTGCTTCGACTGGTGTTACTGACACTGGCGCCGGTTTCGGCGTTTCAGTAGCAACGGGTGCTGCTGGAGCAGGCGGTGCTACGGGTGGCGTCACAGGCTTCGGGGTCTCGACAACAACCGGCGCTACTGCTGGAGCAGGCGGTGCAACAGATGGGGTCACTACAGCCTGTTTCACTTCCTGTGGGGCCGGAACTTTCGCTTGCGGAGCAGGTTGTGAATAAGAAGGCTTTGCGTTCAAATCAATTTTACCCACCACTTTCAGTCCTGGCAAACCGGTCTGAGCGGTTTGTGGGGCTGCTTTTTGCTCTTCTGAAGCGGGTTTAGGTAAATCAGCCGGAGCTGACTCTGGTTTGTTTTCACCATTTGGACGTCTCGCGTCATCACGACGGTACAAAACGACATCCTCCTCCTGACGACGCGGTGGCTCAGCGGTTGCAACCGGCGGTTCAGCCCGGCGAGTTCCGTTCAGGAGTTCCGTAGATTTATACTCCTTCGCTAACACCTCCAACTGTTCTGTGTTGATTTTGGTGTTAGGATTAACTTCAACCTTAAACCCTTTGGCAGACAGACTACTCGCAACAGAGGATAGTCCTTTGTTGAGAATTTTTGCCACTTGGCTCAGGCGCATTGACTTTTCTTCTGCCATACTTCGGTTTATATTCGGCAAATTTAATAGTTGTTGGTAAGGTATGAACACCAGTTCCAACAATAAAAATCCCTCGGCATCAATATTGACGCGTTTAGGGTGTAAAAAGAGGATTAAATCGACAAACGGATTTCCTCTTTGCACGGGTACTCCACCTTATTCAAATTCCTGTTTGAGGATATTCAGTATTTCTTCAACCGTATCTTCTTCAAGATCCGTTCGTCGAACAAGTTCTTCTTTATTAAGCGCCAGTACACTTTTGGCCGTATCGAGACCAACTTTGCGCAATTCCTGAATCATCCAATCGTCGATCTCATCCGAGAACTCCATCAGGTCAACGTCTTCATCGTCCTCCTGTCCTTCGTTATCACGGAATACATCAATCTCCATATCAACCAGCCGCCCGGCCAGTTTGATATTCTGACCGCCTTTACCGATAGCCAGTGATACCTGATCGGGTTTGAGGAAAACAGATACCCGTTTCGTTTCCCGATCAATCTGCATCGAACTTATCTTGGCGGGGCTAAGCGCCCGGCTAATCAACAGCTCAAGGTTTTCGGTGTAGTTAATTACGTCAATGTTCTCGTTTCCGAGTTCACGTACGATACCATGTATCCGAGACCCTTTCATACCAACACAGGCCCCAACGGGATCAATGCGGTCGTCGTACGATTCAACCGCTACTTTGGCTCGCTCGCCCGGTTCCCGGACAATCTTACGAATCGAAATTAGACCATCGTAAATCTCCGGTACTTCAATTTCGAAAAGACGCTCCAGAAATACCGGTGATGTACGGGACAGAATAATCTTGGGTGTGCCATTGAGCATGTCAACCCGGCTGATTACGGCTTTGACAGCCTCTCCTTTCCGGTAACGATCCTTCGAAATCTGTTCCGTACGCGGCAGGCTCAACTCGTTGCCTTCGCTATCAACCAGAATGATTTCGTGCTTCAATAGCTGGTACACTTCGGCACCAACCAAATCACCAACCTGATCTTTGTATTTTTGATAAAGGAGTTCTTTCTCCATGTCCTTTATCTTCTGGATGAGCGTCTGGCGAGCCGTTTGCACAACCCGACGACCAAAATCGTCCAGTTTTACTTCTTCAGCAACCTGTTCGCCTACCTCAAAGTCATCCTGAATTTTGCGCGCTTCGGCGAGGGGGATTTTATCATAATCCCAAATATCTTCCGAATCGTCGTCAACAATTTCGCGCGTCCGCCACATTTCCAGATCGCCACTTTCAGCGTTAATAATAACGTCGAAATTTTCGTCTGTCCCGTATTTTTTACGAATCATCGTTCGGAAGACATCTTCCAGAATAGTGATCATGGTGGGCCGGTCAATGTTCTTCGACCGGGCAAAATCAGCAAACGATTCTATTAATAGTCCACTGGTCATGGTAGTAAGACAGTCTGTAAGTCGTAAGTCCGTAAATCTGTTGTCATAAACGGTGCCGCGCGGGTGAAGCGGAGAGCAACGGGTTAAAACTTATCGACTTACTCCTTATTACTTTATTTAAATGATATTTCTACTTGCGCCTTTTTTATCTGCTCAAATGGAATCGACGTAAGGCCGATTGGTGGAATTTCAGCAGCTAAATCAGCCTCTTTTTTCTTCTTGCTCTTCGATTGCTTTTCGGGCTCTATATCCAGCACGATATGATCGTCAGCTACCGAATCGAGCCAGCCTTTTCGCGTTTTTTCATCCACGAGTGTAACCGTTAACTGTCGGCCCACATTTCGTACGAACTGGCGTGGAAACGTTAACGGATAGTCAACTCCGGGGGATGAAATTTCGAGCGTAAAGGCCGATTCGCCAAAAAAATTCATCTCATCCATTTGTCCACCCAGCCTACGGCTGATGTCGGCACAGTCATCAATTTTGATGCCGGCATCACTATCCAACAAAATGGTGACCTTTAACCGGCCGCCCTGTCTGCCAGCAACCTGAATATCAACGATATAAAATTCGCCGTTGTTCAGATAGGGCTGTAATAATTCGGTGATTTTAGCTTTGTCGTCCACAAGGTAAGGCTAACAAAAAAGGGAGTGCGACTCCCTTTTTTAATCAATGCCATATGGTTTTTGTGCCACAAAGGTAATACGTTTATGCTTGCATCGCAAGCCCCCTTAATAGAGCAGTTGCAGGCATTCCGGGCATTATGCCTTATTTTTGCCTTTCTCAAGGTATTAATCTCGCTCAATAACGACGATATGACGCTTAGAATGCGAGCTGGGCAGTTCATTGCCTATTTTTTTCGGTCGCTCCTGTGGTCACTTAATTTACTGCTGGCTTTATACACTTGTTTGGCGTACTGGCTACTCTATAGTTTACAGGTAGAACATTGGTCGGCCAGCATGGTCATGATTACGTTACCAGTAGCCTGGGTGCTTAACTTTGTTGTTATTTGCCTGTGGCTAACAGCCAGGCCCTGGCGTAGCTGGCTGTCTGGCTGCGTGCTGATCATGGGACTGATTCTATTTGGCTCCAGAACATTTGTGTGGCACAGCCCAACCGACGTATCAGACAAAACCAAACTACTTAACGTGTTCAGCTACAACGTTCAATCGTTTGATCTGACGGCTTCCTGGGACCTCTACCGAAGCTCGCCACGCGTCCGCCGAACGATGAACTATGTACTGCGCTATGATGCACCGATCAAATGCTTTCAGGAGTTTTACAACTCGACGACCATTCCTGATTATAATCTGGTCAAGCGATTTCGGGAGGCTGGCTACACGTCCACGGCATTTCTGTTTCCGGAAATGGCCCAGGCAAAGGATGGTGATATCGGAGTAGCTATTTTTTCCAAGTACCCGATACTGGCGTCTGGACGGGAGGCATTCGGACCGCAGAACGGTATTGTATGGGCGAACATAAAACTAGGCAATGACACGATTCGGATCATCAATGTTCACCTTCACTCAATGGGTATTCGGGTCGGTAAAGTCTTGAAACAAAAAGAGATGAAGGGTGTTCAGCGGGAAACAAGGGGCGTGTTGAGTGCCTTGCATAACGGCTTCACCGATCGCCGGGAGGAAGTTATAAAGGTTGAGCGGTACATTCGGGAAAGCCCCTATCCGGTTATTGTTACCGGCGACCATAACGATACCCCCTATAGTGTCGTTTATGAACGATTGCGCCGAACTTTGCCGAACAGTTTTGAAGATGCCGGTCGAGGGTTTGGATTTACGTACAATCACCTGCCGGGTTTCATTCGGATCGACCATCAGTTTCACGACCCAAAATTCACTCCGGTCAACTTCGAAACCATCAATCATATCAAGTACTCCGACCACTACCCTATTGTAGGCACTTATTTGCTGAAATGAGGCAGGATGTATACTATATATGATGTGCTATATATGTAATGTACATCATATATAGTACATTCCTCACGGGTGTGCGTTCACCCAGGACTCACCATCGGTAAATACTTCCTTTTTCCAGATGGGCACGGTTTGTTTGATCGTGTCTATGATGTAGCGACAGGCTTCGAAAGCAGCCGCCCGATGGGCCGTAGCCACACCGATCAGCACCGCAATTTCGCCAATCTGCAAGGTTCCTTTTCGGTGGACAATCGTGTACCGGAGAATAGGCCACTGCTGCTGAGCATCATCCGCAATTTTCTGCATTTCAGTGATGGCCATCCGGTCGTATGCTTCGTATTCAAGCCGGTCGACGGGTCGTTCCTGCGTATTGTCACGCACCACACCCAGAAAAAAGTCAATAGCTCCAGCCTGCTCCGACTGAAGATAGGATAAGGCAGCACCCACGTCAATGGGGTCGGAAGTAAGAGCAATCATAAAAAGTTTGAACAGAGATCAGCCTCCGCTGACCGGTGGAATAAGGGCGATTTCATCGTGGTGAGCCAATAACTGTTCAGGTTCGGCATATTCACCGTTGACAGCCACCAGCAACGAACGAATACCAGCCAGTGCCGGATAATGCTGGTTCAGTTGCCCGAGGAGATCACCAACGCTGGCTCCTTCATTGAGGGGCACCGAAACCGTTGACTGACCCGTAAGATCACGCGTGATTCCAAATAAAAGCACCGAAACGGATGAGGTCATGAGTAAAAAAAGCCATTTTAATAGAGCGTCAAGCTGTCAGAAGAACGCACTGGGGGTCTATTGAAGTTCGTTAGCCACTAACAAAAAACTGTGTCACTACCCTGAAGCAGTAACACAGTTTTTTGTGTTGAAACCAGACTACCTACTTTGAGTTGTCCATTTTACGCTCAGCTTTCTTCATTTTTCGATCAGCTTTATTGAGCGTTTTGTTTGTTCCGTCTTTAATGTCTTCTTTCGTATTCTTGGCAGCTGTAGACATTTTGTCGCCTGCCTTATCGGCTTCGCGTCCTATCTTCCGACCAGCGGCTTTGGTGGTTTCTTTAGTTTGTTGAGCCGTTTCCTTTACGTTCTGCTTTGTATCCTGTGCGGTTACCATAGCAACTGAGAAGAAAAATGCAGCGGCTAATAGAGTTAACTTTTTCATGGGAGTTGAGTTGGTTTATACCTGAAACAACTCGATAGATAAACAATTGTTTATCCTTGCATTCAGCTTTTCCTAGTCTTTGTGCTTGAATACCTTCACCTGATACACATAATCCTGCATCCGCTTGATCTGCTGCTTGCGGGATAAGTGGGAAAGCGTATTCTTTTTATTTAACCGAAGTGCCTGGCCCTTCAGTGAATCGGCAGGAATATTGTTGAGCGCTTCGAGCATGTAATTGGTTTTCACCGCAAAACTGACCCCTTCCGACGTTGTTTGCTTACCGCTGATTATACCGATCACATTCCCTTTCTCATCCAGTAGAGGACCACCCGAGTTACCGGGGTTCACTCCAATAGCGACCTGATAAGCCGTTGAATCACCTCGATAACCGGTCCCCGAACTGAGGTATCCTTCGCCATAAACAATTTCTTCCCGTGGATAGCCAAGGGTATACACACGCTCGCCAAGATCGGAGGGGCGGGCGTCGAAACTATAGGGCACAGACGGCATTGACCGAAATGCACTATCGTCGCAAAGTTGCAGGAACGCTAGATCATGGGCCTTATCCGCATACACAACCCTGGCTTTGTACACATCGCCTTTTGCACTTTGAACGTACACCGAATCGGCGTCCCGAACAATGTGGTTGTTGGTAACGAAATAGCCATCTGCAGTGAGTAAAAAGCCTGACCCCGCCACTTGTGCCGGATTGGCGCTCAGTTTTCGCCCACGACCAGTATAATCGTTCAGTAATCTGCGCTGCGACGATTTAACGGCCTGGATTTCTTTGCTTAACTGGCTGTACTGCTGCTCCTGTTTGTGGCTTTGCTGATAGGAACGATAAAGAAAAATAGAGCTAAACGTCGTAATAATAGCCGCCGAAGCAGCTACAGCCAGTGTAGTCCGATACGTATTCCAGAGTGAACGGACCTGCACGGCCGGTTCAGATCGGTAATCAGCGGCCTCCTGGCGAATGCTGTTCATGTCAGCACGCGCCTGAACGGCGTTCATTTTTTGTCTGAACCGAACGCGCTCACCGTAAGCCTGCAACGCATTTTCAATATCTTTTTCTTCGTCCATCTCCAAAAAGAGTTAAAGAGTTGTGAACTCACCCGATACGTAGCCAACCTGATGAATCAGCGGACCACCCCGTACCTGTATGACCTGACAACATTTACTGTTTATATTCCGAAAAGAACAGCCGCTTCAACCGCATCAGACACTTGTATTTCTGCGTTTTGGCATTGTCGGCGTTGGTGTAACCAAACTTCTCGGTGATCTCCTGCATACTCAGATGCTGGATATAAAAATCATCCAGCAACGTCCGGCATGGTTCGCCAAGCCGGGAGAGCGAGTCGGCCATCAGCTCGAACTGGCGATCGCGTTCTTCGTGGTCTGCCAGATCGTCGTCAATCTGCCCGGCAACAAATTCATCCGTAGCGGGTCGTTCCACGTCGCGCACCATGTACCGGCTTCGCTGCGCTAACTGTTTGAGCCACAACCGCCGACCAACCGAGTATAGGTACGTTTTCAGTTGGCAATGCAATTCCAGCGAACCGCTCCTCACCTTCTCGTATAACACAATCAAGGCTTCCTGGTAAATGTCCTTGGCATCGTCTTCATTCCCGCTGTTGCTGGTAACGAAGTGGAGAACCATTGGAAAGTACCGTCGGTACAATTGCGTCAGTGCATCGTCGGAGCCATCGGCCAAACCCATCAGCAACTCTTCATCGGTGAATATGGGCGACCTGCTTTCCTTCATTGAGTTGAGTCATTACTTAATACAGAAACGTTTGAGACGTAACCCAAAAAAAAATAAAAAAAAGTTGGGTTACCTTTTTCTCTATAGGGTATTAACAGTGACATTAATTAGTAATCACTAAACAAAAACATCCCCAAAAATATGAAAGCAATCACGAAATCCGCCTTCTTTTTCATGGCTATGATCGCCCTGGCTACGTCTTGCAGCTCGAAGAAGACCGAAAGCACTGAAACGACCACCACCACGACTGCAGATTCTGCTTCGATGATGGCTACGGATTCGACGATGGCTACGGATTCTGCTTCGACGATGTCTGCTGATAGCGCGAAGTAATTTCTACTAAGGCACAACTGCCGGTATATCTTACCGACATCGCTATAAACGGTTAAAAGCCCTCTGACGAGTCAGGGGGCTTTTTATGTTTAGCCGCATTACACTAACACGCCTGTCAGCAAATTCATTTCAGTCGTGGGTGCTGCTCGCTCGTAAAGGATGGCGTAAACGGCGTTCGTGATGGGCATATCGACGCCGAACTGCTGATTTACTTCATGAATACTTTTCACGGCGTAGTATCCTTCGGCAATCATATTCATTTCTGCCTGGGCCGACTGGATGGTGTAGCCCCGGCCAATCAGTGTACCGAATGTCCGGTTGCGGCTGAAGGGCGAATAAGCGGTCACCAGTAAGTCACCCAGGTAGGCAGAGCCGCTCAGGTCGCGGTGTTTCGGGTACACGGCATCTACAAACCGCCTGATTTCCTGCATGGCATTGGACACCAATACGGCTTGGAAATTATCACCATACCCTAATCCACGCGTGATGCCACACGCCAGGGCAATGATGTTTTTCATGACGGCGCTGTATTCAATACCGTAGATATCATCGACGGGGGTTGTCTGCACAAAGCGGCACCGAAGTAAGTCGGCTACGGATGTGGCACACGCTGAGTTCTGGGACGCGATCGTAAGGTAAGATTTCTTTTCAAGCGCGACCTCTTCGGCATGACATGGACCGGCAATAACTGACATGCGCTCCACCGGAACACCGTATTGCTCGCTGACCCAGTCGGTTACCAGCTGGTTTGCGCCCGGAATCATCCCTTTGATAGCCGACACCACTGATTTACCAACAAAATCCGCCGGTTTCAAGCCCGTTAAGGCATCACTGATAAAGGCTGCCGGTACGGCTAGAATGATGTAATCGCTATCCTTTACGGACTCTTTGATTTTGGTACAGACCTTCACCTTGCGGGTATTGATCTGCACATCGCTTAAATAGCTGGGGTTATGGCCGAATTTTTTGATGTGATCAGCATCGGATTTCTTTCGGAGCCACCATTTGACACTGACGTTGTTTTCGGAAAGGATTTTGACGAGCGCGGTTGCCCAGCTTCCCCCACCTACCATTGTCAGCCGAACCGGTTGATTTACTTTCATGGGGTAAAGAAAAGCAGAAAGCCGTTGTATGACAAGTGCCGCCCATGTAGCCGTATGACGATTAGATCCAAACGATCGGGCCGATTTTTGCCCAAACAAAACGGGTAAGGCACTGACGCCTTACCCGTTTTGTTCGTGTTTGACCTATTCAACCGATTTTATTCCTCTTTCCCGTCCTCTTTCTTCTTGCTCTTGTTTGGGTCGCGTTTAATGACCAGTTCCCCATTCTTGAGCTTTTTGGAAACGGCAATGAAGGGTCCCGATATAATTTGCTCTCCGGGTTTGAGTCCTGACAAAATCTCGATGTTCTCGAAGTCACTAATGCCCGTTTTCACTTCCCGCTGCATAGCCTTCCCCCCCACATTTACAAAGACAATTTCTTTAGGTCTGTCTTTCTTTTCAGCCACATCAGCGGGTTTCTCGTCGACCGTACCGTTCGATCGATCCTGGGTTTCAGCCGTATCGATGGCCGATGAATCGGCGGCACGGGTTGTTACGGCCGCAATCGGAACCGCCAGTACACGGGGCTTACGATCCGTGATGATCTCGACGGAAGCCGTCATACCGGGCTTGAATGGATAGCCCTTCTTGTCCTTAAGCGCCAGCAGATCCGCGTATGATGTATTCAGTATTTTAACTTTTATCTCGAACTCGGTAACGGCGTCGGCCGATAGGGAAGCAGCAGCCCCTGACGAACTCGTCAGCCCGTTGGCGGTGTTGGCAATCTCATACACGACCCCTTTGAATTTACGGCCAGCTGTCGTATACGAATCCACTTCTATATCAGCCGTATCGCCCAGATTTACCCGTACAATGTCGTTCTCATTGACATTGACGCGTACTTCCATGTTCTGCAAATTGGCGATCCGCATGATTTCGGTACCGGCCATTTGAGATGTACCCACGACCCGCTCGCCCAACTCGATGTTGAGTTTGGAAACCGTGCCATTAACCGGGCAATAGATTGATGTTTTGCGCAGGTTTTCGTTGGCATCGCGCAGACTGGCTTCGGCGCTCTGGATGTTAAACTGCGAGGCTCTGACATTTGCATTAGCCGCTTCAACCTCCTGTTTGGCAACGTTATAGTTAGCCTCGCTGGTTTCTAAATCGGCTGCCGAAACAACCTTATCCGCAAACAGTTTACGATTCCGTTCGTAATCGGCTTTAGCCCGAATCAGCCGGGCACCCGACTGGGCTACGGATGCTTTTGACTGTTCCAGCTGCGCCCGGCTCTGATTAACGGATGCCCGCGCCCGTGCCAGAAGGGATTCGTAGTTATCGGGGCGAATACGGCATAGTAGTTGACCCGCTTTTACGGGGTCGCCTTCATTAACATACAGGCCGATGATTTCGCCGGATACGTCTGGGCTTATTTTTACTTCAACCTGTGGCTGAACCCGGCCCGAGGCACTAACACGCTCCGTGATATCAAGACGCCTGACCGACGCAAAATCAACCTCTGTTGACTTTGGTTTTCCCAGCATACCCGCCTGTTTTGCGGCTACCAATCCTCCTACGAGCAGGACCACAAGTCCTCCCAATATCCACCAAATGCGACTTGACTTCTTCTTCATGAGTAAGGAATTAGTGAAAGAGCAACGGAATGAACGTGTGGTATTTATTCACTCAATCACTAATTCACTAACTTAATTAAAACTAAGCGGTTTGTTCTGATAGTAATCTAAAATTTTCGTCCGGAATACGTAATCGTATTTGGCCTGTACCAGGCTGTTTCGGGCCCGATCGAGGTTTGTTTTAGCAATGCTGTAATCGGTGGCATTGATGGCACCGGCGTTCAATCGGCTTTCGGCTACCTGAAACGCTTTCTCCAGCGACACTACCTGTGCCTGGGTGGCGCGGTACTTGTTAGCACCTGCCCGCATGCTCGTATAAGCCGTTTCGATTTGCTGGCGAAGGGTTAGTCGGGTGTTCAAAGCCGTTAGCTCCGCATTCTGCTGCTGAATCTTGGCCGTTGTGATCCGGTTACGTGACAGATTTCCCTGAAAAATAGGAACTCGCAGAAATAAAGAAGCTGACTGGCTGAAGTTGTTCCCTAATTGAGTACCATACGAAATTCCCGTCCGGTCATACCCTGGCGTGGATGTGTTGATGGGTATATTCGCGCCGGTAACGGGATCAACAATAAAGCCTATTGTGGTCTGCGATGTCTGTCCATTGGGCGTAGAAGCATTAGCCGCACTGGAGTAAAGCGTGCTTAGATTGCCGTTCAGCGACAAGGTCGGGTAGAGACCACCCTTTGCCACCTGAACGCCCAATATGGCGCTCTTCACGCGTAGATCAGCACCTTTCACTTCAGGTAAATTTGTGGAAGCAACATCGTATAGCTGCTGTACCGATGCTGTATACGGATCCAAGCCTGGGTCAGGTACGGCAATGGGTTCAACATCAAAATCCTGATTGATGGGCACATTCATGGCCTGCAGTAAGGCGACTTTAGCCAGGTCGAGTGTATTCTGCGCCGTTACAATGTCTAGCTCGTTACTGGCTAAGGTAGCCCGCAATTCGTACAGGTTCGCTTCCGGAGCCGAGCCTGCATTGACCAGCCGCTGTGTACGCTCCAGTTGAGCCCGTGTGACTTCGGCCTGCCGTTGAGCCACCGCCAATTGCTCGGTACCCACCAGGACGTTCAGGTAATTCTGGGCAACCGTTAAGGATACATTGTTCTGAGTAGCATTTAATTCCTGTTGCCCAGCCTGCAACGCGACCTCGTTCTGCCGGATGGTACTACGCAGAACGCCACCGTTGTATAAAGTAGCCGATGTGTTTAGCTGAAAACTACTGGAATTGATTGTTTGCTGGACGAATTCGTTCGACTGCGGGTTGATACTGCGCCCACCGTTTATGGATTGGTTTCCCTGAAACACGGCGGTAGGCAGCATGTTGAGTCGGGCTTGCCGCAATTGCAAATCGCTGTTCGCAATGGTTAAACGCCCCTGCCGAATCTGAATATTATTTTGTTGGGCAACGTCGATACACTGCTGTAAATTCAGCCGGTTCGCTGCACTCGTTCCACTACCGGGCGATACAGCCGAAACTGTATTCTGTGCGTAGGTTGCCGACAAACCGGTTGTGAGCAATAGGGTCATTGCAACCCGCACCTGTTTCCACGCCACTTGCATACTCATAGAATTTGATGGTTCAATGATACAAACTTACCTTCGGCACAGCTATCGTTTTGGGATAAACGGCGCAAACTAAGTATGTTTCTGGTTTATAATTCGGATATATTGGCTGAAGGCGATTTTCACCTGTCCACTAATGACCGCGCTTTTCAGTACGGTGACGGCCTTTTTGAGACCATTCGGTACGAAGCGGGCCGGATCTGGTTTTGGGCCGACCACTTTACGCGCCTGTCGGCGGGGATGTCGGCGCTTCACCTGACGCCCCCGAAAAATTTTACTGCTGATTCTGTTCACCAAGCTATTTTACAGCTCCTCACGGCCAATAACCTGGTCCATCAATCGGCCCGCATCAAGATTCAGGTCTGGCGGCAAACGGGGGGGCTGTATACGCCGGTTACCAACGAGGCAAATGTCCTGATCACGGCGCGACCCGGACACTCTTTTTCAATCACAGAAAAAGCCCAAACAGGAATTTATGACGCCTTTCGGTTATCGCCCTCCCCTGTCTCGGCTTTTAAAACCCTGAATGCCCTTCCCTACGTGCTGGCGGGCCTATACAAAGAGCAGCGTAAACTCGATGATGTTATTTTGCTCGATACCAAGGGGCACCTTGCCGAATGCCTGGCCTCTACCCTGTTCTGGTACGCCAACGAAACACTCTACACACCTTCTCTCAAAACCGGCTGCATCAATGGCATTATCCGTCAGCAGTGTTTACGCAGTGCCCCAGGTTTGGGCATCGCTCTGCAGGAAGGCCTGTACCAGCCCGACATGCTCAGCGAAGCCGAAGCTGTATTCTGCGCCAATGTGATGGGCGTGCAGTGGCTGAATCAGGTAGATAATGATCGTATAAATCCGTCAGACGAAGTAAAAGAGCGACTTGGTTTGCTATGGCGTTACATCCAGAACTGATGGTTCCAGCCAGCCGTCTTTCAACCGTATAATCCGGGACCCATATTCGGCATTGACTTCCGAGTGCGTCACCTGAACGATGGTTACACCGTCTTTTTGATTCAACTCCCGGAATATTTCCATAATGTCGCGGGCCTGGTCGGAGTGGAGATTGCCCGTTGGTTCATCCGCAAAAATAACGGATGGGTTTGCCGCCAATGCTCGGGCAATGCCCACCAGTTGCTGCTGTCCACCCGATAACTGGGCCGGAAAAAGATCCTTCCGGGCCACGATGTTGAACCGGTCGAGTAACTCAGCCACGCGGCTTTTACGCTCCGAACCACTTAGTCCCTTGTAAAGCAAAGGCGTTTCAATATTTTCATACACGGTCAGCTCGTCAATCAGGTGATAGGCCTGAAACACGAAGCCGATCTGCGTCCGGTGAAGTTCGGTACGCTTTTTTTCAGATAGCTTCTGAACCGGCTGATCGTCGAGCAGGTATTCCCCTTCGGATGGTTCTTCCAGTAGACCCAGGATGTGTAGTAACGTGGACTTACCCGACCCCGACGGCCCCATGATGGACACAAATTCGCCCTTGGCAATATCAAGGGTAATATTACGCAGCACATAAACCCGTCCAAAACCCGCCGGATAGTATTTAGAGACGCTGTGGAGTTGAATCATAATTAATTACTTTTGACAAGGTTTTTCACGTAGATCAGTTCCGTTTCCGGTAAGTACGCCGGGCAAAATTGAGTTGTCCAGGAATGGTGGTCAGCGCGTTTTTGGCCTGCTGACCCTAAACGATAATCCAAGTTTCAATTTAACTTCTTTTCTTTAGTGGTTCAAGCGCCGTGCCAGAATCATAAACCGCTAATTGACAGAATTTTACCGACCACTCTATCGTCAGTAACGTCCGCTTACGGACAAATATACCGTTGAAATCGGACACCTTCGGGTTCACCATGCAACGAAACTGGCTTTTACGTCGTCTATTAATAAATCTTAAACCATCTACACAATGAAAGCAATTGCTCTAGTTCTTTTCATGCTGGTAGCGGGTTCGCACACCGCCAGTAGCCAAACGAAAAAAGACCGGGCGGTTTCCGGTTTCACGGGGCTTAGTATAACCAGTGGCATAGACGTTTACCTGACGCAGGGCAATTCTGAAAAATTGACCCTCGACGTAAAAGGTATCGATGAGGATCAGATCGTTTCCAGAGTAAAAAATGGTGTTCTCGAACTCTACATCGACCGGAAGGGAATGAACTGGGGTGGCAACCGGGGCAATTCCGTAAAGGCTTACATTACCTTCAAACAGCTGACCAACTTGCAGGCCGGGGGCGGCTCCGACGTCTTTGGTCAGGGAACCTTATCGTTCAACGATCTGAATCTGGACGTATCAGGTGGATCTGACTTAAAGCTGGACCTCAAAGCGGATCGCTTAAATGTGTCAGCATCGGGTGGGGCGGACGCCGTTTTACAGGGATCAGCCCGGACGCTCAACGCCAGTGGCTCAGGCGGCTCCGACCTCGATGCCCGCAAACTCATTGTTGAAACATGCAATGCCACGTCTTCCGGAGGCTCCGATGTGTATATCAACGCCAGCAAGGAAATGAGTTTAAAGGCGTCGGGAGGCTCCGACATCTATTATTACGGCCAGGGCAGAGTGCTGGCAAGCAGCAAATCGGGTGGGTCGGATATTCAGCGGAGAGATTAGAAAAAGCGCGAAAGAGTGAACGAGTGAAAGCGTGAATAACTAATTTCGCTCTTTCACTCGCTCATCGCACCGGCGACCCGGTCTTTTACCATTTTGACACCTACCATCGGAATCCTCGGCGGGGGCCAGCTTGGCCTCATGCTTCTGCAAGCTTCTATTGACTGGAATCTGCGCGTTCATGTACTCGATGCCGACGCCGAAGCGCCCTGCCGACATCTTTGCACACAGTTCACGCAGGGTTCACTAACTGATTATGACACGGTTTATCAGTTTGGTCAGGCCGTTGACGTACTGACCATTGAAATCGAGCGTGTCAATGTAGACGCGCTCGAAGCCCTCGAACGCGAGGGGAAGCGAGTATTTCCACAGCCTTCCGTCATCCGTATCATTCAGGATAAGCGACTGCAGAAGCAGTTTTATCGGGACCATAACTTACCCACCGCCGACTTCATTTTAACGGATACGCGTGCCGACGTAGCTCTGCTGGACATTCAGCAACCCGATTTTCTGCCTGCTTTTCATAAGCTTGGCCGCGATGGCTACGATGGCCGGGGTGTTCAGCGGATTGCGTCAGTTGCCGATGTTGGGAAAGCGTTCGATGCGCCCGGTGTGCTCGAAAAAGCGGTTGATTTTGAGAAAGAGCTAGCCGTAATTGTAGCCCGTAACGAACGGGGCGAGATGCAAACCTTTCCAACGGTCGAGATGGTGTTTCACCCCGAATTGAATCTGGTGGAATACCTGTTTGCGCCAGCGGAAATCTCCGACGCAATAGACCAGCAGGCGCAGGACATTGCCCGTCGTACTACCGAAGCCTTCGGCATCGTGGGGTTACTGGCGGTTGAGCTGTTTCTGGATAAGCAGGGTAACGTGCTGATCAACGAAGTCGCTCCGCGCCCGCATAACAGCGGTCATCACACCATGCGCGCTAACGTCACGTCGCAATTTGAGCAGCATTGGCGGGCGATCCTGAACTATCCCCTCGGTGATACTACGGCCTATCAACCTGCTGCCATGGTTAACCTGCTCGGCGAAGAGGGCCACACAGGTCCTGCCGTTTACGATGGCTTAGAAAACTTACTAGCCATGCCCGGCGTGTTTCCGTTTTTTTACGGCAAAGCCATTACCAAACCTTTTCGCAAAATGGGGCACGTCACCGTCATGGACCATTCGTTGGCTGATTTACGGAAAAAAGTAGGCGATGTTCAGCGAGGAATCCGAGTAATATCCACGTAGAGACGCAAGGATGCGTCCGTACGTGAACGTGGTTATGCAACCGTGTTTTCCAGCGTTCCGATGCCGTCGATGGTAATGCTAATTTCGTCTCCCGACCGAAGGGTAAAATTGTCGGGAGGCACAATGCCCGTACCCGTCATCAGAAAGCAGCCGTATGCGAACGAGCATTCTCGGTACAGGAACGAGACGAGTTCCGTATGGTGCCGTTTCATCTGGCTGATGGCAATGCTATTGGTAAAAGCCGCCTGTTCGTCGCGAATAATTTCCAGTCGTATCTGGGTATCAGGCGCAATGGGCGCTTTCGGAACGTACAGACACGGACCGAGGGCTGCGCTGCCATCGTAGGTTTTGGCCTGGGGCAGGTACAACGGATTTTCTCCTTCAATACTCCGCGAACTCATGTCATTGCCGCAGGTGTAGGCCACAATTTTACCCGATGAGGTGATAAACAGCGTTAACTCGGGCTCCGGCACGTTCCAGGTCGAATCGGCGCGAATACGAACCGCTGCGCCGGGTCCTACCACACGCTCGGGAGTCGACTTGAAAAATAATTCGGGCCGCTCAGCGTCGTAAACCCGGTCGTAAAAGGCAGACCCGCCCCCAGTATCGCCCGCCGATTTCTTCGACTCCTCCATCCGAGCGTCGCGGCTCCGCAGGTACGTTACGCCCGATGCCCACACTTCCTGCCGACCGATGGGTGCCAGCAGGCCGGTTTTCGTCCAGGTCTGGTAGTCATCGGATGGCGTGGCGACTGCTGTCAGCGTAAGTAAAAATTCGTGCAGGTCGTCCCGATTAACCAACTCGTCCCAATCATCGACGGGTACCGAGTAAAACTGATTTTGATAGTTGACGACAACACCGGAGCGGGTTTTGTAGAGATTCATAGAGAAGAAACTAAGCGATAATTGGCCAACAAACAGACCGATTTACCGGTAAAAGATGTTATAGCAGGTAGTTTACTGTCAACCCGAGATGCTTCAAAAAACACGGGGTATTGCCCTCAGCTATATTCGTTACCGCGAAACCTCCATCATTGCCCGCGTATACACCGAAGAATTTGGCCTGCAAAGCTATATTGTCAACAGTGTACGGACGGCAAAGAGCAAGCACAACCGCATCGCGCTTTTTCAGCCGCTCACCTTACTGGAAATGGTTGTTTATTACAAAAGCGACCGCGATTTGACCCGGCTTTCGGAAGTCAAGACGAATTACCCGTTCCAGAGCCTGCCTTTTGACGTGGGGAAATCGACCATCGCCATGTTTGTCACGGAGATGCTCAACAAAGTTCTGAAAGAAGAAACGGGCAGTCCCGTACTTTTCCGGTTTCTGATGGAATCGGTGGTTTTTCTGGAAGAAGCGAAGGCAAACTACGAGAATTTCCACCTGATCTTTCTGCTGAAGCTATCCTTTTTCCTCGGTTTCGGACCCGAAAATGCCCGTGAGTTCGAGAGCCAGCTTCGCGAGAACGCCTATCCTTTTTTACCCGATGAAGAGATGGACAAGGCACTCAACACGATGCTGCGTAAGCCATTCGGCACCCCCGTCAAGCTGGACCGATCGGCGCGCAATGAACTGGCCGACGCACTCGTTGCGTACTACCACATCCACATTGACTCGCTGGGCGAGGTAAAATCGCTGCCGGTGTTGCGCGAAGTAATGGGATAATTATCAAGTTTATGCAGCCCATTACGTTTGAACACTTTACCAATTTCATTCGACAGCATACAGGCGTTTCCCGTAAGAAACTCATTACACCATCCACTCAGTTTGAGAACGATCTGGGCATCACCGGTGATGATGGCATAGAACTTCTGGAAGCGGTAGAGAAACACTATGGTGTTGATTTAGGGAACAACGAACAGGGTTCCCGTAACCTGTTTAATCTGGCCCCGAATGAGTCCCTGTTTCACGGCGAAGGATTTAGTATGCCGCTCTGGTGGTTTGGTTTTGGTCAGAAACCTGTTGTTCGCGGGTTTACGGTCGGCGAGTTATATACCGTCCTTCAGGCATTACAGTCACACTAAACCTTACGTTTCAGTTCGAAATGTTGCCCTAGGTACACCCGGCGCACCTGTTCGTCGTTGGCTAGCTCTTCGGCAGTCCCCTGCTTCAGGATTTTCCCTTCGAACAGCAGATAAGCCCGGTCGGTGATGGAAAGCGTTTCGTTTACGTTGTGGTCGGTAATCAGAATGCCAATATTCCGGTGCTTCAGCTTGGCGACAATACTCTGAATATCTTCAACGGCAATGGGATCGACACCGGCAAAGGGTTCATCGAGCAGAATAAATTTGGGATCAACGGCCAGCGCCCGGGCAATCTCCGTCCGTCGGCGTTCGCCCCCGGATAGTACCTTGCCTTTGCTTTTCCGAACGTGCGTCAAACTGAATTCTTCCAGTAATTCTTCTACCTTCTCTTTTTGCTTGGTTTTGGGTAAGTCGGTCATTTCCAGAACAGCCAATACGTTTTCTTCAACCGACAAATCGCGGAATACGGATGCTTCCTGCGCCAGATAGCCCAGACCAAGACGAGCCCGTTTGTACATCGGCAAATCGGTTACATCGGTGTCGTCGATAAACACTTTCCCGCTGTTCGGCTTCACCAGGCCAACGGCCATGTAAAACGACGTCGTTTTACCAGCGCCATTCGGGCCCAGGAGCCCCACAATTTCGCCCGTTTCAACCTGATAGGATACGTTGTTGTTAACCAACCGCGATCCGTATTTTTTAATTAAATTTTCAGTTCTGAGAATCATTCTTGTCCGTTCTTGCTGCACACTGGTCACACAAAGTTCGGGCTTATACCAACCACTGACAACTATATTTAAGTATCTGCTACCCTATTCGTCGTTAATTAACAAATATTATGGTTGCCAACTCCACCCCCTTTCGCATTCGTTCGTTCAACGCTGACCGGAATCCCGTCTTGATAAAACGAAAATACGCGGCCATGCGCGAAAACTCTTTCCGATTTTTTCGGGGAACCAGTCACCTCTTCAATCAGGATATTCCCGCGGATTCGTTTCTTTGGAACGCACCCCTAACCTGGAACGTCGGCGATCTTCACATTGAAAACTTCGGTTCGTTCAAAGCCGATAATCGAGTGACCTATTTCGACCTGAATGACTTCGACGAGTGTATTCTGGCCCCTAACCTGATCGACCTGGCCCGCCTTACCTGTAGCCTGTTCGTGGCCGCCGATGATCTGAAGCTGACCGATACCGATATAAGCCAGCTAGCCGAATCCCTTACTAACTCGTATGCCCTTACCCTGGCTCGCGGCTATGTTCGGCAACTGGAACAGGATACGGCAACCGGCATCATTCGCCACCTTCTGCGTTCGGTCGATTGCCGGAAACGGCATCTGTTTCTGGAAAGCCGGGTCACGTACAAAAAACGCAGCGCTCAGTTTCGGAAACGATTATTACTCGCCCCAAAAATTGATCAGGCAACGAAAAGTCGTATTACCGATGCAATTAATGAGTGGGCAGCCACTCAACCTGATCCTCGTTTTTTCTCGGTGCTGGATGTAGCCCACCGCGTAGCCGGAACAGGTAGTCTGGGTATCGAACGGTTTATGATTCTGGTTCGGGGAGCCGGGCGTCCAGGAAAGGAGTACCTCCTGGATCTAAAAAAAGCCGGGCCATCGACGCTTCAAGCCCGTTTGGCGGATAAACAGCCTTTCTGGTTTAACGATGCCGCACGGATTGTCGACGTCCAGAAACGTGTTCAGGCCGCTTCCCCCGCGCTGCTTCAGCCATTGGTGATGCCCGATGGTACGTCGTATGTACTGCGTGAACTTCAGCCCAGCGAGGATAAAATCAGCCTGACCGAATTAAGTGGCAAGGTAAAGAAACTGAATAATCTGGTTAACAGCATGGGCCGCCTGTGCGCGTGGGGCCATCTGCGCAGCGGTGGTCGGCAAGGATCAGCCATCACCGATGACCTAATCGCTTTCGGGCTGGATTACAGCACCTGGCGTGACCAGCTTATTGCGTATGCCCGTCAATATGCCCGGCAGGTCAAAACGGATTACGCGGCTTATCGCCTTGCTTACGACGCGGATTACTTCACGGCCACATCAACAAGCTAGTGTTCACCAACCAGACAATCGAAACGGGTGCTACTCTTGGGGTTGGCCGGGTCGCCGGTGCGATTTTTTGTTGTGGTGTCGGTTACTCATAACCGACACCACACACCGCCTAAAAACTAACGATTTTACATTGGCTTCACGTCCTTGAGCATTAGTTGCAGCGTCGTATTTCCGTTGTAGTGGTTTTGTTCGACCTGGTAGCAGATTGAAAACGGCTGACCGGGGCGGAGCAGATCGGCAATAGGAGCAAAGCCAAACCCAATGGCCGTTAAGGCTTGCCCACCCCTCCCCTGACGAACGTTTATTTTGAGGTGTTTCTCCTTCATAATGATCGGTTCGCTAACCAGATATACATCCTCCGTCATGAACGTAGGCTGTAAATTGTGGGGACCAAACGGCCCCATCTGCCGAACGATCCGGTACAACTTATCGCTAATTTCACTGAAATCCAGCGGCAGATCAATGTCAATCAGGGGCGTCAGATGTTCTTCTTTAATGGTACGCGCCACTACCTCTTCAAACTTTTTCCGAAAGGCATCAATGTTACTGACCGACATGGTCATGCCAGCCGCAAAGGTGTGACCACCAAACTGTTCCAGCAAATCGGAACATTCTTCGATGGCTTCGTATACATCGAAACCCGGTACCGACCGCGCCGATCCGGCGGCCTTGTCGTTCGACTGGGTCAGAATGATGGTGGGGCGGTGAAAGTGCTCAATGCAGCGCGAGGCCACAATACCAATCACTCCCTTATGCCAGGTGGCATCAAACAGCACGGTGCTTTTAGCTTGCGTCAACAGCTCATTTTCGCGAATCATAGCCAGTGCCTGTTCCGTAATGCTGCTGTCAAACTCGCGTCGGCTATTATTGTGCTTATTAATGGCTATGGCAAACTCGTCGGCTTCTTCTTCCGATTCGGCCAGCAGGAGCTGCACGGCCGCTTTGGCGTGCTGAATTCGGCCAGCGGCATTGATCCGCGGCCCAAGCCCGAACACGAGGTTAGTGATGTCCAGCTCCCGCGAGAAACCGGCTATTTTGATCAGCGCTTTCAATCCGGTGCGCGGGTCCGAATTTATCTGCTTCAGCCCATAGTACGCCAGAACCCGGTTTTCGCCGGTAACCGGCACAATATCCGACGCAATACTGACCGCCACCAGATCCAGACAGGGATACAACTGGCTTAAGTCAATTTCCTTGTGCAGACAAAACGCGTGCAGCAGTTTAAAGCCCACGCCACAGCCGCTCAGTTCTTTGTAAGGATATAAGCAGTCTTCACGCTTGGGATCAAGTACGGCGGCTGCGTCGGGCAGTTCGTCGCCCGGACGGTGGTGATCACAAATGATAAAGTCAACCCCGAGGGCTTTGGCCTCAGCGACCCGATCAACCGATTTGATACCACAATCCAGGGCAATAATCAGGGAGAAACCGTTCTCGGCGGCCCACTGTACACCCTGCTGCGAAATACCGTAACCTTCTTTATAGCGGTCCGGAATATAATAATCGATGGCCGTATGGTAATTTTTCAGAAAGCCATACACGAGCGCCACCGACGTGGTCCCATCCACATCATAATCGCCATAAATCAGAATCTTTTCCTGCCGTTCGGGACGCATAGCCACGTTCAGACGCGCAATGGCCCGATCCATGTCCTTCATTTCGAAGGGGTTATGCAAATGACCAATCTCGGGACGAAAGAACATCCGCGCTTCTTCGTAGGTTTGTACACCCCGTTGTATCAACAGGGCCGCCAGAAACGGGCTCACGCCGAGCGAATGGGTCAATGTCTCTATGGCGCCCTGCTGTTCTACCGAGTCGGGGAAGGGTTTGGTGATCCAGCGTTTTACAGGAGTTGGCGGTTGGGCTATCATAATTGCAAGATAAATCCGTTTTTAGACAAATACTGTATCTATGCTCATTTTGCTTTCGGCGTTAAGCCTTTTCTTGTCCGGCGGAGAGCCGATTGAATCGCCCAAAAAGACCAACCTGCACGTTGAAATTCAGAACGTTCGTACCCTGAAAGGCGACGTTTACATTGCGTTGTTCAACGTAAAAAACGCCTTTCCTGAAGGAAAGCCACTGGAAGGTAAAAAGTTGGAAGCAACGGATAAAAACGTTCAAGCGACTTTTTCCGTCGAGCCGGGCGACTATGCCGTTGCAGTTTACCACGACGAAAATGGCAATGGAAAAATGGACAAGCGCGTCTTTGGGATTCCAAAAGAACCTTACGGATTCAGCAATAATTTTCGGCCCACCATGTCGGCCCCCAAATTCAGCGACTGTCAGTTCAGCGTCGGTAACACCAATAAATCGATCAGTATAAAACTGAACTAGACGGGCGCAACCGAATCGTCGTCGTTCCGGGATTAGCTTGGTTTTCCCCACGATTGCCGCCTAGGGTACGGGCTTTGAAGCGAATCTTGGGTGTAAAATAGAGAATTGGTATGAATCCTACAGGAAAGACTGGGCTATTCAAAAATTATTCGTAATTTTGTCTGGCAAATAACATCACTTGTTAATTGCCATGAGCTTAGATACCAGTAAGTTTCTTTACGAGGCTCTCACCTACGACGACGTATTGCTCCTGCCTGCCTATTCGGAGGTACTCCCACGCGATACGCAAACCGTTACCCAACTCACCCGCAACATCCAGCTAAATGTTCCTCTGATTTCGGCGGCTATGGATACCGTTACCGAATCGGCACTGGCCATTGCGATGGCGCAGGAAGGGGGCATCGGTATCATTCACAAAAACATGAGCATTGACGCTCAGGCCGATCAAGTTCGGAAAGTAAAACGCTCGGAGAGCGGGATGATCATTGATCCAATCACACTTCTCGAAACGGCTACGCTCGCCGATGCGCTGAAGATCATGCGGGAGTTTAAAATCGGTGGGATTCCCGTCGTAGATGAGAACAACAAATTGGTGGGCATTCTCACCAACCGCGACCTGCGTTTCCAGAGTGATCTGTCGCAACCCGTAACGGGTATCATGACGCGTAATAACCTGATTACAGCGCGGGAAGGACTAACCCTCGAAGAAGCGGAGAGCATTTTGCAGCAGTATCGGATTGAGAAACTGCCGATCGTCAACAACGAGTATCATTTGGTGGGGCTGATTACCTACAAAGATATTCTTAAGAAGAAGAGCCATCCCAACGCCTGTAAAGACGAACTGGGCCGGTTACGGGTGGGCGCAGCCGTTGGCGTTACCCCCGATTTGACCCGGCGCATTGAAGCGCTGGTAAAAGCAGGGGTTGATGTGATCAGTGTCGATACGGCCCATGGTCACTCAAAAGGTGTTCTGGACGCCGTTCGGAGCATCAAACAGCAATTTCCGAAACTACAGGTTATGGCCGGAAACGTAGCGACGGGCGAAGGGGCGAAAGCCCTGGCCGATGCCGGTGCCGACGCCGTAAAAGTTGGTGTAGGACCGGGTAGTATTTGTACCACCCGTATCATTGCCGGCATTGGTATGCCCCAGCTGACGGCTGTTTACGAAGCTGCGAAAGCGCTGCAAGGCACGGGCGTTCCGGTTGTTGCCGATGGGGGCATTCGTTTCTCGGGCGACATCACGAAGGCGCTGGCCGGTGGTGCCAGTACGGTTATGATCGGTTCGGTTCTGGCTGGCACCGAAGAGGCTCCCGGCGAAATAGTTCTGTACGAAGGACGCCGGTTCAAAACCTACCGGGGCATGGGCTCGGTGGAAGCCATGGAAGACGGATCTAAAGACCGCTACTTCCAGGATGCCGAAGACGACATTAAAAAACTAGTTCCCGAAGGCATCGTTGGGCGGGTTCCGTTTAAAGGGAAGGTTTCCGAAATTGTGTACCAGATGGTTGGTGGGCTGAAAGCGGGAATGGGTTACTGTGGTGCTATTGACATTCCGACACTTCAGCAGGCCAAATTCGTAAAGATCACCACAGCAGGTGCCCGCGAAAGTCACCCGCACGACATCTCGATTCAGAAAGAAGCGCCCAATTATTCGGTCAGATAGGTTTTGGTGTAGAATGATATAGGATGTATGGATATAGACTATAAAATGTGTCTATATCCATACATCCTATATCATTCTATGGGTTAATATAGAATACGGCACTGGATGTTCCATGCGTAGTCAGGTTCACCTCGCGGATGCCAATCTTGTAGCTGTCAATGGCGAATTCGGGAGAATCCTGGCTCATCTGGTAAAAGGTGGAAGGCGTCAGTAGCACAATCAAGTTTCCCCGCTGGACAACCTTTTCTACGTGGTAATGTCCACAAATTACCGTTACGTGGCAGGGCAAATCGCGGACTAATTCGAGAAATTCGTCGCTCTGCTGAAACGCGTATTTCTGGTCCATAAATACCACATCGGCAGCCAACGGTGGATGGTGCATGAAAATTACGACATTGTTATCGCGCAGCGCCTGAAAATATTCCCGAAGCCAGACCCACTGATTTTCGGAAAAGAACCCTTTCGAGGAATCTAAAAACAGGGCCGGTCTCCCCTCAAGGGGCAGTGCGTAATACAGTTCGCCGGTGTGCAAATCATGTCGCTTGTTGAATACGCTGGCCAGCATCAGCGAGTCGTCGTGATTACCCGAAATGACATAATTCGGGAAAGGGAGCGTGTCTATTTGCGCCTTCACCCATTCGTACGTTGCCTGATTACCAGCCGTATCGCAGATGTCTCCGCCAAGTACCAGACAATTGGGTTTCAAGTCGGCTACGTACGCCAGCGCTTTCAGAAAGTTTTGTCGGACATCTACGTTTTGCACGAGTTCACCGTCAGCGCCCAGGTGCAAATCGGTCAGGAAAGCGATACGCATGATTAAGAAAAAATGATAGTAGGAGAAACGATATATTATATATCTTTCTTGGCTTCGTTCCAGTACACGTCCATTTCGGCCAACGTCATGTCGCTTAGGGCTTTTCCATTGATACGAGCCTGTTGTTCAATGTATTGAAAACGTTTGATGAATTTTTTATTGGTGCGTTCGAGGGCCGTTTCGGGATTAATGTCGATGAAGCGGGCGTAGTTGACAAGTGAAAAAAGCAGATCGCCAAATTCTCCTTCGGCCCGCTGGTGGTCAATAACGGACTGAGTATCTGCATTGAACTCGGCCTTGAACTCCTGCATCTCTTCTTCCACTTTCTGCCAGACCTGTTCCTTCTCGTCCCAGTCGAAACCGGCACCCCGCGCCTTTTCCTGAATGCGCATGGCCTTTACCAGGGCGGGTAAGGAGCCCGGCACCCCACCCAGCACCGACTTGTTTCCTTCTTTGAGTTTAAGTTGCTCCCAGTTCGCTTTTACCTGCTCCTCGGTTTCGGCAACGACCTTACCTCCGTTCGCGTCCCCGTAAATGTGCGGATGGCGGTGGATGAGTTTATCGCAAATACCGTTCAGCACATCGGCCATATCGAACTGGCCGGTTTCGGATGCAATTTTGGCGTAGAAAACCAGGTGTAACTGAATGTCGCCCAACTCTTTACGCACCTCGGGAAGATCGTTTTCCAGAATAGCATCAGAGAGTTCATACGTTTCCTCGATCGTGAGGTGGCGCAGACTGTCCAGCGTCTGTTTGCGATCCCAGGGGCACTGCTCACGCAACTCGTCCATGATGGTCAGGAGTCGATCAAACGCCATCAGTTGTTCCCGACGGCGGGGAGTCATTTCAGTAAACGTCATACCGTAAAGGTAGCGCAAAAACCAGAAATGGCCGTACAGAAAATGAGGTTGCGAATGGCGGGAAGACTCCCCCGGTTTAGATAAATCTATAACGTTTTGTCCGGATAGAGTTGGGCAACAACCTGATAGCTTCGTTCAGTAAAGCCTTCTTAACTCGTCTGAATCTAGATAAAAGAAGTCTGGTCAAAACCGCCTGGTTCCGGCAGCAAATCGAATCGGTACTGAGCCGTTGAAAATAATTATGCCAGTCTGCTTGACATACGTCTAATTGATGCGTTTACTTTGCAAAACAAAGTACTTTATACCAATGCATTCATCGGCTATAGTTCCTTATCCTTCCGGCATGATTTCCCCTCGCGACGCGCGCACGGGTAGAGGCATACGTGCGCTGGCTTTATTGACGTTCATTGGGCTTAGCTTGGTGACAACACGGGGTTTATTAACGGGCAACTGGTGGTTCTTCATCATGCTGACCTGGAACCTGTTTCTAGCCTGGTTTCCGCTGGGCGTCGTGCTGGTGCTGCGCGATCTACGCCAGTCCGGCTTTACCAACAAATGGTTGCTGGCCAGTGGCCTGGCGGGCTGGCTAGCCTTTTTACCTAATGCTCCCTATATCATCACCGATCTGTTTCATCTTCAGCACATCGATCAGCCACTGCTCTGGTTCGATACCATGTCGCTGTTCGTTTTTGCCTTAACGGGTTTGCTGGTGGGCTTGTATTCCATTCTCATCATCCATCGAATGCTTCGGCCGCTGGCGGGCAATTGGCTGACCTGGGCCTTGATTTTTGGTAGCCAGATTCTGTCGGGATTCGGTATTTACCTGGGCCGTATTGGCCGGTGGAACAGCTGGGATGTGCTGACCAGTCCAACCGCCCTGACCATGGCCATTGCCCGTGCCTACCAGGATCACCTGAGCATAAAACTGACCATCGCCTACGGGTTTGTCCTGTTTCTGATGTACGTTGCTTTCTACTGGTACATCGAACATGAAAGCGAATCCGGACGTAGCCATTAGCAAGCAAAAATTTTCGGCGTAGGCAATCTGTGCCTATCGAATGCCAAATGCTGGTCAATTCGTGGATAGAAAGCCTGTTCTTTTCGCATTAGCTTTGCCAAATGATTGATTTCCCTAAAGTACTGCGCAGTTTTCGGTTTGCGGGGCAGGGTATTCTGGACTTGTTTCGATTTGAGAATAATGCCAAAGTGCATTTCCTGGTAGCTATACTGGTGGTTGGTGCCGGGTTTGTGCTAAGCTTAAGCCCGGTGGAATGGGCCATCATCCTGACCCAGATCGGACTGGTTTGGGCGGGCGAAGCATTCAACACGGCCATCGAGAAACTGTGCGATTTTGTATCACCGGGTTTACACCCTCAAATCAAAGCCATTAAAGATGTATCGTCCGGCGCCGTACTGATTCTGACCATTATCGCTGTACTCGTTGGCCTTATTATTCTTGGCGGTCATTTGCTAGACAGATTGGCTCTCTAGAGTAGCCGATCAGGTTACCCCGCTACGGTAGACCCCTTATTCCTTTTTCAACCTTTACTCATGCACGAATCGCGCGAACATCTACAAACCCTGACGGAAATTCGTAGCCTGATGGAGCGTTCCTCTAAGTTCCTGTCACTAAGTGGCTTGTCGGGTGTCTCGGCAGGTGTGATAGCCTTAATTGGAGCTATTGTCGTTTCAGTACGTCTGCAAACCGGTTTGGTTACGGCACTCCGATACGATTATTCGGATGGTTATTATACGACCATGAATCATCAGGAGGTCAGGCAGTTTCTGATCATGGTTGCCGTTATTGTCCTGGTACTGGCCTTACTATCAGGAAGCTACTTCACGATTCGAAAAACCCGACGTCAGGGCCAAACCATCTGGAACAAGTCATCGCAGCGATTAGTCTGGGCAATGCTTGTTCCATTGGCAACCGGTGGCGTATTTTGCCTGGCGCTGCTGCACTATAATTTGATCTGGCTGGCCTTTCCGGTAACCCTCATCTTTTACGGGCTGGCACTGCTGAATGGCAGTAAATACACCCTCCGTGATGTAGAATCGCTGGCCTACTGCGAAATTGGCTTAGGGTTGCTGTCGCTGTTTTGGCCCGGCTACAACCTGCTGACCTGGGCCATAGGATTTGGCGTTCTGCACATAGCGTACGGCCTGGCTATGTATTTTAAATACGAACGAACCACTGAATGAAGAACGACCTGCTGGCTCAATTTAACAAAGCCTTTGAAAGCAAAGCGCGGCTGAGCATCATGTCGGTATTGATGGTCAATGAGTTCATGAGTTTCAATGCGCTTAAAGAATTACTCGGCCTGACCGATGGCAACCTGGCTACCCACCTGCGGGCACTGGAAGAAGCCGGTTATGTTGCGGTGCAAAAACAATTTATCGGGCGAAAGCCCAACACAACGTATTCGGCTACTGACGCGGGCCAGCAGGCTTTTTCAGACCACCTGAACGCGCTGGAAGAGTTCATTAAGAATCTGTAGTACCACCCGAACATTCATTCCTGCCCATTCTTTTCACAATCTCTGGCTACTTGTTGTAGCCAATGGCGGCTGTGTGTTTTTTTACTTTTTCACTTTGAAAAACAAAGTACTTTTATGAAAATAATTACAAACGCATCTCATTCCCGGCCTGAAATTGGCCGGTTGTCGGACGTTGAAAACAGCTTTCCCCCTACCCCTCGTCCCCGTCTCCTGGCTCCGTTCGCCGACTCAGTCTTTAGCCTGGGGTTTCTGTTACTGGCTATTTCCGGCATTACGTTTCTGCTGTATGAGTGGCTGGGTGATCCAGTAGGTTCGGGGAACAGCAATGTCGCGTTTATCATGATCCATTATGGGCTGGCCATTGCGTTTACGCTGTCTTTGGAAGTCAATGGGTTTCTGAAAGTACGGCAACCTCGTTCTGCTGACGGCCAATCGGCCCGGTGGTTGGGTTTGTTGCTCTGGCTGATCAGTGCCTACGCCCTAAACCGGGAGATACCGGTTTTTCAGCAGTCAACGGCCTGGTTATGCGGAGTTTTGGTACTCACCGGAGTGGCTATGGTTGTGCATGGCTGGAAAGAATCGTTATCCGTCCGGGCGCAGCAAGTTCTGTACGCAATACTGGCAATTGGCTGGTGGCTATTTGCCTACATGGCAGTCTACATGGTTCAATTATACCTCATCAGCGTTCCTATGCTCATTGCCCTGGGCTTGTCGGCGCACACGTTTGTCCCGCTTGTATTCGCCATCGTGCTCGGAAAACGGCTTTGGCAGGATGCCCGGCAGGAAGAACACCTTCGCCTGGGCGTTAGCGTCGGATTAGCCATTCCGGTGCTCGCTGTCGGTTTATTTCTAGTCGGCTGGATCAGCGACCTGAATCGTATCGAGCAAACACAGCAGGAAGCCACAATCCGAAAAACGAGCGACTTACCCGCGTGGGTGCTCATTGGTCAACGGCTGAAATCCAGCCACGCAGGACCCGGTCGAATCTGGTTTGACTGGGTTACTAACCGGCTATTGTTAAGCAATCGGGTGTATGAGCGCGGCCGTTTTCTGTCCGACCAGGGTTGGGGGCTTACTGGCCTAACAAGCCTGGACAATGTGAGGCAGCATGATCCGCTGGTTGTTATTGCCTCACAGTTGTTTCCGGTCGATGTACTCTCGCCCGCCGACCAGCTGTCTCTGCTGAAAATCCTTGCGGCCGATCGACACAGTTCGGAAGAAAAATTCTGGACCGGCCGTCATTTAACGGTAGAGGACGTTGTATCGCAGGTGCGCATCTGGCCCGAATTCCGATTGAGTTACACGGAGCAAACGGTGCGGATTCGGAACCAGGCCCGGCATACGATCGAAGAAGCGTTGTTGACCTTTCATGTACCGGCAGGCTCGGTGGTCTCGTCGATGTCGCTGTGGGTTAATGGCCATGAAGAGCGCGCCCGGCTTACCACCGTAGCGAAGGCCGATACAGCTTATCGAACCATTGTTGGCGTAGAATCCCATGGTAGCTCTCCCAGAGATCCGTCCGTTGTGTATTGGCAGGAAGGCAATCGGATAACAGTGCGCGTGTTTCCCTGCCGGGCTGGCGACGATCGACGGGTGAAGGTGGGCATTACTTCTCCCTTAACACTGATCGACAAACAGTTAGTCTACCAAAGTCCCTATTTCGATGGGCCTAAAGCAGGTTCAGCCTCAGAACTGGTCAGCGTTGCTTTTGCCTCCACACCCAGCGAGCTAAAAACGCCCTGGCTATTCACGAACTTAATCGAGAATACGCTTACCCACCGGGGTAGTTACCAGCCCGATTGGCAGTTGCATTTCGAAGCCCCCACTCTCTCGACCAATGCCTTCATTCTGAACAACCAAGCCTACCAAACAGCACCCTATAAGCCAGTAACTGAGGCATTTTTGCCAACCGATGTCTACATTGACCTTAATGCGGCCTGGGAGAAAGAACAATTCACTGCGGCCTTCTGGAGCGCAACCCGTAAAAAATCGTGCCGTGTGTGGGTGTTCGATGATGGGTTGACGCAACTCACGGCTGGCAATCTCGACGCTATATATGACCGATTGACGCAGCAGGCATTCAGTCTGTTTCCGATATACCGGATCACGAACCCGGCAACAAGTCTATTAATTACTAAGAGCACACCGGTTTCGCCCGTTCTGACGGATCTGAAAGAGAGCCGCTTTGCCCATAATTTTGCCCTGTTGGCTAACCAGACCGCGCCAATTCGGACTTTCTGCTATTCGTCTGAATCCGGTGACCACGACTTGCCCGCGTACCTGAAGACACTGACTGAACTCCAGGTGCTGAACGTGCTGCACGGCACCAGCTACGATTTGATTAACCTTCTCGAAAAGACAAAGCAGTTTCCTCGCCTGCCGGATACAAACGAAAAAGTCGTTCTGGCAGAAGCAGGCATTGCGATTCAAAAGACACCCGTTAACCGCCAGCAAACGTCCACGGCTCCCGATCATTTAGTCCGGTTGTTCACGTACAATCAGTTACTTCGCCACATTGGTCGTCACTACGTTACAAAGAACTACCAGACTGACAGCCTGATTCGAGAGGCCCAACAGGCACACGTTGTTTCGCCCCTATCGAGTCTGGTTGTACTCGAAACAACAGCGGACTACGACCGATTCGGCATTAAAAAAGATAATCTGGGGCTCGATAATGCAACTTTGAAAGAAGAAGGAGCCGTACCGGAGCCTCACGAATGGGCGTTACTGGGAATGGCATTGGCTGTATTCGGATGGCTATTCTGGAAGAAACGCTATGCTCACGCCTGATGCAACAATGCTGCTCTCGGCCAGTCTGCTTTTGTTTGCAGGCTGGCCCGGCTACCCGGACCGAAGCCGCTGGCTAGGGCGATTGCTAATTTTTATACTTCTCTCGCCGGGGTTGCGCTACGCTTCGGCGTTGTTTGGTTTTCCCATTCGGTTGCAGCTCAGCACCTGGTCAGGTCACCTGCTTCGGCTGGCTGGGTTTTCGGTACAGACCGACGGCAATATGCTGCTGAAGAATGGTGTTGCGATGGCCGTCGACCCGGCCTGCGTGGGGCTTCAACTGACGGGAGTCTCGCTGTTGCTGGGCTTGTTTTTTCTTATCTGGCAGGAACGTCAATTACAGAAAGCCATCTCTTTCGGATGGGTAGTAGCCTATACAGCATTTGTTTTCGGGCTGACGGTTTTTTGCAATTTATTCCGCATTATGCTGCTGGTTTCGTTCGGCAGTTTGCCCGGCACGGGAGCCCATGAGGGAATTGGTCTGGTCTGCGTAGTGGTCTATGCATGGCTCCCGGCCTGGTTTGTAGCACGTTGGCTCTTGCTTCGTTTCGGTAACTCTTCACCCGGTCCCGAGCGAGGCCCGGCGTGGGGATGGCAACCCATTTGGGGTACAGCTATACTGGTACTCGGGATTGGCTTACTGGTTATGGCGTCACGATCCGATAAACCAGCCACTGACCTCTGCCAGCGGGTACAGACCCTTCCGGTGGGCTGGCGTGGGTACGAAAGCGGCTGCTCGTGTAAAACGTTACCGAGTGGAATTATGCAACTGGCCAAACCAGGTGTCCTGATCTACCTGAAACCACAACCCGATTGGTTCAGCGCCGACCACAGTCCAATGACTTGCTGGCGGGGCAGCGGCTACGAACTCCGGCGGGTCCACGAAACAACGCTCGACGGACACCCGGCCTACGTGGGTGAATTGAGTAAGCACGGAAAAACGCTTTACTCAGCCTGGTGGTTTAGCAGTGGAAAAACGACGACCATCAGTCAACTGACGTTGCGCCGAACCATGCTGCAGACTAAAGAAAACTTTTTTCTGATCAATGTAACGGTTGATACACCAACGGCTGGCATGGGAACAGATGCTTTCCGGATGTTCAGACACTGACTGGCACGGCAGTCATGGGAGCAGGAACGCTGGAACTGTCCGGCTGAATCAGCTGACCGGCTCAGGAGGCAGTGAGCAGAGAAAGGTGTGAATACGCCCATTCAGTTCACGCATCTGCTGGATATGGTTATTAAACAGGGTCTGCGTATCGTTGTCGGATGCAGCCGTGTTTTCTTCCAGTTCATCCATATCAGCTACAAACTGTGCCAACAGACGGATTAATTGCTGCTGTAGTTCCTGACCGTACCCGGTTACGTTTGGAGAAAGCGCCCGCCCGTTCGTTAACAGATCCGTAATGCAACCGTAGTTCGACTGTATCTTTCTGATTTGTAGTTGCCACTGACTTGCCCTGATTGCCCTGGCGTTAATAATTTCTTTTTTCAGCTTCATGCGTACGGTGGTTAAACTGTCTCTGATTCTCCAACAATCGGCTAAAACCAACTGGCTTTTTCAGCAAACTATACAGCTTTTTTTAAGATCTAGCCTTTTTCTTTAATTTCCGCTCTGCTTTAAGTAGTTTTAGTATTCGTTTTGCATCTTTAATAAATCTATAATGCACCTTTTCGACAATATCGTTCAATGATACCAGTTAATTTATTCATAAACCTTATGGGCAAATTGGCTGGTTTCAGCTTCGTAATGATAGTACCGTTTCCGACGATGCGAAAAGACCAGCTGGCGCCATACATGTCTGATGTAACTTGTTCTATCTCCTGCATGATAGCCACATGACAACAATGCCTGATAAAGAATCTATTCGGCTGGACGCCCTTGCCAGCTACCACATTCTTGATACACTTCCTGAACAAGAGTACGATGCGATAACCCGAATCGCTTCGTATATCTGTCAGACGCCTATCTCCCTGATAACTCTGCTGGACGACCATCGACAGTGGTTCAAGTCGGCGCATGGGCTGGGGGTGTCGCAGACCCCACGCCAGGATTCCTTTTGCGCACACGCCATTGAAGATCCCGACCACACATTAGTCGTTAACGACGCTCGTCTTGATAGTCGATTTACAAACAGTCCGCTCGTGACAGGCGAAAGCAATATGATTTTTTATGCCGGCGTGCCGCTGGTTGATGGAGAAGGGCAGGCTCTGGGTACTTTGTGCGTCATTGATCACGAACCCCGATACCTTTTGGCCGAGCAGCAGGCCGCCCTGGAAGATCTGGCCCATCAGGTTGTTTCGCTCCTTCAGTTCCGTCTGGCTTCAGCACAGTTGAAGGAAACTAGCCAGACGCTGCAATCGCTGAACCAGGAACTACACCAGAGTAATCATATTCTTCAGACCGTTGTCGACAATTGCCCCGCCGGTCTGGTACTTTGGAAATCCGTCTGGGAGAACGATAAGATTGTCGATTTTCAGTACATATTTACCAACGCGCAGAATGCCGCTCTTACGGGTTTAACCGTTGAGCAAATGATTGGAAACCGGCTGAAGTTGCTCTTTACGGACGAGGCAACCGGAGGCCTTTTTAACGATCTGCTGAAGGTCGTGGAAACGAGACAGCCTCAGAAACATCAGCGAGAGTACGCCTTTGGACAACGAACCGGCTGGGCCGAATTTACGCTTACGCCCTGTGGCGACGGGATTTTATTTTCGGTTCAGGATATTACGCCCCTCAAAAAGACAGAACAACAGTTACAGGCTCACTCGAACAACCTGACACAGCTGGTTTCCGAACGAACGTCGGAGATAAACCAGTTATCAGCCTTACAGAAAGCCATATTCGACCATGCCGGCGTAGCCATCATTTCAACCGATACGGAAGGCATTATTCAGACGGTTAACCCCGCGGCCGAAAAACTGATGGGGTATAGGGCCGACGAACTCATCGGAAGGCATAATCCTATTATGGTTTACGATCCGGCTAAGGTGGGAAGTAAGACCGAAAAATTAACCGAAAAACTTGGTAGATATATAGAAACAGACGTTGATTTACTTAAATTACTAACCGACAGTCAACCTGATACGTTCACGGTGATTAGCCGCGATGGCCGCCGTACACCGGTCGTATTTACCCGAACGGCTTTGCGCGATGAATCCGGTACCCTAACTGGTTACGTAGGTATGGCCACTGACATTACCAACCAGAAACAGATTGAGTTGTTACTGCAACAGTCACTGGAAAGAGAGCAGGAATTAAATAAGTTGAAATCAACGTTTGTGACTACCGCTTCCCATGAGTTTCGCACGCCACTGGCTACCATTCAATCCAGCGTTGAACTGGTGAAGCTTTATCTGGAGCAACCCCGCCAGGCGGCCCAACCCATCATTCAGCGTCATCTGGCGAGTATCGAAACCCAGATTCTCAACGTCAGCGACATGCTGTCTGACATGTTGAACGTAGCCAAGATCGAATCCGGTAAAATAGACTATAACCCGCAACGGGTCGATATTATTCACTTAATCAATGACGTGATTCGCACGCACTACGCCGAGCGGAACGATGGCCGGACGGCAATCGTGACGGTTAGTGGCCAACCGCAACTGATTTATCTGGACACCAAGTTAATGACCCATGTTCTGGTCAATCTGCTCTCCAACGCGTTTAAGTTCTCAACCCAAAACCCTGAACTGTACAGCTGTTTTGAGCAGACACACTTCCGGTTAACTGTGGCCGATAAAGGAATCGGCATTCCGGCCAGCGAGTTACCTCAACTGTTTACTACGTTTTTTCGCGCCAGTAATGCTGTCACCATCCAGGGTTCCGGGCTGGGCTTGGTCATTGCCCGTCAGTTTATTGACCTTCACGGGGGAAGTTTTACGATTGAAAGCCAAGAAAATCAGGGAACGCGCTGCACCATAACTCTACCTTATCATTCCACCATCACCAATTCCTGAGCAGATTATCAAAAGTGCTGTCCTCGCTATGCAAAAACTATTACTAATTGAAGATGAAACACTTATTCGTGAGAATCTAGCTGAATTATTGACCCTTAATGGCTTTGACGTCTACACAGCGCCCAACGGAAAGGAAGGACTCATGCTGGCTACCCAGCATCAGCCCGATCTGATCCTGTGTGATGTGATGATGCCTGAACTGGATGGTTTTCAGACGCTTGAGATTATTCGGGCCAATCCGTCGTTGAGTAACACGCCGTTTTTGTTTCTTACCGCCAAAGCCGACGTTATGGATACGCGCAAAGGCATGGCCCTGGGCGCCGATGATTACCTGACGAAGCCGTTCAAAATGGATACCCTGCTTATGGCTATTCAGGCGCGCCTTAAGCGCGAAGAGCAGCGGAAAGCCCATACCCAGGCGCTTCTTCAGGAGCAGCTTAAGGCCATGACTCACCTCTCCACGCACGAGTACAATACGCCCCTCACGGGTATCCTGGGCTTTACGTCCCTGCTGATCGATTATTACGGAGAGTTTAGCAAAGCCGAGAACCTGTCGATGCTCGACATGATAAAAGTTAATTGCCTGCGTCTGAAGCGATCGCTGGACAACAATCGACTGATCAACCGGTTGCAGAACATCTCCACATCAGATGCCTTTTACCATTTTTTCAGCACGGGCCATGCAGACATAACGCCCGACGTGCTCAATAAGCATATTCTTTCGGCCAGCTATCGTCAGAACCGACAGATTCCGTGTCACGTAGACGTGGAAAATGCGCAGGTGCATATCTCCGCAGACAATCTGGCCACTATTCTTGAAGAACTAACTGATAATGCCGTCAAGTTTTCGGCCGATGATCAACTCATTCACATTACGGGTCATTTATGTTCCGACCATTATGAACTGACTTTCCTGAATCAGGGGCAGCCTTTTCATCAGGACGATATCAACCGAACGGCCCCCTACCGGCAATTTGACCGCCCCAAGTACGAGCAGCAGGGCTTCGGACTGGGCATTGCCATCACCAACAAACTACTGGAGTTTAACAAGGGCTCCTTACACATCGAAAACGTAGACGCGGGTAGAACGCAGGTCGTTGTTCATCTCCCGATAGGGTAGTCAGCCGAAAAGCTGATGATTACCTCTCACCGGCTTTTCGACTAGCTGAGCGCTCCTTATTTCACCCTAAAGTCCGAATCTCGCAGACCTCTGTTGATCCTCACATTATCGACGGTCATGGCCATGGGGCCACGGGACGATTGCTGCTGGATCGTCATCGGAAATTTGATGCCGTTTACAACTCGATAATCGGAATAAGCCATCGTTGTCGTTACCTCATCTCCCCGCTGCGATTTACCTGTTATCACCGACTGCACCTTAAGGCCCGTCACGGCATCGAAATTATCCGTCCAGGTAGCGGAGCCATCGGAAGTTGTATGGCTAATTTTATACGTGTCTTTGTTCGCTACTTTTTCGGGGCCAATCAGCGTTGAGACTACGCCATTTTCGGCGTAGTGCAACTCGGGAAAAATAATGTTGATTGCGGTCATCTGCTGAGCCGGTACACCCTCCAGCGTGCGGCTTCCCTGCACACCGCCCATGGCCACCTTCGAGCCATTGCCGATCTGCCTCATCACCTCCGTTCCGTTGGCATTAACGACCGTCGAAAACTTGTTCGGCAGCTTCTGTTTCCGGGTGATCATGATAGCACCCCGCTGCCCTTCGCTGGACATGTGGGTCGTTACGTCGGTTACTTTTTCCAGGGCTGCTTTGCCGCCAATAGCGGCAATGTATTTATCGATTACCTGACTGGCCGTTGGGGTTGTTTGGGCCAGTATCGACTGGCTGCCCATGGCTAGTACACCCACCAACATCAATAGCTTTTTCATATCCATTCAGCAAATGTGTATAACCAAAGATACAGCTTTGTGCCCGAAATGGCAAGATGATAACCGCCCTTCCGCTGGTCAGGACAGGAGGGCAAACTGAGCGAGAAAGACGATAGCCCCCGTTGCATAGCCAATCAGGGCGAGCCAGCTTACCTTACGCAGGTACCACCCGAACGATAGCTTTTCCATACCCATCACCGCTACACCAGCCGCCGAACCAATCACCAGCAGGCTCCCGCCCGTACCGGAACAGTAAGCCAGAAACGTCCATACTTTATTGTCTACAGGGTAGGCTTGCAGATCGTACATGCCCATGGCCGCGGCCACAATCGGCACATTATCGACCACGGCCGATACCGCACCGATGAGCAGAACGATGCTGTCCAGATCGCCAACGGTGCGGCTCAACGAGTCTGCCAGCGACCGCAACAGCCCCGTCGCTTCCAGGGCTCCGACAGCCAGGAGGATACCCAGAAAGAAAAGAATACTGGGCGTATCGATCCGGCTCAGCGCATAGGAAGCCGTAAATTTCTTTCGCTCGGCTTCGTCTTTATCACTGTGCAACACCTCCGAGACAACCCAGATAAAGCCGAGCACCAGCAACATACCCGTATAGGGCGGCAGGTGCGTAACGGTCTTAAAAACAGGCACGAACAGCATCCCTCCCAGGCCAATGGCCAACATAAGGCGTCGCTCCCGTCGGGAGGCAGGCGTTACGTAAGGCCGGCTAACCCCCGATCTGACCGTTACAGCACTCTCGTCGGACGTAGATTTGTAGAACCGGGTCAGTATAACCAACGGCACCACCACCGAAGCCAGGCTGGGCAATAACACCGCCTGGATAACATGCGTCGCCGTAATTTGGCCGCCAATCCAGAGCATAGTGGTTGTCACATCGCCAATGGGCGACCAGGCACCTCCCGCGTTGGCTGCCAGAATGATGATACCCGCCATCATGCGCCGATCCTCGACATTCCGGATCAGCTTACGGGCTACCGATACCATAACAATAGCCGTCGTGAGGTTATCCAGCAGAGCAGAAAAGAAAAAAGCGAGCAGGCTCACAATCCAGAACAGGGTGCGGATATTACGACTGGCAATCCGATCCGTTATCAGCGTGAATCCATCGTGCGCATCAATCAGCTCAACCACCGTCATGGCCCCCATCAGGAAAAACAGAATTTCAGCCGTAGCCGTGAGGTGATGCTGTAACTGATGCCCGACCATTTCGGCATCGGTCGCCGTAAGCGCATAAACGGCCCAGCAAACGACACCCGTAATGAGTGCTGTTGCCGTCTTGTTGATCTTAATAAGGTGCTCCAGCGCGATCAGCAGGTAACCGACCACAAAGAGAACCATGAGAATACTTACCATAATGAGTCATTTTGTCCTACTTCTTGTTAACCATTTATGAAGCTACCCGCGTCTACGTTTATTATTCACCTCGCGTCACTGGGTCCGGACGGCATGGCCTTGTTTCCGTTTATTCTGGTGAAGCAACCAAATCCCGGGGCAATTCTCCTGAACCACGAACGAATTCATCTGCGCCAGCAGGCCGAACTGGGCATTGTCTTGTTTTACATCTGGTATAGTCTCGAATACCTTATTCGCCGGCTGCAATACGGTCAGCATTACCGGGCTTACCGGAATATCAGCTTTGAGCGGGAAGCATTCGCCAACGAACAGGATCTGGCTTATTTAGCGTCGCGCCGGTGGGGCACGTTCTGGAAATACGTAAGGAAATGATATAGGATGTATAATACATAGCGCATCATACATCCTATATCACACATCATTCGTCATTCTTTCGTCTTTCTACTTCTCATCACACCCGTCATCACAACCAAGTAGAGGAATACAATGACCAGGAGCGGAATGCCCGCCCGGAAACCCTGTAACCGTAGATCTTCGGGAATATTGAGGTAAAGCAAAATCGTAATCAGGCCCCGTGGCGCTACCCACAGCAACGCGCCTGACGTTCCCCAATAGGTTAGCCGAAGTGTCACCCAGCGCCAGCCGATGATGATAAGAACAAATAAGGCACTCACAATCAGCGCATCAACATCAACCAATTCGTGAGGAATGGCTGCGTAGCCTAAGATCAGGTAAAAGAATGTCCGCACGACAAAGGAACCTTCTGCCGTCAGGTTTTTGAGTTGGTCCAGTTCTTTTTCGAACAGGTCATTCTTGAGGATCAGGCTGAGCCGCCCCCGGATGAACAGTTCTGTATTGTTGAGGAACAAGCCGAAAATAAGAATGAGCAAAAGCGAGGACAAATGGTTGATTTCAGCGAGTGCGTAGACCAGAAAAAGCACCGATATGATGGGCAGGAATTTGATGCGGTGGTTGATGCGGCCAATCAGGTAAAGCAGCAGAAAGCAGCAGATCAAGGAAATGAAGGCCATAAAGAACGTATCGCGCGTAAAGAGCCACACGGCATTCAAGACCGACTCCCGGCTCAACAGCAGGAAATTATAGACCATAATTCCCAGAATACTGGCGAAAGCCGACTCATAAACGGCATATTCGCGCTGCTCGCCCGACAGCTGGTCTACCCGCTGAACCGTTGCAGTGCTGCTGATGATCGAGAAGGGTAGCGCGGCAATCAGGCAATGGTAAAAAGAATCGTTCAGGAGCAGGTAAAGCATACCTGCCATCAGTAGTGTCCCCCCCATAATGGCCAGCAGCGAAGCCAGGAGGGTACGTCGCAATACACTCAGCCGATCCGTGTGAAGCTCCAGATCAAGTCCGCCTTCCAGCACAATCATAATCAGCCCCAGCGTACCCAGCGTTGGCAGAATGGTGTTAACGTAAGGTACCTGAACATCGAAATACTGCGTCGCCTGCCTGGTCAGCATACCCAGCAATAGCAGCAACAAAACAGAGGGCGTTTTGAACCGGCTACTGAATAGGTCGAAGCCGTAGGAAATCAATACCGATAAACTAAGGACTATAATCAGAATTGATGAATCCATTCGGCGGAAGAATGACCGAGGGCCTGGCTTAATGACTACGTATAGTCTACTCAGGCACTCGCTCAATACTCGTTACTTTTTGGCGTAGTAATACAAATTTACGGATGATGCGCTGGCCCGTTCGCTGATCGTAAAGAAGCCTTTCGCATCTTTATCGAAACAGATGGCTTCTCCCTGCGGCTCCAGCCGGGTAACCAGTGAGCGCCGGGTACCGTACTGCAACGCATCCGGGATAGTCTGGGCACCGTCACGCTTCCAGTAGTATACCGTGGTGTATGTTCTGACCAGAATCTCCTTACCATCTGGCGAGATGGCGGCCCCTGTCACGTAATTGGCCAGCCCCCCCCCGAACGAGGGTAATTCGCCGTAATCGGTGGCCGTAATCAGATCACTGGTGCTTTGCGGATACGGCAGGGCGTACAGGTGCACTTTTTCTTCCCGCTTCGAGATGATGTAAATATCTTTCGTCTGAGGATCGACAAACATGGCTTCGGCATCACGAGGTCCCTGCGGATACCGAAAATTAATGCGATCAATCGACGTAATTGATGATTGCAAAGAAGCAGGCTCGGGCAACCGGTAGATCTGAACAGTCTGATACTGAGCATTGTTATCCCCTATATCGCCGATGTACAGGTAATTGACTCCATCCTGAGGGCCAGGCCCCGAAGCCAACTCTTCCCAATCGCGGTTGGCAATAGTGGGTACCGTTAGTTTACCACGTACCGTTCCATTGTAGTCCAGTAATGCCAGTTCGGCGGGACTACCGCTGTCCTGCTCAATCCAGATAGAACCGGGCTGGCTGCGGCTGTCGACCATACCCGATGCTTCGTCGATCTGACCGGGTGCTACGGGGGTAACCGTCGGGTCGGAGGCAAAATTAACATCGTACACACTAGGTACGCTGAGTTTGCACGCAGCCGCGGACATCCCTAAAAACAGCAAAATGAACTTACGCATGAAGACTTCCGGTTGATTCGAATGCCAAAGTAACGAATTGAAAGGCGAAAATGATGAACGACAAGACCAGTTTCGCCTGACTGGCCTGTTGTATACGCCATCAGATGGGGAGCAAAATCCGGAATGTAGCACCCAGCCCCGGCCTTCCTTCGGCCAGAATATGCCCCTGGTGGTTGTCAACAACTTTCTGGACAATAGCCAGTCCAATGCCGGTTCCCTGGTATTCACTCCGCCCGTGCAGCCGCTGAAACACCTGGAAAATGCGCTCAGCCTGGTGTGGGTCGAAGCCAATCCCGTTGTCGATCACTTCGATCAGGTGGAACAGGCGGTCGGCATCCGCATCAAGTAACGTCCCACCCGTCAGATCGCGTCCACGCACCCGGCAGCTTGTAATGGTGACCGTAGGCAGGTCAACGTTCTCTTCTGTTTTGGTAAATTTGAGCGCGTTACTAATGAGGTTCTGAAAAAGTTGCCGTAACTGAGATGCGTCACCCCGAACGGTCGGCAGCGGCTCAACCTTCACGACTGCCTTCTTTTCGTTGATGGCCGTTTCAATGTCGATCATTACCTCAGAAACCACCTGGTTCAGGTTGACCGGACCAACGGTTTCGCGCTTGGTAGCAATCCGTGAGTAGGCCAGTACATCCTTAATCAGTATCTGCATCCGGGCGGCCGCCGATTGCATTCGACTGATCATATCAGCGCCCGAATCGCCAATGACGGGCGCAAACTGCGACTGGACAATGTCGCCAAATGCCTGAATCTTGCGCAGGGGCTCCTGCAAATCGTGGGAAGCTACGTAGGCAAACTGCTCCAGGTTTTTGTTTGACCGCCGTAGGTCGATAACCGAGTTTTCCAGCTGTTGCTGAAGCAGTTTCAGGGGTGTGTAGTCGCCGAATGTCACCAGTACATCGTCGCCCGATTTTGTGGTCATAATGTCGAGCCAGGCATCGACCCCACCTCCGTTGTAGTGAAATTCAGACCGTTGCGATTCACCCGTGATGTAGGTTTTGTAGTACAGATCGAACATACCATCGGTTTTATACCCCGGAAGCCAGGTACTGCCCAGAGCCCCGACAACCACCTCGGGATCCTGCCCGACGTAGGATGCCAACTGACGATTGGCCAGCCGGAACCGAAAATCAACGACCTCACCCGCCTGGTTCCGAACCGGACTGAACAGAAAAATTCCGGTCTGGCAGGTATCAATAACCGTCTGTAATTCGGTCGCGGAGGTTTCGAGCCGTTGCTGCAGTTTTTTAAGCTCGGTAAAGTCGGAGAACGTAACCAGTATGTCCCGACCAACCTTCACCACAGTGTAGCTCTGCCAGAAATCCTGGACCTTCGTTTCGAGGTGAAAGGTAAAATGCTGCGTTCGACCCGTTTCAAAAATAGCAACATACCGCTGAAACAACCCATTGGTCAGGTATTCCGGAAACCACCGGCTAACCAGCTCACCCATGAGGGCGTCAGGCTCCTGACCAACATAACTGGCAATCATCTGGTTAGCCGTCCTGAACCGGAAATCAGCTATTTTCCCGAGCGGATTATACACGGGGTTGATCAGAAAAATAGCGACCTGCGCCGAGTCGATTACAGTACGTAGTTCATCGGACGATTGCTCGATGGTCATAGCCGACCGTTTGGTATCCGTTACGTCCGTGAAGGTAACAACGAAGCCGTTCCCGAGCTTTTGGCAGAATATGTCGAGCCAGATATCCAGCCCATCGTACTTGTAATAGACTTCCGTACGGCCGGGTAGCCCCGTTTCAGTTGTGTGTACGTATAAGTCAAACAGGCCGGTCTGGCTGTTACCAGGAAAAATCGTCAGCATCGTAGCGCCAATCAGTTCCTCCAGTTTCCGGTTCACCAGCAGTGTAGAACTGCGGTTGGCTACCAGGAATTTGAAATCAACGATTTGGTCCGTCTCATTTCGAATAGCCTCGAACGCCATGACGCCACTACTGGAACCGTCCAGTACACTATTGAGCAATTCGGCCTGGTGTTCTGCTTCGGCGGCTGTCTGTTCGAGCGAATGCTGAACCCGTTTGAGCTCCGTGTAATTCGTGAAAGTGACCAGCACATCATCGTTGAATCGAATGGCTTTCACATCGAACCACTCGTCCAGGTTGTCGAAGGTGTAATTAATCTCGAAGTACCGGTCTTCACCTGTATCCAGAACATGCCGGAAATGATCGAAGGTGGGGGTGTCTCGGTAACTGGCAAACCAGTCGGAGCAGAGCGTACCCTGCAAACGCTCGGGCAGCTGATGAACCAGGGCCGCCATTGTCCGGTTAACGATCTCGAACCGGAAATCAACGAGACGATTTTCGTTATCGTAAACAGCACTAACCACGAAAATCCCCGGCTGGGCAATATCTATAACGTACTGTAGGTTAGCCGCTGAGGTCAGAATAGCCTGTTCAGCCATCCGGGCCTTCGTCGTATTGGCAACGGCTAGCGTAACGCCATCACCAAGCTTCACGGCCGAGATCCGGAACCAATTGGTCTGTCCATTTCGCGTATAGGCCAGTTCCTCCTGGTAGGGCGTGCCCGTTTCGGTTACAACCCGGTAGTGGTCGAATAACGTATCATCCTGCGAACTGGTATATAAAGTCCGGAACGTCTGGCCAAGAAACGTTTCGATGGGGTAGCTAAGTAAATTGCCCACCATCGCGTTGGCGTGCGTAAAGCGAAAATCGGTCAGCATCCTCCTCTCATCCCGAATGGCTTCCAGGACTAAAATCGCATCCTGCGATGCGTTGAAGACGCCATCCAGCAGCGTTCGCTGCCGCTCCGTTTCCAGAGCCACCCGTTTTTGCTCCGTAATGTCATTCCCCATTACTACAACGCCGTCGTTCAGCTTGGTAATCGAGGTATTGTACCAGGCCTGCGCACCCGGATAAAATTGCTCGGACTGAATGGATTGCCCGGATTCGATTACCTGACAGAACAGATCGAATTGCCCCGCCTGGTGCGAGTCGGGGTTGATTTCCAGCAGCGTTTTACCAGCCATGTCGATACCTAGTCGGGACAATACAGTGGCCTGTCCCCGCTCGTTGACGAAGCGTATCCGAAAGTCCTGTATCTGGCCCTGTTCGTTACGGATAGCCTCGTATACGAACACCGTAATCAGCGAGGTATTGAGCGTATTATCCAGAAGAACCCGTTGTCGCTCGGCTTCCAGCGTCAGTTCCTTTGGTTTCGTAATAATCCGCGACAGGCTCAGCACGCCATCCCCCGCTTTAGACCGCGTCACGGCCAGCCACTGTTTCAGGACCGCATCGAAATGTTCGAACTCGGTGGCGATTCCCTTGTCGAAAACGTCGCATAACTGCTGAAAAAACTGCTCTGCTGCGGCCTGATACGTTGGGTTACCATGCCGAACAGACGTGCCGCTCGTAATCGTGTAGGCACCCGTTGCGGTTTGTCTGGCCTTTGGGTTGACGTAGTCAATAATGAAATCAACGATTCGATTCGTGTCGAATTCCTGACCGCTGTGAGTGATGCCTTCAGCGTGATCGGGGTGTTCGCGCACGGCGCGCATCCACACCACATTGTCGGGCAGGTGATCAAAAAGTTGGGCTAGAGTAAGTTGATTAGGTAAAGCAGCGGGCATTAGATTGGTGACGCGGACGGTTATAAGTTCGGTCAAATAGTGTAGCAAGTTACTTAAATTTATGTTACGACATTCGCCAGACCGTCTACTTTCAGCTTCGGTTTGTGATACAATTACACCCTCTTACCGCTTTTTGAGTCCGTCTGCTATCAAATAAAAAGAAAATCATATAAGCTACTGGCTGGCGGAGCATTAGGTACGGCCCTGTTTCTGCTTTACCTCCAAACAAACCTCGTTATGTACACTACCTCAATTCGTTTTTTAGCCGCCTTTCTGGCGCTTGGCCTCTGCATCAGTTTTGTTAGCCGACCAACGGCTGGTGGCTGGGTCAGCATTTTCGATGGCAAAACACTCAATGGCTGGAAGGTTACCGATGAAAGCCCGGAAACGTTCAGCGTACAGGACGGTGCTATCGTTGTGGCCGGACCGCGCGCCCATTTGTTTTACGAAGGGCCCGTCAACAATCACAATTTCAAGAATTTTGAGTGGAAAGCGCAGGTAAAAACCATGCCCGGCTCAAACTCAGGCATGTTTATTCACACGGCTTACCAACCGTCGGGCTGGCCATCCAAAGGATACGAAATTCAGGTTAACCAAACCCACACCGACTGGCGCAAAACGGGTAGCGTTTATGGGCTTCAGGACGTAAAGGAAGTATTTGTGAAAGACGGCGAGTGGTATACCGAACACATTATTGTGCAGGGTAAGAAAGTGGTTATCAAGGTCAACGACAAAATTATCAATGATTATACCGAAGCCGACAGCGTGAGCAATGCCAATTCAGGAAAAAAATTAAGCAGCGGGACCATTGCCTTACAAGGCCATGATCCAAAGAGTAAAGTCTTCTACAAAGACATCCAGATAAAAGTACTGCCTGACTAACAACCAGCAGCCAACGGTACGGATCGATAAAACCGGGCAAAACCATATGGTTCCCTTTTTCGTTTTACCCACAGACAACATCACCCAACGATTATGAAACACTTCACTACCCTGACCGAAGCAATGGAAGACCTTCGGAGCCGCGGATACACGCATGAATTTGGGCCTAAAAAAGACTTTCTGGAGGAGAAGAGCACCGAAACGAAGTTGAAAGGAGAGGATTTCAACGTGGATGAGTTCCACCGTTTCGAAGGAACCTCAGACCCCGGCGATGAAATGACGCTGTACGCCATAACGGCATCGAACGGCATGAAGGGTGTCTTCGTATCGCCCCAGGGTACGTACTCAAATGAAGTTTCGCCGGAACTGATGGCCAAATTTAACGTATCAGACCGCGCCAACGTCAATACCGACGGGGCCGTGAAGCCGATTGACCCGGTGGCTGCCGGTCAATAAGTCATTTACACGATAATTGCAAGAAAAAAGTCCGGAACATGTAAAATTTTTCGGACTTTTTCGGTATATTTGCGGCCTTTACAAAAAACACGCCGTCTATTTTGGTGCCAATACATTATGAAGTTATCCGAATTCAAATTTGATTTACCCGAAAGTCTTATCGCCAAATACCCGGTTGAGCGGGGTGAATCACGGCTTATGGTTGTAGACCGCAAAGCCAAAACTATTGAACACAAGCAGTTTTCGGATATGCTGGGTTATTTCAGCGATGGCGACGTGATGGTGATCAATAATACCAAAGTTTTTCCGGCAAGATTATACGGTAATAAAGAAAAGACAGGGGCCAAAATCGAAGTTTTTCTTTTGCGCGAATTGAACCGCGAAATGAAACTCTGGGATGTTCTGGTCGATCCAGCCCGTAAGATTCGGGTAGGCAATAAATTGTATTTCGGCGATAGTGATCTGGTAGCCGAAGTTATTGATAACACAACATCACGCGGCCGAACTATTCGTTTCCTGTTCGACGGGAATCACGAAGAATTTATGAAAGCGGTGGATGAACTGGGCGAAACACCGATTCCACGCGAAATGAACCGAGAAGCCGAAGAAGCAGACCGCGATGCGTACCAAACCGTTTTTGCACAGCACGTAGGTGCTGTAGCCGCGCCTACGGCCGGTCTGCACTTTACCCGTGCCATGATGAAGCGCATGGAAATCAAAGGCATTCACTTTGCGCCCGTTACACTGCACGTTGGCCTGGGTACATTTCGTCAGGTGGACGTTGAAGACCTGACCAAACACAAAACAGATTCGGAGAACTACCGGATTCCGGAAGATTCGTCTAAAATTGTGAATACGGCTCTCGATGCTGGCAAACGCGTATGCGCCATTGGAACCACGTCGCTGAAAGCCATTGAGTCGTCGGTATCGGCGAACAGTCGCCTGAAGCCCGTAGAAGGCTGGACGGACAAATTCATTTTCCCCCCGTACGACTTCAAGATTGCCAATTCGCTGTTGACAAGCCTGCATCTACCCGAGTCGATCCTGATTATGATGACGAGTGCTTTTGGTGGTCACGAACTTATCAAAGAAGCGTATCAGGTAGCAATCAAGGAGAAATATCGTTTCTTTAGCTACGGCGACGCCATGCTGATCATTTGATTCTCTCAGGTCTTGTCTTCACGGTTTCCTTTGCCGGACAATCGGAGAGGGCTGTGAAGACAAAGCCCCGGCGATTAATCACTCAATACAATTTAGTACTTTTGGGGCCTTGTGCCCCTTTTTTTATGACGGATACGAACCGCCCTTCTGCCAGCTCATCAACAACCAACTTTGCTATTATTGTGGCGGGGGGTAGCGGTAGCCGAATGAAGTCTGACATTCCCAAGCAATTTCTGCTTCTGAACGGTAAACCCATTCTTCAGCGTACAATTGAACAGTTTCTGTCTGTTGACCTGCCTGTATTTGCAGCTACCCAGACTGCGGATACTGCATCCCAAAAAATCAAGATTATCCTGGTTCTCCCCGCGCAGGAAAGGGCCATCTGGGATCAGCTTTGTAACGAGCACAATTTTCACCCCGATATTCAGACCGTTTCTGGCGGCAGCACCCGGTTTCAATCGGTACGCAACGGTCTGAAGGCTATTGAATCGCTTAATGGTATCGTTGCCGTTCATGATGGCGTTCGGCCGTTTGTGTCTCCGGCTATTATTCAGACCAGTTTTGCAACGGCAGCCCGAACCGGTTCCGCCGTAACCTGCGTACCTGTCAAGGATTCCGTTCGGGTCGTTGGGGCCGATGGCGTTAGTCAGGCAGTGGATCGAAGCCAGTATCGGTTGGTACAAACGCCCCAGACCTTTCAGCTGGCCCTATTTCGACAGGCTTTTCAAACCCAGGAGCAGGCTTTTTTCACGGACTGCGCCAGCGTTATGGAATTCGCCGGTTTCCCGATTACGCTGATTGATGGCGCCTACGAGAACATAAAAATTACAACGCCGGACGATTTACGCTAATGCGCCACCGATTCGCTCCTGATCATTATGCTACCGGCATACTCGCTGGCGACCGGCTGGTCCTGAGTCAGGCGATCACCTTAATCGAGAGTAAAAGATCCGATGATCAGGCGTTGGCACAGCAGGTTCTGGAGCGCATTTTACCACACACAGGCAAATCAGTCCGGGTCGGAATAACAGGCGTTCCCGGTGTTGGCAAAAGTACGTTTATCGAGTCTTTTGGTACCTATCTGACCGGCCTGGGCCATCGGCTGGCGGTCCTCACCGTCGATCCAACCAGCCAGCGTTCGGGTGGTAGTTTATTGGGGGATAAAACCCGCATGGAAACCCTCTCGATGAATCCGGGTGCTTACATTCGCCCCTCCCCGGCCGGCGACTCTCTGGGTGGTGTGGGGCACCGCACGCGCGAAACGATGCTCCTTTGCGAAGCGGCCGGTTTCGACCTGATTCTGGTAGAAACGGTGGGGGTCGGGCAATCGGAAACGGTTGTTCATAGCATGGTCGATTTCTTCCTGTTGCTGATGCTGGCCGGTGCCGGAGATGAACTACAGGGAATGAAACGCGGCATCATGGAACTGGCCGATGCACTGGCTATTACAAAAGCCGACGGAGATAACAGTCAATCGGCCAACCGCGCCCGGGTAGAGTACGAAAATGCGCTTCATCTGTTTCCACCCACGGGCACCGGATGGTTCCCGCCGGTACTCACTTGCTCGGCCATAACGAGTGCGGGTATTGACACCCTTTGGACAACCATCCAAAAACAGCAGCAACTAACCACCCAAAACGGCTACCGCGCCCGCCGTCGGCAGGAACAACAGCTTGCCTGGTTCAGGTCGCTGTTACAGCAACGTTTGGAGAGTCGGTTTTACAGTCAGCCAGGTATACAAGATCAGCTGGTTTCCCTTGAGAACCAGGTACGAGCGGGTACGCTTCTCCCCACTCCTGCCATTGAAATCTTGTTACACCAGTCGCCCGGAGAGTAGGCATACGGATTTTCGCAAGTAGCTAGCCTGCCTAACTCCGAAGCATACTCACAAACCCCGTCTTCCCGACGATTTATTGGCGGCTAGCGACCAGAAGTATCCAGTGGACCAGCTGATTTGCTGTAGGTTAAATTGATTAGCCCATAAACGAAGAAGCTGCTTTATCAAGATTGACAAAGCAGCTTCGAGTTAACAGGTCCTTGCACTTATGCCTAACCTGATCAGTTCCTATGAATTCCCCAACGTCCGGTCTGGCTCATTGGTGCGGGTTGCCGGAATAGCCGTGTCTGTTGTGCTGGTGTTCCAATCGGCGTTGTCGGTGCTTTTGTCCTCTTCCGTTACGGGAGGCTGCCCCCACGACGCCCGCTTCGACTCTTCGATCTCTTCGTCCGAGACAGTCGTTGCGTCATCAGATTCAGCCGCTAGCGCCTGCGCATTCGCATAGTCTCCTGGTACATCGGTATCGTTGCTATCGGCCACCCGGGATGGCAAATCGTTGTCGAGATTCTTGTCGTTCAACTGAGCAAGCTCCGGGGGAATACCCATGGTGTTGTGCATTGCCTGAGCCGCATACGACTCAGTGCTCTCTTTGCGGGAATTGCTACTTACGCTCATAACATTGACTAATTAAGTGTTGAGAATTTAAGAAAAGCGGTTACCTGCTTATGAGTTAATAGGCAGGCTGATTATTAAGATCTGTACCCGTTTCGGCGACATCGTCTTCACGTTCCTGCTGATCCTTATCAGCGTTAGTCTCCTGATCGTCGTCCTGTTTCTTTGCGTCTTCCTGCGCATTCGGAACCGGAACCTGATCGGCCGATGCGTAATCATCGGGTCCTGAAGTCGTTACATCAACTGTTGATGTGTTTGTTTTAGCTCCGTCGGCAACGGCTGCATTGGCTCCTTCTTCCGTTACTTCCATGGTGCTGTTACTGACATCACCCATTCGGATCACGCCATTTTTGCTATCCATATCGGTGCTGCCTATACCCCGGATGTTACGTCCATTCTGCCCGCCACGTACTTGCTCACTGTCGAGTCCGTTCGCTGAGTTTTCCTGTTCGTACGTATTTACATTATCGCTTGTTTGCCGATCTACATCGGTATCATCCGAGCCAAACGGCCCCTCAGTACGACCTGTAATCTGGGCATCTTCGCGTTCTACGTCTTTTTCATCTTTCATAGCACTGAGTCGTCTAATTTCATAGATTAACTTCGATACGGATAAAAAGTTTATTGCTTGCGTAGATGAAAAAATGTTTAATAACAGCCCAAAACAGCAACAGTTAATCCAAAAGAAACCCCCTACCACTCAATCAATATATAGACCATATAATATACATAAAAACCCCATGAATCATTTAAACGTGGTTTTACTGCTATATTCCCGTCATAATTACAAAGGCCTATCGTACTCTTTGTTGTTGCCAATGATATGATTTCCATAAAGAGTTTGCTTGTCTTTCTGAGATATAAGTGAACTAGATAAGCCCCTTCGGAAACTCGAATTTTAATAGTTGGATAAAGCGTAATGCAGAAAGCGGGCTGACACTGTCGACCCGCTTTTTTTTTGTTAGTATAATTAGTTATTCTCCCTTACTTATCCCACCAAACCCGGGTATACTGATCGTCTTTGCCTTGACGCGCCGTTACATCAGCATAGTTTTTTGCGTTAAGCGTGGTTTCCGTGGTTGGATAGGCTAACCGGCGCGGGATGGCAGTTCCACCATTCAGCGTGGTAGGAGCGGGTGTCAGCATGGGATATCCTGTCCGGCGCCACTCATTCCAGGCTTCTGTGCCCTGATTGAACAACGCAATCCACCGTTGATTACCAATAAGCGCAATTGCCTTGTCCGATGTGTAAGCGATGTCGGGCTGTGCGATGTAGGCAGCGAAGGCCGCGTCTGTGTAGCTGCTACCCAGCCACTGTTGCATAGATGCTTTAATAGCCGACTCGTACAGGGCTTTTGCATCGCCCGTTGTCCAGCCTAGTTTAGCCGCTTCAGCCTGAGCAAATAACACCTGCGCATAAGTCATGATGTTGACGGGAGCCGTCTGCGCACTCACGACCGAGCCTGCCAGCGAGTAATCCTGCGCTTTACCGGGTGCGGGAAATACGCCATAAGGAGCACCTACGTATTCACCTTTCAGGTTTTTAGCCGCGAAGACGGTCAGCCGTGGGTCGTTTATCTGCTTCAGGTAGTTCACGAATGTGCTGCTCAGGGCAAAATCTTTGCGGTTCGAGCGTACGTAGTTTGTGTACAACGGATTTTCGTTGTTGGCATCGGCCAGGTATTTGTACTGGACGTTGTCCGAATTAGACGTCAATACACCGTCGGCAAGGGCAGCCGCAAACTCAGTTTTACCTTTGGTCGGATCCACTTTTGATAAGCGTAGCGCAGCAATCAGCCGGAACGAAGCGGCTAATTTCTTCCAGCGGGTTGCGTTGCTCGACAGTATAATATCACCGCTCACAGCCCTGCCGCCATCAAATTGCGTTACGGCTTCTTTCCACTCTTTAAACAAGTCGGTGTAAATGTCCTGCTGCTTGTCGAATGCAGGCGAGAAGTTTTGATCGCCTTTGAGCGCCTGCGTGTATGGAACATCGCCCCACCGGTCAGTAATGTACTGATAAACGTAAGCTTTCAGAATCCGGGCAATGGCAATCTGGTTGCCATTGGAGCCGTAACTGGCGGCCAAACCCCGCGTTGCTTCGTTTGTATTCTGATCAATTATCTGCTGAAGATTGACCAGCGGTCCTGCATACAATCCGTTATAGCTGAAGTTGATCGTCTTGTAGCGCGAGTCTTCAATGTAGGTAACGTCCGAATATTGCTGAACATACAGCGCTGGCGTTATGTTGAAGCCACCGGGTCCAACCTGGGAGTTCATGGTCCCCACTGTACGTTGAGCACCGGTCATCAGACTGGCGGTATTCGGGAAAAGAGCGCTGTTGGGGTTTACGTTCAAATCCCCAAATTTATTACAGGCTACTGTTGCCGTCATCAGGCCTGTAAATAGCATTAGTTTATATCCTTTCATTGTTTCTTAAAGTCGTTTGTGAGTATATAACGTAGAGTACGCTTCCTCTATGTACTAATGAAAGTTACCAGAAGCGTTCTCTGTCGTTACGGGTTTAGAAACCTAAGCGAACGTTGATCCCGAAAGAGCGCACTGGTGGTAACTGACCACCTTCGTACCAGATCGTTTCCGATTCCGAAATATCGATGCCGCCCCCGATAGCACTGTAGATCAGCACTGGGTTACGGGCAATAAGCGATACGTTAGCTGATTTTACCACCTTGCCCAACACACGCTTCGGCAGGTTGTAGCCGAAAGCTACTTCCCGGAGTTTGACGTAGGTTTTGTCGTAAATCCACCGCTCGTTAAGGCCGAATAACCAGTTTTCGTACAGGTTCTGCGCATCAACCCGTGTTGTATTCTGTCTACCATCTTCCGTTACCCCGTCCAGCAGAACGCCACCACCCGTCGATGGATCGTCGCGCAATGGTTTGCCCAGTTCGTTCAGACCTGCCGTTTCAGCAGCCAGTCCCGAATAGGCGTTGAACATCTTGGTCGTCGAGAAGAATTTACCACCCACGACAAAGTCCGTGTTTACCCGCAGCGTCACATCTTTGTAGCTGAAGGTATTCAGCCAGCCGCCTTTGAACTTCGGCAGAACCGATCCCAGTTCGACGTTATCCTGTTTGATGTACAAACCAGCATTGGCACCACTGCTGTAGACCATGTTCCGGCCGTTGGCGTCTTTCTGAATACCCTGGCCTACCAGCGTACCCCAGTCGCGGGGAGTGCCATCCGTCCCTGTCCGCGCATTGAGCGTCAGTGTACGCCACTGCGGCCCATCAATCTGGTAGTTGGTCAATCCGCTGGCCAGTTCGATCACCTGCGACCGGTTCCGGTCTGCATTGATATCAAATTCCCAGTTAAAGCCCGACGCCGACCGAATCGGATTGGCATAAATGTGCAGTTCCAGACCCGATGTACGAATCAGACCGGCGTTGACGACGGCGTTTGAATAGCCACTGGTTGCGGCCACGGGTAGCGGAATGATCTGATTTTTGTTGTCATTCTGATAAGCCGTGAACTCCAGACCAATACGGTTACGCAGGAATTTCAAATCAAAACCCGCTTCGTACGACGATGACAGACCGGGCTTCAGCGTTGCATTTGGCAGTGTGCCAGGCAAAAAGGCTGTTGGATTACTGCCATAGGGCAGACCAGCCGTGTAAGCCAGTGCCGTTCTGTACGGATCAACATCGGTACCAACCTGAGCGTAGCCCGCCCGAACCTTGGCGTATGATAATACCTGGCTTTTTGGCAGTAGTTCGGTCAGGATCAAGCCAGCCGAAACGGATGGATAGAGATACGCATTGTTGGCTTGTGGCAACGTAGACGACCAGTCATTCCGGATAGAAGCCTCCACAAACGCGAAATCGCGGAACCCTAAACTTACGTTACCAAACACACTGTTCACCCGGCGTTCGTACAAATAGTTGTTGGCTAATGGGCGGTCGATAGACGCGGCTATGTTGTAAAAACCCGGTGCCGATAATCCTCCCTGTGTAGCCTGAAAAACAACATCCGTACGGTTGTAGCGGATGTTACCCCCGGCATTGGCGACAACGGACAGATCTTTGAAGTTCTGGTTGTAGTTCACCAATACTTCGTAATTGTTTTCCCGGCTGTTTGAGTTAAGGGTTGAGAAACCACCTTTACCGCCTTCGTTCAGCGTACCGATGGCGATACGGCCCTGCTGGTAGTAGGCATTCTGGTCACGGCGTATTGTGGCCGATGCTTTCAATGCCGGCGTAAATTGATACGTTAGACCAATGTCACCAAATAACCTGTCGCTCCGGTTGGTATTCGTGTTTTCGTAAGCCTGCGTGTAGGGGCTATCCCAATATTTTGGAGCGGGTTCGAGTGGTCCACCGATGTTCCAGCTCCGGAAGGTTCCATCCGGATTTTTATAGTTCCGAAGATCGTCCATATTCAACTGCCGCTGAAACCACTGGTTGAACATACCGATGGTCTGGTTATTGCCATTCAACGTAGCGCTGCTGATTGTTAATGGTGTTGAACCAAGTCCGCTGTTCTGCGGAGACGTTCCACCCGTAGAGCCGTAACGGTCGGCGGGTTGGTTTTTGGTATTCGTCGACGTATAGTTGATGTTCAGGTTCGCGGTCAGTTTATCAGCGAACTTGATCGAATTTTTGGCGCTGATGTAATCCCGGCTCTGCGACGAGTTGGGAATGATCCCGTTGTTGATAATGTGCGTGTAAGAAATCCGGCTCTGGAAAGCATCGGTACCACGTGAAAAAGCAATGTTCGTGTTGTTGCTGATTGGCTTTTCGAAGAAACTACGCACGTTGTTTGGCTGTGGCGAGAACGGCGTTAGCTGACCAAATTGTGCTCCCTGCTGCCATGAGAAAGCCGAGCGGTGCGGTGAACCATCCATTCGGGGACCCCAGCTTTCATCGGCCGAATAGTCCAAAATCTTCTGACCGTTAAACGACGACCACGACGCCGGGTGAATAGTAGGATCGAACTGGAACGTTTCCCAGGCCTGCGAGTAGCCACCGCCATACTCATTCTGGTACTTCGGCAGCAGAGCCACCATATCCAGCGTAGAGCTGTGATTGATGTCCAGGCGGGTTTCACCTGATTTAGCCCGCTTCGTCGTCACAACGATAACGCCTGCCGAAGCCCGGTTACCATACAACGCGGTGGCCGACGGTCCTTTCAGTACGGTCAGGTTTTCGACATCATCCATATTTACCTGGCTAATGTCCGTTGGTGTACCATCAACGACGTATAGCGGATCGCCACCCGACAGCGAGTTAACACCCCGAATACGAATGGACGGGTTACCGAATTTGGCTCCCGACTGACCAAGTACCTGCACACCCGCAATTTTACCAGCCAGTGCATTGCCGACATTCTGATCGCGGGCAAAATTAAGTTTATCCGCTTTCAAATCCTGAACGGCGTAGTTCAGGGCTTTCTTATCCCGCGAGATACCCAGCGCGGTCACAACAACTTCCTGCAGTTGTGAGGCATCGGGTACAAGGCTTACTGTAATGTTTGTCCGGTTGCCGATGGCAATCTCTTGTGTTGTGAAGCCAATGAAACTAAACACCAGCCTTGATCCGGCTGGCGCGTTGAGCTGAAACGAACCGGTAGCATCTGAGCTTGTGCCTCGCGACGTTCCTTTGACCGTAATGTTCACGCCCGGAAGGGCAGAGCCATCTTCCGACGAAGTAACCTTACCACTGATGGCTATATCCTGAGCTAACAACGGAATAGCGAATAAACACAGCATGAGCTGTGTCAGTAAAAATTTGCGCATATCACAATGTTTAAGTTAAGAAATGATACTTAAGTATAAAATTCTAAGCAAATTTATTAAAAATACATTAAAGATAAACCATCTATTGGCACAAAAAAGTCGTAGCTATCTACTGCCGATGCAGTTAATAATAGAATATTGTTCTACTTAATCACCTCTTTCCCCACTATTTCTTGACTAAGCATATATATTAATACATTATATTTTGTTAATGTATTTTTAATGTATCTTGGTTATTATTTATAAGTCCTTTTAGACTATTATTTCTCAGCACCAATATGCTCTTAAATCTGTAAATTTATTTTTACAACCAGTTTATGAGTATAAAAGTGGATACTGCTTCGGGTGATTATCCTATAATAATTTGTCATTTTAATTTACTTTCCATTTATTATATAGATTAAATAGAAAAAATAAATATAATCTTTTATTTAAGGGTATTTATACCATAGACCTACATACAAATTACTTAAGTATAATCTACCAATAATACAATTTCTCCTACTAAATTACAGGAGATACATTCGTTAAGATTATCTTTCATTTTTTCAAAAAAATCAGATTCATTTCCCTTTTCATTACCATTTCATTAAATAAAAAAGGATTAATATTGTCTTTTCTTAACTCAGCAATCTAAACGTCACCCATCAAGCTTTATGAGAAAAATTATAATTGGAAGCTGGTTACTTTCACTTATGTTCTGCTTGCCATTGCTGGCTCAGGATGCGGCTGTTACAGGCCGTGTGACATCATCGGATGACAGTTCCCCGCTGCCCGGTGTAAGCGTCGTTGTGAAGGGAACCACGCGGGGAACAACAACTGACGCAAACGGTACATATCGGATAAGCGCCGGTCCAGCGGTTACCCTGACGTTCTCGTTCGTCGGCTTTAAGTCACAGGATGTAGCCGTTGGAAGTCGTAATGCTGTAGATGTTGCACTGGCTCCCGATGCATCGACCCTGAATGAGGTAGTTGTAACGGGCTTCGGTATTCAGCGTACGGAGCGAGAGATTGGGACATCGATCGCCAGAATTACCAATGCCCAGATTACGCAGGCTGCCCCCATCAACATTGCCAATGGACTGACCGGCAAGGTTTCGGGTTTGCAGATTAATACGACGAATAATGGCGTGGGCGCGGGCGTACGGATCGTTCTGCGGGGAAACCGTTCCTTTTTGGGCAATAACCAGGCGCTACTGGTCGTCGATGGGGTTATTTCAGATAACACGTTCCTCTCGTCGATTAATCCCAATGACATTGCCGAAACGACCGTTTTGAAAGGCCCCAGTGCCGCGGCTCTTTACGGCTCCGATGCCTCTAACGGTGTGTTGATTGTGACAACCAAGCGGGGTACTACCAATAACAAACCTCAGATTACGTATAGCAATAACACCCAGTTTGAGAATATTTCCTACATGCCGGGATTGCAATCACAGTTTGGCGGCAACGGTGGAGAAGCCGCCCCTTATTATGATCGGAATTACGCTCGCCAATACGTTCCCTTCGAGAACCAGAGTTTCGGTACTCCTTACAACGGGTCATTGCAACCGCTTGGTTACGGTGTTCAGATTGTTGGTGCAGACGGTTCTGTTCGGCTGGATACGCTGAAAGTGCCCTATTCGTCACCAGCTAAAGATCCGCGCCGGGCGTTTTTCAATACAGGAGTTACGCAACAGCATGACATCTCGTACCGTGTTGGTGATAACCTGAACTACTTCAGCCTAGGTCTTCAACGGGTCGACCAGAAAGGAATTATTCCAAACGACAAATACCAGCGGACAACAATCAGCCTGTCGAGTGGCCGGTCGGTTGACAAATTTACCGCCAACGGTGCCGTGAAGTTTGCCTACCAGAATACTGATACGGAGAACGGCGATTTCAACCAGGGCAGACCCGTGTACTGGAACGTACTGAACCAGCAGGCTCACGCCCCCATCAACAGCTATCCGCTGAACGACATTACGTCTCCCTACGGTGATGTAAACGGATATTACAATGCTTATTATCCAAACCCATACTGGCAGATCACGGGCGATAATTCGCGGCAAGTGAACAAGCTCTATACGCTGCAGGGATCGGCCGATGCGGCTTACCAATTCAACAGTTGGTTTAACGTACTGTATCGCGTAGGTGGTCAGGTTTCGGCCCGGCAGTTCAAATCGCACGTTGCTGCTGTGTCCTTTAGCGATTATGCCCTTACCGACCCCTGGGAAGCGGGTAACATTGCCTCTTCGGTGGGTCAGGCAAACGCAAGAGTTAGTGATTTAACCGAGTTGAGAACCCGGTTTACCGGTGACCTGCTGGTTACCTTGAACCCAAAATTCGGCGATTTTACGACGAAATTGATTTTGGGCCAGCAAACCCGGCAAGAGTTCTACCGGTATACAACCGATGCTGCCGGTACGCTGGTAGTACCTGGGGTGTATAACATTGCCAATCGCCTTGGCAACCCATCGGTGAGTGAGGGAAGCACAAGCAGTCGTTTAATTGGTTTCTTCGGCGACTTTACCCTTGGCTACAAAGACTTTGCGTTTATCCACGCGACGGGCCGTAACGATAAAACATCGTTGCTATCGGCCGCTAACCGGTCGTTCTTCTACCCAAGCGTCGATGCATCGGTTGTTCTGTCGGAAGCCCTGCCCGCGCTGAGAGATAACAGTGTATTATCTTATTTGAAGATTCGGGGTGGTATCGCCAAAGTAGGCCAAGTGAACGTTGCTCCGTATCAATTGCAGAACGTGTTTAATCCTGGTATAGGGTTTCCATTTGGTAGTCAGCCCGGCTTTGAACTGAGTAACCAGCAGAACTATGCCGATCTGAAACCCGAATTTACGACCAACAATGAGGTAGGGGTGGAATTGGGCCTGTTCAACCGGTTCAACCTGGAAGCGGTTTATTACAAATCAACCACTACAAACCAGACCGTACCGATCGATATTTCGCAGGCAACCGGTTATTCAAGGGCACTGATCAATACCGGATCTATGGACAACCGTGGGTTTGAACTGGATCTGCGCACGATCAGACCACTGGTAAAGGCGGGTTCATTTACCTGGGACATCAATACGAACTTCACTTACCTGGAAAGCAAAGTAACGGATCTGTATCAGGACTTACCACGTATTAACATCGCCTATCCAAATGGGGTTGCCTCCGATGTGTATGCTGCCAAAGGATATGCCTATCCGGCACTATACGTAAACGATATTCAGCGGGTACAGACTACTGATCCGAACGCAATCAACTACGATCCAACCGGCCAGTTTGGCGGTCGGCCAGTGATTGATCCAACAACCGGTTACCCTGTTCTGGATCCGAACCTGAAATACGTCGGTACAACGCAGCCTAAATACCGGTTCGGCATGACAAACACCTTCAAGTTCAAGGGTGTAACACTGTCGGCAGTTATTGAATACCGGGGTGGTGCCGTTATTTACAATGCACTGGGTAACGCACTGGAATTTACCGGTGCTGGCATTCGGTCGACGTATGCGGGTCGGCAGAACTTCGTGTTTCCGGGTTCCGTCGTCAAAAATGCGGATGGCAGCTTCGCAAACAACACGAACGTAACGACGAAAGACGGTAACCTGACTTTCTGGACTAACTCGGCTTACCACAATGCGGGGTACAGCTACGTGACGAGCGCCGATTTCTGGAAACTGCGCGAAGTGGCGTTGAGCTACAACATTCCGGTGGGGATCCTGAGTTACACCCGGTTCATTAAGACCCTGAATATTGCGGTTACCGGTCGTAATCTGATCATGCTTCGGCCAAAAACAAACGTGTTCACTGATCCAGAATTCTCGGGGGGTACCAATGCCAATGATACCAGCAACGCCGTAGGCACAACGACAGAATACCAGGCTCCGCCAACGCGGTTCTATGGTTTCCGGGTGAGTTTTGGCTTCTAATCAGTTTTAATCAGCACACAACGATGACTTATATAAAACGAATAACAGCTGCGGCCTTCGCGGTGGTGTTACTGACTGTAGCAGGCTGTAAAGAGGGATACCTCGACATTAATAATAACCCCAACCAGGTAACGGCCGCTACACCGTCGCTGGTATTACCGGACGCCCTGGCCTCTACCGGTTCGTATATAACGACTAACTTCTATTTTCTGAACCTGTGGATGGGCTACTGGAACTGGAGTGGTAACTATTCGATCAATCTATCGGATAAGAACTACCAGTTCACGAATAGTTTCAATACGGGTATCTGGTCGAATGCGTATCTGAACCTGAAAAATTACAACTACCTGGATACGCAGGGAGCCGCCCTCGGACAGCCCCTGTTGCAGGGAATGGGGAAGATCATGAAAGCGCTGCATTTCCAGATTCTGGTCGATACGTATGGTAACGTTCCTTACTCCGATGCGCTGAAGGGTACGAGTAGCATTTTGCCCAAATACGATAACGGGCAAGCCATATACGACAGTCTGTTCACGCAGATCGATGCCGGGCTGGCGTTATTTACCAAAGCCGATCAGCAGGCGGCTCAGGGCCTAACGGTGCTCAACCCCGGTTCAAACGATATCATGTTTGGGGGAGACATTAGTCTGTGGCGCAAGTTTGCCAACACCCTTAAATTACGGATGCTGCTCCGTCAATCGGAAAAAACAGACCGGGCTTCTGTCGTTCAGGCGCAATTAGCAACAATTAAAGCGTCGGGATATGGTTTTCTGGGAGCTGGTCAGAGTGCCAGTGTAAACCCGGGCTACGTAAATTCGGCCAATCAGCAAAGTCCTTTCTACGGTGGGTTCTATCAGGTCAATGGCGCAGCCACACAAACGAACAACCAGTATAAGGGGAATCTGTACGCCATCACGTTTTATAAAAACACGAAAGACCCTCGCCTTGCTGCTTTTTATCGGCCGGTAACAGCCACAACCAATACGTTCAACGGTACACTGTTTGGTACGACCGATGTTTTGGTAAACAGTCAGGTGTCTGATATTGGTCCGGGTGTGCTGAAAAGTGTTGACCAGGATTCGCCCATACTATCGTCGCACGTGAGCTTGTTTATGCAGGCCGAAGCGGCTCAGCGGGGCTGGATAACCGGCGACCCTAAAACACTGTATCAGGCGGCAATTTCGGAGTCGTTCGTGAACGTGGGGCGTACGGCCGCCGAAGCCACTACTTATTATTCACAAACGGGGGTAAACAACGTAAACTGGGAGGCTTCGTCGAACAAGATCGAAGCCATCATTACCCAGAAATGGGCGTCCGAGAACAGTCTGGCTCCTTTCGAAGCCTGGTCTGATTACCGGCGGCTGGGCTTACCAACTACCATTCCTATTTCTTTGGAACCGACCACATCAGTGAAGCAGATTCCCGTGCGGTTGTTCTATCCTCAGAGTGAATACAGCACCAACGCTACCAACGTAAATGGCCAGGGTACGATCAATCAGTTTACGAGCAAAATCTTCTGGGTGAAGTAATGCCTAACCAAAACAAGCAAACAACCATGAACAAGTTTTTTAGTATTATCGTGGCCGCGAGTTTGGCAGTTGGTCTTACTTCGTGCCTTAAGGATGACGAACATTTTGTCGATTTTGCGGGTGCTGGCTATGTAGCTGAAATACCCTATGCGGCTAACCGGAGTATCCTGAAAACGGTCAGTGTGTCCGCTACCAGTACGTCGCTCGTCGCTCCTGTCGATATTAACATCGCGTCACCAAATCCGCCAACGCAGGCTATTCCGGTTACGGTGGCCATTGATCAAGCAGCATTAACCGCTTATAATACAGCCAACAAAACCAGCTATACAATTCTGCCGACTACAGCGTATCAGCTAACCAATCCAATGGTAACGGTTGCTGCGGGTCAGCGCATTGCGACGGTCAATGTAAGCTTCATTGGTACGCAGATTCCTACAACGGGCGGTCCTTATGCCGTTCCGTTGAGTATCACAACCGTACCGAGCAATGTGATTATCAGCGCAAACTACCATACGCAGATTCTGGTCGTTTCTTTAGCGAAGTAGGCCATGATTTAACGAAGAAGCCCCGCTACAAGTTGTAGCGGGGCTTCTTCTCGTTTATACCTTTCTATTAAGCAACGACCTCGGCCGTTACTGTTTCGGTTTTATTTTGCCCGGTCAGTTCGGCTAACAGTTCGGCTACGTTTACGGTAGCAAAGCTGCTGGCGTAATCGGCCATGGCATATGGAATAATCAGTTCGCCATTATTGATGAGGGCTCCGCAACTATAAACAACATTGGGCACGTAGCCCTCCCGTTCGTTTTCGTCGGGGCTCAGGATAGGTTCGCTGGTGCGGCCAATTACTTTGCAGGGGTCGTTGAGATCGAGCAGGAACGCGCCGATGGCGTACTTGCGCATGGGACCAACGCCATGACTCAGCACCAGCCAGCCAGCTTCCGTTTCGATGGGCGACCCGCAGTTCCCCAGTTGTACGTACTCCCAGTGGTAAGTCGGTTTCAGAATGAGTTCTTTCGTCTGCCAGAAATACAAATCGTCGGAATACATCAGGTAAATATTCTCACCATCCTGCCGCGAAATCATAGCGTACTTACCCCCAATCTTACGGGGAAACAAGGCCATGCCTTTGTTGGATACTTCGGCTCCATTCAACGTGCTGACGCTGAAGTGCGTAAAGTCCTTCGTCTCCAGCAGTTGCGGAAACGTAACGCGACCATTGTAGGCCGTATAGGTAGCGTAGTAGGTTACTTCTCCGTTATCGTCGGTGAACTGCACGAACCGCGCATCTTCAATACCGTTCGTTTCGTTCGGCGATGTTGGAAAAATGCACCGCTCATCCAGGCTTTGGTCGTCGTCAAAGTGGATCTCGTAATTTGATTTGCCCAGTGCCAGTAAACCGCTGGCAATGGTATCGTACTCGGCGTTGTACCGATATTGTGCCAGGACGCGTTTTATCTGCGCTTCCAGTTCCGAAAGATTGAACTCATCGCCCAATCCAACCATCATCTTCTCCTGGATGCTGTTTTCCAGCCGCAGCTCATACAGTTTACGCTCAAAAGTGGTTCGGTTGAACCGGTGATTGGGGACAATTTCGGGCGATGTTACATACCGGGAGGGCTGCCGTAAAACGATTTTTCCAGCTTCATCGATGTACCCCATCCGAAACGAGATGGACGAGACGTGCCCTTCTCCTGTGGCCCGCAGGCTTAAGATGAACCGTTTGAAACCAGGAGGAACATTTGTCTGGTCGGGATGCCAGATCATGGACGGATTAAACAAAGCGGCCGATTCAAGCGAATACTCCATGGTGAAGTACGCCCCCAACAGCAGCTTTCGATCTTCGGTGAGCGGCTCATCGGTCAATAAATGAGGCTTTATCTGCTCAAACCGATTTAGCAAAAATCGCTCTAATTTGTAGTGACGACCCCCGAATTCCCGAATCACTTCATCCAGTTTTCGTTCAGCCTCTTCGTCGGTCATACTGCCCACACGAGCCACAATTTTCAACGTCCGGGTGGTACTACCTAAATCAAAAGGGCGAAATAAAACACGGGTTGGGTCTGGCCGCAATACAATGCCAGTCCGAATGGCTTTTATACTCATTGATATTGATACGTTAGTGAATGACCAATTGATAGTTAGTGAGTGCGACAAAGGCAAAGGGTAAACATTGCTTCACACATTACTTACTCCTTACAACTTGATCATTCACCAACTTATTATCCTGCTTTTTTACTTACCCGTTCATCATAGCGGGCATGGCTACGTTAACTGGCTTTGCATCAGGTCGTTGTTTCTGACTAGCGTACAATTCTGCCAGGGCCAATAAATAGGAAAGTGTTGATTCGGCCCCCTGGTTCTGGTTTACACGATCAATGTGTAATCCGTCGCGGCAACCGCCAGTCTGCTGGTCGTAAAGTGGCAGGTTCAAGTCATTATAGCCTGTAAACCATTTAAAGATTCGGATGGCCGTTCGGTGCCATTCCTCGTCGCCCGTGGCCGAGAAAGCCGCCAGACAGGCCGAAACTGTACTTTGAGCTTCCAGCGGTTGCTGATCGAAATAAGCGCGGGGCTGTCCTTTTGTGTAGAACCCATTCGAACCAATTGGCTGAAACTGGCCATGTGATGCCGTTTGCAGATCCACAATCCAGCGTAAAGAATTTAGGCCGATATCGACCAGTTGTTTATCATTCGACCGGATCAGGACATGTGCTAAAACGGCATTGTCGTATGACAACGTGTTTTCGAACCAAGGCCAGTCTTCCGTGGCCGTTTCTGTATAGCGGAAAATCAGCTTATCGAGTAACTGACGTTCAATTGTTTTGGCCAGACGATCGTCATTGAATTTCTTCTGGTACTCATAGATACCCAGCAGCGCAAACGCCCACGAGCGGGGAGACGACATTGAAGCAACCGTTGGCAGAACTTTTTCGAATAAGCTCATGGCCCAGGTAACGGTATTTTTGTCCGCCGACCGACCAATGCAGGTACCCAAGGCCCAAATAGTACGCCCCGTGCTGTCGTCCGAACCAAACTCTTCGAGCCAGCGACGGTCGTAGCTCATAAAGTTTTTAAAACGTCGATGATCGTCCGTGTAGGCGTGGTTGATGAACGCGCAATAATTGTCGGCTGCTTTCGCCAGCTTTTGATCGCCTAAGCCCGCGTTCTGCAGAATGAGAGCTAAAATCAACGCGCGGGCGTTATCATCAGTACAGTAGCCTTCTTCGTAAAAAGGTAAATGATGACGGGCGTGCTGTATTATACCGGTCGAGTCGGTTAAGCGAAACAGGTGGTCGAGACGCAGAGCAGGCAGTTTGAAAACCAGGCTACTGTGTGCACCAACGGCGTATACGGCCTGGTTATTGACCGTGCTCATGCGCTCCTGCCGGGCATGCGCAAACGAGTCGGCATAGGCCTGAATGGCCCGCTCCCAAATCATCTCACGACCCATCAGGTACGCCTTTTTCCGAATCTGATGCCGCTTCGATTCGTCACTGAGCAGGTCGATAATTTCAGTAGCGATAGCGTCTGAGTCCCCGAAAGGTACCAGTACACCCCGTCCGTCGGCCAATAATTCCTCGGCATGCCAATAAGGCGTCGATACAACGGCTTTGCCGCAACCAAACGCGTACGATAGTGTTCCGGAGGTGATCTGCGCCGGGTTCAGGTACGGGGTGATATAAATATCGGCGGCACCCAGGTACTCCAGCAGGCCATCCAGTTCAACAAACTGGTTGTAGAACCGGACATTGTCGCGAACACCACAATCCTGAGCCAGCTTTTTCAGGCTATCCCGGTAGGCTTCCCCTTCGTGCTTGATCAGGTGAGGATGGGTAGCACCCAGTACCATGTAAACGACATTCGGGTACTGCTCAACGATTCGGGGCAATGCCCGAATTACGTTTTCGATACCTTTATTGGGCGACAGCAAGCCAAAGGTCAACAGGGTCTGCTTGCCTTCCATGCCAAACTTGTCCTTGAAAAAATGAGGATCGACAAAGGGCATATCGGGAATACCGTGGGGGATAAGGTCGATTTTCTCTTCCGGTATCTCATAAATATTGATCAGAAAGTCGCGCCCCTTTTCCGACATACAAACCACCCGAGACGATAGATCAGCAATACTTTTCAGCACCAGCAACTGGTCTTCATTGGGATCTTTCAAAATCGTATGGAATGTAGTGACGATCGGCATCGTCAGGTTGCGAAGTAATGTCAGAATGTAATTGCCCGCCGAACCGCCGTAGATGCCATATTCGTGCTGAAGACAAACGACATCAACGTCTTTTGAATTCAGGAATTCAGCGGCCTTTTTATACGCATTTTGATCGTGCTGGTAAAAATCATACCGCACTTCAGTGGGGTAATCGTACCCATCCACCGTATCGTTCACTGATACAACCAACGCCCTCGAATCAGGAATAAACGAATCATAAGATCCATATAGATCGGATGTGAACGTAGCGATGCCACATTGACGAGGCAGATAATCGCCGATGAACGCCACATTCTTAGGATTGTGCTCCCACACAGATGCATCCGTTTCTGCTTTATCAGAATGCTTATGGTTATTTGTGCCGGGTCGGTTTGTATGCGTTGCCATACGGTATGATAGTGGTAGTAATTAGTTACATAAAGTCTACCACTATAATCACCTGATGGGGTTATTTGTTTGGTTAAACCGCTTATTTTAATTGTCTTAATCAGATCGCACCCATTATGAACAAATATTGTTTTTATCAATCTACAATATAACCTATTTTCTATTGAAAATACACCATATAGGCCACTCCTTGAGTAACGCGTTTACTACCGCTTTTTTAGCTTGTAAAGTGCTCGTTTTAACTGCCTGTTCTGCTCGTTGAGCCGGTGAATTTCCTCATTGAGCTGAATAACATAACGCATGGTTTCTTCTACCTTCTCCAGCAAACGAGCGTCCATCGTGGCAGGATCGTACCCTACCTTGACAACCTCAGCCGCCGACGGCATATTGGGGAGATGCCTGTTCGTTTCAATGTAGCGCTTCACGCCAGCCAGGGGAAGAAGCGTATAGCCGGGCTCAAAAACCCGATCAGCCCAGTCCGTCTCTTTTTCGATGAATAATTTACCCAGGATAGGCTGCGCCAGCAAGACATCACCCCGCTCGTTTACGGTCAGCACTTTGTTAGCTTTGCCGGCAACCAGACTGTTGCTCGTCAGGTTTTCCAACCGTAATCCGGACTCGTCTGCCCGTTCACTTCGTATGTGCAGACGGGCTGTCGGCGCGCTTGTACCAATGCCAATATTTGCCTTATTGCCCAGCACGAGCGCATCGCTAATGGACACCTCCGCCCCTGCTCCAATAGCGGTGGCATTTGTGAGGTTGTGGGCTGATGCATCCGCTCCTGTTCCCAGAAACGTATTTCGGGAGCCACTACCCCGCTGGCCGGTAGCGTAGCCAATATAAACGTTGTCATCGCTGTTAACACTGGTCGATCCTGCCTTATGACCAACAATGGTGTTGTGGCTCCCCGTTGTAATTGCCCGACCCGAGAGGGAGCCGAAGAAGGTATTGCCTATACCTGTCGTTGTACTGAAGCCCGACTGATACCCAACGAATGTATTGGAATCGGCGACAGCATTATTCCCGGACTGGTAGCCGAGAAACGTGTTTTGCGCACCACGTACATTGGCATACCCCGTTTTACTACCGACGAAGACATTACCGATGGCCCCTTTCTGGCTAAAACCGGAAGAATCACCGATCATTATATTATTGTTCCCCAACGACTGTTGCGAAACGCCCATACCAGCCTGATTTCCCGCTACTACGTTACTGTAACCGCCCGTATTGTACCAGCCAGCCTGATACCCGACGAATACATTTGTGCTACTGTTTGTGTTAAGACCACCAGCTCCCCATCCCATGAACGTGTTGTAGCTGCCATTCCCGTTAAACCCTCCAGCGAATGTTCCTACATAGACGTTATTGGCCCCCCGGTAGTTCAGGTAACCGGCCTGATACCCAACAAACGTATTCTCACTACCCGACGTGGTTGAATTACCGGTAGAGTTACCCAGAAATGTATTCTTGATACCATTGGTAACTTGTGCACCCACGTTGGTACCTACAAAGACATTGTCACTACCCGGCGTGGAGGATACAGGGCCGTTTACGACTAAATTGTTCTGGGCGTGTGAAGCAGCCATGCCAGCTACCATTAATCCAATGATGCCCGAAACGTAGCTAAATTTCATAAAAAAGTAAGCGTGGATGGTTAATGAATCAGAACCTGACAATCGGTGCGGCCTAAACCGCAATAGACATGTGAAGAAAAGAATTTATTTAACGTTTTCTTCCATTCACGGATTAATTATATACTATCGGGTATACAAATCAAAGAAGATAGTCTACTGACTCTTTCTACTCGGGAAATGGGAATTCATAAATACGTTACGTATTGACGGCTAAATAGCCACTCGACACCCGCGCCCGGACGGTGACCAGCATTCCTGAAAGGGTCCTTTTTACGTACCTTGCGGACTTATTCCGCGTTGATCAGGTATGATTTGGCACACAATCTCTTCCTACATTCTAAAAAATAGAGTTCTGCTTATACTGATTGTATTGCTCGGTACCATAGTAATGGGGTACCAGGCAAGTAAGGTCAAGCTCTCCTATGAACTAGCCAAAATTTTACCGGTCACAGACACTGATTATCAGTACTACGAGGCTTTCAAATCTCGGTTTGGGCAGGATGGTAATGTGATGGTGCTGGCCATCGAAACCGATAGTATGTACCAGCTCGGTTTTTTCAGCGACTGGTACGCCCTAAACCAGAAAATCAAACGCATACAGGGAATTAAAGACGTGGTGTCGAACGCACACCTGTACAACGTCATTCGAGACGATTCTGCCCGTACATTCCGTATCCGCCCGCTGGTACCAGAGCCCATTACGACGCAGATCGGTTTAGACAGCCTGAAAACACGACTTGCCGCATTGCCGTTTTACCGCAACCTGGTAACGGACAGCAGTGGCAAGGCACACCTGATGGCCATTTCCTTCGATCAGACGATTGTTAATACCAGGAACCGGATTGCACTGGTTCGGCAGATCGAGGCCATGGCTGACTCTTTCGGCAGGAACCACACGCCTAGTACAAATTCCATTTCCTCCACTAGCCCGGTTCATCTGTCAGGCATGCCGTATATCCGCACCGAATTTTCGGCTAAAGTCAGTAAGGAAATGTCGCTGTTCATGGGATTGGCTTTTCTGGTTACGGCCCTGATCCTGTTCTATTTCTTTCGATCGCTAACGGTCGTGCTGTCGGCCCTTGCCGTGGTGGGCGTAGGCGTAATCTGGGCAACGGGCTACATCGTTCTACTTGGCTACGACATTACCCTGTTGACCGGACTGATTCCCCCGTTGATTATTGTTATCGGGGTCCCCAATGTTATTTTCCTGCTCAACCGATACCACGAAGAGCTGAACCGAAACCGCGGCCAAAAGGAAGCTTTACTGATAGCCAGCGAAAAGGTTGGAGAAACGACTTTTTTCGCGAATGTTACCACCAGCATCGGCTTTTTTGTCTTTTATTTCACGGGTAGTCCCCTACTGGTTCAGTTTGGTTTGGTTGCTGCACTGGGCATTATGACAACCTACGCGGTATCCCTTGTTTTAATACCCATCATTTTCAGTTACCTGATCGTACCAACGCCCAGTCAACGCAGTCATCTGGAACGTCGGCGGGTGAGCAGTTTCCTAGGTTGGGTCGATACGCTGGTGCATACGCGCCGAACGGCCATTTATACCTTCATCGCTATCGTAACAGCTCTTTCCACTGTTGGCGCTTTACAGATTAACCCGATTGGCTTTGTGGTAGACGACCTGCCAAAAAACGACCCGATATACACCGATCTGAAGTTTATTGAAAGTCGATTCAAAGGCATCATGCCTTTCGAGGTGAGCATTGACGCCAAACGGCCCGGCCGGGTACTAACGCCCCAGACGCTGACAAAGATTAAGCTGCTGGAGCGGGCGTTTGGTAAGTATCCGGAGTTTACGCGACCCCTGTCCCTGGTCGAAGCCGTCAAGTTTTTTTACCAATCCTACCGGGGTGGAGATCCGAAATACTACGCGCTGCCCGGAGCCCTCGAATTAAGCCAGTTAGCCGATTATGCTCCCCAGTTAAAAGGCGCTAAGAATGCAGTCGGAGGACTGGCTTTTAAGGCCTATCTGGACAGCACATTCCAGTATACCCGAGTCAGCTTCCAGATGCCCGACGTAGGTACGGTTCGGACCATGCAACTCCTGAACGAACTCCAGCCCAGAGCCGATTCTATTTTCAACACAGACCGGTCCACAGGCAAGCGCGTGCCAGACGCCGATCAATATGATGTTCACATCACCGGCAACAGCGTTGTCTTCACAAGAGGTAATGAGTACCTGCTCACTAACCTGGCAGAGAGTACGATTATGGCCATCTTACTGGTTTCGGTTATCTTGATCATGCTGCTACGCGATGTTCGGTTGAGCCTGATCGCTATTCTGCCAAGCGTAGTGCCCTTGCTTGTTACGGCGGGCATCATGGGCTTTTGTGGCATTCACCTGAAACCATCGACAATTTTAATCTTCAGCATCGCCTTCGGTATATCTTCCGATGGCACGATTTACTTCATCACAAAATACCGGGATGAGCTGAGGAATCAGAACGTGAGCCTGGATCGGGCCGTTTCGGAAACGATTCGCCACACGGGAATCAGCATGTTTTACACAGCCATGATTCTGTTTGCGGGTTTTGCCATTTTTGGGGCCTCGACCTTTCAGGGAACCGTAGCGCTGGGTATTCTTGTGTCCATAACCCTGCTCATGGGTATGGCCTCCAACCTCATTTTACTCCCTGCCTTCTTGCTGACCGTCGATAAACGCCGAAAGAAAAATGGGCTGCTGCCTGGTAATTAAATCGGCTACAAAAGAGGTCATCCCTACTTACGCTTATTAAGCTTCTTCAAGCAGCGTATCGAAGGAGATGAACTGATTGCCAAAGCGATGCTGAATACGTTCGCGCAGGGCGTCGGCATGGTATTGCTGATAAGCGGCATAATCGGCCATAGTCCTGAAGTCGAGTTGGACGGAGTAGGTTATACCCCCATTGTCAAGTTCGGTTAGTAACCGCAGAATTTTGTGGCTTACGGGAAGCTCGGTCGCCATTACCGCCGGCAGAAAAAAGCGTTTCATCCAGCGAAGCCAGTCAGACGCCACCTCATCGGCCACGCTGTACGTCGTGTTATAGAGAATCATAGACGGTAAACAACCGATTGGCGGTGTAAGTTGGTCATTTGGTTGTTTCTTTGCCAAAGAACTAAATTTGCTCAATAAATCATTCTACTCATGTATTCTGGATTAGTACACGCCCACTCGGGGCTCCGCTGGATAGCCCTTGTTCTGCTGCTGGCAGCCGTTGCTGTCGCTATTGGTAAATGGCAGGGGCGCAGCGGTTACACAGACGGCAACCGTAAGTTATACCTGTTCACCCTGATTGCGGTGCATACACAGCTTTTGCTGGGTCTGGCTTTGTTCTTCATCAGCCCCAAAGTCAACTTCTCGCTTCTGAGCGACAAGGTTTATCGATTTTACACGGTAGAGCATACGGCGGGTATGCTGATCGCAATTATTCTTGTTACGATTGGCTATTCGCGCTCCAAGCGGGCTACGGATGCTGTTACGAAACAACGGCTGATAGGCATTTTTTACGGAATAGGCCTTCTGCTCATCCTGGCGTCTATTCCCTGGCCATTCCGCATCCTTGGTGCCAACTGGTTTTAACCGGTAACACCTTTTACCCATAAACTCTACTGGCGCAGATCGGTGATAAAATTATCACCGATCTGCGCTTTTTGCTGATTTACAGGGTAAGAGCAGTGCACACAGCGGGGATAACAAAAAATTCACATAGCTTTTTCACCTTTCAATGCCTTTACGGTCAATTGTTTAGATAATTGGTATGAAATTTTTTACACAGTTGTGGGGAAATTTCTCCTCAAAGCCTAGGTAGATAGAGGTCTGTCCTGTACTTTTATAGTACGTAACGTGGATTTGACCTCAATTCTATGATGAGAAAAATGCTCCTGGCAGTATTTTGTACTGTCTCGTTTGGCATCGTTCAAGCACAAACCGTATCTACCGTAACTGACAATCTGACCGACGTACCCACCGCAACGTCTCACGAAGCAAGTTTTTACGATCAAATTCCGCTCGTAAAAAATGTCATCAATTACGCGAAAGAGCACCTCTCTGTTCGGTATCGCTCTGGAGGTACAACAACCCGGGGCTTCGACTGCTCTGGCTTCACTCGCTTTTGTTACAACAAATTCGGCATCTTGTTGCCCCACTCCAGCGCTGCTCAGGGAAATGTAGGTGACGCCATTGAAAAAGAATCGGCCCAACCCGGTGATCTGATTTTGTTTAAGGGACACAGTTCGGGCGGTAACCGAATTGGGCACGTTGGCCTGATTACGGAAGTGATCGGTGATCGCATTAAGTTCATTCACTCCGCCTGGAACGGGGGTGTCCGGTATGATTACTTAAGCGCAAACTACTACCAGCATCGCTTCATGGGTATCCGGCGCGTTGTTCACTTGCTGGCTGAAAAATAAACGGCTGAAAGCCTCCTTTTTATCTATACATCCTGAAGCGGCATTCCAGCCGCTTTATTTTTTTAAGGTTGTTCCGGCTCCCTGCTGCACAGCCGTTGCCAGTTCATCGGCATGACAAATAATTACTTTCGATACGCCGTTAGCCAAGGCTCTGAAGGCATTGTCTAATTTCGGAATCATGCCCTTATTGATCGTTCCTCCGGCTTTGTTTTCGGCGTACTGTGTAGGGGTCAGCACGTTGATAACGCTGGTATCATCGGATGGGTCGCTTAGGACACCTTTCTTCTCAAAGCAGTAGATCAGCGTTACCGTGTTATGATGGCACATATCAACCGCAATGGCCGATGCCATTGTATCTGCATTCGTATTGAGCAGATCGCCCGACTGCGCATACGTTAAGGGGGCAAAAACGGGGGTCAAACGCTGGCGAAGGAAAAACTGAATTTGACCGGAGTTCACTTCCTGTATGTCGCCAACCATACCATAGTCGACGTCTGTCACGGGCCGTTTGTGGGCCAGTACGGTTCCGGCGTCGGCACCCGTCATCCCGATCGCATTCACGTCGAGCGCCTGAAGTTTAGCTACGATTTGTTTATTAACCAGGCCCCCATAGACCATCGTTACCACATCGAGCATGGGCTGATCCGTAATGCGACGACCATCGACCATTGTGGTTTGAATACCCAGCTTTTCGGCCACCTGGGTAGCCACTTTGCCACCACCGTGAATCAAGAGTTTGTCGCCGGGCAAGGCAGCGAAAGTGGTCAAGAATCGTTTCAATGCTGCGGGATCATCAATGATGTTCCCGCCAATTTTTATGACCGTCAGGTTATCCATTTTTTAGAATTTCTTTTAATACTGCCTGAGCCGACCATTCCCGGTTAGCTGCCTGCTCAACAACCAGCGACTGAGGACTGTCGAGCACGGCGTCGGATACTTTCAAATTACGGCGCACCGGCAGGCAATGCATGAATTTGCCGTTATTCGTCAGGTTCATGTCATCCATCGTTACGGCCCAGGACGGGTCCTGTGTCAGTACTTGCCCATAATGCGTGTAGGATGACCAGTTTTTCCCATAAATAAAATCGGCACCGGCAAAAGCCTCTTGCTGGTTGTATACGACAGGGGTATTCCCAACAAATTCCGGGGCCAGTTCATACCCCTCCGGATGGGTCACCACAAACTCGATCTTCCCCGCCTTGGCACGGGCATTCATCCACTCACAGAACGAATTGGCAACAGCCTGCGGTAGAGGTTTAAAATGCGGTAACCAGGTCAGCACCACTTTCGGGCGGTCGGTACGTCTCGCTTCCTCAATTGTGATGCAGTCGGCCAAGGATTGCAGCGGGTGACGTGTGGCCGATTCGAGGTTGACGATGGGGACGCCAGCGTAGGTAGCGAACTGGTGCATGACCTGCTCCCGGTAATCTTTATCCCTGTCTTTCAGTTCAGCAAACGCCCGGATGCCAATGATGTCGCAATACCGGCCCATTACGGCAGCCGCTTCCCGAACATGCTCGGCTTTGTCGCCATTCATGAGCACGCCCTCTTCCATTTCCAGCCCCCAGCTATCCTGCCCGACATTCATAGTCATGACGTTCATACCCAGATTCTGAGCGGCTTTCTGCGTACTTAGCCGCGTACGAAGGCTGGAGTTGAAGAAGATCAGGCCAATGGTTTTATTTTTACCGAGCAGCTGATCGGCAAATGGATTGGCTTTGGCCGCAAGGCCGGATTGAATCAGGACGTCGATGCTGGTGACGTCGGAAAGGGAGAGAAAATTAGTCATTTAATTTTAAACGCAAAGGCGCTACGAAACAGCGATTAACTTAGTGAATACGGCGTTGCCGTATCGTATCATTCTAAACCACGGTATGCATATGATCAAGCTGATACCCTTCTTTTAGTAGGTTTATGCCCAGGTAAGCAGGTGCATCAGCTTGTATATAATCCTGCCAGTTCATAAGTAATTCTGTTTTTAACAAAATCAAAAATGGCTATCTGGTAGACTCCCCTAAACAGGTTCCGCCTTTAGGCACAGTCGTAATGCCTCCAGAAACTGATCGGCTTCATCGACACCGATAGCCAGCGACGGCAGCAGACGAATGATTGTTTTACCAGCTACACCCGTGAATTGCTTATGCTCGAACAGCAGCGTTTTACGAAGCGCATCAACGGGAAAGTCATACTCAATACCAATCATTAAGCCCCGGCCACGTAGCTCTTTGTAGCCGCCGATCTGGCGAATCCCATCCATGAAATAAGTACCCATCCGGGTCGCATTGTCCATCAGGCCTTCCTCCTTCATTATGTCCAGTACGGCCACAGCTGCGGTACATGCCAGGTGGTTCCCGCCGAACGTCGTTCCCAGTAGACCATAACTGGCCTTGAATTTGGGGGCAATGAGAATACCGCCGATTGGAAAACCGTTCCCCATGCCTTTGGCCATCGAAATTATATCCGCTTCAATTCCGCTGAACTGGTGCGAGAAAAACTTACCCGACCGGCCGTAACCACATTGTACACCATCCAGAATAAGTATGGCCCCCGTTTCATCACATCGCTTACGAAGCGTCTGTAAAAAATCATCGGTAGCAACCTGTATACCGCCCACCCCCTGAATACCTTCGATAATGACGGCGCATGTATCCGTAGTTATGCCTGCCAGGGCCGCCTGAGAGTCGTTGTAAGGCAGAAACGTAACGTGCTGGTTGTAGTTTATGGGAGCAACGATGGCGGGATTGTCGGTAGCCGCTACGGCACCGGCCGTACGGCCGTGAAATGACTTCGTAAAGGCCACAACCTTGGTCCGCCCGTTGTGAAACGACGCCAGTTTCAGCGCGTTCTCGTTGGCCTCGGCCCCGGAGTTGCACAGGAACAACGCATAGTCCGGGTGATCTGACAGCGCACCCAGTTTATCGGCTAACTCCTGCTGCTGCGGAATCCGGACAGAGTTGGAGTAGAACGAAATTTTGTTCAACTGATCAGTCAGGGCCTTTACATAGCGCGGGTGCGTATGCCCAACCGAAATAACCGCATGACCACCGTATAGATCGAGATAACGTGTACCATCGGCATCCCAGAGATAGCTACCCTGGGCGGTGGTTGGTTCAATATCATACAGCGGATAAACGTTAAACAGCTCTGCCATTTTCTTAATAATCTAAGCGTACCGAAAGAAGGTCTTCTTTTTGGCACTTTCCTATAAATGAGGTGCAAGTTTACGGATAATCAGGCTAAAAAATGGGCTAAAACACAAAAAGGAAGCCGAATTGGCTTCCCCTCTAGTTGGTTTATCGGCCAGCCCTCACAGCCCGTCTATAAACGCCCGAATGGTCTCAACAGATGCTTCGGGCTGTTCGATCATGCCCATATGGCCTGTCTGCTCCAGGGAGGCTACCCGGATTTGACTGGACGATTCGGCCAGTTGCGCTACTTTATCATGCGGGATTAATTGATCTTCCCGACCCAGCACGAATAAAACGGGAAATGGCGCATTGTTTACTACAGCCGTTCGATCAGGGCGGGCAGCTATGGCTTTGACACCAGCTGCCAGTGCTTCGGCGGGTAATGCCGAATAACGATCAATCAACAACTGTAGTTTGTCGGCTGGATAATTGGGCGCTACGGTCTTAGGCAATTGCTTCCGAATAAAGGGAGCGGTACCTTCCGTCTGCAGTTCACGAATTGCCTGTTGCCGAACCTGACTTCTTGCCGGGTCATCAGCAGCGGGGGTCGAATGGAACAATACCAGCCCCTGTACCCGCTCGGGGTATTTTTCGGCAAAGGCGAGGGCTATATAGCCCCCCATTGAGTGCCCTACTAATACAACCTGTTCAACCGTCGCCGACTGCAATAGGCTGTACAACTCGTCGGCATATCCTTCAATTGTTGTGCGGGTTGTAAGCCGGGAAAAATCGGGCGTCAATACCGCATATGCCAAAGCCAAATCGGCGTAGATGCTATCCCAAATGGTAGCATCTACGCCGTGGCCGTGGATGAGACAGATCGTTGGTCGTTGGCTCATCAGGAATTTTTTTCTCTATGCGTTATTGATAACACCCAGCAGGATAAGCACCAAGCCAACAACCAGACCGATAATACCGATAACACCCAGTACACTACCACCACCCAAGAGAAGTAACAGCAAACCGATGATACCAATGATCACACCAAGGCGAACGTTTGAGCTCATCGCTTTCGTTTGATCCGGTGCCACGTGGTTCTTGATTTTCTTATCCATTTTTTTGAGCATGGTACGCTCCATCAGCGACATTTTTTTCGTCGAAGCAACGTTTGACGAAACGTCAGCTTTTGCACTCGTCGTAGCCAGCATTTCGTTCAGGCGCGTCATGCGCTTAGCCAGTTTTTTGTTCGAAGCTAATTTGCTGTCGTTGCGTACATACGCTTCAACTTGGCTAACGGCTTGCTTGGTTTGAGCGATTTGTTGCTCAACAGGTGCTACCGAAGCTACGGCTGCGGGCTGGGATACAACGGCTTCTTCGGTAGCTACAGGCGTAGCCACTGCTACCGACTGAGATGGAGCCGACTTGAAACTTTCACGGGCGGTTGGCTGGAAGTAAGCTACCGGACGGCTGCAGGATGAGAGAATGGCGGCACCGATGAAGGCGGTGAAAATGCTTTTGGAAAACGTATTCATAATGTGTCAGTTTAAAAAGTTAATGGTTGATTTACAATCCAGAACAACTACAAGTTTTATGTTTTGTTGGAATGTCTGAAAAAAAGTAACGACAAATTCGATTAATTGACCTGGCTATTCGGCAAAATCCCCACCATTTCAGACGATTTCCTTCAACTGGCGGGGATTCAGCTCATTGCTCAAGTAAGGTTTATAGCAAGCCAATCAACAGAATAACGGCCCCTACCAGCACGGCTACCAAGCCAACGGTGGCGGCTGTACCCGTAGTCAGGATCAGCAGAAGTAAACCAACGATAACCAGGACAGCACCACCAGCCAGCGTACCCGAATTGACCATCGCTTTTTCTGGGTTAGCGGGAGCCAGCTGCTTGCTGATTTTCTTGTTCATTTTTTTCAGCATTACTCGCTCCATCAGGTTCATTTTCTTTGGAGCATTAGCTTCGGTTGGTGCCAGAGCTGCTTTGGCTGAACTAGCCGCCAGCAATGTACGAACTTTGTTCAGACGTTTTTGAACGGTCTTGTCAGCGCTTAATTTGCTGTCATTACGCACCATCGCATCTACCTGATCCAACGCTGCGGTTGTTTGGGCAACTTGTTCTGAGGGAGCAGCTACCGTAGCCGTAGCTGGTGTTTGAGCAGCAACAGGCGCAGCCATTTCGACCTGCGCTACAGGAGCAGCTTTTGCGGGTGCTGTAGCATAATGCTCACGGGCGGTTGGTTGAAAATACGCTACCGGACGGCTACAGGATGAAAAAACTGCAGTACCTAAAAGTGCTGCAACGATGTGTTTGGAGAACATACGCATAGTGTATAGTTTAATTAGTGAACGTTTTAGTATTCACCCTGATGAACTATAACTTTATTCATTTGTTGGCCGGTCGTTCAAAAAAAATTATGTGCTCCCGGTAAATCAGGAAGATTGTAAACGTGTAGGATAATTCAGCGTATCAACTCTATCAAGTATAATTACTTACACTTTTTAGCCTCAAGTCTGGTACTTTAGGTAAACTTTAGTGACAGACTGAAAGGAAATATACTGGCTATTAATAGCACAGGCAACCGCGTAGCATACGATTATATGATCGATGGTATTCTGACGATTGAACAGCATACAGTACTCCTTCTTTTCTTGTTCCGAACGAAATAACGAAGGCATGTGGTAACGTCGATCAGGCGGTATCTGCTTGAGAACCTTACGGCAAATTCATCATCTACACGGCTGGATTACTCCTTATAAATCTCTCACTAGTTGAGATTTACACAAAAAGGGGTAGCTGATTTTTACGTAAAAATCAGCTACCCCTTTTCAAAAAATTCGTCTATACTTAAGCGACGGAGCGGAATTGATGTGTGCTGGATTTGCCGAATTTTTCGCGGGCATATTCCAGATTAATCGTCAATTCGGTGGTTCCCGTTTGAGAAGGCATTTCAAACATAGCGTCGGTGATGATCGACTCACAAATGGAGCGTAACCCGCGGGCACCAAGTCCGTACTGCAGCGCCTGATCCACGATATAATTCAACGCGCTGGTATCCCAGTGCAGGGTAATCCCCTCCATGTGAAAAAGCTTGTCGTACTGCTTCGTAATGGCATTTTTGGGCTCCGTCAATATCTGCATCAGCGCGTTTCGATCCAGTGGCTCAAGGTGCGTCAATACCGGCAAACGACCAATCAGCTCTGGAATCAGCCCAAACGATTTCAGGTCGAGGGCTGAAATGTAGCGCATCAAATGGCCGCGTTCAAAGGTGTCGTTCAACCGACGATCGCCGGAGAAGCCAATGGGTCGGGTGTTTATCCGCTTGGTGATATGGCGTTCAATTCCATCAAAAGCGCCACCGCAGATGAACAGAATATTTTCGGTATTCAGGGCAATCAGACGCTGGTCGGGGTGTTTGCGGCCTCCCTGGGGCGGTACATTCACAACCGACCCTTCCAGCAATTTTAACAGCGCCTGCTGAACACCCTCGCCACTCACATCGCGGGTGATACTTGGATTATCGGATTTGCGGGCGATTTTATCAATTTCATCGATGTAAACGATACCGCGTTCGGCTGCTTCGACATTGTAGTCAGCCGCCTGCAACAAGCGGGTCAGAATCGTTTCGACATCTTCACCCACATAGCCTGCCTCGGTAATAACCGTCGCATCGGCAATGCAGAAAGGCACTTCGAGAATTTTGGCGATCGACCGAGCCAGGTAGGTTTTGCCCGTACCCGTTTCACCAACCATGATAATGTTCGATTTTTCGATCGTCACATCATCGTCGGTTTTTGGCTGCATCAGCCGCTTGTAGTGGTTGTAAACCGCCACAGTAATGGCTTTTTTGGCGTCGTCCTGACCAACAACAAACTGGTCGAGGTGCCGCTTCATGTCAATGGGTTTAATGAGCTTGATCGTAACTTCGGCGGGCTCACTCTTTTTAGGCCGCATTTCTTCCAGCACAACCTGATGTCCCTGTTCAATACAGTAATTACAGATGTGTGCATCGATGCCGGACAGGAGCATCATTACTTCGTTTTTGCGTCGTCCACAGAACGAGCAACTAATTTGTGGCATGAACGGTTGCAGAATAAATTGGCTGGGGGTTATCAGGCACGGAAGGTGGGGTACACCATTGGTCTGAGTCGGGTTAACGGTTCGTCTAAATACTTTGTTGATCCAACAGCTAATTTCGATAAAAAAAACGACTCAGGCGAACCTGAGCCGTTGCGTATTTACAAAGTTATTCGTTGGTCGCCAGAAAAAAGAACGGCATCCATCAATAAGGAACATTTACGGGATGCTTTCGTGCCCGAGGCAGCGCCTGTATTGAAAAATACCGTTCCGTCTTTTGGTCCTGTACCAGTTAAGCGGTTCTCTCCCGACGCAGTACTTCGTCGATCAGACCGTATTCTTTGGCTTCTTCAGCTCTGAACCATTTGTCACGATCCGAAGCCTGTTCTATTTCTTCGTATGTACGACCCGAGTGGCTGGCAAGAATATGATACAGATCTTTTTCCAGTTCGAGCATTTCTTTCATGGTCACCTGCATATCTTTCGAGGTTCCCTGCGCACCACCCGACGGTTGGTGAATCATGACGCGGGCGTGAGGCAGTGCCGAACGCTTGCCGGCAGCACCGCCTGCCAGTAACACAGCACCCATAGAGGCCGCCAGGCTGGTACAGACCGTAGCCACATCGGGCCGAACATATTGCATGGTATCGTAGATGCCCAAACCAGCGTATACCGAGCCACCTGGGCTGTTGAGGTACATCAGAATATCCTTTTTAGGATCGGCCGACTCCAGGAACAGCAACTGCGCGACAATGATATTCGCGATGTTGTCATCTACGGGCAGGCCCATAAAAATAATTCGATCGGCCATGAGCCGGGAAAACACGTCCACTTCGCGGAAGTTCATTGGCCGCTCTTCAATAACCGAACGGGTCATGTTTTCAACCGAATTATTTTCAATGGCGTGTTTCACGTAACCGTCGACAGACAAGCCATTGAGGCCCATGTGATGGACGGCGAAATTGCGGAATTCTTTTTCGTAATTCATAATTGGGTTTACTTCTTGATTTGAAAACCAAGAACGCCTGGTGTAAGTTCGAGAATTGTTTCGCTACAAAATTGCGTTATCATCTCGGAAAACCCTGTCAGTTTAGGTTTAGATTTTATCGTTGTTACTTGATATGAGCACCATCACCAATCGTGGTCCGGCTGAAAAAATACGCTTACAACGGCTACAGCGCGGTTTGTCCCAGGAAAATATGGCCGATTTGCTTGGCCTGTCCACAACCGCGTATGGCGATATCGAACGGGGTAAAACTGATCTGACCCTCTCCCGGCTAACCCAAATTGCGACCGTTTTGGCCGTATCGCCCTTAGCCCTACTCACCGACGAAGCCTTGACGGCACAGGTTATTGACGTAAAAACCGATGAACTGGCCAGCCACGAACTGGAAACATTGCGCCTGATGGTGGAAAAGCAACAATTCGAACTGGACAAACTTCGCCTGGAAGCCGACTACTGGAAGCGCAAATACGACGACCGCATTGCGATGGAAGTGCTGCGCTCCATGGGCGTGGAGCAGAAACGGGAACGGATCGGGTTTTAGTTTTTCTCTTTAGTTTACCAGTCGATGAACAGACGAAACAGATTCTGTAGATGAAAATTTGTCATTAATTACTTCACTTATTACCTGCGCGATTGCCAAATGAACGAACAAAGTAAAAACTTCCTGTATCAGTACCTTAACAATGCCTCGCCTACGGGTTTCGAATCGTCGGGGCAGCAGATTTGGCTGGATTACCTTAAACCCTACACCGACGAGTATATTGTCGACACATACGGCACTGCTGTTGGGGTTGTAGGCCCTGGTAAAGACTACAAAGTCGTTATCGAAGCCCATTCCGACGAGATTTCGTGGTTTGTCAATTACATATCCGACGATGGCTATTTGTTTGTCCGGCGGAATGGGGGTTCCGATGCGCTCATTGCTCCGTCGATGCGGGTGAATCTGCATACCAAGAAGGGCGTTGTAGAGGGTGTTTTTGGCTGGCCAGCCATTCACGTTCGTGACCTGGCTAAAGATACCGCCCCTAAAGTGACGGATCTGTTTATCGATGTAGGCGCGGCAACCAAACAGGAAGCACTGGATATGGGCATTCACGTGGGTACGGTCTGCACCTTCACCGATGGTCTGATGGAACTGAACGGACGGTTTTACGTCGGGCGAGCACTGGACAACCGCATGGGTGGTTTCATGCTTGCCGAAGTAGCCCGACTGCTGAAAGAAAACAACGTAATCCTGCCTTTCACGCTGTATATTGTCAATGCCGTACAGGAAGAAATCGGGTTGCGCGGGGCCGAAATGATTGCCCGCCGACTCAAGCCGGATCTCGCCATTTGTACCGATGTAACGCACGATACGCAATCACCGAAGTACGACAAAAAAGAACAGGGCGATCTGAAGTGTGGCGACGGACCCGTGCTGTGCTACGGCCCAGCCGTTCAGAACAATGTACTCGACTTCCTGATTGGCGTAGCAGAACAGCACGACATTTCGTTCCAGCGCCAGGCCGTTAGTCGCTCAACGGGTACCGATACCGATGCCTTTGCCTACGCTACCGAAGGCATTGCATCTGCACTGATTTCGCTGCCGCTCAAGTACATGCATACCACGGTCGAGACTGTTCATATGGATGATGTGCAGAACGTCATTAAGCTTATGTACGAAACGCTGCTGGCGCTGAAGGGAGACGAAGATTTCCGGTATATCAAGTAATGTTTTCTGATCACAAAGGCCCGGCGTACACAGAGAAACGTAAGTTAACTCTCCATGTACGCTGGGACTTTGTGATTAACTAATGTATCACCCGTTCCGGCGGAAGCCACCCTGCCCCCGCTGCCCGCCCCCATTTCGCTCCTGGAAAGGATCCCTTGGTGCCGTAACGCCAGCACCAAAGCTGCGTAGGTTATACACGAAGCTAACCATGAAGTACCGGTTTAATACGCGGCTCCGAACTTCCTCCGTGTAGGTGTCGGTTACGTTTCGTACGATGCTTTGATTCTGATTCAGCAGATCAAATGCCTGAAATCGCAGCTCACCATGATTTTGCTTGAATAACTGCCGGGACAGGGTTGCGTTCCAGAGTGTGTAGGACTGATTATAGCTGGCCGAGCTGCCTCCGTAATGGTTAAAATAAACGTTCGTGGAGAAGGTAAATTTAAGCGGTAGCTGGTAGTAGACATCGAGCGTAACCGTCTGGTTCAGGAAGGTTGTATTCTGCTGCGGCTGGAGCGAATACTTTGCGGATTGCCAGTTGATATTACCTGACAGGTTCAAATCCAGCTTCTCCGTAAAATTTGAGCTTATCGTAGCTCCCTGACCGATCAGCCAGTTTTTTGCCTGATTTGACTGGTCGTTAATAAAGCTTGTTCCCTGATTGAACGTCAGGTTCGTTGACAGGTTCAGGTTTGTCTTTTGGGCACCCAATTTGAGGGGTCGGCCAACGACAAACGACCCGTTGACCGTATAATACCCGTTGGTATTTACCGGTGTGGTTGTTTGCGCACCCGATGCATTAAACACCGTTGAATTGACGATTTTGTTGTCCGTCCGGCTTGCATTCAGAAAGATAAACATATTGCGAAATGTTGCCGCGTCGAACTGATTGTAATTCAGCGTTACCGCATGGCTGTACTCGGGTTGCAGACCGGCGTTACCCAGTTGAATATTCAGCGGATTCGTATTATTGGGAACCGGTTGCAACTGACTGACTGACGGCGCATTGATGCGCGTCCGGTAATTGAACCGCAACCGCCGGCTCTTCGCAAAATTGTAAGTTAGTAACGCATTGGGCAACAGGTTCGAAAACGTTCGATTCAGCGTCATATCGCGGCTCAGGTTGGTGGAATTTAGACTCGCCTGCTGCGCATCCAGCCCGAACGCGTAAGTATACTTCAACCGTTTTGTCTGCCACGTCAACCCACCGCGATTCGTTACGTAGTCGTTTACAAAATTGTTACTCAAGGCTGCATTCAGCCGGTCATATTGACTCGTTTGCCCGTTAAAATCATTCACCGCCCGGTTCGAGGTATTGTGATTGTTCGACAGATTGTAGTGGAATTCAAGCGTTTGACGAAGGGACAGCGGTTCCGTATAACTTACGTTAATCGTGTTGGTCATGGAGTTCGTTTGCTGGTCATTCCGTTGATTAATGGTCTGTGTCGTGATGCCGGTCAGGGTATCTTTCGTAATGACGCCAGATGTCAGGCTCGTCGACGATCCGTTAAACTGGTTCACCGATTTGTTGATTCCCGCATTGTTCTGATCATTCAGCGCAATTGTCCAGTTTGCCGAAAAACTCCGTCCTTTCTTCTGAAACTTTCGAAACAACAACAACTGGTTATTTCCCGTAAAACCCGTTCCGTTCGAATTGTAGTTGGTCGCACTCGAATTGGCCAGCACGCCCTCGCTGGTCAGGGTTCTCGCGCTGCTCTGGTTCATGTAATTCGAACTCAGCCACGACAAACTCGGAATGACCCGAATCGTTGTCAGTGAATCCATCCGGTAATCGAGCCGTAGGTTGACTCGTTGGTTGGTGTTGGTGTTATCAGAGCTATTGTTCTGGTCGCGAACAAACCCAGCCTGTGCGGTTGCCGGCGTTGTCCCGGCCGTACCGCTGGGAATCACGTTCTCCCGGTGGCTTTGCTGGTCCGTCAGTGTGTTGGTGTTGCTGGCGTTGTAGCTGCTGACAACGTCGACTTTTTTCCCCCACCCATCCCGGTAATTAATGCCTGCGGCCCACGATGTCGTAATCGCATTGCTGCCAACCTGACCAGCCCCGTTGCCACTGCCCCCACCGGCCCCGCCACGTACCACATTGCTCCCTCCTCCGCCACCCTGCCCCTGGCCAGCGCCACCGAAGTTATTACCAAGTCCCAGATCACTCGCCGTAAAACCCTGCTGGTTGACGTTGTTGGCCATACCCAACACCGAAATCTGACGACCATTGTTAAATTGACTGAGGCTCACCCGACCCGAGTAACGGGTATCTGATCCGGCGTTCCGGTCGCCGGGCTTGGGACCAGCGCCAATCGTCTGCTGACCAAACGACCCTTTGCGCTTGTCTTTTTTGGTTGTAATGTTGATGGTTTTCTCTCGATCACCATCGTCTACTCCCGAAAACGCCGACTGCTCCGATGCCTGATCGAAAAGCTGCACTTTGTCGATGATATCGGCGGGAAGATTACGGGTTGCCATCTTGGGATCGTTCCCGAAAAACGGCTTTCCATCAACCAGTACTTTGGTTATCGCCTGCCCCTGCGCTTTTACGTTGCCGTCGCGATCCACTTCCACGCCCGGCAGTTTCTTGAGCAGGTCCTCCACCTGTGCATTGGGACGCGTTTTGAACGAACCAGCGTTAAATTCCAGCGTGTCTCCTTTCACGGCGATGGGCGCGCGTTCGCCCTGAACGGATACTTCCGTTAACGTTTGCGATTGCGCAACCAGGTCAATGGCCCCCATCTCGGTTGTTTCCGTAGTGTTTGTTACCGAAATACGCCTGGCCCGGCTACGGTAACCCACATACGACACAAGTAACCGGTATTGCCCTTCGCTGATTTTGGGGAAAGAAAAACGCCCTTCGCCGTCTGTAATGCCAAACGAAACCAACGACGAATCGCGGGCCAGCAGCAAGGATACCGATGCTTCGAGCAGTGGCTTTCGGGTAAGCGAATCCACTACCTGCCCACGAAGCCCCCCCGACGACTGGGCTGCTGAACTATTGATGAGTACGGTGTATGGTAAAAGGCATACTATACTCCAGAACAACCACTTTGCTGTCGTTTGTCTTTTCATAATGGATGGAGGGCCATACGGTCTGTTATTCATGGCACATGATCATTTTTATCTATGCGGGGTCAGGGTGGTACTGCGCGATCCGCCGTTTTTTTGAGCGCTGCCGGATAGGTGGTTCGTGGGGACACGGACCAAGGAAAACGATCTAGAACGTGGAGTCAGTTTTAAGAATCGCACCGACGACCCGGCTGACTCCACGTTAATACGTTGATTCAAGAAATCCCGCCTTATTCAATTCCGCATCGGCATATTCTGCATCATTTTTTGACGAAAATCAGCCATTCCTTTCCGGCGTATCTGTTCCATTTCTTCGGCCGATATACTTTTAGCCGCTTTGGGCGGCAGTACGCTTGCTTCAGCTACGGACTCCATCGACACACCCGTTGCTTTGTACGATTCATTATCGGATTCGATTTGCATCACAACGCCTTTCGGAGGTGTCAGGTCAGCAATGGGTGAGTAAGTGAACGGCAGATCGGTGGTGTACCAGACGGTGTAGGTCTGTTTCCGACGGGTGGCGGTACCTTTGTGACAAACATAACCCGCTATTTTCTTGGTCTTTTCAATCGCCGTCCAGTCGGCTGCACTTGGCATGGGCTTTTCGGACCGGTAAATGTCCGTCACCGTCGAGTCTTTCTTCACCATCAGCACATCAATGCGTTGCCGGTTAGCCAGATCCAGATACGTCTGCTGATCGAACGGGGGCGTCATCCGCATGCCCGGCGGTCTACCTTCCCGGGAACCACCACTGGCTCCGCCATCGCCCCCTGGCCGACGAAACATCATGCCCCCCTGCGGACGGTCACGTTCTTCTTTAGCCATCGTCCCCGAGAAGACGAGTTTCTGCGTGAAGGATAGTACGTCCGGCATTCCTTCGGGTGCGTCGGGAGCACCGGGTTGCCCTTCCGGTCCATTCGCCCGCATTTGTGAGCGGTCGATCTGGCGCATACCTTCGTAGGTAATCTTGCCTGATACAGGCGTTTGTCCGTAGAGCGTTGTGGCCCAAAGCCCAACCGCGAGCAAGGTGATCAGGTGTTGTTTCATCGTACAAGGCGTTAGTAATCGGTGGCTATTGCTGGCTAAAAATCGCTGGAATCCTCTGTCAATAAGGGATTCCAGGAGTAAACGTTGCATTAAATTAAGAACTCTCCGCCAAAAGTTTTTTGAAGGTTGTTAAATGGACGCTGAGTCGCCTTTTTTACTGGTTAAATGTCGGTCTATGCATCCCAAGCGCATCATTTCACTGGTCCCCTCGCAAACCGAATTGCTCTTCGATCTGGGGCTGGATCAGGCGATTGTAGGCATCACAAAGTTTTGTGCCTATCCGGAAGATAAAGTTCGACAGAAGGCTCTCGTAGGTGGTACTAAGGACCTTGACCTGAATCGAATCCGGGAACTCATGCCTGATCTGATTATTGCCAATAAGGAAGAAAACACCCGCGAACAAGTCGAAGAACTACAGCGCCATCACCCCGTTCATGTTACGGACATGGCTACCCTATCCGACGCCTTACGCATGATTCGGGAGGTGGGTACGCTGGTCGGGCGGTCAACTGAAGCGGATCAACTGGCCCAGCGAATCGAATCCAGTTTGTGCCCTTCGTTTCAACCAGTGGGCCTGTCTGTGGCGTACCTAATCTGGCGGAAACCCTACATGGTTGCGGCCAGCAACACGTTTATTCATTCGATGCTGGCCGTAGCTGGTTTTACGAACGCGTTTGCGAACCAGACTCGTTACCCCCAAATTACCCCCGATGATTTGCAGAAAGCGCAGCCAGATCTCCTCTTTTTATCGTCGGAGCCCTACCCTTTCGGGAAGAAACACGTGGATGAGCTACAGCGAATTTGCCCGTCGGCTCAGGTAATTCTAGTGGATGGTGAAGTGTTTTCGTGGTACGGCAGCCGGTTGTTGCACACGTCCGACTATTTCAGGAGCTTGCGGAATCAAATCGCTAAAGACAACGCATGATCACCGACATTTCGCAACTCGATCCGAACGGTAGGTATACCTATGCCGATTACCTGAAATGGCAGTTTGACGAGAGCGTTGAACTGATTAAAGGAAAACTGTACCGGATGTCGCCTGCTCTAAAGCGAAGGCATCAGGACGCATCCGTAAATTTAGAATTTGCCTTGCTTAAATACTTCGAGGATAAATCATGCAAAGTATATGATGCCCCATTCGATGTTCGGTTGCCGGTGCGCAATGAGCGAAAGCCGGCCCAACTGCATACGGTGGTTCAGCCAGATATATGTGTAATATGCGATCTCAGTAAATTAGATGATGATGGTTGTTTGGGTGCACCCGACTGGGTTATTGAGATTACGTCGCCCCGAACAGCAAAAAATGACTTCAACGAAAAATTTAATTTATACGAAGAATCGGGTGTTCGCGAGTATTGGATTGTTCAGCCGAAAGAGAAAACCGTTCATGTCTATGTCCTGGAAGAGGAGACTTATGTGCTGGTCGACGTTTACGAATCTGGTGAAATTTCCAGTTGTATTTTCCCTGACCTTATCGTTTCCCACAACCGAATCTTCTCCTAAATGACTCGACAATCAACCAACGACACGCTTTCCGTCGCTTCCATTAATCTGATTTTATTTGCGGCCCAGCAACGGGGGGCCGACGCCGACGCCCTGATCCGGGCTATCGGGATCCCGGCGGAACAACTGCGCGACCCCGACGGGCGTGTACTGATTCGGCAGGTACAGGCGCTCTGGCGTGAGGTTACAGAAGTCACCGGCGATGCGAACATTGCGTTACAGCTTGGTGAGATGATCAATCCGGTAGCCATTGGCGTGCTGGCGTATGTCATGATGCATAGCCCAACACTGGGTCAGGCGTTTGACAAACTCTGTCGCTATCAGGATATTTCCTGCGAAGGTATTCTGACAACGGGGAGCCATATACAATCGCCCGCATCGGGAAAACAGTTCATGCTGTCGCTCCGGATAATCAGCGATGACATTATTTACCCGCAACACGTACTCAATTCTGAATTGTCGATTTACCTGTCGGCCATGCGTGCCCTGACCGGACAACGCATCGAGGTTCAGGCGATTCGATTCGCTTATCCGAAACCGCTGGATACAACGGAGCATGAACGCGTTTTTGCCCCCGCTCGCCTGACCTTCGACGCGCCCGAAACCGTGATGATCATGGATGCCGCCCTGCTCGACTTGCCCGTACTGAATGCCAGTCCAACGATATTGTCACTCGTTGAAAAGCACGCGAAAGACACATTAGACAAACTCAAAACCCCGTCACTGAGCAGCCGGGTGAAATCGGAGATCATCTCGCTTATGAAAGGCGAAGAACCCGCTCTGGCTGCCGTTGCCGACCGCCTGGCTATGGGCATCCGGACGCTCCAGCTCCATTTGAAGGAATCCGGAACGTCCTACCAGCAATTACTCGACGAAACCCGGAAAGAGCTGGCCGTCAGCCATCTGCGCGAATCAACCTTAAGCACTACCGACATTGCCTACCTGCTGGGTTTTGCCGAACCGAGTGTCTTTTTCCGATCCTTCAAAAAATGGACCGGCCTCACGCCCGGTGCGTATCGACTAAAGCCCGGTAATACAGATTTCCAGTCTGCTAGTCTGAGAAGATAAGGCTCCTTTATCCAGCAAACGTTCGCTTCTACTGACCCGTACTTGCGGGCCGGAAGTCAGCCTTACGTTGGCGGGCGTACCAGGCCAGTGTGTTACTTAATGCCTCGTTCATGGGCGTTGGCCGAAAATCGGGAAAGAGCGCCCGAACCTTCTGATCATTGAGTAGAATCGTACTGTCGTAGAGGTAGAGCATTTCTTTAACCTCCCGCAACACAGGCAGAAACAGGCCCAAAAAGCTGATCATTAAGCGACTATACAGCTGAACCTTCGTCGGTTTCCCCGTCAGTTCGTTAATCTGTCCGAACCAGGCCCGCATGGATGGTACGGTGATACCACCATAATTCCAGACAGCGTAAGACGCATCCGCCGGTTGTATCCGACTAGCCCATGCCCGCAAAAGAAGCCGGACAATAATTTCGGCGGCATCTTTCGTGTAAACCAGTTGGTGCGGAATGTCGGCGTTCACAATCCAGGGCAGCGCATTTCCCTTAAGGGCATTGTCGAAAATAGGTTTCATGCCTTCGTTTAGTACGTTTGGGCCCCAGAAGTCCGGTAGTCGTACGTTGAGCACCCGGCATTTACCCGCTCTGGCAGCCTGCTCCAGCCTAGTTTCGATCTCGACGCGTAGCTGACCTTTCCGGGTGCATGGGTTGGGCTGACTGTCTTCCCGAATCGGTTCCGTTGCGAGGCCGAAATTGTAAACATTTCCCGGCAAAATAATGGTGGCGCGGGTCTGGTGAGCCGCATCAATCACCTTGCTCGTAACGGCGTCCATGTTGCCAAACCACTTATGGTAGGGGTAATTGATGCCATGAAAGATAAAATCTTTTCCTCTAGCTGTCCGGTTTAGTAAGGCGACATCCTGTGCGTCACCTTCAACGATGGTCAGCGTGGGCCGATTCTGGAATAGGGCTTCCGCTTTGGCCCGGTTGCGGACCAGAATGGTTACGGGCAATTGACGGGCGAGCAGGTTGGCGGTGACGGCATAACCGATACTGCCAGTTGCCCCCAGCACAAGGATAGTGGGTTGTTCATGCATGCGTTTTGCGGGTTGATTAATGCACAGCAAAGGTCAGGCAGGTCCGCCAGGGGGTCGCTGACGAACGACGCAAATCGACTGACCAATCGCGAAAATCTGAGCATAACCAACAAGCCCTATTTGCCCAAATTTGCCGAACCAAGCGTTTTTTTTCGTTTCTTCAAGCACTGGATGGATCAAGCGCCAGCCAGCTACAACTGGCGCACGTCTAACTGCATGCTAATCAACCTATCAATGAAAAAACAGATCACCCACCTGGTTTTCTCACTACTCCTTACCGCTTCTGTACCGGCACTTGCCCAGCAACATTCGGAGCAGAAACACGATAAGTACATCTGGCCTACCGATGCGCAGGTGAAGCAGAAACTGGAAAACTGGCAGGACACAAAATTTGGCTTACTGATGCACTGGGGCACGTACAGCGAATGGGGCGTGGTTGAATCGTGGTCACTCTGCCCGGAAGATGAAGGCTGGTGCGAACGAAGAGGGCCTCATTCGGCCAACTGGTTCGACTACAAAAAGGCGTACGAGAATCTTCAGACAACGTTTAACCCGGTTAAATTCAATCCCGAACGCTGGGCCAATGCCGCCAAGAGTGCCGGCATGAAATACATGGTCTTTACGACCAAGCACCACGACGGATTCTGTATGTTCGACACGAAACAGACCGACTACAAGATTACTGACAAGAAAACGCCCTTCTCGTCGAATCCGCGCAGTAACGTAACAAAAGAGATTCTGGGCGCTTTTCGGCAGCAGGGATTCATGGTAGGCACGTATTTCTCCAAACCCGACTGGCATACCGAAAACTACTGGTGGCCCTATTTCCCGCCAAAAGATCGGAACGTGAGCTACGACCCGAAGAAACGCCCCGAGCTTTGGAAAAAATTCAGCGATTTCACCTACAACCAGATCGAAGAGTTAATGACCGACTATGGAAAAGTAGACATTCTGTGGCTCGATGGCGGCTGGGTTCGTCCGTTCAGCAGCATCGATTCGACCATTAGCTGGCAACGTACCATCCCCTACGATCAGGACATCAACATGGCCCGCATTGCCGGCATGGCGCGCAAGCATCAGCCGGGCCTGTTGGTGGTTGACCGTACAGTACCGGGTGAATTTGAGAACTACGTCACCCCCGAACAGTCGATTCCGGATCATTACATGCCCATTCCCTGGGAAAGCTGCATGACAATGGGCAACAGCTGGTCTTACGTGCCGAAAGAAAACTTCAAGTCGTCCCGGAAACTGGTGCAAACCCTGGTGGACATTGTAGCCAAAAACGGCAATCTACTGCTCAACATTGCCCCTGGTCCCGATGGCGAATGGCATGAGGAAGCCTACCAGCGACTGCAGGAAATCGGCAAATGGATAGCCGTGAACGGCGAGTCGATTTACGGAACCAAACCACTGGCCCCCTATCGGCAGGGGCAATGGGCGTTCACCTCGACCGGCAAATCGGTCTACGCATCCTATTTACCGACAGATGCCGAGAAGCAACTGCCGGCCAGCGTGGCCCTGCCTGCTCTTACAGTGGCTCCAACGGCCAAAGTAACCGTTCTGGGGACTACCCAATCGCTCAAAATGAGCAAAACAAAGGATGGGCTCCATGTTGTTATTCCGGAAAAGGTTCGTCAGCAGTTAGCCGGGCAACCTGTATGGGTACTCAAAATTGGATAACCGGCCCAGGCACCAATCGGTTACAGATTTTCCAGACTTGTGTGCTTGAAGCTATCGGCATATTTCAGCCCGTAGCCCAGCATCCGGTCCATACTCGAATGCGCAAATAGAATGATGCCCGCCAGCATAAGGGTCTGGTTACCCGCCATCAGGCCAAGTAGCCCGATCACGATACCCAGGCCCTTGTGATGAACGATATTGTACGAGACAGCCCCGACAAGCGGATTGACCAGGTAGCCAATCATGCTGACATCGGGAACCAGGATCAGGGCGGGAAACCACCACCAGGCAAAACTCAGGCGGGAGAACAGATAAATAGCGGCCAGAAACTGGATTAACTCTTCGGACTTTAAAAGCGTTTTCATGAACTTGAGGTAATTAGTACCTGACAAAGGTCCGGCCTATTGATCACCTGATTACTGACAAAGTACGCAAGTCAAGTGATCAATCACGAAAATCTTGACGTAAAAACGGCCGCTAATCAACTGACTAGCGGCCGTTTCTTTTTGTAGACATACGGCTCCATTTTGTAAAGTCAGCTTTAAGAAGCTGACTTTACAAAATGGCACTTCCCTAACTTCACCAAAACTCATTTTACTCCCTCAGGCTTTTCAGGTACGCAATGCTTTTGGGCATCTGCTCATACTCCTTATTGCTCTCATCCTCAATGTAATAATGCTTCACGCCCGCCTTTTTCGCTAACCGTATAATTTCCGGGATATTCACCTGACCGTCGCCCAGTGTAACATCGTTTTCGGGAGGAGTACCGCCGGTCAGGTCGCCTTTGACGCCTTTTTTGAGGTCTTTCAGGTGCATGAGTTTGTAGCGATTACCGTACTTTTTCAGTAACGCAACGGGGTCAGCTCCGCCGTGCTGCGCCCACAGAATGTCCATTTCGAAGGAGACATACTTAGGGTTGGTGTTCTTTACGATGTAATCATACAGCGTACCGTCTTCGTATGGGTGGAACTCGTACCCATGGTTATGGTAACAGAATGTCAGGCCGTTCTCTTGCAAAACCTTACCCACCCGATTAAAATCGTCAACGGCTTTTTTGGCATTGTCGAGGTTGAAGTTAGCCTTTTGGTGCGGAATCCAGGCGACCATCACAAACGAAGCGCCCAGCTCTTTCGCTTTATTAACGACGTCCATCGGGTCTTTTACGATCTGCTCGTAACCCGCCCCCGTGGCCGAAATGCGGATACCCCGTTCATCACACAGTTTTTTAAATTCCGCGCCCGTCATTCCTTTCGGCGCGCCAGCCTCCATATCGATGATGCCCAGCGCTTTGATGGTATCCAGGGTAGCAATGACGCTTTTAGGGAAACTGGCCCGGTAGGTATAGGACTCAACGCCAATCGGAAAGGTATACAACGGCTTACCTTTCTGGGCAAATCCGTCGGTCAGACTCAAGGCTACCGCTGCGACCAAACACAACGAGAAAATGGTTTTTTTCATGATCATAGATTTTTCTTTTAAACGCCCGGTCTTTGACCGGATATACCCAAGGCTGGACTTCTTCTATAAGACGATGGCACCCTGGATTTTACTTACAGTAGATTGACTTATGGTCATGCTCTAGTCTTCATGCAACGCAGAACGTTTATTCAGAATACGGGTTTGCTTTCGGCAGCCCTGAGCACCGCAGGACCGGAGTTGTTCGCTACATCGGTACAACCAGCACCCGCCAGAAACAAACTGCCCAACTGGAAAGGCTTTAACCTGCTGGATTTCTTCTCGCCTGACCCAGCCAAAAGTCGGCAGGCAACGCAGGAAGACCACCTGAAATGGATGCAGGACTGGGGCTTCGACTTCATCCGGCTTCCTATGGCGTACCCGTATTACCTCAGGTTCGACCGGAGTCGAAACATCACCCCCGATGAGGTGTATCAAATTGACCAGCAAGCCGTTGATCGCATTGACAAATTGGTTTCGTTGGCGCACAAGCACAATCTGCACGTCAGCCTGAACCTGCACCGGGCACCAGGCTATTGCGTGAATGCCGGATTTTACGAACCCTACAACCTCTGGACCGACAAAGCCGCCCTCGATGCTTTTTGCTTTCACTGGAATATGTGGGCTAACCGGTATAAAAATGTGTCGTCGAAGAAAATCAGTTTCGATTTGCTGAACGAGCCCAGCCTGCGAGCCGATATGAACGACCAGCACTCAAAACGGGGCAGCGTTCCGGGGGATGTGTACCGAAAAGTTGCGTTAGCCGCTTCCGAGGCCATCTGGGAAGAAAACAAGACCCATCTGATCATCGCGGATGGTAACGATACGGGTTCGTCCGTCATATCATCCATTGTCGATCTCAACATTGCCCAAAGCTGCCGGGGCTACACGCCGGGTATTATTTCTCACTACAAAGCGCCCTGGGCAAACAAAGACCCGGAGCATCTGCCCGAACCCAAATGGCCGGGACAAGTGGGCGACAAATACCTGAGCCGGGCCATGCTGGAAACCTTCTATCAACCCTGGATCGAGCTGGTTAACAAAGGCGTGGGGGTTCACTGTGGCGAATGCGGCTGCTGGAACAAAACACCCCACGACGTTTTTCTGGCCTGGTTTGGCGACGTGCTGGACATCCTGTCGACCAACGGCATTGGGTTTGCCCTGTGGGAGTTCATCGGCGACTTCGGCATTCTCAACTCGGGTCGCTCCGACGTAGCCTATGACGATTGGCATGGCTATAAACTAGACCGCAAACTGCTGAATTTGATCCGAAAAGTCTGAGTCAATTCTTTCTCGATACGGGCTATACGAAAGGGCGTCTTCTGGCCAGAGGACGCCCTTTCGTATAGCCCGTAATTGTCTTGAGCGGTCTTCCAGGCGGTCCAAGCCCGAGTTTAACCCGGTTAAAATCAGCCAGTCAAAAAAAATAAATTCCGCAGCCTTGTAATGTTTCAATACCTGAGTCGTCTTTGTCATTGAAATGGATCTACACGCCTTCAAACAACGGATACTGCCTGTTCAGGGACGCCTTTTTCGGCTGGCGCAGTTGTTTTTACGCAACCGCGAAGAAGCCGAAGATACGATGCAGGATGTGTTGTTGCGGCTGTGGACCAATCGGCAGCAGTTGGATACCTACCATAGCGTGGAAGCGCTGGCGGTGCAAATGACCAAAAACAGTTGCCTGGATCGGTTGAAAGCACACGCCCGGCAGAAAACCGCCGATGGTTTCGATTTGCCCGATGTGCAAACGGACGACGTTTCGCCTTACCAGCGCGTGGAGTTTGCCGACAGTGCCGGACTCATGCATCGGCTGATCAACGAGTTACCCGATCAACAAAAGCTCATTCTTCACCTGCGCGACGTCGAAGAGTATACATTCGAAGAGATTGAAGAGGTAACAGGGCTTAGTATCAACAACATACGTGTGATTTTGTCGCGGGCCCGTCAACGGCTGCGCGACCACTACACCAAAACGAACGACTATGAAGCAGGACATTGAAGCGCTGCTGGAACGATACTACAACGGCGAAACAACACTGGCCGAAGAAAAGCAGTTACGGCAGTTTTTCCAGCAGGACACCCTTCCGGCGCATCTGGAAGCCCATGCCGGTCTATTTCGCTACGTTGTCGAGGCCCGGAACGAACACCCCTCTCTGGCAGCCACGAGCCAGGTATCGGCCAAACTGAATCCCCCGCACGTCAGCCCGTTCAACCGATTTGCGACCTGGGGTTTACGACTGGCAGCTAGCGTAACCCTGCTTATTCTGGGGTTTGCCGGGGGGATCGGGTATACCAACTGGCGGTCGAACCAGGCTGGTCCGAATCTGGCAGATTCGGCACCCGCCCAGGAGATGAAAAAGGTCTTGGCGTTTGAGCAACTACCCAAAACATCAGCCAGCGAACGCATTCAGGCGGTTAATCAAAGTTATGAACTCAGCGAAGCTGATCAGGCCACTACGCAGCTACTGATTAACACGCTTAACTTCGATGCCAACGTGAACGTGCGACTGGCCGCCTGCCAGGCCCTGGCCCGTTTCGAGAACGAGCCCGACGTGCGCGATGCCCTCATTCAGTCGCTCCAGATTCAGACGGACCCGAATATTCAGATAACGCTCATCGAGATACTGGTCGCCATCAAGGAGAAGCGGGCAGTCAATCCAATGAAACAGCTGGTCAAAAATCAGCAGCTACTCGACGTGGTACGGCTGAAAGCCAAGGAAGGCATTCTCCGATTGAACCAAGCCCAGCATATACCGTCATAAATCAACCGTTCATGGGTAGCAGCGCTGGCGGTTTCCCCTGATCCACAATTCATTACCTAATCATCAAATCATGAACAGAATCATTTTATTGATCGCCGGCTTGTTATGGAGCCTGGCTCCCATCCAGGCTCAGGAATACAAGACTAAATTAGCCAATAGCAAAGACCGGAAGGTGACGATCGAGCTGGATGCCACCTCGCTCAAAATAGAAGGACATAATAGCGATGAGGTCATCATAGTGGCTTCGTCGGGCTACGAAGCGCCCCCCGAACGCGCCAAAGGCCTGAAGCCACTTTACAACTCGAACGTCGACAACTCCGGTATTGGTCTGGCCGTAACAACTGAAAATGGTGGTCTTCGCATCGAAAAGGCGACGCGCAAGCCAATCAGGTACACCATCAGGCTACCCCGCAAAGTGGCGCTGCTCTACAAGGAAACGAACTGGCAGGGATCGCTGATAAGCATTACTAACATGGACGGCGACCTGGAGATTAAGACCAATAACGCTTCCGTCAACCTAACGAATGTAACCGGGCCCGTTGTTGCCAATACCATCAATGGTGAGGTTAAAGTGGTGTACTCTACCCTGAGTCAGGAGAAACCAACGGCCATCTCAACGATAAATGGTGCGCTCGATATTACGTTGCCCGCCACGGCTAAAGCCGACCTAAAACTCCGGTCAATCAACGGAGAAATGTACACGGACTTTGATCTGGGCGTGAAAACGTCGAAAGATGGTATGTCGAAGGTTGGCGGGGGGCACGACATCGACGGCACCACAAACGGGGGTGGTGTTGAAATGAAACTCAACACCATTACCAGCAACATCTATATCCGGAAACAAAAGTAATGTTTAACTCCTCTGTTCACGATCATGAAAAACAGTCTATTCCTGATACTACTTGGCTTGCTCATCCGGCCCGCCTTCGGGCAGAAGATCATCGAAAAAACGTTGCCCGTCGCCAGCGGCCAGCTCGTGAATCTCAACCTAAAATTTGCCGACAGCATTCGGGTGCGGTACTGGGATAAACCCACGGCCCTCGTCCGAATTGCCGTTACCATAAACGGAGATAAGCTGAATGATGCCCTGCTGGTCACCTCCGGTTCCACTACCGACGAAGTGAGTCTTCAAACCGACTTCGATCAGGAGTTGATTAAGCAGGGGAAACCGGAAGATTGTCCCAACCAGCGCCACGCCTGGAACAATGGCCGTGACGGTGTCCGGTACACCCTGTGCAGCGAAATTAATTATCAGGTTTTTCTGCCCCGACAGGCCCGGTTAAACTTGGAGACGATTAACGGTAATATTGATATTCAGGGCGCCACAGCGTCTGTATCGGCCAAAACCATCAGCGGTTTTGTTGACATGAACTGGCCGAAAGCCAAAGGAGCCGATGTGGCGATGAAAACCATTACGGGCGAGGTTTACTCTAATCTGTCTATTGATTTCAAAGGGAAGAAGGAGAAGAACCCGATCGTCGGTTACCTGCTCGAAGGAACGCTGCACGGTGGAGGGCCAGCCGTTCGGCTGGAGTCGATCAGCAATAACATTTACCTGCGCGAGAATAATTGATTGTTTGATCTGGCTGGTCCGTAAGGACACGAACCAGCCAGATCAAACCTCACCCGCGGTCGGTCGCTTTCATATCGTGTCCATTTTTTTCAACTAAACATGGGGAAGCATTTCTCGATTTTGGGGTCATAAGTGGGGCAAGGTAACCTCAAGCGCGCAACCGCTTGTAAGATGGGACAACAACTGAAGACTTCGCGCAACATAACTCACCTGATAGTTAAGCCTTTTACTACCCAAAATATTGTTAATGAACTAACCGTTTGGTAAGCAATAAGTTTAATACCTTCAGTTGGGCCATTTCTGGCATAGAATTAGCCGCTAGTTCGTTTAATAAGCAATGTACATTAACTCAATTAAACGTTATGGCAGCTCTTGCAGATAGGATCGCGAGTTTTTTTAGTGGCAACGATTCCACCACCGACGAAGGGTTACGGGATTTGTTTATCAGTGAACTAAAAAGTATTTATTATAGTGAAAAACGGGCTGTCGAGGCCCTTGGCGATAAGGCGGAAGCCAGTACAACAGACGAAGTAAGGAGTGCTTTCCTAGCACACCAGGAGCAAAGTCGTATTCAGGTTGAGCGACTGGAAGAGATCTTCCGGATTATTGGCGTAAAAACCGAGATACGCATAACCGATGCCATTGATGGACTTATTAGTGACGCCAAGCGGGCCGTATCCGACACAGAGACCGGCTCATTAACCCGGGACGCTGCCCTTATTATTGCGGCCCAGAAAATTGAGCATTACGAAATTGCCGCCTATGGTTCGTTGCTGACGCTGGCCAAAATGCTGGACTTCAACCAATCGACCGAGTTATTGGCCCAAACGCTGGATGAAGAGAAAGAGACCGATAAAAAGCTGACGATTCTTGCGGAATCATTTGTCAACACCCGCTCGAAAGAGGAAGAAGACAGGCACCCCGGCAGTCATCACGAAAGCCGCCATGTAGCGCATAGTGTAGATGCAAACGTTACCCTGGGCGGTCCATTAGGCATTTAAACGGTAAACCCTACGTTGAACGCAGAAGAGCCCGGTATGTACCGGGCTCTTCTGCGTTCAACGTAGACCGGCTCTGCTAATGAACAAACCCGTTTCTGTGCTTTCTTTTTGACAGGACGGGTGTGCTTTCGGGTGGTTGCCGATGGTGCGTTGCCTGCTCATAGGCATACACTAACCTGATGAGTGTTGGTTCGCTGTAGGGTCGGCCGAAGAATTGCAAACCGGCAGGCAGGTTACCGTACGTAAAGCCCATGGGCACCGAGAAAGCTGGAAAGCCGGTTGGTGGCGATAAGGCATTATTGTTCGTTCCCGAAGGCGTGTTCAAATCCCCGATCAACCGGGGTGGATAACTGAACGATGGATACACCAGCGCATCGACCTGCGTTGAGTCCATGGCCCGCAGCAACAACTGACGCAGCCGCTCGCGTAGGGCCAGATTCTTCCCCCAGCCTTTATGTGCTTCGGGAGCCAGCGTATCAGCTTGGGCATCCAGCAATGATTTTTCGAGATACGGATGAAACTGCTTCGACTTAATGATGGATGCCAGGGTTTTATGCGGAGCGTTGGGCCCCAGATTAGCCAGGTACAGGTTGAAATCGCGCCTTAATTGCGGAATGGTATCAAATGACTTATTGATGGTGTCCAGTTCGGGCACCCGAACCGAATCAACCACAACAGCGCCAGCCGCCCGAAGTTCATCCAGCGCCTTGTTGAACAGCGCATACACCTGCGGATCTGAATTTTTGGGCATAATCATTTGCCGAAATACCCCGATACGAGCGCCTTTCAGCCCATTTTTATCCAGAAACTGGCGGTATGTCCGGGGAATTTTACCCTGGCTTTTGCTGGTCATGGTATCGGCTTTATCGTATCCCGCAATTACATCAAGCACTCTCACGGCATCGTCTACCGTTCGGCAGATTGGTCCGCCGGTATCGTTAGTCATGGCCAGCGGGGCAATGCCATCCCGGCTGACGAGCCCCAGTGTGGGGCGAAAACCGACCAGGCTCTGGTGCGACGCTGGCCCACGAATGGAACTTCCGGTATCCGTACCCAGCCCGACCGTGCCAAAATTAGCCGTTACGGCAGCCGCCGTCCCCCCACTCGACCCCGCCGTTGTGCGCCTGGTATCGTATGGATTGCGGGAGTAGCCCGGCAAAATAGAACTGACCGAAAACTGTCCCGACATGGCAAACTCAGCCAGATTCGATTTGGCAATAAGGATCGCTCCCGCTTCCCGAATTCGCTTGATGACAAAGGCATCGTCGGGTGGAATCGAGTTTTTCATGGCCAGCGTACCATTAGTGGTCGGCATGTCGTAGGTGTCGTAATTATCTTTCACAATGATGGGAATCCCGTGCAGCGGGCCAACCAGTTTCCCGCTTGCTTTGTAGAGCGAGTCGAGCCGTCGGGCTTCGGTCAATGCCCTGGGATTTACCATGATAAGGGCATTCAGATACGGCCCCTGTTTATCGTAGGCGTCGATCCGGTCCAGGTATAACTGAACCAGCTGTTCAGCCGTTACTTTACCCGCCTGCATGGCTTCGTGCACACTGGCGATCGTCGCTTCCTGCAGGTGTTTGGCTTTGAACGACTGAGCGCTCAACGGAGCGGTTACAGCTGCGTAAGCAACAAAAAGACAAAGTAAGTATTTATTCATTTAGCCAAATAAACAATAACTTTACTCGCGTTACGGTAATTTCATGGCCTAATAATAACCATTTATACCAAATAGAAATACAGTAACACCGAATAATATAATTGCCTGTTCTTTTTAGCGTATTTCGCGGCTTCACTTCTTTATGACGTATACACTTACCTTACTTACCTGCGCACTCACTGCGGGTTTTTCTGTCTCAACTCCCCTCCTGGCTCAGCAGACCAACGCCAAAACTCCGCTGGTTGCCGGAGTCGATAAGCGCTATACTGACGAAGTAAAAACGCTTGGCGATCAGCCCGCGGTAAAGAAAGCGTTCCAGATTTTTGTTGACTTGGAACCACAAACCAGGCAGGACCATATTAATCTGACCGAGACACCCGCTCCTCCATTCAAAGAAGGTGTACGGGCCAAAAAATATGCTGCCATGCTTAAAGAAGCGGGGGCCGACTCCGTCTGGATCGACGAGGTGAGTAACGTGATCGCCAAACGGAAAGGTCGCTCCGGAAAACGAACAGTCGTGGTCGAATCCCACCTGGACACCGTTTTTCCGGAAGGCACGGACGTAACCGTGAAGCACAAAGGTGATACGCTTTATGCGCCCGGCATCGGCGACGATACCCGTGGGCTGGCCACCATTCTGGCGGTCCTGAAAGGCATGGAAAAAGCAGCTATCGAAACCGATGCCGATGTGCTGTTTGTTGGTGCCGTTGGGGAAGAAGGATTGGGCGACCTTCGTGGGGTTAAACATTTGCTGCGGAAAGGGGGCCCAAAAGTCGATTCATACATTGCCGTCGATGGCGATGGTATCAGCTCGATTACGCACCGTGGGTTAGGCTCGCACCGCTATCGGGTCACGTTCAAAGGACCCGGTGGACACTCGTATGGATCGTTCGGCATTGTTAACCCGCACGGGGCGCTGGGCAAGGCCATCCATTACTTCACGACGGAAGCGGATAAGGTTACCCGGCAGGGTGTTAAAACCACATACAGCGTCAGCGTTATTGGTGGCGGCACCTCCGTAAATGCCATCCCCTACGAATCGTGGATGGAAATAGACATGCGTTCGGAGAGCCCCGAAAAGCTCACTGAGGTAGATCAACTACTACAGGCGGCTGTTCAGCGGGCGTTAAAAGAAGAAAACGAGATGAAACGGCAAGGACCCGATCTCGCCGTCGACGTGAAAAAAATTGGCGATCGGCCGTCGGGAAAAACGGAACAGACAGCGCCCATTGTGCAGCGGGCTATGGCCGTCACGAGCTACATGAACGTAACTCCTCAGCTAGAGGTAGCCTCCACAAACGCCAACACGCCTATTGCATTGGGTATTCCGGCGGTAACCATCGGTAGCGGAGGCATCGGCGGAGGAGAGCATTCCCTGAACGAGTGGTGGCTGAATGACAAAGGGCACCTGGGTATGCAGCGGATTCTGCTGCTCCTGCTGGCCGAAGCTGGCCTGGATAAAGGCGCGCCGGCAACCGAAAAAAAATCAGGCAACCGTCGGTAAGCTTTCCGGTTGCGACACAGGCAGGTACACGAAAAAGGTAGACCCTACCCTCAGCTGGCTGCTGGCCCAGATCATTCCCTCATGATTGGCGGCCACTTTTTCGCAGATAGCCAAACCAATACCGGTGCCGTCGTATTCATTCCGGCCATGAAGCCGTTGAAAAACCTGAAAAATGCGGTCCAGGTACTTTTCTTCGAAACCGATACCGTTGTCGGTCACGTCAATCCGGTGGTAAGCGGTAACCTTCCGTACGGGCTTTACCGAAGGTGGCAGATCACTATCCTGTATGAGCTGCGCGTTTATTTGAATCAGGGGAGCGATTAACTCGCCTGATTCACTTTTACGGCGAAATTTCAGCGCATTACTGACAAGATTCTGAAAAAGCCGCCGAAGCTGGGCGTGATCACCGGCGAAAACGGGCAGCGACCCGACCTGCACGATGGCGCCGGTTTCCTGAATCACCAGATCCAGATCCATCAGGGCCATGTTCACGGTTTCACTGAGCGGAGCCGCGACGTGTGCGTCACGCTGGGTCGAGATACGGGACAGACCAAGTAAATCCCGTATCAGGGTCGACATTCGATTGGCTGCCGACTGCATCCGATCCAGGTAAACCAGTTCCTGCTCCGTTGGAGCGATGAACTGGCTCTTCAGCAAATCGCCAAACTGCTGAATTTTACGCAGGGGTTCCTGTAAGTCGTGGCTGGCCACGTAAGCAAACTGTTGCAGGTTCTCGTTCGACCGGCTCAGCAGCGTGTTGGCTTTACTAAGCGCGTCGTTACTGGCCATCAACTCTTTTGTTCGGTGTTGCACTTGTTGATCCAGTTCGGCCGAGAGATTTCGGTAACGCTCTTCGCTTTCTTGCAGAGCCGCGTTCGTCTTCCGTAATTCAAGCAGTTTCACAACCTGCTGCGCCAGCACTTTCAGGGCGTCTAACTGAGTCTTGTTTAGTGTTCTGACCTTGTTGTCAATAACGCAAAGCGACCCTAATGCATACCCGCTTGGGTCGACCAGGGGCATTCCTGCGTAAAAAACGATGTGAGGAGCACCCGTTACCAGCGGGTTATCGGCAAAACGAGTGTCCTGACGTGAATCTTTAACGATCAGGGGTATACTGGGGTCAATGATGTTATACGCACAAAAAGCGATTTCCCGCGGGGTTTCTTTCAGATCCAACCCACGCGCTGACTTAAACCACTGTCTTTCTTCGTCGACAAGACTGATCAGGGATATAGGTGTCTGGCAGATGGCGGCTGCCAATTGTGTGATCTCATCGTAATCGGTCTCAGGAAGTGAATCCAGAATATCGTAACTTTTTAAGGTTGCTAACCGACTACCTTCCTCGACTGGGGTGGGCGGGTTACCCATAACTTAATGTATTGTAATGGTTGTGGCAATAACTAATTATCCACTTGACTCGTTTATCCGTGCTTCGATCAACTGATTAGCTTATAAGCGACGAACTTACTTATTTGTTCATGTTTGGTGCAAATAAGTTAAACACGAAAAAAAATAGCATCACGGCACGAATGAAGTACATTAACTCAGCCCGTATCAGCCACTTCGGTAAGCATACTGAGTGGTCTCAGCTTTTTTGTAGCTTGCAGCCACTCAGCAACCAGACCAACCCTACTCAAAACGTGATCAGAGCGCTTATTTTCGTTTGTTACATCGGCTTAACGGCGGGAGCCACACAGGCTCAGGAACTGTATATGCCACGCAATATCAAGAAAGCCTACCAGAAGGGGACCCGTTCTATGGATGGCAAACCCGGCAAAAGCTACTGGCAGAATTTTGCCCGCTATACGATCAACATTACGGCCACACCACCCAACCGGACCATTCGCGGTACGGAAGCGATCACGTACATCAACAATAGCCCCGATACGCTGAAAACGCTCGTTTTCAAGCTAATCCTGAACAGCCATAAGCCCGGAGCTATTCGGCAGTCGCCCGCATCAGCCGATTATCTGACGTCGGGTATTCACGTCGACAAGTATACCGAAGGCGCTGTAGCCCGGCAGTTTCCGGATGAGGGTATGGGTACCGGAAGCTATATCCAATTGACCAAAGCGATCGTTCCCCATGACTCGGTTAACCTGACGTTCGATTGGCATTACGATGTTTCGGTCGAGAGCGGACGGGAAGGAGCGCTGGATTCGACCACGTTCTTTCTGGCTTACTTCTACCCGCGCGTGGCCGTGCTGGACGATTATGCTGGCTGGGATGTGATGCCATTTACCGAAGCGCAGGAGTTCTACAATGACTTCAATGACTATACGCTCACGGTCAATGTGCCTAAAGACTACCTCGTCTGGGCAACCGGCGAGTTACAGAATGCCAGCGAAGTCCTGCAACCAGCTTTCGCCAAACGACTGAACGAATCCACGCAAACGGACTCGCTCATTCACGTAGCAACGCTGGCCGATCTGACGGCGAAAAATGTAACGGCTCAACAGCCCGTCAATGCCTGGAAATGGAAAGCCAGCTACGTACCCGACATGGCGCTGTGCATCAGTAACCATTACGTGTGGGACGCGTCGAGCGTGGTCGTTGATCGAAAAACAAAACGCCGATCCAGCGTACAGGCAGCTTTCCTGGATACGGCGAAAGACTTCCACCAAATGGTTGGTTTCGGCCAACATGCCCTGTCGTGGTTCTCCAACAACCTGCCCGGCATCCCTTACCCGTACCCTAAAATGACCCTTGTGCAGGGATTTGCCGATATGGAATACCCGATGATGGTCAATGACGCCACCACGCCGGACCTGAATTTTTCCCGCTTTGTGGCCGAGCATGAGATTGCGCATAGCTGGTTTCCCTTCTACATGGGCATTAACGAAACCCGTTATGGCTTTATGGACGAAGGTTGGGTAACCGCCCTCGAGTACCTGATCAGCCAGGCCGACTTAGGCACGAAACAAGCAACCGAAAATTTCCAGCAGTTTCGGGTAGCGTACTGGAGCAAGGACCCGTCGGCTGAAGAAGATTTACCGATTATTACGCCCGCCAACGTGCTGAGCGGAGCGGCTATGGCCAACAACGAATACGGAAAAGCGGCCATTGGTTACCTGGCGCTGAAGGAGTTGCTGGGCGATGATCTGTTTCGGAAAAGTCTGCATGAGTTTATGAACCGGTGGCACGGAAAACATCCCACGCCCTGGGATATGTTTTATAGTTTCAACAGCGCATCGGGCAAAAACCTGAACTGGTTCTGGAGCAACTGGTTTTTCAGCCATAACTACATTGACTTCGCGATCCAGAAGGTCGTTACTTCTTCCGGACAAACGACTCTTACCATTCAGAATATTGGAGGGTACGTAGCCCCTGTCGACGTTGTCGTGACTTTCACTGATGGTACTTCCAACACGTTTCACCAGACGCCAGCTATCTGGCAACTAAATCAGAAACAGGCAACCGTCAAGCTGCCAACCAAAAAGAAAGTGCGATCAATTAGTATGCAGGGCGGCATTTTTATGGACGCCGACGAAAGCAACAACAGCTGGCCAGCCAGGTAAGCACAGCTTGTTGTCGGCAAAAACCACGCCAACCTCTGCCTCAATTCAACAAGGAGCGGGGAACAATCATTTACGCTGGTACGTCTATAAAAGAAGACCTCCTTTTGAGTTTATGACTCGCCGACAGCATTTTATTATAATCCTGATTTTAGGGACGCTCTCTACCATCAGCCCATTCTCCATCGATATGTATTTGCCGGGCTTTCCGGCAATCGCCAGCGACCTGCGCACGTCGATCTCGCAGGTTCAGTTATCCTTAACGGCTTATCTGATCGGCATTTCGGTGGGGCAATTACTGTACGGTCCCCTGCTGGATCGGTTTGGCCGCAAGTGGCCGCTGTATGCGGGTCTGCTGCTGTACATAGCCGCTTCGGCGGGTTGCGCCCTGAGCACCTCCATTCATACGCTCATTGCGATGCGGCTCTTGCAGGCCCTGGGCGGTTGCGTGGGTCTGGTAGCCGCTCAGGCACTCGTGCGCGACCTGTTTCCCGTATCGCAGATTGTCCAGGTTTTCTCCCTGCTCACGCTGGTCATTGCGGTTTCGCCCATGATTGCCCCCACCGTTGGCGGCTACGCAACCGTAGCCTTTGGCTGGCATTCCATTTTTATCATTCTGGCCGTTATCACCGCGTTGATTCTGGTTGGTGTGTATTTTGTCTTGCCCAACGGCAAACTCCCCGACTCGGCGCTCTCCCTCCATCCGAAGGCCGTTATGGGCAGTTTTTTCACGGTTTTGCGGCAACCCCAGTTCCTGACCTATTCACTCGTTGGCGGCATCGCAACGGCGGCCCCCTTCGCCTATCTGGCGGGCTCTTCCGATGTGTTCATGAACATCTACCACGTTAGTGCGCAGGAATACGGCTGGATTTTTGCTTTTCTGGCCATTGCGCTGATTGCGCCTACGCAGTTGAATCAGGTTCTGTTAAAACGATTTACCAACGAACAGATCATTTCGACCACGCTGGTTTATCAGTCGATTGTGGGCCTGCTGCTGGTGCTGGGTACCTGGGCGGGCTGGTACGGACAGTATGGGCTGATTGGTATGCTCTTCCTCTTTCTGGCTGGACAGGGGCTAACCAGCCCCAATGCCTCGGCCCTGTCATTAGCTCCCTTCCGGCGCCACGCGGGTAGTGCGGCAGCCCTGATGGGTAGTTTCCGGATGGGTTTTGGCTCCATCATCTCGGCCTCGGTGAGTCTGTTGCACAACAACACGGCCATTCCCATGGTCGGTATGATGACAACCTGCGCCATCGTTGGCCTGCTTATTCTTTTAACCAGCGAACGAATCATTCGCTACCGGAGCAAGCCATCCGGTATGGACGAACAAATGGCGGAAGCGCTGCTATGAATGAGTCCGCCAAGCTTCATGAAGACACTGGGTACTGGCTGGAATCGATCACCATTCCTGACCTGAACGACAGCCTGCTGGCGAAACACAGTGGCGGGTTTGTTTCGTCGGCCGAAGCGTACGAAGATGTTCGGGCGCAGGTCATCGACATCAATCATGGGTCGTTCACTACGGCCAGTACCGGCGTGAACTTTCCGCTTGTGGTTGTCCGGCAAACCGAGCCATCGTTATTTACAGCATGTTCGTGTACTGAGCCAAACGATAAGCTCTGTACGCACCAGGTACAGGTACTGGCCGCTATTGCCCGGCGTACGGAGTTACGTCTGTTTTTTGATGATACCCTGCGGAGGGAAACCATCAGACCCGTTGCCAAAGAATACGGTCTGGAACGGGAAAGCCAGCTGGACACCTTTTTCCAGGTAGAAATCGACCGTAAAACGATTCACATACACCCCCGGCGCGCTGAACTTTTACGCCTGACTCAAGCAGATAAGGACTACCTGACGGCCAGTTTACTACCCAACGCAGAGCAGTCAGTACCAACCGCCAGCGAGTTACCGCCCAACCGCAAACGGATTCTGGTCTTTACCAAACCCCGCTACGCGGAGCATTTTTGCCTGAATCTTTTCGAAGCCGCGACGGCTCGCGATGGTAACGTAAAAAATCCGTTAACCCCTATCCATCCTTTCGATCTGCTGACAAAAGTTGATACCCTGGCGGACGTAAAGTTTTACTCGGCGGTCGCTAAGTTCCAGCATCAGCATCGGTCGAAACAGGCAACTACCGACCTGGATAGCCTGCGTCTGGTGGCTCATAATCCATTGAAGCAGGCCGTTTTTTACCATTCCAGTCGCATCTCGGAGAACATAACTGCCCATTCGCTTGTCCCGGTAAAGCTGGAGATCCTGAAGGTAGCCCCCCATCTGACCGTTCGGTTTATGAATGATTTCTACGAAATCTGGGGCTCCCTGACCCTCAATGGCACGTCGTACCCATTACATAAACTCGTTCTCAAATACGATTATTTTATCCTGCTTGACGACGTACTATACCTGATCGACCATCCGGCTTATCTGCGCGTTATTCAATTTTTCAACAGAAAGAACAATGTCATTGCCCTTCATGAATCGAAATACGAAGAGTTTCAGCAAACGGTTCTGGCTAAACTCGAAGAGCAGGTCCCGGTCGAATACGCTTATCTGAAACCGGCAACGCCCGCGCAACTGGCCGAGAATGGCTTTACGCAGGAACGGGAGCGTATACTTTACCTCTCCGATTCCGAAAATTACGTCATACTTACTCCCGTTATTAAATATGGGCATGTTGAGGTGCCAACGTTATCGAAGCGTCAGATACAGTCGGTCGACAGCCGGGGAAAGCTGTTTACGGTTCCGCGTGATGAAGAGGCCGAAATTCAGTTTACGATGGCCGTGCTGAATCAGCACCCGGATTTTCACGATCAACTGCACCAAACTTGTTTTTATCTCCACAAAAAATACCTGCTGGATGAACGCTGGTTTCTGCCCGCATTCGATGCCTGGCGTAGCCAGGGCATTCGCATACTTGGCTTTAATACCCTCAAAAACAACACGCTAAATCCCCACAAAGCTACGGTTTCAATTACCGTCAGCAGCGGCATAAACTGGTTCGAAACATCGTTGGGTTTAACCTACGGCAAACAGCGGGTATCGCTCAAACACCTGCACAAAGCGCTCAAAAACAAGAGTCGATTTGTCTCGCTCGATGACGGAACGCAGGGAATCCTGCCCGCCGAATGGCTCGATCGTTTCACCGCTTATTTTCAGGCTGGCGAAGTCGTTGACGATCGCCTTCGAACCCCTAGGGTTAACTTCGCAAGCATTCAGGAATTGTACGCCGAAGAGGAGCTGATGAACGATGTTAAAGACCAACTGGCCCTGTTTACCCGAAATTTCAACGATTTCCAGTCGATCCGTCCGGTTGCCGTACCCGACGGGCTACAGGCGTCGCTTCGTGACTACCAGAAAGAGGGCTTGAACTGGCTCAATTTTCTGGACGAATTTGAACTCGGCGGTTGCCTAGCCGACGACATGGGGTTGGGCAAAACCATTCAGATTATTGCGTTCATTCTACTTCAGCGAACCAAAAACCGACCTAACACCAACCTGATCGTAGTGCCGACTTCCCTTTTGTTTAACTGGCAGGCTGAAGTAGCAAAGTTTGCGCCCGACCTCAGGATTTTGCCTTTCTACGGAACTGACCGCGGCCTGAAAAAGAAAATTTTCGATCAGTACGAAATCATCCTCACGTCGTATGGTACCTTACTATCCGAGATTCGCTTTCTGAAAGGATATTCGTTCAACTACGTTTTTCTGGACGAATCACAGGCTATCAAAAATCCCGAATCGCAGCGTTACCAGGCGGCCCGGCTACTGCAGGCCCGCAATCGGATTGTACTGACCGGCACGCCCATCGAAAACCACACCTTCGATCTGTACGGTCAACTCTCTTTCGCCTGTCCGGGCTTGCTGGGCAGTTACAATCATTTTAAAGCGCACTACTCGACCCCCATCGATAAGTTCGATGATCGGCAGCGGGCCCGTGAACTACAGACTAAAATCAACCCCTTCATTCTGCGTCGAACCAAAGCGCAGGTAGCGACGGAACTTCCTGACAAAACGGAAATGATTCTGCATTGTGAAATGGGACTAGACCAACGACGAGTCTACGATGCCTACGAACAGGAGTTTCGTAACTTTCTGTTAACCAAAGACGAAGGTGATATTCCACGGGAGCGGTTGCATGTATTGCAGGGGCTCACCAAACTACGCCAGCTTTGCAACAGCCCGGTGCTGCTCAACGACGACGAGTTTTACGGCAATTCGTCGGCCAAAATTGATATGCTGCTTGAGCAGATCGAAAATAAATCACCAAAGCACAAAATTCTGGTCTTCTCTCAGTTCGTTTCCATGCTCGACCTGATCAGAACGGAGCTGGAGACCCGGCAGATCGGCTTCGAATACCTCACCGGCCAAACCAGCAACCGGGCCGCCAGCGTTGATCGGTTTCAGCGCGACGACTCGGTTCGTGTCTTTTTGATTAGTCTGAAAGCCGGTGGTACGGGTCTGAATCTGACCCAGGCCGATTATGTGTATCTGGTTGATCCGTGGTGGAACCCGGCCGTCGAGAACCAGGCCATCGACCGAAGTTATCGAATCGGGCAGAAGAAAAATGTGGTCGCCATTCGACTGATATGCCCAAACACCATTGAGGAAAAAATTCTGGAGCTTCAGGAGGCTAAAAAAGAGTTAGCGGACAACCTGGTCAAAACGGATGCCGCAATAGTAAAGTCACTGTCAAAGAGCCACTTATTGGCGCTGCTTCAATAAGTGGCTACCTATACAGCCTCCGGTCGGTTATGCCGCGGCTAATTTTTGTCGGTCGGTATGTGACTCTTGCCGAGTTGGTGTGTCTTATAGCTTTCCACCGTAACACAGCAGGCAAGCTTTCGGGCACAACTATTTATATGAGTAAATTAGATATTGAACTTAATGCCGTTAATAATTTATCTTTTGTTGCTGACGCCTATCCTTACAGAGATAACCAAACGATTATGGTCGTACTCAAATCGCCCTTGCGAACTAGTCTCCCACCAGATCGTTCCATATTATCTTTTCAAGCTGCAGACTTCACCGTTTCAGCGGTGATCGAGGCCTATAAACAAGAGGTAGTCCTTTTTTTAATTGATACCCTACGCGTTGCCGAGGATCTTCTGAACAAATCGACGGTTTCCCAAATAGCTCACCTCAACCCAATTTTCCTGAATTAAACGACCTGTTGACGTAGTTATCGTACGCAGCATACGTGTGACGACCCTAACCAGCGGCACCCATTTGCCAATTGATTTATTTACCTTTTATCATTTATGTAAACTTTTTATTTACAAAGTATTAAATAGACCTATATTCGCAGCGAAAACCAAGCGCACGTATGTCTAATCTACTTTGTGAAATCGCCAAGGTCACAAAACTTCCCTTCGTTGCGGACGCTTACCTGTACAAAGATGGCCGAACGATTGTCGTTGTTCTCAAGCCAGAATTACGGGAAAGTCTACCTCTGAATCGGTCGATGTTGACATTACCGGCAGATGGCTTTTCGGTCGATGCCGTCCTGCAGGTTTACGAACAGGAAGTCGTTCTTTTTCTGGCTAAGGCTTCGCGCGATGCCGAACTTCTTTTAGTCAGGTCGACAAAGAGCAAACTAACGCACCTTGTGCCACTCAGTCTGAATTAATTATCCGAAAACCTAGTAAGCCTGTGTTACGATGGCAACGTACACGCTGGCTCACAGCTCGCTGAACTGTTGCTTAACCACGTCAATTCCCTGCTTTGCTTCCTTGTCGAAATCAGTCCAGTTGCACTCTAGGGATAGGCCACCGCTGTATTTAATTTTTTTCAGCGCTCTGAAGTATGGTTTGAAATCATCCCCTGCAATTCCTGGGGCCGTTCGTTTTTGTCTTTCGGCCAGATGACAGTGCACAATGTAGTCTTTGTACTTAATGATCTCTTCCGGCTTTTCGTCTTCCTTGAGCATGTGGTAAATGTCGCACTGGAGCTTAAACCACGGGTTGTTGACTGCCTGAATAATGTCTACGCCATCGGCCAGACTATTGATAAAATTGGTTTCGCCCCGGTTTAGCGGTTCTACAGCCAGCGTAACGCCATGTTTTTCAGCCAATGGGGCCATTTTTTTACAAAGCTCGATATGCTGGGCTTTTGCTTTATCCCGGTCGAAACCGTCGGGTATAGCCCGCGAACCACCGCTCCCAAACACAATATTCTTCGAACCACACTCTTTGGCCCGCTTCAGCGCCAGATCGGCGCGCTGCAAAATAGCTTCGTGGTGTACCGTTGGCCCCACCGATTTTAAGCTACCAGGAAAAAAATAGATGTACGACAGAATGGGGATTCCCGTTGTTTTTAACTGCTCCAGGTTTCGGGCATAAGCTTCCTCCCCCCCATCAGGCAGCAAAAAACGACCGACGCTTTCTTCGACAAACGAACACCCCAATTCTTTCAGCATTGCCGCTTTCTCGTAAGGTGCACATACCCCCAGGGGCGGCATGAAGGGAGCTTTATCAGCCAACAACGGCCATGCTTCGGCAAGTGAATTAACCCCGACAGCCCCCGCCAGCGCAGCAACTGATGCTTTTATAAAGCGTCTCCTCGACGGCTCCTGTTTAGTTTGTGTCATGTACTTGGTAACTCTATTTACCTGTATGGCCCGCCGGACTCTCCCGCGATTGATCGACGCAACTTGTCAGAGCCCGGTACGTGTGGTACGTGGCTTTCCAGATATGGCCCTTTTGGCCCATACGGCGCTGGGGGTCTTTATCCAGTCCTTCCTCATACCAGTCACCATGTTCGTGGTCAATCAGATAGGTCTGACAGTATTGCCAAAGCAGTTTATACTTGTTAAAATACTGCATGGGGTCATGGGGATACTTGTTCGCCATGAGTAGCAGCGTGTTCAGACCCTCCGCCTGTGACCACCAGTTTTTGCTTTCCCGGATGATAGACATGCCGGGTTTATCCTTGAAATAATAGCCCTGGTCGTAGAAGCCCCCCACCGATTTGTCGAAGCCCATAGCCAGAGCATGATCGACCATTCGTTTGCTTACCTTGCGGGTTGTTTCGTCGTTTTTCAGACCCAGCGCATGAGAGGCTTCGAGCATCAGGTAAGCGGTCTCGACATCATGCCCAAACGAAACGTGGTCCAGATTGCGGTGCTTCAGGACGACGGCTTCCGACGAATCCTGAAACGAAACGGGGGTCCAGTCGGGCTGGAAAAATAAGATCAGATTGCCTTTGGGCGTCGTGATTTTATCCCGAATCAGGAAAAGCATTTCGGTCAGGCGCTCCCGAACCCGTGGATTCGGCCAGACGGCGTAGAGTTCGGTCAGAGCTTCGAGCAGGTGGATGGAACTGTTCTGGTCTTTGTAGCCCAGATCCGAGGTAGACGGCACCGCAGCACCCCGTTTGATGGGCGAACCATCCCGTTGCAGATGCTGAAAATAACCTTTATGGACCGGATCATGGCTGTGCTGTTCCAGCCAGTTGAATGTCTTTTTCGCCAGGTTCAGCGCGGCCGTATCCCTCGACATATGGTAGTAGGCGCTCAGGGCATAGAGACCAAATGCGTTGCCGTAAGCTTCTTTGTTGCCGACTCCTTTGAGCGTTCCTTTCCGGTCGACCAACGTATAGAAACCCCCGTATTCCTTGTCCCACATCTTGTCCCGCAGAAACTGAAAACCATGTCGGGAATCGTTCTTGTAGTGAGCAGTCGAAGGATACCGTTCGGCGGCTTTGGCGGTTGTCCAGACGTGGCGGGCCTGGGTTACAATCATTTTATCCTGTGCTCCCGTTGGCTTGAAATCGTAGGTAAATGCGCTAAGAAACCCGCCAAACTCCTGATCAACTGCCAGCGGATACCAATAGGTAAGCACCTCCGTACGAACGGACTTTTCCATTTCGGCCGCAATCCGGGATCGTTCAGCGTTTGTCTGCTGGGCCAGACCAAGGTGCGTCAGCCCGATCGTCAGCAAGCCGACGCCAATCGTCACTACGCTGTTTTTCATAAAGTCATGTTTAGGAGTCGATTCGTCTCGGTCATCCCGGCGCGTATGCTGGATTTTATTCAACAGAAAACCCGACATATCCGGCATACACAGACAAAGGAAGAATCGTAGCAGAATTTAACTACTTGCTGACTCCGTGCGTCGTTAAACTATAGTTGAGCTTTTTGATAATACTGGTACAAATGACCTGCCTATACGATCAATAGCTTACTGATAGTCATGCAGGCAGATTCACAAAAATTCGGGTTACCCTAAGTAGGCTGTCTTATTTTTAGGTTTACCATACAAAGATACCCGTTAACCCGTTTTCGACCGGGGTGCAACTGCGGCAACAGCAGGGGTAAATCCGGCCGTTACAATCTCCACTAGACCGACACAGTTCATGCGCCGACTTTTTTATTTACTCTCGTTTCTGACCGTGGCAGCTGGCCTACAGGCAGGAAGCAAGCCCGAACCGAAAACCAAACCAATTGTACTGGCCTACGTGGGTGGTTTTCGCGGTTTGGTAAACACCGATAATATGGCTGCCGAAAAACTGACGCACATCAACTATGCCTTTGTGGATGTCCGCAAGAACAGGGCCTGGCTACATAATCTCGCGACCGACTCAACCAATTTCAAGCGCCTGAACCAGCTCAAACTTCGGAATCCCGATCTTAAAATCCTGATTTCGATTGGCGGCTGGGCCTGGAGTGAGAACTTTTCCGATGCCGTGGTGAGCGATACGGGGCGTATCGCGTTTGCGGCTTCGGCAGTAGACATTGTTCGGGAGTACCAACTCGATGGCATCGATATCGACTGGGAGTACCCGGGTATGAAAGGGGAGGACAATGTCTTTCGGCCGGAAGACAGAGAAAATTTCACCCTGCTGTTCAAGTCCCTGCGAGAACAGTTGACCAGCCTGAAGCAACAAACGGGCAAAAATTACCTGGTAACGACGGCGCTGCCCGGATTTGACGCCATTTTCACCCATACTGACATGGCGAAGGCGCAGCAATACCTGGATTACGTCAATGTAATGTCGTATGACTTTTTCACCGGAGGGCCACTGGCGGGTCACCACACAAACCTATACGCATCGGGTAAAGTGGCTAACGAAACCTCGGGCGACCGGGCCGTGAAGCTTTACGAGAAAGCAGGCGTTCCTACCGAAAAACTTGTGCTGGGCATTGCCTTTTACGGGCGAGCCTGGCAGTTACAAACGGGCAATCCAAAAGCCCATCCCAGAACCATCACGAAAGTAGAACGGGGCGGAGGATACACCTTCATCAGGGACAGTTTACTTACAAATCCGGCTTACAAACGGTATTGGGACCGGAAAGCAAAAGCCCCCTATCTGTACAATGCCGACCTGAAACGGTTTGTCTCCTACGACGATGAAGAGTCGGTAAAAGCCAAATGCCGGTACGTAAAAAAACATGGCCTGGCCGGTGTCATGTTCTGGGAGTACTTCAGCGATCCCAAAAATTATTTATTGAGCGAGATTAACCGACAATTATAGCGGGCTATACAGGTGCCTTTTTTTGTTTTCAGTGCCCCTTTATTACAACCCTTTTTTGTAGACTGGTGTCTTTACAGGAAATCACGTGGCTGTACTATGCTATACTCAATAAAACGCCTTTCTGGTTTACTCGTTATTGGCACGCTTCTCTTTTCAGCCTGTAAATCCTCCGATACAACCCCATCCGACTCTATTTCACTGGGGTTGCACCAATCGGGCCGATTGAGTTCAGATATTCTTGTTCGGGCCGATTCAATTCAGGATAGCCGATGTCCGATAAATGCCAATGTTGTCTGCCTCTGGGGAGGGCAGGCTAAGGTTCACTTGATGCTGTCAAAAAATTCCGATTCAACGGCGGTTCGGCTGTCGTTGGGTGCTGATCCGGGCAGCACCAACAAACGGCCCGACTCAACAACCGTTTCGCTGAGGAACGAAACCTACAAAGTGATTTTGCGCGAGGTAAACCCTTATCCAGATTTGAATAAGATCGGCCAACCGCAAACGGCTGTGGTACAGGTATCAAAATTATAAGGGTTGTTCAGTAGCTTTTTGTATTTTGAAGGCTGCGACGTACTGTCGCAGCTTTTTTTGTACCCAACTAACTTCTTTTATGAGAAAACTGTATTTAGTGGCAGGCTTGTCTTTGTTGGCCGCTCCTCTTTTTGCCCAACGGACATTAATTCATTGCGGTAATCTCTTCGACGGGGTCAGCAATGGCTTACAGCCGCAAATGACCGTAGTCGTCGAAGGAAACAAGATCACCGCTGTTCAGAAAGGCTACACAAACCCCGCCGGTCAGGATCGGGTGCTGGACATGAAGTCGAAAACCGTTTTACCCGGCCTGATCGACATGCACGTTCATCTGGAGAGCCAGACGCGCCGGGGCGGGGCCATTGACGGCTTTACCAAGAACCCATCCGACGTTGCCTATCAGGCGGCTCAGTACGCTAAAACAACATTGCTGGCCGGTTTTACGACCGTTCGCGATTTGGGAGGCTCTGGGGTAAACGTGTCACTTCGTAACGCCATCAATGCCGGGTTGGTCGATGGTCCACGGGTGCTGACGGTTGGAAAATCCATTGCCACAACGGGCGGCCACGCTGACCCGACCAATGGTTACCGGAAAGATCTGATGGGTGATCCCGGTCCGGAAGATGGCGTCATCAACAGTCCGGAAGACGCCCGAAAAGCTGTTCGCCAGCGGTACAAAGATGGCGCTGATCTGATCAAGATCACGGCCACCGGGGGTGTACTCAGCAACGCGAAAGATGGTTCGGGCGCTCAGTTTACGGAGGAAGAAGTAAAAGCGGTAGTGGACGCGGCCAAAGATTATGGCTTTGCCGTAGCAGCCCACGCCCACGGAGCCGAAGGCATGAAACGCGCTATCCGAGCAGGGGTGCAGACCATCGAACACGGCACGCTGATGGACGATGAAGCGATCGAGTTGTTCAAAAAATACGGGACCTATTACGTGCCAACGATCATTGCCGGTAAAACAGCCGCCGATTCGGCCCGGCATTTTGGGTACTATCCGCCCCTGGTAACGCCAAAGGCGCTGGCGATTGGCCCAAAGATTCAGGCTACGTTTGCCAAAGCGTACAAAGCAGGCGTCAAGATTGCATTCGGTACCGATGCGGGCGTTTACATTCACGGTTTCAACGCCAAAGAGTTCGAGTATATGGTTGAAGCAGGCATGCCACCGGTAGAAGCCATCAAAGCGGCCCTGATGACCAACGCGAAGCTGCTGGGCATGAATGCCCAAATCGGTTCTGTGGAAACGGGCAAGTTCGCCGACATCATTGCGGTAGATGAAAACCCAATCCAGAACATCAAAACTCTGCAAGCCGTCCGCTTTGTGATGAAAGACGGGAAGGTTTACAAACAATAAGATAGCGTATAAACCAGCGGGCTAATTAATCAGTTGGGAACACGGGCCAGGAGGACACGGTCCACGGTCCCAACTGATTAATTAGCCCGCCAGTATCAATTCATTAACGCGCAGGGCCTCTTCGTGCTGAACCCAGTGGGTTGCTTCCTCGAAGAACACCACACGGCCGTTGTCGCACAGATCAATACTGAGCTGGGCCATCTCACGCTTCAGAAATTTATCGCGGGCACCCCAGATCAGTAGTGTCGGTACGGTGACCCGGATAGACGGACGTTTAATCGGTGGTACTCGAAGCGCGGCCCGGTACCAGTTAATCATGGATTTGATAGCCCCCGGCTGTAGCCAGGCCGCCTTGTACTGCACTAAATCAGCTCGCTTAAATGTTCCGGGACGGCTGCTGCCCAATAGCGTCTTAACCAGGGGTGTTGCGTTCCCCCTTCGGAATAGGAACTCGGGCAACACAGGCAACTGAAAAAAGCCAATATACCAGCTTCGCAGCATCTGACCCACATCACGGCTGGCAACTTTCTTCATCACGATCGGGTGCGGTACATTCAGGACAACCAGCCGCTCGACCCGCTCCGGAAACGAAACAGCCGTCCACCAGGCTACGGCGGCTCCCCAGTCGTGACCCACCACCACGGCCTTTTGTCGGCCGGCGGCATTGATCAAACCAATCACATCCGCCACCAGTATATCCAGCGCGTAGGCCTTGACGTCAGTGGGCTTCTCACTCAGGTTATATCCCCGCTGATCGGGCGCCCAAACCCGAAAACCGGCCTCCGCTAAGGCATCAATCTGTTGTTTCCAGCCATACCAGAATTCCGGAAAGCCGTGCAGTAAAATAATGAGCGGTCCCTCCGTAGGTCCGGCCTGAACCACGTGCAACCGTACCGGAGACGAGCCGTTTATGTCGACAAACGTGTGCGTCATGGACAGAAGAGAAACTGGTTAAGTCAGCAGTAGGTCCGTTACATTCTAGAAACCAAAATACGATTCGGCGTTCCGGTAACAGATGTCCTGAATAATCTGCCCGACCCAGTCAATATCGTTCGGTAACTCGCCATTTTCGATGTCGTTTCCGAACAGGTTGCAGAGAATTCGCCGGAAATACTCGTGGCGGCTGTACGACACAAAACTGCGCGAGTCGGTAAGCATGCCCACAAAAGCACTCAGCAGCCCCATGTTCGAGATGGCATTGATCTGCTTCTCCATGCCATCTTTCTGATCGAGAAACCACCAGCCGGAGCCGAACTGTACTTTCCCCCGAACGGAGCCGTCGTTGAAGTTGCCGACCATGGTAGCGATCACTTCGTTATCAGCCGGATTGAGGTTATACAAAATCGTTTTGGCCAGTTTGTTCCGGTCGTCCAGCCCACCCAGGAAGCGGGACATTGAAGCCGCCTGCGGAAAATCGCCGATACTATCCCAGCCCGTGTCGGGGCCAAGATCGCGTAGCCGACGGATGTTGTTGTTCCGGAGGGCACCCAGGTGAAACTGCTGCGTCCAGCCTTTTTCGTGATCCCATTCGGCAAACTGCACCAGCATAAAAGACTTGAATTTCAGCACATCGGCCGGTGGTACGGCAACGCCCCGGTGCAAATGGTCGAATATTCGCTGAACATCGCCCTCTTTATACGGCTCGGCATAAATCATTTCCAGACCATGATCGGATAAGCGGCAACCCATCTCGGCAAAATAGTCGTGCCTGGCTTTCAGTGCCTCTACATAGTCCGTCAGCGTTAGAATCTCCCGCTTCGTTACCTCACCCAGCTTGCTGATATAGGCCCGAAACGCGATTGGGTCTTCGGCCGCCATAGCCTTGTCGGGGCGGAAAGTAGGCCGTACTTTCGTCCGGAACCCGGTGTCGCTCCCACCCTGCTCCTGAGCCACCTTACGATGGTGTTCGAGCGAATCCAGCGGATCATCGGTCGTACACACCACCCGAACATCAAAATGAGTGAGCAGGGCACGCGTAGACAGCTGCGGCAATTGTTCATTGCACACGTCATAGATCGAGCGCGCCGTCGATGGATTGAGTACGTCCGTGATGCCAAACGGATTTTTCAACTCCAGGTGCGACCAGTGGTACAACGGGTTCCGCAGCGTATAGGGAATGGTTTCGGCCCATTTCTCAAACTTCTCCCAATCAGTCGCCTGGCCGGTGCAGTACTGTTCAGGAACTCCGTGCGTACGCATAGCCCGCCATTTATAATGATCGCCATGCAGCCAAAGCTGCGTTATGTTCTCAAACTGACGGTCGGCGGCAATCTGATCGGGAGGCAGATGGCAGTGATAATCGATGATCGGCATCTGCCGGGCATAGTCATGATATAGCCGACGAGCTGTTTCGGTTTGCAGCAGAAAGTCGTCGGACAGAAACGTGGACGCAGGAGCAAGTGTGTGCATGCGGATTAAAGCAGAAGTCGGTTTAATTCTCCCGGCTCTACCGTATTTTTTTACAGACCACTAACTTACAACGCAGGTAAGGTAAAAAAGTACCCTCGCTGACTTTTCTCTCAATAATTCTGGTTGATTTACAAATGCCCACCCCTTCTGGCCGTTTTCGCTGGCGTATTGTTGCGTTGCTCTTTCTGGCAACGACCATAAACTACATAGACCGGCAGGTATTGTCGTTCACCATGACGGATGAGTTGTTTCGGAAAGAAATGCTGGGTGTCGCTCCCGATGCCGTACTCACCAGAGAAGCCACCGACCGGTTCAAAGTGCTCTACGGCGATGTCGATGCGGCTTTCAAGTTTGCCTATGCCATCGGGTTTCTGCTGGTGGGCTGGCTCATCGACAAAATAGGCACCAAACGAGGATTTTCGCTGGGCATTCTAGTCTGGAGCGTGGCGGCTGTCGCTACGGCTTTCGTGAACACCATTGCCGGGCTACGCTGGATGCGGGCCTTGCTGGGCCTCGGCGAAGCAGCCAACTTTCCATCGTCGATAAAAACCGTGGCCGAATGGTTTCCCCGGCGCGAGCGATCTTTTGCCAACGGCCTCTTCAATGCGGGAACCAACGTGGGCATTATTCTGACGGCACTGGCCGTGCCGTATCTGATTCTGGCCTTTGGCTGGCGTAGCTCCTTTCTGATTACGGGCGTGATGGGATTTGTTCTTCTTATTTTCTGGTGGCTGATGTACAGTAAACCCGAACGAAACCCGAACCTGTCGCCCGAAGAGCTGACCTATATTCGAAAAGACGACGAACGGTTACCCCCCTTGAACGTCTCCTGGGGTCAGTTGCTGGGGTATAAACAAACGTGGGCGTTCGCCATTGGCAAATTTATGGCCGATCCGATCTGGTGGTTTTATATGTCGTGGCTCCCCGATTTTTTTAATTCAAACGACGCCCTCAACGAACGGCTCGATCTGAAAAGTTTCGGCATTCCATTCCTCATCATTTATGTCGTTTCCGACGCAGGCAGCGTCTTTTTTGGCTGGCTCAGCACACAGTTCATGCGCTGGGGCTGGTCGGCCAACCGCGCCAGAAAAACAACCATGCTCATTTGCGCCCTGTGCGTCGTGCCTATTTTCTTTGCGGCTCAAACCAACAGCCTGACCGTTGCGATGGCGCTCATCGCTCTGGCGACAGCTGCTCACCAGGGCTGGTCGGCCAATATGTATACCTTTGCCTCGGACCTGTTCCCCCGAAATGTCGTCGCTTCCGTAACCGGTATTGGCGGTATGTTTGGTGCAGTGGGCGGTATCTTACTGGCCTTGCTGTCGGGTCGAATTATTACGGCTTTTGGCTACCTGCCGATGTTTATCGTGGCCAGTTGTTCCTATTTGATAGCGCTGGTTATTATTCATCTGGTCTTACCGAAATTAGAGCCGGTGCGAACCGAAGAGCTAATGAGCGAGTATAGTGCCTAGAGGACGTTGTAATACATCTTTTACAGTCACGTTTAGAACCCATCGTACCCATGAAAATTGTCACCTTCGGCGAAGTGATGCTTCGCCTGAGTCCGCCCGGCGTCGAACGGTTTACTCAAACCGATACACTAGGTATGCATTTTGGGGGCACCGAAGCCAATGTGGCCGTGTCACTCGCCCAGTTTGGTTTGCAGGCTACTCATATTACCCGTTTTCCAGACCACGCGCTTGGCCGGGCAGCTTCGGGTTACCTTCGTAAATACGCCGTCAGCACCGAGCATATCCGGTATGGCGACGGTCGGCTGGGTCTTTACTTCCTGGAAACGGGGGCCGGTAGTCGCGCCAGCCAGATCATTTACGACCGGGTCGATTCTGCGTTTGCCCGCATTCGCCCGGATGAGATCGACTGGGAACCCATCCTGACGGGCGCGTCGTGGTTCCACTGGACAGGCATCACCCCTGCCCTCTCGCAGGGCGCAGCCGATTGTTTGCTGGCAGGCATACAGACCGCCAACCGGCTGGGTGTTCCGGTTTCGGCCGATATCGTTTACCGGAGTAATTTGTGGCAATATGGGAAAACGCCCCAGGAAATTATGCCTGCTCTAACGGAAGGGTGCACCCTGGTACTGGGCAGCAAAAATCTTTTCTCCGAACTATATGGCGTGGTGGGTAGCACATTTCAGGAATCGGGCCGGGCTCTGATGAAGCATTTCCCCAACGTGCGCTACATCACGGACACAAAACGACGGTCGGTCAGTGCCTCGCACAACCAGCTGTCGGCCAAGCTGTTCGATGGGCAGGACGTCTACAAATCGCGAATCTACGACATCAATCCCATTACGGATCGCATTGGTACGGGCGATGCGTACGTGGCGGGGCTGATTTACGGCTTACTGACGTTCAACGACTTGCAGCGGGCCATTGAATTTGGCGCAGCGGCTTCGGCTTTGAAGCATACCATTCCGGGTGATGTCAATCTGGCCTCCATTGCCGAAGTTGACACGCTGGCCAACGGCGACAGTTCCGGCAAACTGAAGCGGTAAGGTTTCCGGAAACAGGCAACGCGCAAAGAGGCCAGCGCCTGAAGCCAGCCTTGGCCGATTACCGACGAATGGCGCTTTTGATAAAATTGCCGTTAAGCGTAACGATGTAGTTCGTATTATTGCTGAATTATGACCAATCAAGGCGAAACGTCAAGTATAGTTAATAGTAAATCCGTCTGACTGATGACCGCAGGTCCGCTTGCTGCACACCCAACCATGGCTAAATTAACCCGTTCAACCCATCCCGCTCCCGTTTTCCCCGAAAAGATTTTACAGTTCGGTACTGGTGTCCTTTTACGTGGCTTACCCGATTACCTGGTACAAAAAGCCAATAGCGAAGGGCGATTTGAAGGCTCTATCGTTGTTGTAAAATCGACCGATAGCCAGACCGACGAATTTTCGGAACAGGACAACCTGTATACGGTTGCCGTTCGGGGACTTCAGCAAGGGAAGGAGGTATCAGAAAATACCATCGTGTCGGCTATTAGCCGGGTGTTAGCCGCTCAGACTCAGTGGAACGATGTGCTGGTTCTGGCCCGGAATCCAAAATTGCAGATCATCATCTCCAATACAACCGAAATTGGGTTAAACTACGTTGAGGAAAGTATTTTCCAACACCCTCCGCAATCCTTTCCGGCCAAGTTAACAGCCTTTTTGTATGAGCGGTTTCGCAGCGTCGGCGGCTCAAAAGCGAAAGGACTCGTTGTTATTCCTACCGAACTCGTTACCGATAACGGGCTAAAACTGCGGGACGCCGTTGAACAACTGGCTCAATTCAATGAACTGGGCAAGCTATTTACCAAATGGCTCAAGTTCCACGTCCGGTTTTGTAACTCGCTTGTTGACCGCATCGTTACCCGCCCCACCGAAAGCGCTCAGCAACTGGTGCAGCAGGAAACGGGTTACGAAGATGATCTGCTTACGTTTACCGAACCCTACCATCTCTGGGCCATTGAGGGCGACGACCGCGTTCGGGAAACCCTTTCGTTTGCGGGGCCATCTACCCCCCAGATCATTATCGACGAAGATATAAATTTCTATAAAGAGCGCAAGCTGAGGGTGTTAAACGGTACGCACACGCTCACAATGCCGCTGGGCTACCTGCTGGGGCTGGAAACGGTGGCCGACGAGATGCTCCACCCGGCAATGAGCAAGTTCGTTGAGTCGCTGATGCTGAAGGAGATTGTGCCAACTGTACCCGACTATGGCATTCCGGGGATGGACAAAGCGGCCGTGGAACAGTTTGCCCATGATGTACTGGACCGATTCCGAAACCCGCACCTCGACCATTTGCTGCTCAATATTTCATTACAGCAGACGGCTAAAATGCAGGCTCGCAATGTTCCAACGCTGCAACGGTATTACGAGCAGTTTAACAAGGTACCCCAGTTAATGGCGCTTGGCTTTGCTGCCTATCTGCTGTTCATGAAAGCAGTACGGGAAGAAAAGGGACAGTTTTTCGGCGAGATCGCGCTGCCGAGTGGTGGCAAACTCAACTACCCCATTCGTGATGACAAAGCCGGTTATTTCTATGGTGACTGGAAAACTGTTAAAGGGCGTACTCCGGTAACCGTACAGGAATTTGTAAAAAGCGTTTTGTCAGACACCAAGCTATGGCAAGTAGATTTGACCACGCTACCAGGTTTCAACGAGGCTGTCGCGAAGTACTTACATTCACTGCTCACGCTGGGCATTGTCAAAACGCTGGAAGGCGCCGTTGAATAAGCGAATACAGTCAGCACAGGCGCTGGCTGTTCGAGGCCCCACCTCATAGCCTTATACACAGCAGGGCGGGCAAGTATACTTGTCCGCCCTGCTGTGTGTTGACGAATCAAAATCACAAAAAGCTTCTGATTTTCTCGGCGGTTGCCGCCAGTTCGTCCTGGCTGGGCTTCATTTTGTTCTGAAAATTCATGTCGGCCATGGCGTTCATCGGTATCAGGTGAACGTGTGCGTGGGGCACTTCCAGCCCGATGACCGCTACACCAATACGCAGGCAGGGCACAGCTTTTTCAATGGCCGGAGCCACCTTTTTAGCGAAAGCCATTAAGCCCAGGTAGTGCTCATCATCCAGATCAAACAGATAGTCTACCTCTTTTTTGGGAATAACGAGCGTGTGCCCGGTCGTCGTCGGCATAACGTCCAGGAAAGCAAGATAGTCGTCTGTTTCAGCGATTTTGTGCGCCGGAATTTCACCAGCAACGATTCGGGAGAAGATGGAAGCCATAAGTGCAATGGTGAATCATCCGTTAGGTTTACCGGGCAATTTCGATGACTGTAAACTCCAGTACACCAGCCGGCACTTTGATCTCGGCCGTTTCGCCAACCCGCTTGCCAAGCAGCCCTTTCCCAATGGGCGAACCCACCGAAATACGACCCGCTTTCAGGTCAGCTTCTTCTTCCGAAACCAGCGTATAGAGCATTTCAGCCCCGCTTTTTACATTTTTGATTTTTACCTTCGACAGAACCGAAACCAGCGAAGTATCAATTGTCGACTCATCCAGAACGCGGGCGTTTGACAATACTTCTTCGAGTTTCGATATTTTCAGTTCGTGCAGGCCCTGTGCATCTTTGGCCGCATCGTACTCAGCATTTTCGCTAAGATCCCCCTTGTCACGTGCTTCGGCAATCTGGTGGGCAATCGCAGTCCGTCCTTTGGTTTTTAACTCTACTAATTCAGCTTTGAGCCGGTTGAGTCCTTCTTCGGTGTAATATGAAATCTTTGCCATAATATAATAGTACTAACTCGTTGTTCTTTTTGATTCGGTGCGCTCCTTAAAAACAAAAAGAACGGCCCGCCGACCGTTCTGCAACCAAATTGGTTTTCTTTGCAAACGCGTCAGAGTCGCCGTCGGGTTTCCGAAGCGCTCGGTTTATGAACATAATAACTTATTCGTCGCATTGGCTAAGCCATTTACTGGCCGGTCACATTCGTTTACAAGGCGTTCGGAGCAACGCGTCTTGTGATACAAAAGTAAAAATACTTCCCGGCTATATCAACACATAGTCGCGGGCCTACGTAAAAAACGATCTACTGATTCATGCCACAGCCACTTCGCCTTGTGTTTATGGGCACGCCCGATTTTGCCGTCGCCAGCCTTCAGCGGCTCCTGAGCGCCGGTTGCCAGGTTGTTGCCGTTGTTACAGCCCCCGACCGGCCTTCGGGACGCGGACTTCAGCTTACGCCTTCTCCCGTTAAGAAAGCGGCCGAAGCGGCTAATTTACCGGTTCTGCAACCCGAAAAACTCCGCGACCCGGCCTTTCTAGAACAGCTAGCCAGCTACAAAGCTGATCTTCAGATCGTTGTTGCGTTTCGAATGCTACCCGAAGCCGTCTGGAGTATGCCCACTATTGGCACATTCAATTTACACGGCTCATTGCTACCACAGTACCGGGGGGCAGCCCCTATCAACTGGGCCATTATCAACGGAGAGACCGAAACCGGTGTCACCACTTTTTTTATCGAGAAGGAAATTGATACGGGCCAGATGATCTTTCAGGATTACGAACCTATTTACCCCGACGATACGGCTGGAGCGGTTCATGATCGGCTAATGGAGCGCGGAGCCAATCTGGTCCTGAAAACCGTTCATGCCATCGAAGCGGGTGCTTATCCGCGCACACCGCAACCGGAGTCTCACGACCTGAAACCAGCCCCCAAGCTAAGCCGCGAAACAACCGAAATCAACTGGAACCAGCCCGCCGTAACGATTCGAAATTTTGTGCGGGGCCTGTCTCCCTACCCAGCAGCCTGGACAAAAATTAATGGTAAGGTATTCAAGATTTACGCGGTGTCTATTGTTGACGAATCGTTAGATACTAACTCTGCTACTCCCAAGGAAATAGCAGGTTATCTACTCACCAAGACTTCGGCTAGTATTGGTGAAGTTAAGACCGATGGTAAAATAACAATAGTTGTGAAAGTGGCCGATGGCTGGCTCCAGATTGACGCCCTACAGGCTGAAGGCAAACGACGCATGACCGCCGAGGAATTCCTGCGTGGCAATCGGTTGAATTAAGCTATACCAATGACTAACGCCAACCGCTCCCTCTCTTCCATAGTGGGTGTCTTCACACACCACCTAACCGGATGATGGACTGACGCAAATGTGGTGTGTACAGTTAGGCGCCACGGAGGCAAACACTCTTTCACTCATTCGCTCTTTCACTCTTTATGAAAATCAGTTTAATTGCTGCGGTTGCCCAAAACGGTGTTATTGGCCGCGATAACGACATGATCTGGCATTTGCCCGATGACTTCGCTTTTTTCAAGCGCAAGACCAGCCACCATCCCATCATTATGGGCCGTAAGTCGCTGGAGGCCCTGGGCAAACCCCTACCCAATCGCACAAATATTGTCATTACCCGTAACCCGGATTTTACCGCCACAGGCGTAATTGTCGTGCATACACTCGATGATGCCCTTGCCGAAGCAAAAAAGGCAGAGCGGGCTACCGACGAAATCTTTGTGATTGGCGGGGCCGAGATCTACAAAATGGCGCTACCCCTTGCCACCACTCTTCACCTGACTGAAATTCACCAGGCTTACGAAGGAGATGCCTATTTCCCGGCCTTCGACAAAAGAGAGTGGATCGAAGTAAGCCGACGCCCTCACTCTATTGACGATCGCCATGCTGCAGCCTTCGATTTTGTCGAGTATGAGCGAAAAAAGTAGCCGTTCGGGGTTTTACACCAATTCGCTGACCTGGTGCATGGCCCGAATCGAGTAAACGGGGGTTTCAACGTATCGGGAGGCAACAACCACTTCGGTAGTATCCCGGTGGAGATCAAATAGCTCTTTGGTTAACTCCGGACAATTGTTGTCTTTCGATAAGTGCGACAGCAACACATGGCTCATGAAAGCAGGCTTGTGGGTTATGAAAAGATCCAGCGCCTGCTGGTTCGACAAGTGCCCCTTCCCTCCTCTGATCCTGTTCTTAAGGAAATGGGGATACCGGCCATTCTCCAGCATAGCTTCATCGTAGTTGGCTTCCAGAAAGGCCGCATGGCATTGACTGAAGTGTTGAATGAGGTGTTCGCAGGGGGCACCAATATCCGTAAAAACGCCCACTTTCGTCTGTTGACCCGCTACCAGAAAGCTGTGTGGATCGGAGGCATCGTGGTGCTTCGGGAAGGCGGTGATGCGTAGTTCGCCAATTTGGACAGGTTCGTACGCGCGCAGGGCTTTTAACGGAAAACCCGTTTGCGGCAAACCCGAATTCTGCAGCGTACCGGGCGTAATGAAAACAGGTAACTGGTATTTTTTGGCGAGTTGGGGAATACCCCGGATGTGGTCGCCATGCTCGTGAGAGACAAAAATGGCTCTGACCTTTTGGAGGGAAAGCCCCAGCCGTTCCATTCGCCGTTCGGTTTCGCGACAGGAAATTCCGGCATCGATCAGAACCGCATCCTGCTCGTTTCCGACATAGTAACAATTACCGTTGCTGCCCGAATTCAGCGAAGTGATAAACAATTCCATAAGCCTACAAAGTACGGATAAAAAAGGATAGTTTAAGCACGTGGTCGCCTGGTTCCGGCTTTCTGGTAAAACCAGCGTCCATGCAACCGCTCTGGTCGGGCGTGTTGGGTTAGCCAGACCAATACGGTTCATTTCACCCCCTTTTGTAACCGCCGAATGGGGCAATTAAAACATACGTTCATCCTTCCCGGTTAAAATAGATTACGCTGTATCTGCACAACTAGCTATCAGACAGATGGATATCGAACGAATAGCAAACTTCGTAACACCTTTTCGGCTTGTGTCGCTTATGGGTGTCCTGGCAATAGCACAGGGGTTTGTCCATATGGATCAACAGAATAACATTTTGCAGTTCATTTTCGGGATTCCCCTGGCTGCGGGCATGCTGGGCTTCGACTACCTGATACGGCGGGCCACTCGCAACAACACACGCTATTTGTGGCTGGTCGAAGCCATCCTTGTTGCGTTCATGTGGTACGGCTTCAATCACTCATGAGCACTGGCTTAGGGTTTAAAACCCTTTTTCGATATGGTACTTTTGGGGCAAACTGATTTTGTACGGTTTTTTGCAGATCACCGATTTTTGTCGCTCAATGGCACTCTCGGCAATAACCGGAACAATGCCCGCTTCGGCGCATAGACTATCGACATGGCGCATGCCTTTCTGAAAAAACACGCGCTTGATCCAGCGGGCGCGTTCATCCCGGATCTCCCCGTAAAGTGTGTCGGTTTGGGTGCTGCGGGCCAAATACGTATCCGAGAACTGAAGCCCGTGCTGCTTGGCCTGCTCAACCATCCAAAGCAGGGCATTATCCGACAGACCCGCATCGGCATAGCCACCACCGACATTGCTGTGAATGCCCGTAAACCACACCTGTTTTACCCGCTGGTGCGGATCGAGCGTCGTTGCATCCCAGAGGGTTGGTAAAAACGCCCGCCGGTTTTCGTCAATGGAAAGCGCGTGGTAAGCCGATTTGACTTTCGGGTTGAGGCCCACGTTCAGAAAACGATAATTGCCCAGCAACCACTTCGATAATTTTTCCGCCAATACACTGCCCAACAGCCATTTCGGTACTAGTAGCGGAATACCTAACGAACCCACTGTATCCCAGACACCAATCATTTCGATGGTTGGCTCATAGCAGTCGTGGGTTCGTTTATACTGGCTGACCACCTGATCGTTCTTCCCCGTTTTCAGCTGTTTATAAGCCAGGCGAAGCTGCTGGAGGTGTTCCGTGGATTGACTGGCTTTTTTTGCCGATGCCGTTACAGGGCGGTTACTTTCCGTGGTAATAGCTGGCTTGTCGGGTTTGTCATCCGGGTTTGTTGCTGGCCGGGCAAGATGCTGACTGGTCAGCGCCTTATCGATGCCAAACTGGCAGATCAACCCCGCCAGACTACGTACTGTATAAGCCCCGCGACTAAACCCAAACAGATAAATGGAATCGCCGGGTTGATAGCGCTCGGCAATAAACAGGAAGCACTCAAAAATATTGTGCAACAGACCACTGCCCGTCAGGCCACCCATAAATCGGTCCAGGCCTTTGCCGGTACCCACACCGAGATCGTAGAATATTTCTTCCTGCCCCTCGGCTTTTGCCAGCGCCAGTGCCCGGGCGATTTTTACCACATTCGTCGGCACCAGACTGCCCCGGTCCAGTTGTTCGGGATCATTCCAGGTCCCATCGGCACAAACAATAATTTTCTTTCCCATCGTTCACAGCAATTAGCCATGAAAACTTAGGAAAAAGAATGACTACAGGAGCCAGGCATTTAGTTAACGTAACAGATTCTTACTGAGCGATCTGTGCGTGCATCAGCCAACCACAGCTAAGCCTGTACCATGTATAAGCTGCCACGGATTACGGTCACTTATTCGTTTAATTCCTCCAGTTCTACTTTTCTAAAATAGGTTTCTGCGCCCTCCGTTTGAAGCAGAATCTTACCTTCCCGAACGCTGGGGTTTGTACCTGTGGCAACCGTTACGCCATTGACGATGTGGGTACAGACACCATCTTTCGAAATGACCTCTATCCGATTCCATTCACCAGTGGGCTTTTCAGCGTCCCGTTTTTTCGCCATCCGCACCCAGGGGCCGGGCTCATTGCGTTTTCCATCGACCTCAATGGTGGTACCCCCAACGAGCCAGAAATCACCCACATCACCCTCCTGAATCTGGCATTCAATACCCACTGGCCAAACCCGATCTTCGGTGTTGAGGGGAATATGATACATAATTCCACTGTCCCGTTTGGCATTCTCGCGGGGTGGGTAGCGGTTCGCACCCCATTTGAATTCGACCGTAAGATGATAATTCCGGTACGCTTTTTCCGTACACAGGTACCCAAACTCTTTACCGGATACGTGCAGCTGACCATTTTCTACGGAGAAAACCTTCGTTGGATCTTCGTTCGTAGCGCGTTTATCGAGGAAAACGTACCAGCCAGACAGGTTTTTACCGTTAAATAATTGTTGTTTCCTGGGCGGAGTAGCCTTGGTCAACCCGGACGTAAATAGCAGGGCGAGAAAAATACAAGTCTTCATACAGACAGAAAGTGTTTATTCCGCCGGCCCTACTGCTTTATCTGCTTCTAATGGGTTCTGATGGAATATTTCTTCCAGCCGGGTAAACAGTTGCGGGTGTTTTTCCTGAAGCAGATCCGGGCGTTTGAAAAAGTACTCCGATACGACGGCGAAAAATTCAGCTTCGTTCGTAATGCCGTAGGGATTGATATCCGAGTGATTGGCTTTGATGTCGTGAATGCTCTTATGGATGAGCTGTAGCCAGGGTTTCACATGCTCTTTCTCCAGAAGATTTTCCGGCAGTCCATCGGTAGCGCCGTCGGCCTTGTCGAGCAGGTGAACAAACTCGTGAATACCCGTATTCCCTTTGCTGGTGTCATTGGCAAAGCCTTCGTGCAACGCCGGTTTCGACAATACCATGGTACTTTGCAAAGCACCGCCCTCCCCTACCATGCCCAGAATATTCCGATCATCGCCGGTAGTCTGGTAGTCCGCATTAAATCGATCCTGGTACAGCAGCACATTGGTCAGCGGATAGTACCAGTCAGAAAACCCGAAAATGGGAATGATTGCACTGCTGGCCACCAGTACTTTATCCAGATCATCGACCGTCGTGCCTACCCCGTCGATGGTGACATGACCCAGAAAATAGCTTACCCGCTCTTCGAATCGTTTCTTCTTGTCATCCGGCAACGACTGGTAGTACGAAACATGTTTCTGCAACAGTTGCGGGTAGCTGTCGGGCAGGGGCAATACGTCCTTATCTTTTTTGTCCTGTACGTAGCGCCAGAGAAACCAACCGGCTACGAGTACGGTAATCGTAATAAATAAAGTCATCTTTCGGCTGTTTGATTCGTGTCTCTTAAGACCAATGAGTACGCGTTTATAGCTGGTTTACTTTCACACCCACTTTCGATTGCACATTGATCAACGCCTGAATACCATCGGGACGAATGGCTATTTTCTGTGGCACAAACCGAAACGTTTTGATACCCAGATCCGTCGTCTTGCCCGGCCCTTTTTCAAAAGCTTTGTCGATCAGCGTCGGCAGTTTGGCAATATCGTCCCCCAGTGGAATAGTCAGCAAACGTTCCAGTAGCTTAGATAACCCTTTATGCCAAACCGTGTTCGAGCCGCTGGACAATGACTTCGCTGTTTCATCGTCAAAATCCAGCTGGCTAACCCGCAAGGTATTGGTAAGTGTATCGAATACAGGTCGCCCACGCAGGTAAACCGTACCATCCATCAGCCCGCTCAGGTTGGCCTTAACAATCAGCGATTTTTGCCCGCCATAAACCGATACCTCCCTGATAGTCAGGGCACCCAAAGCCAGTTTTTTGTTCTTGTTATTCGTCGTGATGGCCAGCATTCGATTGATGTCGGCGTAGGGAATGTAACTCAGCAGATGCAGGTCGGACGTCTCGGCAACCTGATCCCGTTTTTGTAGCCTGGGCAACGGCGTTTTCGGATGTTCCGGCTCTTTTGGCTTAAGTTCGGTCAGCGTTTCAAGCGCAATCCGGATGGGTGTCGTAATCTGGCGGTCGTTGCCGGTAACCGGCCCGGCCATCACACTGATCGGCTTGGGAGTCAGCCATAACCCGTACGCTTCCGTGATCAACAACGGCTTTTGCAGATCACGCCAGACAGGCTTCACCATTTTATCGAGACGTAGTTCTTTGTGAACGGCGGAGTCGATGGCCATTTCGATCGCTGTTTTATGTTTGTCCAGCATGTTCTGAACCAGCTTCGTCAACGAAATGCCGCCCCCAAATAAGTGAAGTTCGGGTTGTACAATCCAGGTATAATCTGTGAAGTTCGTATGGCTGTCCAGCCGCCAGTTTGGCGTCACCCCGATCGGGCTTTTGAAATTGACGTTCAACGCACAGAAAGGCTTCTTGGGAGGGGTTGTATCGTGACTGAAAGGCTTTGTGAGCCACATCTGCAGGGGTGCCGATAACTTTACCTGCCGATCGGCATACTCGACATGAACAGGCCCAAGCCGCTTGACCCGAAACGAAACAATACCTTTCGTCTTACCGTCCTTCGTCTCTTTACCCACCAGAACGGGATCAAGCTCTCGATTGATCTTTTCTTCCAGTTCCCGAAGGTCAAACGTAATGGTCCCGGCCAGGTAGGATAGCGGGATAGGAATCGGCGGGTCAAACCCCTCCGCTTTGGGTGCCTGTGGTTGCGCCTTCTGGCATTGCGCCAGAAGAACGAGCATGCACAAGCCAGTAATGCAGCCGAATAACGATGTTCTCATCAATGGTGGAAGCGGCCAGAACGCTGTTGTAACCGCATCCCCGATTAACCTGTTTTCTTCCGGGTATGTTTAATGGAGCCATTACTCTGGCTAATTAGGTCGGTACATTATGGGCTGGAGGAAGGAGCTTTCGTTTTCGTGGTCCGTGAGGACACAGACCACGAAAACGCGAAAACGGACTTGGTGCGTTGACGAATTATGTGCTGTCGGTTATTAATAACCGACAGCATATGCCCTGCCTGTATTGAGCGACTAAAATAGCTTTTCATTAGGGGGCTTTATACCCTTCATCCGAATATAGATTGTACACTGCCCCCGGTGGTGGGTCTGGTGCTCGAACGCTTTGGCCAGCAGAACTTCCCGCGTCATTTCACGCTGGCCCATTTTTACTGATTCCGCCAGTTGGGCATCGTTTAGCCCTTTAATGGCATCGAGTATGAAATCGTAGCTGTCCAACACCGTTTTGGTCAGCGCAGCTTTCGTTTTCAGCTCGCTCATTTCTTCCAGCTTCTTGCCCTGAAAGGGGTTTGGTTTACCGCCGACCATCGCCCCAAAGTTGTAATTGGCTGAGGCCAGGTGCAGCATCTGATCGGCAAAACTTCGGATCTCAGGCGTGGGCTTGTAACTCATCCCTTCTTCCGACATTACGTCCAGGTACTCTTTGGTGTATTCTCTGGCCCGTTGCCAGTCGGCCGTTAACTGCGTTATCGTGGTCATGGGGGCGGCCGCTTGCACAGCCGACGACACCCAGAGCAGGCTCACAACGGCGAGCATCAATCGAAGGGATAATTTAGTAATCATAGCAGAATTTCAGTTGACTAGTAACTGGTTATGACTTATTCTGGTAAAAGTTTGCCGAACGCCCAAGCTACTTTGGCTATTTATTCACCGGTTCGTTTTCGATTGGCGGGCTGGGCTGCTTTTACCGGTTTGAGAACAAACGGCTCCCCCGGTGCCAGCACCCTGATTCTGCCAGGATTACTAATCGCTTTCGCCAACCGGGCGGGATCGCCGTTGAATGGGGCAAAGTCAGGCGAGTCTACCGAACCCCAATGGCAAAGCAGCAATGGAGTATTCGGGTAAGCATTGGCTATTTTTACCGCACCCTCAAAGGTGAAGTGCCATTCACTATCCGAGAAATCAAAGAAAATAGCGTCGGGAGTAGGTCTGGTCAGGTGATGGTTCGCTACCAGGCGGGAGTCGCCGGGTGCCCAGATAATTCCATCCGGGGTTTCGATCCAGAAGCCACAGGCATCCTCGTTCCTAAACCGGCGCTTGCTCATGCCCGGATACGCATTCTGGTAGGCATGATCCGCCAGAGTCAGTTTAACCCGTACAGAGCCAACCGTGAAGCTGTCGCCAATGGCATGACCCAAAGCGGGAAGGCCCATGTTCTGCATCAGTGAATCAACATATACCGTTGAGTGAAAGACGCTAGTGGCTCCTTTTAAATCCAGATTAGTTGGTACGCTGAAGTGGTCATTATCGGCATGGGTCACCAAAACGGCGTCCAGGTGGGGAACGGCTTTGGCGGTAATCGGGAAGTCGATGAGCACAGGCATATCGAAGCCTTCCAGTACCGGGTCGACCATAAACGTAGTACCCCGCGAGTTGACAAAAAAGCCGGCAAAGCCCAGCCACCGGATAGTCGTTGCTTTGGATGTACCAAATGCACGGGTGCCGAACAACTGGGTCTTGGGCGCGCGTGCCTGATAGTTCTTTTCTGCTTTTTTAGTCGACGTGGCTTGAGGTCTGTCGCTGGTTGTTTGCGCCTGTGCACCCAAGGTCAGGGCAGAACCAGCCACGGTCAGCAGTGCCCATTTTCGTATAGTTATCATTGGTTTAACTGGGTAAAATTGATTCGATTTTCTGTGCCTACGGAATAGATAAGGTGCTCATTAGCAAGGCAAACAATTTTATTGAGGGCAAATCTCCTGCTATTTTCACCTTTGCCATGTATACAGATTCCGGTTTGACATACCATAATTACCGATTGTGACGATCGGGTGAACATTGGCAGGCCCTGACTGTTATTTTTGGACTTAGTCGACCCGGAAAGATGGATAAGATCAAGCAGTTAGAGAGCGTTGCCCAGTTCAATGCCGAACGCGGACAGCGGGTCCTGCACCCCCTGGTTAGTGTACTGGATCAATCCAGATCAACACGTATTCAACCCACTCGTCAACTGTCGGAACTGTATATCATTTTTCTCAAAGACATCCACTGTCTGCCCTTGATCTACGGGCGGAATCAATACGATTACCAGGATGAGACGTTGCTGTTCATTGCGCCCGGGCAAGTATTTGGTTTTGACCAGACAACCGCCGATCTTCAACCCAACGGCTGGGCGCTCGCCTTCCACCCTGACCTGATCCGCGGCACCTCACTGGGAAAGCATATTAGGGATTACAGTTTTTTTGGGTATGACATCAACGAAGCGCTGCACATTTCGGAGCGCGAGCGGCAGATCGTGCTGGAATGCTTCCGCAAAATTCACTATGAGTTGGAGCATCCTATCGACAGACATACCCGAACATTGATTGTCAGTACAATTGAGTTGTTTCTAAACTACTGCGTACGTTTTTACGACCGGCAGTTTATTACCCGTGAGCATCTGAATAATGATGTGCTGGTTCGGTTCGAAGAGTTAATGGATACCTATTTCGGCTCCGACAAACCTCATACGCTGGGTTTGCCTTCGGTAGGTTACTGTGCCGATCAGCTGAACCTATCAGCCAATTACTTTGGCGAACTGGTTAAGAAGCAAACCGGCAAATCAGCCCAGGAATACATTCAGCTCAAATTAATTGAGGTAGCAAAGGAGAAGATGTTTGATCGGAGCAAGTCCATCAGTGAAACTGCCTACGAAATGGGGTTCAAATACCCTCAGCATTTTGCCCGGCTTTTTAAGCAGCACGTGGGCCAGTCACCCAATGAATACCGGCTATTGACTAAGTAAAACCCGATACGCTGACCTAAACCAACTGTGACCGGATCAATCTCCGGATTGGGACTGTAATTTTGTGAAAATCAATCCTTGTACCCATGCCTGACGAACAAGCCCACGGTAACACCGAAATTTTACGGGAACTGCTGCACTATGAGATGCCGTTTGGCAAGTACAAAGGCAAGCTGATCCGGTCGCTGCCGATGTCATACCTGGAATGGTTCGTACAAAAAGGCTTTCCGTCGGGTAAGTTGGGCATGCTGCTACAAACAATGTACGAGATCAAGCTGAACGGACTGGACTACTTGCTTGACGGATTAAAGCAGAATTTGTAACAGCCGAATAAACGGTTACGATCCTGAACCGATATACTGCATGAAAATCAGAGCAATTATAACCGGCGCAACGGGTATGGTAGGTGAAGGCGTTCTTCATGAATGCCTGTTGCATCCCGATGTGGAGCATGTGCTGGTCATCAACCGCAAACCCGGTGGCGTAACCCATCCGAAACTTAAGGAGATCATTCTCAACGACTTCTTTGATCTGTCGCCGATCGAATCGGAGTTGGGCGGCTATAACACCTGCTTTTTCTGCCTGGGCGTGTCATCGGTCGGGATGGGCGACGACGAGTACCGGCACCTGACGTACGATCTGACCATGAATGTTGCCAGACTACTGTCGAAGCTGAATCCGGATATGACATTTACGTACGTATCCGGAGCAGGCACCGACAGTACCGAAGCGGGTCGGCTGGCCTGGGCGCGGGTAAAAGGCGCCACCGAAAACGCCCTGATGCAGCTGTTCAGGAATGCGTACATGTTCAGACCGGGATTTATGAAACCGACGCCCGGCCTGAAAAATGTGAAAACCTATTACAAATTTATTGCCTGGCTGTATCCCATCGGCCGGGCGCTCTACCCGGCCGGCTTCTCAACCTTGCAGGAACTGGCGCTCGCCATGATCAAATCGGCCAGCATCGGGTACGAAAAGAAAGTTCTGGAGGTGAACGATATCGTAATGCTGGCCAAGCGATAGTTCTCGTACTCCTACAGGAGTTTTAGCAGACAAAAAATCACTCAATTACCGAGACAATGACGTAATTATCGTTGCGGGTGATGCCATACAGAACGGGCTTTGCCGTCGTGCTTCGGTCGATGGAGAAAGCCTGGCCTTCGCTACGGGTTGGAATGGTTTTCACATAATTCAGCGTATGTCCTCGCTCCGGTAATTTTAGAACGTATACTTCGGGTTTGTCATGACCGGTACAGTAAATAAGGCCGCCTGGGCCCCAGGTACCACCCGACGTGCTGTAGGGCGCAAATGCCTGTAGCACATTGGCCGGAAACGCCCAGGCTTCCAGCTGTTGCCAGTTTTCATTAAATTTAACCAGTGTCGTCCAGCGGTTATCCCGCCCCTCGGCGGAAGCTTTATTGGAGTAATTGGCAAAGGCGACCCACCAATGACCCTGGTAAAAATCGGCCCAGGTAACGGAGCCAGGAAACAACCCAAAACTGTGATTACCAATGTGCTTCAGCGTGCGCGTGTCGAAGATTTCGATGGAGCTGGCCATGGGCACATCAGGGTAATTCGAGTGGGTACAGTAAAGTTTCTTCCCAATAACGACGCCACTATTCATGTGCTTCAACAAACCCGTTGTGTCATTCCAGGAGGCTACCTGTTTCCCATCTGACTTCGTATGTTTGGTTAGCGAATGGTTGTTGATAACGTAGAAATGGGTTCGGTCAACTGCCACACCCTGCTGGACCTGAGGCAGTTGAAATCGCCGGATTTCGATTGCTTGCTGCGCCAGGCTGATTGATGAGCATAAAATTCCCAAGACTAAAACGGCATTTCTGATTCCTTGATACAATCGCATGATGTAGAGATTCGCAGGTAAGGGCCGAAAGGTAAGCACCCCGGGCGTTTCGCTACAACTATCAGACGGCTACAGCGTTAAAAAGCAATCATTTTACGGAGCTTGCACTAACCCAGCGCCTACTCGGGTTGCCGGAAACGGAAGTCCTCGGGCCGTATGCTGTAGCTTCTGCCAGAGTTGCATACCACGTAAAACGGGCGAGGACTCCGCCCAGAGAGCGGCACATCCGGCCACATGGGCCGTAGCGGACGCAATACCACTACTAACGGCATACCGGCGCGGCCGCGACCAGGCAGAAAATGTATCGACGCCGGGCGCAGCAATATCAATTTTGCCCACTGGCGAGAACGGAGTAGGCTGGAGATTCTGGTTGAGCGCGGCTACCGACATAATCGTTGGCGAATTGGCCGGTGCACCCACTGATGACCCCGAACTGCTTGATCCGGAAATAAGCAGGCAACCCTTGTTCAGCGCGCTTTGTCCGACAGCGGTGAAGACCGCCGATGGCCCTCCTGCCATAGCCAGCGGTGCAAAAATGACAGGGCACTGATTGGCCATGGCCCAGTTGATACCCGTCAGTACGCTGGCAACGGTGCCCGTCATGGAGTTGGTCAACACCTTGGCCACGTAAATAGCCGATTGGTACCCAATGCCGTAGCGCGGAGTTGGGTTGGCAGGTGCCCGTGAACCACAGGCCGTACCGATCGTGTGCGTGCCGTGCCCGTTTAAGTCCAGAATAGGCTCCCCGACAAAGGTTTGACCGACAAGCGTACGACCTACGAAATCAGGATGTCCCAGATCAAATCCATTCGTCAGTACGGCCACGTTTATGCCTATACCGCTGCGTCGGCTGGCAGTCACTTTACAGGCATTTAGTCCCCAGGTTGCCTGAACCGCGTCTATATCTTCTTCTATTTCCTGATGGGAATGGCCGTTGCCCCCTTTGCGTATCTCGTTGGCAATCGTTTTGGTAGCCCGTAAAAACCCCCGCAAATACGCATTGGAGGTTTGCTGCAATGACTCGGTAAAGCCGGGCAAACCCTCAAACGTAGTATCTGTCGCTAGCTCGACGAAACCACTGTCAACGATACTTCCGCTTGTGCCGCCATCGGCAAACATAAAATACTCCGGATCGATGGAGGCAATAGGACTATCCGCAGCCATCGCGGCCTGGCCATCCATTCTATGCTCAATCGCGGCCTGGCCACCAATCAGCGCTATGTTGAGTTCGGGCAAAAAAACGGCATCGGCATCGGCCAGTTGATCCAGTGTAGCGGCTTGCCCCTCAAAATCTCTCGCATCAGCCATCCGCATACCCAGTCGGGTATTCATCGACGTAATACCTTTTTTGTCAGACCCTTGCTTAAACGTAAGCAGGTAACGACCGGTCCGAAAGCTGGTATCGCCCCGCGCCAGAGCCGCCAGCAACAAGTCTTCTACCGGCGAAGACACGCGGTTATCCGGCGACTCGTCCGGAGCGCCATTAAATGTACCCGATGTGGCCATGACGATGTCCCTCCAGCTAGCTGATACGTAATGATTTCATAAACTTTCCGATCGTTTTGGCTACCAGGTAACCGATTCGTCGGATGGTGGCAGTTGAATCGTTGACTCGGGCGACACATCCGCGACACCGGAAATTTTTCGGATTTTTTGCGCTACCTCATCGCTGCCGGAGCCGGTAATACAGCCAATCTGGTCAAGCACCTGATCAACATCGAATCCTGTTTCCGTTAATTTTCGGGACAGTTCACGAACTGATTTTTCATTGGATAGCGTAACCACCCACTTCTTCGTAGTAGACATAGTTGTATGGGAATAATGTACCGGCTGATCGTCTCCCCCAGAAACGATCAAGATGAGCAAACTGATAATCCATCGGCGGTATATCATGCATTTTTCACGGGCAGGCGGCCCGTAAATACCAAGCCACCTGCCCCGTTTTACGTTGTTCAAGGAGCCTGAACGAGCCCTGCCCCCACGCGGGTAGCCGGGTACGGCAATCGTCTGGCCGTGGCCTGCAACTTCCGCCAGAGTGCTATGCCGCGCAGACTGGATGATGTTTCGGCCCACAGAGCGGCACAGCCCGAGACGTGTGGCGTAGCCATACTGGTTCCGCTAATGGTTTTATAGCGGGTTGGGCGCGGCCACGATGAAAAAACATCCCGCCCAGGCCCCGAAATCTCGACCTTGCCGAAACTGGAATACGATGATGGTGCCAGGTTTGCATCGAGCGAGGCTACCGACATAATCGTTGGTGAGTTGGCCGGATAACCCGTCGCACCACCCGAATTACCGGCTGCGGCAATAATCAGACAACCGTTGTTCAGCGCGGCCTGGCCAGCTGCGGTATAAGCCGGCTGGACTCCACCCGACCCACCCAGGGACATGGATATGACGGCGCACCGATTGGCAATGGCCCAGTTCATACCGGACAGCACACTCCCTCCCACACTTCCACCCGAATTTGACAGTACCTTGCCGACGTAGATCGACGACCGGTAGCCGATACCATAGCGGGGTGTTGTACCGGCTGGCGTTTTGGGACCACAGGCCGTGCCTACCGTGTGCGTACCGTGGCCATGAATGTCCTGAACCGGTTGCCCGACAAACGTCTGGCTCACAATCGGGCGACCTACAAAATCGGGGTGCCCCAGATCAAAACCAGTGTCGAGCACGGCAACTTTTATACCGACACCACTGCGAACGCTGGGTGGTACCCGGCAGGCATTCAGCCCCCAGGTTGCTCCAAGTACCTGCGCTTCTTCTTCCACATCAATCAGCGCATTTCCGCTTTCTCGCAGTTCTTTCGCGATGGTTTCAGTGGCCTGCAAAAACCCGCGCAGAAATTCGTTCGGCGTACCGGGCGCCGTGGCCGTGGCCTGGCCCTGCAAAAATTCGGAATACATACTATCCGCAAAAACGAAATACTCCGGGTCGATAGACAGGATTGGGCTGTCGGAGGCAATCTCAGCAAAGGTGCTGATGCTGCGTTCCTGAGCCGCATGACCACCCAGTAGGGCAGAGCCAATTTCCGGAAAAATGACTGCATCCGCATCACTGAGGCTTTCCATTTCCAACGCCTGATTGTCGAAATCGCGGGCATCAGCAACGCGCATTCCCTGCGTTTGCAGAGACTGGAGCCCTTCTTCAATTGCCCCTTCTTTAAACGTGACTATATAACGGCCCGTCTCGAAACTGGTGTCATTGCGCTCCAGGGCAGCGAGCAATAGTTCATCAACGGATGTCGAAGCCCGGTTGGTCCCGTTTGACGAATTGGATGACTCTTTCTTAGCCATGATTTTTCACTTTTTTGGTTGTTAGATAGAATAAGAGGAAGGGTTTGATGATCAGATCCAGGATGGATCGACGAGAACGTCCAGCCGTACGTTTAAGGCTTGGCCAAAATTCACATTGATGCGCGTCGTGAAACCACCGTTGAAGGGACTCACATTGAGTACACTCATTGATGCGTTGCCAATGAATCGATTCTGGCGGGCATCCGAGCTAAATTCGCTGATCGAGACAAACACCCGCGAATTGGCCGTAATCCGGGCGTCCATTGACCGCAGGTTGACCAGCCCGTTTCCCCGCCAGGTAAAAAACGTGGAGAAGGTAGCCGCGCTTAAATTAGCCCCTACCTCCTTTGGTGCGGCCTGATGGCCGGCAGCCTTGGTATCCTGTATTTGCTCGGGCAAATTACTACCTGCCATAACCGCTTTGGCAGGACTCTCTTCCAGTTTTACGCTTTTAGTTTCCATGATTGTTTTGGGTTTGATAATCCCGATTTAGATTATCTCTTGAGACAAAGTAGGGCGGTAAATCAGTACAAAAACAAAACCCCTTATTTAACGGTAAATGTTTAAAAATCAACTATTTACAATATAAATACAGTTGCATTATAGGTTATTTTATAAGGCTACTTTCCAAATTCGTTTGGTTGCAGCTAGCGAATTTGTTTTGCTGGAAAAGGTACACTTCCGAGATTCGATCAGACCCTGAACGGGCTGTTGCATTAGAGAAAACCACTTTCTACGCTTTGTAGGGTGTTCTCCTTATTCCTACCATGCCCCTACTCATTACCTTCGTTGGCATTCTGGTTCTGATTGCGCTTATTTCGGTGGTTCGCCTGCACGCCTTTCTCGCTTTTCTGGTCGTATCAATGGGCGTGGGTCTGGCGTTGGGCCTAGAACCCCTGTTGGTACTGGACGCCATGCAGAAAGGTATTGGTGGTACGCTGGGTTCGATCACCGCTATTATCGCGCTGGGAGCCATGCTGGGGAAACTGGTTGCCCAGAGTGGCGCTGCTCAACGAATCGCCATGACTATAATGACGCTGGTCGGAACCCGGCACGCCCGGTGGGCCTTCCTGCTAACGGGCTTCATTGTAGGCTTACCCCTTTTTTATTCCGTCGGGTTCATGCTGCTGGCTCCGCTCGTCATCACGGTGGCTTACCGCTATAAACTACCTGCTCTGTACATTGGCCTGCCTATGCTGGCGTCTCTGTCGGTAACGCAGGGGTACCTGCCACCCCACCCAGCCCCGCTGGCGATTTTGAGGCAGTTCAATGCCGACATGGGTCTGACGCTTCTGTACGGCATCATTGTTTCCATTCCGGCTATCCTCATATCGGGTGCGTTGTTTGGCCGTACGCTGAAACGCTACACGACCTTACCCAACCCCGCCTTCATTGCGGCCGACTTGCCGGAAGAACAGATGCCGTCAACCACAGTTAGTTTCCTGACCGTTTTACTGCCCATTCTGCTGATCGGTTTTAGTACAGTCGTGAGCCCTTCCTTATCCGCAGGCTCGGCCACTCAGCAGGTTTTGCTCTTTATCGGGGAGCCGGTCGTCAGTATGTTTTGTGCCGTCATTGTGGCTAGCGTTACATTAGGTCTGCGGTTGGGCAAGTCCATGCCAGCCGTAACGGCTATGCTGGGCGATTCGATTAAAGATGTAGCCATGCTTTTTCTGATCTTTGGCGGGGCGGGTGCCCTGAAACAGGTACTGACGGATGGTGGAGTAAACCAGGCGGTGGCCGACCTGATGCATGACTCTACCCTACACCCCTATGTGCTGGCCTGGGGCATGGCCGCCCTTATTCGGGTATGCGTAGGCTCCTCGACGGTGTCGGGAATTACAACGGCCGGATTCGTGGCCCCACTCCTGACCGCGTCGGGTGTTGATCCCAATTTAATGGTATTGAGCATTGGAGCAGGCAGCATGATGTTTTCGCACGTCAACGACACGGGTTTCTGGCTCTTCCGGGAATACTTCCAGCTCTCGATGGTGGACACCCTGAAAACCTGGTCCATTATGGAAACACTGGTTTCGGTTTCGGGTCTGGCCGGCGTACTGGCGTTAAATTGGATACTGGACTAAGACTCTTCCGATCTGATGAGGGGGTGTCATATGCTTACATCTGACACGGCGAGGTTTTTCAAAGACGACTGGACTAAAACATGTCACCAACATTACCACGTACTTTCGCTCCATCAAACGGTACTATTCCCACAAAGAGTAGTAAATTAATCTTCCAATAACTCAACGGATACTATTGGAAGCCTCAACAAGCCCCTACCCGTACACTACCGACGCTGCCCTCTGGGATGACTTCTTGAGCGGCAGCAAACGGGCCTACGCCTACCTGTACAGCAAGTACGCCCCAGCCTTGTACAATTACGGCTACAAGATGGCCCAGAATCGGGAGTTGACCGAAGACTGCCTGCAAGACCTTTTCCTGACCATTCTGGAAACCCGCGAGCGCCTGGGCCGTACCGATTCCATCAAGTTCTATCTGATGCGCTCCCTGCGTCGGGAAATTGTCCGCAAGCTGACCAATGAACAACGGTTCGATCACGAACTGGATACGCTTGACTTTACCATTGAATTTCAGTACGAACCGACCTGGCTTGATCGGCAGATCTCGCAGGAACAATCAGCGCTTCTGCTTTCGGAGTTGAACAACCTCCCCGCCCGACAGAAAGAGGCCCTTTTCCTGAAATACTTCGATAATCTCAGCTACGAAGAGATTGCCGGGGTCATGGGCATTGAGCAAACATCCGTCTATAAAATCGTGTATAAAGCCATTGCGTCACTTCAGAAACGGCTGCCGGTGCAGACCGTACTTTTTTTAGTAGCATTCATTCGATAAATTTTAGTAAAAAAGCAGGTATACCGAGGGATATTTAATGACGCACCGCCCTTTGTTGAGTGTAAGGCCGCCGGTATCCTGTTATGAACTCCGCTCAACAACCCGACTACAGTCAGTATTCGCTTCATGATTTTGTGCTGGACGATTCGTTCCGGCAATGGGTTTTCGAGCCCAATGAGCAACGGATGACGTTCTGGCATGGCGTTATGCTCAGGAACCCCGAACAACAGCGGCTGATTGACGAAGCGACTTCGCTTCTGCTCCACCTCCACACTCGGTACGACGACCTGACAGACGCCAGCCAGCAGCGAATCTGGCAGGTTCTGGACCGGGCCTTCGACGAACAAAAAACCGAATCATCTGGTATCCGCCCCCTGTCGGTTTGGCAACGTTTCACCAGCAGGCGATCGGGATTCGGCTGGCGGGCCGCAGCCTCCCTGACAGGTTTTCTCCTGATAACCGGGGGCGTGCTCTACTATCGACTGATACCCAAGCAAATGCGCGTTCATACCACCTTTGGCGAAACCCGCCGGGTTACGCTTCCGGATGGTTCGGTGGTCCTGCTGAACGGAAACACGACGCTTACCTATTTGGATGCCTGGCGCAACGATCAGTCTCGTGAGGTCTGGCTGGATGGCGAAGGTTTCTTTACCGTCACAAAAAAGAAACGTCTGGGAGACCGGGTAAAATTTGTGACCCATACACCGGGCTTAACTATCACGGTTCAGGGAACGCAGTTCAACGTAAACACCCGCCGGGGCAGCACAGACGTCACCCTGGTGGAAGGGCGGGTGCAGTTGTCAAAACCCAACGAACCATCGGGGCGGGTAATCGATATGAAACCCGGCCAGTTTGCCACCAGCCAGCCCAACATCGAAACGGTATCGGTCAGCACCGAGAAACCGCAGGTACATACGTCCTGGGTCGAGCATCAATTTGTTTTCGACAATACAGCCCTGAGCACCATTGCCCAGCAACTGCATGATACGTATGGACTTGAGGTCGTTTTTGAAGACAACGACCTGGCCAACCGGCGGTTTACGGGTAACCTCTCGAATCAAAACATTGAAACGCTGCTAACCACCCTTTCGCTCACATTCGACCTGACAGCCCAGCGGAATGGCAACCGAATCAGTTTACGCCACAATCCCTGATATAACCCGATTTATTTCCCTATCTCTCATCCTATGAAAAACCAGTATCTTCTCTTTTCAATACTTTTGACGGGGATCTACGCTAGGCCTCAACCGGTTGTCGCGCAGTTGCTTACCCGAGCGCAGCCGGCCGTTGAACATACCATGGGGCCACACCAGTCTCCCCCCGAAGCATCGGCCAGTCAGCGTAACCGACGAAGCCGGTCTCTCAAAAAAGCATTGACCGAACTCGAACGTCGCTTTACGATCAGTGTGGCGTATGACGAGCAGTTACTGGCCGGTCGACAGACCGAACTTGACCTGGATGGTCTGTCGCTGGAGCAGGCTTTGGGTCAGCTAACGGACTCACAGGGGCTTCGCTACCGAAAAATAAATGCGTTGCTTTTCGCCATTCAGGCAGCGCCACCAAAAAACGGCGGGCCCAGTCTGCCCGCAGAAGGGGCCATACCAGCCGTCATTGACCGGAGCGAAACCACAACCAGCGTGGTTGAAGCGCCACAGGTCAGACGGATTACGGGACAGATTACGGATGAAAATAACCAGGGACTACCCGGAGCAAACATTGTTGAGAAAGGCACTACGTCCGGTGCCACCACAGATGCGAATGGCAATTTTGTTCTGAACGTAAGCGACGCAGCTACTACACTCACGGTTTCCAGCGTTGGTTACACCAGCCAGGACGTCACCCTTGGCGGCAGTAGCGTTATTAACATTAAGCTGGTTCCTGATGACAGAACGCTCAGCGAAGTCATTGTGATTGGGTATCAGACCGTTCGAAAGCGGGACGTAACCGGAGCCAATGATGTAATCAGCTCAACCCAGGCCAATAAAGTAACGGCCAACTCGCTGGCAGAATCGATTCAGGGCTTATCGCCGGGGGTTACGGTGCGCAATACGGGTGTACCGGGGCAACAGGCATCGATCCAGATTCGCGGGGTAGCCAGCTTTCTGAACACCGACCCGCTCTACGTCATCGACGGTATGATTGCCGACGCAAACCCCACCATCAACAACGACGATATTGAGTCCATTCAGGTCTTGAAAGATGCGTCGGCAGCGGCCATTTACGGCTCACGGGCGGCCAATGGGGTCATTATCATCACCACCAAGCAAGGAAAAGAAGGGCCAACCCGGGTGTCGTTCTCCGCCAAATACGGCATTCAGCAGGTGTATAAACGCTGGAATGTGATGGATGCGTCGGGCTTTGCAGCTCTGCAACGGACACAATACCAGAATGCCGGACAGACGCCCCCTTCCAGTGTGGCGACGGGTACATTCAACCCGAACATCAACACCAACTGGCAGGATCAGGTACTCCAAACAGGCAATTTGCAGGATTACAACCTAACCCTATCGGGCGGCAGCAAAACCGGCACGTACCTCATTTCGGGGAGTTATTTCAGCAACAAAGGCTACGTTATCGGCAGCAGTTTCGACCGGGCCAGCCTGCGGATCAACACCAAAAGTCAGTTTGGCCGGTTTACGTTCGGGGAAAACGCCCTGCTCACCAACTCGAATATCCAGAACTTTCCGGCGGGTAACCCCATTTACGACATGGCCGGCATGTTGCCCGTTATTCCGGTGCAGGATCCGAGTTATATCGACGCCAGTAACCCCGACGGGTATGGCGTCGGTCGAAATCCGGGCGCCGTTACGTATGCCTTTAACCCCGTAGCGGTTCGTAACCTGGCCAGCAACAAAAGCAATTTTGCCAAGCTGGTCGGCAACGCTTACCTCGACGTTAAACTGGCTGACTGGCTCACCTACCGCGCCAATGCGGGTCTGGAAGTGAGCTTCGATTACACCCAGAACCTGCGTCGGCTGGGTCTCTACCAGTACAGCGCATCCCCAGTACCAACGTCGGTTGGCGAAGATCGGTCACGCTACCTGAATCTGTTGTTCGAGCACACGCTGAACGTCAACAAGACGTTTGGTCTGCACAGTCTCAATGGCGTTGTGGGCATCAGCCAACAGACGGCCCGGCGCGATATTACATCGGGTTCGCGCACCAATCTCGGCTATGCCGGAGGCCAGTATTTTACCACGATCAATGCGGCTACGGGCATCTCAAACTCGGCCGGCAGCACCCCGGATGATTACCGGATTCTGGGCTACATAGGCCGGGTCAATTATGCCTATAACGATAAATACCTGCTGACACTGACCGGTCGGGTGGATCAGGATTCCCGGTTTGGCACGAACTACCGAACCGGCTTTTTCCCATCGGTGGCTGCCGCCTGGCGGATCAGTCAGGAGAAATTTTTTCATGTCGACTGGATCTCTGACCTGAAGTTGAATGCCTCGTACGGCAAGCTGGGCATTGTGGTGCCTACGCTGGGTTCATTCCCTTATACCGCGTTTATCAACAATAACCCAAGAGCCATTTTTGGGGTCGATCAGACGGCTAATGTGGGCGCTTACCAGGCGCAGCTTGCCAATCCGGATTTACGCTGGGAAGAACGGGTTCAGCAGAATTACGGCATATCGGCCAGTTTCCTGAACAACCGCCTGACCACGGAAATAAACGTCTATAATTCCTTGTCGAACGATGCCATTCTGAACCTGGCGGTACCGGGTTACCTGGGTAACCTTCGGGGAAATCCATACGTCAATACGGCTTCTATCCGCAACCGGGGCGTTGAGGTTGCGGCTACCTACCGCAACAACGAACATCCAGTCAAATGGGATGTATCGGGCAACTTTACAACCATCAAAAACCGGGTTGAGAACGTAGGTAACCAGGGGCAGGAGATAGACTACATCCAGAGCGGCAATACGCGCTCGCAGGTGGGGCTACCCGTGGGTCAGTGGTATGTGCTGAAAACGGCGGGGCTCTTCCAGAGTCAGGAGGAAATAAACAATTACCGGGGTCCGGCTGGCCAGCTTATTCAGCCCAATGCCAAACCCGGTGATGTTAAATACGTGGATACCAACGGCGACGGGCAGATTACACAGAATGATGATCGTCAGTTTGTTAGTTCTCCCTGGCCTAAACTTCAGGCGGGGGCGCAGTTCAACGCATCATACAAGCAGTTCAGCCTCAATCTGCAACTCACAGGCGTGTTCGGGTACACCGTTTATAACGACGTTCGGCGGGGACTGGATAGCTACCAGCTAACCAATTTCCGGCGGAATATAAACCCCTGGACGTCCACGAATACAACCACCAGCGACCCGCGTCTCGGCCTGGAGTCCGGCGATCAGGGCATTATCTCGAACAACTTTACCTACACTGACCGCTGGCTAGAAGACGCTTCGTACGTCCGTTTCCGTAATGTTGAAGTTGGATATACGCTGCCCAAGGCACTGCTCAACCGGCTCAGCATTCGCAGCGCCCGCGTGTATGTCAGTGGTCAGAACCTATTCACGATCACGAAATACACCGGCCTCGATCCTGACGTAACGGGATCGAACATTCAAGAACGGGGTGTCGATAATGGGCACTGGCCGTCGCCCCGCGTGGTCTCCCTCGGCGTCAACTGCGATTTCTAATACCAATCCACCGCTGAATACCGGTTATGAAGAATGAGCAGAAAACAGACGCTCCGGCACACCGTTTTCGCTCTTTCACTCTCTTACTCTTTCGCTCTTTCTTCAAGATGAAAAATAGATTTCTTTCATTAACAATTGTTGCAGCCATGACGCTGGTCGGCTGTGATCGAAACCTGGACATTGTCAACCCGAATCAGGTAACAGCCGAGTCGTTCTGGAAGACGGCCGACGATGCGCTGGCGGGCGTCAACGCCGTGTACAGCACTATGCACCGGGGTGGTATTTCGCGCTGGATGCCGTTCTACTACATCATTCGGTCTGACGAAGGCCGGAGCCAGAGCCCCGCTACCGATATTGTCAATAACATGGATCAGTTTCTGATCACTGACTACAATTATGGCAATGCCTACGCCGTCTGGAATGACAACTACATTGGTGTTAACCGGGCCAACCAGGTTATCGACAACGTACCCACTATTCAGATGGATGCTACCCTGAAAGGGCGCTACGTGGGCGAGGCCAAGTTTTTGCGGGCCATGTATTACGTCCACCTGGTTACGCTTTGGGGCAACGTTCCGTTGGTGCTACAAACGTCAGTGGTGGGCGATAAACCCGGTTCGGCTACGATTGCGCAGGTATGGGCGCAGATTGAAAGAGACCTGAATGAAGCGGCCACCGTTTTGCCAACCACCTACAGCTCTGCCGATTTGGGCCGTGCCACGAAGGGAGCCGCCTACGCTTTGCTGGCAAGAGCCCAGCTACAGCAACACAAGTATACCGAAGCCCTCACGCCCCTGCAATGGCTGGCCGAAGGCGAGGGAAAAACAGTATACGCGCTGATGCCTAACTACCGCGATAACTTCCTGATCACGACCGAAAATAACCGGGAATCGATCTTTGAATGGCAGTTCCAGATCAACACGGCCGAAACCACCGATGACGATACTGAAACGCCCAACCAGAATTATGGCACCTCGCTGGCGCAGTTTTTCGGTCCTCCGGTCATTGGCTGGTCGGATGGCGAAGCCCAGCGCTGGCCAACGCGTGAGTTTACCGAAAAAACAACGACCGGTGCCCGCGATCCACGGCTGGAAGCGTCGTTTCTGTTTGATTCTACCGACGTGCGCGGCCCTGACTATACCCAGATTTACGGGCAGTTATTCACGCAACGCTATGGCCGGGAGACAAAGCGGGTCTGGTTTCGAAAGTTCCAGAACGACCATTGGAAGAATGAAGAAGGCTATCGGTCACCCAATAACTGGCGGTACATTCGGTACGCCGATGTGCTGCTAATGTATGCTGAAGCCCTGAACGCAACCGGAAAAACAACGCAGGCCTATACCTACGTGGATCAGGTAAGGCAGCGGGCGGGCTTACCGACCCTGACCACGGCCAAACCCAGCCTGACGCAGGAACAGTTTCTGGCTCAGTTGAAACATGAGCGCCTGCTGGAACTATCGGGCGAAGGCCACCGCTGGAACGACCTGGCCCGTTGGGGAGATCTAGGTCCGCAGTTAGCCCCCCGCGACCCAGCTTTTTCTACGTTTGTGAAAGGCAAGAGTGAGTTGCTGCCCATTCCGCAACTGGATCGGGACCTGAACCCGAACCTGACGCAAAACCCGAATTATTGATTCTGTCCCTAATGAAGCACTGCCTGTTTTTTTTCGTAGTCCTGATTATAGCCTGCCAATCGGCCGACAAATCTACCCCCGCTCCGACCCCACCCGTTGCGACGGTGGATACGGTCGGGAAGTTCAGGAGCCCGTTGCTGACAGCCGCCCCCGATCCCTGGGTGGCCTACAAAGACGGGTTCTATTACGTGATGCACACAACGGGAAATACCCTTCGTATGTACAAAACGGCCGCCATGAGCCGCCTGGGAGCGAGCCGTCCCGTAACCGTCTGGACACCACCAGCCACCGGCCCTAACTCGCGCGACATCTGGGCACCGGAACTGCATTTCATTAATGGCAAATGGTACATCTATTACGCAGCCGACAACAATGGCATCGATGCCACTCACCGCATGTTTGTCCTCGAAAACGAATCGGCGGATCCAACGCAGGGCACCTGGGTAGACAGGGGACAACTGAATTTACCCGACAACAAGTGGGCTATTGACGGGACTGTTTTACAGAACAACGGGCAGTTGTATTTTGCCTGGTCGGGCTGGGACACCGATTTGGGTGGGTCTCAGTATATCTATCTGGTTGGTCTGGCTAACCCGTATACCGTTCAGGGCACTACCCGCGTCCGCATCTCCTCCCCCGAGTATGCCTGGGAAAAGCAGGGCTTCGGGGTGAACGAAGGCCCGGAGTTTCTGGTGCACAACAACAAAGTCTTCCTGATTTATTCAGCCAGTTTCTGCGGTACTGATTTGTACGCGTTGGGTCAGTTATCCGCCGATGCCAGCACCAACCTGCTCGCCCCTACATCCTGGACAAAAACAGCGACGCCGGTTTTCGGCCCCAACGGTGGAAATGGCACCTTCGGCGTTGGTCACAACAGCTTTTTCACCACACCCGACGGCAAGGAAAACTGGCTGGTGTATCATGCCAACGCGGCTGCGGGGCAAGGCTGCGGCAATGAACGCTCGATTCGGATGCAGCCGTTTACGTGGAAAGCTGACGGCTCACCCGACTTTGGTACACCAGCCGCACTAACCGACTGGATCAGGCGCCCCAGTGGAGAGTAAATGGATCGGGGTCAGTTAACCATCACTATAACGATTAGTCGCCATTGGCCCCTCTGCCTGTGAGGAAACAAGCAGAGGAGGTATTAAACAGCTCTTTCCACCACCTGAATGGCCTGGCTTGTTTTGAATCGACGGCTGAAATAGATAAACGAAGCAACAACCAGTACACCATAAACGGCCGATAAGATGTAAGCCCCATCCATAAAAAACTCCCGGTAGCTGATGTTGGCGTGCCCGAAATTCTTGTAAAGTAACACGGCTACGCTGCCCAGATAGCCATACCAATCGGCCAGCGTGACAATGAAGCCTACCGTGCTCACATACCGGAATGTGGCAATCAGACGCTCAAAATAAAGCCCGTTGCAGGGCACGTAGGCCATGTATAAACCCAGTCCCGTTAGCAGAAACCAGTTGCCGGGCGATAACATCCCCGTTGAGTAGGCATAGGTACTTGCACCAACCAGGGTTCCTCCGGCCAGCATCAGCCCGTTGAGCAGCGCAAACGCCCTAAAATTGTTGGTGACCCGCTGGAGCAGCGCCATAACAATAAGAATCCCTACCGCAACCAGGGTTTCCGTTTTAGCAAAAATACCCGGATTATTGACCCCCGCATCCTTCAGAATTTCCGGCCCGAAGTTATCCCGGAAATCCCGGAACGCGGATAACAAAACGTACGACGCAATGAGCAGAACCAGGCCCGGCCTGAAGTTACGGACAAAGTCCCGGCGCTCGTCGGCATTCATGGGTTTGCGTTCCGTACGCAGGGCACGATCTTCGGCGGTGGGGGGCGGTAGCAGCGTCAGGGCGTAAATAGATACCAGCATGGGCAGCACAAACAAGCTTCCCGTAACAAAGGGTAACCAGAACTCCGATACGCCCCAGTCGGCCCGGATCGTCAGCGCCACGGTTTTTACGAAACCCGACGCAAAAATAAACGAGGCTGTCAGGCCCGCCACGAGTCCATCCGTTTGCCGCCGTCCTTCCAGAAAACCCAGCATGGTTCCGTAGATCAGCCCCAGGGGTAATCCATTCAGAAACAGGAAAATAATATTGTAGGGCGCGGGAACCAGCGCAAAACCAAGCAGCGCCAGCAACGCTACCAGAACGAACAGCAAAATGTTGATTGCCCGACGGGACGGCGACATCTCCGAGACAACCTTGATGCCAATCCCTTTCGACAGGGCATACCCAAAGACCTGCGCCGTCACCAGCCATATTTTGTAGCTGATTCCGGCGAAAGTCATTCCATCAAACGTAACTGCCGTGATACCCCGGCGAAAGGCATACATACAAGCGTAGGTGCAAAAAGCAGCCGTAGCGCCGAAGAGCATGAAAACCGTTGGATTCCGGAGGAACTTAGGAGTCATTAATAGGGGAAGCTTAATACCTGCTTCAGTAGTCTACCGAAGCGTTGCAAGGTTACACACTTATCCTATAAATATGGCAAAGCAAAACGCAAATCACACAAGATGACCAGGAAGTTCAACTAAAGATAATATTGGCTCCCCCCCGGATAGTGCTTTACCTGGCGAACGTTGCGGGAAATGCCCGGTACTGCTGGTGCTCTTCGGCACGACCTATGATGCCTACGTACAGGAACCTCAAACAGGTTCAATGTGAACGAGCACGTCATAAACCGACGGTTTTTCACTGAGGATGGCCTTTTTGACAGCGTGGGCAATGTCGTGCCCCTGCTTGACGGTCAGATCGCCCGACACCAGCACGTGCAGGTCGACAAAATACTCGAACCCCGTTTTCCGAACCCGGTACTTGTCAATCCCTTTAACCTGGGGAACGGTTAACGCCAGGGCCCTGAGCTCATTTTGCCAGTCGCCAGCGGGGGTCTCATCCATGATTTCGCCGAACGAAGGGCGAAAGATCAGGTACGCATTGTAGACAATCACGAACGACGCCAGCAAAGCCGCCCAGTCGTCGGCGCTTTCGTAGCCAGGGCCACCAATCAGGGCAATGCTGATACCTACAAACGCCGTAAGCGACGTAATAGCGTCGCTCCGGTGGTGCCAGGCATCCGCTTTAACGGCGCTGCTTTCGGTTTCGGCACCAACCTTGGCCACTCGCCGAAAGAGAACTTCCTTCACCAGTACTACCCCCGCCAGAACGGCCAGTGTAAAAGGGGCGGGTATTTCGTGGGGAACCTGAATGTTTTTGATACTCTGCACCGCAATCAGAATTGCAGCCCCCACCAGCGCCATCGCCACGACAATGGCCGCCAGCGGTTCGGCTTTTCCATGTCCATAGGGGTGATCCTGATCCGGCGCCTTTGATGCGGTACGTAAGCCAAACCAGACAAAGATTGATGTGACGATATCCGTACCGGACTCCATCGCATCGGCCACCAGGGCGTAGGAATTACCCAGCCATCCGGCCAGTCCTTTCACCAGAACCAGCCCAATGTTCACGGCAATCCCGATCAGCGTTGTTTTTTGACCCCGTTCAGCCTGGTGCGATTTTATCGTTTGCTCCATATTTTTGTCTTTGTAACGCGGGCGTCCGGTCGGCATAGCGGATGGCCAGATTGCCGCTGCTTGGTTATCGCCTGTGCGGGCAAGGTGTCCGCGCTACTATTAACCGCTTCGTGTCTGGTTGGTTTATTGTTATTTTCCGGCAGGTTACTCGTCCTGGGTCGCGGGCGAAAACTGGCGTATTTCGTATACCTCCTGGTTAGGACCAGGAAACAGAGGAGCCTGCTTCTTTTTAAGCACTAGTTTATCCGGGCCAAGCGCCAGAATTCGATAACCGACCATAAAGAAGCCCCCGGCATCCCGGTAAATTAACGAGTCGCCCGCTACGACCTCAAACTGAAAGTTGCGTTGTTCACCGTCTTTTTTCATCAGAAGCCGACCTTTCCGATCGTACTCGTACACGATATTTTCGTCGGGATCCAGTACGCCCTTCCGCTCAACGAAGCCGTTCGTATACTGAAAAATCGAGTCCGTTTTCCAGGCCCCCACAATGTCTTTGTTGGTATAGGTTTGTTTGGTCTGACAGGCTAATACGATCACCGTACAGACACAAAGGAGCGCAAAGAAGCACAAAGTTTGTTGTTTCTTCGGCTGTCTCTGCGCTCCGTTCGTCATGGCGATAGTTGAGGATTACTGGTAGTTCGAATTTTGTTTCAGGATGCCATTACTCAAGTCAATTTCCCGTTGTGGCAGGGGAAAATAATAGTGCTTAGGCTTGCTAAAGGTACGGCCTGGTTTGAAAGGCCCGCGATCTTTTTTGTAGTGCGCTACGATGTCAATCAATCCGGCTTTATCCCAACGCATCAAATCCTGGTGCCGCTCGTTTTCGCCCGACAATTCAACCCGGCGTTCGTGCATAATGTCGGCCATGGTCGCGTTGGTCTTGGCTTTCAGTCCCGCCCGGCTCCGCACGGTATTCAGTTCGGTGTCGCCGTTTTTGCCGGACCGTATTTTGGCTTCGGCCACCAGCAGATACACATCCGCCGACCGCAACTGGGGCGCGTTCAACCCCTGATCCATATCGCCACTGTCGCTGAAGTTCGTGTATTTGCGAAACGCGTGACCCGTAATCCGCGTCATGTCCGCCTTAAAGGTCGTTTGGCCATTGGCTTTGCGGTCTACGATGTCGCCCTCAACCAGCACCGAATAAGCGCGCCGGGGGTCATTGGCTTCAAATTCGTTGATCAAATCTTCAATAGGTTCGTGGAAACCCCAGCCACCCCAGGCCCCAACGGTGTGGTAATAGGCCGGTGAGTTGTCGGTAGTCCAGCCTTGCTTGTACTGAAGTGAAAACAAGGCTTCCGATCCATTTTCGGTGGTCAGCTGAAAGTTTTGATCGTAACTGCTGGCCAGTTTGTAGGTGGCATTGGTCGTCACTTTCGTTCCCATTTCGATGGCTTTGTCCCACTTGCTCTGATACACATACAGCTTGGTCAGAAAACCGTAGGCCGAGCCTTTATTGACCCGCCCGGCGTTATCGCCCCCGTAATACACATCCAGCAGATCGGCCGCTTTAAGCCAGTCCGATTCAACCTGCGCCTGCACATCGGCCAGACTCGACTTGGCTTTGTTGAAATTTCCGGCCGTGGCATCGGCTTCGAGAATAAGGGGTACCTCGCCATAAATGAGCGACAAGCGCCAGTACACAAACCCTCTCAGAAAATAAGCCTCCCCCATCGATCGCTTCCGCAGGGTTTCGTCCATCGTCACTTTGGGCGCATTGATAAGTACGGCGTTGGCCCGGGAAACCACTTCGTATTTTGTTGACCAGGTAGCGCCAATATGCGAATTGGTGGCATCGAAGGTAAACAATTCGAGCGATGTTTCGTCGGGGTGATCGCCCGCCCGGTTCATGTCGTCGGAGCAGTTGTCGAAGGTGTATTCCGTATGGGCGTAGCCATCTTCGTTGAGCAACGGCGCATAAATGGCATTCGTGGCAGCCACCACATCATCACCGTTACGCCAGAAATTATTGGAAGCCGTCTGGCCGTAGGGAGTCGATTCGAGCAGGTTTTGCTGACAGCCGGTAACCGTCAGTAAAACAAGCAGACTGGTGGTAAGAACTAAATTTTTCATCTATAAATCAGTTTACAGAAACAGGCAGATTAGAAGGAAACGGTGGCACCAATGGTAAACGTCCGTGACTGCGGGTATTGTGCGTAATCGACGTTCTGCTGGGCGTACTGACCCGGTCCATACCCCAGTTCGGGGTTCAGACCGCTGTAGTTGGTGAAGGTCAGCACGTTTTGTCCCGTTACGTACACGCGGGTCTGCGACAGGTGCAGCGCATCCGTCACGGGCTTAGGCAAGGTGTAGCCCAGCGAAACGTTCTTCAGCCGTAGGAAATCGCCTTTTTCGACGAACAGATCGGACGTCCGGAAATTCTTGTTCGGGTTCGATGCGCTGACGCGGGGAATGGTGTTGCTCGTTCCGGCACCGGTCCAGCGCCCTGCGTTTTCGGCGTACATGTTAAACGAGTAGCTGGCATCCAGCCCCTGCATCCGGTCGGCGTTGTAGATCTGAACACCCCCAACACCTAAGAAGAACAACGACAGATCGAAGCCTTTCCAGGCCAGGTTTGTGTTGAACCCGTAGGTCACTTTGGGTTGTGGACTGCCGATAATTGTCCGGTCCCGGTTGTCAATAATGCCATCGTTATTCAAATCGACAAAACGCACATCGCCGGGGTGAATCAGGCCTTCCGTTCGGCGGGGATCGTTTTTCAGGGCCGCATCGCCGTCAATATCGCCCTGGGTCTGGTAAAGGCCATTGGTGCGCCACCCGTAGAACGTGCCGTACGGACTGCCTTCGTACGTACGGGTAACTTCCTGGTCGGTACGGCCGTAGAGCGGCCCGGCCAAAAACCCGCCGGGTGTTTGCAACTGCGTGATCTTGTTTTTGATGAACGTCGCGTTACCGCTTACCGTAATGGCCAGCGCGCCCACTTTTTGCTGATAAGTCAGTTCGAGTTCCAGCCCCTGGTTGCGCAGCTGCCCAATGTTTTGATCAGGAATGGAGGCTAAACCCAGCGTGCCAACCGCCGGTGGAGCCAGCAGCATGTTTTTGGTGTCCTTGATAAAGTAGTTGACCGTAGCCAGCAAGCGATTTTGCAGGAAGCCCATGTCCAGACCGAAGTTCGTCATTTCGGCCGTTTCCCAGCCGATGTTCGGGTTGGGTAAGCGACCCTGCGCCGAACCCAGTGTATTCTGATCGCCGAACGAGTAGCGGTAGTTGGAGGTAATCAGGGCCAGGTATTGCAGTGAGTTTACGTTCTGGTTACCCAATTGGCCCCAGCCACCCGTTACTTTCAGGTTGCTCATGAAGGGCACGGCAGTCTTGAAAAATGGCTCATCGGACACACGCCAGCCCAGCGAGAAAGCCGGGAAGTAACCCCACTTCCTACCCGGCGCAAACTTAGACGAACCATCCGACCGGAAGGTAGCGGTCAATAAGTAGCGGTCTTTAAAGCTGTAGGTGGCACGACCGAATACCGATTGCAACGCATCGTAACTCCGACCTGCATTATCGAGACCGATGGTAGCCGCCGACACGATGGTACTGGCGTAATTCATGTACCGCAAATCAGGCTCTTCACTCGGAAAATCGCGGCCAACGTTATTCGAGAACACCGTATTGAACGTCTGTGAGGTATAACCGGCCACCACACCAAGCGAGCTGGCACCGAACTTCCTGTCGTACGATAAAAAGTATTCCTGCAGGAACGACCAGTATTTGCTATTACCCAGTGTAAGCTGGTTGTACTGATTCGAGCGGAACTGATCGGTTATTTTAACCGCGAACGAACGGCTATCGCTGAATGTAGCGTCAAGGGCCACATTGGCGCGGGCTTTCAGCCCTTTAAACAACTCGTATTCGCCCGTTACGTTCCCCAATATCCTGTTGCGGGTGTTTTGCTGGTCCTGCACATCAACGGTGTAGAGCGGGTTATTGATATCGCCAAATGCGCCCTTGTCCTTCGTGGTACTGTAGGTACCGTCGGCATTTTTAATCGGCAGACCAGGATGAAAGCGAATGGCGCTCCAGACCAGACCATCCTGCGCCGATAGGGTATTCGGCGCGTTTTCGCGGGTATTCGTGAATTGCAGATTCTGGCCGATCTTCAGCCGTTCGCTGATCTTATGGTCGGAGTTGATGCGAAAGGTATATCGGTTGTAAAACGATTTTCCGATGATTCCCTGCTCATTGTAATTCCCGGCCGAAACCGCGAAAGACGAATACTTGCCCCCACCCCGCAACGACACGTCCAGGTTTTTCGTGGTCCCCTGCCGAAACAGTGCATCCTGCCAGTTAGTCTGCTGGGTCTGGTACTGCGGATCCTGCCAGATAGCGGGTACGGCAGAGCCATCGTTGGTGTAGGCTTCCTGCTTCAGTTTGGCCAGCGTAGGCGCGTCGAGTACAGGCAGCGTTTTAATTCGGTTCGACACACCATAGTAGCCATTGACGGTCAACTTAAGTTTATCATCGAACCGTCCCCGCTTGGTCGTGATCAGCACCACGCCATTAGCCGCCCGGGTTCCGTAAATAGCCGACGCAGAGGCATCTTTCAGCACGTCAATCGACTCGATATCGTTTGGATTCACGTCGTTCATACTCCCGGCAGGCACCCCATCAATCACCACGAGCGGGTCGGCATTGTTAACCGTTCCCAAGCCCCGAATCCGGATGGAACCGGCGTTACCCGGCGCGCCCCCGTTCCGAATGACATTAACGCCCGAGGCCCGTCCCTGTAAGGCCTGCTGAGCGCCCCCGGACGGAATGTTCTGGATATCTGTTCCCTTCACGGCCGAAATAGCGCCCGTTACATCTTTTTTCTCCTGCGTACCGTACCCTACAACTACCACCTCACCCAATTGCTGAATGTCTGTTTTGAGTGAAATGTCTATCGTACCCCGGTTACCGACAGCCACCTCCTGCGTGATATACCCAATGTAGGAAAACACAAGGGTTCCGTTGGCGTCGGGTACGTTGAGTGAATAGGCCCCGTTCACGTCGGAGACCGTGCCCGAATTCGAGCCCTTCACGACAATGCTCACGCCCGGAATGCCCTCTCCGTTATCGCCCGTAACGCGGCCCTTCACCGGAAATACCAGAGTCTGAACGTCCGACTCCATCAGACGACGATCCGATGCCGAAAGTACCAGGTCACCCATCGCCGTAGCCTGGTCCCGAGCCGATGCGCTGGCCGTTTTGATGATAAATACATCTTTCTTTACCTGTTTATACCGCAGATTGAAGGGCGTCAACAAGGCGGTCAACGCACTTTTCAGATCGGTTGCCTGCGCCCACTGGTCCGAAACCACGTACCGGTTCGACAGCATATCCGGCGCATACCCGAACGTTACGTTGTACTTAATTTCCAGTTTGTGCAACGCATCCTTTGCCAGCAGGCTAGAACGGGTCGGGTTGATCATACGCGCCCTGTTGTTGGTGGCCAGTAACTGGGCAGCTGTCGGGTAAGCCAGCAGCAGGTGAACCAGCAACAGCCCCAGGGTGGTCTTGGGGATACTAAAATTCGGTAAATTAACTTTCATACATCTATTGGATTACCGTTGTGAATGCTTGGCTATCAGGCAATTGAGTGCCCGCTATTTTGTGAATACATTTTCCGAAAAGATAATGCGGCTGGTCTGGCGGTCGATGGTCAGGTCATGAATCTCGGCCAAGGATGTCAGGAGTAGCTCCAGATCACGATTGGGGAGCCGGAGGGTCACTCGCCGATCGGTCAGCGATGCGCTGGAAAACTGAACCGTAATGCCAAAGTCAGCTTCGATAATGGCAGCAATTTCTCCCAGCGACGTATTTTCGAAGACAAACTGATTATCCTTCCAGGCACTGTATACCGCCGGATTTACAGTACGCCGGGCCATTCTATCCGGTTGCGCTTTAGGTATATCGACCAGTTCGCCCGGTTTCATTATGAGTGGTTCAGTTGCTTTATCGACGTAAAGCGCCACCTTGCCCGAGTTCAGAACAACCTGCGTTTTAGTGGCCCGTTCGCTGACGGTAAATGTGGTACCCAGCACCTCCACGCGCAGGTTACCCGGCATGTTGACGACAAACGTCTGGTGATTCGGCTGGTGCTCTACCGAAAAAAAAGCTTCACCCTGTAACGCCAGTTCTCGTGGATGTTCGGGTTGCCAATCGCCCAGGATGTCAATGGATGAATGGGACGCCAGCACTACCGTCGATCCATCCGGCAATTGAACCGTTTTGGTTTCCCCTGTTGCGGTGGTATAACGCGTCGGACTAAGGTTGTTGATAACCCAGAGCGTAGCCATCGCCAGTAGGAGTATGCCAACCAGCCCGGCTGCCCAGCGCTGGTAGTTACTGCCGTTTCGATGAATCCTGAAGGGTCGCGAATGACTTAATTTTTCGGCTTCAATGTTGAGCCAGATCGCCCGCATATTCTCGTCCGGCCGAATTTGCGGGTTGATTTGCCAACCCGTAATCAGTTTACGGGCTGCGTCTACCTCGCCAGCCCGGTCAGGGTTTTGGGCCAGAAAGGTTTCCCAGAAGGTGGTATTGGTAGCATCCGGCCGCTGCACCCAGCCGATGAAACCAGGGTCAGCTGCCAGATCAATGGCCGTAAATTGTGTATAATCCATGCAGGATGGTGTTGCAACCTGGCCGGAAGAGAGACCAGGCCAACGAGTAGGATGACCCGTTGCATAAGAGCAATGGCGGCTTGCGTTGATTTTTACCGGCTCAATCCAGAAAAAAACGAAAAAACTCAGAGCCTGGTCGCCAACAGGGCAAGAACCATCCACGATCCCGGCTGATTCAGGTGCTTACGCAGGCTATCCAGCGCCGTATGAACCAGGTTATATACCGTACGGATTTTGATCGACATCATGTCCGAAATTTCGGGGTACGAGAGCCCCTCGATGTAAAGCAGCGTAATGGCTTCCTTCTGGCGATGCGACAATTGCTCGATGGCCTGACGAAGCATTTCCTGCTGGTGCGCGTCGGCCTGTTGGTTAATCAACTCAAGTTCGGGGGAGAAGGCCGTGTCATTCTCATCGGAGCCGGGTATGTAGGTGGTGTACTGTTCCTCCTTTCGAAGACTGTGGTACACCTTTCGGCGCATGGCTTTGAGCAGATAGAACTTAACCGATGTTGTCTGCGACAGCGACCGACGACTACGCCAGAGTTCAACAAACAACGTCTGGATACAGTCTTTTACCAGTTCTTCATTCGGCGCAATGTGGTATCCATAGTGAAACAACACCGAAAAGTAGGTTGTATAGATCGTTTCAAACGCCTGTTGGTTATCGTCCCGAAAACGTCTCCATAAATCCTCCTCTTCCTGGCTCGTCATGGTCGTTACGTAAGCTGAATCGAATGGCAAAAGCCACTGGTTCAGGAACCCGTATTCGCTGTTTAGCCACGAAATATACTTATTTCTCTCTATATGCCATCCCTATGGGGTATTGTACTTACGTGTCTGGTAAAATTACTTATGTCGTCCGGATCTGTTCAAAAAGCCGATCACTATGGTTTAGACTAGGCATCAGGGCATCAGGACCATGGCCTTGATGACGCCGTTAGCCGGGTCGAGCCAACTGGCAAACGCATCACCCACCTGATCGAAACGAACACGGTGCGTAATGTAAGTAGTCGGATTGACCGCACCACTTTTCATACTCGAAATGACCAGCTCAAAATCAGCCCTTGTGGCATTACGGCTACTCATCAGCGTGGCTTCACGCTTGTGAAATTCGGGATGGCTCACGCTGATATCACCTTTCTGCAAACCAACCAGCACATACCGACCGCCGTGAGCCAGGTACGAAAAAGCCGTATTGATAGCCCGCAAACTCCCGGTAGCATCAATCACGGCCGTAGGCATGTCGCCGTTGGTAATGGTCCGCAACGCTTCGTGAACATCTTCGTTGGCGGCATGTATGGTAAAGGGAATGTTTAGTTTTTCCCGGCAGAACGCTAGTCGGCCTTCGTTAATGTCCAGCGCAATAACGGTTGCTCCGGCAATCCGGGCAAACTCCATCACGCCCAGGCCAATGGGCCCCGCCCCCACCACCAGCACAAACTCACCGGCCTGCACCGCGGCCCGACGAACGCCGTGGGCACCGATCGCCAGCGGCTCTACCAACGCCAGCTCATCAAAACCAAGCCCATCCCCATGTACCAGCAACCGCGAAGGAACCGACAGGTATTCGACCATACCTCCGTCCATATGAACGCCAGCTACCTGCAAGGATACACAGCAGTTTGGTTTACCCGTCCGACAGGCAATGCAATGGGTACAGTTGATGTACGGAATAATGGTAACGGCTTCCCCCGGCAAAAAATCAGGTGCTCCATCCGCGGCGACAACTTCTGCGGCCAGCTCATGGCCCAGAATGCGTGGGTAACTAAAAAAAGGCTGTGTTCCCTCAAAAGCGTGTAAATCTGTTCCGCAAATACCTACCTGCTTAATTTTCAGGATGGCGTTTCCGGGTGTTAAACGGGGCATATCAGCCTGTTCGTAAGCAAACTGACCGGGTGTGGTGCAAACCAGGGTCTTCATGAGATAAGTCGATCTAAATGGCGCGTCCCTTGCCTATACCGCTTGGCATTCAATATAGGGGAGCGCACGAAGGCGTAAACACTGTAAAGGAATCCTCTTTTTTTTATTACTGATACCACCCGGCATATCGGCTGAATGAATTCGGCTACTCAACAGACTCAAGTAGCCATCCGCCCAGTAAACTAACTGATCTTTAACACTATCGAATCCTCCGCTTGTGTAACTTTACACCTGGTAACTGAGCTATCCGGCATCATCCTGTTTCTATGAAAACTTTCTCCGTTCTGACGTATACGTTGGCAACCAGCGTTCTGGCCTTTGCCTTCAGTAGTTGTGCCCCAACTTTCACCACCACCTATCGGCTTGAGCCGGTTTCTGGCGATGTAACTATGATCGAGGGAAGACCAGTCACCAAGGCCGAGCAAAATGGCGTGGGCGTTGTCGCGTCCTTCGAGCGGGAAGATATAGAGTTCGTTACGCTTGACGTCGAGGTGAAAAACCGGACTAATCACGCCATCGACATCAACCCCGCCGACTTCCATTTTACGGCACTCGGCGCAGCGCAGGATACCCTTCCAGACCCAGCCAACGCCAGTCTGGCCCTCTCGCGGGTAGCCGCTGACCCGGCTTACGAGGCTGGGCGGATGCAGCTAAAGCGAAAACAGGAGGAGAAACGACTCAAAAAGGCCAAGGTACTGAATACTATCCTGATGGTTGCCCTCGTTGCCAGCGACGTATCGTCCTCTTCCAACAATCGTTCTTACCGCGAGTATGTCAGTAATCAGGTAGCGCACGGGGTTGCGTATCAGGGGCTGGCAGCCAAACGCATGATCGACTACAGCACCTTTGCTAACCGGATGCAGCGCTATGATTACGAAGAGTACCGCTGGCGTGAACTGGCTCTAAAAGCCAATACACTGGCCCCCGGCGAATCGATACGGGGATTTGTGTACTTACCCAAAGTGGCCAACGCCCGGTATTTGGCGATTAATTACACCCTGCCTGAACAGGCAAATGTACCCTTACTGTTCAGACAGGACCTCGTGCAACAGCGAAAAAGCCGGGCACACCAGTAAATGATCTTACCTCGACGATTGTATTACCAGTCATCTTCGTCATCCTCGAATGCCTGTTGCGCTCGTTCCAGTTCCAGGAATGTTTTCTGGTTTTGCTGCGCTTTGGCCAGCCGGATCCCCTTATCGTATAGCTCCGCTGCCCGCTCCCGCTCATCCCGTTCGGCGTAGAGCGCAGCGGCATGGTAATACGTTGGTAAATAATCCGGATGCTCGGCTAGTAGCTGGTCGAAGTAAAGCCGAGCCTGGGCGGGCTGGCTACTGATGTATTCCATGGCCAGTGCATATAGGTTGAATGGCTCATTCGGCTCTTCCTGTACAAATCGAATTAATTGTTGGATGCGTTCGTTATTCATACGTGCAAGAAAATTAGTATGCATGCATACTTTTAGTGGAGAGTATTTGTATTTTTGAGCCGTAAAAGTAAGGATTCAGGCGTAGTGAACAGTGTCCAGTTTAGACTGCTATGGGCAACGCTGTTGATTGCCGGCGAATCTCGATAACAACCACAAAACCCCAATAAGCATGAAAATTTTAGTGTGTGTGACGAGTGTTCCGGACACCACCACCAAAATTACCTTCACGGATAACAACACCAAGCTTAATAAGGCGGGCGTAACGTTCATTACGGGTCCTTACGACGATTATGCGCTGGCAAGAGCCGTTGAACTGAAAGAAAAAACGGGGGCTGCCATTACGGTGCTGAACGTAGGCGAAGCGGATTCGGAACCCGTTATTCGTAAATGCTTAGCCATTGGTGCCGATGATGCGATTCGCGTCAATGCGGAGCCTACCGATGCGTACTTTGTTGCCGAACAAATTGCCGCTATTGCAAAGGAAAACAGCTATGATCTGATCCTGATGGGTCGTGAATCCATTGACTACAACGGCGGTCAGGTACACGGCATAGTAGGCGAAATGCTGGGAGTTCCGTCTATTTCGCCCGTTATGCTGCTTGACCTGGACGGCGACACCGCCAAAATTACCCGGGAGATTGAGGGTGGCAAAGAAAGTCTGGAAGCGAAATTACCGCTCGTACTAGGCTGTCAGGAACCCATTGCCGAGTGGAAAATTCCAAATATGCGGGGCATCATGACCGCTCGGACCAAACCCCTCAAAGTCGTTGAGCCAACGGGTACGGATAAACTAACCACCGTTGCCAGCTACGAGCTGCCCGCCCCACGTGGTGCCGTCAAGATGATTCCCGCGGATGCCGTTGAGACGCTTATTCAACTCCTACACACCGAAGCCAAAGTAATTTAATCGTTCCTGTTTCCTGGTTATGGCTTACACCACAAGCTTGAAGACCGGAACCTGAAAACCATAAACCGAAAATTCTTTTATGTCTGTCCTCATATTTGCTGAATTAGACGAAGGTAAGATCAAAAAATCCTCGCAGGAGGCTATTTTCTACGGAGCAAAGGTGGCCGACATGATGGGCACTTCCGCAACGGCTATCATCGTTGGCCCGGCTGACGACTCCGAACTGGCCTCGGCCGGTAAATTCGGTGCGACGAAAGTTTTGCACGCGGCCGACGCCAAACTGGCCGAGCCCAATGGTATGGCGTACGCTACCGTTGTCGCGGCTGCCGCCCAGCAGGAAAGCAGTAAAGTAATTGTGCTGGCCAAATCGTCCTTAGCCGATGCCATGACAGCCCGCCTGGCTGGCAAACTAAAAGCAGGTTTAGCCGCTAACGTAATTGAGTTGCCTGACTTGTCTAGCGGTTTTCGGGTTAAGAGCAGCATTTATACCGGCAAAGCATTTGCCTACAATGATTTGAAAGCCGATGTGAAGATTCTGGCTATCAAGAAAAACACCATCACGCCTGTAGAGAAAGAGGCCACAGCCACGGTAGAAACCTTTACGCCGGTACTCAACGATGCAGATTTTGCCATTTCGGTAAAAAACACCGAGAAATCATCGGGCGACATTCTATTACCGGAAGCCGACCTGGTTGTGTCGGCTGGCCGTGGGTTGAAAGGACCCGAGAACTGGGGCATTGTCGAAGAGCTGGCCCAAGCTCTTCATGCAGCCACCGCCTGCTCCAAGCCGGTATCGGACCTCGATTGGCGCCCTCACTCTGAGCACGTGGGACAAACGGGAATCAAGATCAGTCCTAATCTGTACATCGCCTGCGGCATTTCCGGGGCTATCCAGCATCTGGCTGGCGTAAACTCATCGAAGGTGATTGTTGTTATCAATAAGGATGCTGACGCGCCTTTCTTTAAGTCGGCAGACTATGGCATCGTTGGTGATGTTTTTGACGTGCTTCCACGTCTGACAAAAGCGGTAAAGGCGCTGTAGTCGTGCGTAACGGGGTAATAAAGTCGTAAGCGGCTGAATATTTTTTTACTTACGGCTTGCTGACCAACAGGTGTCCCCATTATTACTTACGACTTTTTGTTAATTTCGCGCTGTGGATAAGATTAAGCTGGAAATATTAGGACTGTCGCCCAGCCAATCGCAATCAGGTTCGTTTGCATTGGTATTAGGCGAAGAATATGGCAACCGACGATTGCCCATCATCATTGGTATGTTTGAAGCGCAGGCCATTGCTATTGAAATCGAAAAAATTGTGCCTAACAGGCCCATGACGCACGATTTGTTCAAGCAATTTGCCGAGCAATTCAAATTTACCGTCCGTGAAATCATGATTTCCGATCTTCGGGAAGGCATCTTTTACGCTAAAATCGTCTGCTTCGATGGGGTTCGCGAATCCGTTGTCGATGCTCGCCCATCCGATGCGATAGCCATTGGTATCCGGTTTGATGTGCCCATCTATACGAATGAATCCATCTTGTCAGAAGCTGGCATTACAGCGACGGGCAATGATGAAGAGGAAGAGCAGGAAGAACTTGTTCGGTCGTCCAGTAAGTCATCAACGCGGTCCTTTGGCGACCAGCTGAAGAATGCATCGTCCGAAGAGTTACAAAAGATGCTTGACGAAGCCCTGGGCAATGAAGAATACGAACGAGCAGCCAAGATTCGCGATGAATTGAGTAAGCGCAACTAGCTTTACTTTCACTATAATTTAGAAGGCCATCTCTTCAAAGAGATGGCCTTTTTTCATTTTCTCTGCTTTTTTCGGATTACCAGTTCTTTGTAGCCAAAGGTGGGGTCGGGTTCTCGGGCGTAAATGAGTTCCGGCATAACACCGATTACCAACTCCGCCGTAGTGTAGATAAGACAGCCCTTTAGCAGGTGTCCTCCGATCGTCCGACCCGTTGAATCCGAAACGGACAAATGGAGATGGCTCCCATTCATTGACAGAATACCCACGAGCGAAACAATTTCAAAATGCCCCTTCCATACGCTTGGCGTTTCCTGATTAGCCAGACGCAGGGTCAGCGTAGTCAGGCTACCCACGCAGGTAAGTACAGCACCTGCGCTGATGCGTTCCTGCTGAACAATCATTTCCAACGCTTCCTTCAAATCCTGGCCTGGCGTCAGCCGCACAGAATAGGTCTGCATTGTTGACGCAATGGCGGGTATACGACTATTCGGCTGTGGTTGTGCGTTCAGCATGGTTATGAAACATTGGCCAATTATAACTAGTAAAAAAAGTCGCATCTGGTCTATCCGGTTAGTCAAGCCCTACTGTCATTTCAGAGTCTGTAGCCTACATAAATAAAAAAACCGGGAGCGTTGGCCCCCGGTTTTTTTATTTATGTGCTGTTTCCTTATTCAACACCGAAGAGTACATCTGACCGGCGGCCGCTGTTACCAGCCCGACGAGTTGCTTTCTTCTTAGCAGGTGCTGGGGGAGCCAGTAACTTAGCTTTCTGATCATCTGTCAGTGGCTTCAGATCCGTGATCGAGTAGCTGTTGTCGCTAATCGTCGTGTTGAAGCTACCTACTGCTTGCTCAGGCTGACCGTTGCATGGCAGTTTCGTTACAGTGAAGACAGCGCGGAAGTACTGAACCTGCGGACGTACCCGGCGACCTTTGTAGCGGATTGCGTTACCACTTTCAATTTTAGCTTTCTCAGCTTGCAGCTGTTGAGCTAAACCACCTGGCAATTCGCGAATGTTCAGGATAACCGTGTTTGTATCAAACTCAACAGTGCTGTTTGCCAGCTTGCGGTTCAGACCACGATAACGAAGGCGTGTAACCGTGTCACCAACCGACGTAACGGTACCGTTACAGTAACATACGTTAGCCACTTCGCGAGTGTATGGGGTACGGTAGTAAACTTCCAGACGCTCGAGTTTATGACGGTATTCGCACTCAACAACTTTACTACGTGGGCGAATGCTGGCGAAACTCGTGGTAGCCACTTCGCTCATACATGTGCCGCATTTCGCTACTTGCTTGTTGTGAACTGTTACGTAGTAGAAACCTGGATTTACCTGACCGTTGGCGAAGTAAGCGGTTGGGAAAGCAAGAGTCGTATCGGTCGTGTTTTCTAATTGAGCAATTACCTGATCCGTTGAACCAGCAACTACTGAATCGGCGCGGTAATACAAACGAGCCGTGAACGTTTCATTTCTTGGGTTCGGAGTTGTGCTACGCCAGCTAATTACAGGAGCCGTTGCCGCTGTGTTAACAGGAGCTGACTGTTGCGCGTTTGTGCTGTCTACGAAAGCAAGCGATGCACCTTTCAGAGAAGCGCCGTTGAAACGAACGTTCAACTCAGGAACCTGTTCGCAGGTTGGGCAGGTAACGGGAGCCTTAGGAATAAGCTTCTTCTGAATAAAACCTTTCCGAACAGCCAAGCCAACGTTAAAACCACCGTGCTTGCGTTTGAACTCATACAACTGGTCATCAACACCATTAACGATCAGGTAGTTAAGTTGGGTAATAAAACCTTGTCCCTGAACACCGATGTTCCAGTTATTGCGCAATGGGAAGAAAATAGCTACCGAACCCAACGCGCCCAGGTGATATAGACTAGGACTAGGGTTAACCGAACGAATTAAACCGCCACCACCGACAAATGAAGGAACGGATGGCAACGACAATGTTGATGGCGTATAGGCAGCGATTGTAGCCGCTTCTGAACGAAACAGACCACCTCGGGCACCCAACTCAATGAACGTTGTCGCATCTGGGTTACGACGGCTACGAGCCAGCGTAAACGTCAGGACAGGTCCAACCGTCAGGAACATATCTTCCGAAGCCCGTTGACGAATGGTTACCTGATCTCTCGTGAAGCCACGAGCGGCAGCCAACCCGTACAGGTAATCTGTGTAGATACTACGCGTGATGTAATTCTGGTAACCGAAAGATGCCCCTACGCCAAAACGCAGCCGGCGGGTAGCAGGTGTCAGGAAATAATCAACGTTGGCGGTAATGTTAAAACCAGCACCATTGTAAAGAGTATTGTCACGTTTGGTAGGACCAAATGTATTTTCCCACGTTCCGCAATAAGCAAAGTTAGGACCGGCATACAAACCTACCCGCCATGGCGACAGGCGCCGTACTAAGATAAACGTTTGAAAGGTTGTGTCGCAGTCGTCCAGTTCAGCAACATCACTGGCTTGTGCTTTGAAATCACCTCTACGCAGCGTATCGGTGTAAACACCTTTACCCAAACGATAGATGTTCTCTCGTGAATAATTGCCGCTCGGTGCGGTTGTCGTGGCGGGTTGAACCCGGACTGTGTCAGCCTGTTGAGCAAGACTAACAGAAGGTATTGCAAAACCTAGCAACACGAGTCCAGCCAGCATCCTCATAGGGTGTTGTTGGATAAATGTTCGCATATTTATTGAGTTAATTTGACGCAATGTTTGTTACTAAACTTTTATTCTCCCAAACGTGACTACGGAAATTTAGGGAACGGCCTGTCACTTTCCTGGCTGGAGGTTACTTAAAGAGCCTTCAGCATTCTATATGACTAACTTTTGAGGCAAATGTTTTGAGGTTGTTAAAACTTTATCTTCATTCTCAAAAAAATGCCTTTCTCCTTAAATTGTGGTCAACGCTAGTTAACCGGTCACACAGGTCATCTGATGAATGTCTTCGTCACGTGACCCAACAATTCGCTATTTTTCTGCAATGTTAAGACTGAAACGCAAAACTCAACCCATCTATCAGTTTTTTTTTCGCCTTCATTACTAAATAACCTAGTTGACCAAATTTATAGAATACTCCCTGGATCAATTTGGTCTGTCAGGATTAGCTGAATAATATCAGTGACACTATTACTGATTTAATAGAATTATGTTTAAAACCGGCGTTTTTTTATCAACAGTCAATAATAGTGAGAATAAGGTGATAAAAAAATAAATACATACATAGGGACTAAACAAACCCTAAATACCGGACATTTTCTCATTTGTTCTTCAATTCGTTCTATTTTTATCGCTTACCGTTCGATTCATTATCCAATTTTTTATACCTAGAAGTGGTAAGCAAAAGCAGGTAGTATTACCCATTATCTACCTTTTTTTCGATTTAACCCTTCTTTTATTTACTGACATTGAACGGACATTAATTAGCTATGCCGATTATATTATTCACCATATGTGAATGACCAAAACTATAAAGTGTACTATACCAATACGCTCATAACTTAGCCGGTTTACTTTTTCGAGTGCTTTTATATCTGCTCTACTCTAATGGATGTTTGAATCAGATTAGTCGCACATTTCGCGATGATTTTACCGGTAGAAGCCAGAATCCGGCCTTCGCAGTGAACAATATTTTTTCCTTCTCTGATGACCTCAGCCGTTGCCGTAACTACTTCGCCCATACGAGCTGCGTGTAAAAAATCAATCGTCAGATTAACGGATGTAAACGCATATTCCCGGCCGAGTGAATAAACCATGGCCCCAATTAAATCATCGAGAATGGCCGCGCCCGCACCACCGTGCAAAACGCCGGCCGGATTCGTCATTTCCGCCCGAATAGTGAAATCCGCTACCAGTCGGCCATAATCTGCTTCCTGAATGGTGCCATTGAGCCAGCCGCCAAAAGGCGATATGCTTCCACTCATGCTCTGCCCTACCCGAGAGCGGAAGAACTCCAGACGGGGATTTGTGTTATTATTCATAGCGGCAAAAATAGTACTTAACTAAGCTAAAAGTCTATAACATGCTATTATTTATGTACTTTCTTGGGAGTTTTTCAAGACTTGTACTACTTTTGGGCGTTTTTAATAAGCCTACGCAATTACTAGTCATGAATTATACGCTTACGCAGATACCCGATCGAACCGCAAAACCTCGTGAAAGCGGGCTGACCATGGTAATGGACAAAGGGTTGAGCCTCCGGGAGGTAGAAGATTTCCTATCTGTCTCTGCTGACCACACAGACATCGTCAAGTTGGGTTGGGCAACTTCTTTTGTCACTCCGCGCCTAAACGAAAAACTAGCCATTTATCGCGAAGCGGGCATTCCTGTGTACTTCGGCGGAACCTTGTTCGAAGCTTTTGTGGTGCGAAATCAATTCGACGATTATCGCCGGTTGTTGGATAAGTACGGGATGGATCACGCGGAAGTATCGGATGGATCAATTGATATGGTTCAGGACGATAAGTGTGAATACATTCGCCAGCTTGCAACTCAGGTCATTGTCCTTTCTGAGGTGGGTTCCAAAGATGAAGCCAAGATCATTCCTCCCTATAAGTGGATTCAATTGATGAAGGCCGAACTGGAAGCAGGTGCCTGGAAAGTAATCGGCGAAGCTCGGGAAGGCGGTACCGTTGGCTTGTTCCGGTCGAGTGGTGAGGTTCGGCAAGGGCTGGTTGAAGAAATTCTAACACAGGTTCCATGCGAAAAAATTCTGTGGGAAGCTCCACAGAAGGAACAGCAGGTTTGGTTTGTCAAACTCCTCGGCGCGAACGTGAACCTGGGTAACATTGCACCCCACGAAGTTATTCCCCTGGAAACCATCCGGTTAGGTTTGCGTGGCGATACATTCTCACAATTTTTAGATAAGTAGGGGGCAAAAACACATGGATCTTATTAAGTCGCTTTTTGATTTTTTGCTTCACCTGGATCGCTATCTTGATCTGTGGGCCAATGAGTATGGTGTGCTGCTGTATGCCATCCTTTTTCTGATCGTATTTACCGAAACAGGCTTGATCTTCATGCCGTTGTTACCTGGCGACTCGTTGTTGTTTGCAGCCGGTGCCCTGGCCGCCCGACCAACCAACGAACTGAGCGTGTGGGTCATTATTCCACTGCTTATCGTAGCTGCCCTAATGGGGGATAATGTGAATTACTTCGTCGGCAAATTTCTGGGTTCAAAGATCAAATCCCGCGAACGCATTCTATTCTTCAAACGCGAATACATTGCCGAAACGGAGAAGTTCTACGAAAAATACGGTGGACGTACCGTCATTATTGCGCGTTTTATTCCGATTGTGCGCACCATTGCGCCTTTTGTGGCCGGTGCTGGCAGCATGAGTTACGCTACGTATATCAGGTTCTGCATACTGGGAGCCATTTTGTGGGTAACGAGTATTTCGCTGCTAGGCTACTTTTTTGGAAACTTCCCGATCGTCCAGAAAAACTTCGAACTGGTTGTCTTTGGCATCGTTGGCTTATCTGTCGTACCCATTATTCTGGAATTTTTCAAGAAAAGGGCTCGCTAGACTAGTTGTCTATTCGTAAAAAGCACGATGCCATTGCCAATTGCAGTGGCATCGTGCTTTTAACCTAATTACTATGAATCGCTACGGCCTGATTGGCTTTCCACTCACGCATTCATTTTCGAAACGGTACTTCACGGAGAAATTCGACCGTGAAGGCATCATCGACAGCCAGTACGATCTGTTCGAGATGTCTACCATTACGACGCTGCCGGATTTGCTGGCACTGCCGGATCTGAGGGGGCTCAACGTTACTATTCCGCACAAACAGGCTGTTTTACCTTACCTCGACCGGCTCGATGCCTCGGCGGAGAAAATTGGCGCTGTTAATGTGATCAGGCTGGAAACGGATGGTTCCCGAACGGGGTATAACTCCGACTATTACGGTTTTCAACAGTCACTGGTCAACTGGCTAACATCACTTGGCCGTTCATCGGAGGGGTTGAAAGCCTTGGTACTTGGCACCGGTGGGGCATCAAAGGCCGTTACAGTTGCCCTATCCGACTTGGGTATTTCGCACCGCTATGTGTCGCGAACCAAAAGTGCCGACTCGTTCACTTACGATGAATTAGCGAGCGTCATAAACGATTTCCCGCTCATCATCAATGGCTCGCCAGTAGGTACGTACCCCAGAGTTGATGAAGCGCCAGTTCTCCCCTACTCATTGTTGACGGCCCGCCATTTGCTGTACGATCTGGTTTACAACCCTGTTGAAACGAAGTTTATGAAACTGGGTCTTGAACAGGGTGCTGCCGTTCATAACGGGCTGCGAATGCTGGAGTTACAGGCCGAGAAAGCCTGGGAAATTTGGCAACGGTAGATGTTGACCTTATTGCCTTTAGTTGAGGAGTCTATTCATTTATTTAATCGTATTACCAATGCCTCTGTTAGTATTTGCCGCCATTACGGCCAACTCCGGTGCTGAAACCGACCTTAAGAACGCCCTGTCCGAGCTGGTTCTGGCCGTACGAACCGAACCAGCCTGCCAACTCTACGAACTATACGAAAACACAGAACACCCTGAGCGGTTTATCATGCACGAACGCTGGGACGACGAAGCAGGATTACAGGCTCATAACCAGATGCCGCATATGAAAGCCTTCGGCGAAAAAGCGAAAAACTGGCTGGCCAGCCCAGCTGTGTTGACGAAAGTAAGTGTGTAGACGGGCTCAGGCCCGTTTATTTTTACAGCTTGTCCGTAAAGACACTTATAAACAAATATCTTTCATTCGATCTTCGTCCATCACAAACACATTGAAGTCTACCTGACCCCGTATACCCTGCACAAAACCACTCTGGTTATGCTGCCAAAGGTATAGCTTATCGGCGTCGTACGTCCGTAAGTGTTTGGCTGAATAGTCGGCAATCCAGAGTGGATACTCACCCAGATTGTCTTTGATGTACCGCTTATAGAGGTTCCCGTTCGTATAAATCATGGGCCTCACATGGTAATGTTCTTCAACGGTTTCGAGCCAAAGCCTTAGTCCGTTGATAACCGTTTCGTCCGACTGGCCATTTATTACCTCGAAATCGACAACCGGCACAAAATCACCTTCGCTCAGCTCCACGGTCCGAATAAAATTATTGGCCTGTTTGAGCGGGTCGCGGGTAGGGTGATAAAAATGATAGGCTCCCCGCCGTAAGGCTGATTTCTTGGCTTCACGCCAGTTCTTCCCAAAATGCTTGTCGGCTAGCGTAGCCCCCTCGGTCGCTTTGATAAATACGAACTGAAGTCGGACACCATCCGCTTCCATTTGCCTGACCCGCTCCCAGTTAATCCGATCATTATGCCGGGATACATCAATACCGTGAATGCCGTAGCGCATGGGTAACCGAATACCGAATGCCCGAACAAATTGCCAATCAAGCTCTTTTACCCTGCGCGACCGAACAACCAGGATAGTAGTCAAAACGATAAAAAATGCCGCAATCCATAGACCATATCGCTGAATGATGAGCTTAATCAGAACGCGGGTTTTCATGCAGTTTTTAATTTGTGGATCAAAAATACGGCATTAGACCCGAACATAACGAACATAAAAAAGCCCTCTGCTTACGCGAAGGGCTTTCTCAATCAAGCTTTGTAAGGCATTATCAATCGTGACCTTCCAGTTTGACTAGCTTGTTATACAAGCCAAGCAACAAAAAGGGAGCTGCCCACTGACCAACAAACAGGCTTTTATCACGCTCCTTTATGTACTGGTAATACAGCGAAACGCCCATTGAACCCAGTGCCGCCCACAAAAAGATGTCGGAAGGCAATTTAGCGGTTTGCTCTTCGATTGCTGTTGCTACTGGTCCTTCTGAATGCTCGGGATTATTGTTTTGAGACTTTGCCATAACGCTAAGTTGTTTGTTTTTCTACAGAACGACTAACTCAGCGGGTAATCATAAAGTTTTAAGACTATAGTCTTTAGCTAGTATTGTATGCTTACGGTCCGCTTCATTCAACTAAACGAGGTTCGGTGGGTTAAACTAAGCACGTTAGTTTAACCCACCGAACCTCGTCAAGATAACCGAACGCTACTTGTTAGGCTGCGGAGTCGTGCGTAAGTAGGGCTTAACGAACGTTACCCCTTTTGGAAACTTGGCCTCTAATTGATCATTCGTTACGGCAGGTGTAACGATAACGTCATCACCAGACTGCCAATCGGCAGGAGTAGCCACCTGATAATCAGCCGTCAGCTGAAGCGAATCAATGACCCGGATGAGTTCATTGAAGTTACGCCCGGTTGAGGCCGGGTAAGTCAGCGTCAGTTTTATTTTCTTATCGGGTCCAATCACGAATACCGAGCGAACCGTTGTTTTTTCGCTGGCATTCGGGTGAATCATATCATACAGAACAGCCACGTTCCGGTCGGCATCAGCAATGATCGGGAAGTTTACTTCAGAGCCGGTCACGTCCTTGATATCGGGCGTCCAGCGATTGTGTGACTCCAGATCATCTACCGATACGGCAATCACTTTCACATTCCGTTTGCCGAACTCATCCTTCAAGAGCGCGGTCCGACCCAATTCCGTTGTACAAACGGGCGTAAAATCGGCAGGGTGCGAGAACAGCATTCCCCAGGAAGTACCCAGCCATTCATGAAAGTGAATATGGCCCTGGGTTGTATCGGCCTCAAAATCGGGAGCAATATCTCCTAAGCGTAACGACATGGTAATACGGATTTATTAGTTAATTAAACCTATCTAGTTAATATAGTATTTACTAAATGGAAAACCGGCACTAAGCCGGTTTTGGAAGCAAACCTAAAAAACAATTTTCAAGTTCACAATCAGGTTCCTCATGTTGCTCAATACCTAGATCAGTTTGTCTTCTACAGCCATTCTAACCAGTTCGGCGGCATTACGCACCTGCAAACGTCGCATCATGTTAGCCCGGTGGTTGTCAACGGTTCGGACACTTAGCTGGAGTTTCTCCGCAATCTCCCGACTACTCATCCCATCGACCAAGAATTGTAATATCTCTTTTTCTTTATTAGACAGCTTCGACTGGCGTTCGGCGCGCCCGTGCCGATCTCCTTTCTTTAGCTGCTGCATGTAACCGCTCAAAATAATCGAGGCTACTGGCGAGCTGTAATATTTCTCTCCGGAAGCAATTGTCCGGATAGCTTTTATCATCTCATCAGACGATGAATCTTTCAAAATATACCCGTACGCCCCGGCTTCTACAGACCGCAGGATATAATCCTCATTATTGTGCATGGACAGCATTAGCACACGAACATTTTTGTACAACCGGCTGATAACCTGTGTTGTCTGAATACCCGACATACCCGGCAATGAAATATCCATGAGGATCAGATCGGGCAGGCGGCTTGGGTCGGGCTGGATAACCTTCAGTTTATCGAGAATTTCTTCGCCATCGTTGGCTTCGTCAATAATTTCCAGGCCGTCAGCTTGTTCAAGCAAAAGTCGAATGCCATCGCGAACGATAGAGTGGTCGTCCACCAACATTATTCTAGTAGGTGTCATGGGGAGCAAAATGCGTTTTATAAGGAATGCTTACTTGTATTTTGGTGCCTTTACCGAACGCCGATTGTACTTTGAATTTACCGTTGAGCAATTTGGTTCGTTCCTGCATGTTATGTAAACCCTGCGAGGGCGGGCGTAGTTCTGATGGATCAGTCGAGTCGCCGTTTATTTCTGATTTTTGTTTATATGATCCATTATCCTGCTTTTTTCGGGGTATCTGAAATCCCTTGCCGTCATCGCTGACCAACAACTGCAAGGAGCTGCCCCGCTCATTCAATTCAATATGAATGTGCGACGGCTTCGCGTGTCTAATGGCATTGCTCACCGCTTCCTGCGTAACCCGATAGAGCATGATCTCGACGTTTGGGTTCAATCGGGGCATATCGGAGGTAAAATTCGTTTCAAATGTAACCTCAAAGGATGTGCTCCGATCTTGCTCGGCAAGCATTTTTATGGCGGGTATAATGCCGAAATCGCTTAGCACGGTGGGCATCAGGTTATTGGAAATTGTTCTTGTTTCCTGGATAGTCTGCGTCACCAGGCTCTTCAGCGTTTTCAAATTCTTAGCGTACGGCGCCGAGCCAACCTGTTCCGGGGCAGCTGCTCTGGTCAGGCTGGCTTCAAGCCCTTCAATTTGCAGCTTAATGGCCGTAAGCATTTGCCCGAGGCCATCGTGCAGCTCGCGGGACAATCGTTTCCGCTCTTCTTCCTGACCGGCAATCAGGTATGACGTTCTAGACTTCTGGTCGTCAATCTCCTGCTGATACTGCAGCTTAGTCGCTTCAAATAACTTCTGCCGGGTTTCTTTCAGTGTTCGATTCGTGTTAAGCAATTTTTTATTCGCGGCTGTTGTCTGGCTCTCGGCCTCAACTAGTTGCGCAAACGTCTGTTTGAGTTTCCGGGCGGCAGGGCGGAAAATCAGGAACCCAATTCCCAATAGAATCGTGACTGTAAATACGTACAGGTAGAGTTCAATGGATTGCAGCAACGTCAGCTTGGCTCTGAGCTCAGTCGTGTATTCCCGAACAATACCGTCTATTTCCTCCAGAAATGGTTTTTCATTGGCCAGCATCAACTTGATACTGGCTTGTACTTCGGGCGTTTTTATGTCTTCGAACTTCTGAAGCTTCATCAGGCGGTGAGCACTCCGCTGGAACGCTTCAAACTGCGGGCGAATGGCTTCGTATAAGTGCTGAACGGTCGACGAGTTAACGATGAATACTTTCGGATTATCGACCTTTCCCTGTCGGCTTTGCAGGTGGTAGCGTTCGAAAGCAGGAAACACCTGTCGTAGGGCCGCCACATTTTCTGAGAAATCGGCTTGTTCGCTGGCGTCCGTTAATTGCAGCACCTGCTTCACGATCTGCTGGCTTTGGTGTCGTTGCAGCGCTGTATAGCGAATGATCCATAGCTCGTCCTGAACGGCACGCAACCGCCATTGCGTAAGCCCCTGCCCCACCGTCAGCAAAACGGCCAGAATAATCAGCAGTGTCATGTACAACCGGGTAAACCGAACGGGAATTACCGAGCCATCTTTTGTGTTGTCGTTGAGTGTATCAGGCACGAGCAGCGTGGTTGATGATAAAGTCCGTTAGTAAAAGTAATATTTTTTGTATTTTTACCATTGCATCTTCGCTCATAAGACTTCCTTCGACATGACTCGTTTATTGATTGCCTTCGTATTCGTATCGCTTGTAGCCCCGGCTTTCCGTCCGGCACTACCTTCTGTAGATCGGGTTAAGCCAGAAACGGTGCCTTCTGCTGCGGCCGAGCCGGTAAAACTCTCCTGGGAAGTTCTGCGCGATGTTACGTTCAAGAAAAAATGGTATGCCGAAGAGTCTGTATATATGCTGTATCCCACATTCGGGCAGGGTATTCAGAAACTGAACGGAAAAACGGTTGATCTTACCGGCTACGTTCTTCCGGTGGATCTGGAATCAAATGTTTACGTGCTCTCAGCTTTCCCGTATAGCGCCTGTTTCTTCTGCGGGGGCGCCGGACCCGAATCGGTTGTGTCGCTGAAATTTAAAAAATCCGACAAAAAATTTAAAACCGATGAACGTCGTACTTTCCGCGGGACACTCAAGCTGAATGCGGATAATATTTACGAGCTGAACTATATCCTGGCCGACGCTGAAATGATTCCGCAATAAGCCGGTCGATTTTTATACTGACGGTTGACACAGACAAAAGCCCGCTTCTCGTTAAAGAAGACGGGCTTTACATTACGGCAGATACGGCACTGAAGATTATAAGACTCTATTTATCGCAATATGTTTACGTACGTTGCGGTACATACTCTATAGCAACACAATAAATCTTTAGTATTAATGCCGCACTGTATAGGTGTTAATACTTCTTTCAACGATAGAAAAGACTATTTGTTTGATTATAACTGCCGATTAACCCTAAAATAGTGGCGTTTATAAATCTTATTTAGCCAATTAACTGAGTAATAACGCTCACGTAATCAATACCTTATCAACGGACACGGCTTATTAATCTGATGAACTTTCCCATTTCGCGAAAGCTGGTTACAATCAACTAGATCACCCATCACGGTTACTCTATTACCAATTCGTTAAGCGGCAATTTAAGTCCCCCCAGCCAGACAGGGTAGTAAGTTTATTAAACCTGTTTAATTTTACGAGACATACTGACGATCTATGAGTCTTGACCGCTTGCTGGGGTATTTTACGTTGCCTCGTTTAATTAAACTGTACATTGGCCTTTTTTGTCTGGTTGCTGTTCATCAATACCTGTTATTGAACCAATACAATAACTATTTGATGTTTGCGCGGCCATTCCATAATCTACTGCTCGATAAAAGCATCTACGGCCTGCACCCGAACTTATACGAAGATAACTACAAATACAGCCCCACGTTCGCCTGGCTCATGGGGCCATTTTACTACATGCCCGACTGGCTGGGTACCATTTTATGGAACCTGCTCAATACGCTTGTTTTGCTGGCGGGCGTCTGGTTTTACTTGTCGGATGAACGGAATCCCGCTGTCCAACGACGAGTGGCGTTGCTTATCATCATCCTTGAAGCACTCATTACGGCCCAAAATCTGCAGAGTAATAACTTCATTGTCGGCGCTATGCTGCTCGGGTTGTACTTTCTGCGCAATGAACGGGTCTGGCAAGCGGCCTTTTTCTTTGTCCTGTGTGGCTTTATTAAGTTTTATGGCATGGCAGCCGCAGGCTTCTTTTTGTTCTACCCCCGCAAACCGCAGTTCATTCTGGCCATGCTCTGCTGGATTGTTCTGCTTGGCATTGCCCCATTAACCCTTATCCCGCTCGACCATCTGATAGCGGAGTACAAGGAGTGGTTTCATGTCATTGTGATCAGTAAGCTGGGGCTACAGGTTTCCGTAATGGGTATTGTTGAGACGTGGTTCGGTATGGAAAAAACCGATGAAAACTACCGGGTTATTGAATTGATTGGCGCAACCCTTTTCCTGCTGCCGTTTCTTCGTTTCAAGCTTTGGCACGATAGGTTGTTTCAACGGCGGATGATCGCCTACTTTTTCCTCTTCATTATCGTTTTCAATAAAATGGCGGAGTCACCTACTTATGTCCTGGCGGTGACGGGCGTCGCGCTATGGTGGGTAACGCTTGACACGCCCTCCCAACTCGATAAAATTCTGCTGGCTCTGGTAATCATTTTCACATCGCTTTCTCCAACGGACATATTTCCTCAGGTAGTGCAAAAGCAGGTATTTCAGCCGTATAGTGTCAAAGCTATCGCCTGTTTGCTCGTGTGGGGCCGGGTGCAGTACCAGATATGGACACAGCCCGCTAAAACAGAACACGCCGTAGCGACCAGAATAGCCTAGTGCTACAGCGTGTTCTCTGATGGATCTCTTAAAAGGGGTTGGGCTATACCCGCATGCAACCTTACTCTTTCAGTACTTTATAATTGCGGTATTCGCCAAGCCGCCAGCCGAGAACGCTGTCCAGCCAGTAAGCTACTCGCTTCTTCAGACTCATGTTCCGGTTGATCTTGGCCGGATCAAATTCGTAATTCCCGTTCTTGACGTTTTCGGCCATAATGGCTGGATGAGTTCCTGTAAACGGGGCTATTTTCTCAATAACATAATAATTGACTTCTGTGCGTCCGCTGAATTCTTTGTTTAATTCTTCATCGTTCATCCAGAACTGCGCAAAGAATTTGGACTTATCGTTCATCTCTTTTGGAGGGCGAACGTAGCTGTAGTGGTATACAGGTACGCCAATATTACGTACCCACAACTTATCGCCCTTGTAATTTTGCTCTCGGGCCTGCTGGCTTGGGTACCGCCGAAACCCCTGCGAATCCCGGTACGAAAATACATCCAGCCCCTTCCGGAAAATCCGGATCTCTTTCAGATGCTGATACCGTGTTCCGTTCAGGTAATTATAACTTCCATAGAAATTCAGGAAATCGAATAACAGTCCCTGTACCTTCGGGTTTGGGTCGGCGTCTTCGATGGCTTTCTTGATCGTTGGCAAATCCTGTTCATGAATGATTTCGTCGGCCTGGATATGAAATAGCCAATCGCCAGTACATGCGTTGAGGGCAATGTTTGCCTGTTGAGCGAATATCTTACCGCCCTGGCGCATTTGCTCATCCCATATGGTGTCAACGATTTTTATTTTAGGACTTTTCAAGGCTTCAATGGCTTCACGAGTACCATCAGTAGAGTCACCAACAGCTACGACAAATTCATCACAGATGGGCAAAATCGATTGTATTGACTCCAGAAATGGATACTGGTATGTAAATCCATTTCGTATGTAGGAAAAGCCACTGATTGTCATAAACGGTCATTTAATTTTCACCAAAAGTAAAGAAACACGACGATCTAAAAAAAGTACGTCTTTACAGATCGATGGCTGTAGCTGACCGATTCTTACGTTCAACCTTTGTTTTCCCAGCAAGTAGAAAATAGTGAAAAGCCCGATAAACCTATTTGGTCACCGGGCCTTGCTACTCTCCATTTTCAGTAAACTTAAGCTGCCATTTGCAAATAGGACTCCTGATCGGACTGGGGTTCCTGCAACATCGGTACGATAACGGTATTCATACGCTCCCGCACGAAACTCTCCTGCAAATAAGACGGCAACTTGGCCACCAATTGCCGGTATGCCTGCAGACCAAGGGCTTTGGCAATGTAAGCTTCATGTACGGCGTTGACATGAGCCACAATGTTGACCAGACTCTGGTGAAACAGTTTGACGTCAATCTCTGAATCGACGAAGCGCTCGATCTCCCGATTGGTCGATGAGATACGCAGACGGCTCAACATATCGAAGTACGTTGTATAGCCGATTTGCCTGGCCAACTGCTTGTATTGCTCTACACTGAACTTTTGCAGAATTTCACCCGTCTTCGGACTACGAAGGGCCGTTTTGGGGTTCGTCTGAATAGCATTGCGTAACGCTTTTACGCGCTGATCGCGGGTTGTTTTCAGAAACTGCGCCAACTCAGCCTGGGCCGAAGCCGATCGTGAAGGCAATAACAACTCTGTTTTTGACGCCACGCTGAACCGTTTCGACATAGGCAGGCGTTGAATCCGGTAATTATTTATCGGCCCCAGAGCATAGTAGCCAATAGAAGCCGGATAATACCCCCGCACCACCGCGTTGCCGATCCGCCTACGAATCAGCTCTTCATTGCTGACATTGATGCCCTGCACAGCCAGAAACGCTCGGGCACTGAACAGAACACTGTAATACGCTTGCGGAAAAGTCCAGTGTAACGAACTTTGCAAATACTGCTCGTCATTAACAACCGGGGTAATCCGCAGCGCATATTCGGCGCTCCAGCTATTCAATAATAGTTTCTCCAAGGCCTTGCGGCTCTCGTCCGTTGCCCGTCCATAAAACTGCTGAAAGACAGGAAACTTGGCAATGTCAAAAAGGTCGTTTTGGTGATGGATATGGTAATCCATCGCAAAAAAATGGTTCAGAAACACCTGCGCCGGAATGGATTTCCGCCAGTTGTCGTCGAGCGGCAAACTGCCCGCCGAAGTCGGTGCAAAGGGTGCCTGAGCGTCCTGGGAATGCATCGTCACGTTGGTTATCTGTGTCATACATTATCAACGAAAAAGGTGCTCCCAGCGTTCATTTTTTAGCAACTTTTTCACCTACTTATACGACTGATTAACAGTATATTATGAGGTATTTTCAAGTCTGTTTTTCACCTTAAAAACTGCCCTGACTGGCAAGTAGCCCAACGGGTTAAGTTTATGGATTTAGATGTACTTTTGGGGCACGTTTCAACGTTGTTCTAAAACATGAATTGGACAAAATATATAGCCATCGCCGGGTATTTAAGCCTGACTACTCTTCCCTCATCTACCATCTGGGCGCAGTCCCCGAAACAGGCTACCCCGACAGATGGCACGGCCTCACTTGAAGGAGTTGTACAAGATGCCCAGACAAAAAAGCCTGTAATCGGAGCCGCCGTAATGGCAAAAAATCAGGAAGGTGTCGTACGTTCACAACAGATCACCAGTGCTGACGGTACATTCCAACTTAAATTAGATCCTAAGCAATCTTACGTTATCACGACGAAAGCAAACGGCTATACGACGCTTGATGAGCAATTGGCATTCACATCTGGAAGCACCAATCGGTTGTATGGGAAAGTCATTAGCTTGTTCCGAGATAGGAAACCGGTCAGTACGGCCACAACAAGTTCATCGACAGCAACAGTAACGGCTCCACCAGTACCAGCCGCTACAACGACATCGGTAGCCCGACAGGCGGCAGCAGGGAATACTCCTCCCCCTGTCTCCGATAATCAGCGGGTCGTTCCCCCCAAAACACTCGACGCCAAGGTGGTGTATACGCCCCCGCTTGTGGTAGCCGCTGTCGGCAAGACGACGCAATTGCGGGCGCTTCAATTTGTGCAAAGCAAAACCGAACTCCTGCCCGATGCCCAACCAGCCCTGGAACAGCTGTTGCAATTCATGCAAAGCCAGCCTACGGCCGAAATTGAGTTATCAGGGCATACCGATAACCAAGGCGATTTCGACCAGAACCTGGTTCTATCGAAACAGCGGGTAGATGTTATAAAGGCCTATCTGGTAAGCAATGGCATTGCAGCTAATCGCATCACAACGCGCGGGTATGGCCCCACACGCCCCATTGCCAGCAATAATTCGGAAGCAACCCGCCAGCTGAACCGTCGGGTGGAGATGATTGTGCTCAAGCAGTAATTTGGGTATACGGTGGCTGAATATACTGTATGCATCAGCCACCGTATACTGACATATATGGACACTACTTTCTCCCGAGCCATAGCCCGCCAATGACCAAGCCGGTGCCCGCAACTGTGTATATGGTGATGGGTTCGCCCATGAGCAAGTATGAGTAGGCGAACCCAAAAATTGGGCAAAGAAAAAGCCAGAGCGACGCCCGGACCGCATCCTGCCGAACCAGGTAAAACCATAATTGCAAAGCCGCTACCGACACGGGAACAATCAGCCAAAATACCGACAGCCAAAATCGCTCGTCGTAGTGGGCCATACTAAACTCAGTCGGGTTCAGGGCAGCACTCAACAGGGTAAAGGGCAATAGTAAGATTCCCCCCAGCAATACCTGCCAGCCGTTGATCACAAGCGTAGGCAATCGCCAGGTGACACTGGCGTAATAGACGGTAGCGGCCGATACAGAAACCATACCGCCCAGCAAGATAAGCAGTCCCTCCACAGTAGCATAACTATGTTGCAGGAGCGGATAAGTGGCCACTCCTACGCCTAAAAGACCCAGGAGCAAGCCACTGATCTGAAATAGACTTGGCATCTTCCGTAGCCACAGCGCCGATAGAAGCGCAATAAACAGCGGATTAGTCGCCGTCGATAAACTACCAATCCCCGCCGATACCTGCTTGAGCGCCAGCACAAACGCACCCAGGTAAATGGTTGTGTTCAGCAGCGCGAAAATGGCCAGTTGCCTGAATTCCGTACGCGTTGGCCAGGCGTTTTTTGTCCGTTGAATACCGTAAACAAAGACCAGCATACCGCCCCCGGCAATAAAAAACCGAACAGTAGCCAGGATAAGCGGATGCACCGATTGCACCCCAAATTTGGTTGCCACGGAAGCCGATGCCCACAGAGCCGCAAAGAGAAAGCCGGGAATGAGTTGTTTCATGGCGTCTCGTTCCCGGCTATTTATTTTTTCGTAAAATCATCGAAACTTGATGCGTGCACGCTGTAAGATCAAAAGCCTCGGGTGTCGCTTTGTAGCCAATTTAGCTTCTTTCCCCTAAAAGCCAATCTTGCCTTTCCGCGCATTGGGCTTTTGCTCGTTGGCCCAGTCGTGCATGTCAGCCAGCTCTTTTTCGAAACCGCCCGACAGGATCGGGAAGCGGCACCATGAACGGGGATCGAGGTTGTGATCATCCAGGTGAAACGAGGGCGCGTACCGTTCGCGTTTCCATTGATTTCGGCTCCACAGTTTAAAGAACCGATCTACCCAAAGTATCAGTTTATCGCGGTCGTAGCGATCCGCGTAACGGACTTGCATCAACTTCAGCACCTCAACGGGCGACTGCTTGTCGCGGATGGCCGACTCTTCGATGGAGTTCAGCACATCGTAGGGCATCAGATCGTCTTCGTCGGTTTGCTTTTTGTCCTGCGGGCGCAGTTCGGCGGTCGGTTGCAGGTTATTGACCGCTTTCAGGCCTTTCACTTTTATTAACTCATCCGGCTCGGCGGGCACACTGGTTGAAGCGGTCCGGTCGGTTGGTTCAGGCGCGTTGGTTACGTTCAGCCCAACGGTTTCCAGCCACCGCAGCCAGCCACGCAGGAAGTGCTTGTCAATACCCGTTATGGGCGAAATACTGCCCGACGTATCGCCGTCCATGGTTGCGTAGCCAACGGCGGCTTCGGAGCGGTTGGAGGTGGTTAGCAGTAGAGCATTGTTGATGTTGGCCAGCATCCAGATACTCGGCGCCCGCACCCGCGCTTGGATGTTTTGCAATGCCAGATCGTCGGTATCCCACGAAAGCTTACGGCCCAACTGTCCTTCGATCAGGCCGGTATAGGTTTCGACCAGCCCATTGATGTCAATGTTGAAGAACGTTGCGCCAATGTCGTCGGCTAATTCTTTGGCCGAATTGAACGTATCATCCGATGAGTTTTCGGTGCCCTGATACATCACCGTCAGCAGCTTACCTACTATCTCCTCCGCGGTTTTGCAATCCTGAATCGCCTTGATGTAGGCCAGTTTCTTCTTGACGCCATCCAAACCAATGTTCTCGATGGCCATTCGGATCATCAGGAAAACAAGCGCGGCAATAGACGACGAATCGGCCCCTCCACTCAATGAGAGCACATACCCCAGCGAACGACTTTTACGCAGGTAATCGAACAGACCCAGCGCAACCGCCCGGGCAAATTCCTCTTCTTTCAGGTAGCCGCCCCGCTCCCAGCCTTCCAGCTGGGCTTTCTGAATAACCGGCGCAATCTCGGGCCAGTCGAATCGGTCCGTTACGCGCAGATTCGGGTAAGCCAGCGCGATGTTGGCCCGATTCTGCGTCTGGTTCAGGCGGGTAGCCTCAACGTCGATAACAGCCGGAACGATAACAAAGTCCTCATAACTCAGGCGCGGTCCCGACACCAGCAGTTCGCCGTTGGACGCAACCATCGAGTCACCATCGTAAATGATCCGCCCTGCTTCATTGCCCAGCATGTTGGCATACACGTAACTGACACCAAACGAGCGCGATGCATCGACGACAAACCGTTCCCGCACCTGCGATTTCAGAAAGGCAAAATGACTGGCTGTCGGATTCAGAATAATATCGATACCCCGTTCGTACAGAAGGCGACCGGGGCGACTGGCCACCCAGGCATCTTCGCAAATCTCGAAACCGATGCGCACCCCCGACAAGTCATAGACCACGTCGCCAAAAGGATACGTAAAGTCGCCGATTTTGATCTCATCCCGGATGTAAGGCGGCCAGGGCTGAAACCAGCGCGTTTCGTAATGAACGCCGTTATTGGCCAGATACTGTTTGGCCGTAAACCCCAGAATCCGCTTGTTGGCAATCAGACAGGCCGTATCGAATGTCCGGTTATTGTGCCGCAACGGCAGCCCTACAGCCACCACAATGTCGTTGGTATACTCAACAATTTCCAGCAGCGAAGCAATGGACTGATCGATGGTATTCTGCGCAAAAAACGCATCCTCACAGCCGTAACCCGAGATACAGAACTCCGGCAGACACAGCAGACTGACATTCTGCCGCTGGGCTTCTTCAATGGCCTTGATGATGTTTTGCTTGTTGTGCTCCCAGGCAAGCGGGGTTTGATTGAGGACACCAGCGGCTACTTTGAGTAGTTTCATGTATGAAGGCAAAAAGCGGATAAATAAACGAGTGGGCTGCTTAGAAAGACAGTTCACCCACTTCATTCAATAATTGAGATAACACTGTATGGATAACAAAGATGGGGCGAAAATAGATTGGATGATGAAGTGAGTTTCTTGATTGTGGTGTCAGTTTTGAGAAACTCATTTCATCATCCACGCAGAAAGCCGGGAGAGTTTTACCTCATCCCGGCTTTCGCTGGCGTCAACCTGACAAATGTATGTGAACCTGTGTGCGACGCTTAGAACAGGTTTGGGTAATCGGAGATGATACCATCTACCCCCAACTGCTTGAGGCTATCGATTTCAGCTTTCGTGTTTACCGTCCACGGAATGATCAGCATACCCTGATTATGGCAGGCTTTCACCGTTTCGGCCGTTACAGTTTTGTAGTAAGGGCTGTACGTGTTGGGTTTGAAGCCCAGGGTCGCCAGGTTTTCATCCAGTGTTTTCGCGTTCGCAGTCAGGTACGATAGCGAAATATCGGGGTGCTGCTTATGAATCAGTTGCAGCGGCCGGGCATCGAACGACTGTATGATCAATCGCTTGCCTAGTTTCTGCTTTTGCAAGACCCCCATAACCAGATCAACGAATTCAGCGGGCGCGGGATGATACTCGCCATCGGTCGCCGGATTCGACTTGATCTCAACATTAAACATAGGCAGGGGCAGTCCCTTCGCTTTGGCGTATGTATTAACCGAATCGATCAGTTCCGACAGCAGTGGCTTGTAGGCCGGGAATTTCTCCTGCTGGGCAAATTGAGGATGCGGCTTACTCCCAACGTCGTATTTCTTGATGTCGGCGTAAGTCAGCTGATAGAGATTGATTTTCTTTTGCTCTTCGGCCGTAACGGGTGTACCATCCGGTTTGAGGGATATGTCCGCCGACATGTAGTTGTCATGCGACACAACGACCTGTTTGTCTTTCGAAATGACCACATCCAGTTCCAGCGTCTGAACGCCCAGATCCATCGCTTTTTTCATAGACCGAACGGTGTTCTCCGGCATAAGGCCGCGGGCACCCCGGTGGCCTTCCCGGTTGAACGCTGGCTGCGCCATCAGCACGTGCGAGCCCAGTAACAAAGTCAGTAATCCTAATTTTTTCGTTGTATTCATGTTGTCTGTTAACTCATTAAAAACTATACCGGGCACCAATCTGAATCTGGAACGGATCGCCCGACGGGGTTACAGCTCCCGAGTTATTGACCCGGTAGTTGTACCGCTGCGTCGACTGGCTGAAACCCGATACGGCTGCGGTACTTCCGCTGGCTGGAATACCCAACGCATAGAGCGACTGTGAACCCAGCGATAGGTTCGTACCCCGGTTCCGGTTCAGCAGGTTAGCGAAGTTGAAAATGTCGGCCGATACCTCGACTGCGTGATTCTTGTAAATGCGGAACCGCTTCAGCGCCCGGATGTCGAGTACGCCATAAAACCCATTGATACCGCCGTTGCGCTCGGCAATCTGACCCGAATACGCGTTGATGTAATTTTTCAGGCTCTGGCTGGCGTCGGGATTGTCGAGCAGCGTTTGCAGACCCGTCCGAACGTTGGCCGGCACTTCCGCGTTGTTGCGGTCGAAAACATAAGCCAAGTCATTGGTAGCCACGAAGTCGGCGTTGGTATTGGCCCCCGACAGCAGGGAGTAGCGTGTACCACCGATGCCGGTGTAACGAACGCCCAGTGTGATGCCGTAGAAGGATGGCAATGTACCGTAGAATACAACCTTATTACGGAACTGGTTGTCGGAATAGGTCATCTTGCTCAGGTTGCGCGGGTCATCTTTCACGGGTAATACCAGTGTAGCTGTATTGGCTACGTTACCGTTGTACGTCACGTTATCGCGGGTATCGTTCCAGGTATAACTCGCCGTAATTTCGCCGTCGCGGAAATACTGCCAGGTAGCATCGGCCACTACAGCGAACTGGTTGACGCGACCTTCGCTGTTCAATTCCAGCACCCGGCCCAGCTTCTGGCTAAGACGCCCCAACTGCCAGTCACCCACGCCATTCGTAGGCATCGACGCCAGTGGTACATACACGCCCCGGTTATCTTCGTTGGCCAGGCGGAAGAATGGATCAGCCACCATGTTGCGCTCAACGTACATGTAATTGTTGCGGCCCAGCGACATATAGCCCGAAATACCCACTTTCAGTTTGTCGGTCAGGAAACGCGAGTAGGAAACGTTGGCTTTATACAGCGTTGGCACTTTGGCGTTCGGGCCCGTCATGTTAATGGTAGGCACCTGGAACTGCGCCAGGGTCGGAATGCTGGCGTAGTTGCTCCGGTAAGCAGCAAAATCCGGCGTCGGTACGTTGGCTCCCCGCACATCGACCGTGGCAAAATGCTTGCCGTCGAAGGTCAGGTTGTTGATCAGCATGTAGTTGTTGATATCCGATGCAAATACCCCGGCGCCAAACCGCACAAAGTCACGGTGCTTGTTGTTGACATCCCAGTTGAACTGAACGCGCGGCTGTAGAATAAAGCTTTTGATCTGGTTGTCGGTGCGTAGCTTCAGTTCGTCGAATACCAACTGATTAAACTGCGCTTTAGGATATATGGCATAGTCGAAACGCAGACCCGCCGTCATTTCCAGCCCCGGTGTCAGTCGGGTACTAAGCTGTCCGTAAGCACCCGTGTTGACAATGCTGCTGTAGACCGTTGGGTCGGCTACGAGTGGCACTTCCCGGTAAAAACGGTATGGTTGCTGGTTATTGAACTTGTCAAGTGCGGTCTGCCCCGCTCCTGTATCGAAGGTATAATGGAAGCGCCCGTTCACCTCACTCCCGTAGAGCGACTTGGCGTGGGTGTACATCAGATCGACCCCAAACGTGTATTGCACCTTGTCCGTATTGAGGTAAAAGTTATCGACCAGTTGCAGCACATTGTTGGTGAAACCTTCCTGCGCAAAGCGGTGTCCTCCCATCTGAATGTTGGTTGACAGCGTACCGCCTTCGATGGTCGACACTACGTTTTCGACAATGTTGCGCGGAATGTTATCGGCTGGTAACTGATCACCGGGGCTGCTTTTCTGGTATGTGTACAGGTGCTGAAGCTTCAGTTCGTTGGTGATTTTGGGCGTAAACGTTGTACGGAGCGTAGCCAGCAGGCTGTTGTCGACGTTGTAATCGTTGCCGTATGATTCAAACGCGTTAATCGACGTGTTATCGACCAGACCCAGTTTGTTCCGGTCATTGGTGTAATTATCACGAATCGTCAGCAGGTTGTTCGCGTTAATCTGCCAGTCGATCCGGGCGAAAGCCGCATCGGTACCCCGTTTTTTGGGAAAAGTGCCAAACTGCTGCGTATTGGCCATCCCGTATTTGTTACGGGCAATCTCCACAAATCGGTTGAGGGTCGTGTTGGTCACGTTGAACCGACGCTCATCGAGCGGTGTCTGTACGTCGGCAACGATCAGCGGACGCGAATCCTGCTGATGATCCCAGACCACGAAGTAATGTAGCTTGTCTTTAATAATCGGCCCACCCAGGGAGAAACCAAACTGATTGGTCGAGAACGGCACATTCCGCAGGTTCCCCCGAATGTCGTATTTGCTCGACAGCCAGTTAGCGCGGGTGTAGTTGAATACACTGCCGGTCAATTTGTTCGTGCCGGCTTTCGTTACCGCACTGACCAGACCACCCCCGGCCCGACCGTACACGACGTCATACTGGTTGGTAATAACCTTGAATTCGCGAACCGCTTCAATCGAAATCGAGTAGGGCGCACCACTGCGGCTCGTGGTCGAACCAGCCGAGGTCGGGTTCTTCGCCGTCATTCCATCAATGGTGTAGTTTGTCGACGAGCCAAGCTGTCCCGATAGGCTACCGCTGCTGTTCGTCAGGGGCGACAGGTTGATTAGCTGCGTGAAGTTCCGGCCGTTGACGGGCAATGACACCAGCGTTTTGGCATTAATGGCCGTAGCCGCCCCCAGAATATCGGTTTTGTTTTTCAGTCCCGACGCCACGACCTGTACCACTTCCAGATCCTGCCCGGTTTCCTGCATGGTCAGGTTGACTTTGATGTCGTCGCCCTGATTGACCATGTACCCCGTCCGGCGCTGTTCGCCCAGACCAACCGCAGTTACCGTAACTGTGTAGGGCCCGCCAAGCGGAATTTCCTTAAAAAAGTATTCACCTTTTACGTTGGTAACGGTTCCGGTCGAAAAACCGGTTGACTCATTACGCAGCCGAATCGTAGCGCCGGGCAGGGGTGACTTCTGGCCTTCGATGATAACACCCGAAATGGATGCCTGTGTTGTTTGTGCTACAGTTTTATTGATGAAGAGGCAAACGAAGAGTAGCAGATAAAGAGGTAAATAGACGTGTTTGTTCATGCAGAGGATGCGTGTTTTTTTTTCGAACTGCAAAGAGAGTGGCGCTACGTTTCTTTAGTGTTATTTTAATATTATTAAATTATCATGCTTTTTATTAATAATCATAAAGTTTAAAATAAACTTATTAAAATGCAAAATAACTTTATATACGGGTCAATACAAACCGAAATCAAGCACAATAAGCCGCTGAACACAGTCCAAGACTATATTCAGCGGCTTACGGATTAAAAAACATTTATAGAATAAAGCCGGGCTGAATAAGTCCAGCCCGGCTTTAATATGAATCGTAATACTGGGTATTTATGTATTTACTACCGCTCGTTGTTTCCTCCGCTCAATTTTCCGGCTTTGTTGGCCTGGCCGGTAGCCGCGGGATTTTTAACGTACTTGTCCAGCCAGCCATTCATTTCCCACAACATGTGCAAAAGAGATTCCTTGGCGGTGTAGCCGTGGCTTTCGTAAGGTAAAAACACCAGCCTCGTGGTAGCGCCAAAGCCCTTGAGCGCATTGTAATACCGCTCCGACTGGATCGGAAACGTACCCGTATTATTATCAGCTTCGCCATGAACCAGCAGCAGGGGCGTTTTCATTTTGTCGGCGTTCATAAAGGGTGACATTTTATTATACACCTCCGGTGCCTGCCAGTAACTGCGCTGTTCATTCTGGAAGCCAAACGGCGTCAGGGTACGGTTGTACGCACCGCTGCGGGCAATTCCCCCTTTGAAAAGCTTGCTGTTCGACAACAGGTTGGCCGTCATAAAGGCCCCATACGAGTGACCACCCACACCCACGCGGCTCGAATCGACCACACCCAGCCGAACCCCTTCGTCGATGGCGGCTTTAGCACTCGACACCAGTTGTTCTACATACGTATCGTTTGGTTCTTTATCTCCTTCGCCCACAATCGGAATACTGGCATTATCCAGAATAGCGTAGCCCATCGTCACGAAAGCCGCACCACCCCAGTAACTAATCCGGTTGAATTGATAAGGCGATCCGGCCACCTGACTAGCTGCTTCTTTGCTCTTGAATTCGGCGGGATAAGCCCACAGAAATGTAGGTAGTGGCCCTTGCTCCTTCTTGTAACCGACGGGTAAATACAGCGTGGCCGTCAGTTCAACGCCATCCGCCCGCTTGTAGCGAAGCTGTTGCTTCTGAACCCCCTTCAACTGTGGGTACGGGTGTGGGAAATACGTTGCCTGGATGGGCGCAATTCTGGCTTTCAGATTCCGGACAAAATAATTCGGATTCTCATCGGGGGTTTCGCGGGTTGTCAGAATCACCTGCTTTTGTGCATCCAGAACGGCTACCGGACGCTCGAAATAGGGAGATGCTGACCGCCAGAGTTCACGACTCTGCCTGGTTTTCAGATTTAGCAGACTAACGAACGGCCGGTCACCCTGGGGTGAGGAACCGATTGCATTCAGCATCAGAATCTCATTGTTAGGCAGCAGGTTCAGCACATCACGACCATACTGATTTTGTTTGGTATCGGGTTGGCCGGGGTTCGTGTACCGGTCCTCGTACGAACGATCGAAGAGAATGGCAGTCTGCCAGTTGCCGGGATTGACCGTTTTGGTGATGGTTTTGCGGGTTTGCCACCACCGCTCATTGGCCAGCGCCGTCGACTCGTTACCCCATTCAAAATTTTCGAACCGGAACTGAGCCGCATAAATTTCTTTCGCGGTACCCGTAAATGGGGCCTCGACCATAAAGACCTTATCCCGAATATCGGCTTTTACTTTCGGATCGCCTTTGTCCTGCGCAACAGTGTAGTAAACCGACGCGGGTGCATCGGCCCGCCAGGCAAAATCACGCGGGCCGGTGGGAGCGCCGTCGCGGCTGTAGGGAACACTTTCCTGCAGAGGGCCATCGTTCAGGCTTTTAACCAGTGAACCAGCCATAGCATAAATGTCTGTTTTGAGCGGAAACCGGCCAACCGGTACCAGGTATGAGAACGGCGTATGTACCGTTTCGATCATGACATATCGGCCATCCGGCGAGGGGTCCGTTGACAGGATAATACCCGGTTGCCCAATGCTGGTCATCGACCCGTCGAGCCCGACCCGTGCTACCTGCGCCGTGGTGTAGAACGTGAATTGCCGCTCATCGGAAGGGCTCTTCAGTAAGTCCTGATAGGTGGGAGCCTGACCGCGCGCGCCAGCTACGTTCTCCTGGGTGGTGGGGCCACTGGGTATCCGACTTACCTCACTGGCGGGACCACGGGTAGACGGTACAGTTTTCACAATCAGGCTTTTGCTATCGGATACCCAATGATAGGGAACGCCTAGTGTGGCATTGAGGACAACAGAGCCAACCTTTTTGGCGGTTGCCGTAGCGACATCGGCTATGTAAAGATCGATCTGGCTGTCGGTCGAATTGGCGAACGCTATTTTCGTTCCATCGGGCGACCATTGAACGAAGCTGATGAGGGGCGTAGCCGGTAAGCCGGCAATGGCCTTTGCGTCTTTATCGGTCAGCTTTTTCAATGCCAAACCCGTTACGTACCGGGCGCGGCTAGGACCTGTATTGGCCGGGTTCAGGCGCAAACCAGCCAGTTTAAGTTCTGGCTGAGCCAGTTCGGCAATGCTGGGGGCCGATGCCTGCTCCAAAATAAGCATCATATCCCCTTTCGACGACATGCTTACGTTTGGCGTGGGGGGCACCGTCACTAAATCGGCCAAAGGCTTTGGCGGAGTCTGGTAGGTTGGCGCATCCTGAGCGTGTCCGGTCAGGGAAACTGCCAGCCAGGAAACAAGCAAAATCCAGCAACTTTGTTGAGCAGTTCTGTTGTGAAGCATCGAGTAACAGGTTGGTTCGACTAAAAAAGGAGAAACTGTATCATGGCCTCTTCATACCGATTCAGGTTTGCAGGAGCCTAAACGAAGCAGCCTTTGCCCAACCAGTAGAAAAACATATGATGTAACAAAGCTAAAGAATAATCAGAACACAGTCTGGACTAATAACACTTTGCCAAACATAATTTCTCATTTTTATTAAAAAGCCTATATTTTTAATGCCGATTCAACCCTTTCAGCAGATTCTATACGCAAGATCGTTTACATACAGACGAAGTAGTTACGTTACATGCCGTTCAGAACCGCTTGCTTAGATGCTAGAAATCCCCATAATCCACCTGTAAACAGGTCAACTTGAGCGTTTTGCGCCATAGGTCGACTACCTGCTGACGGTCGTCCAGAACCAGTTCGACCTGGTACCGGCCACGTATATGCTGATCGAACAGTTCGTGTTTTATAATGAAGTCTTTTCGGTTGTCATTCCGAGGCCGCATGAACAATTGATAGTCGCTTGATTTCCATTCGAAATAGCGTTCAAGCCAGGCCATTGTCTCGGATCGGCAAACGGCATCGCGGCCCGACAAAAACAGAATCGTGTACCCCGCCGACTTCAGCGACTGCACCAGACGAATAATTGGCCATTTGGGCGTGTCGGTACCCACCCGATGCCAGTCAAAGGGGGAACGGTCTCCGCGTTGAGCAACTGTACCGTCAATATCGACCAGTACGCAATCGGGCAACGGAAGCTCCGAATCGGGGTCGTTCACGATGACATCAGGCACCGTCTTTCGGCGCAAAATTTCCGGTGCAAACCTAAAATTAGCCTTGAGGGTAGCCAATTGTTCGGCCTGTCGCCGGATACCAGCCTCGCCTACGGAATCGGGTCGGGCACTGTCGCGCCGAATGCACTCCTCCAGCGGGGTATCAATCAGTTTATAGCTGATTTCGATTTCTTCGAAATGCTGGCTGAGCAACTTCCGAAACAGGGTGAAATAGCTTTGACGGAGGTTCGTGTTATCAATCAGGACATGCCAACCGCGCTTCAACCCTTCCAGGATCGCCGTTTCCTGCAACGCACTCACCAGCATCTCGATCCGACTTTTCTCCTGATCGGGCCAGGTTTTCCAGTACTCATTCAGCGAAACCGGCAACACACTACGCCGTATGTCATCGCGGTTAACCCGAAGCCAGTTGGCGTTTTCGAGACAGAACCGTTGCGCAAACGTCGATTTGCCACTACCACTCAGACCCGTCAGAATAATAACTTTCTTCATGATTACGCCCGCGTCTGGCTTTCACGAAGGGTCAGGATCAGCTGCGTTTTCACTTCGTGCAAGCCTTTCTCCAGACCGACCGGGTAGGTATGCGGGTTCACGAATCGTTTTACGCCCGGATGCAGGCTAGCCAGCTGAGTTTGTACCCGTTCCCGCACGGCATGAATATCGGGCAGGGCATAAACGCACGTTCCGGCCCGGAATACTGGAACCAGTAAATCTTCGTAAGCCTGTGTGTCGTCAAATCGCCGACGTTTGGTAAAATCGAGCGGATCAATCATAACGGTCGTTTCACCATCCTGACCGCTCATACGTTCCAGATCGTAAATCATGTCGGCCAGGAACCCCCGTTCGTCGCGAAACCGGCGTACCTGCTGAATACCCGGCGTTGATGTTTTAATGGCCTGTTCCGACAACTTCATCTTGTATTGCCAGGCGGGCAGTTCTCCGTTGGTCGATTGGCCGACGGGAAGTTCCTGACGCAGTGCGGCCAGTTTGTAAACGCCCCCCAGAGCAGGTTGGTCGAAGGCGGTAACGAGCTTTGTCCCAACGCCCCACACGTCTATTTTTGCTCCCTGCTGCCGTAAACTGTTAATAATCGTCTCGTCCAGGTCATTGCTGGCCACGATGGCGGTGCTCTGGAAACCAGCCTCATCCAGCAGTTTGCGGGCTTCGATACTCAGATAGGCCAGATCACCCGAGTCGAGCCGTATACCGGCTAGTTTGTGTCCACGCTGTACCAGTTTTCGCCCCGTTTCGATGGCATGCCGCACGCCCTCCAGACTATCATACGTGTCTACCAATAGCGTTACATTGTTGGGCAACGCATCGGCATAGGCGTCAAATGCCTGCTGCTCATCATCGAAAGACATAACCCAGCTGTGCGCGTGCGTTCCCCGAACCGGAATATCGTAGAGTTTACCCGCCAGCACATTTGAGGTGGCATCGCAGCCGCCAATGTAGGCCGCCCGACTCGCCGTCATGCCCCCGTCTACCCCCTGCGCCCGCCGTAAGCCAAACTCCAGCAAGGTATCTTTTTCGACAACGAGCCGAAGCCGAGCCGCCTTTGTCGCAATCAGTGACTCAAAATTAATGAGATTCAGCAGGGGCGTTTCCAGCAATTGGCACTGTAAAATCGGGCCCCGAACCCGCACCAGCGGTTCGTTAGGAAATACGACCGTTCCTTCAGGTACGGCTTCAACGTCGCAGGTCAGTTTTAAGGCGGCCAGGTAGTCAATAAATGCTTCCTCAAACAGGGGTTCGCCATCGTTGCCGGTTAGTGTTCGGAGGTAGCGTAAATCTTTCTTAGAGAAGCCGAAATGAGTAATGTAGCCAACGACGTTGGCCAGCCCACAGGCAATGGTAAACCCCCCATTGAATGGATTTTTCCGGAAATACAGATTAAACACCGCTTCTTTTTCTGACGTTTTTGTTTTCCAGTAACCATAGGCCATCGTTACCTGATACAAGTCGGTCAATAGGCTGAGCGAGGTGTCATATAGCTTATTTGTCATACAACGCGAAGGTAATGTGTTGCAGCTTTACAGAAAATTCGTGCCGACAAAAACATTTTTTAATTAATTTGGCCTAATAATTGTGAGGGGCGCTTTTAGCTGCTTCCTCCCCGCTTAGCGTAATCAGGTAATACACAGCTCGCGTACCACCATGCAGAAATTAAGTCTTTCCCAGTCCCTCCAGCAAAAGTTATCTCCGCAACAGATTCAGTTCATCAAACTCTTACAAATACCGACGATTGAACTGGATACCCGCATTGAGGAGGAACTGGAAATAAATCCGGCTCTGGAAGAAGGCATGGACGAAGACTATGATCAGAAAGATGATGACCCCTACGATGATGCCGACGATTACAAGGACCGCGACAATGACCTCGATATAGATAGTTACATTCAGGATGAAGATTATGCCGGATACAAAATGCAGGGCGATGGCAACTATGGCGAGGAAGAGCGGGATATGCCTCTGGCTACCAGTTCGAGCCTGACAGACTCCCTGCTACAGCAATTCGGCTATCTACAACTAACGGAAGAACAACGGGTTATTGGGTTACAACTTATCGGCAGTATCGAAGCGGACGGCTACATCCGACGGTCAGTCCAGGCCATTGTAAACGACCTGGCCTTCTCCCAGAATGTGTTTACCGATGCGGATGAAGTAGAGGAAGTGCTGCGAAAAATTCAGTCGTTCGATCCCGCCGGGATTGGTGCCCGCTCGCTTCCCGAATGTTTGCTGTTACAGCTTCGGCGCAAAGATCAGCTGGACCCGCACACTATGCTGGCGATCCGGATCATCGACGAATTTTTCGACGAATTCTCCAAGAAGCATTACGACAAGATCCAGCGTCGGCTCAACATCAGCGATGAATCGCTCAAACGAGTCATCGAAATCATTATCCGGCTTAATCCCAAGCCAGGCTCCATGGAGGGCGAAGCGGGGAACGTCCAATACCTCATTCCTGACTTTCTGCTCAGCAACAACAACGGTAAGCTGGAGCTAACGCTAAACTCCAAGAACGCGCCTGAGTTACGCATCAGCCGCTCCTTTGCCGATATGCTCGACACCTACGACAAGAGCAAGAAGCAGAATAAAAACCTGAAAGAAACGGTTTCGTTCGTAAAGCAAAAGCTGGATGCTGCCAAATGGTTTATCGACGCCATTAAACAGCGCCAGCAAACACTGCTCAAGACCATGAACGCCATTGTTCGCTACCAGTATGATTTTTTCCTGACGGGCGACGAATCCCGACTGAGGCCCATGATCCTGAAGGACATCGCAACCCTGATCGACATGGACGTATCGACGGTATCGCGGGTGGCGAACAGCAAGGCCGTGCAAACCGAATTTGGCATCTATCCGCTCAAATATTTTTTCTCCGAAGGTATCGCGACCGACACCGGCGAGGACGTAAGCAGTCGGGAAGTGAAGAACATTTTGAAAGATTTAATTGATGCGGAGCCCAAGCTGCACCCGCTCTCCGACGATAAACTGGAAAAAATACTGAACGACCGCGGCTACAACATTGCCCGCCGAACGGTGGCTAAATACCGTGAACAACTCAACATACCCGTAGCCAGACTCAGGAAGCAGTTGTAAGAATGATGAATGATGAATGGCCTGAGTGATTAACTTTGTGGGGCAGGTCAATACTGGTTTCAGGAGTCATTGATCGTTCATCCCTTATAATTTATCTTTTCCTTTGACCTCCCGTTTTGCCCACTTCCTGTCGGCGGTTCTTCATCCGTTGCTGATGCCAACATTTTTATTTGGCCTGTTGCTGTTCCGGGTTCCTACTGTGCTAAGCTTGGATGCCTTTTCTCCGTCATTAAGGTTAAGCATACTGGTCCTGGTTTTTGTGGGCACCTTCATGGTTCCCTCTCTCCTGATCTACTACCTTTACCGCAGTGGGTACGTCAGCAGTTTACAGCTAACTACGCTGGCCGACCGTCGGTTACCCTACTTCCTGTCGGCGCTGATCTATTTTATCACAGCCTATCTGTTCACCTTTCAGATGCAGGGCTTGTCGACGCTGGCACCTGAGATCGGCATTATCATTGGCAGCATTGCTGTCTCTATTTTATTTGTGGGCATCATCAGCTTATCCTGGCAGATCAGCGCTCACGGCGTTGGCATTGGGGGCGTGGTAGGGGTTATCGGTAGTCTGATGCTTAAATTTGGGCTTACCGATCTGTTTGTCCCGCTGCTACTGCTCGTGATGCTGTCGGGCTTTGTGGCCAGTGCCCGGCTCCGGCTCAACGCCCACACACCGGCCCAGGTTGGTGCCGGGCTGGCACTTGGGCTACTGGTTAGTCTGCTCACCGTATCCTGGTTTCTTTAACAGGCTACCTACTTAACATTTGCCATGTACGACAACCTTCTCTACACCGTTACAGATGCAGTTTGCCGGATTACCCTCAACCGGCCTCAGGTATATAATGCCCTTAGCCCCGGCCTGATTCACGACATTACCGCTGCCATGAACGCTGCAGGTGCCGATGAGCAGGTCCGGGTCATTGTGCTCACCGGCGCAGGCGATAAAGCATTCTCTTCGGGCGCTGACCTCAAAGAAGGTATAACGAATGCCGCTTCCTCAGACGGACAGCTAGCCCTCGGCAACACCCTGCGAACGACTTACAACCCCATGATTCAGGCAATCCGCAACGTAGCCAAGCCGGTTATTGGCCGCATCAATGGCGTAGCCGCCGGAGCGGGTTGCTCGCTGGCGCTGGCCTGTGACGTCGTTATCAGCACGGACGATGCGTATTTCAGCCAGATATTTGTCAACATCGGTCTGATGCCGGATGCGGGATCAACGTTTTTTCTGCCCCGGCTTATCGGTCCACAACGTGCTTTTGATTTGTGCAGCACCGGCCGACGTGTATATGGTCCCGAAGCAGCCCAGATTGGCTTGGCGAGCCGCTCGGTAGCCGCAGCGGAGTTAGATACGGCTGTGGATGAGGTTGTAGCCTATTATGCTTCCGCTCCTACTCTCGCCATCGGTTTGATGAAAAAAGTATTGAATCAATCGCTATACTCAGATCTGGCCCAACAGCTCGAACAAGAAGCTGACAACCAGGACGTATTGGGCCGTTCGATCGACGCAGCAGAAGGCATTAGTGCCTTTCTGATGAAACGAATCACAAATTTTTCCGGCAAATGAGTTGACAAACATCTTTTTCCTCCCTACTTTTGCACTCCCAATCAACGGGAAATGCATTCGTAGCTCAATTGGATAGAGCACCTGACTACGGATCAGGAGGTTTGGGGTTCGAATCCCTACGAGTGCACTGATAAAAGCCATTTACAAGATAATCTTTGTAAATGGCTTTTATATTTTTAGAGTAATTAATCTCTCATATGAAAAGTAGATCAGTCAGATTTCATACTGAATTACTTTGAGCTCATCCATTTCTATTTTCGTGTGTATCTGATATAAGCAACTGTAGCCTGTATATCCGTCCTATTTAGTCTTGACGATAGTAAAATCATCCGCTATCATCGGTATTGCTACTAAGAGCACATACTGAGTAAACTATTCATTACACCTTACGCTAACAATTTCATCCTTATTAATTAGTCTTAGTTGCTTTGCCCCAAACAGCCATAATAATCACGCAAATCTGGCCTTCTACTTAGTTTACTTATATTGACAAAAAAATACACTGGTGGCTTACAAAAATATAATCAGTAACACACAGTACTTCTAATGTCAAGAAAATAGTCATATACTATATAAGTAAGTAAATAATCACATGATTTTACTTTATCAATAAAATCTGTCGACTTAGATTAATGAGTATAACTTGTCGATCTCAATCAATAAGTTCTTATTACTCAACTTTAAGTTAAATTCTAGCAGAAATCTTATCCTTTATTATTACTTTCGTATGCCATACCGCTTCTTAAATAACTAATTGTGTTTACATTCCGGTGCATTTGTAGCAGACGTATCGTATCTGCATTTCTAACGTTCTTCTTAGGTATAACGTTATCAACCAGTCTGGCTCAGACGACCTATTATGTAGCTAATAACGGTAACGACAATAACACCGGTCGGTCCATATCTTCTCCTTTCCAAACTTTGCTTAAGGTCAATAGCCTCTCCCTGAAGCCTGGAGATCAGGTATTATTTCGCCGGGGGGATATTTTTCGGGGTACTTTGACGATCCGCCAGTCAGGTTCTGCCACTTTACCCATTGTTGTTGATGCCTACGGCAGCGGAGATAAACCCGTTCTGGCCGGTTCAGTACCCGTCTCTAACTGGACCAAGCTGGCCAGTAATATTTATCAGGCTTCCTGCCCCTCGTGTGGGAATTCCGTAACCGGTCTATACAACAATGGGGTTGCTTTGCCCCTGGGCCGTTACCCAAACTTGGATGTTTCTGATCCTGGTAAGGGAACGCTCACAATACGAGCCCATACAGATAGATATCAGATCTTTAGCCAGACGAACCTGCCTTCCTCCATTGACTGGAAAGGAGCAGAAGTTGTGATGAGACCAACGGCCTGGATTATTGATCGGGCCGTCGTTGATCATCAGTATGGTGATGCGCTAAACCTATTCAACTATTCGACTTATACGCCCAAAGATGGGTCCGGTTTTTTCTTCCAGAATCATCCGTCTACCTTAGACCAACAAGGTGAGTGGTATTACGATGCCGCCAACAAACTATTTCAGCTTTATGACACAACGGGTACACTCAATTCGAACACGTTGACCGCTACTGTTTATAGTCGGGCTATCGAGATACTAAACGTGTCTAATATAAGCCTTCGTAATTTGATGTTAATGCAAACACTTAACATTAGCTTGTTTGCGTCCAATGCGTCGAAGTTAACCATGACGAACCTTGATATCGTAAATTCAGGAGAAGATGGGGTTACGGTTACCGGGTCAGGTAGTGATTTACTGATGACTGATTGTCGCGTTCTCGACGCAAACAACAACGGTATTCAAATTGGTACGTATCAAAATGTTACGTTGCGAGGAAACAGCCTGCGCCATGTTGGCTCGGTTGTTGGGCGAGGTAAGAGTGGGGATGGACAGTATAACGGTTTGCAATCAGCGGCTAATCAGAATGTACTTCTTGAGCAAAACCGAATCGACAGTATTGGCTACAACGGAATCACGTTTGCTAACAACACAACGATTCGTCAAAATGTCATTTCTAATTATTGCATCACAAAGGTTGACGGTGGTGGTATTTATGCCTGGAATGGTAACCGAACATCGATGTCCAATATTCTCATTCAATCAAATATTATTTACGTCAGTCCAAATGTTCGGGGGAAGTATTCCACCGAAGACTATTCGATTGGTATATTTTTGGATGATTGTGTTGAGAAAGTAGTCATCAAAGACAATACTATTTTTGGTAACACACAATGGGGAGCCTTTCTTCATGGTAATCCGAATATCACGTTTACCGATAATACACTGTTTGATAACTTCGCTTGCCAGCTGGTCGTCTATCATAACGGTGGAGTATGTCCAATTCGGAATGATTTGATTACTCGAAATAGTTGTGTTGCCAAGCTACCGTCACAACTGGTGGCTCAATATGAATCAAACGCCGACGATTTACGCCAATACGGCCTCATCGACTCAAATTATTACGCTCGTCCTTTCAATGAAGAAGGTGCCATTCTGGGTGTCTACAATGTAGCATACGGACGAACTTTCTCCTTAAAAGAATGGCAGGATTTCTCGAAAGGTTTAGACCTTAATTCTTCCGGCAGCCCGCTGACCTATAACCAATACAAAAACGAAGGAGCTGGTGGAATAACCCGGTTTAATAGCACGTTTGAGGCTGATAATGATAATTGGCTTCTTATTTATAGCCGCTACAACAATGGTGAAGTTACGCAAGACAATTCGAACAAATTAGATGGGGGCACCCTGCGGGTGGGCTTCACCACGCCTTCGGGGCAAAGTAATTCGTATGCTCAGGCGATTAAGCAGGTTGCTTTAACAAAGGGGAAAACCTATGTACTTCGCTTTGACGCAGTGGCCACAGTTGACGCAACGATATTGATTTATCTACGCCAATACGGGCCTCCCTACAAAGAGTATGATCGGCGGTATTCCGTGACCCTGAGCCCCAACCGAAAAAGTTACGAATTGCCCTTTACGGTCTCAGACAGTGACCCCAATGCGGTCGTTCTGTTTCAGATAGATGGAGAAGGACCAACTTTCTGGCTGGATAATGTTCGTTTGCAGGAGGATGTTCCTATTTGGAACAACCCGGACGATTTTATAAAGCTGTTTTATAACCCAACATTAAAGGATAGTCTTGTTACGCTGGACGGTTATTTCCGTGATGTAAAGAATCAGGTTTACCAGAAAAATGTCCTCCTCAAACCGTTTACGTCGATCGTTTTATTTAAAGACGCTCTTCCCCAGTTACCCGCTGACTTAAGCGTTTCTCTGGTAAGTAACAAACGGGTACTGGGAATAAATGAGTTGGCCCGCATTCGGTTACGCGTTAGTAACCAGAGCGATCAACCCGCGGCCTTGGCTCGCTGGACGTGCCGATTACCAGCCAACATTCTGTTTGTTGATAGCCTTGGCCAGCCACGTACGGATAATGTGCTAACCGGAACAGTAAGTCAATTAGCTCCCCTAACCGATACGACCTTTACTTTTTTGGTTCAGCCAATTAGTGCCGGTTTATTTCGGTTATCTGCCCAGATCACGACAGCTACGTCGCCCGATCCCGATAGTCGCCCCAACTCAGGAACAGCCGATGGGGAAGATGATGCCTCGTCAATCGAGCTACGCGTTGATACTCCACTAGCTGGTGCTCGTGTTTTCGAGTCGCCAAATCCAAATCAGCGATTGTTACCAACCGTAGCACCCAGTTTCGATCAGAGCTTGACGAATCCTGATCAGGCAGACCTAAGTCTACAAATGGAGGTCAGTAACCGTGCTCCTGCGGTAGGCTCCCTAATTACCTGCACGTTGTCTATTGCCAACGCCGGTGGCCGGGCGGCTCAAGGTGTACGAATAGAAAACTTGTTGCCGAATGGATTTGACCCCGTGAGTTCAGGTAATTGGACACTAAATGGCCGGTCATTGATGACGACAGTGGAGTCAATTCCGGCCGCTGCTACTGTTCGTGTCTCTTTTCAGGCTCGGGTAACGTTGCCCGGGTTCTGGCTCAACCAAGCGCAGATCAGCGCATCCGCTGTTAGTGACCCTGATTCAACGCCAGGTAATGGATTTTCAAATGGCGAAGATGACGAGGCTCAGACGAACGGACGGACATTGTAACTTTGAAGCTGTTTAAATTTCATAAAATCAAGTGTTAATCAGTGCTTTTTTTGTCATTCCAACGAAGAAGAAATCTTCGGGGAAGCGGCAAGAAGAATCCTCATCCGAAGATCCCTCCTTCGTTTCTGCCCTGCTTCGTTCAATCAGAAACTTGGCAAACCCTATTTTTTTGACATGAAACTATATCTCTACCATTTACTTGTCAACTTACTCACAATGACCTTGGCTGTTGCTCAAACCAATGGTCCAGCCTGCGATAGCTATACGAATAAAACCACTGCGAATGGCCTGGGAGACGATTTGGTTCGTAGTGTGTACGCGAATGGTAACCTGGTTTATGTCGGTACAAATGGCGGATTAGCTATTTCATCTGACATGGGCAATACGTTTATCAACAAAACGACCGCTAATGGCTTGGGAAGTGACGGAGTACTCAGCGTATACGCCATAGGTAATACAATCTATGCTGGCACATTCGGGGGATTAAGCATCTCGACCGATGGCGGAAACACCTTCGCCAATAAAACTACGGCTAACGGTTTAGGCAGTAACCAGGTAAATAATGTCTATGTACTAAGCAACACGGTGTTTGCAGCTACCCCGAATGGTTTGGGCATATCGACCGATGGCGGTAATACATTCACAAACAGAACGACAGCCAACGGCTTAGCGTCGAATCAAACGTATGGCGTATTCGCCGTGTCGGGACCGGTTAGCACAACCGTTTATGTTAGTGTAAATGGGGGACTGGGGATTTCGACTGATGGCGGTAGCACGTTTACGACCAGAACGACGGCAAACGGATTAGGCTATAATGGAAGTAATATTATTTACGTGACAGGTAATAAAATTTACGTTGGAACCCCAAACGGATTGAGTATTTCGACCGATGGTGGCAATACGTTTAATAACAAAACGACCGCTGATGGTTTAGGGGACAACTACGTATATGGTGTGTATGCAATAGGCAATACCGTGTACGCTGGTACTAATCGCTCGCTTAGCCCCAATGGCGGACTAAGTATTTCAACGGATGGGGGCAACACGTTCACCAACAAAACAATGGCGAACGGACTAGGTAGTAACTACGTGACTAATGTGTACGCAAGTGGCAATGTAGTCTACGCTGCTACGGATAAAGGGCTATCCCTATGTACTGCAGCTCCTCTGCCTGTAACACTTCGTTATTTTAACGGCCGAATGGCAAACACAGGTGCACTATTAGGTTGGCAAACCGAACACGAAGCCAATAACGATCATTTCCGTATCGAACGTAGTAAGGATGCTATTGCTTTTGAGACGATTGGCAACGTGCCTTCTCAGGCATCAGGCGGCAGTTCGCTCACCTCTCTTGTTTATACATTCATCGATGCCAATCCCCTTCCTGGCACTAATTACTATCGACTGACGCAAGTTGATCAGGACGGCACTGGTACACCCAGTCGCATCATTGCCCTCTCTCACCAGGACGGCAATCTCGTGCTTTATCCTAACCCTGTTCAGGTGTCGGGTGAGGTTCTACTCGAACCGGCTGTCCAATATGACCAATACCAACTGATTGATGCTCAAGGTCATATCGTGAAACAAAGTCAGCAGCCAGGTTTATTGAGTCGCTTGTCAGTACATGATTTACCCGTTGGCGTTTATATTCTGAAGGCAAAATCAACTACCCAGCTTTTCATACGTCAAATTTTAGTGAGCCCGTAGTTCTATGCCAATACTCATCTCTGACAGCCACTAAAGCTGGCCAGTTAGACTCCCCTGATTAGTCAGACTTTTTGAATCCAGTGGCTGTTTTTGTAACGGCCATTTCAGGGATAACTCACGTTGAGACGTTCGAATATCCCTAACCGTATTAACCGGCGAGCCCAGTACAACCCCTAAATTATTGGTTGTACTGGGCTCGTCACTTGAATAGGCAATGTCTATACTGGTTTTCAAAGCTCTTACGAATCCATCCTATCTACGGTTAAGGCTTTACTAACCCAACTAAACCGTTTTCACTAAATCAACCAGTGTTTCAATCCAGATAGGGCTGTCGTTCAGGCTTTCGACCAGTTGCCAGTGCTTGCCACCGGCTTGCTCGAATAACTCTTTGTATTCAACGCCTACTTCAATGGTTGTTTCAAGGCAATCGGCGACGAAGGCAGGCGAGAAGGCCAGCACACTCTTGATGCCTTTGCCCGGCAATTCTTTAATGATGTCGTCGGTGTAGGGCTTGATCCAGGGATCGCTGCCCAGACGGGATTGAAAACAGGTCGTGTATTTGCCTTCAGGAATGTTGAGTGCTTTTACCAACAGGCGCGTGGTTTCGAAGCACTGTGCCCGGTAACAGTATTGGTTTAGCGGCTGAAGTGAATCGCAACACGCACCAAACTGACAGACGCTTTTTGTGACATCGCCTTTCCGGATTTGCCGTTCGGGTAAGCCGTGGTAGCTGAACAAAAAGTGGTCGTAGTCGTAAGCCGCCATGTATTTACGGCCCGTTTGCGCGAATCCTTCGATGAATTTTGGATGCTCCAGAAATCGGTTGGTAAACCGGATGGCGGGAATTACCTGCCAGTCCTTCACAATATCCATCACTTTCTGATAAACCGAACCCGTGGACGCGGAGGCATACTGCGGAAAGAACGGAACAACGATAATATCGGTTAGTCCCAGTTTCTGAAACTCGTCCAGACCGGCGTCGATACTGGGGCTTTGGTAGCGCATGGCCAGCCTGACCACATACTCGTCGCCCAGCGCCCGTTGCAGCTCCCGTTCAACAACCATTCCGTAGTACTTCAGGGGTGAGCCCGTTTCTGCCCAAAGTTCCTTGTATATCTTGGCCGACTTGGGCGCTCGAAAAGGCGCAATAATGCCATTGACGAGCACGGAGCGAGGCACAACAGGAATATCGATCACCCGGCCGTCCATCAAAAACTCACGCAGGTATTTTCGTACGTCGGGTACGGCTGGGCTGTCGGGTGTGCCCAGATTGACAATCAAAACGCCCGTTTTACCATACGATTTTTTAACGGTAACGGGTGGTTGAAAAACAGAAACGTCCATGATAAGGGAAACGGTAATGATAACCAGTAAGTTGCAGACCCTTCCGTAACTAAGTTGAGTCCAGCCCGCATGGGTAGTTATCTTATCCACAAAAATACGATATGAATAGATTTGTTTCGTTCTATATGATTTAGATTTGCATCAATTTTGTTGATCAACAAGTACAGGAAGAAAACTTCGCGTTGTTACTTCTTCATTTTCACCGCATGTATGACGCTGTCCCAGCTCGACTATATTGTTGCCGTTGATACGTATCGGCACTTTGCAACGGCCGCCGACGCCTGCCATGTTACCCAACCAACGCTGAGTATGCAGATTCAGAAACTAGAGGATGAACTGGGAGTCCTGGTGTTTGATCGTTCCAAACAACCCGTTGTACCCACCGAAACCGGACAGGCCATTTTGGCGCAGGCCAGAGATGTGCTTCGGGCCGCCCGGCGTATACCCGAAATTGTCAGTGAATCGAAGGAAGATTTCCGGGGCGATTTTCGGGTTGGTATCATTCCCACCCTGGCGCCATACCTGTTGCCTTATTTTATTGGCGATTTCATGGGCAAGTACCCGACGGTATCAGTACATGTTCAGGAACTGGTAACGGAGCAAGTGGTTGAGAAACTGCGCAATGGGCTCATTGACGTAGGCCTGGTCGTAACCCCGCTGGAAGAAAACGGAATTACCGAACTGCCGTTATTTCAGGAGCCTTTCGTCGCGTATGCGGCTGAGTCGAACCCGCTGCTGACCAAGGCAACCGTTTCTTCAACTGATTTACTATCCGATGGGTTATGGCTGTTGACCGAAGGGCATTGCTTTCGGACGCAGGTAATGAATTTGTGCGGTGCCGATCGGCTTGCCAATGGGAAGACGGCGCTGCAATACGAAACGGGATCGCTGGAAACACTGATCAAATTAATCGACAAACAGGATGGGTTCACCCTACTTCCCTATCTGGCTACTCTGGACATGGATGCTGCCCGCCAGGCGCGACTTCGCCCGTTCGATACGCCAACGCCCGTGCGGGAGGTGAGTCTGGTGATGCACCGGAGCTTTCTGAAACGTCAGCTTATTAACGCATTCAGACAGGAAATTCTGGCCCACCTGCCCAGCGAACTGGTGAATACACCCAAACGGGGAACCATCATGACTGTGCGTTAGTGGCTACTTAATGGTACCGGATCACGATTCTGTTCAGCGTTCTTTACGTCGTTCTGTTTCCCGAGGCTTCTTCGTTTGTTTCGTTCCAGCTGCCGGTAGCTTTCCCCAAATCCATGGCCAGATTTGATCATGTCCGTCAGTTCAGGAACGCCAGCCCGACCAACGACCGCCAGCCAGCGGGCAACCTCATCGGCGGCCGTCTGGTAAGCCAGCATAGTATGAAAATAGTCGCCCCCGAAAAAATCGCGGGTGGTTTCCAGCTCCGTCAGGGTCAGTAGTGGGCGTTGCGGAAACGATGGTCTCATACGCTCCTCCGCAAACGGTGCTGTTTGTTCCGAGCTGTCGGGGCGCTCCCAAACGGCCGGATTCGTGAACCGATAGTCAACCATTAACGCAAGTCCTTCATTGAACCATTGGGGAATCTGGCGTTTGACCCGCCACCAGCCGATCCGGCTGAACAGTTCATCATGGCATAGTTCGTGCGCAATTACATCGGTGTTATTTCCTTCCGGCCCCAAAATCAGATAGGCGCTGCCCCAAGGTGTACCCACGCTGCAACCAGCCCCCTCGCCCCCGGCGCAATACCGCTGGTAGTCACTCTGCTGAGGACAATAAATAAGAACAGCCTGGCCACGCTTGTCACCCCAGAACCGCCGAATCCGATCAAAAGCCGCTTGTGTATGCTGACGGAACTGTACTTGCTGTTTCGCCGTAGCCGCACGATGCATGTATAAGCGGCTCGTACCACTTGTAAATAACCGAAAATCGGCCGATGAGCCGATCATCAGGCACCAGAATACTTGCGGATAAAGCACCAGAAAGCTGATCGGCAGGGCCAGCAGCAGCGGTAAACCATAACGGACAACTACGTTTCCACGCATGAAAAAAATCAATAAAGCAGACTGGCCGTTGAGCAGACCAGTATGGCCTGTTTTTTTAAATAAACCGATACAGAAAAGGCGCTTTGTGAGCCCCCCCACTGTACTTTTTGTCAAGCCGCTCAACGATATCCAGGCTCAGTATTTTACGCTGGAAACTTGACCGGCGTAATGGCTGGCCTAAAATCGTCTCATAAAGATGTTGCAGATCAGCCATCGTAAACGTTTCAGCCAGCAGTGGCGCGGCCCAGCGAGTAACGCCAACCAGTTTGCGATCGAGATCCGTCCGTAACGTGTCCAGGGCTTTCTGAACGATGGCCTCGTGGTCTAACATAAGCGTGGGCAGCGTGGCCAGATCATACCAGTCGCACGTATCGGAAAGCGGATCCGGAATCGGTATGGCTTTTGTAAAATCGATCAGCGCATAATAACCGACCGAAACAAACCGATCCAGCAACCAGTGATCGTCCGTTGGGGCCAGCCCTTTGGCTTCCATAATAGCCCGCAAAGGCGCTTTGTCATGCCGGGCCAGATCCCCAAAAATGTAAAACTGTTCCAGATAAATATCCGTAAGGCTTGTTCGTTCGGCCAGCACCCGCCGGGCAGCATCGTTCAGGTTTTCGTCGCGACGGATGAAGCCCCCGGGCAAGGCAAACAGGTTCGTATTCTGGTATTCGAGCAGGAGAATTTTCAGCTGGTTCTGATGAAAGCCAAAAACAACAAAGTCCAGCGCCAGACCCGGCAGGAAATCATTTCCATTGGGACTTTGCTCCTCTGGCGTTAATTGATGCGGCATACGCGTAACAGTTAGGATGCGCAAGTAACAAAAAATTGGGTGGTCTCAATTTAGTTTTTTATTATTGTCACAGAATGAGACAATAGCCGGACCGTCGCTTCGTGACCGCGTCGGACTAGCTGGCCGGTTCGATACTTCTCGCGTTTACACTAAACCAAATTACATGAAAACCCTGATCATTTTATCGTTGCTAACGCTGCCACTGGCGCATGGTACGATGGCCCAGTCGGCCAAGACAGGCTCCGCGCCACAAGTCAAAACAGCCAATGGCGTTCTGGAAGGCGTTCTGGAACCAAGCGGTATCCGCGCCTTCAAAGGCGTTCCCTTTGCGCAACCGCCCGTTGGCGAGCTACGCTGGAAGGAGCCCCAGCCGGTTAAGAACTGGCAGACTACCCGAAAGGCCGATAAGTTTGGCCCACGGGCCATGCAGCGGGCTATTTTTGGCGACATGGGTTTTCGTTCAGATGGTATGAGCGAAGATTGTCTTTACCTCAATGTTTGGACACCCGCCAAGTCGGCCACCGAAAATCCCGGCGGGAAACCGCTGCCCGTACTGGTGTATTTCTACGGAGGTGGCTTTATGGCTGGCGATGGCTCCGAGGCTCGCTATGATGGCGAGAGTATGGCGAAGAAGGGTATTGTGGCATTAACGGTTAATTACCGCCTGGGTGTGTTCGGCTTCTTTGCCCACCCTGAATTGACAAAAGAGTCGCCTAACCACTCGTCCGGAAATTACGCTTACCTGGATATGGCAGCCGCCCTGCGCTGGGTGAAGCAGAACATTGCTGCTTTCGGGGGCGATCCGAACCGGGTAACGATTGCCGGTGAATCGGCGGGGTCCATTGCCGTAAGCGCGTTGATGGTATCGCCTTTATCGAAGAATCTGATTGCCGGTGCCATTGGCGAAAGTGGTTCCCTGCTGGGCGGCTTACCGCCTGTTCCACAGGCCAAAGGCGAAGAATCAGGCACGGCGTTTTCGACGGCTGTTGGGGCAAGTTCGCTGGCACAACTGCGGGCCATTCCAGCCGAGCAACTGCTGGAAGCAACGGCAAAACCCAGTACGCCCCGTTTTTCGGCTACGATTGATGGCTATTTCTTCCCAAAAACTCCGCTGGAAATCTTCACGGCTGGTGAGCAGGCACACGTACCCTTACTGGTTGGCTGGAACTCGGAAGAAATGAATTATCGGGCGGTGCTGGGTCAGGAAAAACCGACACCGGAAAATTACGCCAACGCCGTAAAAAAACTTTATAACGACAAGGCCGATGAAGTCCTGAAACTCTATCCGGGTAATACGGAAGAAGAGATTCTGGAATCGGCTACGGCCTTGTCCAGTGATCGTTTTCTGGCTTACAGCACCTGGAAATGGGCGGATATGCAAATCAAAACGGGCGGTGGCAAACCCGTGTATCGCTACTACTATTCCCGCCCCCGGCCGGCCATGACGCCCGAGATGGGCAACGCAGCACCCGGTCTGGCGGGTGGCGTTGTTAAATCAACGGATGCCAACGCAGTTAAGATAGCCCCTTCACGTGGTGCCGTCCACTCGGCCGAGATCGAGTACGCGATGGGCAATCTGGCTGGCAATAAAGTATACGCCTGGACACCGGAAGACTATAAGGTATCGGAGCTGATGCAGAATTACTTTGCCAACTTTATAAAAACAGCGAACCCCAATGGCGCTGGACTGCCCAAATGGTCAGCCGCCAACGCAGGCAACAGTGTGCAGTTTATGCATATCGACGTGAATCCAAAGCTCGAAACAGAAACGAATCGGGCACGTTACCTGTTCCTGGATCCTTTCTACGCCAAGCAGTAGCTGATGTATGGGCTAACCGAACGGGGGACAGTTTACCAAAACTGTCCCCCGTTCGGTTAAATACCTTCGATAATCAATTCAGCCACCTCCCGGCCTGTTTGCATGGCACCATTGAGTGATGGATAAGTGGTCTGATCCCCGCATTGATACAAACCATCTGCCAGCCGGAGCGACTGCCGTGTAATGTCATTTCCTGCCTGAGACGGGTTATAGGCGGGCAGAGCCTGCGGAATGTGGTACGTTCGCAGGTGCCGCCATTGGCGTACACCCTCCCCAAACCAATTACTAAGTTCTGCTCTGATTTTGCGGGTCAATTCCGGTTCATCAACCATAACCAGGCCCTGCGTACTAACCGACACCAGGGTTTGGCCGGCTGGAGCATAGGAAGGAGCTACATCGCTCATGATGGCAACATTATGAACGGCCGAACTGCGGTGGGTATTCAGCAATAAAAGTTTTTTATGCGCCTGCTCATCCGTAAATTGATCAGAGCGAACCGCGAAATAGGTGCAGGTTGTGTGGTTGAAAGCCTGTTCCGGCGGGGCTGCCCGACCCGATATGCGAGCGGCCTGCGCTGCATCGACGGCCAGTACCACAGCACGTCCCGTCAGGGTTTCGCCAGAATCCAGGTGAACGGTATGTCCCGGAACCCGTTGAACGGTCGTTTGCAGCCGAATCTGATCGGCTCCCAGTCGACTGGCTAATTGATTCGGAATGGCGCCGATCCCCTCAGCTGGTACGGCAGCATCGCCCAGAAAGAACATACGAAAGCAGAACTCGAAGAAATTGCTCGATGTAGTCAGTGTATCTTCCAGAAATACCCCCCCGAAAAACGGCCGGAAGAACCGATCGATTATCTGATCGGAAAAGCCGATCTCGTGCAGAAGGGCCAGCGTAGTTGTCGGGGTTTGCCGAAACAATTCGTACAACGGAAGTTCCTGTGTCCGGCGGAGAAGTTCCACAATACGCAGCTTATCCCCAAACGTACCAACGGGCGACAGCAGCGTTTGAAAAACCGAAAGAGGTTCCTGAACGGGGTTTAGCAGGCTTATCCATGTCGGCTCGGCCTGCTGATGAATAAGCGCCCCCGACCGAAATGCTCGTAGATCGAGCGCCGAGTAATTCAATAATCGTTTAGCTTCGGGGTAAGCAGTCAGGAAAATTTGAAATCCCCGGTCGAGCCGGAACCCATCCACTACATCCGTACGAACCCTGCCCCCTACGCCATCGCTGGCTTCAAGCAAAAGCGCCTTTATACCAGCCTGTTTGAGGTAAACAGCGCACGTTAGTCCGGCCATACCGGCACCAATGATAAGGACGGGTTTATCAACCGGTCCGCCAGGCTGACTGGACGAATCTATGGGCATATCGTGAGACTTGAGTTTACGAATTAAGCCCAAAATTAAGCGCAATGCGCACCAATCCGTGAGCAAAACCGAAGTTAGGTAGTACTTTTTTTATATAAATTGCACTATTCAACTTTACCTATTATTTAATTATTTGATAATCAGACGAAGAAAAATAAAAGTTGTTGCTTTTTTCGAGAACCATTAATTTTGTCAAAACGATTTGCGTTATAGCAGTATGGACGTATTAGTGGTTGATAATTTCGATTCATTTACGTACATGCTGGTTGATTACCTGCAGCAGGCGGGTGCTCATTGCCGGGTAGTGAGAAACGATGAACCTTGGGATTCCCTGATCGACGGGCCTGTCGACGCGGTTGTGTTGTCGCCCGGACCGGGGGTTCCTCGGCAGGCGGGGCATCTGCTGGCGGTGATTGAGCATTACTACCAACGAGTGCCCATACTGGGCGTTTGTTTGGGCCACCAGGCACTCGGCGAATTCTTTGGGGCAACACTTGTTCAGGCGAATCGGCCCATGCACGGAAAAGTATCGACCATTCGAACACAACCGGATGATGCCTTATGGCGGGGGTTGCCGCCTAAGTTTGGCGTAACCCGTTATCATTCCCTTGTTTTAGAAGACCTGCCCGCGCAGTTAATTGGAATCGCCTATACCGAACAGAATGAGGTTATGGCCCTGCGCCATCGATGGTTGCCTTTGTGGGGCGTGCAGTTTCATCCGGAAGCCGCCCTGACGGAGCATGGATTGGCGCTGATCGAAAACTGGATTGATTTTATATTGTTTACCCCTAAAGAGAATACCACCACCACAACCTTAACCACACAGTACGCATGAACTATCAAATTCGGGAAGAAGCCGGTTTCCGCTTTGTCGACGAAGGTCAGGGTGATGTGTTGCTCCTGCTGCATGGCCTGTTTGGCGCGCTTAGCAACTGGGACAGCGTTATTAACACATTTTCGGATCGCTACAGAGTCATCATCCCATTATTGCCCATTTATGAAATGCCCATCCGGCAGGCCAGTCTGGAAGGACTGGTCGCTTACATCGAGAAGTTTGTTGCCCTGAAATCGCTGGACGACTTAACCTTGCTGGGCAATTCACTGGGCGGCCATCTGGCGATTCTGTATACATTTAAAAACCCGGAGCAGGTTCGTCGTTTGGTCTTAACGGGTAGCTCAGGCCTGTTTGAGAACGGAATGGGCGGATCATTTCCCAAACGGGGCAGTTACGACTACATTGCCGAGCGCGTAGCCTACACGTTCTACGATCCGGCGGTAGCTTCGAAAGAACTGATCGATGAAGTTTTCGAAATTACCAGCAGTATTCCCAAATGCATGAGCATTGTGGCCATCGCCAAGTCGGCACAGCGCAACAATGTAGCCAAAGATCTGTCCAAAATTCAAGTGCCTACGCTGCTTGTTTGGGGGCTAAACGATACCATCACACCCGCCGAAGTAGGCCACGAATTTAACCGGCTGATTGCCGATTCGGAATTGCATTTTATTGATAAGTGCTGCCATGCACCCATGATGGAATGCCCGAACCGATTCAATGAGCTACTGGATAACTGGCTGGCCAAAAATCCAGTAACCGAGCTGGTGGCCTGAGTGGATGGTATGTACCGGAAACATAAATGTCTGTTCCTGGACTAAAAATGAAAACTATGCGAGAATTTCCGTAGTTTTCGGCAAACAGGTACTGTTTATCATACGACTTTCTATTAACTATGCTGGCTGCCGAACTAATTGATCCCATGCTTCCGGCTCTGAAGCCAACCGACCCGGTTGGGCAGGCACTGGCTTGGATGGAAGAGCACCGTATTGGTCAACTCATATTGACCGATCAGGGTGACTACCGGGGCATTGTAAGCGAAGAACTGCTTATGGACGTTGCTGATGATGAGCGACCTTTGCAGGAGGTGATGTGCCTGTTTGAACAGACTTACGTTAGTGAGGATCAACACATGCTTGAAGTATTGGGGCTGGCGGTTCAGCACCAGATGCAGGTGATTGCGGTTCTTGGCGAAGGTCGTGAGTTTATCGGCACCATTTCTGTAAACGAACTACTCAAAAAGTTTGCTCAGGATTTGGGAATTCAGGAAATGGGTGCCATTCTGATCCTGAATATGAACGAGCGGGATTACTCACTGACGGAAATCAGTCGACTGATTGAGACCAATAATGTCAAGATTATCAGCAGCTATTTTTCCAGCGCGGCTTTTGGCATGCCTGACCGGTCACGGCTGACGCTCAAACTGAATCGCCGTGACATTACCCCCGTCATATCGACCCTGGAGCGGTTTGGCTACCGGATCGAAGCGGCCTTTGCCAACGCCCCTGTAGAAAGCATTGATCAGGAGCGGCTCGATCTGCTGCTTCGTTACCTTAATACCTAGTTTCGACGTTCTCGGGTTGAGTTTTACCTGGATGGATTATCCGTCTGCCTCACCCCGCGAACTGTAAACGCTCATCTATGAAAATCGCCATTCACGGGCGCAACTTTCCCGAACCAGCACGGCCTTACATCCAATCGATGTTTGAGGAACTGGCCCGGCGGCAAACGGAAGTAATCATTTCGCTGGATTACCGCGATTATCTGGATAATGCGGGCGTAGCGCACTATAGCCAGTCTACTTACACGGTTGATGAAGGCGTTGCGGATGCCGACTTTATTTTTAGCCTGGGGGGCGATGGTACGCTGCTCGACGCCGTTACGCATGTTGGCTCCCGGCAAATTCCCATTATCGGTATCAACATAGGCCGCTTAGGATTCCTGGCCACGGTGGCCCCGGCTTCGGTACGTCTGATGATTGACGCCATCTTTAACGGGCAGTACACCATCGACGAACGTACGCTGGTGAGTGTACGGTCAAGTCAGGACATTTTTGGCAAGCTGCCTTTCGGCCTGAATGACTTTACAATTACCCGAACGCAAACTTCCTCAATGATTACGGTACACTCGTACCTCGACGGAGAGTTTCTGAATTCGTACTGGGCCGATGGGTTAATTATATCAACACCCTCAGGATCAACCGGTTATTCGCTTAGCTGTGGTGGTCCGGTTCTGTTACCCCAGACAGAGAGCTTTATTATTACACCCATCAGCCCGCATAACCTCAACGTTCGGCCCATGATTGTTATGGACACGTGCCAGCTGGCTTTCGAGGTCGAAAGCCGGAGTGGTAACTTCCTGGCAGCCCTGGATTCCCGCTCGTATACGGTCGATACATCGGTCAGAATCAGCGTTCAGAAAGAAGCGTTCAAAGCCAGGCTGGTGAAGCTCAGCGATGATAATTTTCTGAACACGCTTCGCAGCAAACTTAATTGGGGCTGGGACATCCGAAATTAACTGTTGAGTGTAATTACTCATGCTCTTTCAGTGTGATCTGATTACTTTTACCCCTTTATCGGTTCTGGCATAATTTTTATGGCCCATTGCCAATAAAAGCGAGCCCTCTACCGTTTCGGAATTGGCTGGCTTTCGGGCTAGCCGTGGTTGATTCACGTATTTAATGAGTATGAATAAGTATAAACAGGTAGTAATAAGCGCTGCGACAATCTGTTTGCTGGCAGGTTTAGTTACGGAAAGTTCGGCCCAACGCCGGCAGAATGCGCGCTTCGCTCCGTATTCATCCGTTTCGTTTGGTGCGGGTACATCAACTTATTTTGGCGACTTGGCGGGATATCGGAAGCCATTTAAGTCGCTGGTTACCCTACCCCGCTGGAATGTAGGCCTGGGTTATACCCGTCAGTTTACCCCACACTTTGCCGCCCGTGCTACATTCACCTGGGCGCGCATTACGGGTGATGACTACACCTTTGCCAAAAGCAATATTGAACAATACCTGGCTCAGTATGCCCGAAACGCGCACTTCCGCAACGACCTGAAAGAGTTTGCCGTAACAGGGATCTATAACTTCATTGAGGATGGCCGAAACTCCGAATCGAGAGCAAAATTTACGCCTTACATATTTGGTGGACTAGCCTTGGTAGCCCATAGCCCCGAAGCCAGAACGCCCGTAGCAACGGGCACCGGCACAGATGTATACGCTGGTCAGGAGTGGGTAAAACTTCAGCCGCTTCATACGGAAGGGCAAGGACAGCCGGACCGAGAAAAGCCCTATTCGCTGGTAACCGTAGCGATACCCGTTGGCTTTGGCGTGCGGTATAAATTAAATGATAACTTTAATATAGGGGCTGAAATTGGATTCCGCTATACCTTCACCGACTACCTGGACGATGTAGGCAACGGTCTCTATGCCGACCCGGCTACGGCATCGGGTGTAGCCACGGTGATGTCGAACCGGCGCTTTGAGAAATTTGCTGCTCGTTATAAGAATGCTCCGGATCGGTATACAGCCTTGGAAAACTTATACCAAAATGGCTCTCCTGAATTACAGGCGGCTATCTCAGATGCCTTAAATACGCCCGTCCGCTCAACGGATGGCAAATTTAATGACGGTTATTTGCTGACTAATTTTTCCATTCATTACATCATTCCGGGTAAAATAAAGTGTCCTCCTATCAAATAAGATGGTTGAAGACAGTTGTTTCGAGTTGTGTGTCAGCTTCATAAACTATAGGGCGTGGCAATCGTAGGCATCAATGAGCGTTATGGTTTTGCCTGATGTCTGGAATCTACTGTATGTATCAAAACGAGTTTAGAAAGGCCCGGCTCATTGTAGTCGGGCTTTTTATCAGCCTGAGTGTGCAGGCCCAAAAAATTGAGATCGGGGGAGGCTTGGGCGGTATGCTTTATAAAGGTGATGTATCTCCTTCGCTCAATCCTAGGTTTTACAGACCGGCCGGCAGTCTTTTCTTTCGGTATAATGCAACCCGCTCCTTTTCTGTGCGGGCAACTGGATCTCTGGGGGGTATTCGGGGTGAAGACCGAGTTAGCAACGACCCTCTGCAGAAAGCCCGCGATTATTCGTTCCGCACGAACCTGAGTGCAGCGGAAATTGATTTTGAGTACAACTTCCTGAACTATAAGTCCTCACCCAGGGAAACGAATTGGTCACCTTACATATTTGGTGGGATTGGTTTGTGCCGGTTCAGCAATGCAGTGGTGCGCGTTGGCGGGGTCGTTACCTACCCGTTGGGCGTCGGTATTAAATACGAAATTAAGCGGCCCTGGAGCGTTGGCGTGGAATTTGGCACCCGCTTCACCAAAAATGATTACCTGGATGGCCTGGGCGAGAATACATTTGGCAGGACGATGGCAAAAGTAGCCCAGAGCAATCCGGCCCTTAAAGACAGTTACACCTACACGGCCATAACCTTGAGTTACACATTCTACCGAATCGTTTGCCCTTAGGCTCATCCAGTAGCATCGTCCTGACGGCTGCACCTGCTTATGTCTTGTGTAGCCGTCAGGACGATGCGTTAAAACCTTACACTAACGAAAATAAATCCTGCACGCCCAGCATCCGTCGGCTGATGAACCCTTCGCCGAATTCGGCACCAATCATGTGCCCATGTTCACGAGTGCGTGACTCCAGAAATTTCATGAAAGGCTCGCCCGAAATATAGCTCTCAGGTTCGGTGCTTTCGGGATTGAAAAATTGACTTTTGTAGGCCTTTATAGCGGCTATTTTCTTCTCCCAATAGGGCGTAATATCTACGATAAAATCAGGCTTCAGTGAGCGATCCTGGATAAAGTTGTATATGAATTTAGGCCGGTGGGCTTCTTGCGGTTTAGCATCTTTCCCCACCGTTTTGATCTGACGCAGACCAGCATAAAAGCAGGCATCGGCAACTAGCTCGGCGGCACGACCATGATCGGGATGACGGTCGTCGGGTGTATTCGTTAAGACTATTTCCGGCCGAAACTGACGGATCACCGAGATGAGCGCTAGCTGATGCTCTTCATCATTCCGGAAAAAAGCATCCCGGAAACCCATATTTTCTCTGGCGACCAAGCCCATGATTCGGGCCCCTTCCATGGCTTCCTGCAAGCGAATTTCAGGCGTTCCGCGTGTGCCTAGTTCTCCCCGGGTTAAGTCGACACCAGCAACTGTTTTCCCCTGCGCCACCAACGAAAGAACGGTACCGGCACAAGTCATTTCAATATCATCGGGATGGGCCGCAATGGCCAGTACGTCAACGGTCATGTATATAGGTTTAACAGATTGGTAGTTGTAAGAAATAAGAAAATGCGCTGCCTAAGTAATCAGATGTAGGAAACAATCAGGTAAACAACCCACTGCCCATAAAATAGGACAGATAGATAATCGCCCAGGCAACGGATTTGTTCCGAATTGGTGCTAAAGGGGGTTGTCCGCGGTTTTTTCGGCGGAAACACCTTATTTAGCAGCCTAAATCCTCCAGTCACTCCTTGATTTATGTCCTACAAAGCGCTTGCTCTGCAGTTAACTTGTCAGACAGTAAACATTTGCCAGACCCGAGATGAAGCTGAAGCAATCATGCTTCAATCCATTGAGCGTATTGAACGCCAGATCGCGGCATCCGTTGGCCTGATTGGCCGTGACACGTTGTTGGTGGTCGTACCCGAATTTTTTCTGACGGGTCCGCCGACCAACGAAACTGTGGACCAATGGCGCGAGAAGGCGGCTCTCGACATGGACGGTCGGATCTATGAAGCCCTGAGCGCGATGGTGCAGCGGCAGCAAATTTATTTCTCCGGGAACGCCTACGAGCAGGACCCTTTTTTCCCTGAACTTTATTTTCAGACCAATTTCATTATTGGCCCCAACGGCGATATATTGTTGAGGTATCGTCGGCTAAATGCCATGTATACGCCGACTCCGCACGATGTGTGGGAACTGTATCTCGACGCCTACGGCTATGATTCACTTTTTCCAGTGGCCAAGACAAACATCGGTCATCTGGCTTGTATTGCTTCGGAGGATATGTTGTACCCCGAGGTAGCCCGTTGTTTAGCAATGCGTGGGGCCGAGATTTTGTTGCACTCAACGTCAGACATGGGTAGTCCCCAACGGATGCCCAGAAACATAGCCAAGCAGGCCCGGGCCATCGAAAATATGGCGTACGTGGTATCGGCCAACTCAGCAGGTGTGACGGGGAATGACTTGCCAGCCAGTTCTACCAATGGTCATTCCAAGATCATCGATCCTAAGGGAATCGTACTGGCCGAAGCGGCTTATGGGGAAAGCCTTGTGGCCAATGCCGATATTGATTTGGCGGCTTTGCGCGAGTTTCGACAACGACCAGCCATAGGAAACCAACTGGCTCGCCAGCGGCTGGAGCTTTACGCAGATAGTTACGCCCGATACAGTGCATACCCGCCCAACACGCTCATGAATCAACCGGCCGAGCGGCCCCAGTTCCTGCGAACCCAGCAGGAGGTAATCAAAAAGTTGTACAGCTAGCCCTGCGCGTTGACCTCGGTGGTCTGCGTTTTTCGTCGGCGCCGGGGCAGACGGAACAGGTTGCTGCCAGCCTCTTCGGGTGTTTGATCGCCCAGCAGCACCCCCCACGGCTGGAGGCCTTCTACCCGGTCAAAAATTACTTTCAGGATGGCAATGGCTGGGATCGACAGAAACATGCCCGATACACCGGCCAAAGCACCACCAATCAGCACCCCTACGATGGAGATAAGGGCGTTGATGCGAACTTTGGACGCGACGATCAGGGGAACCAGAATGTTGTTATCGATGAATTGAACGAGCAGAAACACCCCGACCACCCCCAGAATGATGGAAGTTTCGGGATTATTACTGAACGTAATGACAACCGTCAGTACCGTGGCTACCAGTCCACCGATGTAGGGAACCAGATTCAGGATGGCCGCCATAATGCCCAACAAAACAGCATACTGCACACCCAGAAATAACAAACCAACCGAGTTAAGAGCCGCTACGCAGGCTGTTTCGATCAGCAAACCAACCATGTAACTCTGAACAACGGCTTTTACCTCGCTCAGGACTTCCCGCACACGCTCCGTATGTTTTTCGGCAAAAAGCACGACAATGAAATGCAGCAGCATGCTACGGTAGTAAAGGAGCAGAAAAACATAAATCGGAATTAAGGTCAGCGTACCCAGAGGTCCGGTGATGAATCCCAGCGTATCGGGGCTTTGCAAACTATCCAGCGTTTGAGCCTGCGCTTTCTGGAGGTATTTTTCCTGTTGCCGATAGCTCACGTTGTATTCACGCCTGATCCATCGCTTGGCATCGCTGAAAAAATCGGTCAGGTTCTGCCGAATCTTGGGCAGGTCGTCGGCAAAGTCAGATATCTGCATGGACAGCGTTATGGTGACGGCGGATACGATGATGATGGCCACGAGCAGCGCCAGACTAATGGCAATAACTTTGTGAATGCCCAGCCGAATGAGTCTTTTCTCGATGGGGCGCAGCAGCACCGCAATCAGACCCGCCATAGCCAGTGGCACCAGAATGTCCTGCCCCAGGTAAATACCTGCCGTCAGGATAGCCAGGGCCAGCAGCGAGTGGGAGAATTGATGGTAGTGCGGGCGTAGCGGTTCAGCAGCCATATTCTGGGAGAGGTTCGTCTTGACGTAGTAAATAAAGGATCAACCTCTCAACATCCCATCCTATAATTTGTTCATTCGACGGAGGGAGCCAGTAGGTATCTCACCCCTACCTGACCATCTTTCCCCAAACTTGCTGTATTTTTGCGGTTTATTTACTCATGACATCAAGTATTCGCGATATCGCTTTTCAACTCAGACAGGGACAGCTTATTGCCCTGGCCGACGAAACCGGCTGGTCTGTTGTTGCCGACCCTGTTCATGATGCTGCGGTTGGAAAACTGTTAACCTTGCGAGCGCTGATGCCCAGTGGTTTGAAGCCAACCGTACTCATTCAAAACGCCGATCAGCTAGGTTTATACGTGGCCAAAATCCCCGATGTAGCCTACGATCTGGTTGAATTTGCGGAGATTCCGTTAACAGTTATTTACGATCAGGGGAAAAATCTGTCTGCTTTGCTGTGGCAATCGGCGGAAACCGGTGCTGCCGGGCAGCCAACGGGTGTAGTTGCCGTTCGTCGGGTGCTGAGCGAAGACGTGCAACGCCTGATTGGCAGTTTCGGACGGGGGCTGCTGTCGATCCCGTTTGAGTCTCTGGTCCTCCCGCCAGCCGCCGAACCGATTATCGTTGAGCGCTTTGGTGCCCTACCGGGTATGCCTAAACGTCCGCGCATAATGCGACTGGCCGTTAATGGAGAAATTAATTTTATCAGAAAATAGCGTAGTCGGGGAAGGGTTGTACAGCAACCCGACTCCATGAACGGACAAACCATCACGGCTGCTACGCCGAAGCGCCCCGTGATTATCTAGCATACATGAATTTTAGCGACACCTTACATAAGAATCCGGTCTTCGATGTCATTGCTCAACAGGCTGATGCGCTTGGTTTGCAGGCGTATGTTATCGGCGGATTCGTGCGTGATCTGGTTTTGGGGCGTCCGTCAAAAGATATCGATGTCGTCTGCATTGGCAGCGGAATTGCGCTGGCCGAAGCTGTTGGGAAAGCCCTCCGGACCAACGTATCGGTATTTCCGAGTTTCGGAACCGCCATGCTCAAGGCTACCGCACCAACGGATCAACAGGAAAACGAGGAGTGGGAGGTCGAGTTTGTGGGGGCACGGAAAGAATCTTACCGGAGTGAATCGCGCAAACCGATTGTTGAAGACGGAACTCTCGAAGACGATCAGAACCGGCGGGACTTCACCATCAACGCCATGGGAATCAGCCTGAACCGGAACAGTTCGCAACCCGAAACGGGCTATGGCGACCTGCTTGACCCATTCGGAGGCCTGAAAGACATCAAGCGAAAAGTTATCCGTACGCCCCTCAACCCTGACATTACGTTTTCTGACGACCCGCTTCGCATGATGAGGGCCATCCGGTTTGCCTCACAGTTGAACTTTGATATTGAACCCGATACATTCGACGCTATTGTTCGGATGAACGAGCGAATTACCATCGTTTCGAGAGAACGGGTAACCGACGAACTGAACAAAATCATTCTGTCGCCTACGCCTTCGTATGGGTTCAAATTGCTGTATCATGCCGGATTACTGGATCGGATCTTCCCGGAACTGATCGCCCTGAAAGGCGTTGAGACCATAGAAGGGAAAGGGCACAAAGACAATTTCTACCATACGCTACAGGTTCTCGACAACATTGCCAATCGAGCCAATCCGACCCGATATGCGGGTGAGGCTGAGAATGAACTTTGGCTGCGCTGGGCGGCTTTGTTGCACGACATTGCGAAACCGGCCACCAAGCGATTTGATCAGAAAGTTGGCTGGACATTTCACGGGCACGAGGACCTGGGAGCCCGGTGGGTACCCGGTATTTTCCGGACTATGAAATTACCGCTCAACGAGCACATGCGGTTTGTGCAACGGCTTGTGCGCCTGCACCTGCGGCCCATTGCCCTGACAAAGGAGCAAATTACGGATTCGGCCCTGCGTCGGTTGCTGGTCGATGCAGGCGAAGACCTGGAGGGGCTTATGGCGCTCTGCCGTGCCGACATTACGTCCAAGAACTACGAGCGGGTGCAGAAACACCTGCGCAATTTCGACCGGGTTGAACGGAAATTACACGACCTCGAAGAACGCGATAAACTTCGCAGTTTTCAGCCGGTCATTACGGGTGAGCTGATTATGGAAACTTTTGGTTTGCCCCCGTCAAAAGAGGTTGGCGAGATTAAGTCCATCATGCGGGAAGCTATTCTGGACGGAGTCGTCAAGAATTCGCTCGACGCAGCTTACCCATTTTTGCTTGAAGAAGGTCGCAAACGCGGCTTAACCCCTAAAACAGTCAAGAAGTACGAATAAAGGCTAGTAGGCCTGTAAGCCCCGGTTTATTGGTCGTTCAACCCGCTACATTAATTTACTTATGGATAATACAAATTTCCGTCGCTTTTTTGGCGCATCCCTCACCATTCTGGGTGTCGTTGTTGTTTTGTTCGCCCTGGTAGCCTTTCTATCAGAAGGAAAGGCTGTATTGGGCATGCACGTATCGAAAGCCGAATCCGCTGCGCCCTTCATTGTGGGTATGATTTTTCTTGTTACAGGCGTCAACCTCGTCCGCGAATCGTAGAATGACGTAGGATATAAAATGTATGGTGTGACGAAACAATACATTTTATACCCTACATCATTTGGCTTGTTTGGCCGTCAACAGCCAGTCGTACGTGTTGATGGGTTGAGGGAGCCCATCGGGTTTGATCTGAAGATACATCAGATGCAGATGAGTCGGTGATCGGGGCTTGTACGCGTTAAAGCCCGTCCGGCCCATTTCGGCCAGCTTCTGCCCTGCTTTAACCCATTGCCCCGGCGCTACATTGACCTCGCTGTTATGGGCGTAATAGAACAGCCCGTGCAATAGCGGGTCATACACCCAGATCCAGTTACCGCCCCGGTAATCAGAACCGGGTCTCCAACCCGTTTCAATGGCCAGTACCAGCCCCTGGCTCATCGCCAGAATATCAACGGGTTTATTGGTTTTATCGTCTATATTATCCTGATTGCGATCACTGATAAATATATCCTGGGCTGGGTGACTACCGCGCACATTGTAATCGAACAAGTCGAAACCGTTGCCTCTATAACCTTCACCGTGTTTACCGCCAATGGCACTGGTTGAGTAACCCCGCAGCGGGAAGTTGAAATAGACGCCCGTTCGGCGGAGACTATCCCGCTGAAGAGAATCCTGTTTGTAACTTTCCATACTCCGAAAGCGTGCGTGCAACCCCTGTAAGATGCTGCTGAACTGTAGTCGGGCTGAGTCTGGCGTTACACTTTGCTCCCTGATTTTCGTATAAAGAGTCTGAAACTGCTGGCAATAACTGTATACTGTAGGCTCATCGGAGTTGCTGACAACGGCCTGTGAAGAAGCCGCATTTAGACTACCAACCAACAATGCCCCCAAAATACCCGCTATCCGCATGAACGACGTTAGGTCAATCTTCACTAGTGTTTGTATTCGATTCTGGCAGTAAAAATACGGAAGTAGGGCGATTGGTACCTAGAATATTATGCCGCCAATGGCTCGTATACGTGTGTATTGGCCTATTTGACCTTTTTTTTCAGCTTATGTGAGATATTTTTCGAAAGCATTTGGAAAATACATTTATTGTGCCGTCCTTCGCCTAAATTTAAAATAGCAATGCAAACAGGAACTGTAAAATTCTTTAATGAAACCAAAGGGTTTGGTTTTATTAAACCCGATGATGGTGGCGAAGACATTTTTGTACACGCTTCCGGTCTCATCGACCAAATCCGTGAAAACGACAAAGTTAAATTCAATGTCGAACGCGGTAAGAAAGGCTTAAATGCCGTAAACGTCGAAATGGCTTAATCGTAAGATATACCAAGACAACCGTTGTAAAAAACATGCCAATCGGCATGTTTTTTTTTGTTCCGTCGGTTCGGCAGGTCCATTTTTGCAGGACTTCTTGTGGTCCACCAGTTCGTACGTACGGAACAGAAGGCTTATTATAGTATTAGCATGACCCAATCTATTGACCAACGCGTTGCCGCCCGCTTGAGCCTACAGCTGCGTTCCGTAACAGCCACAATCGACTTACTAAACGGCGGAGCCACCGTTCCTTTCATTGCCCGATACCGGAAGGAAGCTACCGCATCAACAGACGGAAATCCCCTCGACGAAGTACAAATCGGACAGATCAAGGACACCTATCAGAAATTAACCGACCTCGACAAGCGTCGGGAGGTAGTCTTAAAATCCATTGACGAGCAGGGCAAACTTACCCCCGACCTGCGCCGGAAACTGGAGGCCGTCGATTCGCTCACTGATCTTGAGGACCTATACCTACCCTACCGCCAAAAGCGAAAAACCCGCGCAACCATTGCCATTGAACGCGGCCTGGAACCCCTTGCTAACACGATCATAGCCCAGCGTGAAACAAGCCTGGACCGCCTTGCCCAGCGGCATCTTTCCGACGCTGTTCCTACCCTGGCTGATGCCTTACAGGGTGCCCGCGATATTCTGGCCGAACGGATCAGCGAAGATGCTGATGCCCGCCAGCGCATTCGTACCCTGTTTGAGCGGGAAGCCATCATTCGATCCGTCGTTAAAAAAGGAAAAGATCTGGAAGGAATAAAATACAAAGACTACTTCGATTTTGCCGAACCGCTCCGCCGGGTTCCATCGCACCGGCTGCTGGCCTTACGGCGTGGTGAAAGTGAAGGTTTTCTGACGGTTACCATTGGCCCGGACGAAGAAGCGGCTACCCAACGACTCGAACGTCAATTTGTGGCCGATCGGTCGGGTACGCCTGCTTGCAAGGAACAGATGACACTAGCCATTCGCGATGGGTACAAACGCCTGCTTAAACCGGCTCTCGAAACGGAATTTTCAAACGGATCGAAAGAGAAGGCAGATGTGGAAGCGATTCGGATCTTCGCTGATAATCTGCGTCAACTTCTGCTCAGCCCTCCACTCGGCCAAAAGCGCGTGATGGCTATCGACCCGGGTTATCGAACGGGTTGCAAGACGGTTTGTCTCGATGCGCAGGGAAATTTACTGACGGAAACCGTATTGTATCTGGCTCACTCCGAGTCGCAGAAGCAACAGGCTATTCAGACCGTTCAAAAACTTGTGTCCCAGTACGCTATTGATGCGATTGCTATTGGCAATGGAACCGCCGGACGAGAAACGGAAGAGTTTGTCAAAGCGCTGAACCTGGACAAGCCCGTGTTCATGGTCAGTGAACAGGGCGCATCAATTTATTCGGCTTCGGAGGTCGCTCGCGAAGAGTTTCCTGACCGGGATGTCACGGTTCGTGGAGCCGTTAGTATTGGCCGTCGCTTAATGGACCCACTCGCTGAACTAGTCAAAATTGACCCTAAGTCCATTGGCGTCGGGCAATACCAGCATGATGTAGACCAGACTGACCTCAAAGCCAGCCTCGATACTGTGGTGGAGAGTTGCGTGAATCAGGTGGGTGTATCGCTCAATACCGCCAGCGCTTACCTGCTGCGTTACGTATCGGGCCTGGGTCCTCAACTAGCCAGTAATATTGTTGCTTACCGAGCCGAAAATGGGCCGTTCACATCCCGCGATCAACTTAAGAAAGTGCCCAGACTCGGCCCCAAAGCATTTGAACAATGCGCGGGTTTCCTGCGTATCGAAGGGGCTAAAAATCCACTGGATAACAGTGCCGTTCACCCCGAGCGGTACGCCGTAGTGGAGCGCATGGCTGTTGACGTAGGCAGTCAGGTGGGTGACCTTATCCGCCGACCGGAGCTACGGCAGCAAATCAAGGTCGATCAGTATATCAGTAGCGCAGTTGGCCTGCCCACGCTCCGGGATATTCTGGCTGAACTGGCGAAACCGGGACGCGATCCGCGCGAGCAGCTTTCCAGTTTCGACTATGATTCCCGCGTTCGTTCCGTTGATGACTTGCACGAGGGCATGTTACTGGCCGGTGTTGTGACCAACATTACGGCTTTTGGAGCATTTGTCGATATTGGTGTTAAACAGGACGGCCTCGTTCATGTCTCCCAGTTGGCGAATCATTTTGTTTCGGATCCTAACACGGTTGTGAAAGTGTACCAGAAAGTAAAAGTCAAGGTCCTTGAGGTTGATAAGGCTCGAAAACGCATTGCATTAACTATGAAATTGTGATAAGTTGCAATAGGCTAATGTGCCCTATCGTTAAAATTTTGCCTATACTACCTTAACCCAATCTTGTATGCAACAACGCTGGTCTCGGGAATTCTTCCGTCCCGTACTGCTGAGTGCCTGCCTGCTCATGTTATTGAGTGCCTGTAATGCACTTCGTTCCTCTGGTCCGTCGGTTAGCCGTCGACCGGCCTCATCGGCCCGCCCCGTTGCCCGTCGCCCCCCCACCGGTAAAGTGCCTGGTAGCTCACCAGCTGTTCCGGCAAAACCAACCGGTAAAGTAGTGGATAGTCGTACCTACGAAAACCGGTACGTGCCCGAAGTCGTGAAAATTGCCCGAACCTATACCGGAACTCCCTACCGATCGGGTGGGAATACATCTACCGGGATTGACTGCTCAGGCCTGGTCTACGCCGTTTTCAATACAGTGGGGTTGAAGATGCCCCGCATATCGTGGCAGCAATCAGAGGTGGGTCACGAAGTAGAAGTAGCCGAGATTTTGCCGGGCGATTTAATTTTCTTCGTACCTGACAAAGGACAAGCCGGTTATGTATCTCACACCGGAATCGTGACCGAAGTAAACGGGGTACAGAACATCCGGTTTATTCATGCCTCTTCTTCACGGGGTGTTCGGGAAGATAATTTGTACGCTGATTATTTTAAAGGTCGATTTGTGAAGGCGCTGCGCCCATTTTAGTAGAAATAGAGGTATAAAAAAACCGCTCCTGGAGCTACCGTCTGGACACAAGTAGCTGACTTGGTTGGCGTGGTAATATTATTCTATACACTAGCCGGTTCACTTTCTGCCAACGTGAAATGATTGTCTATATATTATTCTACTTGTACTATTTTTGACTTCCATCACCTTTTCCTAAATTATTTATGTACAAGGTTTTTTACTCCTTCTTTCTGGTTTGTTCGCTCGCTTGTCTTCTGTGGTCTTGTCAAGATCACCGATTAACCCCTATCTCTCCTTTGCGAGTCCGGGTAAAGACGGTTACCCGTTCTGGGGTGAATACCCAACTTACCTATAATGCCGCCAATCAGCTTGTTAGATACACGAATAATAAGGATTCAACGGGTGGGGTAGTCTATGAGAATAACCGCTATGCTTATTCTTATTATGGCCCAACTACTGATTCGCTTTCCGCAAAAGAAACGTTTTACTACCTACCCTCGGATAGTACCAATGTTTTAGTTTTTAGCTATAGAATAGTCAAAGGTGTTTCAGCGGGTACATTTGTTACTTCCTACACGCTTGATGAACAGAATCGACCAATTAGAATTTCTCAACAAGATTTTGCAGCTACAATTCATCAAGACTACTCATACTTTACCTATGTAAATGATAATATTACTCAAGTAATATTGCACGCAACTGGCCCTACATATCCGTATCAAAACATAGTTGTTTATCCAACTGTGATTTACGAATACGATGATAAGCCTAACCCATTATACGGGTTGTATTTTTCCCCTAACCAATTACTTGAACCAGCTTTATTGCGCATAGGAGGTTCTTACATTGCCGATTTTGATGTCATTCGACAGTACAGCCGTAATAATATTACTAAGATTACTTTTTTAAATAGTACGGCTCCTCCTATCGAATATGCCTACCAATATAATAGTCAAGGATTACCGGTAGCCATTACTAACAAGACTAGCGGTCAGATAACAACCCTTACTTATGAGTCATACTGAAATAGTTTGTGGATCATTTCATACCAAGCAAAGTCCGCCAATCATTCTATTATCTGGACATAAATATTCCTCTTGGTATCTTTGACCAAAAGTGCAGACTAGGCATTTAGTAGATATCAAAGACAAGCGATTGATGAAACGAGGCAACTCGCTCCTCAATCGCTTGTTTGGAAATAGCCTTCATTCCATCCGTCAACTGGCCGCCAACGATTCGAAAGCAAAAGCCTTTTAGCGGTTCCTTGACAATGACAAGGTGAGAGAAGAAGACCTCATTAAGAAATATGGCTTATAACTGTCGGGCATGCGTGGAAGGCCGACCAGTGCTATGTATCGAGGGTAGTAGCAAAATTAATTTATTTGATCACCGAAACCGCCTTAAAAAGAACGATTCTATCGGTTTAACCAATGACATATCCCAGGGCTTAGGATTTTTTATCTATCCCAGCCTGGTCATCGATGACGAAACGTTCATACCATATGGCTTTTCAAATGTCAAAGTATGGAACCGAGCTCACCAATTTATTCCAAAAGATAAGTTCCACAAAAAGAATCTGCTACCTATTGAGCAAAAAGAATCCTATAAATGGATATAAGCATCGCTAAAAGGCAAACAAGCCCTAGCCAAAGCACGGCAGGTGATCATTATTCAGAACCGCGAGGGCGATGTTTACGACCAATTATGTCTTGTGCCCGACGTGCGTACCCATTTACTGATACGAGCCAAAACCAACCGAATCCTTACTGATAAGACAAAGCTTTTCGAACATCTGGCCCAGTAACCTGTGTAGGGTAGCTATGCAATAGAACTGGAAGGCGATAAACGGAAACGCATACAGAAACGGAGAGCCACCCTGGAGGTACGCTTTAGTCAAATAAGGATTGGTAGCAACCAGCATACTGATAAGCAAATGGCCGAAGGCGTAGAGATATATGCGATTGAAGCCAAAGAAATCACCCCTGGAATCGAAAATCCCATCCACTGGCGATTACTCACTACTTGGCCGGTTGAGAATCTGCAAGCGGTTCTGCTTTGTGTTGACTGGTACAGCTATCGTTGGATGATTGAGGTGGTATTCAGAATCTTAAAAAAGGAAGGGTTTGATATTGAGGCCAATAAGTTTTCGCGGGGAAAAGCCGTCCGAAAGTTGTGCTTGTTGACGATGGATCGGACCACCGAAGCGGACCATTATCAAACTTTTCATCATGCAGATTGCTTATGGATCAGCGGCAGAGTTACCTGCTTCGTGCTGTTTCTCAACTGAAGAACGAGCATGTATAGACTTGCACATACCGCAGTTGGAAGGGCGAACTGAGAAATTAAGAACCCATATAAACCATCTGATTTAAAACGGTTTATATGGATTATCGCCAGATTATGTGGCTGAAAAGGTTACCTCTTAGAACGAAGACCTGGCATTACTATCTTTTGGACAGGGCTTAAAAAGTTCGATGCGTTTTTTAATTGATTCAACCTCTTTAAAGATGTGTCCAGACGGTAGCTCCAGGAGCGGGTTTTTTTATGAAAAAGTTATCTATACAGCAGGTTGGGCGTTGTTGATAAGCTCTTCCCAGTGCGTACGATCTTTCTTTTTTAATTTCATCTCTAAGCTCAAAGCCTCGTTTCGCGTAGCAAACGCCTGTGTAAACCGTACCTCCCAGGGCTTTCCGTTAGCCGTAACAGGGTTAGTCTTAGCATTATGCTGCCACAGTGTTATTTTTAGGTCTTTACTCTGGCCAATAAAATACTGGTCAGTAGAAGGGCTATAGATAATATATACCGTATGCATGTGTATCGAGAGTGTTATCAAAACTACACAATTGATCATACAAAACAAACATTGTTCAAGCTAGCGGCTGGGTTGATTTAGCCTGATAAAAAAAATACCATTGAGTTTGGGATAAAGCTATTTTTTACTCATATTTGCACCCACAAAACACCAACAGCGGTGTTTAGGGGGGATTAGCTCAGCTGGCTAGAGCGCTTCCATGGCATGGAAGAGGTCATCGGTTCGACTCCGATATTCTCCACAACAACAAAAAGAACCACTCGTTTGGAGTGGTTCTTTTTGTTTACCGACCAGCCAACCGTTGGTAATCGGATAACTACTCCAACCGACCCATTACGCTGAATACGGGCAGTTTCTTTTCCCTCACCGGCAAGGTTTCTTCTTTCTAACCAATGATACGTTCCTGCCCACCAGGCAGCCGAAAGTTATCCAGCTGATGTGACCGTCACCAACCAGCTATTCCAGCTAAATCTAACGTTTTACGGAATCTGAATACTTGCCGTATGCCAAGTGGTTATGTATATATCTTATCCATTAATGGCTATTTTTCATTAATCGAAGGGAAATTTGCTAGATATTTATACAAATCACCGTTAAGTATATTTAGTATTTATAGAAACAAAAAACAGCAAACTTAGTTATCGAAAACTTTTGCTCTTTTATCTATGTACTCACCAAATCTTACAGCAAGCTACGCATCTGAAGAGGATGTTATTTCAGACCCCCCCGTTCTAAAAGACCGTTGGTTGACTTTTAAGCGCCCTTGCCCATCCTGCAAGCATTCATTCGCGCTGGAAAGAATTCCCCGCTCTTTTTTTCTGAAATATGTACTCTTCTTTGTGCCCACCCGTAAATACCAGTGTTACAACTGTCAACAGAAATTTGTTCGTGTTGGTTGAGGACAAATAAACGTATTTACAGCTTGCGCCAGAGCCGGTCAACCGACCGGCTTTTTTGTTTCCATATCCCCGTTATAAGCTAAGGGCAACTTCTTTCGTTTTACCATTAGGCAACCTAATTAGTCAGTACAACGTTATTTCTCGGTTATCGCCTAACAGAGTCAGGACGACTATTACTGAGCGGTCTCAGGATACTTTCGTATCTTGCCGTCTAATTGGACAGCACGAGCTGTGTAATACGCCTGTATTAAGCCTAACATACCGATCATTGCCGATAATGGTAAGAATTACGGCTAACGACATTACTTCTGTTTACGCGAATATAACCCTGTTACACAGTGTCTTTTCCCGAAACTAATTCGGGGGTTGTCAGAAAGAAACCGTTCTGACTTTTTTTTCGCTTAACCTGATTTTATGAAAAGCGCTTCTGCCGCGTTGGCGAACCCGGCAGATAGAAGCTACTTAATTGACAAATAAATTACCTTATTCATGAGCAAACAAGCATACATCCCGAAAGTAGCTGACTGGGTGCGAGTACATGGTTTTAACGATATTAAAGCCAATGCGGAGGGATTCCAAACCCCCATAGCCTACGGACGTCAGCAAGACAGCGAACAGTTTATTCCCGATGTAACCGGGAAGCAGTTCGACCAGGAGTCATACTTCGAGGTGATATTGAAAAGCAGTGGCGATGAAGCCCGGCACCTGCTATCCAAACTGAAATTGTTGAGTCAGTTGGCCGCCGTGAAAGGAGGAAAGCTATACTTGATGTCGCCGAGGGGGCATCGTTCCTACGCCAAAGAAGTTCTGGCAGAAAGCAATATCGTTGCTGAAGTAATCAATTTACCCTAGTCCCGTCTATTTTTTTTGTTAAAGCAGGCCCAGGAAACAACGCTTTTATGGTCGGGTAAGTCCAAAACCGCTTTGTGGTTGAACACTTTGCCCAGCATAGCAGTAGTTAGTCCATACAGCCTGTTTTAACTTTTTATGCCTCTTTTTGTCATCGTCCGGCACGGGCAATCGCAATGGAATTCCGAGAATCGCTTTACGGGTTCCACCAATACGCCACTAACTGATCTGGGGCGACACGAAGCCCGCCAAGCGGGTGTCTTACTGAAAGCCAAACAGCCACCCGATTTTGCGATCGGCTTTACGTCGGTTCTGCAACGCGCCATCGAAACTATGGCGATCATTCTGGCCGAAATTGGCCAGCCGGATTTACCCGTTGAGCAAAACGCAGCCCTCAATGAGCGCATGTATGGCGATTTGCAGGGTATGAACAAACACGACGCCGAAGTACGATTCGGTGCCGAGCAGGTTTTCCGATGGCGACGGGGCTATACCGACTGCCCCCCCAACGGTGAGAGCTTGGCCGACACCCGTGCCCGGGTTGTTCCTTACTTTCGGAGTACCATTCTCCCCCATCTGCAAGCCGATCAGTCTGTGATTGTTGCCGCCCACGGTAATAGTCTGCGGGCCTTGCTTATGGAACTGGAACACATCAGCCCCGAAGACATCGAGAAAGTTGAGCTGGCTACGGGCGTTCCCCGCCAGTATGATTATACCGTTGCCACGGGCGAATTCAAGCTACTACCCAGCTAAACCCTGAATTCTTTCGGACGCGATCCTGTTAACTCAGGTGCTAAAAACAATAAAATGTAAACGTATGAAAGCCGTTGTGTTAAGCGATTGGGGCGGTGCCGAAAACTTCACCGTTCAGGAGATAGCTACTCCCACCATCAAAGCTGACGAAGTGCTGGTAAACGTGAAAGCGTTTGGTGTAAACCCGGCCGACTTTAAAACCCGTAGCGGAGCGGCCCCTTATTCGAAAGACTACTCGCATCCTATCGTGTTGGGCTGGGACATGGCTGGTGAGGTTGTTGACGTTGGTGATGATGTAACGACGTTCAAACCGGGCGATGCCGTTTATGGCATGGTCAACTTTCCACAACCCGGTCAGGCTTACGCCGAATACGTTGCGGCTCCCGCTGCGCATCTGGCCTTAAAACCCGATGTGTTGTCGTTTGACGAAGCGGCCGCAGCTCCACTGGCGGTGCTCACGGCCTGGCAGGCGTTAACCGAACATGGTCAGTTGAAAGCAGGCGAAAAAGTTTTGATTCAGGCAGCCTCCGGCGGAGTTGGCCACCTGGGGGTTCAACTGGCCAAAGCACTCGGTGCCTATGTGATTGGAACCGCTTCGGGCAAAAACGAAGCCTTCGTCCGGTCGTTGGGAGTCGATGAATTCATTGACTATACCCAGACCAGCGTTGAGGAGTCGGTGAGCGACATTGATCTTGTTTTCGATACGGCCGGTGCCGATACGATTATGACGTCGGCTAAAGTTCTGAAAACAGATGGTCGGCTTATTTCAATTGCCTATGGCGCTATGGATAAAGTGCTGGCAATTCGTCCCGATATTCGTGCGGAACGCATCCTGGTTCACACCAGTGGCGATGACCTGCGTATTATCAACCAGTTCATCGACGAAGGAAAGTTAACCATCACAGTGAGCGAGGTGCTGCCCGCCGATCAGATTGCCGACGCTCATCGAAAATTGGAAAGCCGTCGGACAACTGGCAAAATCGTACTGACGTTTTAAATCGAATACCAGAACACAGCTGGTTATGATTGGTAAGCGTACTCACGATCAGTAATCCGTTCTACTCTTACTAATCATAACCATCTGTGTTCTATCTTACGTTTTCCGTTTCTTCTTCCGGGCCGACGGGAAGAGCACGTTGTTCAGAATGAGCCGATAGCCGGGTGAGTGAGGATGCAGGTTCAGGTCGGTAGGATTACGAAAGCCGCCCCCACCCCGCAGTCCTTCGGGATCGTGCCCACCGTAGAATGTCCATTGGCCTTTACCCGATTCTCCATAAATGTAACGGTCAGACGTTTTGCCTTCGCCCATCACCAGCGTGCTCGGCTTAACGGCCGCTTTTCGGAAGGCGGTTGTCTGGCCGAAAAATTCCTTGATAATGGATTCGTGATTTTGGGTAAGCATGGCCGGGATCACATCCCATTTTGCCGAGAAATTAAATAACTCGAAAAACCCACCAGCCTGATCGAAGCCGCGCCCACCGGCCGAATTGATATCTGAAAAGGTGGAGAATCCCCGGTATCCGTTGTCGCCTTCGAGGGTGAAATTACCAAAGGCGAAGGTTTTACTGAAGTCAAGTTTCGACTGAGCATCCGGGTCGACATCGTCGCCATCGTAGCTGCTGCCCACAATATCGACTCCATCAGCGGCCAGAGCAATGTCGAGGGTTTCGGCGGCCGAACACATGGCAAAAAGATACCCTCCACCCGCGCAGAACGCTTTGATGCCTTTCGCTACGGCAAGCTTCATCTGCGACACTTTTGCGAAGCCATATTTTCGGGCAATGTCCTCCTGTACCTTAATATCGGTTAGCGACTGCCGATGCAGGTTACGACCGTATTGCCCCGTAAAATCTTCGTGGTGCAGGTGCAGCCAGTCGTACTTGGGCAGATCGCCCTTCAGTACTTCCTCATCATAAACGACTTCGTAGGGAATTTCGGCATAGGTTAACACCAGCAGTACGGCGTCGGTATTCTCAAACTCGGCCGGACTTACCTTTATTGGGGAGTAAACAATGATTTTGGCCGCTTTCTGTAGCGTGACCACGTTCATATTTACATCAGGATCGGACAGTTGCTGCCTGATCGAAGCCGCTTTGGCATCGGAAATAACCTCGACCGAAACACCCCGCACCCGGCATTCGGTTTCAATAGACGCTATCTGCTTGATCATAAAACTGCCGCCCCGGTAGTTCAGCAGCCAGTCAACATCCAGGTCGTCTTTCAGCGCCTTGTATGCAATGCCATACGCCTTGAGGTGATTCGATTGCTGATTATCCATCGGAATCAGGATCGAGTTGGCCCGGCCAGGAACAGCCCAACCGATAATTGCCAGTAATAACAGAAAAGATAGGTGCCGTTTCATAACGTGCGTTATTTTTGACCCAACGTTGTTAACCCATGCCCAAGATCAGTTTCCCGATTGGTGGTTATGGGTACTTCCTCACCGGCCATCTGGCTTTTTCAGGAATCGCAACCCGTAAACACCCATCAACTCGGCAACCTCAATGGTCTGGAACTCTTCAAAAATTACTTGTTACGGCCTTACTTTACTCATTATTGGTTCACTCACGATGGCGTGCAGTCATCGCTCCTTACCAGCCAAGTCTCCCATGATCGAAACCGGTGTCTCGCAGACACTCGCTAAAGCCAGAAAGCAGCAAATCAGCCAACTGGCGTATACATTAAAGTTCGACATTCCCCCGCAGAAAAGCCAGCCTATTCTATCCACCGAAACAATTACTTTTTTCTGGACAGCCTCCGGGAATGACACAAACGCCCTACTGCTCGACTTCAAAGAAGAACGCGCTCATTTGCAGGCGGTTTCGACTAACGGCACGGCTATTCCCATTGTTGTGGAGAGCGAACATTTACTGATTTCTACTGCTTTTTTGAAACCGGGGAAGAATACCGTTTCCATTCAATTTATGGCGGGAAATTTATCCCTTAATCGCAACGATGAATACCTGTATACACTGCTCGTTCCCGACCGCGCCCGAACAGTTTTTCCGTGCTTCGATCAGCCCGATCTGAAAGCCACGTTTCAGGTTTCGCTGGTTGTTCCGGCTCACTGGCAGGCCTTGACGAATGCGCCCGTTCGTGACTCATCGGTTGTGGGTGATCGGAAGACGGTCAACTTTCTGCCGTCAGATATCATCCCCACCTATCTGTTCTCGTTCGTAGCCGGAAAGTTTACGCCGATAACCCGAACCCTGAATCGGCGCGCTATGACGCTTCTGCACCGCGAAACCGATTCAACCAAACTCCGGTTGAGTACCGATCTGCTTTTTTCTCTGCATGCCGATGCCCTGACGTTTCTGGAAGAGTTTACCCAGATCCCGTATCCCTTCCAGAAATTCGACTTTGTGGCCGTGCCCGATTTTCAGTATGGAGGGATGGAGCATGTCGGCGTGATTGATTACCGGTCATCGGCGTTGTTTCTCGATAACGGGGCCACCCGCGACCAACGCCTGGCCCGCGCCCACGTGATTGCCCACGAAACGGCTCACATGTGGTTCGGCGATCTGGTCACGATGCGCTGGTTCGATGATGTCTGGCTCAAAGAAGTGTTTGCCAACTTCATCGCCGATAAAATTATGGAGGTGTCGGCTGAAGCGTCGGACCGTTCTGACGCCAATTATGATCTTCAGTTTGTGGTGGATCACTATCCAGCGGCCTATGGTGTGGATCGTACCGAAGGGGCTAATCCCATTGGGCAGCCACTGGGCAATTTGCAGGAAGCCGGTTCGCTCTATGGCGGAATCATCTACCACAAGGCCCCGATTATGATGCGCCAGTTGGAGCAGCTGATGGGTAAAACCGCCCTCCGGGATGGCTTGCGGGAGTACCTCAAAAAATACACATCCGGCAACGCCAGCTGGGTTGACCTGATCCGTATTTTAGATGCGCACACGCCCGCCGATCTACAAAGCTGGAACCGGGTATGGGTCAACGAAACCGGCCGGCCGAAATTTACCTACCAACTCGATAAGCATGGCGGCAAAATCAGTCGGCTGGTGCTATCACAAACGGCAGAAGACGGATCGGCCCGCTTCTGGCCACAAACCTTCCAGATGGCGCTGGTATACCCCGATCATGTTGAGGAACTGACCGTGAACATGACACAGCCACAGGTCACGCTTTCAGAGGCCGTCGGCAAGTACGCTCCGTTGTTTGTGGTATTCAATTCGTTGGGGCAGGGCTATGGCCTTTTTCCGGTCGATACGGCAATGGTATCAAACCTGGCAACGCTCAAGAATCCGGTAACACGCGCTTCGGCTTACATCAATCTGTACGAAAATATGCTCTCGGGTCAAGGCATCACCCCTGGTCAACTGGCAACTACCTACCAGGCTTTACTGGCTAATGAACCGGAGGAGTTGAACCTTCGCTTACTAACCAATCAGCTTTCCGATATTGTCTGGACATTGACCAAACCCGAGAATCGACTCACCTTGGCAACCGCCGTAGAACGCGATGCCTGGAAAGCCATGGAGCAGGAAACAGCCGGGGGCAATCCAGCCGGGGGCAAAAAGAAGTTACTATTTCGTCTGTATCAGTCGATAGCGCTTAGCGCCGAAGCCCGTGACCGGCTTTACACGATCTGGAATGAACAGGAAGCACCCGCTGGCGTTACGCTTACCGAAGATGATTACACGGCGCTGGCCCTTTCGCTGGCTGTCCGCGATTATCCGGTCGATGGTATTTTGGCCAAGCAGCTGTCTCGCATCAAGAACCCGGATCGCCGGAAACGCCTGGAATTTATGATGCCTGCTCTCTCATCGAGTGTAGCCGAGCGCGACGCGTTTTTTGCCTCACTGGCCAGTGATGACAACCGCGAACACGAAGCCTGGGTAACGGCGGCTCTGGGCTATCTGCATCACCCACTGCGGGCAGAAACGTCAGCAAAATACCTGTCCAGAAGCCTTGATTTACTGGAGGAAATTCAGCGAACGGGTGATATTTTCTTTCCGGAATCGTGGCTCCGGGCAACCCTGTCCAGTTACCAGACACCCGAAACGGTGCAATTGGTCCGTAAATTTCTGGCCGACCGTCCAACCTATAATCCGCGGTTGCGGGCTAAACTGCTGCAAGCGGCTGATGGACCATTTCGGGCGAGTAAACTTGTCTACTAACCTTCCTGTTCCATACGCTGTCTTATCTGTCGTATTATTTTACCCATGAGGAATTTTTTCAGTTCACCCAAAACCCGGTTGCGCGTCATTGGCTTTGCCGAAGGCGTTTCCTATTTACTACTGCTATTCATTGCGGTTCCCCTGAAACGCATGGGTGGTCATCCGGAAGCGGTGCAGGTACTTGGACCCATTCACGGTGTGTTATTTATAGGCTATGTACTGGCCGTCATTCAGGCGCAGATCGAATATCATTGGTCAATGGGGAAAACCGGACTGGCCCTGTTGGCGTCCATTATTCCGGGAGGCACTTTCTACGCCGATCACAAATACTTTCGCCATTTGACCGACGCCCCCAACGCATAGGAATCAGGGCAACCTTGTGCAGGAGATTGATTCAGAACCTTTGTATGAACGCGAAAAGCCGGACAGATTGTCCGGCTTTTCGCGTTCATACAAAGGCCTATTTTATTTCAGCGCTTCTGCAGCTGCAGCAGCTTCCGCTGCGGCAATGGCTGCGCTATTTTTTTCAGCGTACTCGTCCCGTTGTGCTTCAAAGTGCGCGAAAATTTCGGTTACTGAATCAACGTTCTCGGCTACTTTGCTGTGCATAGTTCCCAGATTTTTTTCCAGGTACGAGTCGTTCAGCCCATTCATATTATCTACTTCGATCTTACCGATTTTCTCGATCAGTGCCGTCTGGCTATTTTGAAGGTCTTCCAGTTCACGAACGATTTTGTTCATCAACTCAAACTTCTGCAACTTATCCATGATAGTGTTTCTTTAATTGAGTACTCTATAAACGGCCTCCCGGCCAAATGGTTTTGTATTACTTCTTAAAAAAAACTGGCTTGCCTGCTGTACTACGTTTGCTGTACGCATCCGTGTACCCAGCAAAGTCAACCTAAACCGGAGCATATAGTCTGCTTTATGCCGCTATCCGGACTAGCCAATTTCGCCTAAACAGCTAACTATTAACTGTATATACATTTAATGTTACTCATATTATATATATGAACCTATTTTTACCGTAAAAAAGATATTTTTCAAATAAAGATAAACTTTACGATACATTTAAGCCGTCTAAGCAACACATAACGGCAATATTTAAGACTAATTATAAGATATTCATAAACTAAATTTTATTACTATTCTTAGAGCGTGCACTTATTTTCTTTCCACTTATTCCCAGTTAATTCAACATTTATGAAAAAACTATCTACCTACTTGTGTAGACGATTAGTGTTTAATCTTCTTACATGGGTTCCCGTATGCCTACCCTTGTTAACATCGTCTGATGTTCTGGCGCAATCAACCTCGGCAACCTGTAATACGGTTGTGCCACTCACCAATCCTACATTTACCAACCTCACCGTTACTTCCAGCCAGATTCCTATCGTTAGCGGGGATGAGTTCGCGAACAAGGGAAATCTGATTGATAATGATCTGTCCACGGCGACAACCTTTACATCTGCACTGGGCACGTCGGCTTATGTAGAGGTAAAAGACAATAGCGCTACAGGAACCAACCTGTACGGTGCGGGTACGTTCGCTGGGTTTATCATTAACAGTACCAGCGTAGCAGCAGCGGTAACGATTACAACGTATCTGGGTACTAGCGATACGCCCGTAAACACCAAGACGTTTGCTAATCTGGCCGATATTGGTCTACTGGGTGGCCGAGCAAAAATTGGCTTGATTGCCACTGGCTCTTTCGACAGAGTTCGTATCAATTATGGGGGCATTGTCGGCACAATCAGTGTGTATGCGCCCCTGATCGAACGCTTCTGCGATTCGGCACCCGCATTGGCCTGTAACACGCTGACCACCCTGACCAGCCCCAATGTTCCTGTTTATGTCAACCCGGATAATACGGGCTTCGGTGGTCTTGTCAATCTTGGCAGCATTACGAATGTTGACAATGCGGTAAGTGCTGATCTGACAGATTATGCCTCCGTAAACTTAACGGCGGGTGTGGGGACAACAGCCACGTTCTCCATCAAAAATGCGCTCAATGAATACGCTGGCGGGTCATTTGCCGGTATCGACGTGTCGAGCGCAGCCTTGCTGGACCTCGGCGTGCTTAGCGGTATCTCTATCTCGACCTTCAACAATGGAACACTGGTCCAAACGGTATCAGGCGCCAGTCTGCTGTCGGCCAACACCTCGATCACGTCAGGTTTAGGTCGCCGGGTTATTGGCTTTCTAACGGCGGCTGACAAACCATTCGACGAAATAAGACTGACAGTAACCAAACTGGTAGCGGCCGGTGTTGAAGAAACGCGGGTGTATGGTTTTGTGGCCGAGAAATTCTGCGCTGGCCCAAGTGTTGCCTGCGCCGACAACACGCTTCCACGGAACACACTGACCCCGCTGGTGGCTCCTCAATCGCCTGTTTACGTAGATGGGAACAACACGGGCTTCCCCGGAGCCGCTTGTGTCGCGTGCGGCATCAGCGATGCCAATAACGTAATCGACACGGATGCAACGAACTTTGCCACCGTAGTATTAACAGCCGGTGTATCAACCAGCGCTACGTTTGCGGTAGCTAATGCGCTGGATACGTATCCCGTTAACAGTTTTGCGGGCTTTGACATTCAGACCAATTCGATTGTGTCAGCCGCGGTTCTTGGCTCGGCCACCATCTCGCTGTACAACAATGGCGCACTGGTTCAGACGGGTACGGGCAACGCCATCATTGTTGGCGCAACCACCGCTTTGCTGAACGGCGTAACCCGTCAGACGGTCGGTATCGTTGCGTCGGTGCCTTACGATGAAGTAAAGATTACGATTCCCAGTCTAGTGGGTGTCAACTTGGGTACAATCAACATCTACAGCGCGATATTTGAAAAAACCTGTGCCGCAACCATCGTCTGCAATACGGCCTACAACCTGAGCAGTCCAACGTTCCCGGTTGTTATTAATGCCGCCCGCACAGGCGTTACAGGAGCGGTAGCAGCCGCTACAACTATACAGGACCCCTGGAATGCTGTTTCGGCGTCGACAACCGACTTCACCCGAATTACCAACACGGCCTCGGTAGCGACCAACGCATCCATATCGGTGCTGGATCCCATCAGTACCTACCCAACGGGTACGTTCGCCGGTTTCTCCGTGCGGAAAGTGTCGGGCCTTGTCAACGCCGACCTGTTTGCTGCATTAAGTGTGTCGACATACAACGATGGTGTGCTACAGGAAACGAGAACCGGTAATGGCAATCTGCTCGATCTATCGATCATCCTGTTCGGTGCCACAAGCGATGTTGCCAATGTTGGCTTTATCACAACCAAACCATTCGACGAAATTCAGTTGACGGTAGCCCCCCTGGTCGGTGTGAGTGTACTGGGCGGCAAGCTTGACGTATTCGGCGCTTTCGTCGACACGCGTACATCAACTGGTGGCGGTTTAGCCTGCGCCTTGAACACCAACCCCGACTTTGCCGTAACCAATAAGAATGTTCCGGCTACGGGTAGTGTAAAAGCAAACGACCTTGTACCGGCAGGAACCACCTATGGTCCAGCGCCTGCAGCAACCACTCAGCCGGGCGGTGCCTCGCCGAGCCTGACCGTTAATGCCGACGGTACGTACACGTTTACCAGTACAACACCAGGGGTGTATGTCTATTCGGTACCCGTCTGCGGATCAGGCGTGTCAGGAGCGGCTTGTGGTACACAAACACTGACCATCACGGTACTCGACCCAACGGTGAATACCAACAAGCCGGTAGCCAACCCTGATGTTATTGCCACGACAGGCGCAGCCAGCAGTCCGGCTCCCATAACGATCAACGTGAAAGCGAATGACGGGCCAGGTAATGCCGGTGGTACCTTAGGCACGCCTACTATTGCCACACCCCCTGCCAATGGATCGGCAACGATCGATGGAAGTGGTAACGTAATCTATACGCCCACGGCTAATTTCTACGGCACGGATGTATTGACTTACCAGGTTTGCGAAACGCCGGGCACGAATCTGTGTGCCACAGCCACCGTAACCATTACGGTGAAGGCACCGGGCAGCGCGAATACGACTCTGGCCGCCGATGATTATGTGAGTACCTATCAGGGCCTGTCGGCTTCTGGCAACGTCAAGACCAACGACAGCGACCCAGAGGGCAACACGCAGACGGTTACGGCTCAGAACACCACCCTGGCAGGCAAAGGCACGTTGGTCGTTACATCGGCAGGCAGCTACACGTTTACCCCCGTGGCAGGCGCTACCGGCCCGGTTGATTTCACTTACACAACAACCGATAACGGTTCGCCTGCGGTGAGTGCCAGCGGAACACTGCACGTATTGATCAACCCCTTCAATCCAAACCCGGATTTTGTGGTCACGACCAAAGCGGTATCCGTAACGGGCAATGTGAAAACCAACGATATGATTCCTGTGGGTGCTACGTATGGACCAGCGCCAACGCCAGCCAGCGCGCCAGCTGGGTCAACGCCTACCCTGACGGTAAATAGTACGGGTACGTTTACCTTCAGCAGTACAACACCAGGGGTGTATGTCTATAATGTGCCCGTCTGCGCACCGGCTCCGCCTACTTACTGCACCACCCAGGCATTAACGATCACTGTACTCGATCCGGCGGTAACGACCAACAAGCCAGTAGCTAACCCTGATTTTACGACCGTTACCGGTAATCCAACCACAACCGTTGCAACCGTCATCAACGTGAAAGCGAATGATGGACCGGGTAATCCGGGTGGTACACTGGGTACGCCTACCATCGCTACAGGACCTGCGCATGGTACGGCCAGTATCGACGGAAATGGTAATCTGTCGTATACCCCAACGGCGGGTTATTACGGTACAGATGTGGTAACCTATCAGGTTTGCGAAACGCAGACAAATTGTGCAACGGCTACCGTCAGCATCACCGTGAAAGCACCCGGCGCACCGGCCAACGTAAGCATCAACGACGATTACGTGGCGACGGCAGGGGTTACGCCTGCTACGGGCAACGTGCTCACCAATGACCTGGGCAATACGCTGACGGTTTCGAACGCGGGCACAATAGTTACGACATCAGGCACGCTGGTGCTGACGGCAACGGGTAGCTACACCTTCACGCCAGCCACCGGCGTAACAGGTCCAGTCAACCTGACGTACACCGCCTGCGACAACAGCACCCCATCGGTTTGCGGCAGCGCCACGATTCACGTGCTGGTTGGCCAGTCAATGCCAGACCTTTCGCCAATCATTCGGCTTCCCCTGGGCAACTTCACAGCTTCTGGAGATAATTCCACCCGTGATTTCATCGTGGAGGTTACCGAATACGCTGGACAACCTACATCAAGTGGCAACGTGAAAATCACGATCACAGCTCCGCTTGGGTATAATATCACGTATAACAATGCGCGAACCAGTATCAACGTATCAGGTGGGTCTACCAATCCGGTGGCCGTCGATAATGCAAAATGGACAGCGTCGCCAACCAGTGCCAGACAGTTAACGGTGACCATAAATGCAGGACAGTTCATTCCGGCGAATGGCACCTCCACTCTGGGCTTTACCATCTCACGAACGGGAGCTAGTACAGGAACAGCGAATCTTACGGTCAATGTGAACGACGACGCGAGCAAAACGTACGACAGTAATCCATTGAATAATATTTATGTGAGAAATATAAACGCTTTGTAGGTCATACACTTGGTGTCAAATATATAATTCATCATATTTGACACCAAGTAACAATTTGAGTATATCAATCGAGTTTAGTTTATCAATCAACCGATTAAGTTTATCAAAACCGAATTAAAAAAAGTAAACATTAACAATTATGACCAGAAAACTTTTACTAGTCTTTTCGATGGCCCTGGGTGGTTTATCTGCCAGTTATGCCCAGGACCCTTCAGTTGGTGGCTTTGTTATAACACCAAATCCATTAACCACCGGATCTGTTGGCACGATCAGTGCGAGCCTGGGCAACGGAAGCGCAACCGCTATTCCGCAAAGCGCCAACACAACGTATACCTTCAATTTGCCGCCCAATGTGGGCGTGACAGGTATTAGTGTTACACCCACAGCCCCTGTTTCGTCCACGACCAACTTTACCCCGTCCATTGGCACGTATAGCCCGGTCAATGGAACAATCGTCACGCTCATCAGCAACCTGGGCCCTGTACCAGGAAATGCCGATTACGTCGTCACGCTAAATGTTACTGGTGTGCAGCCAGGCACGAACGCGCCAGTGAGTTTAAATGCGGTTGGTACTGGTGTCGGGTTAACCAATGCTGCTGCCAATGACAATGCCAGTTCAAGCATAACGGTTACAGGTCCTCTACCCGTAGCGCTGGTTTCGTTTACGGCGAAAGCGCAGGAAAACCGCACGGTAGCTATCGATTGGACAACCTCGCTGGAAACGAACAACAAAGGCTTCCTGGTTGAGCGCAGTAAGGATCTGAAGCTATTCGAGCGTGTGGGGGAAGTAAGTGAGCTGGCAGCAATGAGCAATGCGGTGAAGAATTATCACCTGGTTGATCAGACGCCCTACTCGGGTACCAGCTATTACCGGCTAACGCAAACCGATTTGAGTGGTAAAGTAACGGCCTTTCCGGTAGCCTCTGTGGTACTGCGGGAAGAAGCATACGGTGTGTATCCAAACCCGGTTGTGAGCGATGGCCAGTTTACGCTTCGGTTGGATGAGCCCGAAACTGCTACGGTCGGTTTCTTTGGCGCTGATGGGCGGCCAATGTCCTTCCAGAAAACGGGTGTTCAGTCGGGCAATCTGTTACTGAAAGCAACGGGTAAGTTATCGGCTGGAATATATGTGCTCACCGTGGAAGAACGGGGTCAGACACGCCAGCATCGCATCGTTGTTCAATAAGCAAAGCGGTCAAACTTACTCATTTTACCACATTTACTTTTCTTGTCTCATGACTACAAAGACTGTACATATATCGGCTCCAGCGCCCAAAAAAGCCTACAAAACGCCTAAGCTAAAATCGCTGGGTAGTGTAAAAAAACTGACGCTGAAAAGTGGATCAGCCACAGACGGCTTCGGTTCATTCGCTTAGTTTTATCAGGTAAGCATACCTTTGAGCTTGATTTGCCAGTATCTTGGCGAATCAAGCTCTTTTCGTTACTTTCAATCCGATTTTAGTCACCATACCCATGCCTTTTACGCCGAACACCCGCGTTCAATTACTGCCTAACCAGTCTTCTTCAGTACTGGGAAATGAAACCATTCTGTTAAATTATGAGGCCGGTAATTATTACGAACTGAATGAGGTCGGCGGGTTCATCTGGGCTCTTTTGCAGGAGAAGAAAAGCCTGCTGGTTCACGAAATTCAGACGCAACTACTGGAGGAGTTCGATGTGGAGCCCGCCGTTTGTCAGGATGAGTTAGTGCTGTTTCTAGACAATTTACTCCGTGAAAAGCTCATCGAAGTCAGTGAATAGTATAGCAAAGTTTATATCCTCAGACTGGCGCAGAAAATGGCTATTGGCCAGCGTTTTCCTGGTGCTGGCCATGTATAAATGCCTGCTGTTTATTTTCCCCTTCAACAAATTTCTCAAAACGAACCCGAAGGCCCTTCAACCCCTGAACGGTCTGCCAAGCGAAACCATAGCCGATACCGTTTGGGCCATTCAGGTTGTGAGCAACCGGGTTCCCCTTGGCTTTACGTGTCTGGTACAGGCACTCAGCGCAAAATGGCTGCTGAACAACCACCCGGATGTACGTGTATGCATTGGCGTTCATAAGAGCGTTCATCAGGGCTTTGCGGCTCACGCCTGGGTCGTTTACAAAGACAGGATTATTTTGGGCGAACAGGCCAATCAGGTATTCGAGCCCATTCTGGACTGGAACTGAGTCCGATTTCTACGCACCTTATGCAGGTTGATCTTTCTTCTGAAGTAACGTTATTGATGATGGCCTGTTCGATAGAGCTACCGGCCGAAAAAAGAGAGAAGCTTACCCAGTTCGTAACCCATCAACCGATCAACTGGAATCGTTTGTATGCCCTGGCCGAGCGGCATCGACTAAAGCCGTTTTTATTCAGGTCGCTCCGCCAGATACCTGCCGTTTCCGAGTCGTTCATCGCTACTCTCAAGCAGGACTGCCAGCTAACCACGACCGACAATATGCTGAAAATACATCAGTACCATACGGTTGCCACGTTGCTGTCGGAGAATGGAATTGAGCAGATACCGCTTAAAGGAATATACCTGGCCGAACACGTCTATCCGGATAGCGGTCTGCGAATCAGTGGTGATATTGACCTGTTGGTCAAGCCAGACGATGTTTTCGCCACCATCGATTTATTACAGAAGCACCAGTATCATCTATCCGAAAAACAGGACCTACAATGGCGGCAGGGTGAAAAGCGGATTCTGTCAGACCTGTATGAAGTAAGTCTGTTCAAGCCTTTCTTCAATAATAGCCAGTTTGATATTGACCTGCACTGGAAAATCATGGGATTCAACCAGCATTACGCCCTGTTCGATCTGGCTTATGTTCAGTCACAGTCAGCGTTTGAGACCGAACGGAAAATTGTTCTACTGGCTACGCACCACGGCGTGAACAACATCTGGCAGCAGATGTACTACATCAATGATCTGTATTTTACGCTGGTTAAAGCCGATGTGAACTGGCCGTGGCTATTGCAGGAACTGAGCCGATGCGGCTTCAAAGAGGTTTTCCTGGCTGGTCTGTATTGGTGTCAGCAAATCTGGGCCTTACCCCTCCCCCCGCCGGTTCAGGATCTGGTTGCTTCCGTCAGAATCCGTTCACTCGCCGAAGCATACGCCAAAAGTTGGGAAGTTGAGAAACCTTACGAGTTCAGTCACCTCGTTTTAAGGCAATTAACGCTGCTGTTGACCGCACAAACGTCCATCGGTGATCGGTTAAAAACCTGTGCCACTTTTCTCACCAGCCGCGTGTTCCGCTACAGCCTGTTCAGGGTCGGCAAACGCCTGATATACGTTCCCAAAGAACTGGGTTTCATCACTATATTCATTCGTGCCGTTCAGTCGTTGCTGCGATTTATGCCCGGCCGCCGGTGATCAGGAAACCGCCGTGCCCCGGTTTTGAAGCGTAGTACGGCGGTTTCCATTCAACCATCCCGTTACCCTTTTTTGGGCAGCGATCCCAGCCAGAGAGCCAGATAAATGATGCGGCTCAGCAGCCAGTTATAGCGGGTTTTCTGCTTCACCGGTATTTTGGGATTGAAAACCGTGCTTACGATTTTAGCGTACACAGCCCGGTCAATAACATCCCAGATAGGATGATCGGTTCGGTCAACCTGTTCACGGGTAGCCTGATACAACTGTTGTGCCGACACATTGCCGTATTCCACAAAGTTGGCTTTCGTGTAGCGGTTTATGATGGCACTCGGCAGGATAGCGCTCAACCCGTTCCGGATCAGACCCCGACCGCGCCCCTTGTCGAAGCAAACCTCCAGGGGCGTTGCCAAACCCAGTTCAACAACGTGCTTATCGAAGAAAGGAAACGAGTATGTATGCCCGTGGTGAGCCCCGATATGGTTCAGTTGCTCGGCGCAGATGACATTGGTTGTGTTGAGAATTTGCTTTACGGGAACGGGGCGCCCTTTACTTAATTCAGTAGTCATTGGCTCGGTCGATACGGGCTGCTTTCGGCCAATGCGCTGCTTAAACTCTTCGCTGAACGCATTGTCGAGCAGCGTCCGATAGACCAGTCTGGCCTTGATCCGGCTGGCAGCGTAGCCCAGGATACCCGCCGTCGATAAACCGAAAAGTTGCTTTTGCCGACGCAAATGGACCAGGAACTCGCTGGAGGATTGTTCACGAAACCGTTTTTTCAGGTTAGTCCCCAGAATACTCAGCGCGTAGCGTTCAAACTCATCGTCGTTCCGCAGCCGGGGCGGATCGGCCACAAAATCGGGCGGGTACCGGTGGTCGATGTATTGATGGCAGGCAAGCTGTAAGGTTTCCCAATCGCCAGCATCAAGCAGCTGGTCCAGGTAATCAAATCCAGTTGCCATGACGCTGTCGCCATCATGTCCGGTCAGCAGAATATCGCAACCAAGCTGGCGGGCTTCCTGCGAAACTCCCAGGTGAAAACTGGACGGGATAATAAAATGATCGGGCCGGTCGAACTGGTGATTTATGGCGAGAACAGATGCCAGCACATCCGCTTTCGGCCGAACCGTATGATGCTGCGGCTGCCACTTACTGGTAAACGCCCGGACAAATTCAGACTCATCGGTAGAAGCCAGACCCGTATCGATGTTGAAGGTGTGCAGGCTGGACCGCTGTTGTTTGTGCAGCACAAACTGCGCCACGGCACTCACCGACGACGAATCCAGGCCACCACTCAGGTGAGCGCCTATGTGTTTCTTCCCGTTCATCCGCCGTTCAATGGCGGTGGTAAACGTACTGACGAAGGTTTCCGCGTATTCTTCCGGCCGGGTCAGGTTGCTGTATTTTTCCGGGTTGATCTGCCAGTAAGGCTGTAGGGTCAATTCCTGCGCACTTACCCGAATGAAATGGCCGGGCAACAAACTATAGATGGATTCGTAAAACGTTTCGGCGCTGTAGGGCACGTAGTTCGTTGTCCAGGTCAGGTACTCCCGGAACTTATGCTCGTTGGGCTTGATCACGACGTCCTGCAAAGCAAGCAACGCCTTTATTTCGGAAGCAAAGGCGAACAAACGGCCGGGGTGGTGAACATAATAAAACGGTTTTACCCCCAACGGATCACGCGCACAAACCAACGTCTGGCGGGCAGGCTCCCAAAGGGCTACGGCGAAATCGGCATTTATAGCGTTGAACGAATCGGGGCCGCCCTGAGCGAACGTTGAGGTGAATACGTTATCGCGTTTCGTGTCCGAAAAAAGGTCAGCATCGGCGGTGGCGCAGGTACCCGTTAGCGAATTAATTTCCAGGCTACCGGCAAAGGCCAGCAAGATCCCTGAATCAACTGGCTGGCTCGCCACTTCACCCCGATGAGCGAGCGCTCTGATCATTGCGGCCCGATCAACCGCAGACACATCCTGTCCATCGTACCGAATAATTCCCGCAATTCCACTCATACTATCAAAGGTAGCCTGAACGCTGATTTTCTGTATTCCCAAAACTACCTAATTTAAGCAGGACTCCCTATCTTGGCGAATCCGGATAGTAACCCACAAACGGCTTAATCGCTGTATGTTAGCCCGCAACCCGTTATCTTCGTGAGTTCGTATCAATGCATGGTCAGTCAAGCTATTAGCTGGCTATGCGTTGAGTAAGTTATCCTGTTCATCGACTGAAAATGCGTAAAAGCAGCCCTTTGTCCACCGTTTTTGTTTTTCTAAGCTTACTAGGCCTTGTGGGCAGTTGCCAGACCAGCAACGATCCGCCCCCCGATGATTCAGCTTACTACCCTCTGCAAACCGGCGACTACTGGGTGTATCAGGTTACGGAAGAGACCTACTCCCTCACCAGTGGCGCGACCACGCGGGTGTTTCAGCTTCAGCAGAAAGTTGGTAGTTCGTTTACCCGAAATGGGCAGGTGTTTTTCCAACTGGAAGAATCTACCCGTCAATCGGAACAGAACAGCTGGCAGGTCAGCGCCATTCGTACGGTATCCAAAAGCCTTTCGGAAGTTGTCAGCCAGGACAATAATGCACCCACGGTCAGTTTACTTTTCCCCGTTACCACCACAACATCCTGGAACATCAACACCTACAACGGCCTCTCCGATACATTGACGCTCCGCTACCAAAATATTGGCCGTCCGTTTGCCACGGGTACGTTATCATTCGATCGGACCGTTGCGGTTGTTGGCCCGACCGATTCGACGCTGATCAATTTAACAAAATACCAGCGGGTATACGCTCAGAATATAGGGTTGGTGTACCGCGAAAACACGGCCCTGTCTTATTGCCAGTCGACACCCGATTGCATCGGTAAAGGCAAAATCGACTCGGGTACCCGGCAAAAATGGACATTGATAGCGAGCAATCGAGTTCCTTAGCGCTGCCACACAACCTTGCCCGTGTGCCGTTCGGTATGGCCATCGTTGTACGTCAACCGTAACGAATACAGGTACATGCCGGGTACTGTTCCCTGCCAGAGAACCGAATTTTTTCCGGTCGATACGGGCAGGCTATTTTCGAAAACCAACACTCCCGACTGGTTATAGATCGACAGACGGGACTCGGTCGGTAATTCCTTTACATTCAGATTCAAGTCAAACTTTACGTAAGTACTTGCCGGATTCGGGTAAGCCACGAACGTAATCGGTTTATCTTCCGCTACTACAGCAATATCGAGGGTATAGGGCGGCTGCGTGCGATTGCCGGCAGCATCCTTCCCGAAAACGATGAGTTGGTAGTTGCCCCCCGCGGCAAGCGACAGGCTGGTGGTGACCTGTAATTGATTTGCCGACACGGCCGATACCGAAAACGACGAGGTTGCCAGCTTCTGTGGAGCGCAGGTGTCGCAGCTTTTCAGGTACACATCCACGGCGCTGGTATCTTTTGGCGAAAGGGGATTTTCGTCCAGAATATACACGTCCAGGCTTGGGTGCAGGCCAACCACGGCCTGGTTTTCTCTGATTCTCCCATCAACGAATACGTTTACCTCCGGACTGACCCGGTCCAGCAGACTATTGACCGGATAACTGGTACCGGTCTGCGCCTGCGCCCAGTCAATGCTCAACGCGGCCGCATTATTGGTTTTGCTCAATTCAACCAGCTGGTTATCGGGATCAATGAACACCTCCAATTTCTGCAACCGCTCGTCCCGGGCCACCGTATAGGTTAGGGTATCCCGGTATCGAAACGCCTTAAATCGCAGGGTACTGGCCGTAACCACTGAGTTAATCGTCTTTTTCACCGTCAGTGAAACAGCCTGCCCCGCTACGTATTTGCCCATATTGGCGAGGGGAATAACCAACCGGAGCGAATCGCTGTTCCCAAGCGAACGACCAGCCACGTTCGACTGAAGGTAAACGCCCTTGGGTTCGACGGCAAAATCAGGGCTGGGCAGCGGATAAAGGCTCACAGCGGGATCGCCCTGCAGAAGCATCTGCAGCATCACCGAAATATCGTAAGGATCGACACCCTCTTTTTCGAGGCTTCCATTCAGTTGCTGCTGTACTTTTCCAAAAGGCATATTCAGCGTACTGGCATCGGTGTACAGGCTGTTGTACAGTTTTGTCAGGTAGCGGGTGGTGGGTTGCTGAAAACTCCAGTAGGTATGTGCCAGTACGATACCAGCGCCTTTTTGAGGAGCCAGCAGCCAGTCCGTCGACAGGGTATTAAAGCTGGAGAAGATTTCCCCTACCCCGCAGCCGTTAAAAATCATAAGCGGGTAATGCTGGTTACGAAAGCCATTTTCGGGGGGCGATGCGTAGCCAAAATTCATATCGGTCACGGAGGGGCCAGCATGCCCAAAAAACGTAATCAGGCTAACCCCGTCGTTAACGAGCGGAGTGATGTCGATTTGTTCTACCTCATCAAGTTTGTTCTTGCTGAACGCGCTGATTTGCCCACCCAGTTGCCCGTTGGCATAAATCGTACCGATGCCGCTCAGGGCATCGCGGAGACCAGCAGCTTCTGGAGCACTTTTCCCTCCGCTGATGTGCACAATGTGCTTGCGCCAGAGCCCGTTCGATGTGGCTTGTTCGAGTTGTTTTACCTTCTCCAGATACGCCAGCACCTGTTCGTTTGTCGTTGCGTTGATCCGGCCCGTTGGAATAGCCGGTGTGTTCATCGAATACGTACCCAGACCAGCCGTGATCAAGATATCGGAACCGGGATAGCCAACAGTTGGGACTAAATCATCCGTTGCGGTTTTGGTCGTGTAAGGATAGCTGTTTGCGCGGCCCACCAGCAACAGGTTTTTGACAGCCGTGTTGGCCAGCGCATAATCGGTAAAGCGCCGGAGAGCCAGCGGGCTTTTTTCGCCGTAGTTGAACTGATCGAATAACGAATCGGACTCGATGATGAAGGGCTTGTACCCGCCCCCCTGAGAGGATGCCCGGTAGCTGGCATAGGCCACCGCCGACGGCCTGAGCGACGCATGGGTTATAATCAGATAATCCGTCGTTTTAGGCATTACCGATTGCCAGGCAACTAGCTGAATAGCAAGCGGTTTATTGATGCGATTGGTTACGAGTATATCCCGATTTCGGGTTGCATCCGTAACTACAAGTTGCGTTTGTGTTCCGGTGGTTTGGGTCGTCAGATACCGACAGTTTACCCGATCCGTTATGTCGTAGGCAACCGATGCGGCTGGTACATTTGCCACCGACATCAGCGCCGTTGAACCCGTGCTGGCTGGCAGATGAAATACTTTGCCTGACAAACCAGCCATGTCCGGTACTTGCGGGTAGGAAACTTTCGCGTAGGTTATCGAGTAATGGTTAGTAAAGCCGTTTTTCGCGGCTGTAAACCGGAGCGTAAGTTTGTCGTTCTGAATGGTTTCTGGCTTTATAGTTGCCTGAAACGTCTTGCTATCGAAGCCGGTAAACGAAAGCGGGGCTATAGATGCTGTCGTTGTGGCATCCAGTTGCAACTGGATCTGGTGGATTGTATTGTCCCGTCCATTGATCATTCCCTGAATGGCAATGGGCCAGTTTACCGACACCCGCCCCGGCAGTTTCATCTGAACAACGCCCACCGAATCGGGCGTAAGAATGCGCCCCGACCAACCCTCACCGGGTTCAAAATAGCTTTGTTGCAGGTAAGGCTCCAGTCCTTTCAGGTTGTTGAATGTATAGTCGCTGGTAAACGCCTGGACCGCTTCTTCGACGTGAAAGTCTATGGGCGATAGTCCCTGGGCGGATGCATTCAGTTCGGGCATTCGCCTGCCGGGCAGCGAAGCACTACTGGTCAGGAAGTAAGCCGACTTGTCCGAGAACAGGGTTTGGTAGGGGTGCAGCCGTTGCTGCGGCCGGTACAGCAGCGAATCCTGAGCCCCGTCATTTCCTTCGCCATAAAACTCAATATAATCCTGCGCGTTAAACACACCATCCTGTTGTCCCACTATTCGTATAGCCATCTCCTGCCCCCTGAAGAACAGCTGCCAGTTGATCGGATTTGTCAGCAGAAGCGAGGCATCCGCTACTTTTATGTCGTCGTAGCCTACACGGTAAACACCCGTCTGGCTAACCGATAGCTTAAGGTATTTCTGACCCGCCCGGATCCACTCATTACCAAATCGTTTTTGCCCATTTACGACCAGCGCATTCACCAAAAGCAAGAGAAGGAGTAATCCTTTTTTCATACACAGACGAGCATTATCTGGCTTCACATACCCAAACAGGATGTTACCAAACGTTTGTCAAAGATAACGAATCGAATTCATTAATCAGGTTGATTGTCTGCTCTCCAGGAAGCTGTTTGAACTAGTGAATAAGGATACATTTTCTAGTTAGGCTAGGCTCATTACCAATGCAAAGACCCCTTTGAACAGGTAGCCTTTACGTCAATTATATAGTAGCTTTTTTTGCGCTTCGACGCATCACTTTCGCAAGAATCGGGTTTATCGACATCCGTCTTCTAGTGACCTTTGTAGGCGTAAACCAACAGAAACGCCATGAACACAAACAGCCCGTATACGTATCAGCAGATTGCCCAGGCGATAGAACACTTGACGGCTACATTTCGTGAGCAACCTTCGCTTGAGGAACTGGCCGAAAGCGCGAATCTCAGTGCGTTTCACTTCCAGCGATTATTCACCGAATGGGCCGGTGTGAGTCCGAAGAAATTTGGCCAGTACCTGACACTCGAACATGCCAAAACAAGGCTGCGTACCGGAGCGGCTTTGGCCGATGCCGCTTATGACGCGGGTCTTTCCGGCACCGGTCGGCTACATGATCTGTTCGTGACCATCGAAGGCGTAACGCCCGGCCAGTTTAAACAGGCTGGGTCAGGACTGATTCTGGTTTATGGCCAATTCGAGAGTCCGTTTGGACCGTATGTGCTGGGGGCTATCAATGGCAAAATTGCCCTTCTGCACTTCCTGAATGTGAACGATGAACTGGAATCTGTCCTGACCGCGACCTGGCCAGAGGCATCCTACCAAAACGATCCTACGACTTTACAATCACTGGCCGATCAGATATTTCCGTCAATGAAGGCAACTGCGACACAAGGGCAACAGCTACCCGTTTTACTGCGTGGTTCTGCTTTTCAACTCAAGGTCTGGGAAGCGCTCCTGAAAATTCCGGAAGGTCAGTTGGCCAGCTATGACCAGATTGCAACCGTCATCGGGCAACCTACAGCGTCCCGAGCGGTCGGTACCGCGATCGGGTCAAACCCGATTGGTTATCTTATTCCCTGCCACCGGGTCATAAAAAAGACTGGTCTATTCGGTGGCTATCGCTGGGGTATTGAGCGCAAGCAAGCTATGCTCGGGTGGGAAGCCGCCCGAACCGATAAATAACGGCGCACTGTATACGTAGATCATTGAAATTCAATAGATTATTTTTTGCCAGCAGAACAAAAAACGCTCCTCCAGACTAGTCTACTCTATTAGTGCCTGAGTACTCAGCGTCTCTGGACCATGAGCCTTGTTGGCCTACCGGCTAAACAACGATAAGGCTGTTCATTAATCAGTAAATCACTTTTTTCAGCACCCGAACGCTTCGGTCCAGTTCTTCCTCCGAACTCGATGCAAAGCCCAGCCGGGTGCAGTTCAATCGCTGACCGGGCGGATTGTGTGTTACGCCACTCGACAGCGTTAGCCCTTCCTGTGCCGCCCATCTGGCCATTGCGTCCATATCAATAGCCGGGTCGAAGTGCGCCCAAACGGCCAGCCCGCCGTCTGGCCGGGTAAACTGAACGGCGTCCGGTAGCTCATTGGCGAGCAAGGCACAAAAATGATCTCTGCGGGTGTGGTAAACCCGTAGGGCTTTTCGAAGATGGCGCTTCAGATCACCTGTTTTGAACAACTGCCCAATCGCAAATTCGAGCATCGGATCGCCTTGCCGGTCGATGATGCGCCGAAACCGGGCCAGTTCGTCGATCAGCGCTGACGGGGCCACTACATAGCCAATTCGAAAGGCTGGAGCGACTGATTTGGTGAGCGATCCAACATAGACAACCATGCCCTGACGGTCGGCACTGGCCAGTGGCAAGATGGGCCGACTGAGGTAGTGAAAGTCATAATCGTAATCATCTTCAAGAATGGCAAACCCATACTGATCCGCCAGTTGCAACAACCGGACCCGCCGGCCGGGGTGAAGCGTTACCGTTGTCGGGTAGTGATGATGGGGCGTTACGAACACCATTCGAATCGGCTGTCGCTCACCGTACTCAGCCAGTTTGTCGAGGTCAATTCCGTGTTCATCAACGGGTACGGTGAGTATCCGGGCGCCCGCTTTTTGAAAATTCATGAGGGCACCCGCCCAGGTTGTCTCACCCGTTACGACTACATCGCCCGGCCGCAACAGCACCTGGCTGGCCAGATGCAGCCCCATAATGCTGCCCCGTGTAATGAGCATATTATTGGGCGTAGTTTGCAAACCGCGGGTTTCGTTCAAATGCCTGGACAGCTGCTCACGTAATAATAAATGCCCTTTGGTATCGCCGTAGCCAAAGTGCTGCTGCGGATTTCCCCAGTTAAAATACGAACGATAAGCGCGGCTCAACTCGGGCATCGGAGCCAGCCGACTGTCGGGAAAGCCATCATCCAGATGCAGGCCCGATTGGGTTGTCAGCACAGGTCGGGCCAGAAAATTAATCCGTTCGAACGCATAGCCCGGCTGGCCGTCAGCGGCCTTGTTTGGAACCAATGGTTCATCGTCCGCCAGCAGTGGCTGCGGCTTTACATCGGGCAGGTGGGAGGCCACGTACGTACCACTTCCAGCGCGGCTTTCGAGCCAGCCCTGCGCCATCCCTTCGTCATACGCAGCAACCACAGTCTGCCGATTCACCCCAAGCAAACCGGCCAGTTGACGCGTACCGGGCAACCGTTGACCGGGCAGCAGCGTACCCGCCCGAATCAATTGACCAAGCTGGTTGCTGAGTTGAACGAAAATGGGAAGCCGTGACGTCTTGTCGAGTTGAATCAATGATTTTAAGGGAACCATAACCGGACTAGTCAACTTATTGAAACTGGACGATTTGTATAGACCACTAAAGCAAGACATTTGCTTCATAAAAAACAAGAAGCCTAATGCAAACCACCCGTACAACACCCAGCCGTCTGGCCAAACGCGCTCATTACGACGCAGCAACGATCAACCCCATTCTGGACGAAGCCCTGTTCTGTGTGGTCAGTTATTCCATGGACGGACAACCCATGGCTATTCCAACGGCCTTCGCCCGGAAAGATGACAAGCTATACATTCATGGTTCGGTGGGAAGCCACTTTATTCGGGCCATTGAACACAGCAATCCCGTTTGCATTTCCGTTATGCTCACGGACGGATTGGTGCTGGCCAAGTCGGCGTTTCATCACTCCGTCAACTACCGCTCGGTTACCATTTTCGCTAATGCCCAGAAAGTAACCGACGAAGCCGAGCGCATGGAAGCTCTTGCCTTGATTACGGACCATCTGATTCCCGGCCGCTGGGCGGATCTACGCCCAACGACAGACAGTGAAATGCGGAAAACTACAGTACTCGTTTTTTCACTGGCCGAAGCCTCCGCCAAAGTTCGTTCGGGCGGGCCGAGTGATGAGCCCGAAGACGAAAACTTACCAACCTGGGCGGGTGTCATTCCGATGCAAACGGTACGATTAACGCCGGTAGCAGCAGAGACCAGCGTTGAAACCGAACTACCCAATTACCTACACTAAACCAACCAGATCATGCTCCCAATCAACGAATTGCTTCTCTTCGCGTTCGCTGCGCTGGGTCTGGTACTTAGTCCCGGCCCGAATATGATTTACATCATTTCGTGCTCCATTACGCAGGGCCGACGGGCGGGATTGCTTTCTCTGTCAGGCGTATTGGTTGGCTTTCTGGTGCACATCTGTCTGGTGGCGTTTGGTCTGACGGCCGTTTTCATGGCCATTCCGTTAGCCTACGAAATCCTGCGCTGGCTCGGCATTGGGTACTTGCTCTATCTGGCCTGGGAGGCCATTAAACCCGGCGGCACGTCGCCCTTTGACACACGCAATCTGGCGGAAGGTGACGTGCATTCCGATCGAAAGTTATTTCAGATGGGCTTTCTGACCAATGCCCTGAACCCCAAAGTGGCTGTCTTTTACTTATCGTTTTTCCCACAATTTACCCGGCCGGAATATGGTTCGTTGTTAAGCCAGAATATCGAATTAGGTTTCACTCAACTACTTGTCAGCGCTACCGTTAATTTGCTGATTGTTATGTCTGCGGCCCGGATAGCCCGTTGGTTTCAGGCCCGGCCAGCCTACATTCGAGTGCAGAAATGGCTCATGGCCAGCATCCTCACCGGCCTGGCCGTACGAATGGCAATCGACAAAGGCAGGTAATTGATTAACCCACTATACCCCTATGTACATCCCCAAGTCTTTTCTGGAAACCGACCGCGAGACCTTGTTTCAATTCATCCGAACCAACTCCTTTGCGTTGCTCGTCAGCACTGGCGACAATGGCATTCCAGTCGCCACTCACTTGCCCATTGAACTTGTCCCCACTGCCGACGGCCAGTTCCAGCTGGTTGGGCATCTGGCCAAAGCGAATCCACAGGGTAAATTGCTGGCCAGGCATACGCCTTCTCTGGCTGTATTTTCGGGGGCTCACAGTTATATCTCCTCCTCCTGGTACGATCACATCAATGTACCTACCTGGAATTACCTCTCGGTGCATGTTACCGGCCGAACAAGCCTTCTGACGGACGACGAAACCCTGGAGTTTTTACGACAACAAGTCGACAAATACGAAGCAAAATCAGCCTGCCCCGTATCGATTGAAAGCATGACCGAAGCTTATGTACGAAAAGAAATGCGGGGTCTTATTGCCTTCTCCATGACCATCGACAGCCTACAGGGTGCGGCCAAACTCAGCCAAAACCGGGACGATAAAAATTACCAGGCCATTATTGCTGAACTGCGCCAGACGGGCGATGCCAACGCCAGCGCGCTGGCGGACGAAATGGCACACCGGCGACCAGCTGTCGATTAACAAATTAGAACTCGTGAGCGGGCATATAGTATTTCGATAGGTGACAAAGTAGTGCTTACGGGGCAGGTTTCGACTAACAAGCCAACCGACCCGGCAGCCAGAAAACGACGGGTAAAAGACAGCAAGATTCGGGTTTCGTCCTTTTGAGCCGATTTCGAGATTTGCGTCCTAATAAAACAACGAGGTGCAAATGGAAATCAAAAATTGTACGTTAAGTGACGCTAATGCGATTTTACTGCTCTACCAAGCAGCAAGAAATCTCCAGGTTCAACGGAAAATGGTCGTGTGGCCGTCCTTCGACAAATCGTTTATTGACCAAGAAATTCAGGAAGAAAGGCATTGGAAAATTACCTCCGGCGAAGTAATGGCTTGCAATTGGGTGATTACCTTCGAGGACAAAGAAATTTGGGAAGAAAAAGATAGGGACGATGCGATTTACATCCATCGCATCTGCACCAACCCTACCTTACGGGGGAATCGGTATATTGATACCCTTGTTGAATGGGCAAAAGGTTATGCGAGCCGAATTGGGAAGCGATTCGTTCGATTGGATACGTTAGGCAACAACACGAAACTGATTGAGCATTATACGTCAGCCGGTTTCAACTTCCTGGGAATGGTTGAGTTGACTAATACAGCAAGTTTGCCAAGACACTACCAAGACGAGCCAACTTGTTGTCTGTTTGAGATTGATTTAGCCGCTACTTGATACGAACATACCGTTTGTCAAACCAGTTGATTCGGTATGGCATCGTCAAAGACCGCAATTTATACCGCCCTCGGGGCTAATCTGGCTATTGCCCTTACCAAGTTTGTAGCCGCGAGTGTTACGGGTAGCTCGGCCATGATCTCGGAGGGAATTCACTCCCTGGTCGATACCCTTAACGAAATACTGCTGCTGCTGGGCCTGAAGCGAAGCCAGAAACCCGCCGATCATAAACGACCTTTCGGGTACGGGCGGGAGCTTTACTTCTGGTCTTACATCGTTTCGCTGCTCATTTTTGCGGTGGGGGGCGGAGTGTCCTTTTATGAAGGAGTCACGCACATACAACATCCCGAACCCATTGAAAATCCGCAATGGAATTACATTGTACTAGGCATTGCTCTCGTACTAGATGGCGCGTCTCTAGTAACGGCGTTCAAAGCATTCAATGCCCAGCGGGGCAACCAGCCTTTCTGGGCTGCTGTGAAAAACAGCAAAGACCCGTCTACTTTTGTGGTGTTATTTGAAGATGGCTCCGATGTGTTGGGTTTAATTATTGCCTTTCTGGGCGTGTTTCTGGGCCATCAGCTCAACAACCCTTACCTGGATGGTCTGGCGTCTATTCTCATCGGCCTCCTGCTCATGGCGGTGGCGGTGGTACTGGCCCATGAAAGCCGAAGCTTATTAATGGGCGAAGGAGCCGACCCCGCCATTGTGCAGCATACCGTTGCTCTTACCGAAGCCGACCCGATTGTGAGCAAGGCTCATCAAACGCTCACGTTTCAAATGGGGGTTAATGATATTGTACTCATCCAGCGGGTAACGTTTGCGCCTAACCTCAGTGCCGAAGACCTCATTCAGGGCGTTGTCCGTATTCGGGCAACGATTCAGACGGCCGAACCCAGCATTCGGCAGGTGTTCATTGAACCCGTTAGCGCGGCTCTGTAAGAAACCTCCCGGGTCAGCTTTAAGACGTTGGCTTTACATAGTTTACCTAGCGCGAACGGCTACAAATGCACCAGATAATCGGTCAATAATTTCCATTGAAATTTCTGGTAAAACAGCCAGCCACCTTCGGCAATAACGGTGTTGATCAGCGCCCGATTTCCCGCTTCAGGGCCCTCATTATTAATGCCTTCGTGCTTGCCAATTTCAGAGGCAGTGATTGTATTCCCTGACAACTCAACCTGAAACGTGCTGCTTGCTTCCACATGAAAGAAGTGTTCCACTTCATCGGATTGCTCCTTTCGGGGATCTTTACCAGGCTGAACCGTAAACGCTACCAGGCTCTCGTTCGTAACCGTGTCAATGACCCGTACCCAGTTTTCGGGCATGGGACCGGGCAGTATGATCTGTAGACAATCTCCTACCTGGGGTGGACCACTTTCTTTGGGCTTGCCCGTCTGATCATGCAAAACGAAGTCAGCGGTAAACATGGATAAATGCGACCAGCCATTTACGTCCAGCAGTTTCGCAATGGATCGGCTAAACGCTTCCTGTGCACGAGCCTGGTCCGGAAATGTTTGCTGGCTGGCGTAAATCTTGTTTTTTGTTTCCTCACCCTGAACAACCTTAGCCTCGTGCTTAACCTGTTCAGTAATACCTTTTTGCGCCATACATCTAGTATAAATAAGCAGGAGTTTAGCTGGCTGAAAACCGGGGCGCGGCTTCCGGCAAACCAGACAATTTGGGGGCGCAGCCTGATTCTGGAATTCAAATCGGTTTCAGTGCTACGCGGTTGATCTGGAATCACTTATACCCCTTCCGGAATAAATCGTTTGTGTTGATCATGGTATGATTAGGGAACGGCCTGCTTTTTCGATTTGGGTCTATGACCATGTCGTTACCCTACTTTTTCCGTATTAGAACCGCTTCCTCACTCCTATTCTACTTCCTGGCCTTACCCTATAACCAGTCGGTTAGTACGGACGCACCCCACGAGGCAGAAACGCTGCCCTAGGTGATCTACTATGCACAATCTATACCGGTATCAACCTCTTTTTTCGCTCACCTTTCTCTGGCTAGTAGCCGGTACGATGGCGCTAGCACAGACCGTTAAGGGTCGGATAACGGATGCTACGACAGGGACGGCCCTTCCCGGCGTATCTATCCTGGTAACCGGCCAGAACGCTGGAGCCATTACCGATGTCAACGGTACGTACACACTTACCCTCGGTCCAGGCACCTATACGTTGCGCGTTAGTTTTGTAGGATATACCACCCAATCAGTTCCAGTACAGGTGGCAGCAGGGACCGATCCAACCGTCGACATTCGGATGGTGGAGAGTCTGGCCAGCTTGAACGAGGTCGTCGTTGTAGGCTCTCGGTCAACGCAGGCTCGATCCAGCACCCAAACCGTTGCCCCGGTAGATGTGATCCAGTCGCGCGACCTGATCGCTACGGGCCAGGTGGACCTAACGCAGCAACTGACGTTTGTGGCACCCTCATTTAACTCGTCCCGGCAAAGCGTATCGGATGGCACCGATCACGTTGACCCGGCCACTCTGCGTGGTCTTGGCCCCGATCAGGTACTGGTTTTACTCAACGGCAAACGGCGTCACAATCAGGCTTTGATTAACCTCAATGGCACCGTCGGGCGCGGCTCGGTCGGCACTGACCTGAACGCCATTCCTTCGTCGGCCATCGAACGAATTGAGGTGTTGCGGGATGGGGCTTCGTCGCAGTACGGTTCCGATGCCATTGCCGGAGTCATCAACCTCCGGCTGAAGGAGCGGCCCGGTACAACCGTCAACGCCCAGATTGGTCAACAGTATAAAGGTGACGGCCAGGTGGCGCAGGTGGGTCTCAACCACGGTTTTAAAATCGGCGAAAAGGGCTTTCTGAGCCTCACGGGTGAGTTTCGTCATCGGGGAGCCACCAACCGGGCAGGCGACTATACTGGCCCGGTCTACACAAACTGGAATGTAGGGCAACAGACCGGCGAATCGGCTGCGACCTATGTAGCCCGTCGGCAGGCGCTGTATCAGCAGGACCAGGCATTGATTCGTCAGAATGGTTTCGATGTATCAAACAACCTGCAGGTGGGAAACGCCCGGGTTCAAAATGCGGGGTTCTTTATGAACGCACGGGTACCCATTCGGGGAACATCGGCCAGTTTCTACGCCACGGGCGGACTGAATTACCGCCGGGGGCTGGCCGCTGGTTTTTACCGGTATCCTTACCAGACAACCCAGGTCATTAGCTCCTTGTATCCGAATGGTTTCTTACCCACCATTCAGTCGAGTATTAACGACCAGTCGTTATTGGTAGGCGTCAACGGTGAAACGAAAGGCTGGCGCTGGGACATCAGCAATGTGTACGGCGGCAACTCGTTCCGCTTCGATGTAACCAACTCCAACAACGCATCACTGGCCTACCTCGGCCCCCTTAATAACCCAACTTCTTTTTATGCCGGTACGCTTTCCTTTTACCAGAATACCACCGATCTGGGCGCGGCCAAAGATTTTGGTAAGCAGTTGGGTCTGACGTCGTTCAACGTAGCCGCGGGGGTAACGTATCGCAACGATCAGTACCGGATAAAACCCGGCGAAGCCGCTTCGTACCTGAACTTCAGCCCCCAATCGGGTCAGCTTGGCGGGTCGCAGGTATTCCCCGGCTATCAGCCCGCCAATGCCATCAATGCCAATCGAAATGTGTATGGTGCCTACGTGGATCTGGAATCGGATGTAACGGACCGGCTCCTGCTCAATGCCGCCGGACGATACGAATACTACACCGATTTCGGCGGTAATCTGGCCGGTAAACTGGCCGCTCGTTACCGCTTCAGCGAAGCGTTTTCTCTGCGCGGTTCGGTGAGTAACGGCTTCCGGGCCCCCTCGCTGCACCAGCGTTATTTCAGCGCCATCAGCACCGTTTTCGTTTCGACCGGGCAGGGATTAGAACCTCGCCAGACGGGCACCTTCCGCAACGACAGCCCCATTGCTCAGGCGTTTGGTGTTCCACCACTAGGTGCCGAGCGTTCCATGAATTTCAGTATCGGTGTCACGTCTCGTCCGCTTTCCAACGTTAGCCTGACGGTAGATGCTTACCAGATTCGGATCAACAATCGAATTATTTACAGCAACCAGTTTTCGCGCGGTACGAGCGGAGCGGGCCTGATTGTGACCAATATCCTGAACGGGGCCGGGCAGACGGATGTGAACAGCGCCCAGTTTTTCACCAATGCGGTTAATACACAAACGCAGGGCATCGACATTGTACTGGCGACTAATCCCCGACTCAGTACTGGCACGCTGGACATAACTCTGGCGGCCAACGTCAACCGAACCAAGTTGATCGGTGAGATTCAGCGTCCGGCAAACATACCAACCGATGCTACGTTTGGTAATTTCCTGTTTAATCGACAGGACAGCGCCCGGCTAACATCGGCCCAGCCACGGAGCAAAATTCAGTTGACGTTCAATTACCGACTCCGCAAGTTTGGGGCAGTTCTCCGCATTTCCCGCTTCGGCACGGTTCAATCCTATGATCCAATCAATCCGGCCCTGGATGAGACCTTCGATCCTCGTTTCGTTACGGATCTGAACGTATCGTATCGCCTGGTGAAAAACCTGAATTTTACCCTGGGTGCCAACAACTTGTTCGATGTGTACCCCAACCCCTTACGGGTGATCAACGCGCCGACACCAGAGCGGTACGGATCGGCGGTACTGGATAATTCGTCGTTTGGCCGGTTCATTTATGGCCGCAACGCCACGCAGTTTGGCTTTAATGGCGGCTACTATTTCCTGAACGTATCGGCCAGTTTCTAACCTGAATCGTATTTAAAAACGCTCAACCGGCCACCAGGCATCGAATAGGCTGGTAGTGACTGGTTGAGCGTTTTGCCAGCCCCGTTAAGACAGGCTGGCTTACTGAGTTTATTGATGACTCTATTTGACGACGTAGCTTAACTGACCGACCAACAGCTTCTGCATTTGCTGCCAGGTTTTCTCCCAGGACTGCTCCCGTAAAAATGCATCCAGTGCCGTTCGGTCCGACGCAGACGAGTACTGAACCATTTGGTTCAGAGACGTTTCAATAACTGATGCGGAATCCGTTATTAATACCTGCTCCCACCCGCCATACATCCGTTTAACGTCCCGAATGGGAGTCGACACAACGGGTAGGCCAGCCGCCAGATACTCCGGCGTTTTTGTCGGACTGATGTATCGGGTTGCCTCGTTGATCGCGAAGGGCATCATAGCGGCATCCCAGTTACTGAAATAAGCAGGCAGTTCTGCGTAGGCCTTCATACCCAGGTAGTGGATATTATCTCCCTGTGGCAAGGTGGCAGGATCTATTTTCACTACTGGTCCTACCATAATAAACTGCCAATCGGACAATCGTCGGGCTACATCGCTCAGCAAATCAAGATCAAGGCGTTCGTCGATGACGCCACTATAGCCTATGCGCATACCGGCAATATGCCGCTGATCTTCCGGGTCGGGAAGTGGTTCACGGGCTTGCTCAAAGTGCTCGTAGTCAATACAGCTCGGGAAGGCGAACACATTTTCGTGTCGTGACAATTTGGCCTCGTATAAACTATATCCCCCCGTAAAAACCACATCCGCCTGATCGAGCAGGCGCTTTTCTTCGAGAAGCAATTGGGCCGAAGCCCCTTTAAAGGCCGACAACTCATCCATGCAGTCGTACACGGTCAGGCGCGGACGCAGATGATCGGTAAATTGCATGGCCATTGGCGTATAGTACCAACTAATATAGTCACGGATGTTCTGTTGCTCAATCAGCTGACTAACCAGTTGCCGCTGTAGACGTATACCCATTTCAGGATCAGTGCCATGAGGTAAATGAGGTACGACAACCCGAATGTTATCGGCTACGGTCCGGACGTCCAGATGAAGCGTATCATGCCAGACAGGCTCCTCGACGTACCAAATTCGCCACTGCCGACTAGCCCGGATCAGGAGATGCTGCGGGCGCTGATAGACAAAGTTCCAGCGCAAATGCATGAAGCAGATCATATCCTGACTATTAGCAACTGAAGCGTTAGATGTAACAGGTATTTGATCGTGTAAACGAACGAATTCATCAATGGTCTGCTTCTGGATTTTACGGGATGAGTCGGCTTTATTTTCAGTAATCATAGATGGCTGATACACGTTGAGGATTAGTAAAACATAGCGCCCACGGAGCTTTTATGGGGGTAATAGCACGAACGAAACTCGCGATCCTGACCTGTTTCTTTTTTTTTACCGTCCTATAATGAGGATATGGTCCCTCCAGAACCACAGCTGAATTTTGATACCCTGGACGGCCATAGCTGAGGAAAAGGTAACCACTTCCCCGAAGCATAAGCGGCCGGGCTACCGGAGCGGCCGGACAAATGCTTGTCTACGTAAAATAGGGGTGTAACTAACTCGGAACTAAACGATCTGAAAACGGTTTATGTGGATGAAACAAGTTCAACTAATAAACTCATTTCAGTCATGGCAGCAGGAACACATGCCGTAGAAGCAACCGACGCGAACTTCAACGATCTTATAAATTCTGACAAACCCGTTTTAGTAGATTTCTGGGCCGAATGGTGTGGTCCTTGTAAAATGATCGGACCCGTTGTTGAGCAACTGGCCGGCGAGTACGAAGGAAAAGCCATCGTTGCCAAAATGGACGTGGATCAAAATGCGCAGGTTCCCGCGAAATTCGGTATCCGCAGCATTCCAACCCTGATGATTTTCAAAAACGGACAGTTAGTGGATAAAGTTATTGGTGCCGTTCCCAAAAACGTATTGGAGCAAAAACTCCAGGGCGCTATGGAACCAGCCGCTATCTAATCGTTAATTTACTTCACAAAAAAAGCCGTCCTGAGTTATTCAGGACGGCTTTTTTTGTGAGTATTGCTAGTGTGGCAGCCTCGCGGGCCACTTTTACGTCAGCATTGCTTCTCACAAAAGTGGCCCGTGTCTTCACGGGCCACTTTTGCACAACCACAAGCCAACTTACACCAACATCCGCATCGGATCTTCGAGCAGTTGTTTGAACGTTTGTAGGAAGGCCGAACCCGTAGCACCATCCACAACGCGGTGGTCGCAGGAGAGCGTCACTTTCATGACGTTTGTTGGTTTAGCCACATCTCCGTCAAACTTCACCGTCTGCTTGATGGCACCAACGGCCAGAATGCAGGAATCGGGCGGGTTGATAATGGCGGTAAACTCTTCGATACCAAACATACCGAGGTTGGAGATGGAGAACGTGCTGCCTTCCCAATCCTTCGGCTGAAGCTTCTTGTCTTTGGCTTTTCCAGCCAGATCTTTCACTTCGCCCGAAATGGTTGACAACGTTTTCTGATCGGCGTTGCGAACAACGGGTACCAGCAGACCTTCGTCGACCGCTACGGCTACACCAATATTGACGTATTTATATTTGCGAATTTTATCGCCCAGCCAGGATGAATTTACGTTCGGATGTTGCTTCAGGGCCAGCGCAGCCGCTTTGATCACGAAATCATTGAACGATACTTTAACCGGGCTAAGTCCGTTGACCGTACCCCGCAAGTCCATCGCCTTATCCATGTTGATTTCCATGGTCAGGTAGAAATGCGGAGCCGTGAACAGGCTTTCGCTCAACCGGCGGGCAATCGTTTTGCGCATCTGGCTAACCGGCACATCTTCGTAGTCACCCCCAACGGAGGTTGCGGTTGGTGCAGGAGCGGGTGCAGCGGCTGGAGCCGGAGCAGCCTGCGTTGGTGCTGCCGGAGCGGGTGCTGCGGGCTGGGCGGCTGGAGCAGGTTTGGCCGTTCCGGGTACAAATGATTCGACATCGCTTTTGACAATGCGACCTTCCGGACCAGTTCCCTGTACCTGAGCAAGGTTAATTCCCTTCTCTTCGGCAATGCGTTTGGCTAACGGAGACGCTTTTACGCGTCCGTTCGATTCTGATTCAGCACCGTCACCTTCGCCACCTGCATAGGATAAGTCGGAATCAGCGTTGGCCGGTAAACTAGCCTGCGGATTTTGCTCAGCCGTTGCACTGCCACTCTCTCCACCGGTAGAAGCAGGAGCCGCCGGAGCCGAGCCGCCTTCTAATAGTACTTTGAAGTTTGCCCCTTTCTCACCAACAACAGCAATAATGTCGTCGACGGCAACAGACGATCCTTCTTTTACACCAATATATAGTAACGTACCTTCTTCGTACGCTTCCAGGTCCATGGTCGCTTTGTCGGTCTCGACTTCGGCCAGCACATCGCCCGATTTTACGGCATCACCTTCTTTTTTGTGCCAGGCCACAATGGTACCCTCCGTCATGGTATCGCTCATTTTCGGCATCCGGATGATCGACGCATTGACGTTCTCAGCCGGAGCGGCAGACACCGCTTTCTGATCTGGTAGGTTTGACGTGGTTTCGGCGCCCGATGCACCCGCGGGAGCTGGAGCAGGCTCAGGTTTGGGGGCCACCGGAGCCGCAGCTTCCTGGCTTCCTCCGCTCGTGCCGTCGAGTAACGCTTTATAATCTTCACCTTCAGCACCGATTACGGCCAGAACGCCGTCTACCGGCACCGATGCGCCTTTTTCAACACCGATATACAGTAACGTACCTTCATCATAGGCTTCGAGGTCCATGGTGGCTTTATCGGTTTCAACTTCGGCCAGTACGTCGCCGGATTTTACTTTATCGCCCACTTTCTTGTGCCACTCCGCAATGACGCCTTCGGTCATCGTGTCGCTCATCTTGGGCATTCTGATTAATTCAGCCATATTTAGCTATGTGTATATCGGGTTATCTAGCAAAGCACCAGGCCACTGGACCGCCAGTGCGGTTAAGGCCCAAAATTAATGTAAAGCTGGTAAGATTGTATCTTTCCGGACAGGAAAATGGAAGAAGCAATCGCCGGAAGATTATATTGCTTTCCGGCCTACTCTACCCACAGTACCAATCCTTTCAGATACCCACCTTCGGGATGAAACAAACTGACGGGATGGTCGGCGGGCTGGCTCAGATGATGCAGCACGCGTACCTGTCGGCCCGCTTCGATGGCAGCTGCCACGATCGTATTATAGAACAACTCCCGGTCTACCACCTGCGAACATGAGAATGTAAATAACAGACCACCCTTTGCTACCCGACGCAACCCCTCGGCGTTTAGTCGTTTGTACCCCTGCACAGCCCGGTGCCGAGCCGACTGGCTTTTGGCGTAAGCAGGCGGGTCCAGTACAACAACGTCATATTGACCGTCATGGTTTTTCAGATAGTGCATCACATCGGCAGCATAGGCCTGATGACGCTCTTCATTCTCCCCAAAATTGGCCGCAATATTCTGAGTTGTCAGATCAATTGCCTTCTGCGAAACATCGACGGAATGCACCGAATGAGCCCCCGCCTTGAGCGCGTATACCGAAAAGCCACCCGAATAACAGAACGCATTCAGCACATTTTTGCCTTCAGCGTATTGAGCCAGCAGGGCCCGGTTGTCGCGTTGATCGAGGAAAAAACCGGTTTTCTGCCCTGTAATCCAATCGATCAGAAACGTATTCCCGTTTTCCTTTACCGGATGCGGTACCGGCGTCCGGCCGAAAAGGTAACTGTTGGTTACGGTAGCTCCGTACTCGTCGGGCAGCGTATCAGCACTTTTATCGTATACGGCTTTCAGTTCATCGCCAAATACGGCTTTCAGGGCTTCGGTAATAACGTCTCGCTCGCGGTGCATGCCAATCGAGTGCGCCTGAAACACGACAACACCGTTGTACACGTCCAGAATGAGCCCCGTACAGCCGTCACCTTCGCCATGAACAAGTCGATAACAGTTGGTCTCACCAGTTACAATCACCTGCCGGATGCTCCGGATATGAGCCAGTTTTTTCGTCCAGTAAGGTAAGTCAGGGACCACAGGACCACCCGCCGTTGCCCCGAACGAGAACACCCGTACGGCAATACTGCCATCGTGATAATGCCCGGTAGCCAGGTATTTTTGTCTGCTGTCAAACACTTCCACCACATCGCCATCGTTCAGATTGCCTTCGTAACGACTAATGGCTCGTGAGAATACCCAGGGGTGAAAGCGCCGGAGGGCCTCATCGCGACCGGCTTGCAGATATAATTTGGAAAATGTCATGCACAAAGGTAAAGAGTGAAAGGATTAAAGAGCGAAAGAGTAAATGAGTGAAAGAGCGAAAACATGGCTGCTGGTTTTTTGCCCTTTCGCTCATTCGCTCTTTCACTCATTTTTTTCCCATCTTTACGGTTTATTCCTGCAAACTTTTACCAACAATGCAACGACGTAGTTTCCTCAAGCAGTCCGGCCTGTTAACGGCCGGTGCCCTTACCCTCAGTCAGACAAACCTATTGGCCAGTGCCCCGGCCAAATCGATCAGCCCGTTTGGCGTTCAACTATACAGTGCCCGTGATGTACTGCCAAAAGACCCAAAGGAGGTCATGACGCAGCTGGCGAACATGGGTTACAAGCAATTCGAAAGTTTCAGCGGAGCAAAAGGTTTCCTGTGGGGCCTGGAGCCGAAAGAAATGAAATCGTTTCTGGACGGCCTGGGTGTCAAAATGGTTAGCACCCACTTCAATTTCCGGGAACAGATGGAGAAGCCGGACGAACTCAAAAAGAGTATCGAAATGGCCCACGGTGCCGGATTGACCTATTTGCTTTGCCCTTACATAGGACCGCAGAAAACCTGGGACGACTGGAAGAAAATCGCCGATCAGTTCAATGCAGCTGGTGAAGAGGTAAGCAAGGCTGGCCTGAAATTCGGCTACCACAACCACGACTATTCATTCCGTCCTCTGGATGGCAAACTTCCCCAGGAATACCTTCTCAACAACACCGACCCGAACAAGGTGATGTTCGAACTGGATTTATGCTGGATTGACGTCGCGGGCGTAAACACGGCCGAACACCTTAAAAAGTACGGCAAACGGTACGAGTTGTGCCATGTAAAGGATTACACCGTAAAAGCGGGCAAGCCCGTTCAGAATGATCTGGGCAAAGGCAACGTAGATTTCAAGAAGACACTGCGTGTCGCGATGGACAGCGGCATCAAGTACTTCCTGGTGGAGCAGGAAGAGTATGCTGAGTCACCTATGGTTAGCCTCAAAAACGACGCTGACTATATGAAGAAACTGTCAGTGTAATGATTAAGCCGCGCAGGCGGCCTCGCGGGATTTATGTGACTTTTCTGACCAACTAGGCCTTCGCCGATCTGCATTTTGTGCCAGCAAGAGCCTAGTCGGTCAGAAAAGTCGCATAACCTCTATGGGGTCATCTGTACGGTTCAATTTTCCTCCCTTGCCGAAAACAGGCGTCTCAGCCAGCTTTTCTTTTCGTCTACTTCCTCTTTCTGCTCCTGATCAGTCAACTGGTATTTTGCCAGAGCCCGCAAATCCGGCTGACCGGCATCTACCCAGCAGGTGTACCAAAAGTCACCCACCATTTTTACCGACGCCCGCATCTGGCGTTCGACCTGCCCACTCAACCGTTCGCTGTACTGCCGCGAGAAATCGGCCGAATAGACTTTGGTCGTTAATCCGTTACGCTCTTCGAATCCGTATTTTCGATTTTCTCCCAACTCTTCGGTGAGCTGCTTTTCGAAACGCAACACAGAATCCAGGGCCGCATTGGCGTTGAACACGGCCCGCCAGGCAGCTTTCTGAGGAGAATAGATATACTCAGCCTGCCCCGTCAGAAAATCATAATCGGTACTGAATAGCTCCGGTAGCCGCGACTCCCAAAATCCGTGTATCCCCTGCTGGCGGGTTAACTGCCCATTGTAGTTTCGAGTCGTGTGCAGAGGTACATTGGCGTCAGCAATATAATGACCTAAATCGGCCGCTACACGCAGGATTCGGCGAACATTAAGTTGCTTGAATGCTTCCGTCAGCTGGTATTTCGTCAGTTGTATCTGCCAGGGTACCAGCCCATGTAAGGCCAGCGTATCTTCACCGTACCGCTCCGTTGCCTCCTTATAATAGCGGGGTAACGTTGCAGCCGTTGTGTCTGCGTAGGCATCAAGGTCAATAAAATGGCGAGGGGCCTCCCCGACTACAGCATACCGGCGCTTGTCGGGATTAACGGCATTATCGGCCAGAAAGCTACTGTATTTCTTGAAAAAAGGCATCATATCCGTCGGTAGCGTGAACACGGCAAGTCGATTGATGTGCTGATGCGCAAAAAAGCCCCAATCAGGTTGGTAGTTGATTATCCGTTGCGGCCGGTGGAACGGCTGACCTTTGTTCATATCCAAGTTATGACCAAACACAGCAGGCTTAGCAGAGCCACCGATGGCGCGTTGACTAAAAAAAACAGCAACAAAAACAATCAGCCAAATAAATCGTTTGTACATTTGACAAAACATGGTACTATAGAGTTAAAATGTTTAACTATTTAACTAACACATCATGTTAATCAGAACAAAATTTGGTTTAAAATAATAAATCTCAAATAACATGAATGCCAAATCGAAGGGATATACCCTAATTATTGTGTTGCTTTGCGCTTTTGCTTTAACAATCTACGGTGCTTACTCACCGGCCAGAAAAGCCCAGAAACAGCAAATTGTATGCGTTAAATTCAAAAAAGGGATTGAAAGCGCAGCCGTTGAACAGCATATGAACGGTTTTGCTACCCTAAAGCACGAAATTCCACAGATCGTTGGTTACACGTCCGGCAAGACAATTCTGCCCAATCAGGCCGTTTCAGACTATGACGTAGTACATTACCTTACGTTTCAATCCGAAGCCGATATAAAAACATTTGAGAACAGCGAGGCCTACAAACAATTCGTGAAACAAAACGAGGTTGTCTGGGAAAAAACGTTGACAGTCAACGCAGATATTCGTCAGTAAGACTGAGTAAATCAAAGAATTTCGAATGGAACAGTTGCTTGTTCCATTCGAAATTCTTATTTTTGCGCCCTCATATCGCGACAACGATCTCATTTTATATACCAATGGCAAATCACAAGTCATCAAAAAAAGCAATCCGGTCGAGTGCCAAGAAGCGTCTGTTGAACCGTTACCAGCACGTAACCACCCGGAACATGGTTAAGAAACTTCGTACAACAACCGACCACGCCATGGCCGTTGAGTTGTACAAAACAGTTTCGTCTGCCTTAGACAAACTCGCTAAGCGTAACATCATTCACAAAAACAAAGCTGCTAACAACAAGTCGAAACTGGCTCGTTTGGTGAACAGCCTGAAAGCTGCTCAAGCTTAATAAGCAGTTTTTTGTTGTCGGATTCATAGTCAACAAGCTATCTGCAAAATAGACAATGCCCGTTTTTGCGGATGCTAAGTCATACGAAACCTTACCTTTTTGCGGGTAAGGTTTTTTTGTGCATTTTGTACACCTAAACAGCACCGTAATTGACTTATATCCATGACCTATCCATCTTCCGGCACCATTCAGAGCTGGGCAGAAGAAGATCGCCCGCGTGAAAAACTCATGCTCAAGGGCAAGGCTGTCCTTTCGGAAGCCGAACTAATCGCGATTCTGATCAACGCCGGTACCGTCGATCTTACCGCCGTCGATGTAGCCAAAATCATTCTGAAAAGTGTTGATAATAACCTGAACGATCTGGCCAAACTAAGCATCAAAGACCTTTCGAAGTTTCGCGGCATTGGCGAAGCCCGGGCCATTACCATCATAGCTGCGCTTGAACTTGGTCGTCGGCGAAAGGAACAGGACCGGCCCCAGCGGGCGAAGGTTACCTGTTCACGCGATGCGTATAACGAGATGATTCCTCATCTGATCGACAAACCACACGAAGAATTCTGGATTTTGCTGATGAACCGCGCCAATGAGATCATGCGGCCAGTATTAATTAGTACGGGGGGCGTGTCGGGCACGGTGGCTGACCCTAAATTAATTTTCAAACAGGCGATCGAGCATCTGGCGTCGTCGATGATTCTATTTCATAATCACCCCTCGGGTAATCTGACGCCTTCGCAAGCGGATAAAGACCTGACCAAAAAGCTGAAAGAGGCCGGACGACTGCTGGATATTCCGGTTCTTGACCATCTGATATTTACGGATAAGGCGTATTTCAGCTTTGCGGATGAAGGAATATTGTAAAGTAAGCCGGACAGGGTATTCAGCTTACTTTAAGCGCAGGCCCTGCATTACTTCCGCCCGGCTGAGTTCGCGGACCTGACCGGGTACCATACCTTCGGCCGTTAATCTTTCAATAGCCCAACGGACTAATCGCAACGTGGGAAAACCCACCGCAGCGGTCATTTTACGCACCTGGCGATTCTTGCCTTCATGGAGCGCAATGGATACCCAGGAGGTGGGAATAGCGGCACGATAGCGAATTGGCGGGGTTCGCTCGGGCAGGTTCGGTTCGTCAATGACTGCTGCCGTAGCCGGTAACGAATGATACGGTTTTCCGTCTACCGAGATCGTGACGCCTTTGGCTAGTTGCTGGCAAGTCTCGTCCGTCAGCGCACCATCAACCTGCACATAATAGGTCCGATTGTGCCGGAACTTAGGATTTAGTAGCCTATGGTTCAGCTGTTTGTCGTTTGTTAATAATAACAGGCCTTCACTATCAGCATCAAGCCGTCCGACCGGATACACGTCAGTCGGGAAATCAAATTCCAGATCGGCCAGGGTCTGTTTATCCCCCTCCCGGCTAAACTGGGAAAGCATAAGATAGGGTTTGTAAATAAGGAAGTACATAGCTTAATGGTGAATGATAGATTGATTGAATGATTGAGTAGATATACACGCCAGCCATTCTATCATTCAATCAATCTATCATTCACCATTGATAACCAAACCGGACAATGGTCGGCGTGAACAACATCGGGTAACATGGTGCAATCTATGATCTGGTCGCGCAGGTTGTCCGTGAGGGATGCGTAATCAATGCGCCAGCCTTTGTTGCTGGTACGGGCACCCGCCCGATAACTCCACCAGCTATACGCTACCGCGCCGGGGTGTTTATAGCGAAACCCATCGGTCATACCGCTGCCAAACCAATTATCCATCCAGGCACGTTCTTCGGGCAGAAAACCCGTTGTGTTCTTATTTCGAACCGGGTCGTGAATGTCGATAGCGGTGTGCGCAATGTTGTAATCACCCACCACAATCAGCTTCGGTCTTTCCAGGCGGAGCGTCTGTACATACTCGTAGAAATCGCGTAGAAATTCCATTTTAACGCCCTGCCTGGCTTCCCCGGTCGTACCGGAAGGAAAGTAACAATTGAGCACCGTCAGGTCGCCAAAATCTGTCCGGAGTATACGACCTTCGCAGTCATAGACGGGCAAACCGCAGCCCACGACAACGTGGGTAGGTGCTATTTTCGAAAAGGTTGCTACGCCCGAATAGCCTTTCTTTTCGGCCGCGTGCCAATGGTACTGGTAGCCCAACTGTTCGAAAACAGATAGGTCAACTACATCGGTTGTTGCTTTAACTTCCTGAAAGCAAAGAATATCGAACGGATGCTCTGCCAGCCAGTCAATCAATCCGTTCCGAATAGCCGCCCGGATACCGTTTATGTTATAGGAAATAAGTTGCATGCAAAAAAGAGGTATGATGTTTATTCTGGCGGGTTATTCTGCTTTTTTACCTCATCAATCATCAAAATATCATTTAACTCTTTTGTCCGACGGGCGTCATGGATACGAATCATATGAGGTTGCGTGAAATCAGTAGTACTCATTGCCTGCACATCCTCCTCGTCATAGCCAAATACATAAAGTGCTCTAACGAAACGATCTCTACTTCTGAATTTTCTACAGCCAGGATGGCTTTGTAAGTGTGATACATTTAGATGATCTGGGTGAGTCGCCCACCAAACCAAAATACAGTCTGCGCAACTTAATAAAGATGCGCCACCGCTCTTCAGGTGTCATAGCTACCTGCTCCTTTATCTAATCCTTGTGGGAACCATTCAGGTCTGTGTAGAACGTGATTCGCCGTTTCTTTCCCATGATCTAAACCTGTTGTTGGGTAGTGTATACCGCCATTCGTTCTGCTGATGTACACTACCCGTTCACTCATAAATTACCCGGCACCAACTCGTCTTTCGTGGCCTGAATCCGCTTCGTATCGGTGAACAGCAACACGAACACAATCAAGACGGCAGCCGCGATACCCGCCGGAACAAGCCAGAAGCTAGTCCAGTCAACACGGTCACCCGTTCTGAACATATCTTTCACGATTCCGGAGAGATAGGAGCCGATTCCCATACCAATACCATAAGTAGCCAGTGAGATCAAGCCCTGGGCTGATGACTTTATTTTTTCGCCCGCTTTGTTGTCGGTGTAAATCTGGCCGGTAACAAAGAAAAAATCGTAACAGACTCCGTGCAGAATAATGGCCAGAAACAACATCCATTCACCAGACCCACCGTCTCCGTAGCCAAAGCAAATGAACCGTACAATCCAGGCAATCAACCCCACGATAAGCATTTTCTTAACCCCTAACCGGGTGTAGGCCAGCGGGATGAGCAGCATAAAAATTACCTCCGAAGCCTGCCCCAGTGACATTTTGTTTTCTACGTTCTGCATACCGCCATCTGTCAGTGAAGGATTAGCCATGGCATAATAGAATGACAGGGGGATACAGATCAGCACCGACGAGAGAAAGAAAATAGCAAACGAACGATCTTTAAATAACTTAAACGCATCCAGCCCCAGGATCTGCGAAACCGATGTAGCTGTTGTGGCTTTAGGTGGGGTGTTGGGCAGGAAAAATGAGAAAATACCCAATACAATCGCCGAATACATCGATAGCTGGAAAATCGTCACTTTGTCGCCAAAGCCGTAGTATCCGACAATGTTGGTCACCACAATCCAGGATACAGTACCGAGTACACGGATGCCCGGAAATTCTTTTTCGGGACTGGCCATTTGCTGCATCGCGATGGATGAGGTCAGTGCCAGCGTTGGGGCAAAGGTTAGGCAGTAAACCAACAGTACCCAGAAAAACTGGTCGGCATCATTTACTTGAATGAGGTAGAACAGAACGACGGCTCCCAATAAATTGAGTACGCCCAGAACTTTCTGAGCCGCAAAATAGCGATCGGCAATCATTCCCACGAAGAACGGGGCAATGAGCATGGCAATTGAAAACGTGGCAAAAGCGGCTCCCTGCTGGGTACCAGTAGCATGAAGTTGGGTTTCAAGGTATTTTGTCACTTGGCCGTACCAGGCCCCCCACACAAAGAACTGGAGGAACATCATAACGGACAGCTTAACGCGGGTCGTTGACAGCATTGTAGCGTATACAGTTAGGTTTTAAGGCGATGAAGGTAACGAACGCCCGTTATCCCTGCAAGCCGGCCGAGTCCAAAAGTCGTCATTTGCCCCGAAATGAGTTTTACTGTTTTCAGCCAGGGCGGTACTTGCCGACTTTTATGGCAGGTTCAGTATCTTTACACTCTATCTGACTTATCTTCTTGCATGAAAAAGCAACTTATTACCCTTGTGGCTCTCGTGGCCATTCCAGCATTATCCTTTGCGCAGACAGCCGCCGAAGTAATCGATAAAAACATTGCTGCCTTAGGGGGTGCCGACAAAGTGGCCGCCGTGAAAACCGTTCAGTTCGACCAGGGTATGAACATTATGGGCATGGACATGACGGCCAAAACAACGACCATTGTCGGCCAGTCGTCCCGTACGGACATTACGGCGATGGGGCAACAAATAACGCAGGTCGTTGATGGCGATAAAGGCTGGGCAATTAACCCGATGGCGGGTGGCTCCGGTGCACAGGCCTTGCCCGACGATCAGGTTAAGATACAGAAAGGCAATACCTACATTATTGGCACCGAGTTAGCCACGGCGAAAGAAAAGAAATATCCGGTTGAGCTGGTCGGTAAGGAGAAAATGAACGGGAGTGGCAAGGATGTCTTCAACCTGAAAGTGACAAGACCCGAAGGTGTGGTAAATTATTACGTCGATGCAACGACCTTCCAGTTGGCGGGCAGCAAGGCAACGGTTAGTATACAGGGCCAAAGCGGTGAGGTTAAGTCGCAATACGGCAATTACAAAACGATTGATGGATTAACCATACCCTCAACCATCGAACTCAATACACCGGCCATGCCAGCTCCCGTAACCATGACGCTGTCGAATATGGTATTCAACCCTAAAATTGACTCTACCATTTTCGCTATGCCGAAATAACGTGGTGTAGCCCCTGCCGAATGGGGTATGTTTTATGAGTTTTTCGCACGAGGCACAGCCTTTACCGCGTATTTGTCCGAGAGACGCCAATGGCGTCTCTTTTTTTATACCCACTATTCATTTGCCTTTCTATAATTTAACCGTACTAAATAACGATATTTGAGCATTATGCAACCTGATTCTTATGCAAAACACCTCTTTACTCAAAATTGGTTACGGATCGCTTGCCCTGTTGTTGGGCGTGGTTACCGTTCATGCCCAGTCAAACCCAACGCTCAGCGGGTTTGTACCCGCCCGACAGGCAACCCAGGTCAAGCTCGAATCCGAGTTTAAAGCCAAACAATCGTCGGCCGCGTTTAAAAATCACTTAGTAAACCTCAGCAGCGTACCCCACCTGACTGGTTCGGTCGAGAACGAACACGTCCGTGATTACATTGCCGAAACCATGCGCAAGGCGGGCTGGCAGGTAGACATTTATCCACACGACGTCTTACTACCGAAGGGTCCCGGTGACATTGCGGTCGAACTGGTTGAGCCCATTCGTCAGCCGCTCAACATTCGGGAATTTCTTTTTAAGGAAGACAAATACAGCAGCGATCCACGCCTGACACCCGGTTACAATGCCTGGTCGGGTTCGGGCGATGCCACCGCCGAAGTCGTTTACGCGAACTATGGCCGGAAAGAAGATTTCGAGCAACTGAAGGCCATGGGCATTTCAGTGAAAGGCAAGATTGTACTGGCTCGGTACGGGGGTAATTTCCGGGGCTATAAAGCCCAGTTTGCCCAGGCCGATGGAGCCGTTGGCGTCATCATTTTTACGGATCCCGCCGATAGCGGCTACATGCGGGGCCTTACGTTCCCCGAAGGCCCCTATTACAGTGAAAGTGTGATTCAGCGTGGTTCTTTGTTGACGACGCCCTACACCGGCGACCCACTCACACCCGGCGAAGCGGCTTTGCCCATGGACGCCAAGAACACCCCCAAACGGCTCGATCAGAACGCTGTTGGCCTGCACAAGATACCGGTTACACCCCTTCCCTACGGGTCAGCTACCGAAATTCTGAAACGGATGGCGGGCCTACGACCCGTTCCGGCGGGCTGGCAGGGTGGTCTCCCCTATACCTACCGACTCGAAGGCGGTCCGGCCCTGAAAGTACGCTTAATGGTGAAACAGGAGAGGACAATTCAGCGGATTTATCAGGTAGTAGGTACGTTAACGGGAACTGAGTTCCCGGACGAGTGGATCATTGCCGGTTGTCACTACGATGCGTGGTCGTATGGGGCTACGGACCCAAATTCGGGCACCGCTATGCTGCTGAGCATGACCGAAACGATGGGTAAACTGGCCAAAGCCGGACAACGACCCCGACGCACGATTAAAGTATGCCATTGGGATGCCGAAGAGCCGGGCGTGATCGGTTCGGCGGAGTGGAGCGAACAGTTTAGGGATGAGCTTTCGCAAAAGGCGGTAGCCTACATGAACTATGATGCCGCTGTGTCGGGCCGAACCTTTGGCGCGAGTGCATCGCCGTCCATGAAAAAACTCATTATTGAAGCGACCCAGGCGGTTCAGTACCCGGATTCGAACAAAACAGTTTACCAGCACTGGATGGGCCACAAAGCCGCCGGAAACCCAACTCGCGTAACGGGATCGTCGGCCCCGGCAACGGTAGCGGGCGAGCCAACCATTGGTAACCTAGGCGGTGGTTCCGACCACATCGCCCCCTACATGCACATTGGTATCCCATCGTTGAGCGCGGGTATGGAAGGACCAACCCTGTATCACTCGCAGTACGACGATCTGTATTTCTACGACAAATTTGCCGATCCAACCTATAAAATGGGGCCGATGATGGAGCAGGTTGTGGGAACAATGACCATGCGGCTGGCCAATGCCGATCTGGTTCCTTATGATCTGGCCCGTTACCCCGCCGATCTGGCGGTTCACCTGAAAGCGGCCGAAAAAGCCATTCAGGCCTATGCACCAACCTACTCGATTAATCCGCTGCTCAATGCCGTTGCCGATATGAAAAAGAATGCCGACGCCTGCGAACTGGCCCGGCAGAATTACCTGCAAGCCGGGCGTACGGATAAGCTGGTGGAGCTGAATAAAGAATTACGGTTACTGGAACGGTCGTTTATTGACCCGAAGGGAAATGCTTTCGGTGGTTGGTACAAGTCGCTTTATGCCTCGTCGGACCCCAACAGCGGGTATGCCTCCTGGATGCTGCCCGGCCTGCTGTACGAAGCGTCGCTGAAATCGACCGCGAACCTGCCCGATCTGGAAGCCCGCTACAAAAAGGCCATTCAAACGTTGAGCGATAAGTTGCTTGTCATCTCGCAGGGACTGGGCGGAGGTAGTGCCCCGGCTGCCATAGGCAGTGGCAATAAGTAAGGATTTTTGGTTGTGTATCCGTGGCCTGTGTCCTCACGGGCCACGGATATAATGCAACAGCCAACCATGCGACGGACCGCCGTACACCAAGAACTAGATACCGTATACCGACTATTTATACGGCTTTCGCTGTTGGCTTGGCATGTTCGGGCTTAAGCACCACAACATCGCGCACCGCACCACCCGAATTAATTTTCTCGACCATCTTGTCCAGTAAAGGCGTGGCCCAATTGGGGATGTACTTGTCCGTCGTTTCGATCATTACTTTGGGGAAGTCATACAACGCCCGGCCAAGACCAAACTGCACCGCGCAGCGTTTCATGGCATCGCTGATGCCCCCTTTTACGGGTTCAACGCTGGTGCGACTGGCCCCGTCGGTTTTCCGGACAATTTCTCCTCCCGGCAATACCGCCATGATCGTACACAGAAATCCCCCATCAATTTCCTTGATTTCATTCTGCCAGCCTGCCCAGCCAAACTGATCATCGAACCGCTGCATAACGCACCGATTGGTAATGTACGGCACAACGACAATCTTCTGACCGTCTTTGGTCTGGCTTTGCACACGCCACTCGATTTCGTGTACTGTTAGTGGGGCTGTTAATGCGTTAAGTTCCATATTAAATGAGTTGTTGTTTACTTAAGTTTATTCGTAAATCTGTCGGCGGTGTCCAACTGCCACAACTTCGATAGTCAGTATATCGTCCTGGATATCGTAAATTAATCTATAATCTCCTTTTCGGACCCGATAGCCAGAACGGCCTTTCAACTTTTTACATCCATCAGGCCTTGGCTCATCAGCCAGCTTTTCAATTGTGTCCAACAACATGTCAGCTACCTGATCAGGCATTTTGTCTAATTGTTTCTGGGCTGTCTTCGTTAAAACAACGTTGTATTTAACCATTCGCCCGCTGCCGTTTCTGTCTGTATTCAGCCAACGGGATAGTCGGTTCGTTCCTGGCTTTTACGTCGTCATAGAGTCTGATGTCATCCAGTTCCTCCAACTCATCCAGAACCTGTTGCCACTGTTGAATTGGTAATATCACCGAAACACGCTTCCCGTGCTCGTCAGTAATGTATTGAGGGTGAATACTTTTGTCCATAACAGTACATTATAGTCGTCTACTTACTCCGCCATTTTCAGCAGTTCATTCAGCTTCAGCAGGGCTTCGATGGGTGTCAGGCGATTTACATCGATGGAGCGCAGCTTTTCCTTGATCGCTTCGGATTTCGGATCGCCGGATTCGATGATGCGAAGGGCCAGTTCCCGTTCCTGAGGTACCGCCTGCCGGATAGTCTCCCGATTAGCCTCGCGCTGGTGTGATGACTCCAGTTGCTTCAAAATCTCACCGGCCCGGCTAACGATCTGAGCGGGCATGCCGGCCATTTGAGCGACGTGAATACCAAAGCTGTGTTCCGACCCACCTTCTTTCAATTTACGCAGAAAGATCACCTTATTACCCAACTCTTTCACCGATACATTAAAATTTTTGATACGTGGATTGTCGGCAGCCAAGTCGTTTAGTTCGTGGTAGTGGGTGGCAAACAGCGTTTTAGGACGGCAATCGGTTTTGTTATGCAGGTACTCGGTAATTGACCAGGCAATCGATACGCCGTCGTACGTGCTCGTTCCCCGCCCGATTTCGTCCATCAGAATCAGGCTTCGTTCGCTCAGGTTATTTAAAATACTAGCCGTTTCGGTCATTTCGACCATGAACGTACTTTCGCCCCGCGAGAGGTTATCCGATGCCCCCACACGCGTAAAAATCTTGTCGACCAGACCCAGTTCAGCCACTGAAGCGGGAACAAAACTGCCTGACTGCGCCATCAGCACAATCAACGCCGTTTGCCGCAACAGCGCCGACTTACCGGCCATGTTGGGTCCCGTAATGATGATGATCTGCTGGGTTTCGTCGTCCAAGTAAATATCGTTGGGAATATAGGGCTCGCCGGGGGGCAATTGTTGTTCAATGACCGGATGCCTTCCATCCTTGATATTTAGTATTTTGCTCTCGTTGATCGACGGGCGGACGTATTTGTTCTTAACCGCTACCCGGCCAAACGACGCCAGCACGTCCAGCACCGACAGCACACGCGCATTCTGTTGAATGGCTCCCACGTACTCGCCAGCGGCAATAACCATTTCGTTGAACATCCGGGCTTCGATCTGAAAAATCTGCTCTTCAGCATTCAGAATTTTATCCTCGTATTCCTTCAGTTCCGGCGTGATGTACCGTTCGGCATTTACCAACGTCTGTTTCCGGATCCACTCTTCAGGTACCCGGTTTTTATGGGCGTGGGTCACTTCCAGATAATACCCGAATACTTTGTTGTACGCTATTTTAAGCGAGCTTATACCCGTCCGCTGTACTTCGCGTTCCTGTAGTTGCAACAGGTAATCTTTACCCGAATAGGCAATAGCCGTTAGTTCGTCCAGTTCCGCGTTGATGCCCGGCTTGATTATACCGCCCTGGTTGGAAAGCGTTGGTGGATCTTCGCGCAATTCGGTCTCGATGCGGTCGAGCAGAAACGAAACCGGGTTTAACTGATCGGCGTATTTCTTGAGCGATACAGCGTTCCGGGACGAGGAATCGTTCTGACTCAGCGCCGTAATCAGCAACTCCTTAATGGGCAACACATGCTGCAACGACCGTTTCAGCTGCAACAACTCCCGCGGACTTATCCGCCGAACGGCTACTTTGGACACCAGGCGCTCCAGATCGCCAATTTGCCGCAGATGACCGACCAGCGCATCGGCCAGGTCAATATCGTTGACGAGAAGCTCAACCATATTGAGCCGCTCATCAATGAGAGCCTTTTCCTTGAGCGGCAGATTGAGCCACTTGCGCAGCAGCCGTGCACCCATCGGCGTAACAGTCTGGTCGAGAATCTGAATCAGCGGAATGCCTCCTTCCTGCTGGGCAACGGTAAGTTCGAGGTTGCGGATGGTAAAGCGATCCAGCCAAACATACCGGTCTTCTTCGAGCCGGGTTACGCGGGTGATGTGCTGAAGGTCTTTGTGCTCCGTCTCGTTCAGGTAATGCAAAATAACGCCAGCCGCAATGATCCCGTCGGGCAACCCATCAATCCCGAACCCTTTGAGGGATGTGGTCTGAAAATGCTGCTTCAGAAAATTATACCCAAAGTCGTAGGTAAAGGCCCAGTCTTCGAGCGTGTAGGTATGAAATTTATCGCCAAATAAATTGGCAAACTCCTGCCGGTTACGTTTACAGTAAAGCACTTCCGACGGATTAAAACTCTGCAACAGCTTGTCGACGTAGGCGGCATTGCCCTGCGATGCCAGAAATTCACCCGTCGAAATATCCAGAAACGATATCCCGAACTGGTCATCCGGGTTACTGGCCCCGCTCTTGCCAAAATGGACCGCAGCCAGGTAGTTATTACGCCGGGTATCGAGTACGTTGTCGTTAAATGAAACCCCGGGCGTTACCAGTTCGGTCACCCCGCGACGAACAATCCCCTTAGCGACGGAGGGGTCTTCGAGCTGATCACAGATAGCGACGCGTTCGCCCGCCCGAACGAGTTTGGGTAAGTGCGTATCAAGGGAGTGATGGGGAAACCCAGCCAATTCTTCGTTCGATCCGCCGTTGTTCCGTTTAGTCAGCGTAATACCCAGAATCTTGCTGGCCCGAATGGCGTCCTCCCCAAAGGTCTCGTAGAAATCACCAACACGAAAAAGCAGCAGCGCACCGGGGTATTTGGCCTTAATCTGGTTGTATTGGCGGTTGAGGGGCGTTTCGTTTTTCTTGACCTGTGGCTTTGCTGCGGTGGCTGATTTCACTGATTTTCGTTGGATTGTCGTAAACAAAAATAGTGATTTTTCGGCGAAAATGCGAGAATAAAAGCGAACAGGTACCCTTCGGGTTTGTCCTGATTTTTGCTACCCGATGTTAATTATTGCCAAACGTAAACCTGCTATACGCTGCTTAGACATACTATCGGGATGGTGCTTATCCGGTTTTGCTGAGGGGATATGGCCTTTTCAGCATCCACTATTGTCGGACTTCTTCCGTTCTTTGTGCTTTCATTTCACTTAACGCTGCCCATGCCTCTTCGCAAACTCGCTTTGGATGACCTGAAGCGCCTGTCAGTTGATGATTTCAAAGACGCCGAAAAATTTCCGTATTGTCTTATTCTGGATGATATCCGAAGTCTCAATAACGTTGGATCGGTCTTTCGTACAGCCGACGCGTTTCGGGCCGCGAAGCTTTACCTGGGCGGCATAACAGGGCAACCACCCCATCGCGACATAACCAAGACGGCCCTCGGTGCCACCGAATCGGTTTCCTGGCAACACGTCCCTGATGTTATTGACCTGATAAAGCAACTCCAGGTAGATGGCTGGCTAGTTGCGGCTGTGGAGCAGGCTGAAGGCAGCACATCCCTGGCCGATTTTGTTCCGGAGCCAAACAAACCCTATGCGTTTGTGTTGGGTAATGAAGTCACGGGCGTTCAGGACGACATTATTCAACTGGCTGATCTGGTGCTCGAAATCCCTCAGTTTGGCACAAAGCATTCGCTGAATATTGCTGTCACAGCGGGCATCATTTGCTGGGATTTTCTTCAGAAAATGTAACAAAAACTTAACATTGGGCTTTAGATTGTCACGAAAAAACCGTATTTATTTGTAAATTTTTTTCTTTAAAATCAAATGGCAAACAAAACTGCAAAAACCAAACAGAAATCACTGGCATCTGACATCGCCAGCACGATTGAAACCAAACTCAGCGAAGCGGGTGAGGCTACCAAGAAAATGAAAAAATCCATCGAGAAATCGGCGGATAAACTAGCCAAGAAACTAGCCAAACTGATGCAGAAGACCGAGAAGAAGGTCGATAAGCCAGTTAAGTCGAGCGAAAAGAAACTAAAGAAGGAAGCATCCAAAGCGAAGAAAAACGCTCAGAAAGCGGAGAAGAACGCTCAGAAAGCGGAGAAGAACGCCAAACGTATGGCCAAAAAAGCGACAGCGCTGGTTACTGAAGCCGTTGACACGGCAACCAAGGCACCAACCCCAAAAGCAGCTCCTCGCCCCGCACGCACGCAGTCAGCGACGGCAAAACCAGTTGCTCCAAAAACAACCCGTTCAGCCGCTCCCAAGACAACCAATAATGCTGCCGTACCTGCGGAAACGCCGGAAGAAAACGCATAGTCCCATTCAGTACAATCAGCCTTTGTTAAATGCCCGCCACAAGCGGGCATTTTTTTATACCCTATTATTTTTATATACATTTTTTGTGACATTTATTACTTGTATATGTCCATTGTACGCCATACTCGCTTTCAATTACAGTTACTTGCTAGACTAACCTATCTTAAAACGGCTTTATGCATCACCGCTTTACTGCCATCCTACTGTCAATTTGTGCGATCCTGCTGATACCCGTAGTTGGGTATTTATATAAAACCTGCCTACCATTGACAGCCATGACCTACATAGGTATGCTCTCATCGGAATGGCTTATTGTGGCTGGCCTGTTGGCAATCTTGCTGCCAACGGTCGGTTATGGATTCTGGCTGCGATCTGGGTTGCGCAAGCGTCAGCGCCTGATCGTGAAATCAGAAGTTCTGCACTCAATTGTTCATGAGTTCCAGACGCCAATCACCGCTATTCGAATGGCCATCGATATTCTGGACTCTCCTATCGCGCAAAACCAGCCCGAACGAACCCAAAAATATGTCCGTATCATCCGGGAAGAAACGGAGCGCTTACAACATCAGGTTGAAACGATGCTAACCCTGGCGCGGGCTGATCACGACACACTAACGCTTAATCTGGAACCTATTGAGCTTGACCAGCTTCTGCAATCAGTAGCCGAACGTCATGGCGACTACCTAATGCTACGGTTGCAGGATGCGCATTCGCATGTTCTGGCAGATCGGCTTCACCTGACGAATGTGCTGTATAATTTGATTGACAACGCCATAAAATATAGCCTGGATCAGCCCCGGATTATGATCCAGACCCAGACCGACGATGACGGTCTAACCATTGCCGTTCGTGACAAAGGCGTTGGCATTCCGGCAAAAGCAATCACTCAAATCTTTCAACCTTTTTTTCGGGTCGATGATCATGACCAGCCTAGTATTAAAGGTTATGGATTGGGACTAAGCTACGTGCAACGAATTATCCAATCGCATGAATGGAGGATATGGGTACGAAGCGAGCCCCGCAAAGGCAGCGAGTTCATCATTCAAATTCCATCTCGTTCTATTTTGTCCTCCCCCTCGCACGTATCCAGATCAGGCTGACTTTATCCACCCATAAACACTTAAAACGGTCATTGGCCGCAATCAGGTGATTGCGGCCAATGACCGTTTTTGTCCCATGCGCCTTGCAGGTTATTTTGCGCTTATTCCTGTCGTTGCTTTGGTTACTTTCATAACCCCATTCATAATCCGCCAGTGGCCGGGAAATGTACAAACGAATGGATAATCACCAGGCGTAGCAGGTGCCGTGAACTTGAGCCGATACGTTTGGTCGGGGTTTACCAACGGCGTGGCTGCAATGACCTGCGCGATCGACGGAACGTAGTTTTTGTCGGCACCGTCTTTGGCCGTGATCAACTTATCGGCGGCAGCACCAATGATGTCCATGCTTTTTGGTTTCCCAATAACCAGATTGTGCTGCATGGCATCGGGGTTCTCCAGTACGATCTCGATTTGTTTTCCGGCTGTCACCGTAAACTCTTTCTTGTCGTAGCGCATTTCTTCCCGAACCGTTTTCAACCGGACAACTTCTGTATTTGGATCAACAGGTTCGCTTTTAGTGAGACCCCATACTTCATATAGACGGCCCAGTCGCTCACGGTTGTCAGTTGAGATGGTATTGCTCAGGCTTGCCAGAAACGACTTATCGGCATCCCGAATCTGAGCGGTCTGTTTCATATTCCAGCCATCCAGAACCCCTTTCATAATCGCTTCGCCCTGCGCCGAACCTAACTTCTGGCTCTGCCGTAATAAAGAGACGACCGAATCGATGGGCGCAACGGATGCATAGCTACGGGTAGCGCGTTCCAGGGCGTAGGCACTCAGGCTTTGCGGAGCGCGGTACGTGAGCGTATGAGTTGCGTTGTTATTCTGTTCGTTGCTTTCCGCAATGGTATTCTCGCGGTCGAGCATAACCGAGATCGTATAATCACCGGCCCGTTCAAACAGCACGCCCATGTCGCCAACCCAGGGACCGTTGTTCGATTTGCTGATGGTTACAGTTTCGCCGGGTTTAATACCGGTATCGTGCGTAACGCTCACAAAATTGATTTTGGCTCCTTCCAGGTCGCCTTTTGGCCCTTCAACCCGAACGCTCATTGGAATAACGGTTCCTGCGGGAATGGCGACGCCCCCGGCATTGGTCACGTCCACAAAAATACGGGTTCCCTCACGAACAGACGGCGACTCGGGGGTTGTCCGAACAGCCGCCACAACCAGGTCTGGCTGATTCCCCGTGGGCGTTACGCTGGCTCGTTGTTCGGGTGCACTGGGACCGTGTCCTTTTGTCGAATGGCTGCTCATGTCATGCGCAGGTCTCGGCTGAGCTGGTGCGTTCATGGTCAGTTGTCCCATGTATTTTTTCAGGAGCTGGCCATCCTGACCAGTCAGGGCACAGGCAAACGCGTCGGGTAACCAGCGATCGTTCGTTTCTGTGGCTTTATCGAGACGGGCGAGAATTGCTTTTTCGGTCGCATCGCTCTTTGGTGCATCAGATAAAGCCAGCACGGTGTTCAGCACGACCAGCGGCTCCTTGTCGTTCAGTAAATCAGCGTTCAACAACGTGGTGGCCGTTTCCTGCGTGTGCGGCAATACCTGAATGGCCGTTTTACGAACACCGGCATCCTGGTGTTTCAGCGCTGCGGTGGCCGCCATCGTTGCCGAAGCGTTTGAGCCATCCAACGCGCCTAATCCTTGCAAGGTCCACAGTGCGTGAATGGCGGCTGGATTGATGCCAATTTCATCTACCGACGCATCATTCACCAACGCAATGAGTTGGGGCACTACGTCTTTGTTGTTCCGTTCGATCAGCAGGCGCTGCGCTGTTGTCCGCCAGAACATGTTTGTGTTCTTCAGCGCAGCCACCAGCTCAGCGGGTTGACTGGTTTTGCTTAAAGCCATTGGCGCGTAAGCTGGTGCGTTTTTATACCCGACGCGGTAAATCCGACCGTGCGTAAAATCACGAAGGGGGGTTTCGTAAGCATTCCCCGACCCGTTGGTAGCACCCTTGGGTGTCGGATTGTGCTGAATGATGTAGCTGTACCAGTCAACGACCCAGACGGCACCATCAGGCCCAACTTCGGCAAAAACCGGCGCAAACCATTCGTCGGCTCCCGCAATCAGGTTGAATCCCTCGGCATCTTCGAAGTTGGTACCCATTTTCTGCATCACGTTCTGGTGCAGGATGTGACCCGTTGGTTCAGCGACGAAAGCAACCTTATTCCAGTACTTTTTCGGAAAAGCGCGGGCGGTATAGAAATTATGCCCAGCAGCAGCCGTGAACCCACCGAAGACATCCACCTGACGTACCTTTTCGGTAATTGGCTTCATATCCTTGTGCGTATCCGTACTACGACTGCCGTTTTCCCGGATGTGGGCCGCCCCGTGGTAATACCGATTCGGGATGGCCATGTACCAGCCGTGCGAGTTGTTGGCCGTTGAGCCGAAAATATCCCCGGTTTCCGAGAAACCCAGTCCCCAGGTGTTGTTCGATGTACTGGTTACGTACTCAAGCTTCGACCCATCGGGTTTGAAGCGAAAAAAGCCCTGCGAGAACTTCACGCTGTCGGCACCAACTTTCCCTTTGAAGCCCGCATAGCCTACGCTGCCCCAAATCCAGTTATCGAACCCGTAGTGTAAATTGCTCGGCCCAGCGTGGGTATCAAATGTACCAAAACCCGTAAAAACAACCTTTTTCACATCGGCTTTATCGTCGCCGTTGGTATCCTGCAGAAACAGCATATGCGGTGCCTGCGAAACGTACAGGCCGCCATTGCCGAAAGCCATCCCGGTTGGAATACTCAGCCCTTCGGCGAAGTTGGTGAACTTGTCGGCCTTGCCATCTTTATCGGTGTCTTCGCAAATGACGATGTAATCCGATCCGCCTTCGGGTTTGCGCTCGTTCGGATAATCCTTGGTGACCAGCGCATACAGCCGTCCGCGTTCATCCCAGGCAATGGCAATGGGGTGCATCACGTTCGGCTCGTGCGCGAACAAACCGAGGGTAAAATCTACGGGCACCTGAAGGTGTTTCATCGACTCTTCCGGCGAAAGCGGCTTCTGTTCCAGTTGCGGGCCAGGGCGTTTTTCGTAGTTCGGCAGTTGCGCTTCGGTATAGGCGAAAGGCTGTGGCTTCAGGTCGTCATGAAGTTTTTTGACCTCATCGCCTACTGCCCACAAAATACCGCGTTCCAGCAACTGCTGAAATCCGGGCTGGCTCCAGGTGCGTTCATCGTGACCATAAGCTGTGTAAAATACACGCCCTTTGCCATACTGCCGCGTCCAGGTGTAAGGTTCTTCTTTCGCATTGGGTCGACCGGCGTCGGACAGGTCTTTAAACTGATCGGCTTTCACCTCCCGAACGGCCAGTACGTTGTTATCCGCCTGCAGATGGCTGTGCAGATACGTTTCATCATACGCTTTAAACGACGGCAGACCCGCTACGATTGGGCTGTTCGGCTGAGTAAAGTGCGTCTGAATGGTATCCATCCGATGACGCCAGAACTGCCCCCCCACTACTTTATCGACGTACTCGGGGGAGTTCCGAAAGCAGAACGATGCACAGTGAACCGGAATAATACCGTGGCCCGCAGCGACGTAGTCGAGCATGGCTTTCTCCTGCGGTTTTCCGATACTGTCCCAGTTGGCGTAGATCAGCAGCCCGTCATATTTGTTCAGGTTCTCGGGGTTCAGGTCCTCCAGTTTATCCGTGTAGGTAAAATTGATTCCCTTATTGCCCAGAGCCGCCATAATTTCCGGTACGCGCTCGATGGGCCGGTGATGCCCATTGTCGCCGAGGAAGAGAATTTCCGTTCGTCGCGGCTTTAGTGGGTCCTGCCGACCAGCGGTCTGTGTCGCCGATTGGCGGGCACATTGGGCAAGAGCGAGTACTACCCCAATTGCTGTGATTATTTTTTTCATAGCTTTTTTATAACCAGTCGGCGAGGACGGTCTTATAGCGTGTAATCAGGTAACTTAATCAAGGCTCCACCCTGTAAAGCCGACTCGTGGGCCAGAATACCCACACTCGTCCAGTTGGCCGACTGCGCTGCGTTCGGGAACGGATCGCGGTCGTCAATAATGGCCGATACAAATTCATGAACCATGTGCGGGTGTGAGCCCCCATGACCGCCCCCCTGCGTAAACGACAGGTGTTGCTGTTCATCGGCATCGTACACCCCTTTCGTTGTAAAGCCAGCAATTTCGGCAGGCAGCAACCGGCCATAATCGGGCACGGTAACTTTTTCGGGAATCTCCGGCTCAGGCTTTTTGGCGGTGTGAATGACCGGCTGCTCATCTTCGATCAGTTGCCATTCGAACGACTTTTTGTCGCCGTACACCTCAAAGCTTTCCCGGTATTGCCGGGCCACGTCGAACAGGGACCGATAAACGTAAGCAGACAGATCGCTGTTCTTGAATTTAATGTGCGCCGACTCAACCGCAAACGGTGAGTTATGAATTTTGGCCAACTCCTCCCGAATCGTACCCGATCCGAAACAGGATACATAATCGGCTTCCAGTTTGAGCAAGCCCGCTACCGGCCCTACGCAGTGGGTGGCGTAGTGCATAGGCGGCAAGCCCGGCCAGTAGTCGGGCCATCCGTCCATATCCTGCTGGTGGCTGGCTTTCAGAAACTGAACTTTTCCCAGTTCTCCCTTCTCGTACAGCTCCTTCACAAACAGAAATTCGCGGCTGTACACCACGGTCTCCATCATCATGTACTTCTTGCCTGATTCCTTGCAGGCTTTCACGATTTCCATGCATTCCTCAACGGTCGTTGCCATTGGAACCGTGCAAGCTACGTGCTTACCCGCCCGCAACGCTTTCAGACTCTGCTCCGCGTGATTGGGAATGGGGGAATTAATATGGACCGCATCAATGGCCGGATCGGCCAGTAACTCGTCGTAATTACTATACCGTTTCTCAATGCCGTACGCGTCGCCGATTTCGTTTAATTTTTCGACGTTACGCTGACAAATGGCATACATGTTGGCGTTGGGATGACGCTGATAGATGGGGATAAATTCGGCCCCGAATCCGAGTCCGACAATGGCGATGTTGATCATAAAATTATGTATTAATGTGTAGAGACGCGACCCTTCGCGTCTCAGGCACCGAATGGTTTTTATAAATGTAAGCTCCCTTATATCTGCACCGTTGCTGACGCATAGGAGACGCGAGGGGTCGCCGGTGCGCCAGTGCGGTCCCTACGCGAATTGATAAACGCCAGCCCATCAACGGCTAGTTGTTCAGGCGAGTCGAACATAGGCCGGAAAATATGGGTAGCGGCTGCGAGTTCGGGCGGGTTCGGGCCAAAAGCTTCGATAGCAATCGGGCCTTCATACCCGGCATCGCTCAGCGCCCCAAATACCTCGTCGAAGTTGATGTGGCCTTTACCGGGTGTAGACCGATCGTTTTCCGAAATCTGGACATGAACCAGATAGGGGGCACACGTCCGGATGGCATCACCGATATTTTTCTCCTCCATATTGGCATGGAAGGTATCGAAAGCAGCCCGGCAATTGGGGTGATCAACGGCTTCTACGTAGCGCACCAGGTCATCGGCGCAGGTGAGCAGGTACGTCTCAAAGCGATTGAGGTATTCCGCGGCCAGAACAACATTCTTCGTTTGGGCATATTGAGCTACTTCACGCATGCCCGTTACCGACCAGTTCCACTCCTCAACGGTAGCGGGTTTACCCGTGAATACCTTGAAACCAGCATAAAACGGTCCCATCAGTATGTTCGCCCCAATCAATGCGCAACAGTCAATGACTTGTTTCAGGTGTTCGACTCCCGCCTGACGGACCGATGCATCCGAACTGATCAGGCTATGTTCCGGGCCACAAAGCGTACAGGCCTGAACACCCAGCCCTAATTCATTGATTTGCTGACCGATACGTGACCATTTCTCCGTATTATCCGGTGCGTTGATTGGAATTTCGACAAAATCAAACCCGCTCCTCTTCAGGAATGCGAATGTATCAGCCAAGTCTTCGTCTACAGACATTGTCCAGACGAACATGTTCATTCCTACCTTATTCATATTCGTTCCATAAAAAATTAAACAAATATAAATAGTCCTTATCTTCGCCACGTAGCCTTGATTGGCTAATACTAACTGTATTTTTGCATACATTGCAATTATTACCCGTAATTTGTGTTAAAAACCAACTACTGAATGAAACAGCCACTCCGTAAAGACCTTGAACCCGTCGCGGCTTCATTCATCGTGAAAAAATTGGTGGAGCCCCACTTTGATCCCAACTGGCATTTTCACCCTCAGTACCAGTTATTTTTGGTAGAGGAAGGGACGGGAACCCGCTTCATCGGTGACTCCATCAAGCCTTTTGGTCCGGGTGATTTAGTTTTTCTCGGCCCAAACCTACCGCATCTTTGGCGCAGTGATCAGATTTACTTCGATCGACAATCGGGCTTGAAAACGCGCGGCATTGTCGTTTATTTCACGGAAGATTTTCTGGGAACCGATTTTTTTGCCAGACAGGAAATGGCCCCCCTTCGGCAGTTGCTCGACCAGGCCCGCCAGGGTCTCGAGTGGACGAAACATACGCGCAGCCGGGCAGAAACGGCCCTCCATAATCTAACCAATCAGGCTGTTGGTTTCGATCGGGTTCTCAGCCTGCTGGCCTTACTAAACGATCTTTCGCGTGCTACCGATCATCGTTACTTAACCAGCCCTGGCTACACGAACACGGTAAAACCCACCGAAACGGACCGTATGCAATTGGTGCATGACTATGTGCTGGGGCATTTTCCGGATGACCTCAGCCTGGACACCGTTGCCGATCTGGCGGGCATGACATCGCCGGCTTTTTGTCGGTATTTTAAAACGCGGGCCAACAAAACCTTTTCCGAATTTGTCTCGGAGGTTCGCATCGGGCATGCGTGCAAACTGCTGATGAGCGGCAAGCTGAACATTACGCAGATCAGCTTCGAAAGTGGGTTCCGGACCTTGTCGAACTTCAACCGCCAGTTTAAGGACATCACCGGCCAGACGCCATCAGCTTACGTAAAAACCTATCGGCAATTATAAACAAAGCGGCCCGCTCTTCGAAGAGCGGGCCGCTTTGTTACTTACTATGTATGTATCTGACTTAATACAGGGTTGTTGTTCCGACTGATTCCCGTACCGTTACGCCTTCCTGAATGAACGCAAGCAAATCGGCCGTTAACCGATCCTTTTCGGTAACGAACAGACCGTGAGGAGCTCCGTCATAAACAAGGTACTGTGCATTTGGCAACGCGTTGGCCGTCCGCTCACCCGATGCTTCGATGGGCACAGTTTTGTCAGAATCGCCGTGAATGATCAGAGCAGGTACCTGAATTTGGGTCAGATCGTCGCGGAAGTCTGTTTCAGCGAACGATTTTGCGCATTCGAGGGTAGCCTTGTGAGATGCTACGTAGGCGCGGGCAAAATCCCCATCCAGATGAGCCTGGCTGACAGGATTGCTCAACAGGCTGACACCATAAAACTGCTTGCCGAATGTTTTCAGGAAATCGGCCCGGTCTTTCTGGAGGTTTTCGGTGATCTCATCAAACACGTCCTGATCAACGCCGTCCGGATTATCGTCTGTTTTGAGCAGATAAGGTGTTACAGCGCTTACAAAGGCGACTTTAGCCACCCGTGCGCCACCGTGGCGACTCATATACCGGGCTACTTCGCCCCCGCCCATCGAAAATCCGACCAGTGTTACATTCTGTAAATTCAGTTCGTCGAGAACGGCTTTTAAGTCATCGGCCAGTGTATCGTAATCGTACCCGTCCCATGTTTGACTTGACTTACCAAAACCCCGCCGATCGTAGGCAACAACCCGAAGACCGTGTGCAGGCAGTTCGGCTAATTGATAATCCCACATTTCGTGGCTTAGTGGCCAACCGTGAATCAAAACGACTGTTGATCCGGCAGCCCCGGTGCTTGTTCCTAGATCCTGATAAAAAAGTTTGATGTCGTTTCCGGAGGCATCAGTTCCTGCTTTGATGTAGCTCATAACGTAGTCACTTTTCTAGTTGAGTAATTCTGTTCAGGATATAGAACTGTGACAGCGGAAAATAGTTAGCTGGAAATGCCTATTTTTCGCCTTTCCGTTACGTAGTTTACACCCTATTTACATTAACACGCCCTGAAACACCTCGTCCAGACGGGATACGGGCTTGATATTTATTTTGTACCCTTTGGTATCCAGCCCTTTCAGATTATACTTCGAGATAAACATCTGTTTAAAGCCCAGCTTTTCGGCCTCGGCAATACGGGATTCGATACGGCTTACAGCACGAACCTCTCCCCCCAGCCCAATTTCGGCGGCAAAGGCAACCGACGGCGGAATGGCAATATCCTCATAACTCGATACAATAGCCGCACAAACGGCCAGGTCAATGGCCGGATCTTCGACCCGTAAGCCCCCGGCGATGTTGAGAAATACGTCCTGCTGACCCAGCCGGAAGCCCCCGCGTTTTTCCAGAACGGCCAGTAGCATATTCAATCGCTTGGCATCGAATCCGGTGCTGCTACGCTGTGGCGTACCATACGTAGCCACGCTAACCAGCGCCTGGCTCTCGATCATCAGCGGCCGATTCCCTTCCAGCATGGAACCTATGGTGACGCCACTCAAGGCTTCGTCACGCTGGGAGATCAGAATTTCGGACGGGTTAGTGACCTGTCGAAGCCCGCTGCCGAGCATCTCGTAAATACCCAGTTCGTCAGTACTCCCGAAGCGGTTTTTGTTGGTCCGTAAAATACGGTAGGTTGTATGACGGTCCCCTTCGAAAGTAAGCACCGTATCAACCATGTGTTCCAGCACTTTCGGTCCAGCCAGTGTTCCTTCTTTTGTGATATGACCGATCATAAATACGGGCACGCCACTTTCCTTGGCGTACTTCATAAACTCGGCCGCACATTCGCGAACCTGCGATACACTTCCCGCTCCTGACTCTACCAATGACGACTGCATGGTTTGAATCGAATCAATGATCAGGATTTCGGGCTCGAAGTGCTCCGCTACCCGAAAAATATTCTGGGTAGAGGTTTCGGTCATTACGTGGCAATCGCTCGTTGGCGCGTCCAACCGTTCGGCCCGCATCTTGATCTGCTGTTCGCTTTCCTCACCCGATACATACAGAACACGCATACCAGCCAGGCTGAGGGCAATCTGCAGCAGCAGGGTCGATTTACCGATACCCGGCTCACCACCAATCAACACCAGCGATCCGGCTACAATACCTCCCCCCAATACCCGGTTCAGTTCACTATCAACAGTGTATATCCGGGGCTGTTCTTCGTAATTAATGGCGTGAAGTGCTTTGGGCTTGGCCGCTACTTTCAGGCCACCCGGTCCTGACGATGGACTCCGCCAGCCACCTTTCTCGGGCTCGTCTTTTTGAACGACTTCCTCCACAATGCTATTCCACTCGCCACATGATGGGCAGCGTCCCATCCATTTTCCGGACTGGTGTCCACAATTCTGACAGAAAAAAGTAGTTTTTAACTTGGCCATTGGCTGCTAGATGACTTGTTGGTAAACCGCATTGACACGATTTTTGATGACGAGGCTACAAGGCTAATTAAACCCTGGCTGGTAAAGATAATCCAACCGCCAGCCATCGCATCAGCGACTCATTTTAGACTGGTTATTCGGTACATACAGAACGCCGTTCGCTCAAATTTAGTTGGTACCCCATGCCATATACGCTTAAATATCGTTTACTAACAAGTACATTTTTTTAGCTACAACAATGAAAAAAATCTTGCTTTTCGCATCACTCACGATTCTGCCAGCCTTGTCGTTTGCTCAGGGCGGTTTCCAGATTGGTATCAAAGGAGGGGTCAATCTTTCTAAACTCAGTTTTGGCAATTTCATCAACACCGGGACCAACTCCAATGGCGCACCCACCGTGAATGTTGACGGGCAGACGTTTCGAAATAACTTGAGCGATAGCTTCAACAGCAAAACAGGTACGTCGTTCGGTATCTACACCCGATTTGGCAAGAACCTGTTTATTCAGCCTGAACTACTCTACTCAACTCGGTCGGGGCAATTCGGCGTCATTCGAAATGGGCAGACCGAGACCATTACAGTTAAAACCACCAGTTTTGATGTGCCTCTTTTGCTGGGTATTAAAGGGGGCCCTATTCGGGTAATGGCGGGCCCGGTTGTTTCATTCCGGATCGATGATAATCAGAAATTAGGGCAGGCGTTGAGTCAATATACTAGTGGTAGCCTAAACGACGCCTGGGCCAAGGCCTATTATGGCTATCAGGTAGGCGGTGGTCTCGACCTTGGTTCGTTCGGTCTGGATGTCCGTTACGAAGGCAACATATCCGATATTGCTCAGATTGAAAACAGTCAGGGTAAGTTCAGCCAGCGCCTGAAATCATGGCAGGTCACGCTGGCTTACCGGCTATTTTAAGAACGTAATTCGTGCACAAACGAATAAGCCGTAACAGGTTGATGTACTAATAGCATCAACCTGTTACGGCTTATTCATTTTAAACTGTCAGTTAGTATCTATGTCCTAGTTCAGCAATTTAAGCCAATACTGAGCTAGCTGCTGGGTAATGTCTTTCATACGCCGACGAGAGATGGCTACATCCCGACCATCAGCCATTCTTACCTGGCGCTCGCGGTTGAACATATTTCGCTGAACGTAGGCCAGATTGACGATGTATGATTTGTGGATGCGCAGAAAAATTGAACCGTCTAGCGTTTTTTCGAATTCTTTGAGCGTTTTCGATACCAGATACCGTTTCCGGTCTCGGGTGTGCAGGAACGTATAATTGCCCTCCCCCTGCAAGCACAGGATATCATCGACAGAAATGAAAATTGTACGATTCAGGTAAGGCAGCGTAATGCGCTGTGTACCACGCTGGTAAGACGTCGGAAATTGTGGAACAACAGCAAGTGGCTGGACAGAGGAAAAAATAGAAGCTTCCATGGTGAAGACTAGTTTTGGTTCAGTGTTTAATATGAATCAAAACTAGTTTATGAAAGCTAGTCCTAAAAAATAGCCTGATCGACAAGGGCTACATATTATAGGTAACCAGTTGACAATCAGACATTTAATTAAGACCCTATACTTTTCTTCGAGTGTATCTACCCAGCCTATTGCGTAAAACTACGCAACATGGCCATGTACTATTTACGGCCGCTTTTTGGGTAGAGTTCGACAATATAAATTAACTCACAACGATGGATTGAAAATCGCGGATGCGATCAACAAACACCTGAGCCCGACGGCGGGAAATTTTCACCTGCTGACCGTCCGTTAATTCAAGTTCACCTTCTTTTTTAATAAAAAACTTACGAACGAATCCCAGATTTACAATGCAGGATTTATGCACCCGAACGAAGGCCTGCCCATCAAGTAATGTTTCGTATTCTTTCAATGTACGGGAAACCAGCATCTTGGTTCCATCTTTCAAAAAGAAATTCGTGTAGTTGCCGCAACCTTCCAGACGAACGATTTCATCAACGGATACAGTCCGTTTGCGGTCATAAAATGGGATGAGAAGTTTCTGGAGACATGTGGAATCGGCAATTTTTTCCACACTATTGTGGAAAGGTCTGGACACACTATCAAAGAGGGAGTCGTTAACGAATGCGTTCATAAGCGTTTTATGATATGATTGTGTATTAATAGTTAGAGGCTGACCTTCAGATACTTATTGTACTATTTCGGGTTCTCAAACAGTTCCCTATACCTTCTGTCGTATACCGTGTAGCTACAACAATCAGTCCTATTTGCCAAAAACAGTTTACTAAAGATAAATTCAGAAGACATAAGCTTCTGCTATTCAGCTATGTTTAACCGTTTAATCAACAAATTACGATCCACTTTAGGGTCGTTGCTGTTTCAATCATACAGATAGTGAGAAATAACGAGCTCTGAATCACGTCAGCCGGTTTTGGGGGCCCTACGCTCTGCTGAGTTTTACGTACCTTTGTTCCAAGCAAGTAGTGAAACACGTAGCGTATGCTGGATAAAGTAAAAGACCTACACCAGGAAATTGAGCAGTTTGAGATTAACACACCGGAGCAACTGGAGTTGTTTCGCATGAAATTCATCAGCCGTAAAGGTGTTATTACGGAATTATTCGAAGGGCTTAAAAGCGTTCCACAAGCCGATCGGCGAGCCGTTGGACAAGAGTTGAACGGACTTAAAAATCTGGCCCAGGAACGATTTGAGACGTCGGGTCGGGTCGTCGATGAACAGCGGGCCTTTGCCAACAGTGCTCCACCCGTTGATCTTACCCTGCCCACTATACCGAATCTAACCGGCACACAGCACCCGCTGAGTCTGGTTCGGCAACGGATTATTCAAATTTTCGAACGGATTGGTTTCAATGTTGCGGACGGCCCCGAAATTGAATCGGACTGGTACAACTTTGGTGCCCTGAATTTTCCCGACAATCACCCGGCCCGTGATATGCAGGACACGTTCTTTGTCGAGAAAACCTCGGAGGGTGCACCATCGGATATGCTGTTACGTACGCACACATCCAACGTACAGATCCGATTAATGGAGCGTCAGAAGCCCGGTACGGACGGTGCGCCGACGCGCTTCCGGCCTATACGATCGATCATGCCGGGTCGGGTGTATCGCAATGAAACCATTTCAGCGCGGGCACATTGCATGTTCCACCAGGTAGAAGGTATATACATTGACCGAAATGTAGGCTTTAAAGACCTGAAAGATACGCTCTATCACTTTGTAAAAGAGATGTTCGAGCCGGGTACCCAGATTCGCTTCCGGCCCTCTTACTTTCCATTTACTGAACCAAGCGCCGAGATCGACATATCCTGTCAGATCTGCGGAGGTAAGGGTTGCAACATTTGCAAGCATTCGGGCTGGGTCGAAATTGCCGGTTCGGGCATGGTTGACCCCCAGGTGATTGCCAACTGCGGCATCGATCCCGAGGAATACACCGGTTTTGCTTTCGGTATGGGCATCGAGCGCATTACGCAGTTAAAATACGTGGTGAACGACCTGCGGCTTTACACCGAAAACGACGTGCGTTTCCTGCGCCAGTTTGAAGGACTTTAAAAAGCGAAAGAGTGAATGAGCGAAAGAGTGACTGATAAAGCGTGCGTCAGCTATTCACTCTCTCGCTCATTTACCATTCACTCATTCAACATGTCTCCCATCCGACTATCTGATTTAGCCTTTACCCTCGAAGCCGTTGTCGACGAAGCGTTCGGGCAGAAGGCCGTGTGGGTTGTAGCCGAAACCAGCGACATAAAAAACTATCCCGACCGCGGCTACTGTTTTCTGACGCTGGTCGAGCGGGATCCTACGGGGTCTTCCGGTCGCGAGACGCTGGCTAAACTTGATGCCTGTATCTGGCGGAAGAACTACCACGCCATCAGCGATTTTGAGCGGGCAACGGGCGTCGCGTTTGCCCGGAACATTCAGCTTCTGCTGCTGGTTTCCGTCGGGTTTAGCCCGGTGTATGGCTTACGGCTGGAGATTTTGAAAATCGACCCGTCTTACACGCTGGGCAATCTCGAACGCGAGCGACAGACTGTTCTTGATACGCTCGTTAAGAACCACCCCGATCTGGTCTGGCTCGAAGCAGGTCAGTATATTACAGCCAACCAGCTCCTGCCCCGTCCGGCTGTCATTCAACGGGTGGCGCTCATTACAGCCCCCAATTCGGATGGCTGGCGCGACTTCCGTCATGAGCTTACCCAGAATCCATTCGGGTATGATTTTGTCGTTGACGAGTATCTGACACAGGTACAGGGCCAGGGTGCCGAACGGGCCATTTGTGGGCAGCTAGCCCGCATTGGAACCAGCGGTATCCCTTACGACGCCGTTGTTATCGTGCGGGGGGGCGGCTCGCAGTTGGATTTTGGCTCATTTGATACGTATCTGATGGGGCAGACAGTGGCCGGATTTACGATTCCGATTCTGGCGGGTATCGGCCACGAACGCAACGTAAGCATTACGGATTTGCTTTGTCATCAAAGCGTAAAAACGCCGACCAAAGCCGCCGGATTTTTGATCGAACACAATCGCCAGTTCGAAGAAACGTGTCTTCAGTTACGCGATCGGCTGCGGATTGTTGCCCGCGACACGTTGCAGACGGCCCGCGAGAATCTGGATCGGGAAACAGAGCGTCTTCGGTTTGTTTCACAGACCTACTTCCGGGAATGCCACACAAATCTTACCGAAAAAGCGGTTACCTTACGGCATCTCGACCCGTCGAATGTACTTCGTCGTGGTTACGCCCTGCTGCTACGCAACGGTCGGATTTTAACTCAGATGGCCGATGTTCAACCTGGCGAAACGCTTGAGGTACAGATGCGCGATGGCCTGATTACGACCCAGGTTACCAGTTTAGCTTAGGCTTCATACGCTTCCGCAGACTTCAGCCGGTAGCCTCGCGATGGCGAACTACCGGATTATTATTTACTTGACGAGAACGAATGACTTATCAGGAAGCTTATGACCAGCTCAGCACGCTGGTTTATGAAATAGAAAACGAGGAAGTCCCGCTCGATGAGCTACCCGGAAAGATTCGGCTGGCGACAGAACTGATTACATTTTGCCAGGATCGGCTGCGGGCGGTTGAAACGGAGTATCAGGAAGTTATCGAACGTTTGCCCAAGCGTTAACATCCCGAATTTATTAGGGCCCCATGTGTAACCTTTGCCAAACCTTACCTAATTTTAAGCCGGTGGCCCATTTTCTAAGGTGCTCAAGGTCGTTTTAGACTACGAGAAAGTAAAAAGCACCATTCTTTGCCTGATCGAGTCATTGCTCTATGAATTTATTTGCCAACTTAACTACTGTCCTGAATCCGGAGGTTCTGTCGCGTATTGCCGATTACATCGACGAGCCAATCGAAAAAACCCACAAAGCCGTTGATGGCCTTGTGTATACAATTATGGGGGGGCTGATGAAGCGCACAACAAGCGAAATTGGCGTCAATCAGTTGTACAATCACATTCAGAAAGGCCGATACGACGGCACTTCGCTGGACAATCTGACCACGATTCTTCGTGACCCCGCTCACACAAATACGCTGATTACCCAGGGTAATGACGTGATCAGTCATTTGCTGCCGGCCATGAAAAGCTCGATCGGCAGCATGATTTCGAGTTATGCCGGCATCCGTAATTCGTCGGCCATTTCATTGCTGGGCCTGATTACCACCATTGTGCTGCATGTGCTGGGCAAACAGGCAAAAGACCAAAAACTGGATGCCGATGCCCTGGCCGCGGCCCTTTTCGCCGAACGGGAAACGCTGGTCAGCAATGTTCCAGAGGAGTTTATGCCCCGGCTGGTGGAGAAAGTTGGTCTTCAGCAGATTGTCGCCGGACTAGCAGCACCCGCCCGCCGTACGCCCGTAGACTCCTCGGGGCGCGCCGTTTCTACTGCTACCCGACCAGCTGTCAGCTACGACCTGTCGGATGATACCGAAAACGACAACGGGGCCCTGACAAAATGGGGAGTTGGTGCGCTCATTGCCGTAGCGCTTGCGTTTGGCGGTTATTACCTTTATCAGAACACGCAGAAGTATTCGAATGGCGGGCAGGATGCAACCGATGGTACGTTAGTGGCCAGTGATACAATTCAGGCCGATACCGTAACCCGTTCGCTAGCGGTGCCAAAGGAGCCTGTTACTAAAACCGCCCCAAAATCAGCATCGGCTTTATCCGCTTCCCTGTCGGCCCCAGCCAGTGGCACGGGGCTAGCGGCAACGGCTGGGGCCGGTAGTCTGGCTCAGCAGATGACGCCTTATGTAGGCAATGCAGCTTTACCCAAAGGACGGGTATTTCCGTTGGCGGGTGTGGCTTTCCAGCCAGGATCGCTGTCGATGACCCCCGGCTCGCAGGCAACCGTTACGGAACTGGCGACCATGCTGAAAACCTATCCTCAATTACAAATATTATTGGTTGGCTATGCCAATGATGCTCAGGGCGGTTTTACCAATAAGAGTCTGTCGTTCAAACGAGTCAATATAATTAAACAGCAGTTGGTAACGTCGGGCATCAATTTTCAGCGAATCGACGCTATTGGCCGGGGAACGGGTGTTGCCAGAAATGACACGTCGCGTGTACCGAAGCCGACCATGCGCAAAATTATGCTGAAGGTCGTTTCCAAATAATTGACACTGAGATATAGGCAAAACGCCGTGTCACGGTTACTGAACTGTGGTACGGCGTTTTGCATTTCTCCGCATCAGGACGCCTTACCGGGAAACTTGCTGAACACTTTACCAACAGCCTCCCGAATCTGTTCAGTACTTACCCCCTTCTTGCTCAGAATACTCGATACTGCCGCATCCCACAGTAAATTCTCCCGTCGGGCATCAACGATGTGTAAACTGAGGGTTCCCTCCCGGTACGTTCCAACCGGAACTTCCTGACTTTGCCAGTGATACCGACGCTGCCCGATATAGCGCGGAGCCTCATAGATCGTGGTCGGGCGGGTCTGTGTCTTCTCGTTAACAACCGTACCGATATTAACCAGCAGATCTGGCCCATCCGCCGGTCGATCCGTTTTCAGTTGCCGATATCCCCGATTTGTCATTTCAGCAGCAACTGCCTGTTTCACCTGCTCCATCGTTGCCTGGTAGGACGTGCCAGGACTGGGGTCGATTCGGCTGGTATCAACAAACGCAAACGTTCGGTATGTCGACCAGTTTGCGGAGCTATCCCGTTCATTTTTTATAATTCGGTAACCCGAACAGCCTGCTACACCAAGCAGTAGAAAAAGAAGACCAATAACTGTTTTCATGACGGCTGAATTTGTGCCTTGAGAACGTACGGCAAACTCATTTTGTGTAAAAAATTTAGATACCGGACGCATGACAAACGCTCCGTTGCTGAAACAACTTGCACTGGTTGCAGTTCCATAGGGGTGCGTAAACTCCACTAACTAATTACACATATGAATCCAGAAACAGGAAAAACGGCTCTTATTACCGGTGCTTCCAGCGGAATCGGTCAGGAACTGGCCAAACTCTTTGCACAGGATGGTTATGATCTGGTTTTAGTCGGTCGTAGTGACGACAAACTGGATCGGTTGAGCGAAGTGTTCAAAAGCAATTACGGCACCCAGCAGGTTACGGTCATTCACAAGGATCTGGCTCAGGAAGACGCTGCTCAGGACGTGTACGATCAGGTGAAAGCAAAAGGTATTAGAGTCGATGTACTGGTGAACGATGCGGGGGTTGGCCTGTACGGGCTGTTTGCGACCGACACCGACTGGGAGCGTGAAAAGTCGATGATTCACCTCAACGTGCTGTCGCTGACCCAAATGACGAAGCTATTCCTATACGACATGCTAGCGCGTAATGAAGGTAAAATTCTGAATCTGGCCTCGTTGCTGTCCATTACGCCAACACCGTTGATGGCTGTCTACGCAGGTACGAAAGCCTACGTGTACAACTTCACCCAATCGCTGGTGAACGAGCTGAAAGACACGAATGTGACGATCACGGCTCTGCTGCCCAATGCAACGGATACGGATTTTTTCAACAAGGCCGATGCCGAAAATACGAAAGTAACCGACGACTTGCAGGACCCCGTTATGGTTGCGCAGGCAGGGTACGACGCACTCATGGCGGGTAAGCCCAAAATCGTGCCTGGCGGTATCAAAAATAAATCGTACGAAGTGATGGCTTACGTGGCACCACAGGAAACGATGGCTGCACTGATGCGCGATAAGATGTCGCAGAAACCCGAACCTGAAGAAAAAGAAGCGACTATATCATTGGCCTGGGGCATCGGCTTCGGTATCGCGGTGATTGCAGGTATCGCCCTAACGGTTGGCTACAAAAACACCAGCGAGTTTCAAAAAGCCCGTTACCGGTACAAGGCCAAATCGCTCGGCAATTCATTGACGGATACGCTGTCTTCAGCGTTGAACACGGCCGTTAGCAGCGTTGTCGAAACGTACCAGACAACAAAAGATAAAGCGCAGAAACTGGCCCGTAAGGGAGAAGAAATAGAGGAGGAAGTAGTTGCCTAAGCACTAAATAAGCTGATCGTCCCCGTGAGATTTTCGAGACCTTACGGGGATGCATCGTTCCCAAGCAATCTATTATGAAAAACTCATCGTTTTGGCGTATTGCAACGGCGGTGTTTGCCGCTGGCAGTATAGTTTACACAACGCTCTCCAGCAGCCGATCCCGCCAACAGAGCCGGGAACGGCACCAGGATGGTCAGGCAGGGTCCGAATATGAATACGATGTACCGGTTGAGTACGAAGACGTATTTGAGAAAAACATGATCGTTCCGGCAGGCTGGTCATTCGGTGTTGTGTGGTCAACGGTTTACTCTGGTCTGGCCGCATTACTAGTTCATCAGGCTTTACGCTCGCAGGCGTTCAATCCCCGTTACCAGAAGGCACTCCCCTGGTGGTGGACTAGCTGGACCCTCAATGCCATTTTTGGCCGTTTCTTCTCGCAGAATGACCCGCAGAGCATTGTCATTTCTGATCTGGTTACAAAATTCAACTTACCGGCGGCACTGGCCCTACACCAGAGTCTGGAAATCGGCAGAACGGAAGTCTCCTCCCCCGAAAAGTACCTTCGCATTCCAGTCAGTCTGTATGCGGGCTGGCTCACAACGGCCACAGTGGTCGGTACACCCAACACGTTGTTGACGATTAACGCCTGGGAGCCGGATGAAGAGCGGGATAGTCTTATCGCAGCAGCTATTTTAACAGCTACTGCCGGTGCAGGCTACCTGATTGCCCGCCGACTCAATGATCCTTGGTACATGGTACCATTCGTGGCCGGGTTCGGCGGTATTGCTACCCGTCAATCAAAAAAACAGCCGGTTGTTGGCTGGACAGGTGCCGTTCTAGCAGCCGCTTATGTAGGTCTACTTGCGTACTGGTTACCAAAGGGCAGATTTCACGACTACGATCGGACTGTCATTTACGATACGGAAGCCGACGTGCTGGCGGAGCCCGTCGAAACCTGGGAACCACACAGCGAGGCTATTATCCGGGAGCGCATGAAACCAATTGAAGACGAAGGGCTCGATTAGATAAATTTTGTTTAGTGAAAAAGCCGTCTTGTATTCACGAGACGGCTTTTTCATTAAACAAGTACTCGGCATAAACCAGACATTATGACTTAATAAATCGCAATACGTTGCTTTTTTCAGCCAAAATGTCCGACAAAACAGCTCGGCCCGCGATTTGTTAATATACTGTCAACGAGTAAACAACCAAACGGAACCGGTTAGCCGGCAAAAGAAAACTACCCTATACCATCATGGACTTTAAGAATTACACCATAAAAGCACAAGAGGTCGTGCAGAAGGCGTCGGAGATCGCCTTTGGCAACGGCCAGCAGGGAATCGAAACCGGTCACCTGCTACAGGCAATCCTGTCGGAAGATGAGAACGTTATTGGTTTCGTCGCGAAGAAAACCAACATCAATTTAAAAAATACCAGCGGTGCGCTGGATGCTATTCTGACTACCTACCCGAAAGTTTCGGGCGGAAATGGCAACATATATCTGTCGAATGATACAACCGCTGCCCTGGCCAAAGCCAGCAGTTACACCAAAGAGTTCGGCGACGAATTTGTGAGCGTTGAGCTTATGTTTTTGGGACTGATGGGCGGTAAAGATCAAATTGCAACGTTATTGAAAGATGCCGGTTTCAACGAGAAACAAACGAAAGCGGCCATCAACGAACTTAGAAAAGGAAACTCAGTGAAAGATCAGAACGCAGAAGCTAAATATCAATCCCTGGAACGGTTCAGCGTTAATCTGAACGAACGGGCCCGCACCGGTAAAATTGACCCGGTGATTGGCCGTGACGAAGAAATTCGGCGGGTGCTGCAAATTTTGAGCCGCCGAACCAAAAATAACCCCATTCTGCTGGGTGAGCCGGGCGTTGGTAAAACCGCCATCGTTGAAGGGCTGGCTCAACGCATTGTATCCGGCGACGTTCCGGAAAACCTGAAAACCAAAACCATTGTCTCGCTCGACATGGGTCTGCTTATAGCCGGGGCTAAATACAAGGGCGAGTTTGAAGAACGGTTGAAAGCTGTCATTAAGGAAGTTACGGACTCCGATGGCCAGATTATTCTGTTCATCGACGAGATTCACACGCTCATTGGGGCGGGTGCCGGTGGCGAAGGGGCCATGGACGCGGCCAACCTGTTAAAACCAGCCCTGTCGCGCGGAGAACTGCACACGATTGGCGCGACCACGCTGAAAGAATACCAGAAGTATATCGAGAAAGATAAAGCACTCGAACGCCGGTTTCAGGCCGTTATGGTCGATGAACCGGATATAGCGGATGCTATTTCGATTCTGCGTGGCATCAAGGAGAAGTACGAACTGCACCACGGTGTCCGGATCAAGGACGACGCGGTCATTGCCGCCGTCGAACTTTCGACACGCTACATTACCGACCGCTTTTTGCCCGATAAGGCTATTGACCTGATGGACGAAGCAGCCGCCAAACTACGGCTGGAAATGGATTCGGTTCCTGAAGAACTTGATGAATTGAACCGTCGGATCATGCAGTTAGAGATTGAGCGCGAGGCCATTCGGCGTGAAAACGATAAGGAAAAAGAATCGTCGCTGAACAAGCATATCGAAGACCTCAGCGAACAACGGAACAACCTGAGAGCGAAATGGGAATCCGAAAAAGAATCGGTCAACGAAGGACGAACCCTGAAAGAGCAGCTTGAACAGCTTCGTCTTGAAGCAGATCAGGCCGAGCGCTCCGGCGATTACGGTAAAGTGGCCGAAATCCGTTACGGTCGCATACCGGAAATCGAAACGAAGCTGACCACACTCGCGAAAGAAGGAACTGATCAGGCGAACTCTGATCGAATGATGCAGGAAGAAGTCAGTGCAGATGACATCGCCGAGGTAGTTGCCAAATGGACGGGTATTCCAATCTCGAAAATGCTGCAAAGCGATCGGGAGAAGCTGCTCAACCTGGAGAAAGAATTGGGCAAACGTGTAGCCGGGCAAGCCGAGGCCATTGAAGTAGTCGCCGATGCGGTTCGTCGGAGTCGGGCTGGTATGCAGGACCCCAAACGGCCAATTGGCTCGTTTATCTTCCTGGGCACGACCGGTGTTGGTAAAACTGAAGTGGCCCGGACGCTGGCTGAATACCTGTTCAACGATGAGAATGCGCTGGTACGCATCGACATGTCTGAGTACCAGGAACGCCACGCCGTAAGCCGACTGATTGGTGCCCCTCCGGGCTATGTGGGCTACGACGAAGGTGGTCAACTGACCGAAGCCGTCCGTCGGAAACCGTACTCTGTTGTGCTGCTTGACGAGATCGAAAAGGCGCATCCCGATGTCTGGAACATTTTGTTGCAAGTGCTTGACGAAGGGCGCTTAACGGATAACAAAGGCCGGGTGGCAAACTTCAAGAATACGATCATCATCATGACGTCGAACATTGGTAGCCACCTGATTCAGGAGAAGTTTACCGAAGATGAAGGCTGGAATCACTCGCTGGTGCTGGAGGAAGCAAAATCGGCCGTGCTGGAATTGCTCAAACAAACCATCCGCCCCGAGTTCCTGAACCGGATCGATGAGATCGTGATGTTCGAGCCGCTGACAAAGGCTAACATCCGCAAAATTGTGGACATTCAGTTCCGTCAGATCAGGCAGCGCCTGAACGAGAACGGCGTTCAACTCGATGCAACGGATGAAGTGCTGGATAAACTCGGCGAAGAAGGATTCGATCCTCAGTTCGGTGCCCGTCCGCTGAAACGGGTCTTACAGCGTCGGGTACTGAATGAACTCTCGAAGAGCATTCTATCGGGCGAAGTCAAAAAAGATTCCGTAGTACTGATGGAGCTCAACAGTGATGGTGAAATCGCCTTTACAAATCTGGATGCCGAAATTGAGATGTAAGTAACGAACATAGAAAAGCCCGGTCGCCGAAAGATGACCGGGCTTTTTATTTATGTTTACCCCTTATCCTGGCAAATACTGATGTTTACACAAACAATTTCTTACACGAATGCCAGGTAATAGCCTGTACAAAAAGACAATTGTTTACGTCAAATTCATTATATTCATAAAAACTTAGACTGTATATGGTTGCCGAGAAATTAAGTCCACTACAACTGGAGCTACTGAAAGTGTACTCATTCCAGCCTTCAGATCAGGATTTGCAGGCAGTTAAAAAGCTACTGGCCGATTATTTTTCAAGCAAATTAGTCAACAACGTGGCTAGATCGGTTGACGAAAGGGGTATCTCGCAAGACGACTTAGATGGCTGGTTGAATGAATAGACTACGTCTTGTTCTTGATACCAACGTTTTTTTAGTCTCGCTGGCTCCACAATATAAATACCACTGGATTTATGAATGTATCATACAAGACAAATTTGACCTGTGCCTGTCAACGGAAATTTTGCTTGAATACGAAGAAATCATCCAGCAACGTTATGGGCTAACGACTACAGATGCCAAACTGAGTTATTTACTCTTACTGCCAAATATCTACACAATCAGCCCTTCATACCGTTGGAATCTTATTGAAAACGATGAGGATGATAATAAGTTTGTAGACAGTTTTGTCGCTGCCAACGCCGATTACATCATCGGAAATGACAAGCATTTCAAAGGACTAGACCGTATAGGATTTCCACCAATTCGAGTCTTGACTTACGAAGAGTTCGAGGAAACCTATAAAAAGCAGTTAGTAGGCTAATTACGTTTCCATGGGCCTACTTCGCTAACCCATCACGCCGGGCGCGGTCCCGTACCCGTTGAGCACGGCTCTGACTATCGGGGTGAGTTGATACAATGGAGGCCAGCTTGCCGCTTTGTGCGCCACCGTTCAATTTGGCCAACTTTTCAAACGACGTAGCCAGCGCCATTACGTTGTACCCGTTTCGCTTCAGAAAATCATAGCTATAATCATCGGCTTCTGTTTCCTGTTGACGACTGAATTTAGCACTCATCAGGTAACCCGCCACATCCCCAACCTGCGACTGGGCGATCTTCCCAACGGTACCCGACCGCGAAGCAATGCCCGTACGCAGCGCCGAGAGCTGAAGGCCTCGCTTCATAGCGTCTTTAGAGTCTTTGTTAATGACGTGCCCGATTTCATGACCCATGATGGCCAGTAGCTCGTTATCGGTCATGATGTCCATAAGACCTTTGAAAACACGTACGCTACCATCAGCCGTAGCAAAAGCGTTGACGTCAGCCACTTTATACACTTTATAATTGAGAGGTAGCCCGCCCATAGTCTGGTGACGGCTAACGATCTTATTCAGGCGCTGTGTGTAGGGATCATTGGCTGCGGCAACCGGATTTTTAGCATCCATTTCTTTTATAGCCTGGCGCGATAAGTCGGCCACCTGGGCATCAGAAATGGTAGCCGAACTGACCGCCTGCATTAACGCCTGCATCAAGCTGGGGTTGGCGTTTTCCTGCGCCTGGCTCACGAAGGGCAACCAGGCCATAACAAGAGTGATTGATGCGATACGTTTCATAAGCTGAGTTTTTACGTGAACAAGGGGTTTCTACTGGCATACAAATTCATTCTATAGACATAGCAAACGCCTAAAAGTTTAGTATAAGGCTAAAAACGCAGCGTATTTGTAGCCTTATCGAGTACTGTCAAATGATTATTTCGACATTTTTATCCGCTTGTTCCGGCTGATTTTCAGCTGAATTTGCCAAACGCTAAATCGTTTGGCATTTTTGCTCCTGAATAAGATCGTTAAGACTTATATCCAATAACCAGAGGACAAAATGAAAGAGCAATCACGAAGAAGTTTCGTCAAAAAAAGTGTTGTTGCCGGGTTGAGCGCCGGACTGCCCACCGTTGTCAGTGCCCCTAAAGAACTATTTGTTCACCATGTGCTTTTCTACCTGAAGAACGCTGGCAATGAAGCCGACAAAGCCAAGCTACTGGAAGGACTGAACAAGCTGGCGAAGTGCCCAACCATTAAGATGGTTCATATCGGTACACCTGCCGCCACAAACCGTGAGGTTATCGAGCGGTCCTATGCCTATTCGTGGTTGTGCTTCTTCGACAGTCCCGCCGATGAAGAAGCTTACCAGAAACACCCCATCCACGATGATTTCCGGAACAACTACGCATCGCTCTGGGAGAAGGTCGTTATCTATGATTCGGTAGGTCCGAAACGATAGGCTGTTTGCCGGATAGATGTCCGCCGGATTTTCCTTCCTTTACCGCGGGCATCTATTGGGCCATCAGGAAGCTACCTCAACCGTCTGGCCAGTAGCGGGCGCAACAGCAACGGGCTGAGTGCTCTTGCCACGCGTCAATGAGATAAGGGCTCCTGTAAACACCAGACACGCCATTGTGAGGTAGGCATAGTGCATGCCCAGGAGTTGAGCCGCCGTGGTGTCAGGGGCCACATCATGCGCTAACGCGTAGCGGTTGCGGGTACTGTACCAAACGGCAGCCGCCAGCGCAATACCGATCACAAAACCAAGGTTGCGCATAAAAGCAATCATGCTGCTGGCAATACCGCGCTGCTCCAGTGGAGCGGCATTGAGCGCACTACTGCTGTTCGGCGACTGAAACAACCCGAAGCCCATGCTGACAAGTGCACTTCGCCAGATAACATCCTGCCAGTCCCAGCTGACATCCAGAAACGAAAAAGCAAAATAGCCGCAGGCCGTAACCAGCAAACCAAAACTGGACAGCCACCGGGTGCTGATCCGGCTGGACAGGTAACCACCCAGAGGGGCAATCACGCTGAGAGTCAATGGACCCGCTAACAAAACCAGGCCAGCCCGCTCGGGGTTCAGGGCCATTATCTGCTGCAGAAAGAAAGGGATTACAAACAGGTTACCACCCGACGCAATAAATCCGAAAAAAGCGGCCAGAATAGCCGCGGTGAACGGTCGGGTACGAAACAGGCTGAGCCGTAGCATGGGATCACTGACGCGCATTTCCCAGAATAAAAAGAGTGCCAACAGCACACCTCCTACGGATAACAGGCCAATAACCAGTGTACTATCCCACCCATAACGAGGTTCCGGACCAAAATCCAGCCCCGTCAGCAAGGTCGTCACGCCGACCAGAAACAACCCGGCCCCAACCAAATCAAACCGTTGCCCCTTTACGGTAGGGCTTTCGGGTAATATGGTCCAGGCCCGCCAGATGGCTAGTAAACCAATGGGAACGTTCACAAAAAATATACTCGACCAGCCAAACCGCCCCAGCAAAAAACCACCAATAACGGGGCCCGCACTGGAACCAGCCGCTACAATAGAGCCCATGATACCCAAAGCCTGTCCCCGCTCCTGGGGAGCAAATGTGTCGCTGATAATAGCCGGTCCGACGGCAAAAATCATGGATGCACCGATGCCCTGAAGCACCCGAAACCCCACCAGCGACCACAGATTCCAGGCCAGCCCGCAAAGCAACGACCCCAGTACAAACACGCAGAAACCCGTAATGTACAATTGTCGGCGGCCAACCCAGTCCGATAGTTTTCCCATAATGAGGAGCGTACTGGTCGTTGTCAGCAGGTAACACAGCACAATCCATTCTACACTGTCGCCAGCGCCTAGCTCCTTCCGGATGGTAGGTAGAGCAATGTTGACAATGCTGCTATCGAGCGTAGACATGAACGTACCGAACATGATCGTTCCCAGAATAATCCACTTGTTGGGCGAAGATGAAGCAGTGGGTGAAACAGACGGTACAGACACAAGAAAGCCAGGTTAATTCTGGAACGTAACCGACTGAATAAACCGGTTGTTCAGCAGACGTGCAGGATAGTTGAACCTAGCCAGGGAATTCACGCGTCCGTTAATGGTCAATTCCTTATCTTACCACACTTATCCGATACGCTCTTTTTTATACAACCTCATGAAAACATCTCGACGGACTTTTTTACAAACGACTACCCGAAATGGGCTTGCCCTCCTTTCAGCTGGCAGTCTGAACGCCGAAGCCGTGCTTGCGTCAAAATTGCCGGAAACCATCAATAAAGCTGCGCTAAAACCCGATCATGTCGTTCGCTCCCTACCCGAAAATATGGTTTGGGGATATTTCGGGGCAGACGTTCCACCCGTATACAAAGTGAAGGATGGCGATGTAGTTGAAATTCAAACCGTCAATCCATCGGGAGTAAGCCGCACAAACCCCGAAGAGTTTTATACCAAAAACAACCTACCCCTCGATCGGCACGCGCAGGAGGTCATTGCCATTATGAAAAACGTGAAACCCGAACCGTCGGGAATTCGCGGGCACATGCTCACCGGCCCCGTTTATGTTGATGGCGCGCAACCCGGCGACAGTCTCGAAATCCGGATTCTCGATCTAACCCTTCCGGCTAGCTTTGGGGTCAACAGTGTCTGGCCAGGCGGGGGCGGTATTCCCGACGAGGTTAAAACCCGCGAAACGTTCGTTTACCGGTACGATGCCAAACGAAAAACAGGTTCGCTAAAAGAAGGCGTCGATATTCCGCTCAACCCATTTATGGGCGTCATGGCCTTATCGCCACCGGCCGACATGGGTCGTCAGAGTTCGATTCCGCCCGGATTTTATGGTGGCAATCTGGACATCAAGCATTTAGTGAAAGGTACAACGCTACACCTGCCCGTTTCGGTACCGGGAGGGCTGTTCACTACCGGCGATGGGCATGGGGCACAGGGCAATGGCGAAGTAAGTGGCGTGGCGATAGAAACCGCCATCAATCTTACCGTCAAGTTCATTGTTCATAAAGGTCGAACGCTGAAACAACCACGGGCCGAAACACCAACCCATTTCATTGCCGTTGGCCTGGATAAAGATTTAAACAAAGCCATGAAAAACGCGCTCTCCGAAGCCTGTGCGTTCATTAAAGATGAACTCGGCTTCACGTTCAATGAAGCGCTGTCCATTGCCAGTACGGGCGTCGATTTTGAAGTTAGCCAGGTAGTCGACCAAACACTGGGCGTTCATGCCATGATCCCTAAATCGATATTCACCAAGAAGAAATTTGCGTATTGGGTTTGATGTAACGCAGGTATCCGTCCGCACTACTTTACCTGTACGGTGTAAGTATGAACAGGTTGTCCACTGCCGACGGTATTCGTCGGTTTTGTAGAAAAGACAACGTTTGCCGTGCCTGCCGTGATGCCTTTAATCTGAAAAACCACTGGACCAGTCCCCGTGTGTTTGCTTGTGTCGACGGCGGAGGCCATCTGCTGACGGGAAACGTCTACAACTTCCTGGTTATCCGAAGTACCAATCAAGTCGAGCGAGTTATTTCCGGGGCCCGGAATCTCAATTTCTTTGATTTCGCCAATCGAAATCTGAAGCTTTTTTGATGAACCAACGCCCGGCTGGCTACTTTTACTGCAAGCCAGCAGACTGATGGTCAGCCCTGTAATTGACGTGAATATGATCAGTCGGCACAGCCAGACGCGGGAGAAGAACATAGCGGATAAAGTCGTTGGGATTGCCATACCGCTATAACCGGCGGGCAACCCCAACGGTTTTAATCCATCCATTTCTGATACAATATGCCCACAAATAACCGCTACTTTGCTTTCCGCTGATAAAAGACAAAACCGTTTTCTTCACCGGTTTTCCGAACATCGGGCAACGAATCCAGCAGGGTTGGCTGCTCACTGGCTTTGCGAATGAACAGCACATTCTTATCAATTTTCCCCCGCAAGATCCATTCGTCATCATAGGATTTGGGGTTAGTGACCGGTGGTTTTCGGGTGTAGAAATAAGGACCATAACTATGGTAGCCGTACGTTCGTACGTAAACATCCTGTCCCTGAGCCCGTTCAAAGAACCGCATGGCCGCATCCTGCGAAATTCCTTCGATCCGGCCAATAAAAAACCAGAGCGTAAGGGTGATGAAGACGGCCATACCCCCGAAAAGCGTCAGCGATGCGCGCCCTGTTTCGCGCTGATTGAACCATATGATGGCCAGGATCAGAATGACCAGCAGCCAGATACCCGGCACTACTTCCCAGCCCGTCCAGTTAACCTTCGCATCCAGATTCTGTTGCGTAAACGCATCCTGATCCGCGTATGATTTCACAATATCCATGCGATGAGCCAGGATGGGTAACCCAACAATGGCAGCCACATAAACACCCCCGACCACCAGCAAACCCGCCCGCATCCAGTTGTTGAACTGTATTTTGCGTTCTTCTAACTGCACCAGTGTCAGGGCGGCAAAGTACGTCAGGGGAAAATAGCACAGCGACGAGTAGTGCACGATTTTCGATTGAACAATGCTAAACAGCACCAGCACGACCCAAAACAGAATAAGCATCCATTTCCGGAATTCCCGCTGGTAATTCCGTTCGATGAAAAGCGTTCCGAAAGCCCGGATGCCGAAGATAGACGCCGGAAAGCAACCTACCAGTAATATAATGACGTGATAAGCAGGAAACCCTACGTGGCCGGCATCGGGTGTACTGAACAGCCGAAACTGATAGGCCAGAAAGTTACGCATCAGCTCGGGTCCATGCAGGAAAATGTCCAGGCCATACCACAATAGCGACACAAAGGCAGCCGCCATCGAAAAAGCCAGAAATTGCAGTGGAGAAATAAACCACCGGAAGCGGCTCAGCATCCAGTAAACGCCCAGAACCAGGCACACAATCAGGTAGGCCACCGGGCCTTTGGTCATAATGCCCAGCCCCAAAACCAGCCCCCCGATCAGAATGTACGACCACTCGTTTCTGGGCACGGTCATAGCGCCCCCCAGTCGTTCGCGCTTCCAGGACGCGAAGATTAGGTTGACTAAACCAACAAAAATGAACAGGTTAAAAAACGGGTCGATAATGCCCGATCGGAAGTACAGATGAGGGGTAACCGACCCCAGGTAAGCCAGTGCCCACAACCAGCCGAACCGGTGACCGTGTAACTTCTGGCCCAGATTATAGAGATAGACAAGCGTGATAATACCACAAATGGCATTGGGCAGCCGAGCGGAGAATTCATTGACGCCAAAGAGATTCATCATGGCCGACTGAAACCAGAAAAACAGGGGTGGTTTTTCGTAGAACGGTTTGTAATCGATATGAACGTGTAGGTAATCGCCCAGCGCAATCATTTCGCGGGCGCACTCGGCGAAGTTAATTTCGTCCCAGTCGAATAACCGGACGCCCCCCAGAAATGGGATAAAAAACAAGGCCCCCGCAACGACCAGCACCAACGAATAAAAAAGTTTTTGATTCATTAAGGAAGTATAAATTGTCAATAATGATCGCCTTTCCCTAGAAAAAGACGCGTAAAAATAGCCGAAAAAAGATTGCCGGGATTACCGATATTCGCGCCAACAAGTCAGTTTTCATTTTTCGATGAACTGTTCTCCATGGTCTATGTTCCGCTCACCGTAGCCAGTGTCCTCACGGGCTACCCATGCGTCAGCCAGTGTTGCCATCCGGCGGTGTAGCCCGTGAAGACACTGCGCCTGGAAGACGGTACCGATCACGGAACCAGTTACAAATGCCTACAGAATAAGGTGACAGTATATATTAAATAACAGAAACCGCAAACGTTATAACCAGCAACAACCCCTTATGCTCGCCAATCATCGATTCACCAGCTTACCGGCTTATTCCCCGCTCCAGGCCCATTACAACGGCCTCAAAGATCAGCATATGCGTGATCTGTTTGCGAAAGACCCTGAACGGTTCAATACATTCACTCGTCAGTTCGAGGATATTCTAGTTGACTTCTCCAAAAACCGTATTACCGCCGAAACCCTTGGTTTACTGGAGCAGTTGGCTGAGCAGGCGGGCCTGAAAGACGCCATTGGAAAAATGTTTTCGGGCGATAAGATCAATCGGACAGAAGACCGGGCTGTATTACACGTTGCCCTGCGTAATCGCGCCAATACGCCTATTCTGGTTGATGGCAGCGATGTGATGCCCGAAATAAATGACGTACTGGCGCACATGAAATCATTTACCGAGTGCATCCGGTCGGGCGAGTGGAAAGGCTACACCGGCGAAGCCATTACCGATGTGGTAAACATCGGTATTGGTGGGTCAGACCTTGGCCCCGTTATGGTTACTGAAGCCCTCAAGCCCTACGCGGATGACAAAAAGCTGCGCGTTCATTTTGTTTCCAATGTCGATGGCGTGCATATCTACGAAACCCTACAAACTGTTCGTCCCGAGACTACCCTGTTTCTGATTGCTTCCAAAACCTTCACCACGCAGGAAACCATGACTAATGCACAAACGGCGCGGCAGTGGTTCCTGGATTCGGCGAAGGATGAAGCGGCCATTGCCAAGCATTTTGCGGCCCTATCGACCAATAAAAAAGACGTTGAAAAGTTCGGTATCGACCCCGACAACATGTTTGGCTTCTGGGATTGGGTTGGCGGACGCTATTCACTTTGGTCGGCGATTGGCCTGTCTATCGCGTTGTACGTAGGCTTCGATAAATTCGAGGAGCTGCTGGATGGAGCCCATGCGATGGATGAGCATTTTCGCCACACCCCCCTTGATCAGAACATACCCGTCATTCTGGCCCTGATCGGTATCTGGTACAACAACTTTTTTGGGGCACAAACCGAAGCCATCCTGCCTTACGACCAATACATGCACCGGTTTGCGGCCTATTTTCAGCAGGGCGACATGGAGAGCAACGGCAAGTCGGTTGATCGCGATGGCAAGCCGGTCGATTACCAGACGGGGCCAATTATCTGGGGAGAGCCCGGCACCAACGGCCAGCACGCTTTTTACCAGTTGATTCACCAGGGAACGAAACTGATCCCGTGCGATTTTCTGGCTCCGGCCATCAGCCAACGTCCCATTGGCGAACATCACAAAATTTTAATGGCTAATTATTTTGCCCAAACCGAGGCCTTAATGAACGGCAAAACGGAGCAGGAAGCAGCCGATGAATTACGCAAAGCCGGCAAGCCGGAAGAGGAGATTCAGTTTCTGGCTCCGTTCAAAATGTTTTCGGGAAACCGACCCACAAACTCGGTTTTGTTCAAGAAACTAACCCCCCGGACGTTGGGCAGTCTCCTGGCTATGTATGAACATAAAATCTTTGTTCAGGGCGTTATTTGGGATATTTTCAGCTTCGACCAGTGGGGCGTTGAGCTCGGTAAACAACTGGCCAGCCGGATTTTGCCCGAACTTCAGGATGATGCCTCCGTTAGCACCCACGACAGCTCAACAAATGGCCTGATGAACGCCTTTAAATCAATGCGCGCCGAGTAGTTGTATGAAATAATGATAATTTATTTTATCAACTATTGTCAAGATTAAAATTTTTCAAAAATTAGAATAGTTCAAAACATTGCTGAACAGCGGCCTGTTAATGGGGTGTAATTACAATTACATCCCATTGTTGTAAACTCAACGCTTTAATTAAACAAAACGCTATGAAACGTCAATTTTCACTTTTGGCAATGTGCCTCTGCGGTATCGGCTTTGCCAATGCCCAAACTACCACGAACACCTACTCAACGACGGGTGCAACCACAAATTCTTCGTATACCTCACCCGTAACGACAGACAGCACGAATTCGACAACGAGCATGTCGAATGATAACAACACGACGACAACAACAACACCAAACACGACGTACTCGACAAACAGTACACCTACCGACGTGACCACAACGACGACAACGGTAGACAATGATCGGCCGGATCGTGTAAAAGCAACCAAGGACTACAAAAACTTCGTATTCGGTATTTACGCTGGTTTGAACTCGACAAAACTGAAAGGAGAAGCCACGGGTGGCGACATCTCAGGACGCCTGGGTTACCAGGCTGGTTTCTTCGTACGGGGTGGTGGCCGGTTGTTCGGCCAATTGGGTGCTGAATATTTTGCTTCGAGTTCGAACTACTTCACCAGAAATGATGGCCAGACGATAAGCCAGATTCAGGATCAGATCAATATCCAGTACGTACAAATTCCTGTCTACATTGGCTATAAACTGCTTGAATCGGATCGTGGTATTTCAGCAATCCGGCTGCAGGTCGGTTTGGAATATGCCAACCGCATCAATTCAAACAGCGGTCAGTTTAACCTGAGCAACTCTGAAATCAAAAGCGGTACGTTTAACGGTCTAGGACAACTTGGTTTTGACATTGGTCCCCTGTTAATCGATTTGACATACCACTACGGCCTGAGCGATTCGATCAAAAACCCAACCAATGGTTCAACGACATCGACCGGCTTTGCTGGCTCAGCACGTCGTATCTTGAGCGCAAGTGTTGGCTTCAAATTCTAGTCGTTCTCAGTCGAGACAAAAAAAGCCGCCTTCAAACGAAGGCGGCTTTTTTATACCAACAGCGTCTCATTTATCATCTATACCGCCAAACATTCCCCATTGATGGGCGGTTGTAGGAACAAATACTCAACGTGTCACACTATGAAAACATTAACAAAAACAGTACTTCTGGCTGCCAGCGTATGTAGCACGAGCATTGCCTTTGCCCAACAAAATTCTTACGATGAGCGCAACGATCGTTCTTATCGACGCGATGAGCGCAGAGATGATCGGCGCATGGAACAACGGCTTGATGAGCGTCGGGAATACAATCGTCGGGAGGAAGAAGAACCCCGGTACAACAACCGGTATGAAGAACGGCGGGGCGACAGTCGGCGGGATGAGCGTATGTACGATGAGCGCGATTTGAGTAAAGCTTATGACGAAGGTTTCGAAGACGGTCAACGCAATCAGGTTGTCAGCGAACGTCAGGAACAACGCGAGAACTACAAGCATTTTACGTTCGGCCTTTACGGCGGAGCCAACTCAACTCGTTTTGAGGGAGAAACAACAAACGGACAGGGCCTCACGGGTCGCCTGGGCTACCAGCTCGGGTTTCTGGTTCGGGCCGGGGGCCGGGTTTATGGCCAGATCGGTGCTGAATACTTGACCTCAAGTTCGCAGTTTTATAAAGCTGGTGACGGACAAGCGGGCAGCGTTGGCGATCTCATCGGTAATATTGATCAGCGGTACCTGCACATTCCAGCCTACATTGGTGTGAAACTAGCGCAATCGGACCGTGGTGTATCGGGCATACGCCTGGCATTAGGTGCTGAATATGCAACTCCACTTGGCACCGACAAAAATGATTTCAACCTGGGCAACGCTGATTTTCAGGCTGCTACGGTAAATGGTCTGGCTAACTTAGGCTTCGATGCGGGTCCAATTACGCTGGATTTCGTGTATCATTATGGATTTGCGGACGTAATTGCCAGCGGCAACAGCAAACGCCGGATTCTGGGTGTAAACCTGGGGTTCAAATTTTAAGAAAATAAGCCAGAGCAATCGCTGGTCAACGTAGTTGCAGAAGTTGTAAGTTTGTCCGTGAGACTTTGTTGTCTGACTGGCGCCTGCAACTTCTGCAACTATTTTCATTTCTACTCTTTTCGATTCAGGTCTTAACAGCACTACTTATATGAATACCCTCTTCCCCATTTTTGTTAAGGCCGAAAAGCTGCACGTGCTCATCGTTGGCGGAGGCTACGTAGGCTTAGAGAAACTTACCGCCCTGCTCGCCAATTCGCCGGAAACCAGTGTAACGCTGGTGGCTCCGGAAATCCGGGACGAGATTCGGGAAATGGCGCAATACTATCCGAAGCTGCAACTCATTCAGGAGGCTTATAACCCTCTTCACCTTCTCGAGAAGGATCTGGTCATTGTTGGCACCAACAACAAGGCAGTCAATCGGTTGGCCCAGGAGGACTGTAAGGCTCGACGAATCCTGGTCAACGTAGCCGATACGCCCGACTTGTGTGACTTCTACCTGAGTTCGGTCGTCAAGAAAGGAGACCTGAAAATCGCCATCTCGACCAACGGTAAGTCGCCCACGTTTGCCAAGCGATTCCGGGAGGTCCTGGAAGAGATTTTACCCGATAGTCTGCAGGAAACCCTCGATAACCTGACCGCTATCCGAAATCAGCTCAAAGGCGATTTCGTGCAAAAGATGGAGAAACTAAACGAGATTACGAAAGTGTTGCGATAAATATCAACGCACCACCATGCATATTCTCGCTATATCCGGAAGCCTTCGATCCGGATCGACAAACACATTGCTCCTGCGGACTGCTGCTGAACTGGCTCCTGAAACCGTAACTATTACGCTCTACGACGGTCTAGATGCTATTCCGGCTTTCAGTCCCGAGCGAGATCAGGAAAATAAAACGGAGTCCGTTAAAAACCTTCGGCAGTTACTCCAGGAAGCCGATGCTGTGCTTTTTTGTACGCCGGAGTATATTCACGGGATGCCCGGCACGTTGAAAAACATGCTCGACTGGCTGGCTTCCTCAGGCGAACTTGTTGATAAACCCGTTGGGGTTATCAGCGCCGGGCCATCTGATATGGGTGGTTCGCGGGCTCATTCCTCACTTTCGTATACACTGGCTGTACTAACAGCCCAACTGCCTGAGAAGGCGTCACTCATTGTGCCTTTTGTCAAAACAAAGCTGAACGCTGTTGGCCGTATCACCGATCCTGTGCTGATCCAGCAAGTAAAAGATGTTGTTGATGCTTTGGTTCAGGCAGTTGAGCACAAAGAATAGTACATTCCGGCTACACAGCCAGTTCAATCATTGGATCCCAAAAATGGGTTTTGAAATCGACGACCCGGTCATTATCCACGTGTACACCTTCGTCTTCGAGCAGTTGCTGCATGATCGTTGGCCCGCCGAAAAAGTGTTTTCCCGTTAATACACCCGTGCTGTTCACAACCCGATGAGCGGGTACGTTGGGATGGCTATGGCTCCCGTTCATGGCCCAGCCTACCATACGGGCACCCGCCCGCAGACTCAAATAACGGGCAATTGTTCCGTAGGTTGTTACCCGGCCCTTTGGGATTAGGCGAACCACCTCATAGACCTCTTCAAAATAATCGCGCTGTTCGGGCATATGCTGTCTACCAGTTATTCAGATCAGCAAAGTAAACATGCAGGCACTACAGAAGGAATAGATTAGCGTAAATCCAGTCTCCCTATTTTCAACCACAACCGGGCGTCTCTATTACCCCAAGGTAGTAATCAGTTCCCGAAATAAGGTAGGCCACCAGTCAATGTGTCCCCATCGTTTACCAAATCGGACAATAACCGTGTCATGGAGGGGGCTGCAATAGATGAATTGACCGTGATCGCCCAGCGCGAAAAAATCAGATTCCTGATGCGGGCCATTGCGGTGTCCCCACCACAAGTATTTATAATAGCCGGTTGGCTTGGCTACCCACTGCCCCAAAGGTGGTTTATTACGGCTGAGGTACCGTTGATAGTCAGCTGCTTCATCGAATGACGGCAGGCTGGTACTTTGCTTTACCCACCATGCTGGAATGACTTGCTGCTTCTCGAACCGACCTTGATGTAGATAGAGCAGGCCAAGCCGGACGAAATCGCGGGCCGTAGCACTGAACCCACTGTCCATTTTAGCAAAACCAGAATCGTCGCTATCGAGATTCCAGGAAGCCGGTTGTTCAGCGCCAAACTGGCTCCATAGTTTCTCGGCGCAGTAATCGGACACGGTCATACCCGTTGCCTTTTCCAGTAACTGGCCCAATAAGAGTACATTATATCTATTATAGTGGTAGTAGCGCCCGGCTGGCTCAATAGACTCGCACCGTGCGAGTTGCTGCGGTAAATCAGGACCATACTGAATACGGCTTTCATCAGACCAGAGCGTTCTGCCTTCCCGGTACAGCAGACCGGAGCTCATACAAAGCAAATGCCGGATCGTCAGTGCCGGACTGATTCGGCTGGTCAATTCGGGAATTTGTTGCAAAACTGAACTATCCAGACCCGGCAACACTCCTTCGTCCAGGGCAATACCAACCAGTGCTGATATAACCACGTCTGTAATGGACAATGAAGTAACGATGCTATCAGCCGTGTAGCCGTTGAAGTAACGCTCACAGACCAGTTTATTCTGGTGAACAACCAGAAACGAGGTCGTACCCGATTGCTGTAGAAATGAGTTTAATGGCTGCTGAGATGTTTTTTGTCGATAGGTGATTGGTACAGTTCCTAACGTCAGGGGCGGGCCCGCTGGTAAAGGCATCAGCCATTCCGGATTGTTTGGTAGTATACGCGAGGAAAATAGCCGATGATCATCAATACTTGGCGGACTCCAGGCAATACGTCGGTATAAGTAGGCTAGAGTGGTGTTCATGATCACGTATAAACCTGTGGATAGATTAGTAGTTGCTCACTTCCGGTCAGGTCAACTATCCGTTATATCGACAGATCAGTTGCTATGCGTCATGGAAACAGATCAGCCGGTTTGTGACAAACCAGTAAATCCGCCGTACCCAGACATTGGCACATCTGTCTATAGCGGATTTTACGAACACACTTCTCTGCGGAGAGAAATCTATTGATCGTCGCTTTTCTCTTCGATTGCCTTCGATAAACGACCGTACCATTCTTCACCATAAGCGCGCACCAGCGCTTCCCGGACAAACTTGTAAATAGGCACGTTCAGTTGTTCGCCGAAACCACAAGCAGGGCTACAAATGGGCCAGCGATCATAGTTCAGCGCATGGAAAGACTCATATTTTGTTACCCGGATTGGGTACAAATGGCAGGAAATGGGTTTTTTCCAATCTACTTTTCCGTCGTTATACGCTTCTTCAATCCCACATTTAAGAATGCCCCGATCGTCCCAGGTTGCGTACACGCATTCCCGGCCAGCTACGGTAGTCGTCACAAAGCCACCCATATCGTCGGATTCATAACCGCCCTTCTGCTCCAGAACCCGAATTCCTTCCGGCGATAAATAGGGTTTTATATCTTCATAAATTCGATCCAGAATAGCGGGTTCGTCGCCCTCCAGCGGTGCACCCATATCGCCTTCCACGCAACAAGCGCCTTTGCATTTATCTAAGTTACAAACAAAGAATTTTTCGGCGACATCGTCGCTAATGCAGGTATTGTCAATCAGTATCATGTATGTAAAGATACAGGTTGACTGACAAATTTCCGTGATGATCTGCGTTAATAAAAAAGCCGCCCCGGTGTGGGACGGCTTCTGTCAACTGACGAAAGCCCATCTATCAGGGCTTCACGATCTTGATTTTCTGGCCCACTTTAACGCCAGCATCGGTCAGGTCATTCCAGGTCTGAATTTGCTCGATGGTTACGCCGTAGATTTGCGAAATACGGAACATCGTCTCCCCTTTCGCTACCGTATGGTAAGTAACCTCTGATTCGGGTACTGACGTTACTTTGGTCGAAGCGGACGGCTTAACCAGCCGACCACCGGGCGTAAGTTTCACCGATAGTTTTTTTCCGGCTTCGAGTTTATCAGCAGTGGTCAGGTCGTTGATGGATAACAATTCGTCAACGGTTAATCCGTACATTCTGGAAATGCTGTAATACGTCTGACCCGGTTCTACAATATGCGTTGTCGCCGATCGGTTGACAGTAGCTGAAGGGCGGGCTACTGTTGACTCCGGCTCTTCTTTCGGCTCCGACCTGGTCATAACGGGCGGTGTTGAGCGTGTTTCCGTCCGGGTAACCACAGCCGGGGCCGGGCGAGGGGGCGCTTTTGTTGCCGGTGCAGTGTTTGGGATAGTCAGGGAACCATCGGCCTGTTGCTCCCGGGGGCCTTCATACTTACCCGATTCAGGGCGACCCGTTTCTGGGCGACCCGATTCTGGGCGACCCGATTCTGGGCGACCCATATCGCCATCAGTTACCGGCGCGGGTTTTGTCCGTGGTGTGCTGGCGTAGGTGTCTCTGGCTTTGGCTGTTGTAGTGGTTACCGGGTTATTGTCCGTGTTCGCGCGCTCGGGCGTGGTTGCAACGGGTACTGCTTTCGTTGGCTCCGGCCCGTTAGGCGTTCTCACAATAACTACCCGCTGCGATCCGTCGCCGTTTTCTGACCGATTCGTGCTGGAGGCCGCTGGAGGCCGGGTCGTTGACGAGCTTGTTGTCGGCTGGATAGACGGTCGTTGCGGCTCCGATCGCTGGGGGGCAGCCGGTTCCGAGGTGCCATCATTCGGGGTTACCCCCCCACCAACTAATTTGGGCTGGTACATTTTCCGTTCCGACGCATTACGCGGAACACCGGCACTGCCGGATACAGGCCGGGACGTACCGTTCGTTGACGCCGATGCTACGTCCTGACGGGCTGGGGGCGTCGGGGTGCGATCGTAGACCGGTGCCGTTGGCGAGTTGATAATTTCGATTGGCTTGTTATTTGGTCGACGTTCCCGCAACCACATAACCCGACCCGTAACCAGTTTCTGCGCCCGATCCAGCCGGTTATACCGCATTAATTTTTTGAGCCGAATCCCGTAACGCTGTGAGATGCTCCGGGCCGTTTCGTCTTCGCGAACGGTATGAAACGGAACGAGGGCTTTTTTGCGCTTCTTCGCTAGATAGTATACATCGTTGACCAGTATCGGGTCGCTGTCGCTCATGTCGTTGTACCGCAAAAAACTCGACAGACTAATTTTTGCTTTCCGCGCCAGTGAGCCTGCATTATCGCCAGCCTGCGCCTGAATACCCGGCAAGCCGTTGATTTCGTACAAAACTGGATCATTTTTACTGCTCATTCCGGTTGTTACGCGCCGTAACACCGGAAATCCCACATCGTTCTGAACAAATTCCGCCGTTTTCTTCGTGTCTACGCTTACAATTTTCTGACGAACATCATTGATCTGATCACTGGCTACCGGAATCGCCATCACGTAAACTTTGTCGGTCGGCACGCCATCGCCCAACACCCAACGGTTGTACTTTCGAAGTTCAAATTCATCGACGCCCAGTTCCTCGGCAATGGACCGCATGGTTTTACCCCCCCCGTTCGGGTATTCAATGAGCGCAAACCGATTGCTCGTCTGGTGGAACTTCAAGGCGTTTTCAATGGCTACCTTGTGGGCAAAGAACCGCAGAATGTAGCGATCCGTATTGCCGTCCAGGGCTATTTCGCGGGCGTAAGCCCAATCGGGCGGAATCAGTTTGGCGATACCACCGGCACCAAGATAGTATGAGTACAATGAGGCAACCCAGTTGTTAAACTGGCCATTGCTTCGTTTTAGGTATTTGGCAGCTCCGTGCGTAGAGCTGGTAATGCTTTTCCGTTCATCAACTTCGTCGTCCACACGCAGCCCGTTGTCAACAGCCGTTTCGCGCTTGAACTGCCAGTAACCTACCGCTGTCGAAGAAGACACCGCATCGGGCGTTAGTGAACTCTCCTGAACAGCGAGGTACTTGAAATCAGTCGGTACATCTTCGTCGATCAGGATAGACTCGATCATGGGAAAGTACAAAACTACCCGATCAAGTTTAGCGGTCCAGTACTGCCGGTTCGATAGCAAGGCATTCACGTCCTGCTGCACAATACGCCGGGCATCGGGGTTTAGCCGAACCGAAATATCAGCAAAGGTTACCTGCTCCGGCACAATCGGCATTGATGTCGTTTGAGCCGATACACGTAATCCGATCAGAACGAGGAGAAGGATTAGGGAAGTTGATCGTTTATTCATTGTCATTGTCAGTAAATCAGTTCTTTTTTCTAAGCACCATAATCCCATCCCGAATGGGCAGCAACACATTTTCTACGCGCGGATCAGCCTGAACTTTCTGATTAAAAGCCAGCACAGCCAGCGTATCGAGGTCGGATTTTTTTACCGGCTCAATTACTTTTCCGGACCATAACACGTTGTCGGCCAGAATAAAACCACCTGGCCGCAGTTTGTCAATGATCAGGTCGAAGTAAAGAGACAGGTTTCGTTTATCCGCGTCGATGAACACCAGATCAAACGTTTGGGTCAGGGTTGGGAGTATATCCGCGGCCTGGCCAATGCGAAATTCGATGGACTCATTGAGGGGTGATTGCTGCCAGTAAGACCGGGCAAAATCTTCCAGTTCTTCGTTCTGATCGATCGTGATCAGTTTTCCGTCGTCGGCCAGCCCCTCCGCCAGACAAAGGGCTGAATAACCGGTGTAGGTACCAATCTCAAGCACATACCGGGGCCGTATCATCCACGAAATCATTGACAGAAAGCGGCCCTGCACATGCCCCGACAGCATTCGGGGCGCCATTACATGGGCGTGGGTGTTGCGGTTGAGCCGACGCAGCAGCTCACTTTCGGGCGAGGTATGGGCATCTGCATAGGCAGTTATGTCGGGCGGCAAAAAATCCATTCGGCAATTTACGGGCTTACTGTTGCGGCCGGTTGGGGGCAGGTTTTAGTAAAAGTAACGGATAGCGGTAACATATTGGTTATGCCCGATTCTAAATACGATCTTTTGAGTCGATCAAAATAGTAACCGGTCCATCATTCAGGAGTGACACGTTCATATCGGCTCCGAACGTGCCCGTCTGAATGGGTTTTCCCAAATCAGCTGCTAACTGAGCGATCATGGCTTCGTACAACGGAATAGCGACCTCCGGCCGGGCGGCTTCGATAAAGCTGGGGCGATTTCCTTTTTTGGTACTGGCATGCAATGTGAACTGGCTGATTAGCAGAATATCGCCACCGACGGCTGCCAGATCCAGATTCATTTTTCCTTCTTCATCACTGAAAATTCGCATGCCAACAATTTTACGACTCAACCAGTCAATATCCTCCTGAGTATCGGCATGTGTAATACCCAGCAAAATGAGAAACCCGGTGTTTATCTGGCCTTTCACCTTATTATCAATGACAACCGAGGCCTGAGAAACACGCTGAATGACAGCAATCATAGTAAAAGTACAAGAAGTAATCCGGCAAAAATACGTATGTATTGGTATACTATCCGGCAACGTCGTCAACAAGTTCGCAAGCCACTCCCTCAGAATTAGTACACATTCACCATTAACAGGCACTAATCTTGTACGAACAAGTCAACCCCAATGTGGTTCCGATCCAAATCAATACCATAAAAAAAAAGTATTCATCCTGACTAAACCCTTTCCCCGTTTATGAGTCATAAGCTTTACGATTACGTTTTTAACGTTGACACACCTTTTGAATTTTAAACTATGAATAAGACACTTCTTCTACTAATCATACTTATTGGTGCATCGGCCGCTTTTTTTGGTTACTGCGCTGTATTGATTGACTGGATTCAGGATTATTCAACCGGTGTTTACGCCCGTAATCGTCTGGAAGCTGTACTAGAATCCAGTGTACTTTTTCTTTACACCTTCTTTGGGGTGAAGTTTTTTTATCGGCATATTAATTCGCTGAGGTAAGTCAATACCCTTCTTGATTCCCGTTTCCGTTAGGCAGGAGGACTCAGGAAAACCTTATAAGACAATACGCATATGTGGTGGAAGAAAACCAAAGTATACAGTAAGCAGATCTTGAAAGATGCGAACCTCGATCCGGTTCCGTTTGTGAAAGAGCGGGTTCGCATGGAGTTTGCCCGAACCGTTCTGGAACCATTGCCCATCACCCAAACAGACCAGGGTAATCAGGTTGAGTTTCAGGCCGATGCCATTGTCTTGAGTTTACCGGCCTGGCAAACACTAAAAGTCGAACTGACAGCCCTTTCGGAAGCCCTTACCCCTGACCAGCGCAGCACCCTTACAAAAATTATTAACGCTATCGAACAAGAGTAACGGTCATTAACCGACCGTTACGGCCGCACATACGGACTTCAAAGGCATTTCGTTCACCGCCTGTATACTGTTCGTTAAGCACTGAGTCAAAGGCACGTATGGCCGGGTTACCCATCCTTCTTTTAGAAACTGGGTTGGCAAACCAGATTACCAAATTATTAAGGATTGACCGGTCGATTTCACACGATGGTAATGATGAGTAATTTTACATCTCTTTACCATTCGTATTCATTGTGATTTCCGTTCGATTTACGTTTGCTTTACTAGTTACGCTTGTTACCGGTACCCTTAACCGTAGTCTCGCTCAAACATCCATAACGCCCTCTTCCCCCTGGGGAACCTGGTTAATTGCCACTGTTCAATTGCCTACAGGCGAGAAAAAATGGGGTGGTTTCGCTGAAGTACAGGGCCGCGCCAATGGCGTGTTCAATCAATTTTTTTACAATGAATTGAAAGGCGGAGTCAGTTATGATCTTGACAAAAACTTCACGCTGACCGTGGCGGGTGGACGCTACGCCACCTACGATTATCAGGCCCTGTCCGACGGGCCGTTGAACACCGAGAAACGACTGTGGGAACAGCTCATTATTAACCAGTACCTGACCCGGCTGAAGTTTGAGCATCGCTATCGGGTTGAGCAGCGCTGGTTCACATTCCGCGATGGAACAACCCCCTACCGGAGCCGTATCCGCTACCGCATCAATATGTTTGTGCCGCTCAACAACCACACTGTTACCGCTAAAACCACCTTCCTGTCACTATACGATGAGGTATTTCTCAATCCGGTTGGGCCAACCTTCGAACGGAACCGGCTCTATGCGGGTATCGGCTATCAGTTTGATCAGCAGTGGATTCTGCAACTGGGCTGGGTGAACCAGACGAATTATAATGCCGCTAATTTTGACCAGGGTATTTTTACTCCTCAACTGGCAACCGGCAAAAATAACCTGGTTGTGGGACTTACCTACCGGATAAAACGCCGGCATACATCGGAAAGACTGCCTACCCAACCCGATTAGAACGGCAACCGGGTAAGGCAAAACCGGTGAATACCGTCGGTTTCCTGGTAGTCAATCTTCAGGCCGTAGCTATCGCCGATCTGCCGGATAATGGATAAACCCAGTCCAACGGAGTCTGGACCCGTACTTTCTTTTTTGAACCGCTCGAAAAGCCGTTCCGGCGATGACGTCAACTGGCCGCCCGTATTGCTCAGGCACAGCTGGTCAGTCGTGGATACCAGATCAATTCGGCCATTGGTCTTATTGTGTTTAATGGCGTTATTGACCAGGTTCGTCACCAGAATATCGGCTAAAATAGGGGGCAGTAATACGTCGAACGGTTTCACGGCCTCCGTGTTTACCGACAATTCTTTGAACGACAGTACCTCTTCCATATCCGCCAACTTCTCGGTCAGCAGGCTGGCTAAATCAATCGGTTGGCGGTCGTTGAATTGCCGGTTTTCAATTTTGGCTAACAGCAGCAATCCCTGGTTTAAACGCGATATACGCCGGGAAGCCTGATAAATACTCTCAATCCAGTGCGTCTGCGTTTCGGTTAACTGTTCACTCTGAATAAGTTGTTCTACTTTGGCGTTGATGAGCGCCAGGGGTGTCTGCATCTCGTGCGATGCGTTTTCGGTAAATTCTTTAAGGCTGCGGTAGTCCTGCTGCATCTTATCCGCCATTTTCTGCAACACGTCGTTCAACTCCCGGAACTCGGTGATTTCGGGTTTGTTGAGCGCGAGTGACGTGCCACTGCTCAAATCGAAGTGCTTAATACGAGCCAGTGTGTCGTAAAAAGGATGCCAGAGCCGTCCCGACAATTTTCCCTGAAACCAGAAGGTACCAACCAGTAATAAACCAAGAAAGAGCATCATGGCCACGGTCATAACTTCGATGAGCCGGTAGGTCTGAATAAGCGATTTGCGGATCTCGACCCGGTGCACAACTCCCTGAATGGGCTGATAAAACACTAACTGACGAAAGGGAGTCAGTTCATGATCGTATCGATTCAGGATCAATGTATCCGAAAATTCCTCGTCATGCGTAGCCTCCCCCGCTGCGGGCGTCACCTCGATCTTGTTCTCGACAAAATAGGGAATAGTCGACCACGTGTTGTGAGCGCGGACGTAGGTGTCAAAATCGCGCTTCTCAACCCGCAGCCGATTCTCGACTTCATCGTAGATAACCAGTCGGATAATCTGGTAAAAAGCCACCGCCGTCAGCAGATAGATGACTAGCGAAAACATCAGGTAAATTCGGTTGGTTTTGGTGAGGAGTTTCACGATTGACTGAATTTATAGCCGATACCATAAATGGATTGTACGTAGTCGGCGGCCCCTTTTTCCAGCAATTTTCGACGCAGATTTTTAATGTGCGAGTACACCATATCGAACGAATCGGCGGAGTCGATGTTGTCGCCCCAGAGGTGTTCGGCAATGGACGCTTTCGTCAGCGCAACATCCACATTCGACAGAAAATAAAGCAGTAAATCATACTCTTTCCGCGATAACGGAGTTGGCTGCCCCAGCACAAAAACGTTGCGGGTATGCGGTACCACAACAATTTCCCGAAATCGGATTTCGGTATGACCGCCAAATTGCCGACGACGCAGCAGGGACTTGACCCGGGCGTTGAGTTCAGACAGGTGAAAGGGTTTGGTGAGGTAATCATCCGAACCAATTTCTAACCCTTTCAACTTGTCTTCCAGAGCATTACGGGCTGATATGATAATGACTCCGGTAGTCGCGATCAGTCGTTTAAGCGTCTCGATTATCTGGAATCCATTTCCGTCGGGCAGGGTCAGATCAACGATAACGCAGTCATAACTATACAGGTGTATTTTTTCTTCTGCCTCCTGAAAGGTAGCGGCCATTTCACATATGTAGCCTTCCTTCACCATGTACTCCGTGATGCTTTCGGCCAGCCCTTGTTCATCTTCAACAACTAGTACTTTCATGATGTCGCCCAAGCTAGTAGACCACTAAAGTAGTGGCCAATATTGGAAATATTTAGGAGATGAACGGGGCATCTACATTCAGCTCTCTTCGCCTTTGCCCCATCCAGCCTAAAAAAACGTTGCTAAACATCCGTTTTCCCAAATGTTTCCAACATTGACCTCTTGCTTTGCAGTCATCTGGTTGTCAATCAGCTTAGTTCGGCCAGGGGTTGTCCATGAAAAAGACACATTTTCGCAATTCGTCAAAAGGGATTCCGGGCCGTGTTGCCTACCCTAAAAAAGCGGGGGGAGTTCTTCTGCTCACACTGTTTCTATTTACTTATCAGGCGCAGAGCCAGACGGTAACGCTGAATCAGTTGGTTGACCAGAGCGTCCGGCAGTATCCGTTTCTGAAAGCTAAACAGGCGGAAGTCAGTAGCGCGGAACGACGCATCAAAGCCAGCCGAACGGACCTGTTACCCTCGCTCATCGTACAGGATCAGTACACGTATGCAACCACAAACAGCCTCAACGGGTCGTTTTTTCCGAACGAAGGCACCGCGATCTCAACGTCGGGCGGAGTACGGCAAACAGCCATCTCACAGGCTAGTTTCGGTAGTTTCACCAGCGCCGTAATCGAATGGCGGGCCATCAATTTCGGCCGGATAAAAGCTAACATAGCCGTTGCGAAAGCCGACTGGCAGCGCAGCCGGATAGACTACGAAAATGAGATTTTCCAACACCAGGTTCGCACCATTGATGCTTATTTGGTTCTGCTTATCAATCAGAAACTGGTTCAGATTCAGCGGAGCAACCTGGAACGGGCACAAACGTTCAAACGCGTTGTCGATGCAGGAGTCCGGTCGGGGATGCGGGCGGGCGTCGATAGTTCGCTAGCCACGGCGGAGGCCGTTCGGGCCCGGTTGCTTCTGCTAGGCAGCCAGCAGCAGGAACAGGTCCAGCGGCTGCGACTCTCCGAACTAGCCGGACAATTGCAGCCCACTATGCAAATCGATAGTATGCGTTTTTACACGACACTGCCCAACGGCAACTTCCTGTCTGACTCACTCTCGCCCAAAAACCCAACCCTACGCCTGTTTCAATCGCAGATCAATCTATCGGCAGCCCGCAGTCTGGCTACGCATCGGTCCGGAATGCCCACTATTTCGCTGGTCGGCGTTGGGAATGCCCGTGGGTCCGGCTTCTCGAATCAGGGCGACATCTTTCTGTCAAACCAGGTAAACGGCCTGGGGTATCAGGTTGGCAATTACCTGGTTGGCGTTGTAGCCCGCTGGAATCTGACTAACATTCTCCGCGTTCGGCAGGATTATCACGCCGATCAGTTTCTCGTAGAGCGGTCGCGGCAATTGTTCAATACGCAGCGTCTGCAAATCACCCGGCAGTATCAGGAAGCCGAAACCCAGTACCAGGTGGCGCTGGAACAGGCTCGTCAGGCACCGGTCCAGTTGCAGGCGGCCAAACAGGCCTACAACCAGGCTAACTCCCGGTACCAGAGCGGTCTGACCGACTTGCCGACGTTACTCCAAAGCGTAGTTACCCTCAATCGAGCCGAAGTCGATGGCTACGTATCGATCAGCAATGTGTGGCGGTATCTCCTGCTGAAGGCGGCTGCTGAGGGTGATTTATCCCTGTTTATGAATCAGGTCAGGTAAAGACGCATACTTGCGTCTCGTGTACGGGCGTCATGCGTCTCTGCGTCAGCAATGTACAACCATCCGGGATAGGAGACGCAAGTAGGCGTCTCTACATAAATCAACTACAACTATGTATAACATCATTCGTTCAGCGCTGCGAAAACCGATTTCGGTGGTTGTGGCGGTTATGGGTCTTCTTTTCTTCTCGGTGATGTCGCTCTTCACCATTCCGGTCGATATTTTCCCGAGCCTCGATCTGCCTACCATTTATGTCGTGCAGCCGTACGGTGGCATGGCTCCCGACCAGATGGATGGGTTCATCGCAACCCGCTATCAGGATCACTTTCTGTATGTATCGGGCATTCGGGATATCGACGTAAAAACGATTCAGGGCTTATCGCTCATTAAGCTCTCGTTCTACCCCGGCACCGATATGGCCCAAGCTGCGGCCGAAGTTGCCAACAATGTGTCGCGGGCCAAAGCGTATATGCCCGAGGGAACTGTGCCGCCCCAGGTGGTTCGATTCGATGCCAGTTCGGTGCCGGTTGGCCAGCTGGTATTTGAGAGCCCCAGCCGATCGCTGAACGAAATTCAGGATTATGCGTCATCGCGGGTGCGGCCCATGTTCTCCCGGATTCCGGGCGTATCCAGCCCCCCACCCTTTGGCGGCAATCAGCGCACCGTCATTATTAAGGTCAATCCACAACTGATCCGCAGCTATCAGCTTACGCCCGAGGAGGTTATTAAGTCCATTGTGATCAATAACCAGCCTTCACCCGCCGGTAATATCCGCATTGGCGACAAGGCGCTCATGACGCCCGTTAACTCGCTGGTCAAACGGCCCGACGATTTTCTGAACATTCCGATTCGGGTAGGTTCGGGGCCAACGGTATTTGTTCGGGATGTTGGAACGGTGGAGGATGGTGCCGACGTAACGGTGGGTTATGCGCTGGTAAACGGGCGCCGGGCGGTGTATATTCCGGTTGTTAAAAAGTCCGATGCATCGACGCTGGATGTGGTCAGCAACATTCGCAAAGCCCTGCCCGACTTACGGGCTGCGGTACCCGAAGACGTTAAGATTTCCTACGAATTCGACCAGTCGGTTTACGTGACCAATGCCCTGAAAAGCCTGGTAACCGAAGGTATTTTAGGCGCTGTACTGACGGGACTGATGGTGCTGCTTTTTCTGCGCGACTGGCGTAGTGTCATCATTGTGGTGGTCACGATCCCGATCTCGATTCTGTCGGCCGTCATCATGCTGAACTTATGCGGCCAGACGATCAACATCATGACCCTATCGGGCCTGGCGCTGGCTATCGGTATTCTGGTCGACCAGGCGACGGTGACGATTGAAAACATTCACCAGCATCTCGAAGCAGGAAAGCCCAAAGCTGTTGCCATCTGGGATGCCTGTAAGGAAATCGTTTTCCCCGAATTTCTGATTCTATTGGCTATTCTGGCCGTATTTGCCCCGGCGTTTGTGATGAGTGGCGTACCACGCTCCATGTTCCTGCCTTTGTCGTTGTCCGTTGGGTTCGCCATGATTGCGTCGTTTCTGCTCTCGCAAACCTTCGTACCCGTACTGGCGAACTGGCTGCTAAAAGATCACATCCCCCACGAAGCGCCAACGCTGGCCCTCGATGCGCAGGAACGCCACGCGATGATGCATAACGGTGCTCCTGCGGTGGCCGGTGCCACTGGTTTTGAGAAGTTTAAGCAACGGTATTCGGCCGTGCTTGAAAACGTCCTGAACCGCCGAAAACTGGTTGTAAGTGGTTATCTGGTGGGCAGTCTGGCTGTTATTGTCGTCTGCTTCATGGTTATCGGCACCGATATTCTGCCCCACGGCAATAGCCATCAGTTTCAGATGCGGCTGCGTATTCCCGACGGTACTCGGGTAGAACGGACCGAAACCGCTACCCTGAAAGTACTCGACATTATCAAACAGGCCGTTGGGGCAGACAACGTCGAGATCTCCTCAGCGTACGTCGGCACGGTTCCGTCCAGTTACGGCACGTCCAATATTTTCGTGTTCAACAGTGGGCCACACGAAGCCGTTTTGCAGGTTTCGCTGAAGGAGGAACATCCCGTGAACATGGACAATCTGAAAGAAGACCTCCGGGGCCGCATTGCAAAGGCGTTGCCAACGGCCAGTATTTCCTTTGAACCAATCGAGCTGACGGAGAAAATCATGAGCCAGGGTGCATCGACGCCCATTGAGGTAACAGTAGCGGCCAAAGACCTGAACGAAGCCGGCCGGTTTGCCAACAAGATTCGGGAGCGAATGACGAAGATCGACTTTCTGCGCGATGTGCAGATTGCCCAGCCGCTGGCCTACCCCATCCTGAAAGTGACCATGAACCGTGAGCGAGCGGGTCAGTTGGGCGTTACGTCTACGCAAGTTGCCCGGTCGATGGTGGCGGCAACCTCGTCCAGCCGGTTTACGGATAAAAACCTCTGGCTCGATGAATCGAAAGGATTAGCCTACCAGGTACAGGTACAGATTCCAGAATACCAGATGAGCAGCGCCAGCGACATCGGCAATATTCCGCTTAAGAGCGGAGAAATGCACCCACTCTTGTCTGACGTCGCTACCTTCTCCGAGGATACGGCACCGGGTGAATACGATCGCGCGGGACCCAACCGGCTCGTAACGATCACGGCCAATTTGCAGAATAAAGATCTGGGTACGGCTCAGAAAGCCGTTCAACAGGCCATCAACGAAGCGGGCGACCCTCCTCGCGGTGTCCTGGTCGAACTGGGTGGGCAAACCAGTCTCCTGACGGATACCCTGAGCAGTTTGCAAACGGGACTACTAGTCGCCATTGTCATCATCTTCTTATTGTTGGCGGCCAATTATCAGTCCTTCAAGCTATCATTGGTGATTCTGGCGGCCATTCCGGCGGTGGTAGCCGGAGCTCTGCTCATGCTGCTGGCCTGCGGGGCTACGCTCAACCTCCAATCGTACATGGGCCTGATCATGTCCGTAGGGGTATCCGTCGCCAACGCCATTCTGATGGTCACGAATGCCGAGAATCTGCGCCTGGAAATTGGTGATACACGCAAAGCCGTTGTGCTGGCCGCCAATAGCCGGATTCGCCCGATTCTGATGACCAGTATCGCCATGATTGCCGGCATGGTGCCCATGGCGTCGGGCCTTGGTGAAGGGGGTGATCAGATTGCCCCGCTTGGGCAGGCCGTTATTGGCGGATTGATTGCCTCGACACTGGCCGCCCTGCTGATTTTACCCTGTGTGTTCACGCAATTCCAGACAAAAGCGACAACCCAATCGGTATCACTGGACCCGGAAGACCCCGAGAGCAAATTTTACCATCCAGAACTGAGCACCAGCGTGTAGTAGCTCGATTAAGCGTGCTTCCGTAGTCCATGAGGACACGGCCTACGAAGGCACGCCTTAGCCAATCAATTTGCAACACGTACTTTATCCTCGTCACTTGTTCATTTCCAACGTAAACTGACATGACTTCATTAAGCCAAAATCGCTCTTTTAGAAAGATGAAACTGCTCGTATATCTAATCGGAACAACCGCTCTGGCTACTGGTTTTGCAGCCTGTTCGTCGGCCAGCAGCGATAACAAGACGACGACTAAAGAACCCGAGATACAACGGGTCGACGTCACGACGGTGCAGGCTTTACAGCCCAGTAACCGGGTTACCCTGCCCGGTGAATTAAAGCCCTGGAATTGGGTGAGTATGTACGCCAAAGTGAAAGGTTTCGTGCGTGAAGTCGCTGTAGATCGGGGAACAACGGTTCGTAAAGGGCAGGTACTGGCCCGGCTCGATGCGCCCGAAGTTATTTCGGAACTCAGCCAGGCGCAGGCCCAGGTTCAGGCGCAAGAGGCCACGCTGGTCGAGCAAACAACACGGGCCCGCGCCAGCCGACAGACCTACAACCGGTTGGTGCAAACGGCAAAAATGGAAGGAGCCGTATCGGCCAATGAGTTGGATCAGGCGCTGGCAAAGATGCAGGCCGATAGTGCGATGGTCGCCGTTGCGCGGGGAACGGTGCAGGCCGCCCGCTCCAACTACCAGGCCAAAACGGAGCTTCGGCACTACCTCACCATCACGGCCCCGTTTGACGGTACAGTGATTGAACGGAACATCAGCCCCGGTGCCCTGGTCGGGGCGGGCGACAGTGGGAAACCGCTGTTCATCCTGGAAGACAGCCGTACGCTGCGCCTGACAGTAGCCATTCCCGAAACGTTTGCCAATCAACTTCAGACAAAAAGTGCCGTTTCGTTCACCGTAAACGCCATGCCCGACCGGCATTTCAGCGCAAAGCTGGCTCGTTCGGCCGAAAGTCTGGTGGAAGCCAACCGGGCCATGATGGCCGAATTTGACGTCGCCAATGCAGCGCACGAACTCAAATCAGGCATGTACGCCGAAGTGATGATGCCCGTAAAAAGATCAGGCAAAACGATGTTTGTTCCGACCACATCGGTGGTTAGCTCAAGTGAGAAAATGTTTGTTATTAAAGTACGTGACAACCAGGCGCAATGGGTGTCGGTTCAGAAAGGCAATGTCGTTGATAGCCTGGTCGAAGTATTCGGCGATCTGCCAGCCGGGACAACCATTGTGAAGAAAGCTTCCGAAGAAATTCGGGATGGGCAGGCGATTCAGGTAGTTAAGTAATATAGACTGTACACCCGACCGATTTTTTGAAACAAACAATCCAAGTTCTTTTGTTTACTTGTTCGGTAACGTCAATTTCGACCTACTCAACTGTACTTGTTTATGTCCTTTTATTCATATCCCCCCGAAACCCTGCTGTTTGATGCCGCCCGTAAAGGAGACACCGCTGCCATCAAAAAACTAATTGACGAACAGGTCAATGTAAACACACAGGATGGCAAAGGATTCACGCCCCTGATCATAGCTGCTTATGACGGACACATCGATGCTGCTAAAACGCTGCTGGATGCAAATGCAAACGTAAATGCACAGGATCTGAGTGGAAACACGGCCCTGATGGGCGTTTGCTTCAAGGGCTACCCGGAGGTTGCCCAACTGCTCATTGAACAGGGTGCCGACCTGAACATCCAGAACGGGACCGGGGGTACGGCCCTGATGTTTGCCACCTTATTTGGCCGTAACGACCTGGTAAAACTGATGCTGGACGCTGGTGCGGATACGGCCATTCGGGATAAACGGGGCCTGACCGCCCTCGATCTGGCTGTTCAGAAAGGCAATGAAGAGGCCTGGCTCTTACTAAAATAAGCAACGATGGCGCAGGGCTGAAGCCTTGCGCCATCGTCAATACCAACTCGCTTACTTACCGCCCGGCCGCGTTGGGCGAACCTCAATTTTGCTGGGCAGCGTACGGGCAGGCATATGAATCAGGTCAGCAACGATCTGTCCAATGTCTTCCGGCTGTATTTTCCAGGCGTCTTTTTCGCTGGGCTCGTGGTTGTCAAAATAAGTCGCTACGGAGCCGGGCATAATCGTCGTTACTTTGATGCCTTCGCTGCGTAGATCGAGCATGATGGCTTGCGAGAAGCCAACCAGACCAAATTTACTGGCGTTATAAGCTGCTCCTTTCTCGAAGAAGTTAGTCCCCGCCAGACTCGAAATCGTGATAAAATAGCCTTCCGTTTCTTTCAGCGCAGCCAAGGTAGCTTTCGCCGTGTAGAATACGCCCGTCAGGTTGATATCAATCGTTTCGTGCCACTGTTCGGGGGTCAGCTCCTGAATTGGGGCAAAATGGCCCACACCCGCATTGGCAATCACGTAATCGAGTTGCCCCCACTCTTTCAGAACCAGGTCGACGGCCTTCTGCTGAGAAGCCAGGTCGCGTACGTCGGCTGCAATACCGAGTGCATAGCCCGGTTTGATTTCGTTCAGTTTAGCCGCAGCCAGTTCCGCAGCGACGGATGAACGGCTGGTGATGGCCACTTTAATACCATCTCGAATAAGAACCTCGGCAACGCCGTAGCCAATGCCTTTCGATCCGCCCGTAATGAGCGCGGTTTTGTTGTTATCTGCCATGAATACATCAATAAGGTAAGAATCCGGCGAGGTGAGTCGCCCAGGAAAACAACTTGGCAGAGTGCGCTAAAGTTTTATAGACGCTACGGCAAAATTTAACCGACACAGGAGGGTGCATGATAGAGGATAAGTTGACCGGTGTAATCTTTGGTATCTAAAGCCCAATGGCCAGGCCTTTTAGCTGATTCACTACGCTTTCTATCGCTTGGCTCCGTTCCTGTTATCGACCCCTACTATGCCAACGTATCCTTCTATTCCCCCCTTTATCACGCGCCCATTGGGGCTACTTCTGGCGGGCCTCACTGTCGGACTGACCCTACACGCCCAACCGGGTGCGCCAAAAGCCAATGACTCAACGACGCCCCTGCACCTGCTCCAACCCGATTGTCCTGTGCCTTACGGGCAACCGAAGGTAAACGAGGTAACGGGTGTCCTCAACCGGATTTATACGTATCTGGAAGCCAATACGCCTACGCAACTTATTGACAAAGAGACGAAAAAAGAGCTGATAGCCAGCGGCACCTTTAATCCCAATGCGATCTTTAAACCCGGCGATTTTCGATTAATCAGTTACGAATGGGGCGTTACGTATGCCGGCATGCTGCTCGCCAGTGAAGCGACTGGCGACAGTCGGTACGCGGATTACACCAACAAACGGCTTCAATTCATTGCCGAGCAGGTTCCCTATTTCCGGGCGCAGGTAATCGCCGATCCGAAAGCCAACACACCTATGCGGTCGGTGATGGCACCCCATGCCCTCGATGATGCCGGGGCTATGTGTGCCGCCATGATTAAGGCCAGCCGTGCCGGGGGTATCAAGGCAAACATGCGGCCTATGATCGACAACTACATCAACTACATCCAGACGAAAGAATTCCGGCTATCGGATGGTACACTGGCCCGCAATCGGCCACAACCGAATACGCTCTGGCTCGACGATCTGTTCATGAGCGTTCCGGCTCTCGCTCAAATGGGAAAACTTACCGGCGATCAGAACTATTATGATGAAGCGGTGAAGCAGGTGACCCAGTTCTCGAAACGGATGTTCAATCCGCAAAAAGGCCTGTACATGCACGGCTGGGTCGAGGGGATGAGCGTTCACCCGGAGTTTCACTGGGCGCGGGCCAATGGCTGGGGCATTCTGACGGCGGTTGAGCTACTGGATGTATTGCCCGCTACCCACCCCGGCCGACCCATTATTCTGGACTTACTAAAAGCCCATGCCAAAGGCCTGGCTGCCCAACAATCCGGTTCGGGTTTCTGGCATCAACTCCTCGATCGGCCCGATTCATACTTGGAGACATCGGCAACGGCCATTTACGTATATGCCTTTGCGCACGCGATCAACCAGGGCTGGCTAGACTCGTTGGCCTATGCGCCGGCAACTCTGCTCGGCTGGAACGCCGTATCGACAAAAGTCACGCAGCATGGTCAGATTGAGGGCGTTTGTGTTGGTACCGGCATGGGCTTCGATCCGGCGTTTTATTACTACCGGCCAATCAATGTATATGCTGCTCACGGGTATGGCCCGGCTCTGCTGGCGGGTGCCGAGGTGATTAAACTGCTGAAGAGCAAAACATTCGAAATCAACGACAGCTCCCTGCAATTGACGCAGAAGAAATAACGTTCGCAATTTTTTGATGTTGATGTAGTGTCCGTTTTTAAGAAACCGACACTACATCAACATCCCGACACCACATCGACAACACGAGTAACCCTATATTTTGACGGCCTGACGGGCCAGTAACTTCCAGTTTCCTTTCTGCTTCACCCACACCAGCAAAACCGCCAGTTTGGCCTGACCTGGTTTCCCATCGTTAGCTGTTTCAGCCATGAGCTTGTGCCGCACCATAGCGGTGTTGTCTACGACGGTAATGGATTCTTCCGTCAAGTCAATGGTTTTGAAATCCGATACTCCACTGGTGAGGGCTTCGATGAAGGCTTTCTTATCCTCTATTTTACCCGTTGAGTGGCCATAGCTCAGTTCATTGGATGCCAGTGACTCCAGTTTCGCTTTGTCAGGGTCGATCATGAGCTGCCGTAATTGCTGAACGGCCTGAGCAACAGCTGCTTGCTCTCTACCCTGCGCCAGCCCCTTGGTGGCCAGCATGCCGCACAAGGCTATAATCGTCAGCAGATTAGTTTTCGTATACATAAACAATAAAGATTAGTTGAAAGACACCATTCAGAATCAGAACGCCAACAGGCTTTCTGTCATGCTAATAAACGTGAATGCCTGCGGTTTTTACCGTACAGGATACCGATAATTGACGTACAGCTTTCGCCAACTTCGTTTATAAATTCCTCAGAATAGGCATGAACGACCGTATACTAAGGAGTTTATACCTGATTATGAAGAATTTAGTAATTAGTCCGCAAATACTGTAACTGATGAGGATCATCTATTTGCTTATTTGTTTCGGTTATCTGATGATGGGTACCGTTGAGGCACAAATACCGCAAACCTTCGGCTCGACATTCTCTATTCAGATCAGCGCGGAAGGGCAACAACTAGTGACCTACGGCAAGATCGAACAGAAGAAATCCCTGATCAAGCTACTCCGTCAGCAGGTACCGAATCGGGAGGAAGACCTGACCAGTATTTTACTGATCGGCGGTGTGCTGTTGCTAGTGCTGAGTATCGTTGTAACGGCCTGGCTACGCGACCGGGCCCGCCTGCGCCGACTTGAAGTGGCTCAGGCCCTGCGCAAACAGATTGTCCGCGACCTGCACGACGAGGTAGACAGCACCCTGAGCCGTCTGTTCCTGCTAAGCGGCACGGTCGATCAGTTCATTGCCCGGAACAAGCCCGAATCGGTCGAGCAGGCTATCCAGAAAATCAACACCGACGCCCGCCGGATTCTGGAAGCCATGAACGAAATCATCTGGACCCTTAACCCCGAGAAAGACTCGTTGCTCCGCATTGCCATTCGTTTACAAACGTATGCTCAGCCGTTGATGGAGTCGACGAATATTCGGTTTTCGTTGATTGCCGACCCCGCTCTGGACACCTTACCCATTTCGGTGGAGGTGCGCCGGAACCTGTACCTGATTGGTAAAGAAGCCATTAATAACCTGGTCAGGTACTCAGAGGCCACCTGGGCTACGATGCGCTTTGAGCACCAGAAAAACCAGCTCAAGGTGGTGATTGAGGATAACGGAAAAGGTTTTAATCCAGCCCGGTTTACGCAGCGCACAGGGCAATTGAGTGTACAGGAGCGGGCCCAGGCAATAGGCGCTATACTGGCGGTGAAGTCGAGACCCGGCCAGGGAACCCTCCTGCAATTAACTGTTTATCCGTGAGCCTCATCCATTTATTCAATTTACGAACATTGCACTATTAACTGTTTTTCAAGACGTTACCTCCAAAATAAACTCTCCACACAGTAATTTATCGAGCCAATGAACGCACAATTTATCTTCGCCTTGATGATGCTTGTTCTATCATTTACAGCCCAGGCGCAACCGCCTTTCTCGGCTACCCTCACGAACCCGGCCAGCACAACGATCAAGTTCAATCCTAAGCAAAAAATTCCGACGCTCAATCTGCCCTGTAAACTAACCAACGGTCAGGACCGCCCCTACGCCTGTGAGTTTTCGTTCGATAAACTGGAGTTCTACGGTAAGGACGGTTCGTTGCTCGGAACGGCGAAACGGGTGAACAATGGTCAGCCCAAACCGACGCCCTTGCCATTTACCAAAGCCAAAAGTTCGGCGCCTGCCGGCCAGTCGGGCCTGATAACTTACACCGTCAAAGCCTACTTTACCCGTCGCAATAAACCGGCGTTCCCAGTCGACAAAGGATATCAGATTCGCACCTGCAAAGTCACGTCCTGTTTGCAGTCCGATCAGATTTCAACCGCCCTATCGGCAATCAAAATGCCTTCTGGAATAAACGAGAAGACCGTCATCACCTTCGATTTACAATGGGTATACGGCAAGAAAGATGGCCTGATGATTGGCCCGCGCGAATTGTATATTGAAAATGATGTAACCACCACTAAGTTCAAATTTTCGACGCAATACACCATGCGCGACAAATCGGAAGCCTGGATCAACATTGACCCCCGTATTACCGACGAGCCTTCCACGAATTAAATGACAGAAATTACCAGCGCAGGATAAGGACTACTGTCACGTAGCAAGCGACAATATTTTCCTAATGCTAGTTCCAGAAGCTGATCCACGAGAAATGGGATTGACCCCAACGAGCAATTCTGTCCGGCCGTTCGTATCTTTCGTGTCGATCTGGTTTTATCCTGGATCAGCTGTTCTGAATGGAAACAAGTACCAATCCTGCTCAACCCGTTCCCCTGCACCCCGGCCTGCCCTTCCTCGGCAATACGCTGGCTTTTCTGCGAAATTCGCTCGGCGTGCTGAATACGCTACAGCAGAACCACGACCGTATCGTTCACCTTCGGATTGGCGGACGGAATCAGTATCTGGTACTGAAACCCGAAGATGCCAAACACGTTTTGCAGGAAAACCATCGGAATTATGGTCGCTCACCGGGTTTCGATGTACTTAAAATCTTCCTGGGGAATGGGCTGCTCACCAGCGATGGCGACTTCTGGCGCAGGCAACGGCGATTGGCGCAACCGGCCTTCCACCGGCAGAAACTGGCAGCTCTAACCCAAACAATGATTTCGGAAACAGCCGACTGGCTTGACGAATTTAGTAGCACCAGGCGGAAAGAGCCAGTCAATATTTCGCAGGCATTTATGGACGTAACCATGCGAATTGTCTGCAAAACCTTGTTTGGGTCAGATACTACCGGCAAACTCGACGGTCTTTCCCATGCCCTGGACACGCTCAATTACCTGGCTAACAAGCGGATGCTGTCTCCGATTCGGTTACCTTATTCCTGGCCGACCCCAGATAATCAACGATCTAAACGAGCCCGAATGCTGGTCGATTCGTTTATTTTTGGTCTCATCGACCAACGACGAATAGCTTCTGACGAACGGGATGATTTATTGGGGATGCTGCTCAGTGCCGAAGATGAAGAAACAGGCGAACGAATGTCGGATCAGCAACTGCGGGACGAATCCGTAACTATTTTCTCTGCGGGTCACGAGACTACGGCGGTTTCTATGGCTTGGACAATCCATCTGCTCACCAAACACCCCGACGTACTGGCCCAACTCAAGACCGAGAGCGAATCCGTTCTGGGCGACGCCCGAACTCCGCCACCCGAAGCGTTTCGTGCCTTGACTTACACGATGCAGGTCGTTCAGGAGTCTTTGCGGCTTTACCCGCCCGCCTGGATCATGAGCCGACGAGCCCACCAGGATGACCATCTTGGCCCGTATACGATTCCGGCGGGCGATACGGCGTTGGTCTCCCCCTATCTTCTGCACCGCGACCCGGCTAACTGGCCGGATCCAGATCGGTTCGACCCTGAGCGGTTTGCGCCGGGCGGGCTTAAGGACAGGTTGCACTCGTACGCTTATCTGCCGTTTGGCGGAGGCCCCCGTTTGTGTATTGGCAATCAGTTTGCGCTGATGGAAATGCAGATTTTACTGGCCCTGTTTGTGCGCCGTTTTTCCATTAAAGCCGTCAGTAATCAGCGTATTGTTCCTAAGCCACTCATTACACTTCGACCGAATCAGGCTATTCAAGTCATTTTAGACCAGTTTTACAATTAGACTTTTCGAAGAACTTTGAAGCGAAGCCGTTCCACGAACAACAAGAAGTGTACATGCGTCAACCATTTAACCCATGAAGTAAAGATCAGTCGTGAAACATGGTTGTATCTTTCATAGATGCTATTGACTTTCTGACTGATAAAGCCAACCTTAGTCAATCCATTGATGTTCTGATCAATTCACTTTAAAAGCGACACAATGAGACTACAAATTAATGCCGTAAAGTTTACGGCCGATCAAAGCCTGTTAGATTTTATCCAGGCCAAACTCGACAAGTTAGACACATTCCATGACCGTATAATCGGTGGAGAGGTGTTTCTAAGGCTGGATGGAGCCGACTCCAACAAGGTTAAGGAGAAAATAGTAGAGGTCAGGCTAATGTTGCCGGGCAAAGAACTGTTCGTCAAAGAACACGACAAAAGTTTTGAAAGCGCAACGGACCGCGTAATGGATGTGCTGAAGGATAAGCTCGTTCGGTTCAAACAGAAACGTAACGACATTTCCAGTCCGGCTATTACAGAAGCTAAAACGAAGATAGAAGACGAAGATGAGGTCTTTGAAACCGACGAGTTATAAACGAATGTAACGGTACAATAAGCAGAAAAGCCACTCCTGATAGAGTGGCTTTTCTGCTTATCATGCGGGTAGAAACCCAATCACGTCTTACAAGCCAAATTCAGTTTTCACCTGATCAACAAAGTCCAGCTTTTCCCAGGTAAACAGTTCTACTTCAACTTCTTTTGTTTGCCCGTTGGCGCCAAACGTTTTCTTGACGACCTCGTTCTTACGGCCCATATGTCCATAGGCAGCCGTTTCAGAATAGATTGGGTTTCGCAGCTTAAGCCGCTGCTCGATAGCGTAAGGCCGCATATCAAAAATGGCAGCTACTTTCTCGGCAATTTCACCGTCGCTTATTCCTACCTTGGACGTACCATACGTGTTCACATACAAACCACAAGGCTTGGCAACACCGATGGCATAAGAGACTTGCACCAGTACCTGATCGCAAAGACCGGCAGCAACCAGGTTTTTGGCAATGTGCCGGGTAGCATACGCAGCCGAACGGTCTACTTTGGAGGGGTCTTTTCCGGAGAAGGCACCACCACCGTGCGCGCCTTTGCCACCGTAGGTATCCACAATGATTTTCCGGCCTGTCAGACCCGTGTCGCCGTGGGGACCACCGATAACAAATTTACCCGTTGGGTTGATGTAGTACGTAATGTTATCGGTAAACAAGCCATGAAGTTCCGCTTTCTGGGCGGCCTTCACGCGGGGAATAACAATATTGATAATATCATCTTTGATCTTAGCCAGCATCGTTTCGTCATCGGCGAAATCATCGTGCTGCGTTGATACCACGATGGTATCGATGCGGATAGGCTGGTCGTCGTCCGAATACTCGATCGTTACCTGCGACTTGGCATCGGGCCGAAGGTAAGGCATCAGCTCGATCTCATTGTTGCGGATTTGCGACATCTCACGCAGAATGGTATGGGCCAGATCCAGCGGCAACGGCATGTAGTTATCCGTTTCGTTGGTAGCATACCCAAACATCATACCCTGATCGCCCGCGCCCTGTGCGTTGGCCAGCGTTTCAAAATCGGGATTTTCAACCTTACGATCAACGCCTTGGTTAATGTCGGCCGATTGATCGTGAAGGGCCGAGAAAATACCGCATGAGTTGGCCTCAAACATGTATTCACTCTTGGTATAACCAATTTTACGAATGACCTCGCGTGTAATCTTCTGCACGTCCAGATACGTATCCGTCTTGATCTCTCCCGCCAAAACGACCTGCCCTGTTGTAACGAGCGTTTCGCAGGCTACTTTACTGGACGGATCGAAAGCAAGGAAATTATCAATCAATGCATCGGAGATTTGGTCAGCAACTTTATCGGGATGTCCCTCGGAAACAGATTCGGAAGTGAAGAGATAAGGCATTGCGCTATCTATAGTACTTGGTTGTAAAGTGCAAAGCTACGAGTTTCTGTATAGGGGACAAGCTACTAATTAAGCCTGATCTGGCTTACCCAACTATCTTTCGGCGTAATACATCGAAAAAGGCACTGAGGAAAGGCACAAATGGCATTGTCGTAAATAGCCGTAATTCGTCCAGAAAGCTTGTTTCCTCATCCAGAAAGGTGAAGACACGCCCCGGATTCTCGGTGTAGACACGCGTAAAAATGTCATCGGCCGGGTGACGATGCTTTTCCAGCACATTCAGAAAAATACTATCATATAATTTAAACCGGCGGGCAAACCAGGGGGCAGGGCGATGGGGCTTGCCCGTTTTTACCAGGTTTTGGACAATCGTCTGTAAGTATCGTTGCGTCCGCTGAAATGTATAGCCCGTTGACGCCTTTGTGTAGCCGCCCGATGTGCCAATTCGAACAATGTGATCTGATGGAACTTCGGGAGCCGATTCGTCCGACATAGGGATTACGCCGTACTCCGTTTCGCTGATCTGGTAAGCGCCAGGTTTTAGAAACTGATCAATATACTGCCGCAATTCAACTTCGTATTCTCCCTCCGTGATGAGTTTGTCATTAAAGAGTGTAAACTCAACCAGCGCCGTTCGTTCATCGAACGGTAGTACGTACATAAACCGGCAGTCGCCGTGTTGTGACACCCGGAAATCCATTATTTCGGGGTGGCGAGGATCAAAACAGGCCAGCTCGGTCTTGATCACCCACCCTTTAAAGTGTTGCAGCAGGTTATGGTTTTCGGGCTGGTCCAGCTTCAGTAGAAATGTGCTATCAAACACATAATCAGCAATGTAAGGCTCATCGTCGGCAATCACGAATCCGCCTTGTGGCGTATCCTTAATTCGGTTAATAGTAGCCTGCTTTCGCTCGATTGTCGGGTATTTGGCCAATTCGTGTTGTACAAACTCGTAAAAGTCAATACCCCGCAGCATCTTGTACTGGTAGTCACCCATGTCGATGGGCCCGGTGTAGGTTGTGCCATGAAAGCTGACCGTATCCCAGGAGCGAAACAGAATGGATTCGAAAGGAGTCGATCTGGGTGCCATTTCCGATACGTCTTCCGAGCGGGCGGGCGCACGTTTACGATCCCAGAAACACCAGGTGCGGTCGTTGCTGATTTTAGCCTCCCGCTCCAGAATTAAAATGCTTCGGTCACGCAAGGGTGACTGACTCAGATAGTAGGCCAGGCTCAGACCCGCCATGCCCCCTCCTGCAATGATGAAGTCGTATTTTTTCATGCAGCAAAGAAAAAGTCCGAACCCAGGGCCCGGACTCTCTTTTCTAAATCTGAAATAAGCTTAATTGTTCAGAAAGTTGAAAAAGCTATGCGCAGCTAACGCCTGGCTCCAACAACTTTCCTCTGAACAGTTTTATACGTGTACGTGCTTTTCGGCATGATAACTTGACCGAACCAATGGCCCCGACTCGACATATTTCAAGCCGCGCTGCAGTCCCTCTTCGCGGTATTTGGCGAATGTTTCGGGATGAATCCACTCAATCACTTCGTGGTGCATTTTGGTTGGCTGCAGGTACTGGCCCAGGGTCAGAATATCGAGCCCGTTTGCCGCCAGATCATCCATTGCTTTGACCACCTCATCGTACGTTTCGCCTAGCCCGAGCATAATACCCGACTTCGTGCGTTGGCCGTATTCTTTGGTCCGGCGAATTTGCTCAAGACTACGCTCGTAGCGAGCCTGCGGCCGAACGCGCCGATAGAGCCGCTCAACGGTTTCCATATTGTGCGAGACAACTTCCTGGCCCGCTGAGATCATTCGCTCGAGCGCTTCCCAATTGCCCTTCGTGTCCGGAATCAATGTTTCGATAGTTGTGGCTGGCGATGCTTCCTTAATCAGCCGCACCGTCTGGTACCAGATCTCGGCACCCCGATCTTTCAACTCATCCCGGTTAACAGACGTAAGAACGGCATGTTTCACCTTCATAAGCGTAATGGCTTCGGCTACACGACGAGGCTCATCGGTATCATATTCGTTGGGGCGCCCGGTTGCTACAGCACAAAATGTGCAGCTTCTGGTACATACGTTCCCTAAAATCATAAACGTAGCCGTACCGGCACCCCAGCATTCACCCATGTTTGGGCAGTTACCGCTCTCGCAAATTGTGTGGAGTTTATGTTCGTCCACCAGCTTGCGAACTTTAGCGTATTCTGGGCCGATGGGCAATTTTACACGAAGCCAGTCGGGCCGTTTTGGGGCACCCGCCCGGTTACGTTGTTGTTCGGAGGGTATTACGGGTAGTTCAATCATGTCACCTCAATCCTTTCCAGCAAAATTCGTTTTTCGGGCGTAAAGTTCACTAACTGGTCCGTAGGAAGCAAAAGGAACGCGGAGGTGAGCCTGCATCAACTATTATTTTTTGCTGCCAAAAAATAAGGTAATGTAACCTGTTGTAAAGAAGCTTCGGTTTCCGTCCTCACGTCGGCCGGTCGGGTCCGGATTTGGTATAATCACGATTTTATTAGGAAAGGCCTCAGCCAGAAAGCCAATTTCAACGCCCGTGGTATTGTTCCGGAAAGCGCTTAGTTCGAAACTAAGCGCTGCTTTCAGGTTTAACCCAACGGTTAGTTTTGATTCGCCAATTCCCTGAAAAAAACCACCAGCTCCCGTAACCGTTTCGCCGGCAGACGTAGCAAATCCGTTGACCTGTGATGCCGGTACGGTACGGGTCTGATTGCCGTAGGAAACTTCAAGATAATAAGGCTTAATAATACCCAGCGATGGGCCCGCGGCCAGAATGCCACTGATGGCGATTCCCTCGTCTGCGCTACGCTGGAACAGTTTTACTTCCCGGCCGTAGGAAGGCCGCAGAACGAACAAATAGTTTTCTTTCCCGTCGAGATAACCGGAGCCAATGTTATTGATGGATGAGCGGAGTTCTTTCGGATGTTTTACGTTGACCAGTTCAACGCTGAGATACCGGTATTGAGGCATGCCGAACAGTGAACCGGTCAGCTGCTTGGACTGCCGGAAGGCAAATCCACCCACAATACCCGAGTTGGTGTTTGTGGTGATACCGAACGTCGTTATTGTCGTATAATTATCATCCTCAACCACATCGGCCTTTTGCGCTGCGGCTCGTTGCCCTGGCAGAAGCGAGGTGCCTATCAGCAAGCCCAGCAATACGTATATAGTTCTCATCGTCGTAAAATCCAGAAATAAAAATACCATTTTTTGCGATCGTTAGCAACATCAGATCAAAGTATTAGCGTAACTACCCCCTAATCTATATGTTTATATTCGGCAGGGCGGAAAGTGACAAAGGCTGTACGTTGTAAATTTGCCGGGCAACCGTAACCGCTTGCGTCAATTTTTTATCACCGATAAACCGATTACCTACAGTTTTATGGCTACAATTCATATCGATTACCTGGGTGAACTGCGGACCGAATGCATTCATCTGCAATCAGGCACGCACATGAACACCGATGCGCCGACCGATAACCAGGGCCGGGGTGAGGCCTTCTCGCCGACCGACTTGGTTGCTAACGCGCTGGGAACCTGCATTATCACAACGATGGCTATTTTTGCCCGGCGGGATGGTATCGAGCTGAAAGGCAGTAAGCTGGATGTGACAAAAATCATGACCAGTCAGCCACCCCGGCGCATCGCCCGCATTGACATTGACCTGACATTACAGGCCGATGCATTACCCGATGAAGCGACCCGCTCCCGTCTCGAAGCCCTGGCGCATACGTGCCCGGTAGCCATCAGCCTGAACCCAGCTATTGAACAGGCCGTGAGCATCCGGTGGGAAGAAAGCGCTTCTGTTCCGGAGTAGCCAGACTACCGGACCTTATCGACCTTTTTTCGTTTTTGCCGCCAGCGCTTTACGTCGGCGGTCAGGTTTTCGAGAAAGAATGAAGGCCCTACGGATATGTAAAAGCCGGTATAATTAATCTGGCTTTCCGGAACATCCCGCTTTAGAATAAATCGGTAGCCTGTCAGTATGTTAAGCCCGAACCAGTGCAATGGACGAAGCCATTGTACTACCGGAAACTGATAGGCTGCCGATACCCCTACCCCCAATGGCAGAAAAACACCCCTGGCCACTTCATTTTTACCCGCCTGGTCGTCGTTGACTTCGTATCTGGAATGGCCGTAGCCGAATTCGATGGGCATACTCACTTCAAACGCTTTTCGCCGAAGCAGATAACGCTCATAATAAACGGTGGCTATTCGCAGACGGCGTGTAACAGACTCCGACGTGTTAGGTAACAAACCCGGATGGTCAATGCGCTGGTTGACGAAATAAAAACCGGCCCCCGCCTTAAAGCTGGCTGACCGCCCACCCTGAAGAGCTGGTCTGTCGCGTTGCGCCGGAAATAAAAAACCCGCCCTGATACCGTATACGCTAACCGGCACCCGGCGATTATCTTCGGTTCGGGTATCCTTGAAGAAAAAGAAACGTTGATCAGTAGACGCCGTAAACGTCAGCGATTTGGGTTCGGCCAACCGAATAGCCGTTGTGTCGGCGTAACTACCGATAATCTGGTCTACGTTTCCTGCCCGCACCTGCGAAAGGGCCAATACCATAAAAAATGAGGCATAGGCAGTGTGCACAAAGCCTCGAAAAGTCGCCCGCCAAGTTTGGTTATTTTTTTCCATTGTTCTGATGAACTCTTAACCAATAAATCGGACAATGGTTAGAATACCCCCGTGGCGGTTACTTGTAAATCAGCCCAATACAACTAATTCGTAATAAAACAACGGGCACAAAGGCAAAGTCAGATCGCAAAAGCATCGTACGGGCGGTTAAATTCAACCGTTAAGTCTATAAATACCAGCCACTACGGTATACTTACTATAAGATTAATACAATATTAACCTTTCGTCATTTTTGTTTACGCGTCTCGTTAGCTAACCCTCAATTTTGCTGCAGACTAGATTTCTTACAACAAAATCTGCTACGTATCCTGTCCGAAAACGTTCCCGGTAACGCTTGCATAAAAAAAATCAGGTTTTTTCTTTCTATTATCTACTATTATGAACAAAATTACAATGATGCTACAGAAACTGCCATCATAGCTCCATTCGGATCGTCCTTAAATAGTCCATAATTCATATAAACTCTAATCCACCCTCTTTTGATGACCACAGACCCATTCTCATAAGTAGAAACCCTTACGCCCGGCGCTTTGGCTAACACGAAACTGTTGTATACCGTGTCATACAAGTCATATTCTGCCTACAGCGCTGAAGAGTTCGCTCTTGACGACCTGTTTGTCCGATGGGTAAAATACCCTGAAGACGAGGAGGTAGCTTCCTATTGGCAACTATGGCTTTTGAACCATCCCCACCAGGAAGACACGATTGAGACAGCACGTGAGTTGATTCACACAGGTAGTATTTCGAATCTGTCCGACTTGTCAGCAGACGATGTTTCATCGGTATGGGGTCGAATTCGCGAGTCGCTCCAGACAATGGATGATGTTCGCCCGCTTCAACCCGACGTTCGGGCCGTTGTTGGCTGGTGGTACTTTATCAGAACGGCCCTGGCTGCATCGGGCGTGATTGCGCTGATTGGCTGGGCTCTCTGGATGCAGTACGGCCCCAATCAATCCGTCTGGAGCATTAACGCACCGGCTGGTCAGACCCGTCAGATTCGCCTGCCCGACAACTCAACCATGACGCTCTATCCCAACAGCAGCGTTCGGTACGCCAGAAGGTGGGGTGATGAAACGCCAAGAGCCGTTTGGCTGAACGGAGAAGCTGATTTTGCGATTACGCACCGGGGTGATACCTCGTCGGCGCGCCTGTTCAGAGTGCATACGAGTGGCCTTACGATTGAAGCGCTCGGCACCATTTTTCGGGTGCGGCAACGGCCCAAAGGTACGTACGTGGCCCTGACATCGGGGCAAGTCAGCTTACTGCTGAAGCACCAGGAGCCTATTCAGCTCAACCCCGGTGATGCAATCGAGGTAGCGGCTGGTACGGCCAAAAGCTTACCTTAATAAACAACCTTTACCCTAATCTACCTTAACATGCAGACAACTATTACCCAACCACCACGCCTGGCGTGGCTCTCTCTGCTTGGCCTGACGGCACTCGTGCTAGTAGGCCAGCCCGCCTTTAGCGCTCCCCCAACATTTCCCGAAAAGAACCTCATTAACCCTGAACAAGAGCGTATTATAACGGGAAAAGTCTTATCGTCGGATGACAATACAGGGCTCCCCGGTGTAAACGTCGCCGTGAAAGGCACGACGCGTGGTACCACCACCGACGCTAATGGTGACTACCGCATTTCGGTAACCAGCAACCAGTCCGTGCTGGTTTTCTCGGCGGTTGGCTTTACCACCCAGGAGGTTGCCATTGGCAATAAATCAGCCGTCAACCTGACGCTAAGTACCGATACCCGGGCCTTGAACGAAGTTGTTGTCGTGGGTTATGGTACGCAGAAAAAGAGTCAGACAACGGGAGCAATTTCATCGATTACCCCCAAGCAAATCACCGAACAACCCATCACCAACATTGGTCAGGCCATGCAGGGCCGGGTTGCCGGTGTAGACGTGGCGCAGTCGGGAAGCCGACCTGGTTCCGTACCGACAATCCGGATTCGCGGACGGCGTTCGTTCAATGCGGGAAATGACCCACTCTACGTAGTAGATGGTATTCCAATGATTGGTGGCCGGAACGAGCTTTCACCCAACCGCCCCTCTATTTTAGGAAACACGCTGGATTTTGTTTCGAGTGGTTACGAGGACATAAATCCAAATGATGTCGCTTCAATGGAAATCCTGAAAGATGCGACGGCGACGGCTATCTACGGGGCTCGGGGTGCTAATGGCGTTGTGCTGGTTACCACCAAACGAGGTAGCCCAACGGGCAAAACGACAATCAGTTACGACAACTATGTCGGGGCTACCAACGCTTTGGATAAGATTCATCTCTTCAGCGGATCTGAATTTGCCGAATTCGTGCGGGAAGCTTACCGGACCACGGGTAATTACAAAGACGCCAACGGCAATGCGGTTCCGACAGGTGTGGCGGATGCTTATGCCGATTCAAAGGTGGCGGTTCTGGGTGGTGACCCCAATGTAGCCACTGGCATAGCTGCTGGGCGCAATACCGACTGGCAGTCATTAATTCTGAAGCAGGGCATTCAACAGAATCATTCGCTGGGCGTTCAGGGGGGCAACGAAAGAACCCAGTTTTATATTTCTGCGGCCTATTTCCAGGATAAGGGAATTATGCCCGGCCTGGATTTCACACGTTATTCCTTGCGAGCCAACATTGACCACCAGATCAATAAAGTGCTTAAATTGGGTATTTCCTCTTACATGATGTACAGCCTGCGTAATGGAGCCACTCTGAATCCGTACAATTTTACGCTTCAGCAAAATCCGCTTGGTCGCCCCTACGACGACAATGGCAATTTGATTTTCTCGCCCACCAACGATGCATTGCTTACCAATCCACTGGCAGAAGTGGTGCCGGGTGCACAGGTAGACCAGTACAAAAAATACCGCATCTTCAATAGTATCTACGCCGAGGTAAACATCCTTGATGGTTTAAAATACCGGCTCAATGTCGGGCCCGATTTTACCATCCAGCGTAATGGACGATTTATCGGCGCCCAGACGAATGCCCGCAAGGGGGGCGAACCACAAGCCGCTACCACCAGTCAGTTTGGGTTCAACTACACCATTGAAAACATACTGACGTATAACAAAAAGATTGGAGAGCATACCTTCGGTCTTACCGCGCTGCAATCCATTCAGCGCGATAATTTCGAGTACAATTTCATTAGTGTACAGGGAATTCCCGCCGAAACACAGTCGTTCTTTAATGTAGGAAACGCCAGCTCGGTATTGGGAGTAGGGAGTAACTTAATTCCGTGGACCATCAACTCCTACATGGGTCGTATCAATTACGATTACAAGGACAAATACCTGGTAACAGCCACGCTGCGTCGGGATGGATCGACTCGATTCGGGGTAAACACGAAGTACGGTAATTTCCCCGGTATAGCCCTGGGCTGGAATATCAACAATGAAGACTTCATGAAAGGGTCTACCTGGATCGATCTGCTGAAATTGCGGGCCAGTCGCGGTTCGGTGGGTAACCAGGGGGTTCCACCTTTTCAAACGCAGGGGCTGCTGGGCCGCACGGTATACGCGTTTGGCAACACACCCGCTTATGGGTACCGCCCCGAAACGATTGGTAATCCTGATTTACAATGGGAAGCCTCAACCACCACCAACGTTGGCGTCGATTTCAGTTTGTGGCGCGGTCGGGTATCGGGTGCCATCGAGTTGTATCAAACGAACACAACCAATTTATTACTCTCCGACCAGTTACCGACATCCACCGCGTTCAACGCCGTAACACGCAACATTGGCGCCACCCGAAATAAGGGCCTGGAAATCAGCGTATCGACGGTAAACGTGAACACAAAGAGCGGCTTCAAATGGACGTCTGATATCGTCTTTTCTAAAAACAGCGAATCAATTATTTCCCTGTTCAACGGTGCCGTTGATGACGTAGGTAACAAGCGGTTCATTGGCAAGCCACTAACGGCATTCTACGATTATAAAAAAGCGGGTATCTGGCAGACGAACGAAGCCGACGCGGCTAAATCATACCAGAGTGCTGTCGGTCAGATTAAAGTGCAGGATACAAATGGCGATGGTCGAATTACGGCCGATGACCGCGTGTTCCTGGGCTCCGACATTCCAACCTGGAGTGGTGGTATTACGAACCGGTTCAGCTACCGAGGGTTTGACCTTAACTTCTTTATTTATGCCCGGGTTGGCCAAACCATCCTGAGCGGTTTCCACCGCGACAATAACCAGTTGGCTGGTCGCTATGAGCAAATTAAAGTCGATTACTGGACGCCTAATAACCCGACGAATGAGTTTCCCCGCCCGAACTCAAGCCAGGAGTTTCCTGTATACAACGCAGCCATTATTTACTTCGACGGTTCGTTCGTAAAAGTGCGGAACATCAACTTCGGCTATACGTTTCCGGCCAGCATTACGTCAAAACTTCGTCTGCAGTCGCTGCGGTTATTTACCAGCATTCAACAACCGTTTATTTTCTCATCCTACCGGTCGAAATACAATGGTGTCGATCCCGAAACGAGCGATGGAACGGTCAGCAACGGTGTAACGCCGGCGACCCGCATAACGACCTTTGGCCTGAACGTTAAATTCTAAGCGTGCAGCTTGTAAGCGATCTGTTTATTAACCTCTCAAGATTCAAGAAGATGAACGTCAATTTTTCCCATAAATCATTCCGTGTTCTGGCCCTGACCGCTCTCCTGCTCAGCGGTCAGGCGTGTAAGAATGTGCTGGATGAAACCGTAGTCTCAGCCATTGGCAACGATTACATCAATACGCCCAAAGGCTTCGAAGATGCCGCCAAAGCGGCTTATTCCTCCATGCGAAACTTTTATGGGTCGGAGCGCGGACTGACCATGACCGAGTTTGGCACGGATATTTACACGACCGGTGCCGACGGTAGCTACAAAGGGTTTCACTTTTACGATACCCAAATGAACAGCTTCGTCGATATCATCCAGCAGGTCTGGGACGAGCTGTACCGAGGCATCAACACCTGCAACGCCGTTATCGAACGGGCTCCGGCCGCTACCGTTTCGGATGCGACGAAAAAGCTTCGGGTGGCGGAAATGAAGTTTCTGCGGGCGCACTACTATTTTATTCTAGTGCAACAGTGGGGCGGTGTTGATCTGCGACTAACGGAAACGACCCTTCCCACCAAGAAAACCAGCCGGGCTACCGAAGCCGATGTCTATAAAGCCATTACGGCTGACCTGGAAGCAGCAATACCAGACCTGCCAACCACCAAAGCATCGGCACAATCGGCTAGCGATTACGGACGGGTGACCAAATCAGCCGCGGAACATTTGCTGGCTCGTGTCTACCTGACCAAAGCCACCTCATCGGCCAAAGCGGCTGATGATTATGCCAAAGCGGCTACCTATGCGCAGAATGTAATCGCTAATTATGGCTATAAGCTGCTCTCCGATTTTGCCAGCGTATTTGCGCAGGGAAGCGGGGAAATCAACGATGAGGTTATCTTTTCGGTGCAGTACACCTCCGATCCGCTAACCAACATCAATACGGCCAATACCAATAACGGAGACGGCAACAAGCTTCACCTCTATTTCGGTATGCAGTACGATGTGCAACCCGGCATGAAGCGTGACATTGCGAATGATCGCCCTTTCAAGCGGTTACGTCCAACAGCCTTCCTGACCGAAACGGTTTTCAAAGACCGGGTCAATGACTCACGCTACAAAAAGACGTTTAAGGATACCTGGCTGAGCAATAACCCCGGCACGAATCTGAATACGTCCTTTGACAACAGCAAGGCTAAAATGACACTGAAAGCGGGTGACACTGCCATTTACATTCCGGGGGTAGAATGGACCGTGGCGCAACGGGCCGCCAAGCCATATCAGGTGCTGGTACCCAGTGCCTACACAGCCGCTTTGTTTCCAACACTGCAAAAGTTCCTTGATCCCAACCGTCCTGATTTAACGTACGAACAGGGTAGCCGTGATTACCTGGCGTTCCGCCTGGCCGAGACCTATCTTATTCTGGCAGAAGCGCAATTAAAGCTTGGCAAAACAGCCGAAGCCGTAACGGCCATCAATACAGTTCGCCGTAGGGCTGCTTACTCGGGTAAAGAGTCGGCGATGGAAATCACAACCGCGCAGATGGATATGAACATGATTTACGAAGAGCGTGCCCGCGAATTTGCCGGAGAACAGATGCGCTGGTTCGATCTTAAACGGTGGGGAAATCTGGTGGAACGGGTTAAATTGTATAACCCAGATGCAGCACCCAATATCAAGGATTACCACAACCTGCGGCCCATTCCGCAAACGCAGATTGACCGGACAGAAAAAGCCGCGGATGGCAGCCCAGGCTTCGGTCAGAACCCTGGATTCTGATGCCCAACAACGGGTGATTCAGTGATTAGATAGCGTAGGCGACATTCACTGAGTCACCCGTTATAGTAGAATTAGGGCTTTTTTTGCTTACTGGAGCGACACTGGACGCGTAGTATGGCCAGAAGATTCGTACTTCGTGTTGTTCCAGTCAATTTTGTCGAACCCTAAAACAACGCCTACATCATCTGTGACGTAAAGACGCATCGCAGAACATTGCCGGAAAAACGCATATGATAAAATCGTTCATTGTTGGCCTTTTGGCCCTTAGCCTGATCGCTGCCGAAAAACCGCAGGCCCCCAACACGCTAAGTGCGCAGGAGAAAAAAGACGGCTGGAAATTACTATTCGACGGAAAAACGACCAACGGCTGGCGGGGTGCCTACAAAGACGCATTCCCGGCTAAAGGCTGGAGCGTTGCCGACGGATTGCTTACCATTCAGAAATCGGACGGCTCGGAATCCCAAAGTTTCGGCGATATTGTTACCGATGGCGAATTCAGCGATTTCGATTTGATGTTCGACTTTAAATTAACCGAGGGTGCCAACAGTGGCGTCAAGTATTTTGTGGCTGAGCAGAGCCCGAAACCAAAAGGATCGGCCTTTGGTCTTGAGTTTCAGGTGCTGGATGATGACAAACACCCGGATGCCAAATTGGGGCGGGATGGCAACCGAACGGTTGGGTCCCTGTATGACCTGATTCCGGCAAGCAGCAAAAAAGCCAATCCGATTGGCGAGTGGAATACGGGCCGTGTCATCTCCAAAGGCAACCATGTGGAGCATTGGCTCAACGGGAAGAAAGTAGTGGACTACGAACGGGGTAGCGAAAAATTCCGGGAGCTGGTCGCCATGAGCAAGTACAAAGCCCCCGAGTACAACGCCAATGGCCGTTTTGGTGAAGCCCCAAAAGGACACATTCTTCTCCAGGATCACGGCAACCAGGTGTCCTTCCGGAACATCAAAATCAAAACGCTTTAACCTGGCCCAAACAAATTGCAGCCACTTCGGCGGTCTGCTGTTTACGCCTAACCTTATTAATCAATTCGTTGGATCACATGGAAAATCGTCGTGAGTTCATAAAAAAATCTGCTCTTGCCGGTCTGGGCATGAGTTTTTCGGCGGGTAGTTACGCCCGTATCCTCGGCTCGAACGACCGTGTTCGGGTGGGCATCATTGGTTTTTCCGACCGGTTCCGTCAGTCGCTGGCACCCGCTTTCATGGAGCACGCCAAGGCGCAGAACTTTGCCTTCGTCGGCGTATCGGACATCTGGAGCCGCCGTCGTGAGGAAGCTGAGCAATTTTTGAAGGGCAAAGGCTGGAACGACGACTCGTTTTTTAAAGCCCGCAACAACGACGAACTGCTCGACCGGAAGGATGTCGACGCCGTTATCATCAGCACCGCCGATTTCCAGCACGCCCTGCATTGTGTAGCCGCTGTTGAGTCGGGTCGCGATGCCTATTGCGAAAAGCCGTTTGCCGAGTCATTGGAAGATGCCCGGAAGGCCGTTAAAGCTGTCGAAAGGTCGAAGCAGATTGTCCAGGTAGGGTCACAACGCCGGTCGGCACCCAACTACCATTCGGCCAATGAGTTTATTAAATCAGGAAAATTCGGGGACATCACTATGGTCGAAATGACCTGGAACGTCAACCAGCCCGGTCGCTGGCGTCGGCCCAAGTTAGTATCTGAAATCAAGAAGGAAGATACCGACTGGGACCGCTACCAGATGAACCGCCCAAAGACCGCCTGGGACCCGCGTAAGTACCTGGAGTTCCGGTTGTTCTACCCCTATTCATCGGGTATTCCGGGCCAATGGATGTCGCACCAGATTGATACAGTTCACTGGTTCAGCGGCTTGGATCATCCTCGTTCTGTCGTTGCCAACGGCGGTGTATACAGTTGGAAAGATGGCCGCGTTAACGCCGATACATTCACCGCTGTCTTTGATTATGGTCCGGACAACGACAAATCGAAAGGTTTTCAGGTACTGTACTCCTCCCGGATGAACAATGAAGCCGGTGGCGTTAAGGAATATTATTATTCGAACGGCGGCATGATTAACCTCGATACGAACAAAATATCGCCCGAAGGTGGTCTGGAAGCCAAGTATGCAAAAGACATGAATATGCAGGCCAATCTCCTGCCAACCATGTCATTGGGCGAAGGCGCAAAAATGGAAACCTCAGCCAATACCGGTGGAGACCCGATGACCTCGCTTCACATGTTGAACTGGATGGGTTGCGTCCGCAGTCGTAAGGAACCCAACGCACCGGCGCGGGTTGGTTTCAACCACTCGGTTGCTAACATCATGGCCACTACGGCCCTGCATACGGGTAAACGTGTAACCTGGGATTCGGCCAAACAAGACGTAGTAACCAGCTAGTTCTTAGCATTTTTGTAATGTGTGATATAGGGTGTATGATGTATTTTGGGAGATACATCATACACCCTATATCATATTTCATTCATTCTTCCTCTTATCTTACCAGCGCTGCACCAACCTGACAACTCAAGCATTTTTTCTGGGAGCAGAACTCGTTATGAAGTTCAATAGCCGCCTGCGAATCGAATGCTGTACGGATTCCCAAGCCAAGGGTTTCCCAGTTTTCGGTCAGGTGGTTTTTTTCTGAGGGCAATTGTTCGAGCAACGTTATGGCCCGGTCAATGTAGGCGGGTTGCCCGCGGTGGTGAGCGTAAGCCGCCAGCAACGGAACAACCGTATTGATCACAATATTTTCAGCCGCACTTTGCCCCAGCGCTGGTGCGCCCTTTTCTGTCTCCTTGCCGAATCGGTAATGCGTCTGCCAATACGCAGAAGGGGTAATCTGTAAAGTTTTGACCAGGCGATCGATCTCTGTTGTTCCCACAAAGAGCGAGAACAAACTAGCCTGTCTGGTCAGTAAACAAGCAAACTGGGCCAACCGGAGTGTTGGGAAATTAGCTGGCCGGAGTCGACCCCACTTCCAGGCGTGCGGCATTATCTGTTTTCCAGCGAGCAGGTATTTGGCCGATAGAAACCGGTACTCCCGCTGCAAGGCACGTACGTAATCGTCGGGTTCATCGTCGGGCAGCAAACCGGCCGTACCAAACAGCATGGCTTCGGCCTGCACCAATACATCCCGATGTTTGAGAATGGATTTTAACGGCACCGCCCGACTAAGCTGCGCCATGGGGTCGGCGTTGATTTTAAAACCCATGTTAGCCGCCAGTAACTGATAAGCCGCTTCCTCCCAATCGCCGTTTGTTTGCTTAACGATTTCCTGAACGCCAGCAGCCTTGCGCTCCAGCCGCTGCATCATGGCTTTGTCCAGCATCGAGGTAAGCCGCAACGGTGATACCGATTTGAACTGACTGGCACAGGGAATCGCGTCTGGCGATTCACGAAGACCCAGATAACGAGTTAAGAGCCCAGGATCGACGAGGGGACCAATTTCCAGGGTAGGCAACGACATGCCATCGGCTCTGTCTACCCGGCGGCTATGAATTGCTCGGTCGTCCTGCCAGACGACGTGCAGAATGACGTTATCATACGCCCGGTCGTGCTGATGCCGGTGAGCCAGCCAGTCGGATGTACGGATATGCATCTCGACCGTTCCTACCCATTCTACGTCGGCAATGAGCAAACGTGCATTCGTAAAATCCGGCCCGGCGTTGTGATTCCGAAAGCCCGTATGCAGTATCTGCACAACGTCACCATCGGTTGTTATCAGGTTGTTCCTGGTAAAATACTGGTACTGCCAAATGAAATACAGAAATGCTTCGGGCACGGGACAGTCGATGATAAGTAGACATAAAGGCTGACTGAATGCAATATAAACACAATCAGCAAAAATGCTACCTTATAGCTCATCCTCAATGATGCGTACCACCGCTGATTACGCCAGATTAATCAGGTGTTTAGCCATTTCCTGCTGTAATACCTTCGCTTCTTTTCTTGCCTGGTCGGCGAAATCTGCTTCGTTGGAGGCATACAGAATACTTCGCGACGCGTTCACCAGCAAGCCCCCCGACTTCGTTAAACCCAGACGTGACACATCGGCCAGACTGCCTCCTTGGGCACCCACACCCGGCACAAGCAGAAAGTTATCAGGGGCCAGTTTCCGAATCTGTTCCAGCTCGCTTGTCTGCGTGGCCCCCACAACGAACATAAGTTGATCAGGACTCGCCCATGTCTGAGCTGTTCGAATGACCAGATCAAACAACGACTGGCCATTCTGTTGTCCATTTTGCAGTAGCTGACGTTGAAAATCAGCACTTCCGGGGTTTGACGTTAACGCCAGCAGAATAACCCATTTCCCTTCATACGCTAGAAAAGGCAGCACCGAATCACTACCCATGTACGGAGCCACCGTAACGGAATCAAAGGAGAGCCCGGCCGCGGTCGGATCGAAAAAAGTACGCGCGTATAAATCAGAGGTATTACCGATATCACCCCGTTTGGCATCGGCGATGGTAAAGCAATTGTCAGGAATGTATTCCAGCGTTTTCTGAAGACTCTCCCAGCCACGCGGTCCCTGTGCTTCGTAGAAAGCGATGTTTGGTTTGTAGGCAACAGCAAGATCGGCCGTTGCGTCAATAATGGCTTTGTTGAAAGTAAAGACAGGATCCGATTCCGTTCGTAAATGATGAGGAAGTTTACGCGGGTCGGTGTCTAATCCAACGCATAAATAAGATTGTTTCTGAAAAATCTGCTCGCTTAATTCCGAATAGGTCATGCTCAACACCCGGCCGAAGGGTAAAATGATTCTGCCCAAAAGTACGACTTATGGTACCAGTTTCATAAATTTGCCCACAAGTGAAACACCATTACCTAACACATCTGGACTATGCATGTTCGACAAACAGCCATTGACGGTTTAATTGAGTTGACTCCACGCGTATTCGAAGACGAACGCGGCCATTTCTTCGAGTCATATAACAAGCCGCTTTTCGCATCGCTGGGTTTGCCGATGGATTTTGTGCAGGACAACCAATCTTTTTCCGTTAAGGGTGTTCTGAGAGGGTTGCACATGCAAAACGAGCCACACGCACAAGGCAAGTTAGTTCGGGTAATTACCGGGCAAGTCCTGGATGTTGCCGTGGATCTGCGGCCCGACTCTCCGACGTTTGGTCAACACGAAACCTTTTTGCTGGATGCCAAAATTGGCAATATGGCCTACATTCCAGAAGGGTTTGCTCATGGCTTCGTTGCCCTGGAAGATAGCATTTTCAGCTATAAATGCACCGATGTTTACCACAAAGCAGCCGAGTCGGGCATTATCTGGAACGACCCGGACTTGAACATAGACTGGGGCGTTACAGACCCTATTGTTTCCCAAAAAGACCAGGAACTGAAGCCACTCCGCGAGGTATTTCCGCACGCGGTGGTTTAATAAAATAGGGCACAGTGGCTGCTGATTAGCCAGTCATTGTGCCCTACTTCTCGTACATTTCCTCCAAAACTTTTCGGCCAACTTTCCGGGCCGAAAGCGGATTCTGCCCGGTTACCAGCCGCTCATCTACTTCTATGTAAGGCAGAAACGGAATTAGGCTTTTGCTGTATATTGCTTTTTTCTGCCGCAGTGAATCTTCCAGTAAAAAGGGCACCTCTTCTTCTAGCCGGCCGAGTTTCTCCTCGATGTTAGAATAGCCCGTCAGCTGTTTATTGGCAATCAGCAGCGAGCCATCGGATAGTGTTACATTCAGCAGGGCGCTTACGCCATGACATACCGCTGATACCATCCCCCCCTTCTCATAAATCTGACGCGTAACTGCCTGCAACGCCTGATTATCAGGGAAATCCCACAGGGTGCCATGCCCACCCGTAAAATAAATGATCTGGTATAGGGCAGGATTTACGTCGTCGATGCGTATCGAGTTATCCAGCTTGGCGCGAAAGGCAGGATCGTGATACCATTTTTCGTTGATGGCATCGCGTCGGTCCATGCTTTTCTCGTCAACGGGCACCGGACCACCGTTTGGGCTGGCAATATCGTAGGGCAGGTTACGGCCCGCCAACTCATCGTAAAAATGCGTTGCTTCGCTTAACCACAGGCCCGTTTTGTGCAACTTTGTCGGATAATCTGTGTGGTTTGTGCAAACGATAAGCACACGGTAAATAGGATCCATGGGGCAAAATGACGTTTGGGCCCATAAGTTCGAGTTTTAGCGCCAAACTTCAAACCGTAAGTGATAATCTACAGATGAGACGTTGGTTTTTCTCAAGGTAGAACATCTTTACCTCCTCGTTCGCCCTACTTAGGTAATCATCGGCCACACAGCAAAATACATTAGAAAAATTTTACAAAAAATAAGTATACATTAGGAATCAATCGCATATTTAGTATATTTGTTTATAAACCGTATACGTACTTGTCATCATGAACACCATCACTTACCATTCGCTTCAAGCTGAACATGCCTGGATGATTGTATCTGATCAGCTTCAGCAACGGAACAACATGTTAGCCAAGAGTATTTCGCATATGGAGCGTAATCCCAGCGATTTACCCATGGCCAGTCGGCTGATTATGCTACGTTATCACCTCAAGATGAGTTTACGGCAACTCACCCAAGAGGCCCGCCAGCAGAAAAAAACAGGCCAGCAGAGCAGTCGGATAGCCGAGCAATGGATGCATGTGCATCAGCTGTTTTTCCTGTTACGGCAAATTGATAATGAGCTTGGCCGGGCTACTACGGAAAATACGATACTGCGTTCATGGCTGGAATCACTCGAAGGACGTGTCTATCGGTCAGCCCTGGTGCATTTGAATTAAATAAGCAAAACATAGCCGTTACAGATAAAGCCGATGGAAACTAGTTTCCATCGGCTTTATCTGTAACGAACTTTCGCCGAAGTAGCCAAACAATCGTGGCATGGTTTATTAACGTAGCAAAGCTGTCCGGTTGCCAGAAATTGCTTCATCGGTGGCTTACTTCATCAACTGCTTCAGCGCCACGTCGGATACATTACCGGATTGAATCAGTAGCCGGTAGCGAAAGGTCACCGACTGACCCGCCGGTAGTGTGTAGTTCATAGCGGGGGCTTTACCATTGCTGAAAACGGAAGGGCCCAATGGGTTTGCAGCAAACAGGCCGTATCCTCTGGCGTGCCAGTAGGTTGGGTAGCCAATATTTTTGGGATTATCCATCAATACCACCGTCACCACTTCATTGTCAACTGTGCCAGTGAGTTTAGTCCACGGCGCACGAGTCCCCCAGACCGCGTCGCCCTCTACTCCTTCGCTGGTGCGATAAAGACCCGTTACACCAGCATTGTCCAGAACCGGTACTTTCGTGGCCACTCCCTGCGCATCGGTAAATACTTCCGGTTTGGTAGACGGTTGTTCAAGCTGGCGAGCCAGGCGCAGGGCAATCAGTCCTTCTTTATTGTCTTTAAAGACGACTTCCTGATCAACGGCTTTCAGGGTTGTAATCCGGTCAATGACCCGCTTGTCGGCACCAGCCCCGAACTGGTAGGTCGTCGTTTCCTGAAGCATAACCTTCCCATCTTTATCAAGCCAGTTGGCCGTAACAACCAGTTCGGCTTTCTCCTTGCCGCTTTTCATGGATTTTACTCCCGTGTGCACAATGGTGCCAAAAGGTCCTTTGTGTTCGGGCCCTATTTCGGTGGAATTATTCCAGAAGTCATGTCCGTTTACGTCGCCGTAATTGAACCATAAGCCAACATGGTGCGGGTGGTCGATACGCTCACCGGGACGAGGGTCCATCGGCCAGCCACGAGTGATGAAATTACCGCCCGCCGACAGGATCGGGTATAGCACCGGCTTCTTCAACACGGCGGGTCCCGGATAGATATAAGCGGTGAACGGTTTCCCATCTACCGTTACCGATACGTTCTTTTGCTCTTCATTATGCGTAAGCAGAATTTGATTCGACTGGGCCAAACTCGCCAATGCAGAACCGATGAACAGACAGGATAGAAAAAAACAGCGCATTGGATTGTTTATTACGTTATACACTTCGTCTGGAAAAGGCGCCAACAAAATAGCCTCAGCCTAAAAAAGCTGAGGCTACGCAAATACTACTGAACAAACGATCTGCTCACGAACCAGCCAATCCAGCAACGTATAATTCATTGTACGTTTCAACCAGGGCGTTCAGCCCGTTTGCAGAAGCAGTTGTTAGCAAATCCGTTAAGCACAAAGCATCTATCCTCGCCAGTTGATCAGCTTCTATATCAATTCTCCCTAATGCCGTATCGAACCGGGCGATCGTTTCGATAGCGGATTTGACTACGCCTGTTAATTGCCTGAATTCTTCCGTACTCAGGCTGGCATTACCTACGTAATTCTCAAGTCTGGCACCCTTTCTGTACATTGGGTAATTTTCCAATCCCATAAAGGCCAACATCCACTCCCGACTGTATTTTCCTAACGCCCTGCTTATTCCTGCGTAGTCGGCAATGAGTTCATCGTGTAGGTTATTAGCGGCACAGCCGTATCGCTTAAGCGTGTACAGATGGGTGCATTCGTGCTCAAGCCGGATCGTGAGTGAATGGGCTAACCATTCTTTCTGGTCAAGACTCAAGGCATCAGCGGCTACGTTGCTGTAGGGCTTTCTGCTCAGAACCATGATTTTATCTTTATACAGGCCAGGCGCGGGCAGAATGGTTTTCGAAAACGCCTGACTCCAGGTCTCCGTTGAATTACCCGGTACCCAGTTTGCTTTGAGCGTGTTTAGTCGACTCCAGTTCACTACCCCATTTGCCAGAAACGCTCCCATTGATTTAGGAATCGGAACGGGGTTGTTTTTATGCAACAGGCACTGCGTTATTTTCTCAAAATCTTGAACATCAGATACATAAACGACAAGTACGCTACCAGCCATACTTTTATAAAGCTCAATTTGTATTGACTCCGGATGGGTGAGGCCTAGTTTATTTATGCTCGTTACACCCTGCGTTTTCCCTTTTAACACAGCGTCGATGTAGGGCTGCGTTTTATTGATACCGTCTTCGATAGGGAAGCCCAGCTGCGGGTAACACGTTGTCAATAGCTCGAAAGCATTTGCCCTATCGTATGCCGACCACGACTGTATATAAGGCTCATCCGCGAAAAGCGCACCGGGGCAAGTCTTCGAGGGCGAAAACTTATTCTTAACATACGTCGCCAGCTCATCCGATAGCTGACCTGTCGGTTCATCGAAGAGCTGAGGTGATAGCGGTACAGTCATTTTATCAGGCGATCTGTCGTTTGGCCAATTGGGCAAAAAGGGCGTCCTTCTCCATGAGTTCGTCGTACGTACCCGTCTCGACAATCGTTCCTTTGTCCAGTACGTAAATACGATCGGCGTTTTTGATCGTACTCAGCCGGTGCGCGATGATGATGCGGGTTGCCTGAAGTTTGTCCAGGCTTTGCGATACCGTGCTTTGGGTTCGGTTGTCCAGCGCACTGGTCGCTTCGTCCATAAACAGCAGTCTTGGTTTATGGGCAATGGCCCGGGCAATCATCAGGCGTTGCCGCTGGCCACCCGAAAACGTACCGGCTCCTTCGCTGACAACCGTGTGCATTTCCATAGGCATGTGTTTGATATCCTCTTCCATACCAGCCATGCGGGCAGCCTCCCAGGCATCATCCAGTGTCAGTTCGGAGTTACCGATGATATTCTGAAAAATGCTGCCTGACATCAGCGCACCGTTTTGCAGAACGACCCCGATTTGTCGGCGAACCAGCTCTTTGTTCATCAGGTCATAGGCGTTTCCATCGTAGTAAACACTGCCCGTTTCAGCTTTTTCAAAACCCAGCAGCAACCGCATGATCGTAGACTTTCCGGAGCCCGATGATCCGACGAAGGCCACCATTTCGCCCGGTTTTATCTTGAAGGTAACGTTGTGCAAAACAGGGGGCTGATCGGCCTGATAGCGAAACGTAACGGAGTTCATTTCCAGCTCACCTGTCAGTTCGCCGGGGTCTACACTTTGCTCGGCCGATTCGGTTTCTGCCGCCAGGATTGGTTCAACACGTTCGTAAAGCGTGACCACGTTCAGCGAGGTTATCAACGCCATGCTCAACCGAAGACTATCGTTCAGAAACTGGTTGAACGAGGTAATGAACGCCATAAATACTCCCACCGATAACATAGACTTTGTGGCCGTGGTATCGGCATGCAGCACGGTGTAGTAGAGGAAGGAAAAGAAGAAAATACTTGTCAGAAGCGGGTACGATGCATTGAACGTCTCCACAAAGTTTTGATAACTTCCTGAATTGAAGGCGAGTCTTTTCAAGGTAGAGAACTTATCTGCCCAGAGTGCAAACACCCTCCGTTCGCCACCTGTGATCCGTATTTTCGCGATTCCCGACAGAAATTCGAACAGAAATCCCTGAATGTCGCCCTGGTATTTAGCCACCTGCCTGTCATACGATAATTTGAGCCAGCCAATGGCAGTGATAAAGACCGCTGCAATAGCGCCTAATCCTACTCCAACCCAGGCAAGGCTACTGTCGTAATAAAAAAGAAGGATCAGGTTTACCGATGAAAAGGCGCCACTCAGCACGGCTGTCATCAGGGTGTTGGACACAATCTGCCGGATCGCATTGATGCTTAAAACCCGGTTCGTTAAGTCACCCGCCGTGAATTTTTTGTAAAACGTAACGGGTAAGCGCAGCATGTGGTCCATGACCCCGGCCTGTAAATTGATACTGGACTTCGATTCAACGCGCAGTTGCAGAACGCCCTCAACCAGTTGCAGACCCGCTTTTACGAGGCCAATCATGATCAGGATGCCAAACACTTCCACGTGCAACGATCTATCTGCCGTAGGCACGACTTCATCGTACATAACACCCGACAAAATAGGAACCAGCAAGCCAATCAAACTACCCGCCAACGCGGCCAGAATTAATAATTTGGCGTTGTTTTCGACGCCTTTGATGGCAAACGAAAGTACTTTCCTGACCGAACTCATCTGGCCATCGAAGCCCGCAAAAAACATATACCCGATCGGCTCCAGCGCGTCGGCAATCGCATGATTGACAACCGATTCAGCTCCCGTTGACAAATTGTGCAGACTGTAGCTCGTTGGGGTCTTCTGGAGTAAAGCGACGGGCTGTTTATCGGTTTTCGTAAAGGCCAGCAGGGGGCCATTTTCATCTTTCCACCAGGTGTCTCTCAGAATGATCTTGCGCACTCTTAGTTTGGAGCTTTTCGCAATAATGTGCAGTTGATTCGTGACGTTATTCTGGTGAGACTCTACGTACTTGGGCTCTTCCAGCTTAAGGCCAATCTGATTACCGATCAAGCGACATGTCTGAAAGAGAATGGTCTGTTTCTGCTGGGTTTGATTGATACCCGGACCAGCCTGTTTACGGTTACCCGACACAACTGATTGTATCTTACCAAGCGTATTTTCTAAGCCTACAGTTTCGTAAATGCGTTTCTCCGACAGATGACTGCTCTCCTCTGCCTTTTGCGTATCGATCGCCGTTTTGAGTTGCGTATAAAAAAACTGCTCCAGTTTACTTAGTGAGAGTAACAGATAGATTTCATCCTGCAACAGCATCTCGCGGGTGCTCAATACCTTTATTTCCGTATCAGCTGTTTCGGCTTTCAGCCACAGTTTATTCGATACGGGAGCCAGAAAATCGGGGTACTTGGTGCAGCTTACCGGGGTGCTTCCGGCAAACAACCCCAACTCCCCCCGGAGTAAATGAATCCAGCTTATTCCACTGGACGGAAACGCAATGGTGTTCGCGGCTAATGTAGCGGTGCTAAACGCGTCGAGTGGTGTATAGACGCGCGGAGTGTTGGCGGTTATGACAGCCGCCGAGGTCTTGGCAATCCACTTGTCGATCATGTTCTTCAGAAAGAAATGATCCATATCGAGCAGATCCGCTTTGTTGATGGCCAGCAACGTCGCGCCACTGGAGAAAGCAACGAGTCGTGTCGTATCGGTAAATTGGGGGGTCAACAGACTAAATAAAATCTCCCCTTTTTTAACGGTGTATAAATGAGTCAATCGGGTCTGATAGTCGCCGTTCTCATCAATATCGGTATAAAAAATAGTGGCTTCGCCGGATAGAATCATCCAGAACCGATCCGTATCATTGAGTACAAACGGCTTTTCGGCGCTGATGTATAGTTTTTCTTTTATCGCTGACATAGGAATAAAGTCTACTTCGTTTCGATCAGATGGGCGTAAACCCCATTTTTCGCCATTAACTCCTGGTGCGTACCCCGCTCGACTACCTTGCCGTATTCCATGACAATAATTTCGTCACAATCAATGATGGTGCTGAGCCTATGCGCTACGATCAGACAGGTACACCCCCGCTTCTTGATATTATCCATGACCGTTTTTTCGGCCGTAGGGTCGAGCGCGCTCGTGGCTTCGTCCATGATCAGAATAGACGGGTTGGTGGACAGCGCCCGCGCTATTTCCAGCCGCTGGCGTTGCCCGCCACTGAAATTGGCTCCCCCTTCCATCACCGAACTATCGTAGGCATCTTTCCTTTCCGATATGGTGTCGTGAATGGCCGCATCGCGTGCCGACTGAATGATGTGTTTATCCGGAATCATCGAATCCCAGAAACTGATATTCTCTTTGATTGTGCCGTTGAAAACCAGGACTTCCTGATCGATGACCGCCAACGAACTGGTCAGTACGTGCCTTGGAATATCGGCCTTGGGTTTACCATCGAACAACACTTCTCCGCTCCACAGCGGATACAAACCGGAGGCTATTTTGGCTACCGTCGATTTGCCACTCCCCGACCCGCCGACCAACGCTACCCGACTGCCGGGTTTCAGTTTCAGGTTGAAATTCTCGACCAGCGCGGGCATAGTTGTGTTGTACCCAAACGTCACGTTTTTCATCTCGAAGTAGCCAACCAGCTTCGAGTGGGCCGCTGCTTGCTGATCATCCTTTGTATTGGACGCGTCTTTAAACTGTTCATCGACTTCATAATTCGTTACGTCATCGATACGGCCCATATCGCTCTCGGTTTCGTGCAGTAAGGTGCCCGCTGAGACCAATTGATTGACGGGAGAAATAAAATTTCCCATCAGGTACGTAAACGACACAAGGGCACCCAGCGTCATCTCGCCATCCATGATCCGCAGAGCGCCAATGCCCAGAATCAACGTAGACGTAAGGGACGTAATCAACGGAGGCAACACATTTAACCGGATGGTGAGCCATCCCAATTCCTGCTGGGCATTGGTCACTTTGGCCAGGTAACCGATCCAGTTCGTGAAGAAGTCGTTTTCCCGTCCTGATGCTTTTAGCGTTTCGATCATGCTGATGCCCGACACGGTTGTACCCAACAGTTTACCTGTTTCGTTACTGAGCAGGCGGCTCCCGTCTTTTCGGGCTCTGGATACGTATTTGAGCGCAATGACATTCAGCGTGGCCATGCCGACGCCGATGAGCGTTAGGGGAACATCGTACGACAGCATCAGGGCCGCGTAGAACAAAACGATGATTACGTTCAGCGCTGCATTAGCCAGATCGCCACTGAGCAGCCTGGCCACTTTGTCGTTCAGGGATACCCGATCGCCAATTTCACCACTATGCCGCTGCGTAAAAAACGAAATAGGCAGATGGAATACGTGCCAGAGAAATTTGCTGGAGGTTGTGAGTGCCAGTTTCGTTTCTAACCGAAGCAGATAATACTGCTGCAGATAGACCAGCACAGCATTGATCACGAAAACAGCCCCCATCGTCAGCAGCAGCGGCATAACAAAATCAGCATGGCCATTTACCAGGTATTTGTCGATGAACACCTGGATAAACGACGGAATAACCAAGCCCGGAATAACCAGGAAAAGACTGGCCAGAATGATGTACGCGATGCTCAGTTTCGAGTTAGCGATGCGTGAGGCCAGAGATGCCATTAACCCACGCTTTTCGTTTCCTTTCTCGAAGTGTTCCGATGGCTTAAACGTTAGTACCACACCCGTGTAGGCTTCGTCGAACTCCTGGTACGTGACGTGGTACCTGCCCTGAGCCGGATCGCTCAGATAAACTTTGTTTTTGGCAAAGCCTTCCAGAACCAGAAAGTGGTTGAAGTTCCAGAAGATGATGGCCGGCGTTTCAATCTGCATCAGCTTTTCAACCGACTTGGCAAAGCCTTTGGCTTCTAGCCCGAATTGTTTGGCCGCTTTGATAATGTTGGTTGCCTTCAGCCCATCCCGCGACACACCACAGGCAATCCGCAGTTTTTCCAGGGGTACAAGTTTGCCAAAGTGCCCTAAAATAATGCTAAGTGCTGCCGCCCCGCACTCCACACTCTCCATTTGCAGAATCGTGGGAACCTTGACCGGACGTGCTTGCTTACCTATCGGAAATTTCAGATCAGTTGCCATTCTAGTCTACACAAAATCAGTACAAATCGAAAAATTTCTTAAAGGCAGGCACCACAATCGCTATCGGGTTTTCCTGCTTTATGGTAATCTGGCCCAGGCAGGAGGTTCCTTCTTTTATGGCAATATCCGGTCCCTTCGCCGACGTCCACTTAAAGCCGCTGTATGATTCCTTATCTTTTTCAAATTCGACATGTACCTCGAAAAGCGGTCCCATCGACAGGAGGCCTTTGGCTAACTGATCGTTTTTCACGGAGGTCATCATGCCCTGCTGGGTAATCGGGAAGTCAGACACGTAGGTTACCCGACCTTTTATGAAGCCAAATTCCTGGGGCTGCACCGTTGACGGAACGACAAACGCTTCCATGTCACGCTTTATCTTTTTCCCATCCTGCGAAGGAATGTACAGAACACCCTTCAGGCTGACCAGTTGCCCTTCGTGCTGGTTCTTCAGTTTGAACAACGGGGTGCCCGGACTGACCATAACCCCGGCGTCCGTCAGTACTTCGACAACTTCTCCGCTGTAGGCACTCCGTATGTTGGCCTGCGTATCGTGACGCTCGGTCAGGAACTGGAGATTGCGTTCTGCTTCTGCAATCTGTTGCTTTTGCAGCGTAATTTTTTGCTGTATCCCAAACCCGGCATCGTGCTGCCGACTGGAGACTTCAGCCTGTTGAACCTTCAATCGTTCAATTGTATTTTTCGACGCGTCGATTTGTTGTTTTGTATTGGCAACCTGCGCCTTAACGATCAGTCCTTTGTCGAGTAGATTCATTTCTGACTCCAGCTGATTATGCAGAAAAGACAGCTTCTTTTTTTCGGCTTCTATTTCGCCCTGAATACTGACTCTATTCTGGCTGATCAATTCGCTCTCCAGCACCGTTCCTTTGCTGCCATACGATACGAGTTTAGCCATATCGAGTTTCTTCTCCGCCAGCACAGCTCGTGCATCCTCGATCTGCTGATAAAGTTCGGGTTGCTGCACCGTTGCGATCACCATTCCCTTTTCTACCTTGTCGCCATTTTTAATTTGCAGTTTCACGAGTTGGCCGTGTGAGGTAGCCACAACTTCGTGAACTTCTCCCCCCAATACGACACCGGTTACGTTCAGTCGCGTACTTACCCGCCCCCAGACGGCCCAGCCTATGCCCGTGGCCATTGCCATGAAAATAACCGAAAGGGCAATCCATGCTTTGGGACTCGTGACTTTAATTAATTGATCTAACTTTTCGGGAGTTGAAAGCTTTTCTAAAGCTGACTTTCTAAAAAAACCTGCTGACATGGCTTTAGCGTTTAATTGGTCGTGGTGACAGGGATGGTGTAAAAAGCTTTCTTGTCAATGGTAAAGCCTATATTTTCCGGACGGATCAATGTGCCGGTATCGTGTCGAAGATTGATGATAGCACCGGCAAATTGCCGATACGCCTGGATGTATCTTAACTGGGCCGTTGTCAGGCGTTCCTGAAACAGAATCAGACTCAGGAGCGTGGTGAGTCCTGATTTAAATTTGATTTGCTCATCGCTGAACACCTCTTTGTTGTATTTCAAGACCTCTTCTGCCTTTTCTAAAGTAGAAACACTGGCATGCAGATAGTTTACGTCGTTGCTGATATCCAGTTCAATACTTCGCTGAAGATTGTTCATGACTACGGTCTGATCATTCAGGGCAAACTGGCTTTTCGCCAGATTACCTTTCGCCCAGTTATTGTTCACCGGAAACGTAAACGTTAGCTTGGCCCCCGTACCCATGCTTCGGCCATAATTATTTGAGAACGAAGACAAAACGTCGCCCATGCCATTACCCGTACTGACGCTGCCGTACGAGAAAAACCCGGTTAAATCCAGTTGCGGTTTTGTGTTGTTTTCGGCCAGTTGATACTGCACTTTCGAGGCTTCCCGACCCAACCTGGCAGCGTTTAGATCCGCTCTTTTTTCGCGGGCTACCCGAATAAAATCGCCCCTGTCGAGATCACGTTTGTAATCCGATTCGGCAATGGTCGGAAAATCATTTTCGGGGCTATCCAGTAAAACACTTTCCTCACTGCTCAGGCCAACTGCTTTTCCCAGGTATACTCTAGCCGTATACAAATCCTGTTCAGCCTGTATGGTTAGCCGCTCCTGGCTGGCCAAATCAGCCTTGATCTGAATCAAATCACCGGCTGGTTTTTTATCCGCTTTGACTAACTCCTGGGTTACGGCCAGTACGTTGCGAACTCTACTTTCATTCTGCTGGTAAATATCGAGTGTTTTATAGGCGGTGAAGTAGTTCCAGTAAGCCGTTCCGATCTGCCACAGTTCGTATGAATTGGCGAACTCGTTATTGTTTTTCGCATTGGCTACGTACAAACCATACGTTCTCTCCAATGCAGTAGCAATTTGCCTGCCTTTGCCCCGCAACAGGGGCTGGCTCAACGAAAAGTTAAGCGTGCTCGCGCTGTTGCCTAGATAAGTAGCTACGGGCTGATTGAATGTGTTGAAGGGAAAATTATTAGTTGTAAACCCGTAGTTCATGCTGAACTCCGTTGTCTGTCCGGTTCGTAGCTTTCTGCGAACACCTGCCGATAAATTGAGGGTATTGGTTTTCAGGACACTGTTTTCAATGTAGGAGGTTCTCGGATCAGCACCCAGCAGGTTATACTGATCGTTCCGGATCATTAATTCAGAAAATGAATTAAAGTCGAAAACGCTTCGCTGAATCCGCCAGTCAGACTCAGCACTCCCGACCGCAAAAGCACTTCTGACAATGTTCGGGTTTTTAGCCAGTGCTCCGTAAGCTATTTCGACCAGATCGCACCTAACCTTCGACTGACCATATGCCTGATGGACACACATGATCAGCAATAAAATTATAGTATATATACAGTGTCTCATTACATCAAAGTTGAATTGATAACGTACTCCCCTATACGATGGCCTTGATAGCGTACTTTACTATGTGGTAGATAAGTATGCAAAATGAATGAAGAAGAACCCGACGTAAATTTTTATTACCTGTATGAATTGTATAGCTATCTGTATATCGCTCGTCTATCTTCTTCACCCACTCCGCAACATTGATTATATATATATAAAGGTGGGCGCACTGGCAGCCTACACTTCCGAGAAGCGATGCAGTATTTTTACAAATCGCGAGCCAGCCTGGGCCACGCCATCCAGCACGTTCGTATCAACTAAATCTTCATCAGGGTTGCCAACACCTAACTGATCAGTAGTCTTTCTCAGTCGGCTCGACAGAAACAAAGCCAGTGCATAATAAAAATTGGCTTTGAACTCCATGTTTGTCAGAAGCCTGGCATTTATTTTTTCACGAGAGATTTGATAAACAACAGACGGTTTCGTTACAATAACAGATACCGACGGTGGGCGCGATTCGATAAAAGACATTTCACCAACAACCTCACCAGCTTCCAGTTTAGCAATGCACTCATCGTAATTGTTGGTTGCACATACCGCTAATTGACCTGACAGAACGATATATAAACTATCGATAGCCTCGCCCTTATTGATCAACCGATCACCTGTTTCCAGCATTGACTTACTGCCATTCTGGAGCATCCACTCAACATCCCTATCATTCAGCTGACCTAAGAAAAAAAGTACGCGTTTCATAGAAGTATCCGTTTGAGGTATAAATTGCTTTTATTATACACAAATGTATTTTATTCAGAATGGAATATTATGACAAAAAAGCTATCAAAACTGACATTTAACTTCTCTAGTTAAGAGGATAATATGAATAGATATAAACGTGAAGCACAGCTTCTATCTCATAGAAATGGCCAATAACTGGCCAATTAATATAATAACAAAAAGTCGGCGAACAATGAAAGATGTGCCAATTTCACTGTCCGCCGACTTTTACTTATGTATGGATAGAATAGTTGATAACGATTAGTCTATGTGTAAGAGATTCTATCCAGAAGAATCCCTCTATTAAGCTTGTTCCTTATCACGTAAATCTATTTCAGCTCTTAACCTTTTAAGTTTATCATTCGTAAAAATACCCAACGGCGCTATAGCACCCAGAAACATGAAATTACTCGACGAATAACCCGTCCTAAAAGTTATAATCAAGGTAACCATAATCATTACGATTGTGAAGCCATTCCAAACCCTGTTAAAATTCCGGGTTGATTTTTCCTCCTTCTTGAGTTCATCTAAACTCATAGCCGGCAATGGCTTTTTAGAAAATAGATTAGACATATTCTTTACGCTTTATGGCATGGAAAGCTCCAAGATGTAACGCAGCGTTTAGCCCCGAGCCTGGCCTAGAATAGGATGAATCAAAAATCAGACACGAGAATTAAGTTCCTTTTTGATTGCCTGCCAGTTCCCCACGTTTAAAAACAAAATGGGCACCAAGGCAAAAGGAATGGCAAACAAAGTAGTAGAGCCCTGTTTTACGTATGAGTATACTGTAAAAATAGACAGTGCCAACAATACTCCAACGAATATGCCCGTCACAAACTCAATCATCTTCTTCTGTTTAAGCAAAGCTTCTTTGCTCATCTCTTGAAATTTCATATTTTTCATAAAAAATTTATCATTCAAATTGCCCATTAAATACTATATATTTTACACCTTCTCATTGATAATCAAACCTTATAAGCCAACCTCTTCCAGGAACTGTGCATAAAATTTACGGTACGAATAAATTTGGAATTATACAGACAAATTATATACCATCAATAAAAATAAAACAAAATTCACATATCTATCGAATTCTCTTAAAGAAAATCTTTTTCCGCTCACCAATTTCAATAACTAATATATTTTTATCTACTTTATATCTCCCTTTGAAAAACTTTAACATTTTTTCGCCGTGGAGCTGAATAGAACCATCCAATACCTTCCTATATAATATAGCAGACTCCTGATTGGTAAGAAAATTTAACGATAAGGTATCTTTAGTAAAAGTATAACCCCCTCTCGCAACTACCCTATTATTAAGTAGTTCATTAATCTTAAATGTATTAGCAGCTTCAAAATTCAGCCTATTCAGCTCTGTAGAGTTATCAATATTCTGCCAAGTGCCATAGAAATTATCCTTTGACATGTATTTATTTTTCAAATTATAAATAACAAGAAAAAACCCAATAAATACGAAGGGAATGTAAATCCATTTAATATTCCTGTATCTACCTATCCAATCAGGAGTTTCATTATTATTAAAAAGCGGAGGCTCTTCAATAAAATACTTGTAAAAAAGCGAATAGTCAGAGAAAAGAACAAATAATGCCATAGCGGTTAATAAGCTTGCCATACCTTTTGCCCCCTCTATATCATAAGCAAAATCTGTAAGCAAAATATTTACCATAAATGACAGGAACAGCATCACTCCTATTCTTGTGGTTTTTCGAAAAAATAAGAACAATGAACTTATGATTTGTATAACTGCTATTAAGGTACCATACCACTTTGAGTACCCAAAGTAATACCAAGTTAATTCGAACCCGCTCAACGATTCAATTGGCCTATCGTAAGTACTTGGCTGTGTCGTAAATTGCGTTCCTAATATCTTAGCAAACGCATAAGAAAGTATTATTGTTGCTAGAAAATAGCGACAAAACGTATAGGCATAGAAATGTAACTTTCTTGAATTCATAGTTTTCTACATGTATTTAAACGCTACATTTTATAACTTAACTGAGTCTAAAATTAATGTCATTTGATAATCATAGTCTTCTAAAGAGTACTCTTTAATTTTACGGCAAACATTTTCCATTGCAGTACGCTCTATCATATTAATTTTCTTACTATTAGATAGCTTTAATTGTTCATCGACTGTACTTATATGAAATATGGGAATATTACCTTCTAACATTTGCATTCTTTCTGAATGTAATAATGCTGATCTATCCAAAACATTCAGATATCCTCTTGCTAAAACTTCTAACTTTATACCAAACTTTAATGCATTAGACAGATATTCTGGTCTGTTAAGATGCTTCAATATGGAGTAGTAAACTTTCGTTTGTCTATTAACAAATCTAATATCGTAACTAGAAAATTTCATTATTGGCGATTTTGAAGATAAAAGATATTCTTTATTCTCCATAACTAAATCGTAAAACTTCTTAAATCCCCTTTTAAATTCTACTTGATAATTTGCTAGATTTTCAACTGATCCATTAAAAATTGGCTTGTTAAAATTAGATATTTTACGTTCTATGAAGTCTGTCTTCAATTTAACACCATATGTATTATAATTTTTTATATCAAATGACTCTTTGTTCAGCTCTGTTGTTTCGGAAGATCCAAACCCATACATAAACAAAGGCAAATCTAATTTTAACGTAGGTATAAGAGATGTTTCTAGTACAGTTCCAGTAATATCAAATCCATCTCTGTTTTCATCACTAACAAGCTTTTTTAACAGCGGACTCAGTAGAGTTTCATGATCTATTAGTACTGGGCTACTTCCAGATGCTATGACATTTTCTCGATGGAAATCTTTTGAATTTAGCATATGAGCTACTCCTAATAGAATACCTGCCCTTTCGTAATAGTTACAAATATCACTGATAGTATCACATGGAGAATATTCAACAAACTCCATCCATCCATACGAGCCCTTATCCAAGACTTTAAAAGTCTTTAGTTTTTCATTAAGCTTATCGTTTATCCAATTAATGAATGAGTTGTAAGTACTTGTAATACCAATATTAGTTGGCTTATAGACAATTTTATACGAATCATCGAATTCAATAACAACAGTAGATTCACCGTTATGCAAATCGCCTGCATTTAAGTGTAGTTTGACAATTTCGCCTATAGCTTTACTGAAAAGGGCTTCTATCTCTTTTTTATCCTGACATATATTATTAAATATTTTTTCAACAAATAATGTGATATAATAAGTTTTTGTCAGCAGCTTTCTAGCTAACATTGGGTATTTTAGGAAAAGAAACTGGTATTTATCTTTATATTTATCTGGAACATATATTTCCCTGTGAGCGCTTATTGATACCTCTTGATCAATTACAGCCTCTTTATCTAGAACCAATTGTGCCATTTCGTACAATTCGTTATATACTATGTCTTTCAACTGTTCTATCAAGCTGACATTCAAAGTTAACTTTACTTCAGTTATTTTTCTCAAGAAATAATCTATGAATGGTACAAAGAAATAATAAAAGGATTTTTCTTGACTATTTGTACTTATAAAGCTTAATGGCAAATTATCTATTCTGAACCATATATCATTTAACACTTTTAGCCAATCAGGCAAATCTATTTCTTCATTCGACACAATGACATTCGCTGTCATTGTTATTAGCTCTTCACTTGTCAAATTATTTAAAAGGCAATACTTAACGAAATCGTCATCAGATCCATCTTTAGAAATTGTCTTCTTCCAATACTCCAAGTAATTAAACTTTTCATAACTTTTATTTTCGCAACTAAATTTCTCACTAACTTCTAAAATTTCAAATGGAGTCAAGGATTTAACATACAACTCTCCCAAAAACTCTTGATAGTGCATATGTTTTGAAAAAATTAATATTGATAAGCTTTTTTTATATATATCATCACTCATGTGTGGTCAGAGAGAAGAACTAACGTTAACCTCTCTCTGACCACACATGAGTGCTATGAAAAAATCAGCTAACGCACGTCATGTGATATCTTTAGCAAGTGACGCATGTTAGAGAGCCTTCTAACTTACCAGTTGATGCACAATCCTGTCCATAGAATCGTAATCCCTTTCTCGCCACCAGCAACGGCCTCCAGCTCAGCATCTGACAACTCCATGTCTTCTACGTTGGCGGGAATGTTGATGAAAATAGTGGAAGGGTCGGTCTGATCAACGACCACTACTTTTTTGCCTTTCAGTTCCAGCGGCTTGCCAGATAGCTTTTCTATGGCTGCTACCGGGTTGGCCACCAGTTCATGTTTGAACGATTCATCTTCGTAACATTTGTCGATGATCGTCTGTAGGTTTTTCTCGGCGTTTACTTGTGCTTGATTGAAATCCATTGCCTTATTAGTTTGACTGTTTGTTAGTTAGTTATAGTTATTATGTATGTTAATTTTCAGCTTACCAGTTGATGCACAATCCTGTCCATAGAATCGTAATCCCTTTCTCGCCACCAGCAACGGCCTCCAGCTCAGCATCTGACAACTCCATGTCTTCTACGTTGGCGGGAATGTTGATGAAAATAGTGG